>JBGSXX010000028.1:0-100175 GCA_041751195.1 Pyrinomonadaceae bacterium | reverse complement strand
GATCATCAATCTAAAGAACGGCCGAGTCGGCGGGCACTCGCAGTCGACGATGGTCGAGGAGATCTGCCGCGAAGCCGAAATGCCCGTCTGGTGCGGCGGCATGCTGGAAAGCGGCATCGGCCGCGCCCACAACATCGCCATCTCAACCCTCGCTGGCTACACTATGCCCGGCGACGTCTCTGCCAGCAAACGCTATTGGCACGAAGACATTATCGAACCAGCGGTAGAGGTTTCAGCCGACGGGACAATAATGGCGCCGGATGGGCCAGGGATCGGGTTTGAGGTGAAGCGGGAACGGATCGACAAAGCGAAGGTCAGATCGGCAAGGATTGTCTAAAATCAGCGGGTCTAGCCGTTGGCAAGGATCCTCTATCGCAAATAATTTACCGTACGCGACCCGTCACAACCAGAAAAGGATCAGGAATGCCATCGCTACTAGGAACAGCAGCATTGCAAGCGGAAAGCCGACCCTGAAAAAATCTCGAAAGCTGTAGCCAGCTGGGCCCATAACCAGGATATTCACCGGGTGGCCGAGCGGGGTAACGAACGCGAACGACGTCGCAACAGCCACACTCATTACCAACGCACGAGCGTCAAAACCCGACGCCGTCGCAATATTTATTGCGATCGGGCCCATTATTGCCGCTACAACGGCAGTGTTCAGCAATTGTACGAACACCATCGTGATCACAACAAGTCCCGCCGCCATTGCGACCTGGCCATAGCTTCCAAAGACCATTGCCGCATACTCTCCCACGATCCCCGCAGCATTCGTCTTTACCAGCGCGATACCCATCGGCAGCATTCCCGCAATTATGAAAACGCTCCGCCACCCGATCGAAGCGTACGCCTGCTCCGTCGTCAAAACCCCGAGCAGCATCATCGCAAGAGCCCCGCCGAGCATCACCGGGCCGATCAGTGCCGGAAATGCGATTGCCAGCACCAGGGTCAGAACGAAAAGTAGTACCGCCACCCGCCCCTTTGTCGGCGCGGTCACCGGCGTGTTTTCGGGCGATTCCCCCGGCATCAGCATTATTAGATCAGGGTCCTTCGCGGCGATCCGCAGCTTTTCATGCGTCCCCTGAAGCAGCATTGCGTCACCAAACTGTAGCGTCTCTTCGCCGAGGTTCACGGTTATCTCCTTTTCGCGTCGCCAGATCGCCAAAACGTTCAACCCGTATTTTTCCCGAAAATTAACACTCCTCAGGCTCTCGCCGATCAGCCGCGACCGCGGCGCGATCATCGCCTCGACCACTTCGACCTGCATCGATTCCAGATGCCGTTCCTTCCAGCTTTCCGCCGGAAGGTGTTCCATCAGCGGCTCCACGTCGCGCGCTCTGAATTTCTCTTCGTCGCCTTCAAAAATGAGGATGTCGCCCCGACGAATCGTAGTGCCCGGCGTCATCTGCGCGATCCTGCGCCCGTCCCGTTCTATCGCAACCACGCTGACCCCGAAGTTCTCCCTAAGTGAACTCGTTTCCAACGGCCTGTCGATCAAAACGGAGTTTTCCGGAACGCGAGTCCTGAACAAATTACGATCCAGCCCGTATGCCGCAACAAGGTCATGATCGTCACCCCGATTCGGCGCATGCGTCCGGTCAAGCATCGATTCGCCTTTTAGCAGACTCCGTCCGTAAAGGGCCATATAAACTATCGCCGCAAGCACAACCGGAATTCCCACCCAGACGAAATCTGTGATCGCGAACCCGGGCAAGCCGCTGTCCATTAAGATCGAATTGAGCAGGATGTTCGAGGTCGTAAACAGCGTTGCCGCGCCGCCGATGATCGTCGCGAATGCCAGCGGCATCAATAAACGCGAATTGCTGATGCCCGCCCTTCGCGACGCACCCGAAATGGCGGGCATAAGCACCGCCGCGGTCGCGATATTATTCATAAAAAGCGTAAGGAATGCGCCGACAGCCATCACCACGACCGTCAGCCGCCCCTCACCGTCGCCGCCCACTTTGACCAAGAAACTGCCAACGCGTCCCGTAACACCTGTACGTTTCAATGCCTCGGCCATAATGAAAATCGCGATAAGAATGATAACGGCAGATCGGCTAAACCCCGAAAAAGCTTCTTCAGGCGTCAGCACGCCCGTTAGGCCGAGGGCTACCGCGACCAGAAGCGCAACAAGATCCGGCGGGATCTTGTCCGACAAAAACGCGGTCACCGCGACCGCGAGAATTACAAGCGTTATGAGTAGCGAATTTTCCATCGTAACAATCAACAGTTTAGCTTAAGTGCTGCCGTCGGACGTCATCGGGCGCGGGTTTGGAGTTATCGGCCGCGTCGAATACGATATAGGTTTAATCTCTTTCAATTGATTCACCGCCGCACTGCGGCATTCTTTTTTATGAGTAGTCCCGAACCAAACAAGATCATCTTTTCGATGGTCAAGGTATCAAAGTTTTACGATAAAAAACCGGTATTGAAGGACATATATTTGTCTTTCTTTTACGGGGCGAAGATCGGCGTGCTGGGGTTGAATGGGGCGGGCAAATCGAGCCTGTTGCGCATCATCGCCGGGGCTGATAAGGGGTATAACGGCGAGGTCGTCTTCTCGAAGGGCTATTCGGTGGGGCTGTTAGAGCAGGAACCGAAGCTTGATGAGACGAAAACGGTGAAGGAGATCGTCGAAGAGGGCGCGCAGGAAACCGTCAACCTCATGAAAGAATTTGAGGAAATAAACGCCAAGTTCGCCGAGCCGATGGATGATGACGAGATGAACGCGCTGATCGAACGGCAGGGCGCGGTGCAGGAAAAGCTCGACGCGGCGGATGCATGGGACCTCGATTCACGGTTAGAAATGGCGATGGACGCGTTGCGTTGCCCGCCCGCTGATACGCCGATAAAGAATCTTTCCGGCGGCGAAAAGCGCCGCGTCGCGTTGTGCCGATTGCTCCTGCAAAAGCCCGACATTCTGCTGCTTGATGAGCCGACGAATCATTTGGATGCCGAGACCGTCGCGTGGCTTGAACAGCATTTGCAGAAGTATGAAGGAACCATCATCGCGGTGACGCATGACCGTTACTTTTTGGACAATGTGGCCGGCTGGATCCTTGAGCTTGACCGCGGCGAGGGCATCCCGTGGAAGGGTAACTATTCGAGCTGGCTTGAGCAGAAGCAGCAGCGGCTTGCACAGGAGCAAAAGACCGAGGACAAACGCGCGAAGACGCTGGAACGCGAGCTTGAGTGGATAAGAATGTCGCCGAAAGGAAGGCATGCGAAATCGAAGGCGCGCATTAACGATTATGAAAAGATGGTCGCGACCGAGTCGGAGAAGCGGAGCGAGGATCTTGAGATCTTCATCCCGCCCGGCGAGCGGCTCGGCGATCTGGTTATCGAAGCGAACGGCGTTTCAAAGGCTTACGGCGACAAGCTCTTGTTTGAGGCACTCGAATTCTCGCTGCCGCCCGGCGGCATCGTCGGCGTTATCGGCCCAAACGGTGCCGGTAAGACGACGCTCTTTCGGCTTATCACTGGCCAAGAAGAACCTGACGGCGGGACCTTCAAGGTCGGGCCGACGGTCAAGCTCGGTTATGTTGACCAGTCGCGCGATTCGCTTAATGCCGATAAAACGATCTTTGATGAAATTGCCGACGGACTAGATTTCGTAACGCTTGGTAAACGCGAGATGAATTCACGCGCTTATGTCTCGCGGTTCAACTTTTCGGGTTCCGATCAGCAAAAACGGGTCGGGCAGCTCTCGGGCGGCGAGCGCAATCGCGTTCATCTTGCAAAGATGTTAAAATCTGGTGCTAACGTCATTCTCCTCGACGAGCCTACTAACGATCTCGACGTAAACACCATGCGGGCGCTTGAAGAAGCCCTTGAAAACTTTGCCGGTTGTGCTGTTGTTATCAGCCATGACCGCTGGTTCCTTGATCGCATCGCGACTCACATCCTGGCCTTTGAAGGCGATTCTCACGTCGAATATTTTGACGGCAATTACACCGAATACGAAGCGGACCGCAAGCGAAGGCTTGGGCATGACGCCGATCAACCGCACCGGATCAAGTATCGAAATCTGACGCGGGCCTAGCTTCGACAAATCGAAATCAATGGCAAAATTTGGAATAAGAGATATCGCGGGCGCCCTCGCGATTGCGATTCTTTTATTGACCCAAGGATGCGGTGATGTTGAGCAAACGACCCGCAACGATGTGAGCACGCCGGTTATGGCGGCTGAGGCCCCGACAGTCGAGGCGGAGGCCGAACCGGCGTCAACTGTGCCTGACTTGCAGGCGGAGCTGACGAATACGAGATTTCGAACTTCAGATTCGCCGATCGCAGGCTACGACTTTCTCAATCATTCATACCCGCTTCCTCGAGGCTGGGAGAACCGCGACGGCAGCGAGGCTCAACTCGTAAATGGCCGGCTAGACCCCGTTTCCCTGCCGATCCACGAAGACATGCCCGACGAGGAAAAGATCCGTCGCCGCGCCGAACGCCGTATCGGGCTGTCGCATGTTGTAACGAAATATTTCGACGCTAATGGTGACGGCAGCGATGAGGCGATCGTCATCCTAAAGATCGAGACCACCGGCAATGCCATCCCCCAAATCGTTTATGTTTACGAATGGTCCGACGAGGGGCCAAAGCTAATGTGGCACTTCCGCACCGGGGACCGCGCGGACGGCGGGCTCAAGTCGATACGGCCTGACGACGGCGAACTTGTTATAGAGCTATACGGTCAGGATCGTTTTATGTTGGGTGAGGTGGAAACGGGCAAGGTACAGGGCGACGAAGTGCAGATCTGCTGCCCGACGCATTACACCCTCTCGTCATATAAATGGAACGGCCGCCACTTTATCCGCCAAGGACCGCGTCTGACGTTTTTAACGGACGATCCCTCAGCTCCTCCGATAGAGAACCTCGGCGACATCATCGCCGAACGGGAAAAGAATAAGAAATAAGCCGAGGACGGAGTCGCCAGCGGCTTTTGTTTTTATTTTTCACTTTATGTCATAAAGTACTTGACGTCGCCGACAACTTCGTATATGTTGCTTCTTGTATGGCGAAGATCCTTACTCTTGCGAAAGAAGAACCTCAGGCGAACGAGCCGGTAAACATCGGCGACCGGGCGCTCGACAATCTCAAATACATCCGCGAAACAATGGAGCGTTCAACCAGCTTTACGGCCGTGCCCGGACTGGGCGGGATGCTGATGGGCGCGACGGCGGTGGCGGCGGCAGTGATAGCTGCTCAGCAGGTATATCTGCGTAACTGGCTCCTTGTGTGGCTGGCGGAGGCAATGCTCGCATTTGCTATCGGCCTGCTGGCCATGTGGCAGAAATCGAAGATCGCGAACGTTCCGCTGCTATCCGCCCCGGCTCGCAAGTTCGCTTTCGGCTTCACCCCGCCGCTGATCGCGGGAGTCGCGATCACCCTCGGGCTGTGGCGGTACGAACATTATCAATTGTTGGCACCGGCCTGGATGCTTTGCTACGGAGCAGCCGTCGTGACAGGCGGTGCGTTCTCGGTGAAAGCGGTACCGGTAATGGGTTGGATATTCATGGGGGCCGGGGCGTTGGCGTTCGCCCTTCCCGCTGCTTACGGAAACTACTTTATGGGCCTGACGTTCGGCATGACGCACATTGTTTTTGGTGCGATCATCGCAAAGAAATACGGCGGGTAACAGGATCTAGAGAAGGTGATATATATGCGTAATTATAAAGTTTATGTGCTTTCGGTTATAACTGCGGCGGTGATGGTTGCCGGAGTCTCTGCCCAGGAAAAGACTGCGGAGATCGACAAGATATTTGAATGGGTCAAAGCCGGCGATCCCGGCTGCTCCGTAGCGGTTTCGCAGGAAGGGAAACTGCTCGTGAATAAGGCTTACGGTTCCGCAGATCTAGAGCGGGATGTGCCGCTTAGTCCGGAAACAGTTTTTGACGCCGGATCGATCCGAAAGCAGTTCGTTGCGGCGGCTATCCTGATGCTTGTGCACGAAGGCAAGCTAGCGCTGACGGACGACGTCCGCAAGTTCATTCCGGGTCTGCCCGATTACGGCGACAAGATCACCGTAGATCACCTGCTGACCCATACGAGCGGGATTCGAGATTGGCAGCCGCTACTCAATTTTGCGGGAGGAGACCCGGACGCAATGACGATGATATTGCGGCAACGCGAGCTTAATTTTAGGCCGGGTGAGGAGTGGTCCTATTCAAACAGCGGTTATGTCCTGCTGCCCGAGATCGTCAAAGCAGTGAGCGGGACACCGTTCCCGGCATTCGTTCGCAAGCGGATCTTTGAGCCGCTGGGAATGAAGCTTACTACCTACGTCGACGATCCGTTATATCTGATCAAGAATCGGGCACTCGGTTATAAGAAAGGCCCATCGGGGTGGAAGCTGGATATGTATCTGGGCAACGAACGCGGCGGCGCCGGAGCACTGTTCACGACCGCCAGCGACCTGGTGTTGTGGCACGACGCGTTAAACACGTCGAACCTCGGTGAGTTTGTCACGCACAAGCTGCAGGAACCGACGACTCTGCATAACGGAAGGAAACTGACCTACGCGCGTGGGTTGTTCGTCGAACTTCGCCCGGGCCGCGGCGGGCGGCTGGTTTGGCACACCGGAGGCGCGGCGGGTTACAGCGCTAGGTCTGGTCATCTTCCGGAGCATTCGCTCGCGGTAGCAATAATGTGCAACCAGGACGGCGGGGCGAGACCGGTGTATGCCAGCCGGGTGTTTGATCTGTTTCTGCCGGCGGAGGAGGAGCCGGAGCAGCCGAGATCAGATGTGACCGCGGACCTGACGGGTAAGGCCGGGACGTACTTTAACGAAAAGACAGGAGAACCGCTGCGGCTGGCGGTGAACAACAACACGCTGATGATAGCCGGCGGGGGTCCGCTCATACCCATGGGCGGGGAGCGTTTTCGCAACCAGCGGCCGACGCTGTACTTTATGTCGGAAGCAGAGTTTGAACTTAATTACCAGTCAGCGGATCAGATCGAGATCAAGACATCCGACGGAGTGGTGACGCGATATCGTCGGCCGAAGTCGTATTCCCCCACGGCTGAAGATCTCAAATTATTTGCAGGGCGTTTTTACAGCGATGAGCTGATGGCTACCTTTGTTGCCACTCCGTCGAAGGACGGCTTGGCAGTTCGCATCAACGAGGCGAATACGGCGGAATTTAAGCCCGTTGACCAAGACACGTTTCAGATAGGCGGCTCGCTGATTCGTTTTCGCCGGGATAACTCGGGAGCGGTCGTGGGTTTCGATTACAACAACCCGCTGCTGCGGAGTGTGAAGTTTACGAAGGAGCGCGGCCTCTAGTGACAAGCGAGAAGGGCCATCACGGGATATGGGAGTAGATGATATGAGCTTTCAAAACATACGACTTCTGGGCATTTTGATCGCGGCGGCGATGCTGTTGCTGATTCCCCTGATCGCGATGCAATTCACAGACGAGGTCAATTGGGACTTAGCCGATTTTATCGTTATGGGCGTTCTGCTCTCCGGCACCGGACTATTGCTCGAGCTTGTCCTCCGCACGGTGAAGCAAAATCAGTATCGGCTCGCGCTATGCGCCGCTGTGCTGTTCGGCTTTTTGGTCGTATGGGCGGAGCTGGTAGTGGGGATAATCGGGACGCCTTTTGCGGGGAGTTGAGATTGATATGTCGCAGAAAAATTTGGCATTAAAACAGGAAAATAATGACTCCGGCCGGCACGCTCTGCGTGTTGAGAAGGCAGCTGGCAAGGTTTCGAATGATCTGGACAAGGTCATCCATGAACGGATGCGGCTGGGAATAATCAGCGCGCTCGCGGCGAATGACAAGCTGAGTTTCACTGACCTGCGAAACTTGCTCGATACGTCCGACGGAAACATCAGCGTCCATGCGCGAAAGCTCGAGGACGCGGGTTATATAAAGATGACGAAATCTTTCGCCGATCGAATGCCCCTGACGGAGTATAGCATCACCGGCAATGGCCGAAAGGCACTTGAACGCTATCTCGACCACATGGAAGCACTGATCAAGGCGATGAAGGGGCGGTGAGGGATTTAGACATGTTTGAGAACTTCAGCCACGAAAAGCAGATCGGGATTGCACTGATAATCATATTCGGCTACATGGCTCTTCCTATGGTTTACACCGCCTATATGTACTATTTGCTCATGGCCGGTGCGTTTCCGCCCGATTCCGACGCAATAGCAATTCCGATCATACTATTTACAGGGGCGTGGTATTTGATCGCACTGGTTGTCTCCGGCGTGCTTGGCGCCATTTTACTGATCCAGCCAAATAGTCGATTAAGGTAGAAGCTAACTTTTCTTTAGTTGAGGGTTTCATGATGAATATACGTACACGAACTGGGATCGAGGTTCTTTGGACGGCGCTTTTTATAGGCGCAGCGGGTAATTTGCTATTGCGGCAGACGCCGTGGGGGTTGAACGCATTCTTGTTTGTGACGGTGTTTACGCTGGTCATGGTGGGGCTGACGTATCGGCATCGGGCTGAGCTGCTGACGGCGCGGACGCTGTCGCTGCATGGGGCGATGATCTTTTTCGCGTCGATGTTTTTGATACGCGATTCTGAACAGCTTCTCGTTTTCGACACGCTGGCGATCATTGCACTGATGGGCGTTCTAGTGCTGCCCAATTTTGGGATCGATCAGCGGATCGCAGGTGCCTTTCACTATGCAGGCGGCGTGGTGTGGGCAGGGCTAAGCTCGCTCTTTGGCGGATTTGCGGTGCTGGGCGCGGATGTAGATTGGACGAAGATCGAGCACGACCGGGTGAGCCGTCACTTATTTTCGGCGCTGCGTGGGTTGGCGATCGCGTTGCCCGTTGTGATGATATTTGGCGCACTATTGATGGCGGCAGATGCGGCGTTTGAGGGGATGATCAACCGCATCGTTTACTTTGAAATAGACACGGTGGTTTCGCATGTAATGCTGACGGCATTTCTTGCGTGGCTGACGGCGGGTTACTTCAGAAGCACGCTGATCGAACATGCGATGAACAACGTCGCGACGCAGGCGTCGCCCGTGCCCAATGCGGACACCGACGTTAAAGCCGACGCAAAGACCTCGACAGACGGCAGCTTGGTCGACAAGTTCACGGCCGAACCTGGTGACTCAGCCAAGAACCTGCCCGACAATGTGACCATCATTGATCACATCAATATCAGTGATCCTCCAAACACCGGCGCGGAGGATCCGACGCCGAAGGTGGAAGCCGCGGGTGAACCGCGCAAACGCGATTGGCAGAACTGGGATAATTCCAGCATCCCGTCATTTTTCACGCTTGGGCGTGTAGAGACGATCATCATTCTGGGGGCCGTCAATGTTCTGTTCCTCGCGTTTGTCGTCCTGCAGCTGCCCTATTTGTTCGGCGGGATGGAATTGGTACAGAACACGCCCGATTTCAAGCTCGCTGATTATGCCCGCCGTGGGTTTGGCGAGCTAGTGTTCCTTTCGGTCCTGGTTCTGCCGATGCTGCTCGGCGGGCACTGGCTATTGAGGCGGGACGAAGGACGCAACGAGACCATCTTCCGAGTGTTTGCGGGCATACAGGTCGGATTGCTGTTTGTGATCATGGCATCGGCGATGCAGCGGCTGATCCTGCTGACCGGCGAGCTTGGGTATGGATGGACGACCGTGCGGTTCTATCCGATGGTGGTGATCATATGGCTGGCGATCGTGTTTGTGTGGTTCACGTGGACGGTTCTGCGGGGTCGACGAAACAACTTCGCGTGGGGGGCGCTTTGGTCAGCGATCGTTGTCCTCGCGGCAACAAATCTGATGAACCCGGATGATTTCATTGCTCGGAAAAATATTCAACTGATGCAGCACGGGCGTGATTACGATGCCGTTTATGTATCAAATCTCAGCGACGACGCGAACCCGGCGGTGATGGAGGGCATCGGGTCGATGTCGGACGAGGATCAATGCTCGACGCGCAAGATTCTTTACAGGCGTCTGATCGAAGCTCGGGGCGAGGGCGACGTTCGCTCGTGGAGCTGGCCGCGTCACGAGGCATACGCTTTACTCGAACAGAATGCCGGGGCATTACTAAATGGACGTGACTGCCCTGATACTGAAACGGGCATCAAGTTCCAGGTTTATTAAATCTACGAGGTCATTGCTCCGCCGCCAAGCTGTTATAACTAAATCGCACTGCATTGCGTTCCGCACGCGATTGCGTGAAAATCATCCTTTATGACTACACGCGTTCGCTTTGCTCCGTCGCCGACGGGTTATCTGCATATCGGTTCCGCACGGACCGCACTTTTTAACTATCTTTACGCCCGCAGCACTGGTGGGAAGTTCCTGCTTCGGGTAGAGGATACTGACCTCGCGCGCTCGACCGAAGAATCGACCCGTTCGATTCTCGACGGCCTTGCATGGCTCGAACTCGGCCACGACGAAGAGATCGTTTTCCAATCGAACAACGCCGATAAGCACCGTGCCGCAGCGCTTCGCCTGCTCGCAGAGGGCAAAGCGTATCGCGATTTCACACCGAAAGAAGCCCCCGTCCAAGGCAACATCAAAGACGCTATCAAAGAACGCGCCCGCGCCGAACAAGGCGAAACAACGATGCGCGACAACCCCTATCGCGACCTCACCCGCGAAGAAAGCGACAGCCGCGCCGCGGCCGGCGAACCGTTCGCGATCCGCCTCAAAGTGCCTGTCGAAGGCCGCACCGCATTCGACGATCAGGTTTACGGCATTCAGGAACGCGACTACGCCGACACCGAAGACCTCGTGCTTCTCCGCTCCGATGGGCATCCGCTTTATAATCTCGCCGTCGTTTGCGACGACATCGAGATGGAGATCACCCACGTCATCCGCGGACAGGATCACCTCACCAACACGCACAAACAGATCCTGATCTACGAAGCTCTCGGCGTGACGCCGCCGACATTTGCGCACCTCCCGCTAATCCTCGCGCCGAACAAAGGAAAGCTTTCAAAACGAAAGCACGGCGAGATCGTTTCGATGACGACCTATCGCGACGCAGGCTTTCTGGCCGCCGCGTTTCGCAACTTCCTTGCTCTGCTCGGCTGGTCAGCGGGCGAAGAGCAGGAGATCTATTCGCTCGACGAACTCGTCGAAAAATTTACGCTCGAAGGCATCCACCGTTCGAACGCGATGTTCAACTTTCACCCCGACGACCCGCGCAAGTGGACGGACGACAAGGCCATCTGGTTCAACGCGGAATACATCCGCACCATGCCTCTCGATGAACTGCTGCCATTCGTCAAAGCCGAGCTGAGATCCGCCAAGCTTTGGCGCGAAGAATATGATCAGGCAGGCGTCGCGATGTCCGCCGACATCCCCTCCACCGCCGACCTCGGCCCCGACGGCCGCCCCGCCACCGTCGCCGCCGCCATCCAGGAGATCGGCTCACGCGATTGGCTCATCCGCACCCTCGACGCCATCCGCCAGCGCTTCTTCACCCTCAAGGATTTTTCAAACCAGGGCCGCGCCTATTTCAGCGAAGACTTCGACTTCGACCCGGCGGCTGTCGCCAAAAACCTCTCCAAATTCCCCGACCTCCAAACCTGGCTCCCCGAGCTAGCCGACCGCTTCGGAAGCGAATTCGGATCACAGACGGAAACAGGAGCAGTAGCCACGGATAAAGCGTTCACAGAATCGGAGATAGAGACCGTCGTCAAAGCGTTCACCGAGGAAAAAGGTACTAAGCTTGGCGTCATCATGAACGGCTCCCGAACACTCCTCACCGGCGTAGGCGTGGGACCCTCAATGCTCACCGTCTTCGAAATAGTCGGCTTGGATCGCACACTAACCCGCCTCCGCAGCCAGATCCCGTGGAATCTATAATGCGAAAATGAGCTCGTGCTCGATCTCGCCACTGTCACATTACACCGCCCGGCGGTGTTCTTATCGTAAGAGCAGCGTTTAATTCCTTTTGGCGCGAAATTGCGTTCGCATTGCGTCGGCAGGTCGGTTTCCTTCACATACCAGAACAGGATCATAAGATGAAAAACAAAATGACGATCTCCGTTTTCGCGGTATTGGCTATTTGTGTTGCCGCCACAGGTATTTTTGCCCGGGGTGATTCGAAAAAAAGAGCGCCGATCGTCCGAGAGGACATCTCTTCTCTGCTCGAAGAGGTTCGTAAAGAATTTGATCTGCCGGCCATCGCAGCCGCAGTCGTACGCACGGACGGGACGGTTGCGGCCGGAGCAAGTGGATTACGCATTACCGGCAAACCAAGTCGCATATTGGTCACAGACAGGATCCACACCGGCTCAGTTACCAAACCGATGACTGCTGCTATGGCAGCGGCCCTGGTCGAAAAAGGCAAGATCTCATGGAACACCACGCTGGCCGACGTTTTTCCGGAGTGGAAAGATCAGATACATCCTTCGCTTCGCACGATAACGCTCGAACAACTTCTCTCGCACCGAGCAGGTATACAACCGTTCGAAGAGGATGAGGAGATAGATACACTGCCTAAATTCACGGGCGATCCGACGGCTATCCGACGATCGCTTGCGGAATGGCTTCTCCGCCGAGGCGCCGCTTCGCCGGTAGGGGAACACGTCTACTCCAACGCAGGATACGGGCTTGCTGCCGCAATGGCGGAGCGCATCACGGGCAAGTCATGGGAGACCTTGATGCAGGAGTTGTTGTTTGAGCCGTTGGGAATGAAGAGCGCGGGCTTCGGCTGGGCCGCTCGCACTCACCCTGACGAACCATGGGGGCACAGACGAGGAGACTCCGGCTTCATTCCCCATTCGCCGAATGATGATTACAAGCTAACACCTTTGATAGCACCCGCCGGCGACATCCACGTCAGCATTATCGATCTGGCACGCTTTGCGCAGGCAAACCTCGGCGGATTGAACCGACAGGCGAGTTTTCTAACAACATCTACGTTTGAAAAACTGCATGAGCCGATCGGCGACTACTCCCTCGGATGGAACGTGGTACAGATTAGAGGTTTGCCCGCCAGCACTCACTCCGGAAGCGCCGGCACCTTCTATGCCGGCATCATGGTCTATCCCAAAAAAGACATAGCAGTCGTCATCGCCATCAACGCCAGCGGCAAAGGCGTCGACGAAGCTCGCAACAAGCTATTCAATCTGTTGTTACGCAAGTACAAGGCGATCGAGTGAGTAAAGCTCCCACCAATTCTAGCGGGTAACTGCAGATAAGCGGAACTCAGCATCCCGTTCGAAGCGGGAAGCGCAGATATCCGCATGCCACCTTCTGCTATCATCGACATGCGGATGACCGATCTCCGCGCTTCCACCGGTCCCGGATGGCCTGAATCTGAAAATCGATAATGAATTATTTCCTCGGCGGTTATTACCTGATCAAACCAAGCCCACTAAGTTTCGGCGAAATGAAGGATAAGATCGTCCTGACCGCGAGTGGTTGCATTAACGAAATCGTATTGGGGGAATGGGCCTATCCGTGGGATAGAACACCGCGTAGAGATTCCTCGAGCTCTTTTCGCCTTAGCAAATCCGAGGTGGACTGCATAAGACGGTGGGTCGAAGAGCAATTGTTGTCTCAAACAATCAGCTGGAACGGCGTATTCGTAGACAAGCAGACCGCACTCGACTGCCGGAACAAATTCTTCTCGCATATAGAGGACCTGACGTTGGTCGCGATCTATTTTAGCGAAAGTGAGAAGAACGAGTATATGAGCGATCCCGAGCTCGAGGAGTTTTTAGGGATCGCTCTAGCGTTGATGAACAACCAAGTTGAGCTCGAAACCGAAGGGGAGCGACTACTTGGTTTCGATCTCATCGGCGTTGAGTTCGGCGCAGGTTTCCATACATTTCATTGCCATGAAATGGCGAACGAACTTTCTGAGAAGTTTGGGCTGAGTCTTAATGAATTCGGACTGTTTGATGCCGCAGCAGACTGGGCACCTATCATAGCGTTTATGAATGATGAAAATGCCGAAGTTGAGCCGGTTCCGTGGTACGTCGTGAAAGTGAAAACAGTCGACACATCATTGCAAGTGAAACAATGAAAGCCCTTCTAATCTCAATGGGAACTCGCGGCGATGTGGAGCCGTTTCTGGCTCTCGGCGAGATCCTGCTCGAGCGGGGGTGGGAAGTGGTTTGCCTTTTTCCGGAGCAGTTTCGATCAGAATCGGAGCAAATGGGCTTTCGCTTCCATGGCTTCGACAAAGCGTTCCTCGAGCTGATCGACGGCATTGACGCCAAACGCATCCTTGGCGGCGAAGGCAGTATCCTCAAGCGATTCGCAAGCTGGGCATCGCTCGCAAAACAAGGGATGAAGCTGGCGCGAGACTCCGTTGACCTCCAGCACCGCGTCACCCTCGACGAAGCCCCCGACCGCGTCATTTATCACCCAAAGTGCAACACCGCCATCATCTGGGGCATGGCAAAACCCGGCAAGTCGATAATGTTGTCCCCAATTCCGGGCTTGTATCATGTCGTCCGGCATTTCGCAGTGATGTGGGGCAACTATGGTACGACGCTAAACCGAGCTAGCTTTTGGCTCGTCAACAAGATCAAAGCAATCGCCGTAAAGCGCTTCACTAGGTCAATACAAAACGACTACCCCGCCCTCCGCGTTACCGTCTCTTCTATACAGAGGGCGATGGAAACGACCGAGAAAACCTTCTACACCGTCTCGCCCAGCCTCTTCCCGCGCCCCGTTTACTGGCCCGATAGCGCCCGCGTCGTCGGCTATTTCGAACGCGACAAAGCAGCACATTGGACGCCGCCCGACGAGCTAGAACAGTTCATCGCTACCTACGAGAAGATCGTATTCATCAGCTTCGGCAGCATGACCAACCCGGACCCGGGAACGAAAACGGCAATCATCCTAAACGCCCTCAAAAAGCACAACATCCCCGCGATCATCGCCACTGCCGGCGGGGGACTCAAACGATCCGACGACTCTCCCGCACACGTCGTCTTCATCAAGAACGTCCCGCACGATTGGCTCTTTCCGCAGGTCTACGCCGTCGTTCACCACGGCGGATCCGGCACGACCCACATGGCCGTCAAATACGGATGCCCCGCTCTCGTCATCCCGCACGCGATCGATCAGCCCTTCTGGGCACGTACCATCCACGCTCTCGGACTCGGCCCAAAAGGCATACGCATTCGGGATCTCAACGACGAAGTTTTCCAATCAAGACTTGCCGAACTTTACACAAATAAAGACTATAAAGATAATGCTTTAGAGTTTAGGCGCCGCATGTCGCAAGAAGGCGATCGCGACGAGCTTTACCGGCAGATCATCAACTAACCAAGGGAGGAATATGAAAGGATTTAAAACGAACCTCGAACGCGACACCGAAAAGAACAAAAATTTCCGCAAGGTACTTTACACCTCAACTCATAGCCAGCTTGTGTTGATGGCCATCAAGCCGAAACAGGATATCGGCGAAGAGGTCCACGACGAGAACGACCAGTTCATCCGCTTCGAAGGCGGAAAGGGCCGCGTGGAGATCGACGGGAATAAATATACTGTAAAAGACGGCGATGCGGTCGTCATCCCAGCCGGGGCAAAACACAACGTCATCAACATCTCAGCGACAGACGAGCTAAAGCTTTACACCATCTACTCGCCGCCGCATCACAAGGACCAGATCGTCCGCAAAACCAAAGAAGAGGCCGAAGCCAACGAAGAAGATTTCGACGGCAAGACCACCGAGCCGCGCAAGAAAAAGAAAAAATGACACACGGAAAGGACGGCACCTGCCTGTCGTCCTCTCATTTCATTTAATGGAGAAGTCCGGAAAATGAACAAAGATACAGAAAACTTTAACGCCGCCCTCTCTCCGTCCGACCGCGAGATCTGCGACCTGCTCGCAAAAACGATCTCCGACAACCTGCCCGAAGCCGAAAACAAGATCTGGCACCGCCATCCCGTCTGGTTCTTGGATGGCAACCCGATCGTCGGGTACAGTAAATTAAAAGCAGGCATCCGTCTGATGTTCTGGAGCGACGCCGATTTCAATGAAGAGCTTCTGAAACCAGGCACCGGCAAGTTCAAAGATGCCTCGATCCTTTACACCTCAAGCGATCAGGTAAACGTCGCCGACATTCGCCGCTGGCTCAAGAAGGCTCGCGATATCCAGTGGGATTATAAAAATCTGATCAAGCGCAAGGGAGTTTTAGAGAGACTATGACAGACACAAGCCACCACGACGAACGAATGGCAAAGATGACGTTCGCTTCCGTTTACCCGCATTACGTCACAAAGGTTGAGAAGA
Source organism: Pyrinomonadaceae bacterium (assembly GCA_041751195.1). Taxonomy (GTDB): domain Bacteria; phylum Acidobacteriota; class Blastocatellia; order Pyrinomonadales; family Pyrinomonadaceae; genus OLB17. The sequence goes on along the minus strand of JBGSXX010000028.1, from coordinate 83,982 downwards.
AAGGCAGAACAAAAGAAGAGCTGCACCAGGTGATCGAGTGGCTGACCGGCTTTAACGAAAAGAAACTCAATAAGCTTATCGAAGAAAAGGCCACGTTCCAGACCTTCTTTCAAAAAGCCGTAATAAATCCCAACGCGGATCTCATCACCGGCGTCATCTGCGGCTATCGCGTCGAAGAGATCACAAACCCACTCACTCAACAGATCCGCTATCTGGACAAGCTCGTGGACGAATTAGCAAAGGGCCGCAAGATGGAAAAGATCCTACGCACCCCGCCGACCGCCACAGCTTAGACCTCTATAACTCGCCGCTTCACTGGCGACGAGAGTACGATAGCGGTCGTCGTTATGCCATAGGGCGTTAGCTTGTCGATGATTTCCTGCAGGTGCTCCACCGACCGGACCGCCACTTTCATAATGAACGAGTCGCCGCCCGTCCCGCGGTGACATTCAAGCACCTCGCTCGACCCCTTAGCCACCTCAATGATGTGGCTGTAATCCACGCCCGTGATGCTCATCCGCACGAACGCCGTTATCGGAAGGCCGACCTTCGCCGTGTCGATCTCCGCCCGATATCCGGTGATGATGCCCGCATCTTCAAGTTTCCTGACGCGCTCGATCACCGCAGGCGTCGTCAATCCCACTCGCCGCCCAAGCTCCGCATAGCTCGTGCGGGCATCCTCCTGCAGTTCCTTCAGTATTTTTCGGTCAATCTCGTCCATTAGCGCCTCTCGCCGAACATTGTAAAGCAGGAGTGCGTGAGAAACTAATAAGGTAAACCGCAATAGCCCCCGCGTTTTACGAAACCTATTCATTTAACCCGGCAATTCCATTAGAATAGATTATTCACAGATAACCTAGCTTTTTCTCCCGGCATCGTACCTTTAGACAAGGAGCCGACATGAGCACAATGACCGAATCAGCCGCCGCCGCCACTGCCGAGCCTGCATTTCCGCTCGATAATTTTCATATTACCGACGCCGACCTGCCTACGTTTCGCGATCTCGAATTCGAAGACATAAACCAGCTCGAGCTCGACCATCCGGGCGCTCACGACGAAGATTATCGCCGCCGCCGCGACCACATCGCCAGCCTCGCAAAACGCTTTCGCGAAACCGGCGAGATCACCGACGTTGATTACACAGCGGACGAACAAGGCGTGTGGCAGCACGTGGCCGGCCGTCTCGAAGAACTGCAGAAGAAATACGCCAGCCCGTTCTATCTGCAGGCGAAGAAAGATCTCGGCATTTCAAACGACCGCATCCCCCAGCTTACCGAGATGAACCGCCGGCTCAAAGAGCGTTCAAACTTTCGACTCGCGCCCATCGAAGGCCTTGTCGAAACCCGGGGCTTCCTTTCGTGGCTGTCGTATCGCACCATGCTGTGCACGCAGTACATCCGCCACCATTCGCGGCCCGAATACACGCCCGAACCCGACATCGTCCACGAAGCCATCGGTCACATTCCGATGTTCACGAACCGAAACTTTGCCGACTTTTCGCAGTTCATCGGCCACGGCGCACGCATCGCCACCGACGACCAACTCGAAGAACTAGGCCGCCTCTATTGGTTCACCGTCGAATTTGGCATGGTCGAACACGAAGGCGAGAACAAAGCTTACGGCGCCGGCCTCCTCTCCAGCTACGGCGAACTCGAACACGCCTTCTCCGACAACGTCGAACGCCGCCCATTCGACCTGAAACAGGTGATCAACACCCCCTACGATTACAGCGACATGCAGCCGATTCTCTACGTGATTCCCTCATACGCTGAGCTGAAGGAGGTGACACGAAATTACATTTCAACCTTCAGCAGCTAGCAGCATGTTAGAATTTTCGATAAACGGTCACGTAGAGACCGGCGAGGTCATCGAACTTTATCGCGATGCCGGCCTGCCACGGCCGATCGATGACGAAGAGCGTATCGAGCGGATCTACCGGGGCTCAAACCTGATCGTAACTGCCCGCGAGGGCGAAAAGCTTGTCGGCATTTCGCGTTCGATTACCGACGGGGCATGGAGTTGTTATCTCGCAGACCTCGCCGTTGCGACGTCGCACCAGAAAACAGGAGTCGGCCGAAAACTGGTAGAATTGACTAAACAGGCCGCCGGCGAAGAATCGATGGTACTGCTCCTGTCCGTCCCGGCCGCCATGGAGTATTACCCCAAGATCGGCATGGAACGGCTAGACAATGCGTTCATCATCTGGCGTGAACGATAATACACGCATCACCCGAAAGCGGCGGTGGGTTGGAATCGGCGATCAATTTTAATGAGGCTCTTCATATTAATCTGTACGTTCGCGATATCGGTGTTCCCGCAGAGTAGCGATAGGTCGCTCTATGCAAAGGGCCTTCAGGAGTGTCTAGAAAAGGAGATCGTAGCTTATTCAAGATTTTCCGACAGGGATCGGCGGAATGTAACCGTACACTACGATTTTTATCTGACCCGGGATCTGCCTAAAAAACTAGGCGATATTTCGATCCGTTTTTCGAACGATTCTGAGCTTGTTCAGGACTTTAAGAAGCTCCCGAAGGAGAAACGAGAGCGCGGGGTTCCGGTCATAAAGATCTTCCCGATATACAACAAGAACGAGAAGTTGTTTTTCTCCTACAACAATTATTGGTTCACATACTCAGAGAAAGGAGGATTCTTTTCCGAGCGAAAGTTAATATCAAGCTGGGGGTTGGAAGGCGGATGCCATGCGGAGATTGGCATTGACGCTGTTGACAACAGGCTTTTCATAAAGAGCGTCGAACTTTGGGGTGTTTAGGCGCCAGATTAAAAGACGATATAGAATGTTATGGAAAACAAGAACCCATTAGGACTAAAGAAAATACATCACGTCGAATTTTACGTTGGCAATGCCAAGCAGGCGGAGTTTTACTATCGCAAGGCGTTCGGCTTTTCGCGGCAGGCTTATCGCGGGCTTGAGACGGGTGATCGCGAGGTCACGAGCTATGTGATGCGGCAGAACCGCGTCAATTTTGTGTTGACCACGCCGCTCACCCCCGAGCACCCGGCCGCCGAACACATAAAGCAGCACGGTGACGGCGTACGCGACATCGCGTTTCAGGTGGATGATGCCGACTACGCCTTTAACGAAGCCGTCAAACGCGGAGCCACACCTGTCACCGAACCGCGCGACTGGAGCGACGACCACGGCGCTGTCCGCCACGCCGCGATCGCCACCTACGGCGACACGATCCACTCATTCATCTCGTACAACAGGGGCGACCGTCCGAAGTCCGAACCGAGCGGCGCCGGCACCTCCGGCACAGCCACCGCGCCCCAAACCGACACCGTCTACGCCTATGCTGGTGCCTTCCTCCCCGGCTTCACCGAACAGATCGTCCCCGGCGACGAGGTCGGCATCGTTCTCGTCGACCACATCGTCGGCAACGTCGAACTCGGCAAGATGAACTACTGGTGCGACTTTTACCGCGACGTCATGGGCTTTGAACGCTACATCACCTTTGACGATAAAGACATCTCGACCGAGTATTCCGCGCTGATGTCCATCGTCATGAGCGACGGCGGCCACAACATAAAATTCCCCATCAACGAACCCGCCGAAGGCAAAGGCGGTAAATCGCAGATCCAGGAATATATCGACTTCTACCGCTCCGCCGGTGCCCAACACGTCGCGCTCCTGTGCAAGGACATCCGCGAAAGCGTTGCAAAACTCCAGAGCAACGGCGTCGAATTCCTCCGCGTACCCGACACCTATTACGACGAGATCCCCGAACGCGTCGGCGAGATCGACGAAGACATCGAAGACCTGAAACGCCTCGGCATCCTGGTCGACCGCGACGACGAAGGCTACCTCCTCCAGATCTTCACCAAACCCGTAGAAGACCGCCCCACCGTCTTCTACGAGATCCTCCAACGCAAAGGCTGTAAAGGCTTTGGCAAAGGTAACTTCAAGGCGCTGTTTGTTTCCATCGAAGAAGAACAGCGACGGCGTGGGAATCTTTAAAGGAATGTCATCGTACCGGTGCAAAAAGGGAACGTGATGGAATACGTCCGGGCCGACCTGCAAACTTTGCGTGAACTTCTGATCGTCTTTGGCGACTCATTCGACGATCACGAATCATATCAATCAGCTGCGCCCTCCGACGAATACCTCAACAACCTTCTCGCACGCGAAGACTTCATCCCGCTCGTCGCGGTTGAAGATGATAAGGTCATCGGGGGGCTCGCGGCATATGTGCTGCATAAGTTCGAGCAGGAGCGTAGCGAGATTTACATCTATGACCTCGCCGTCGACGAGGCGCATCGCCGGCGCGGGGTAGCCACTGCCCTCATCAATAAACTCCGCGAGATCGCCCGCGAGCGCGGCGCCTGGGTCATCTATGTACAGGCAGACCATGGCGACGACCCTGCGATCAAACTCTACGAATCCTTGGGCGTCCGAGAAGACGTCCTGCATTTCGACATTGCCCCATGACGTCGGACGAGCCCGAATTCAGAAGCATCATACCCGATGACACCGAGGGGGTCCTCGCACTCCTTCGCTCCAACATCCCCAAATACTTTTCGCCGCACGAAGAGGCCGAATTGCGAGAGTTCCTCAGCACGGAACCCGGCCCGTACTATGTCGCCGAGGCCAACGGCCAGATTATCGCCGCCGGCGGCATCGGCCTCAACAAAGATCAAACCGTCTCGCTTTGCTGGGGAATGGTCCGCTCCGACCTGATCGGCACCGGCCTCGGCAAGCAGCTAACCCAATTCCGCATCGAGAAAGCCCGCGAACACTTCGGCCGCCTCCCTCTCGTCATCGCAACCTCCCAACATACCCAAGGCTTTTACGAAAAACTCGGCTTCAAGTTGACGCAGCACACGCCCGACGGCTTCGGCCCGGGCATCGATATTTGCGTGATGAGGAGAGAAGTTGTGAGTTGACGAAGTTCAATTCGCGTATTTCGTGACAAGCAGCCGTCATCTCGCGACTCCCATCAACCTTGCCGGTCGGAGATGCGCCCGCGCAGGTCGGACCCGCAACCGCGCAGACTGGATTTGCAATCGCGCAAGTCGGAACTGGAACTTGTCGGCGAGGCAATTCGACTTGTTTATTCGTGAAAATCAAGCAAGTCGTGGCAAAATCGTGCTATGGATCTGAAGTATCAAACCGGTTTCGGCAACGAATTCGCCACCGAGGCGGCTGAGGGGGCTCTGCCCGTGGGCCGCAACTCACCGCAAAAAGCTCCGCTCGGCCTTTACGCGGAGCAGTTTTCCGGCACCGCCTTCACCGTCCCTCGCTCCGGAAACAAACGCACCTGGACGTATCGCATCCGGCCGAGCGTGATGCATAAACCATTCGAGCAGATCGACGCCCGCGAGTTCCGCTCCGCACCATTTGACGCGATCCCGCCCACACCCAACCAGCTCCGTTGGGACCCGCTGCCGATTCCGGACGAGCCGACGGACTTCATCGAAGGCATTACAACGATCGCCGGCAACGGCGACGTTTTCGGCCAAACCGGCATCGCCATCCACATCTACGCCTGCAACAAAGGCATGGATACGCGCTATTTCTATAACGCCGACGGCGAGATGATCATCGTTCCCGAAATGGGGCGCCTAGGCATCCTCACCGAACTCGGCGCGATCCAAGTCGGACCCGGCGAGATCTGCATCCTCCCCCGCGGGCTCAGGTTCAGAGTAGAGCTTGCAGATTCCGCAGCACGCGGCTACATCTGCGAAAACTACGGCGTTCAGTTCCGCCTGCCCGACCTGGGACCGATCGGAGCCAACGGCCTAGCCAACCCACGCGATTTCGAAACCCCCGTCGCGTGGTACGAAGACCGAGAAGGCGAGTTTCAGCAGGTCGCAAAGTTCGGCGGCAATCTGTGGGCGTGCTCCATCGACCACTCCCCGCTCGACGTCGTCGCGTGGCACGGCAACTACGCGCCGTGCAAATACGACCTCCGCCGCTTTAACACCATCGGCTCCGTCTCATTCGACCACCCCGACCCGTCGATCTTCACAGTGCTAACCAGCCCGAGCGGCAAGCCGGGCGTCGCCAATTGCGACTTCGTCATCTTCCCCGACCGCTGGCTCGTGATGGAAGACACCTTTCGCCCACCCTGGTATCACCGCAACTGCATGTCCGAATTCATGGGCCTTATCTACGGCCAGTACGACGCGAAAGAAGAGGGGTTTGTCCCCGGCGGCGGCTCGCTCCACAACCAGATGTCCGCCCACGGCCCCGACCTAGACGCCTTCGAAAAGGCGTCAAACGCCGACCTAAAACCACAAAAACTCGAAGGCACCCTAGCCTTCATGTTCGAATCGCGCTACATTATCCGACCCACAAAATTCGCCATGGAAGCCGCCGAACTTCAACACGAATACTTCGAGGTCTGGCAGCGGTTGAAAAAGAATTTCGGTGGTTGATGTCCTGAAATGAGTACAATTGATGCGCACAACAACGCAAAAGGAAACCTATGAGCATAAAAAGAAAATCAGAAGCAAAATGGCAAGGCAGCATAACAGAGGGCAAGGGTCACATCAAACTCGGCAGCGGTGCCTTTGAGGGAGCGTATTCATTCAACTCGCGTTTCGGCGACGACACCCAGCCGACGAATCCGGAAGAGCTGATTGCCGCGGCACACGCAGGGTGTTTCACCATGGCCCTCTCGGGCTTTCTCGGCCGCGCGGGGCATGAGCCGACCAATATCGAAACCTCCGCAACCGTTCATCTCGAAAAAGAGGGCGAGGGGTTTGTCATCCCAAAGATCGACTTAGTGACAGTCGCTGAAGTTGCCGGCCTATCAGACGATGAGTTTCAAACCATCGCGAAAACGGCGAAAGAAAAATGCCCCGTTTCTCAGGTTTTATCAGGTGCAAAGATAACCCTCGACGCGACCTTGAAGAGTTAACTAGATCCAGGCGAGCGCAGCCCATCTGCGCTCGCCCGGCTTCATCTTAAAGCTTCGCGCTTACGCGGTCCGATAGCCACGTCTGCACGTTTAGCAGATGTTTTTGTTCATTCGTGAGTGCATCCGTGAACCGCTCGGACAATTCTGCATGTCCAAGTTCCTCGGCCAAATCGATCAACATTTCCCACCCGGCATTATCCGTAAGCTCCGCGGTCAGCAGTGCCTGCAGACATTGCGTCACGGTCGTCCGCGGGTCCGTCAAAACCTGCATTATGCCGAGCGATGCCACCGCCGCCACATCGGCACACGGGCTCTTGACGGTCGGATCTCCGCCGAGTTCTGTAACGGCCTCATTGAGAAGTAAAAAGTGACGATGCTCCTCGTCGCGTATTTCCTCAACTTCCGCGAGCGTCGGCCCAACACCTTCTTCGCCCAAAGTTTCACACTTCACCAAAAACGCGTCGTAGAGCCTCGTTCCCATCCCTTCAAAAGCCAACCGCTCACTGAGTTTATCTAAGAAAACGGCCATTCCCATGGTCTCGTCGTCCGCATCTGCCTCAGCGGCGAACGCGAGCCCAGGCAGTGACCCGACCGGGAACCCCTTGCTAATGTATTCCGCGCGTTCCGCATCAGCGAGTTCCGGCCCGCCTTCCATGCTGGGTCCAGCGGCTACCGCTCCTGCGATAAGTTCTTCGGCCATCTCCGGTGCGATCTGCATTCCGGTTCTGTTGCCGCCCATATCTGTCTTCGACTGTCGTGTTCCTGTAGATTTCATTACTTTATGCCCCCTTGCCCTTTGCGCTAAGTCCTGCCGTCAATTCAGTACCCGGCATCCACGTATATCCGGCTGCCACTGTCTCCGATGGCGAGCCCTCGGAATTGAGCTGCTCACGATAGTCGATCGAACGCTGCGGCTCCTCCGATTTATCAACAAAGTCCGCACCTGAAGCCCGCAGGTCAACCTCATTCTCGAGCGTTTGCCGCACGAACTCGCGGTGACTAGCAAAATCGATCGGTTCCGGCAGCGTCTCCGGTAGAAGCTCAGCCGGATCGCGATTCTCCACCTTCTTGAAAAGCTCCATAACAAAATGCAGATGGCCAAGCTCGTAATCGAGGCAGCGATCCCAGATCTTCTTTATCCTCGGATTCGTTTCATACTCCGAACATCCGTAATAGTTATAGACCTCCATGGCCTCATGCATCAGCCACTTCTCCATCCACGTCTCGTTTGCATCGATGATCGATTCATACTGAGTGGTGTGCTGCTCCTCGATCGACGCGATCTCCGCATAAAGCTGACGCGCGATCGGATCTGCGAACATCGGCCCGATCGTCATGTAATAATCGTGCGTCTGATTCTCCGCGGCCATGATCGTTACCGCATGAAGCTTCGTCAGCGCCTCGGCAGTATTCTTTTCGTAGTGTGCCCGGAGCTCATCAGATGGGTCGCGATGCTCGACCGACGTCGGCCGTCCGGGCATGATGTCCGTATAGTTCTGCAGTAGATTGTTTGCGTCACCGCCACCCATCCGATCGTACAAAGCCGCAAACCGATACATATGATCGAAGTCTTCTAGCAGTCCAAATCGGTACACCTGCGCCATGTATTCATCCGGCTCCCGCTCCGCAACACTTGCCGTCACCTCGATCGCCACCTGCTCAAAACCAATTGTGGTCTCCAGCGGCGACAGGTCCGCCGGCAGCAGCCAGTTGACCATTGTTTGCTGATGCTGCTCGACACGCCGGATCTGCGCGAGCGGTTCCTGAAGGTCCCGATTCATGCGGGCGCACGCGTGCGAGAAACGGATGGATTCAGACTCCAAACCGTTCATCAGGATTATTCGCACGCGTGTAAATGCGTCATCGTCCAGCTTGCTCGAAGGCGGCTGGACCATCTCGCGCCATGTAAATTTCTGTTTGTCGAGGCTTGTCCCCTTCTCTTTGAAAATGTCTAAACCCATATAAACTCCTTGTACTTGCTCAGAATTTCCGGCCAAGTTGGCCGTTGAGGCGCGAATGCTCAATGCTAGACCTTTTGTATCGCGCGTCTTGGTCACGTGAGTTACATTAGGCAAAGAAACTGGCCGAAAAACTTCTTCACTTTTCCAATAAGTGATTGCGTTCGTACGAAATTTTCATAGAATGGGAAATTGCGAACGTCGCGATGTAGCTCAGTTTTTAGAGAATGGTCCTTAGCGAATTAAAGTTTCAAGCTACGCCTGAAAAAGGCGAAGTTTCCGCCTTGCTATTGCGGCCCGATGAGGCGAAGTTTCTTCTCGTGCTGGGTCACGGCGCAAGTTCCAACATGCGCACGCCGCTGCTGCAGGCCGTTGCCGAGGCTCTGGCTGAGCGAAAGATCGCCACCTTCCGCTACAACTTTCCCTACTCTGAAAAAGGCGGCGGTCGCAGTTCGCAAGCGACATGCACAGCCACTATCCGCTCCGCCGTTGCAGCCGCGCAAGAAGCCGCTCCCGGACTGCCGATCTTCGCCGGCGGACACTCTTTCAGCGGCCGCATGACCTCCACCGCTCAATCCGAACAGCCCATCGAAGGCGTCCGCGGCCTCGTCTTCTTCGCCTTCCCGCTTCACCCCGCCGGCAAACGCGGAACCGACCGCGCCGATCATCTGAGTAACGTAAACATTCCGATGCTGTTCCTAAGCGGCACGCGCGACGCCCTCGCCGAGCTCGACCTGCTCGAACCTACAGTGGCAGAACTTCCGAACGCGACCCTCCATCTCCTCGAAACTGCCGAGCACAGCTTCAGGACCCTCAAAAAGACGCGCACTTCCCCCGAAGACGCCTTCACAGAAGCCGCGAGAGTGCTCTACGATTGGGCCAACGCGATCTGATCTACCGGACAAGCGCCGGATTCAATCACTTTCAAACCCCGAGCGACGAAGCAAATCTCTGTAGCGCGGATCGGCATGCATATCTTTCCACACGGGCAGGGTGTTTAACATTGCGATCCTCGGGTCTCGTTGTTGATGGGCCTTTTCGAGCCACTCCAGTGACTCGTTAGCTTTGCCGAGTGATTTATAAACGATGGCGATGTTCCCCGGCGAAACCCACTGAGTTTCGGACCTCAAAAGCATTGCGTTCAGGATCTGTTGCGCTTCCTCACGCCTTCCCATCTCCACAAGCAGCGGTACGAGCCCGGCGGCGTCCGACCACGTTTGGCCGGGCGCTAATTTCTTCGCCATCTTGAACGCGTCATACGCTTCAGCGTACATCTTGTTCCTGCGATAGACACTCCCCGCCACCAGGTAAGAGAAGTAGAAATTCGGGTCGATCTCGATAGCGGTGCGAACTTGTTGTAAGGCTTGATCAGGGTCAGGAGCCACGGCCGCGCTGAACGCGATCAGCATCGGCGACAACGGTTCGAGTTCCCTCGCGCGTTCTCGATAAGTAAAGGACGCTTCCATGCTCACGATCCTGGATACAAGTTCTCCGTAGGCAAAATGCGCCTGCACGCTGTTCGGGTCAAGTTCCAGGGCTCGCTTGATCAATTTCTCTGCTTCTGCAAACTCCCAGTCGTAAAAGATCTTCATGAATGCGAGCGCCGCATGGCCCTCCGCTAACCCTTCGTCGATCTCTACTGCTTTCAACGCGGCCTCTTTCGACAATTGACATGACTCTCGCGGGTCCATTTCCGCACCAACGCAAAGCGAACGATAAGACTCAGCTAAACCTGCGTAGGCCAAAGCGTACGTCGGATCGATCTCGATCGCCTTTTTCATATGGTCGATCGCGATCTCGACTTCTTGCCGCGTCAACCGACGGAGGTGAATTCTACCTTTCAGGTATAGCCGATAAGCCTCTGCGTCCTTTGTGTAGTTGCGCCCCAATTTTCGTTCGAGTTCCGGAGAAAGGCTGATGTTCAGTTCACGTGCAAGATCTCGCGCAACCCTTCCGTCGATCGCCGCCAGGTTGGCAAACTCTCTGCTGTATGTGTGATTCCATAAACTGTTCGCGTTTTGGGTATCAACCAGCTCAAGATTGAGAACGGTGACGTTTCCCTCCTTGGTCAACCTGCCGAAAAGGACGGCGTGAACTCGCAGGTCCCGACCAACTATCCTAGGGTCTGCTTTCGCACCATTGTAGCGTTGATAAACAGCAGCGTTAGACTTGACCTGAAAATGAGGAATAATGGCAAGTTTTCCGATCAGCGTATTGGTCATCGACGCTGCAAGATAATCCAGCTCCTCATCGCCGCTTTCGTTCGCGAACGGCAACACGGCAACGGACGTAATGGTCCTCCTCGCGGCAAGGTCACTTAATGTGAAAGCCAGTACGGCAAATGCAGCGATCGCGGCCAAGGTCGCCCACGGCAATAGACGCCGCCCGGCCGTCCCTTCGGAAATTGGCAATGCCGAAATCGCCGCCTCAGCGGCGTCCAAGGGTTTAGCGGATTCCCAAGACGACGAGATCCTATCGGGCGGTCCTGGTTCTTGTGCCGCGTCGGCTGTCGAATGCGAGGCTTCGATAACCCGAACATCCCCGTTGAAACGGTACCCCCTTCGCCGCAAGGTTTCGATCCACGGATTTCCGTCGGCCTGCGTTCCCAACGTTTTGCGTAGCACCGATAGATAAAGAAACAGGTTCGATTCTTCGACAGCAGTATCCGGCCAAACCGCGTCGAGAAGCTGTTCCTTACTTACGATCTGGCCGTGGCGTTCGACGATCGCGAGGAGGGTTTCGACGACTTTCGGGGCAACCTGGAGCTCACTGTCCCGGCAGTAAAGCATCCTGTGATCAGCATCGACCCGAAAATCACCAAACTGATAAATCTTCTGTCCGGAAGGTTTATCCATCTTAAGGTTAAACTTAGAAAAACCTGCAGTTAAATTCGCAGACACGGCCGTTCCCCTCCTGTATGTTTCGCACTGATCGGAGAAGCACGAATGCCAAAAACATTTCGGTTTACGCATTCTAATTGGACCCAGCAGATAAAGCAAAGGTTTTTCTACCAGAGTTCTTCGCCGCTCTACTGAGAAAATACTTTAAACATAAGGAGAGAAATAAAATGAAAAACACGAAAGCGACATTCTTGAGCATCGGCTTGGCGTTGATGCTTCTAACAGTGGCCCCGGGACTGCAAACGAGCGTATTCGCTCAAGGCGAGTTGGTCGTCCCCAATCCTCGAACGAGTGCCATCCACAGCAGGATCGTAGGTGTATGGGACGTCCAAGTAACCGCTCTTAACTGCATCACCGGCGAACCCATCTCATCGTTTCCCGCAATGCACAAATATGAGCTTGGCGGAACAGGACAAGTTGTGCCCGCGACGAATCCGACGAGTTTTTCCGCCCATATGAGCATTTGGGAACATGTTCGAAGGGACGACTACTTGATGACAGTGAAGATGTTTAGGTTCGACGCTGCCGGAAATAATATAGGCTGGGTCGTAATTAGAAATAGCATCAACATCAGTGATGAGGTTTATAGCGGAGCTGGAGTTGCGATATTTTACGATACCGCCGGAAACGCGATTGGAATGAGTTGCCCTAGTTTTGAAGGGAGCAGATTCCAGTAGATCAGCTCCCGAGAAAGAGCGCGCAGAATGATCAGGTAACTTCCTCTGGATTTGAGGCTACCGGAGATGTAGTCTCCGGCAGCCTCCCTCGATTATTGAAGCCCGGAGATATTTACAAAGCCGCGAGAGTAGCATTTCACTGAGTAAATGCGATTCAATATCCTCATGTGCAGAAATATCAAAACGCTCTTCAATTTCGAGCCGCCTGCAACTTCGGATGAGGTCCGGGCAGCCTCGCTGCAGTTTGTCCGCAAGCTCTCTGGCTTTAACAAACCATCGAAAGCGAATGAAGAGGCGTTTGCACTCGCAGTCGAACGCGTCTCTGCCGTTGCCGAAGAGCTGCTAAATTCGCTTGTCACCAATGCACCGCCACGCGATCGCGACGTCGAGGCCGAACGAGCCCGCGAGCGCTCGCGTCTCCGCTTCGCCTGATTCCCCGAAAACTTTGGAGACAGTGATTTCGGTTATTCGCCATCTTTATAGTTGGATAATAACTTCTAACTTTGGCAAAATTTACTCGTGGCCCCAAACATAAACACACGCCTCACATTCATTTTCGGCCTCGTTTTCGTTTTCCTTGTAGCGAACGCGTGGATCTCGTATCGCGCGATCAATACCCTGAACGAAAATAACAACCTTGTTCTCCATTCACAGGATGTGCTTACGGACCTCGACCGCGTGCTGATAAAAATGGCCGAGATCGAGAGCACACAGCGTGCGTATCTCATCTCGGGAGATGAAACATTTGTCCACTTGGTCAACGATATCCGCGAGCGGCTCGATGCCCGCGTACTGGAGGTGCGCGAGGAACTTTCGGATGATGCCGCCCATAAAGAACTCCTGCCCGAGCTCGAAACCCGTGTGAATACCCGGCTCCATACCTTGTATCAGGTGATCGAACTTCGACGCACTTCAAGCTTGGAGCAAGTTCTTGCAAGTGGGAATTTCGGTCGGGGAAAACAGCAGATGGATGAACTCCGGATGTTGATCCATGGGATACAGGAAACCGAAACTCAACGTCTTAGTCAACGCGTCGAGCAGTCGAGCATCCGGGGCCGAGAGGCACTGATCACCTTTCTTGTCGCGAATCTCTTGATCCTCGGTGTGTCGTCGATCGCGTTCTACCTCAACCGAGGCTATCTTCGTGAACGTGCCGAGGCCGAAGCGAATCTGCAAAAAGCAAACGACCAGCTCGAAGAACGCGTCGAGGAACGCACACGAGACCTTGAGGGCGCAAACCGCGAACTCGAACGCAGCAACCGCGAGCTTCAGGACTTTGCGTACGTTGCTTCACACGATCTGCAGGAACCGCTGCGAAAGATCCAGGCTTTTGGCGACCGCCTTAAGTCAAAGTACGGCGATGAATTCAACGAACAGGGCCGCGACTACCTAGAGCGTATGCAGAATGCCGCCCGCCGCATGCACGTTTTGATCAATGATCTGCTCACATTCTCACGCGTCACCACAAAGGCGTTGCCATTCTCAGAAACCGACATGATGAAAATCGCCGATGACGTCATCGGCGATCTAGAGATCGCTCTGCAGGAAACCGGTGGCCGGGTAGAGCTTCGTGATCTGCCAAAAATCGACGCCGACCCGCTACAAATGCGTCAGCTGATGCAGAATTTGATAGGAAATGCGCTAAAATTCCATAAGACGGACGTAGCACCCGTGGTGAAAGTTGTCGGCTCTCTCGTTTCAAGCGGCAACGGCTCAGCACCTACCACCTGCAGGATCACTGTTGAAGACAACGGCATCGGCTTCGAGGAGAAATATCTCGACCGCATATTTACGCCGTTCCAGCGCCTGCACGGTCGCGGTGTGTATGACGGGACAGGGATCGGCCTTGCCGTATGTCGTAAGATCGTTGAACGCCACGGCGGCAACTTGACGGCAAATAGTGAACCCGACAAAGGATCGATTTTTGTGATTACTCTTCCAATAAAACAGGATAAACAGGACTAAGGAGAACTCGTATGAAAATAGCAGGACAGCCGATCGTGATCTTGATGGCCGATGATGATGCCGATGATCGCATCCTTACCAAAGATGCATTGGCCGAAAGCCGTGTGCTTAACGAACTGCGTTTTGTTGAGGACGGCGAAGAGCTGATCGACTACCTGCTGCACCGCGGCAAATATACCGACGTGGAAGAATCGCCGAAACCCGGCCTCATCCTGCTCGACCTCAATATGCCGAAAAAGGACGGCCGCGAAGCGCTGCGCGAGATCAAATCGCATCCCGATCTCCGCCGAATACCGATCGTCGTAATGACCACGTCAAAAGCCGAGGAAGACATTTACCGAAGCTACGACCTTGGTGCGAGTTCTTTCATCACCAAGCCTGTCACGTTCGACCGACTCGTCGAACTGATGAAGGCGATGGGCGATTACTGGGTTGAGTTTGTCGAATTACCGGATTAATGAGCGAACACGCGACTAGCATGGCTGAAGTTGAAGCCAAGCTGCGCATTCTTCTTGTCGAAGACGACGAGGACGATTACGCACTTACGCTTTCACTGCTTTCCGACATACGCGCAGACGGTTATGAACTCGACTGGGTGCGCGATTATGACAGCGCTCTAAACCAGGCTACGCCCGATTGTTACGATATCTGCCTGCTCGATTACCGTCTCGGCGCCCACGACGGCGTAGAGCTGATGGGCGAACTTCGCTCACGTGGCTATACCTGCCCGATGATCCTTCTCACAGGTCAGGGCGACAAAGAGATCGACAATCTCGCGATGAAGGCCGGTGCCTCCGATTACCTTGTAAAAGGCCAGATCAACCCCGACAATCTTGAACGCTCGATCCGCTACGCCATTCAACAAAAACAGATCGAAGCGGAACGCATCCGTACCATGCTCGCCGAAGAGGCACGCCGCCAGGCAGAAGAAGCGAACAAGGCAAAAGATGACTTCCTCGCTGTGCTCTCGCACGAGCTGAGAACACCCCTCAACGCCATGCTCGGCTGGGTCCGCCTGCTGCGCCTCGACAAACAGAACGAGGAAATGTACGACAAGGCACTCGACGCGATCGAGCGCAGCGCCGTAGTGCAAACGAAATTTGTCGAAGATCTGCTCGACATCACCCGCATCGTGAACGGCACGCTCAAGATCGAACAGGTGCCCGTCGACCTCCGCTGGGTCATCGGCCAGGCGGTCGACAGTATGCGGCCCACCGCCGACGCTAAAAAGATCTCGATCGAGACCGAGATCGACGCTCCCGTCGGCCGCGTCAAAGGTGACCCCGTCCGGCTGCAGCAGGTCGTTAACAACCTTCTCTCAAACGCCGTCAAATTCACACCCGAAGGCGGCAACGTGTCGGTGCGGCTCGACCTCACCGACCACCACGCACGTCTGTCGATCACCGATACCGGCGAGGGCATTCCAACCGAATTTCTCCCGCACGTGTTTGACCGCTACCGGCAAGCAAACGATTCTACCACCGGCCGTAAAGGCGGCCTCGGCCTCGGGCTCGCCATCGTCAGCCACATCGTCGAACGCCACCACGGCCGCGTCTACGCTGAAAGCCCCGGCAAAGATCTCGGCTCCACGTTCATCGTCCTCCTCCCCCTAATGGGCGCCGACGAACCCGCCGGAATGCCCCTCCCCACCGACCGCGTGCCCGTTTAAAAAGCTGCCGCTTGTGTTAGAATTTGCTGATATCGGCTACGTTGAAGAACTCCCAGGAGCCAATACCCAGGGGGCGACTCTCGACGAGGCTCGAGAAAATCTAAGAGAGGCGGTTGCATTAGTGATGGAGGCGAACCGCGACCTAGAAATTCCCAGACCCTAACGCAGGTTTAAAGCATGGACACGTCAATCATTCTGGATCGAATAAGCCGCGGACGAACTGATCTGGTATTTGAGCTGCTGAACCTGCCCGACTGGCGAGAGGTAATTAGCACGGATGAGGTTAACCCCCTCCAGTGGTTGATCTATTATGGCGACGTCACCGCGATAAAAGCTGTTCTTAACGCCGGCGGCGACCTTTCCGCACTCGATCTAGATCGCGAACTCGGCAACGCCGCATTCTCCGGCCACTGGAAGGTCGCAGACCTTTTGATCAGCCACGGCGCCGATCCAAACGCGACGTTGCCCGACACTGGCGAAACGCCGCTACACAGTGCACTCTGCAAAGCCGGCCGACCGCATTATCTATTCGTGATTAAAGTCCTCGTCGAGAACGGCGCTGATGTCAACGCTAAGACGACGCCCGGTGCCGAAACCGGCGGATTTATGCGCGACGTACGCACGAAGGGCGAAACTCCGTTGCACCGTGCCGCCGCGTATGCCGACGAATCCATTATCAGATACCTGCTTGAGCACGGTGCCGACCGCGAGGCTCGCGACGCCCACGGCAACTCGCCGCTCACCTGGGCGAGCGAACACCTCCGCCCCGGCTCCATTTTGAAACTCCTCGCCTTCCCGCCTCACCACATCAGCGACGCCGGTGCCGCCCGGATGACCAGCGACCACGGCTCCGGCTGGGGCAACGGCATGGAAACCAACCTCCTCGGCGATTTCCTCCCCGAATCCGAATTAAATGGGTAAAATGCTCTCGGACGGAGCAGAGGATCACGAAGGTATGAACAGACGACAACCGATATTTTTGCGTTTGATCGCATTAATGCTGCTGCAGCTTTGCCTTGCCGCCTCTTTGACAGCACAAGGATCCCTAAGCGCGACGACGAGTTCTCTCGCCTCGGTCCAGATACCCGCGCCCGCTCTCGAGGGAAATCTGCTTGGCGATCCGACAACGCAGCAAGTATACGTTTATCTGCCGCCGGCTTATGGAACGCAGATCGCAAAGCGGTATCACACGCTCTATCTGCTGCACGGTTACGGCGGGGGTCCGGATGCATGGCTCAAAGGCGGTTACCAGGGATTGAACGTTCAGACCGAAATGGATTCGCTCATCGCGAAAGGCACAGCCGCTGAGATGATCGTTGTCGTACCGAACGGCAATAACGCATACCTGGGCAGCTTTTATTCCAACTCTGCGGTGACGGGAAATTGGGAAGACTATATCTACCGGGACGTCGTAAATTATATTGACCGGAATTATCGCACGCTCGCGAGATCATCCAGCCGCGGCATTGCGGGCCACTCAATGGGCGGCTACGGAGCGTTCATGCTTGCAATGAGACACCCCGAAGTGTTCGGCGCGGTCTACGCCCTGAGCCCATGCTGCTTTGCTCTTGAGGGAGACCTGTCCGGAGACAGTACCACATGGCCCAAGGCCGCAAAGGCCACCTCTCGCGACATTTTCGGAAAAGAACCCGAGTCGTTCGACGATTTCTTCAGCGTCGTGGCCATCGCTATCTCAGCGGCATTCTCGCCCAACAAAACCAAAGCCCCGCTGTACGTCGATCTTCCGTTCATCGAGGCCCAAGGCATGTTCAAACGAAATGAACCCGCATTTGCCAACTATCGTGCGAAAATGCCGCTCTACCTTATAGAGCAGCACCGTCTCGATTTGTTAAAGTTACGAGGAATTTTCTTGGACGTGGGCGAGTTCGAAGAATTCACACATATTCGCCGAGCGACCCCGATGGTTTCGGCCGAACTATCTAAGCGGGAAATCCCCCATGCTTTCGAGATCTACAAAGACGGCGACCACGGGAACAAGATCCGCGAGCGGTTCAACACAAAGCTGATACCGTTTTTCACCGCCGTTCTTGAGAAATAACGGTCACCCCATCTCACTCTCGTCTATGTCAAAATTGGCATAGACCTTTTGCACGTCGTCGTTGTCGTCGATCGCGTCGTAGAGTTTTAGCATCGTCTTGGCGTCCGCGCCTTCGAGCTTGATGTAGTTCTGCGGGATCATGGATATCTCCGCCGCCTGAGGTTCGACCCCGGCGGCCTTAACTGCGTCGTGCACCGCATCAAAATTCTCCGGCGCCGTCAGGATCTCAAACGCATCGCCGTCGTCCTGCATGTCGTCCGCACCCGCTTCGATGGCGATATCAAACAGATCCTCTTCGCTCTTCGCCGCCTTTTCCACAACAATGTAGCCCTTCTTGTCGAACATCCACGCGACCGAACCCGCCTCACCCAAATTCCCGCCGTTCTTTGAAAAGATATGTCGCAACTCCGCCACAGTGCGGTTGCGGTTGTCCGTCATCGTCTCGACCATTATCGCCACTCCGTTGGGGCCATAGCCTTCATAGGTGATCTCGTCGTATGCCACACCTTCCAGCTCACCCGTACCGCGTTTTATCGCGCGGTCGATCGTGTCGTTCGGCATGTTCTGCGCCTTCGCGTCCGTCACGGCTTTACGCAGCCGGGCATTCGAATCGAGATCCCCGGTGCCGCCCGTGCGCGTCGCAACCGTTATTTCCTTGATAAGCTTCGTAAAGATCTTTCCGCGTTTCGCGTCGAGCGCACCTTTCTTATGCTTTATAGTGTGCCATTTGGAATGTCCTGACATTTGATAATTACCTTGTTTGAATTAGTTTCGAAGTGTGGTGAAAACTGAAAATATATCAGCGAAGATTTCCATGCGCAAACGTGCCGCATCTACTGAAGCCGCGCCAACAACTCCGCTTTTGTTAAGCCTTCTATTCTGATCCGCTTGTTCTTTGAGGTTCCGCCCGCAATGATCTCGACCGAACCGCGTGGCACCTGAAGCCGCTTTGCCAAAAACTTGATCAGCTCCGCATTCGCCGCTCCGTCTACCGGCGGCGACGCGACCTTGACCTTCAACGCTCCGTCGATCTCGCCGGCTACCTCTGTTCGCGAAGCCCGCGGCACCACCTTGACCAACAACGTTATCGCCCCGCCGACCGACTTAACATCAATAGACATCAACGAATCAACACATTCATCACAATTGCCTGCAAAATAAACACGATGATGAGCACCACCATTATCGACACATCGAACATCCCGACCCGCGGCACTATCTTCTGCACCGGTATCATCACCGGATCAGTGACCTTATATGCAAACCCTAAAAACGTATTCGGTTTGAAAACAAAAAATTGCCCGACGACCCTCGCGACCAGCATCAGCACAAACAAACTCAGCAACCCGTAAAGGATGAACCCGATCGTCGCATTCACATTTCCCGACGCGATCGCCGCCGAAAGGCCGTCCGCCACAAAAAAAGCATTCCAAATTATCTGCAGGCTGAAGAACGTGATCACAAGCCCGATGAACATCACAACCAATGGCGCCAACCTTACATCCACGCGGAAGTTCGCCAGAAATCGTGCCGCTGGATAAACGAATCTCTCCGTCATCTTGCGTATCTTAAAACCGAACCGTCCTACCTTACCGAACGGGTTCGGGTCCGCATAATTGAACACTAGACGTAGGACCATGAACGCCAGGAAGATCAAAAACCCCGCCCACACGACCAAAGAAATTATTGGATATACCGCCGCCGTCAACATTTATTTAACACGCTCGCCAAATATCCCCGTGCCGATCCGCAAGATCGTCGCCCCCTCTTCTATCGCCACCTCAAAATCATGACTCATACCCATCGAAAGGTCACCGCCGTAACCGCCAAACGCCCCCTCAGCCGCCAGTCGGTCGCGAATCAGTCTTAGCCGCTCAAAATATTGCCGCGATTTCTCCGGATTCTCGAAATACGGAGGCATCACCATCAACCCGTCTAGTCTGATCCGCGGACACCGCTTGATGACCTCGACCAACATCTGCAGCTGCGTCTCCTCCACACCCGACTTGGTTTCCTCCCCCGCAAGGTCCACCTGCACAAGCACCGCGATCTGCGCACGCCCTTCTTCCTCGCATATTCGGTCGATGCGGTGCGCTAGCTCCGGCGTATCCACGGTGTGGATCATATGAAAGAGCTGCACCGCCTTTCGCACCTTGTTCTTCTGCAGGTGCCCGATCAGATGCCATTCCGCAGCATTGCCGCCTACCTCCGGGATCTTTGACTCTGCCTCCTGCACTTTGTTCTCGCCAAACGCTGCAATGTTCGCATTCAAAGCCTCGCGCAGCACTTTCGGCGGATGCGTCTTGCTCACCGCAACCAGCTTGATATCTTTAGCGTCGCGCCCCGCCGCCCTCGCCGCCCGCGTGATGCGCGAACGTATATTCGTCAGATTCCGTTTAATGTCTGTCGCCACGCTTAAACTATATCAAATCTAAGCGTTCCGCTCATTTACGCCAGTTTCCGAATCTTTCCGCCCGCTATGTTGAATTTCCCGCCGCGAATTCGTATCATCAAAAGTTCGACGCGTGCGGACGTGGCGGAACTGGTAGACGCGCAGGTCTCAGAAGCCTGTTCCCGCAAAGGAGTGGAAGTTCGATTCTTCTCGTCCGCACCAATTTTTTTTATTCCCTGACGAAAAAACCAACGGCTCACGTCAAAATTCCCACGACCCACGCCTTACGCCAAGACCACGCCAAAACATTCTGATTAAATAGCACGTATATTTTGGACTGATCCCTACTGTCAGCTCGAACTGTTTACCCTACATTCACGAGGAGATAATAAATATGACCATAAAAACCCGTACACCTTCGGTGTCTGGCTCCGTTCTGTGCGCTCTGTCTTTCATTTTTCTGCTCGCAGCGACGGCGATGGCCCAACAAGCTCCACAAGGCGGGCCGCCGCCGCCTCCCCCGGCAACAACCGTTCAGGACAACATGTTGGTCGAGACCTGGAACGTGCGGGTAAGCCAGGGGCCCCCCGTCGGTTTCTTCCCTGAGTTCGAAGGATGGAGCATGGGCGCCGCAATGCCCCTCGCACGGTCCGAGCATTCGATCGTGGAAATGGACGGGAAGATCTGGGTGCTCGGCGGCTATCCGCCGGGCCGCCTCCCTTCCAATCTCGTGCAGATCTATGATTCGGCCAAGAGTGTCTGGTCTCTCGGGCCGCGTCTGCCCCAGCCGATCCATCACACCATGGTCGCGGCGGTCGGCGGCAAGATCTATGTGATGGGCGGCGAGTATGACGGTGCAAGCACGGGTCGGCCGGAGATCTTCGTAAACCATGTATGGGTTCACGATCCCGCAGTTGGCGGCTGGGTCCAGCGGGCACCGATGCCGACCCCCCGAAGCGGAGGTGGCAAGGCGGTGGTTGACGGAAAGATCTACGTGGCAGGCGGCCGCCCGCCCGGAGGCTCCGCATTTGAGGTATACGACCCGGCGACCAACAAATGGGAAAAGCTTCCCGATCTGCCGACCCAGCGTAATCATCTGGCCATGGTGGCGATAAACGGCAAGATCATTGTCGCCGGCGGGCGTACAGGCCCCGGCGCCATGGCACCGCGAGTTGAGGTCGTCGAGATCTACGATCCTGCGACCCGCCAGTGGACCAAGGGTGCTCCGATGCCCGCGCCCCGCGGCGGCATCACCGGCGCGGCACTTGCGGGGTGCATGTTCGTCTTCGGCGGCGAGGGTGACCCGAAACATGTGCTAGGACTGACGCCGAACACCTATGGTTATGACCCTCGCACCGACCGCTGGACGACATTGCCCAACCTTCCAATCGCCGTACACGGCCTCAAGGGCAGCGCTGTGATCGATGGCCGCATTTTCCTGCCGGGCGGCGGCATAACGCTGGGCGGAAACTCCGGCACCAACGCCATGCAAGTGTACCGGCCCACGATGAGCTGCGAGTAACGGAATGAGGTCTCCCACCCTCAACGTGCTCGTCCGGTAGATTCGGTCCGCTCTCCTGGTCGCCGTCATCAACTTTCTTTCCCATCCATTTCAGAGTCCCCTTTAGATTCAGTAACCTTATCCCATGAGCTTTCTCGGCTGGATGGGATTTTTGGGAGCGCTGCTTCTGCTGATGGCCCTTTCGTCGGCTTATATTCGCCGCCTCCCGGTGACCACCTCCGCCGTCTATCTGCTCATCGGTCTAGCTATCAGCCCTTTCTGGCTCAACCTCGTCCAGATCAATTTCATCGACAATAGCGTCTGGTTCGAACACCTCACGGAGATCGCCGTTGTCGTTTCGCTGTTCGTCGGCGGCTTAAAACTGCGAAGCCCGTTCAGCGACCCCGGATGGCGTGCGGCCTTTTGGCTCGCCGGCCCGGTTATGGTCGCATGCATCATCGGCGTAGCAGCGGTCAGCTATTATCTTCTCGGCCTGCCTTGGCCGATCGGTTGTCTGCTGGGGGCAATTCTCGCGCCGACAGACCCCGTGCTTGCAAGCACAGTCGCCGTCAACGATGCCGCTGACAAAGACCGAATGCGTTACGGACTGTCCGGCGAAGCGGGGTTTAACGACGGGGCCGCGTTCCCTTTCGTCGTATTCGCATTGTTGTGGCTACAATATGATTCGCTCGGTGGCTGGGTAGGCGAATGGGGTCTCCATCGGCTCGTCTGGGCAGTGCCGGCCGGGCTGCTGATCGGCTTCATTCTCGGTAAAAGCCTCGGCCGCCTCGCCATTTTTCTCCGCAGCCGCCACCGCGAAACGCACGCACCCAACGACCTTCTCGCCCTCGCACTCATCGCGCTGGCTTATGTCGGTGCCGAGTATATCGGAGCGTGGGGTTTCCTCTCCGTCTTCGCGGCCGGTCTCGGCTTTCGCCAAGCCGAGATCGTAACCGTTAGAGAAGCCGGAGCCACAACGGTCGAGGTCAAGGCAACTTCTGACGATGAAGACGCCGACCACCCCCCTCCTGCAGAAACCAAACTCGGTAAATTTGTCGAAGAAGAAAAGCTAGATGACCCGGCCATAGCAAGCGGTCTTGTCGTCTCGGAAATTATCTCCTTCGGCACAACAGTCGAGCGCTTACTTGAGGTGCTCCTCGTCATAATCGTCGGCATCTGCCTCGCCGTTTTCTGGGAACCGCGAGCGCTCATCCTTGCCATCGCATTGTTCTTTGTGATCCGCCCGGCCGCGGTAATGCTCCTCCTCATCAAAACGCCGACCAACCGCCTTCAACGTATGATGATGGCATGGTTCGGCATCCGCGGCATCGGCAGCCTCTATTATTTGAGCTATGCTCTAAACCATCACGACGGCAGGGCCGAACTCGGCGAAGCCGCCGCGCTGACGATCTCGGTCGTCGCTCTCAGCATCATCATTCACGGCATCAGCAGCCAGCCGATCCTTGACCTTTACGAGCGTAAGATCGCTTCAAAACGCGCAATTCCGGACATCGATGACAACTGACGTAAGATCCGCCATCACGGCTCACCAAGACGCTTTCGGCTTAAATCTCAACGCAGGCGCCGTCGAGCGGCTCGCCGCATACTACGCACTCGTGATGGACGCCAACCCGGTTCTCCACTTGGTCGGCCCGTCGACTGCTGACGAATTCGCCATCCGCCACCTGCTCGAATCACTCGCCCTGCTCAAATATCTCCCGAACGGCAGCCGGTTTGCTGATGTCGGGACCGGGGCCGGGCTCCCGTCTATCCCGTGCCTACTCGTCCGCGACGACCTTGCCGCCACACTCATCGAATCGAAAAAGAAGAAGGCCGACTTCCTGACCGCCGCGATTACACAGCTCGCCCTCACCAAACGCGCCGTCGTCGTCAACCGCCAGTTCGAGGAAGCGGAACCCGGACGGGCCACCACAGTCACCTGCCGTGCCCTCGATAAATTCTCCGACAAACTCCCGAAGCTCCTAAAATGGGCTGGCACACGCAGAAAGATCTTCTTCGGCGGCCCCGCGATCATCGAATCCCTGCAAGAACTTGGAGTCAAGAACGTTCCTCATTTACTCCCGATGTCAGAAAGACGATTCATCATCGAGATTCTATGAAGATCATCATTGCCCTTTTCGCATCGCTCACATTCGCGTTCGCCGTAAACGCCCAATCGGAATTCAGCGTCGTCGACCTTCAAAACTGCATCGCACTTGACCGAGACGAACCCGTTTTCATCACCAATGATGGCGACCTCCAAGCATCGATCCGGCAAGACGCGTCCCGCGACCGATGCTTCGAAGTGATCCGCGACCTAAACATCGACTTTGGCCGACAAGTTCTCGCTGGGACACGCCTATACACCGGCTATTGTAGGACGCCCGCCGGTCTAACCACTGCCATCGAACGCGATGAGCACGGCAACATCGCCATCGTTGTCAGTTATCTCAGAACCGAAATGTCGTGTAAGGCACTCAGCTTCCGCGACCACTGGGTGATCGCCCCCATCGCAGCAAACCGCTCGTTACCCCGTTTCGCCATCCGCCCGGTCGAACCTCCTGCAAATTGACCGCGTAACGCCTCGGCGCTATTTATCATCGCAGGCCTGCTGTAAGATAACGCTAGCCCTACGATGCTCTTCTCCGATAACGCCATCATCAACGCCATTATCGCCACGCTCATCGCGGGCTTCGCGGCGACGACGCTTGGGGCAGTACCTGCGTTCTTTCTTCGCCGTCTCAACGAACGCCTGAACAACAACCTTCTAAGCTTCGCCGCCGGCGTGATGCTCGCAGCGACCATCTTCTCGCTGCTGCTCCCGTCGATCGACCGCCTGAAAGAAACCGGAACGTCAACATCGAGTTCCGTCCTTCAGGCGATCCTTTTCCTATTTATCGGCGCGTTTTTGCTCTGGGGCATCAATGAACTTGTGCCGCACGAACATTTTGAAAAGGGCCACGACGGCATGGACGTTCATAGCCTCCGCCGCATCTGGCTTTTCGTCATCGCCATCGCCATTCACAACTTCCCCGAGGGGATGGCAGTCGGCGTCGCTAACGCCACCGACAATATGGGCACCGGGCTGGGCGCGACACTCGGCATCGGCCTGCAGAATCTGCCCGAAGGACTCTCTGTAGCGGTCGCGTTGCAGTCACAAGGCTATTCCAAGCTCTACGCTTTCGTCGTGACCGCCTTTACCGGCCTCATCGAGGTCGTCGGCGGAGTAGTCGGTGCGGCCGCCATCGCCATCTCCGAACAGACCCTCCCCTGGGCCCTCGCGTTCGCCGCCGGCGCCATGCTCTTTATTGTTAGTGATGAAATTATTCCCGAAACCCACCGCCCCGGCTTTGAGAACGGCGCTACGTTTTCCCTATTCGTCGGTTTCGCCTTGATGCTTTTTCTTGACGTTGTACTCGCAGGCTAACGCACATCCAGATCATATTCCCGCAGTCGCCGGTAGAGCGTCGATGGGGATATGCCGAGCAGCTCCGCCGTCTTCCCGCGGTGCCAGCCCGTCTTTTCCAGTGCGGTAATTATCTGCTGTCGCTCTGTCTCTCTCAGATTCGTCGTCACGCCGGTCGCATAGGCGCCAGCGCCCGGCTGAACCTTCGGCGAGCTGTAGTTCACCGAGACGTTCGTCTTTTCTGTCCGGTACGCGACCTCAGGCGGCAGTTCCTTCACCGTGATCCGGCCGTTGTCCGTCAACAGTGCCGCACGCTCTAGACAATTGCGGAGCTGCCGCACATTCCCAGTCCAGGAATAAGCCCTCAGCGCCTCGATCACGGGCTCCGTCAGCTCCGGCGGATTCGCACCCGCAACCTTCTGCAGCAGATGCTGTGCAAGCGGCTCAATATCTTCCTGCCGCTCCCTCAGAGGTGCGATATTTATCTCGAAACTATTTATCCGATAAAGCAGGTCCGAACGAAACACGCCTTCGCCAACCGCCTGATGCGGATCGCGATTTGTCGCCGCCACCAGCCGCACGTTCACCTCGACCTTCTTCACCCCGCCTACGCGAAAGAACGTCCGCGTCTCAAGCGCCCGCAGCAGCTTTGACTGCAGCGGCCCCGGCATTTCCATTATCTCGTCTAAGAAAAGCGTTCCGCCGTCCGCCAGCTCAAACAAGCCGAGCTTCCTGTTGCGTGCGCCAGAAAATGCGCCGGCCTCATACCCGAACAGCTCCGATTCCAGCAGCGTATCCTGCAACGCAGCGCAGTTCAGATCAATAAAAGGCTTATCCGCACGATCGCTGAGTCGATGGATCGCCTGCGCCACAAGCTCTTTGCCGGTTCCCGATTCGCCCGTGATCAGCACGGAAGTATCCGTGGGCGCCACGCGCCTCACAAGTCGCAGCACCTCTTTCATCTGCGGCGATTCTGCAATGATCTCGGGCGTAGTCCCGACAGCCCTCTGGATCTGCGCCCTCAGCCGCTGATTATCCGTCTTCAGCTGCTTTTTCTCCGAAGCCTGTGCGACAAGAGCCGAAAGCTCCGTTAACCGATATGGCTTGGTAAGGTAATCATACGCACCCAGTTTCATCGCCTCGATAGCCGTCTCAACAGTTCCCTGCCCCGTCAGCACGATCACCTCAGGCGGATTCGCGCTCTTCTCAGCCAGACGCTTCAGCAGACCCATGCCGTCAAGCCGCGGCATATTTATATCGCAGAGCAGCACATCAAAGTCCTGCGATTCCAGCATCTCCCACGCCGCCTCGCCGTCTGCCGCCGTTTCAGCCTCGTGGCCCTGTCGGGCCATCTCTTTCTGAACGACAAGGCGAAGATTCTTCTCATCATCGACTACTAGTAGTTTTGCCATAGCTTTAGAGGGGAGAAAGAAAAAACCAGATCAGCAAACGCCGGAGCTGCCTGGAAGGACGATCGTAAACGTCGTGCCTTTACCCAAATTCGATCGAACGTTCATGCGGCCGCCGTGGTCCGTGATGATCCCGTAGCACACCGCAAGTCCAAGCCCCGTGCCCTTGCCGATCTCCTTTGTCGTAAAAAACGGCTCAAAAATTTTCGACATATCATCCGTAGGAATCCCGACGCCGGTATCCCGGACCTCGATCGAAACGCGATTGCCACGCGAACTCGCCGCAAGTGTCAGCGTCCCGCCATCAGGCATCGCGTCGATCGCGTTCGTGGCAAGTGCGATCACAGCCTGCTGCATCTGCCCGCCGTCCGCCTTAATCTGCGGCAGCACATCTGGTATTTCCAGCTCGATCTTAATGTTATCGCCTCGTTTCTGGTGCGAAAGCAGATTTGCCGAAGACCGCAATATTTCGCCAATGTCGATCAGGTTCCGCTCTCCCGTTCGCACGCGGCTAAAATCCAAAAGCCCGGTCGTGATCGACTTGCACCGAAACGCTTCGCTCTTGATCAGTCCGAGATATTCCTCAAGGTCGTCGATCGCCTCACAGTCCGCGAACGCTCCTTCTTCAACCCTCTGCTCCAACGATTCGGCACATGCCGCTATCGTCGCCAGCGGATTGTTGATCTCATGCACGACACCCGCCGCGAGCCTTCCGACCGCCGCAAGCTTTTCTGCACGCCCCACTGCATGGATCGCCTCAACCCGCACCGTCACGTCCTCACCGACCGTGATCACATGCGTGACCTCGTTCGAATCAGGGTCACGCATCGGTATCTTGCTGACCATCCAATGCTTCGTCGAACCGTCCTCCGCCGACGTCTGCTGCTCGATTCGCTGTATCTGTCCCGTGTTGAACGCGCTCTCAAATTCCGTTCGCACACGCCCCTCCGGGTACCGCGCCAGCACGTTGAAAACGTTCCGTCCGATGGCCGAATCCCTCGGGATACCCTGCGACCCGATCTCGCGATGCCGGTTCCACGTAACGATCCGATAATCCCGGTCCACCACATAAAGCGAGACCGGCAATGCATCCAAGATCGCTTCCGTAAACTTGCGATGCTCTTCCTTCGCACGCGTTATCGACGAATTGATCGCCGCCTCATAATGGGCCGACAAATTAACACTCATCGCCGCCATCTGCGTTGCCGCATCTATCAGCCGTGCTTTCGAATCGTCCAGCTCCGATCGCGAATCGAATCCGACAATGATGGCGCCCTTGATCTCGCCGTTAATGTGCAGCGGCGAGACGTATTCGATCTCGCGGTTGCACCCAGTCGTAAGGAATTCCGCGGCGTTCTCCTCGACATATCCCACCTGCGGCGGCAGCAGCTTAAGCCACTTCTCAAATTTCTGTTTGTCGATAAAATTCGTCTCAAGCTGTCCGCGTCGGTCAAAGCCGCAGCTAACCACGCCGATGCTCTCGAGTTCTGCGACAAAAACGCAGATCTCCGCATCAACGCGGTGTTGCAGCGCACCCGAAACGCGGCATGCCACCTTTTTGGGATGGACCGTAAACAAAAGGCTCCGACCAAGGTCCGAAATAAAGCGCAGTTCTGGTGAGGACTCGCGCGGGACGGAGGGTACGGAATACGGTTTTGCTTTAACTTTTGCGGCAGACGAGGGAAGTGTCATTCGATTCTATAGGGGCATCCGAGAGGAAGGTCGATGCAACTTAACTTTGGATCTCAGCGAGGAAGAGGTCTGTGGAGGTTTGAGGTACTGCACGCCTCCGGTATTTAGTTAAATATAATTTGGTGAGTTTGTCAATTGTTTAACACATCTTTTTACAATTGACTCTGCTTCTTAGAGGTAGCAAAATCAATAAAAACCTAATGATTCGTTTAGAAAAAGGTTTAAGGCAAAATTTATCGGTTTTCGGGCTGTTAATGGCGATCTTCGCCCTCGCCCCGCTTGCAGCATATCCGCAGCGCGTAGTCGATAAAATAGTTGCAACGGTCGCGGACGGTGTACGGACGGAGCTGATCACGCTTTCCGACCTTCGTTGGCAGCTCGCTCTACAACCCGGGGCAGACCTCGCTAACCCAACATCTGAGGCGCTGAATGTTGCCCTCGAGCTTCAGATCAACCAGCGGATCTTCACGCTCGAAGCCGAGCGCCTGCCCCGCACGCCACCCACGCAAGCAGAGGTCGACGCCAAGATCGCGGAGCTTCTCACCTATTTCCCGACGCCGGGTGAGTTTGAGAACCGTCTTCAACAGGTCGGCTTCACTTCGGTCCGCGATGACAACTTCGAGAGGATCATAGAACAGCGCGTTGCCATCGATAAATATCTCGATTTCCGCTTTCGCTCGTTCATAGTCGTCACCCCCGATGACGAAGCCGAGTACTACCGCGAAGAGTTCGTCCCGGACTTCAGAGCCCGCAACCCCGGCCTTCTGATGCCAACCCTAGACGAACGCCGTGCAGACATTAACGCCATGCTCATCGAAGAACGCGTCAGCGCCAACATCGAAGCATTCCTGGACGAAGCCAAACGCCGCGTCCAGATCGTCATCGTAAGTCCGGTCTAAGACTAGAGCGGCAAGCATCCCTGCTCGCCGTACTTCACTTTCTTGACGAATCGCCCCTAAAACCTTAATATTTGACATTCGCGCCGGAGTGGCGAAATTGGTATACGCACCAGACTCAAAATCTGGCGGGAGCAATCCCATGTCGGTTCGAGTCCGACCTCCGGCACCACTTCTCTTCTATCTTTTCACCGAATTCGCCAGATTCGAAACTATCGCAACCAACTCCATCGGATCCACCGGTTTCGGCACGTGTATTTGAAAGCCGGAATCCAGCACCATCGCCTTGTCCTGCGGCCGAGCGTATGCTGTTAGAGCTACGGCCGGGATCTCGCCGCCTTCTTCTGCCGGACGTTCCCTGATCTTCCTCATCAGCGTATACCCGTCCTCGTTGGGCATGCCGATATCGCTGACGATGACATCCGGCCGCGCATCGCCCAGTTTTTCGAGGGCCTCCGCTGACGACGACGCAAGCGTCACCTGCGCTCCGCGAAGCTCCAGCACGGTCGAGATTAGCGTCCGCCCGTCCTCCTGGTCGTCCACAACCAGCACATGTAATCCGCCAAGATCGTCCCCCAACGGTGCTGGGGACTTAACCTCGCCTCGCCGTTCCTCATACAGAGCCGCCGCATCTTCTTTAACCGCCACCAACGGAAGCAGAACCGTAAACGTCGACCCCTTCCCTTCTCCCTCGCTGTGCACCGAAACTTCGCCGCCGTGCATTTCCACCAGATGCCGCACGATCGCAAGCCCCAACCCCAGCCCGCCATGATTTCGCGTTATGGTCGAATTCCCCTGCCTGAACCGGTCGAACACATACGGCAGCACCTCGGGCAATATGCCGATTCCACTATCCGACACCTCGAGCGCGACCTGCGATTCAACTCGCTTTACACGTATCCGAACCTCGCCCCCCTTAGGCGTAAACTTGATCGCATTCGAAAGCAGGTTCCATATTATCTGGTGGAGCCGACTCGAATCGCCTGAGATCACGTTCACGTCCGGATCCACGTCCTGTTCAAGCGCGATCCCTTTCGCCGATGCCGCCGGCACCACCGCTTCCATTGCGGAGTAGATCACTGTCGCTATATCCACCTGCTCGATGCTCAGCGGAAGCTTCCCCGAAATTATCCGCGAAACGTCCAGTACGTCATCGATCAGCTTCGACTGCAGCCGCGTGTTTCGCTGAATCGTCTCAATGCCGCGCTGTCGTGTAGCCGGGTCGATATCGGGATTCCCTAACATTTGCGACCAACCGAGCATCGCGTTCAGCGGCGTCCGCAGCTCATGCGAAAGCGTCGCGAGAAACTCGTCCTTTGCACGGTCCGCCGCCTCCGCGGCCTTACGTGCGGCCACCTGTTCCGTTATGTCAAAACCGTGTGCAAAAATACCAGATACGCTTCCGTCCGCCGCAAAGATCGGCTGATATACAAAGTCCACGTAACGCGTCTCTGCCTGTTCCGAATCTTCCGCCCTGATCGAAACCGCTATCTCATTCCCGATATATGGCCGCCCCGTCGAGTAAACATTATCTAAGATCTCAATGAATCCCTGATCAACGACTTCCGGCAACGCGTCCCGAACCGCCTTGCCGATGACATCCGAACGACGAACAAGCCTGAGGTATGCCGGATTTGCCAGTTCAAAAACGTGATCCGGCCCTCGCAGAGTCGCCACGAACGCGGGCGCCTCATTGAACAGATATTTCAAGCTCGCGCGTTCAGCCTCGAGCTGTTCTGTAAGCCTACGCCGCTCTGCCTCCTCAAGCTTTGCCCCCGTGATGTTGACGTACGTCCCCGTGCACGACGCCGCACGGATCTCTCCGTTCTCACCTTCAAAAAAGACTCGGGCTCGGGCCTTGATCCACCTCACCATACCGTCAGGCAAAACGATCCTGTGTTCGAGCTTGACTTGATGCGTGCCCGCCGGATCTTGGGCCGCCTCAAAAGCTGCCACTATCCGCTCACGGTCCTCCGGATGAAAACGCTCCGCAACCTTTTCAACATTCAGCTTTTCGTCGGGCCCAAACCCATAAACCTCTCTGCCATAAGCATCCGCCGTAACCAATCCCGTGCGCAGATCCATCTCAAAAATGCTGATCTTCGAAACGTCCAACGCCAGCCGGAGCCGCGTATCCGTCTTTAACAGGTCCTCTTCCGTCCGCCGTTTCTCGGTGATGTCCGTAAACAGCAGCGCTACCAGCCTAGACGTCTCATCAACCCTGAACGCGTAAACCGAAAACCATCGATTCATCGCATCGGACCCCTCAACAAATCTCTGCGAGTGGCCGCTTAATGCTATCTCGCCGTAAATTTCGACCCACTTCTGCTCGATGTTCGGAATGAGTTCGCGAACCGTCTTGCCGCTCAGCGCATCGTCCGTCGCAATTCCCGTCATCTTTTCAAATGCCGGGTTGATATCGACAAAACGGTAATCTACCGGCCGCTCCTCGCGGTCAAAAATGACTTCGAGAATGCCAAATCCCTGATCGATCTGATTGAAAAGCTCCCGATGGCTGATATCAGGGCCTGAAGGAATTGAACTCATACAATGAATTTCGGATTGACGTTCTAATCTATCAGAATGCCCCCTAAGCAGCAATAAAATTCTCGCCCGTCAGACGGCCATTAATGTTTGCAACAAACACGCCTTCTGTGCCATCATAATCAGCACTGGGGGTGATATTATGAATAATAAAATCAACGAGGTAACGCGGTATTAGGTAAAACTATTATCGCTTAAACAAAAAAACAGCACGGCGTAAAAACCGTGCTGTTTCCTTTTGTCTGAACTTTAGCCTAACGTCGTCGATTGAAGAAATCGAGCCGTGAGCCATTGTTCACATGCGTCGTGCGAATGCCGTTCGAGATCCGCGAAATGCGATACTCAACACCCAGTATCGTTAATCGATCGCCATAGATCGACCCCTGCTGAGTCGCTCCGCTGTCAAACGAATAGACCACCGTCCCGTTAGTGTTTATTGTCAACGCCCAACCGCCGCCGGTCTGCGGGTTCGTGCCGTACCATGTGCCGACTGCCCACGAGGGAACGTTCCCCTGCTGACCTCCGCCCCATCCCGGTTGTCCGCCGCCCCAACCCGGGCCGCCGGTACGCGAATAGTTCACGCTTTCACCCGCCGCCAGATTGGTCACGACAATGTTGTTGCCCTGCTGCACCGCTCGATACATAACGCCGTTGATCGTCATGTTGTTGCTGCGAAGATAGCTGCCCGTCGACATCTGTCCGCCGGTGTTTAGCGTAACCGCGCCGTTCGCTGTGATAGACATAGTGAGATACCTGCCGTTGCGGTCGCGGCCATAGAATGTACCGCGGGCCCACGCCGGCGGACTCACTTGACCCGCACCGCCTCCGGGTCCAACAGGCCCGGGAAACTGTCCGCCTTGCCCCGGTCCCTGCCAGCCGCCGCCGCCGCCGATCCCCTGCATGTCGTAGGTATCAGCCAGCGTGTTGAGGTCGCCGCGCATGCGGTTCCACTGCTGCTCAACATTGCGTCGAAAATCTGCGTTATTCATCAGCGTCTCAACCTGCCGCGCATTCGTCATCACCGTCTGAACACGATTGCGAACATTCCACCAATTGCTCTGGCGGTTAAAATCGCGCCTGAGCGTATTCAGCGAAGATTCATACCGCGAAACTGTAGTGCGATACTGCCGCTTCGTCGCATTATTCAACCTGCTGCGATCCAGTTCGCGGTCAAAATTGGTCTTAAAAGCATTGCTGCTTGTCTCAAGACGCGTGATGATCGCCCCCACATTCGCCTTGTTGTATTGGGCCGCGTATCGGCCCTGTCCAAACGCATCTCCAGAAGCAAACAACGCAACAAAAACAAATGTCGCTGCCGCTGCCAATTTTCCCCGTAAAGTATTGTGTTTCATGATCTTCCCTCCATTGATCTTTAACCGTGCGGTTTTCTGCCGGACGTTTTGGCAACCACCCTGGGGCGGTGCCGGTGTGCGATCATAAGATGAAAAACGCACTTCGAGAAGATGTCCGCGAATGTAGCAAATCGTATAATCGTACATTGCCCTGTCCCGCGGCGCAATACACTTTCAATGCACTCACTCAGCGATTACGACTTTCATCTACCCGACGAGCTCATCGCGAATCATCCCCTCGCGGACCGCTCTGCGTCCAAGATGCTGTTCGTCGACCGCAAGGCAAAAAGATTCGCCGACCACGCATTTCGCGATCTTCCCTCGAAGCTCAATAAAGGCGACACGCTCGTGCTCAATAACACAGCCGTTTTTCCCGCACGTCTCATCGGCACCACCGAAACCGGCGGTCGTGCCGAGGTCTTTCTCATTCGCGAAGAATCTGCAAACACTTGGGAAGCTCTCGCTCGCCCGGCCCGGCGCCTCCACCCCGGCAAATTGATCACATTCGACGATCAGCTTTCCGGTACCGTCGTCCGCCGCACCGATTCCGGCCGCATCATCATCGAGTTCGACGCCGAAGGCGATCTCTTCGAACACTTCAACCGCATCGGCAAAACGCCGCTGCCGCCCTATATCAAACGCGACCCTGACTCGGCTGACCACGACCGGGACCGTTATCAAACCGTCTACGCTGCCACCCGCGGTTCGATCGCCGCGCCCACCGCCGGCCTCCATTTCACGCCCGAGGTCCTTGCCGAACTAAGAGCCGGCGGCATCACCATCGCCGAGATCACGCTCCATGTCGGCTATGGCACGTTCGAACCCGTCCGGGCAGACGACCTCAGTCAACACCGAGTCCTTCCCGAACAATATTCGATCTCGCCAGAGACCGCCGAAACCTTGAACACCGCACAGCACGACAAGTCGCGCATCGTTGCCGTCGGCACAACCACAACGCGCGTACTCGAAACACTCGCAGCCCGAAACGTATCGATCCAACCCGGCTCCGGATGGGCCGACCTAACCGTAACGCCACAACACAAATTCAGGTCCGTCGGCGGCCTGCTCACGAACTTTCACCTTCCGAAAAGTTCGCTGCTTATTTTGGTTTCGGCTTTTGGCGGTTACGAACTTATAATGGAAGCATATCGCCACGCGGTTGCGAGCAGCTATCGCTTTTACAGCTATGGCGATTGTATGCTGATCCTCTGAGTTCCGGGCATGGCAGTTTTTCAGACCATTCGGGATTTTTTTATCCCTATATCATATGCCGAGGTCGGCGATGTCGTCCCCGCCGAGCCCACCGTCTATTCGGTCCACCCTCTCAGCCGTGATCATATCCAGGACGCGATGCGCTTAAACTACCGTTGCTTTAAGAACGGCGAGAATTACACACGCACCACATTTAACTACCTGTTCGACACGCCTCGAACCCTTAGCTATCGAGCCGATACCGCTGCCGGCGAGATGGCCGCGTTCATTTTCGCGATGATAACCGATGACGGCGCCGCGCATATCACAACAGTCGGAGTCGCCCCCGAACACCGCCGCCGCGGGCTTGCGACCACGCTTCTCACACATCTCGAAGAGCGTCTGCGTGCGAAAAAGGTCTCCACTGTCATTCTCGAGGTCCGCGTCAGCAACACCGCCGCCCAAGCACTCTACCGCGAGAGCGGCTACAACACTGTCCAGCGTGTCGGCAATTACTACAACAACGGCGAGGACGGCTATCTGATGGTCAAATCACTCGTATGACCCTCACGTTTCCGCAGATCTATCCCATAACCGACCGCGAGCTCCCCGGGCTATCTCATCCCGAACAGGTCCAAAAATTAGTCGACGCCGGCGCCCGCGTTATACAGATCCGCGACAAAACAGCGTCCGCCCGCGATCTATACGAAGCAGTCTGCCAATCGCTCGAGATCGCACGTCCTGCCGGTGCAAAGATCATCGTCAACGACCGAGTCGACGTCGCACTCGCCGCACGTGCCGACGGGGTGCATGTCGGCCGCGACGATCTGCCGGCAGAAAAAGCCCGCGCCGTGCTCGGCCCCGAAGCCATAATCGGCGTTTCCACCCATACGATTGGCCAAGTGAGCGAAGCCCGGCAACTGCCCGTAGCTTACATCGCATTCGGCCCGATGTACTCAACGGCCACAAAATCGGACACCGAACCCGAGGTCGGCCTAGATCTGCTGCGTTCCGCATGCAAACTCGCCTCCCCAATCCCGATCGTCGCCATCGGCGGCATCAACAAACACAACATCGCCGCGGTACTTTCGACAGGAGCCGCCTCCGCCGCCGTCATCTCCGCAATAGTCGGCCAACCCGCCGACATCGCCGAGAACTTTACACGACTCACTGTTAGACTTAACGTCACGTAAAATTTTGTTAAAAATTTACTTGCATCTTTGATACATCTCGGGTAATAATACTTTTGGCGTCGACATTCGTCTCCGCTTCACAGATATCAGGACTCTGTCTTTTTCCCGCCTCTTTCTTAATTTCGCTCGGGAGTAATTCCAAACAATGAGTTTGCTTGATGTAGCACCCATTATTGAGCAGATGCTGCTCATGTCCGACAATGTCAGCGATCTGAACTTTTCGTGCGGACAAAAACCGCAGGTCGAGATAAACGGAACCCTTTACACCGCGACCCCTCTCGGCATCGGCACACTTTCGTCATTTCAGACCGAAATGATCGCGATGGCGATCCTCCGCGATAACGCCGAAGCGGCCGCGCAACTCGCCCGCAATCGCACCGCCGATCTCAGCTACGCGCTCCCCGGCAAATGCCGCTTCCGCGTCAACATCTTTCAGCAGCGAAACTCCTACTCGATCGTAATGCGCGTCATCCCGCACAACATCCCGAGTTTCGAATCGCTTAGCCTGCCGGAGCACCTTACCGAGATCGCTAACATCCGTAACGGCATCGTCCTGCTCACCGGGCCAACGGGCTCCGGCAAAAGCTCAACGCTCGCGGCCATCATCGACCGCATCAACGAAACCAAAAGCTATCACATCGTGACCATCGAGGACCCGATCGAGTTCCTCCACAATCACAAAAAGAGCACCATCAACCAGCGCGAGGTCGGCGCAGACACAAAAGATTTCGCATCCGCGCTCCGAGCCGCACTCCGCCAGGCACCCAAGGTGATCCTTGTCGGCGAAATGCGTGACCTCGAAACCGCCGAGATCGCACTCGAAGCGGCCGAAACGGGCCACCTCGTACTTTCGACACTTCACACAATCGATTCGTCTAAGACCATTGACCGCATCATCGGCCTCTACCCCAAGAACGAAGAGCGGATCATACGAACCCGCCTGGCACAAACCTTCCGCTACATCGTCTCGCAGCGTCTTATCCCGCGAGGCGACGGCAAGGGCCGCGTCGCGGCGGTCGAGATCATGCGGTCAAATCCGCGAACGCGTGAGTATATCGAGAACGGTGAAAGTGACGGCAAGACTCTGCTCGACGCAATCCGTGATGGCGAAATGGACGGTATGCAAGATTTCGACTCCGTCATCCGCAAGATGATCGAAGACAAGGTCATCACGCTCGAAGATGGCCTGTCATACGCGACCAACCAAAATAACTTGCTGCTCCAACTCAAGGGCCTCTCGTCGACCGAAGATTACCTGAACCGCGACTCCACGGCCCGGCCGGCGGTCGAACCGATCGCCCCGCGCACGCCGCCGCCTGCCCCGCCGACGAGCTCCGTTCTGGACCTGATGGAATAGCAAGCAAACCAAAAGAATATGATCATCCGTTGTGACAATTGTTCAGTTTCACTGCAGCTCGACGAAGAAAAGATCCCGAGCGGCAACTTCACCGTCCGATGCCCGCGGTGCCGCAATATGCTGCGTGCCCATCGCGACGGCAGCGGCGCGTCCACGGCCGTCCAGCAGCTTGCCGAGAGCACGCCAGCACCCGCGGCGAACGGTACGAACAGCTTCGCCGCACGTTCCTCTGAGGTCCAGATAAACAGTGCGCTGAAAGCCCTGCTTTCCGCGCTTCAATCCGAAGGCGGTTCGCTGCACGAATCTGACGACAAAGGCGAACGCCCGCGTCGCGTCCTCCTTTGCCTCGGCGATAAGAAAGACGCCGTCGCAAAGATCCTTGCTGAAGCAGGTTACAAGGTCTATATCGCTCAATCGCCCGCACAGGCGAACGAACGCCTCCGCGAAGGCAAGACCGAACTCGTCATTTTTTCACCGGATTTTGCCGCAGAAATGGGCGGTGCTGCAGTGCTTCAGCAGAAAGCCAACGCGATGTATTCAAGCGAACGCAGACGTCTTTTCCTCGTCTCGCTCGAAGAGGGCGGAACGACGATGAATGCCCACGACGCATTCCTTCGCAACCTTAACCTGATCGTAAATACCGAAGATATTCCGAACCTGCCGTTGATACTCAACCGCGCGCTGCTCGACTTTAACGGCCTTTACCACTATTTCAACAACGGCCTTGGCGTAGAAGCCATCTAGCCGATTGACATCGAATTTCCCAAGCCCCGCGGCTCCAGTCTGAGCCGCCGCTCTTGGGGAATAATTGTAGGGGCAGGGCTCGGCCCGGTCCGTCTGCTTTTCCCGGGCGACACTTTCACGGGCAGCCACAGATGCTGCCCCTACAATCATTTTCTTGGATCTCAACCCGCCGCAAGTTCACAGACCAGCATCTCTATCTGCATCCGCGAGCCTTGCTTGCCGCCGCCCGCCAGCGACGTTTTTATCGCAAGATCTGTCTGAGCCAGCCGCGCCAGTATCCGGATCAGCTTAGCCGCCTCTGTCCTCCGCGCTGCCGCGAAAAACACTTCCTGGTCGCTATAACGTAGCCCAGCGGCTTTCGCCACCGCCGCCCGCTCCGCGCCCGAATCCATCATATCCTTAGCGATCAGGAGCCGCCGAAAGTTATAAGAGATCAGCCCCAGCAACGCCAGTGGCTCCGCCCCGTCATCCAATATCTTTTTGAGGGCCGCCAGCGCCTGCTGGCCACGACCCGCCACCAGGTGGTCCGTCAGGTCAAAGTTCGGTATCTCACTCGTATTCGAAACCAGCTCGTCGATGTGCTCGATCGTGATCATGGCCTCAGGCATCGCCGCCGTCGCGATCTTCTTAAGCTCCGCATACAGCCGCCGAAGGTCAGCACCCACCGTTAGCGTAAGATAGTCCGCCGTCCGCCGATCGATCTTCGCACCAAACTCGACGGCAGTTCGCACAACCCAGTCATTCAGCTCGCTGCCTTGCAACTGCTCAAATTCGACCGCCGCAGTCTTCCCTTTTAACAGCTTCCCAAGCTTGCGGTTCCCGTTCAGCTCATCCGCAACGAAAAGCAAGATCGTCTGGGGCGCCGGGTTCGCCAGATACGCCTCAAGCTGCGTTTCAAATTCTTCTCTCAACGTGTCCTTCTGCGTCGTGGCTGCAACGCGGACATCCGTAACTCGAACAACCCGCTTCGCCGCCATCATCGGAAGCTGATCGGCAGCTGCCAACGCCGCCTTCAAACTCGACGGCTCATTTAGCGAGAACACATCTTCGTTAAAATCGCGTAACTCCCCCTCACCGAAAGCCATATCGACGATCGTCTTCGCCGCCACGTCACGCAGATAAGCCTCCGGCCCATAGAGCGTGTAAACCGGCTCAAAGCTCTTGCTCTTCAGATGTTGTCGAAGCTGTAGCTTTGTTAACGCAGGCATCTACTTCCGCTCGTCACGCACCCCGAGCCCATTCACAAAAGCCGATACGGCCGCCTCCGCAAACGCCCGTGCGATCCTCTCAACCGCCGGATCTTCTTCGTTAAAGAACGACCGCGGGTCTTCCGAAAACTCGAATGAGTCGCGGAAAATAAAATTCTGATTATCGAAGAGCACTTTCTGCTCCCGCAGGTCCCGTATCGTCACTGCCGATACGATCGTCACCTCATAAACCCTCGCACGCCCTTCTCGATCAAGCAGCACGCCCGAAAAGCTAAAATCGCGTATCGTTCCCTCAATGACCGCGTCCGCCCCCTCTGTCCTACCCTGCACCTTCAGCCCGTTACCACGCTTTATGATCTCGCGCGACACCGCCTCGGTAAACCGCGACTCAACGCGATATCGCAGCCCCGTCGGCTCTGCCCGAAACGCCGGCACCGCTACCGTCCGAATATGCCTCGGCAGCCCAGAGTTTGTCACGGGTTTATAACAATCCGTAAAACCGCTAACCCCGAGCAGCAGCAACAACAGTGTCGCGGCCTTAACTGATCTCATAATTGTTCCTTGATGGCTGTTACTGTCTTGACCAAATCCACTGTGGCACGCACATCGTGTACGCGCAATATTTTCGCACCGTTCCAAATCGCGATCGCCGCCGTCACAAGGCTCCCGTTCAACCTTTCCCCAACGGGAACCCCGCCCATCATCTTCCCGATAAAAGATTTTCGCGACGTGCCCACCACCATCGGATAGCCTGCAAATTCACTCACAAGTCTATCAAGTTTCGCCAGCAACTCTAAATTTTGCTCCGCCGTCTTCCCAAACCCGATCCCAATATCTAAAGCGATCTGCGAAGGGTTCACACCACGCCCCGCCGCAACCGCGAGAGCACGTCGCAGATCACGCGAAACCTCGCCCACAACATCCTCGACCGCCGGCTGCGAATGCATCGTCTCAAACTCGCCCCTCGAATGCATTAAGATCAAAGCCGCTCCCGTATGAGCCGCCCCCGTCGCGATCTCAGGGTCCCACCGCAGCCCCGAAACATCATTTACGATCTCCGCCCCGGCCTCGATCGCCGCCCGCGCGACGCTCGCCTTGCTAGTATCTATCGAGATCGGCAGATCCACACGTTCTGAAACAGCCTCGATCACCTGTACTACCCGGTCTATCTCCTCACCCTCACCTATCCGCACGCTCCCCGGTCGAGTCGACTCTCCTCCGATATCAATGATATCCGCGCCCTCCGCCGCCATCTCCTCAGCCCGCTTAACAGCCGCATCGACAGACGAATACTCGCCGCCATCCGAAAAACTATCCGGAGTGACGTTTAAAATTCCCATCACCAGCGGCTGCCCGTTTAGATCCATCGAGCGCTTCGAGGTTTGCCATTTCTTGATTACGTTCAAAACAGTTCGTCCAGTTTTCTATAATAATCGAGCTTCATACGATTCAATTCAGGTATCCCATACACATCACAAAACACGCCTTCAAAATCCACCTCTATCCCGCAGTTACTGTGAAAGCTCCGATGAAAAAGCGCGATGTCCTGATACCGGTCCGCGACACCCGCTCGCCCCAAGTCAACAAACCCGGCAACGACCTCCTCGTTCATGATGATATTTGGAAGACAAAGATCCCCATGTGTAAATACAAGATCTTCGCCGCGTGGTCGTCCTCTCACGACTTCTTCATAGATCGATGCAGCCGTCTTCACCGCATTGTCTTCGTCAAAATCACTTTCGTCCACCAGGCCGTGGCGGACATTTTCCCCTGCATGCTCCAATTTTACATCTAACCTTTCATCAAGCAGACAGTCTCGGATATCGATCGCGTGCATCGCGCGCATCGCTCGCGCTCCCTCGGCGACGAATTCCCTCGCCGTATCGGCTGTGAGTCCAGACGCCACGTACCTAGCCGCAGGTGTTCCCGGAATTTCAGAGATAAGCAGCGCGTCCCCATCTGTCGACGATTCAAACCCTAAAACCCTGGGTACGATCAATCGACCCGACAGCCACTCCAATGCCGCCTTTTCTCTTCCAAGATCTGAGATCCCGTCCGCTTTGCCGATCTTGAGATACGCCTCAAGCTCCGGCAAATAGTAAACCTCTGCGCCCGAACAGCCGTCAAGGATCTGTTCGTACTTGTTCGAAAGCAAGAGAGATCGCAGGTCAGAGTACTCCATCGTGCGCTAAAAAAAGGATGAAAGCTAAACGCCCTCATCCTTTTTAACATAACTGTCGAACACTTACGCCGTAGCCGGATTATTCGGCGTTATCGGCGGAAGTATCGGCTTCTTGAACCGTCCTTCCTTTTCTTCAGTCTCCGGCGAACCGTCGTCATCCGAGGTGGAAGGCGAACTCACCGGCGAATCCAGCGGCAGACCCGCTACCACCCGCCTTATCTGCACACTGTCAAGAGTTTCATGCTCAAGCAGCGCTTCTGATAATCGGACTAACGCGTCTGAGTTCTCAGTGATCACGTCACGCGCCAACTCATACTGCTTGTTGATGATCTTCTTGACCTCATCGTCGATCTTTATCGCCGTGTCTTCAGAATAATCGCGATGCTGGTTGATCTCGCGCCCGAGGAATATCTGCTCGTCCTTCTTACCGAAGGTCAGCGGACCAAGATCGGACATTCCGTATTCGCACACCATCGCCCGTGCCAATTCCGTCGCACGTTCGATGTCGTTCGACGCACCAGTCGTAACGTTGTTGTCGCCGAAATAGATCTCCTCAGCTATCCTTCCGCCCATCAAGATGGCGATCTGACTTGTCAGATACTCACGTGTGTAGCTATGGCGATCCGCCTCCGGCAGCTGCTGGGTCACACCGAGAGCCATTCCGCGCGGAATGATCGAAACCTTGTGTACCGGATCGGCCGACGGAACCTTCAAGCCAACGAGCGTATGGCCCGCTTCATGATAAGCCGTCAACTTCTTCTCGGCGTCCGAAAGCACCATGCTGCGGCGCTCCGCACCCATCATCACCTTGTCTTTCGCGATCTCAAAATCGGCCATCATCACGACCTTTTTGTTGAACCGCGCAGCGTTCAGTGCAGCTTCATTCACGATATTCGCTAAGTCAGCTCCGGTAAATCCGGGCGTTCCCCGAGCGATGACGCTGATATCAACCGCTTCGTCGAGGGGTATCTTCCGCGTGTGAACCTTCAAGATCCCTTCGCGTCCCCGAACGTCCGGCCTGCCGACAACGACCCGGCGGTCAAATCGGCCCGGGCGAAGCAGGGCCGGGTCAAGTACATCCGGCCTGTTCGTCGAAGCGACCAGAATAACTCCGTCGTTCGACTCAAACCCATCCATTTCGACCAGCAGCTGGTTAAGCGTTTGTTCGCGCTCATCATGTCCACCGCCGAGACCTGCTCCGCGATGACGCCCAACCGCGTCGATTTCATCGATGAAGATGATGCACGGTGCATTTTTCTTACCTTGTTCAAAAAGGTCACGAACACGGCTCGCGCCCACGCCGACGAACATCTCAACGAAGTCCGAACCCGAGATGGAAAAGAACGGCACGTTTGCCTCACCCGCGATCGCTTTCGCGAGCAAAGTCTTACCCGTTCCCGGAGGGCCCACCATCAGCACACCCTTCGGTATCTTTCCGCCCAGCTTCTGAAACTTCTGCGGATCTTTCAAAAATTCGATTATTTCCTGCAGCTCTTCCTTAGCTTCCTCAACACCCGCCACGTCCTTGAACGTAACGCGTTTCTGCTGATTATTCAGCAGCTTCGCCTTTGATTTACCAAAGCTCAGAGCCTTATTGCCGCCCGCCTGCATCTGCCGCAGCGTAAACGCCAAGAATCCGATCAACAATAGGAACGGAAGTGCATTGATCAATATCAGCCAACCAAACCCGCTCGACGCCGGTTCCAGGTTGATCTTCGTATCTGTACCGGCAGCAGCCGCGTGTATCTGATCGCGTGTCGAATCGCTAGCGTCAAGCTTCGCCAAAAGCTTCGTGTCGTTCTGGTCAACCAGCTCCATACTGTCTGATTTGACCGTTACCTCTTTTACGTCTTTGTTCTTTATTCGCGTGAGCGCGGCGTCAAACGAGAGCTCCTCGGGCGGCGTCGTCTGTCTGCCCTGCAGATACCAAACGAACAGCAACGCGCTCGAGATGATCATTAACCACAAAAAAACCTGTCGTGCCTTAGAATTCAATTTATAGCCTCCAAATCCGCTCCCACCATCGGCGAATTATCCTTAATGCCATTTGATGAAAGTTTCCCGTCCCTCGTTGTTTCAAAGCTCACCACGTCCTATATAAGACGCCAACCTTTGATTGTAGTTGCGATAGGCCTATTTATCA
This sequence comes from Pyrinomonadaceae bacterium, assembly GCA_041751195.1. Taxonomy (GTDB): domain Bacteria; phylum Acidobacteriota; class Blastocatellia; order Pyrinomonadales; family Pyrinomonadaceae; genus OLB17. Next base: position 40,663 of record JBGSXX010000028.1, on the reverse strand, counting down.
ACCTTTATCGGTGCGTATACAAGCCTGCCGGAGCTCTTGATCACAGTCGCATTCCCCGGCAATTCAACCACCCGCCCGCTCTTCTCGCTCCGCACCAATCGGGCGATCGCATCTATATGTTTCAGTGCTAAACGACGCGAATTTCCACGATGATGCACCAGCCAGGCCCGGATCGTAGCAAGCTGCTCTTCCTTCGACAGCTCTTTCAGCTTCCTGATGAGCAGCTCGTCGTCCGCCTTCGTACCTTCCGACGCCGAGCCCGCTCCAACCAACTCCGCCGTCCGTGCCAGGGTCTCCACGATCTTCGGGTTGAATGTCGCCATCATCGGCAGGAGCTCTTTCCGCACCCGCACCCGCGTAAACGCCGCGTCCTCATTCATCGCATCTTGCCGAAACTCGACCCGCCGAAACCTACAATACTCCTCCGTGTCCACCCGCTTTGCCCACCGCAGCAGCGGCCGCACAAGCGAGATCTGGCGACTCTCCAACTTTCGGCTCGGCGTCATCCCGCTCAACCCGTCGGCGCCACTCCCCCGCAGCAGGTTCATCAACAGAGTCTCAGCCTGATCATTCATCGTATGAGCAGTGAGGACAATGCCCGCCCCGTGCTTCAACGCAATATCCTGCAAGAACGCGTAACGCGCAACTCGCGCATTCTGCTCCAAATTCCCCGTACGCTTCACTCGTCCCTTACCAATGTCCGCCTCGACGCCTAGCTCCGCAGTCAATTCCCGCACAAACTCAGCATCCGCATCACTTTCAGCCCCCCTCAGCCCATGATCAAAATGCGCCGCGACAACCCTTACGCCCAACTTCCCCCGCCGAACCAGCTCCTCCAGTGCCAACAGCAAACTTATAGAATCCGCCCCACCCGACACCCCGATAACCACCGCCGCGTCATCAAACGGCAGGCCCAGCCGCCGCCACTCCGTAATTAGCTGGCGAATGAATTTATTCACGCTGTAAGTATATCGCTACACTGAGGCAGGAAATGCAGGCCGCTTCTGCAACAGCACCGAACACCGCCCGGTACACACTAGCTTGCCTTTATCATTCGTGATATCGATCTGCCAAATACTCATCGTCCGCCCGGGAAAGATCGGCGTAGCCACGACCGTGATCAACCCCTTGCTCACCGCCCGAATATGGTTTGCGTTGATCTCAACCCCCACCGGCGTCACCTTCGTCAGGTCCGCGCTCGCCACCACCCCAATCGACGCCGCGGTCTCCGCCAAATATAGCGAAACGCCGCCATTCATTATGCCCACATATTGGTGCACCTTCGGCGTGACTTCCATCGTCAGCACAACGCGGTCCGCCGCCGTCTCAACAATCTTGACGCCCAAAAACTGCATCAGCTCGTTCTCGGCGGTTCGCTTTATGAGTTCTGATGTTTCCATTTACTGGGCCCTAATTGTTTGCCGTGTCGTCCGCCACCGTGACGCGACACTTCAAATTTGCTACCAAAAAGTTCCGCGAATCGGCATGTATCTTTACCTTGAGCTCATCCGGGAACGCATGCCCGACATCATAGAAATGCCCTGTCACCGGCAGCTTTAACTTTACCGCTTCATTGAAGATCGCCTTCCCCCCATATACCGGTTCGAGCCGTTCGAGCCCAAAATAGAAGCCCTTATCCGGTGGTACAACAAAATCCTTCCTTCCATGCACGATCATTAGAGGGACCCGCGGACCGCTCTTCAACTTCGATATATCGTACATCGCCCCAGAAACGCTGATGACACCGCGAACATCCTGCACCGGTTCCAACCCGCCAAACTCCTTGAACAGTTCCGCACTCACAGAATCCTGCGTCGAATATACAGAATGCAAAGCGGTTATCGCACCCGCACTCACGCCGATCACATAAACGTTTTCCGTATCGATATTAAGCTGCTCGGCATTCTCAAAAATATACTTGATCGCCTGCCGCGCGTCCTGCGTCGCCTTATGGTGCATCTCGCGTACCTTCTCGGCCCTTATCCGCGATGGCAGAAAATCGAGCGGCGAGGTGAGCCGATATTGCACAGCTGCAACCGCAAATCCATACGGCACAAACTCCGGGATCAGCACCCGTTCCAGATACCTTTCATGGCACGGTTGAAAGAAACATTTATCAGCAAATCCACCCCCGTGAATCCCTATCACCAACGGTCGCTTACCCTTCACGTCTCCGCCGTCCGGATGCACCAACTCAACCCGCAGGTCACGCAGCGTGTCCTTCTCCCCGCGGTCAGCATTGTAGATCACCGTCTCTCGTGCACCCGGCTTCAAATCGCCCTTAGGGTTATGACACACCCCCGCAGCAAACGAGTTCCCGACCAGTAACGTCGCGGATATAAAGAATGTAATTATCGCTTTACTCATATTCGTCATTCAAATGACAAATGGATAAGAGATAATTCTGAACGCTTCCGTTGCCATCAACCGTCCGCCTTCGCAAGCCGCTCCCGCGCCGCAGCAAGAGCCTCGGCGACTCGCGCCGGAGCCGTCCCGCCAACCGCACGTTTACTCGCAAGCGTCTGCTCAAGGCTCAATGCGTCGAACACGTCCGCACCGATCTCCGGGGCGATCGCCCGCATCTCATCCACCGACAACTCACCCAACTCTTTCCCTGCTTCAATTCCCAACAGCACCAGCCGCCCAACCGCATCATGCGCAGTCCTAAACGCCACTCCCTTTCTCACCAGATGATCTGCCATCTCCGTTGCATTCAAGTATCCCTGCGATGCCGCCGCCCGCATCCGCTCCTCATTCAGCGAAACATTTTCCAACACGATCGCCGCCACCCGCAAACAGGCCACGACTGTGTCCGCAGCATCAAACACCGCCTCCTTGTCCTCCTGCATATCCTTGTTATATGCCAGCGGCAGCCCCTTCATCATCGCCAGCAACCCCACATGGTCTCCGATCACCCGCCCCGCCTTCCCGCGGATCAGCTCAAGCGCATCGGGATTCTTCTTCTGCGGCATTAAACTCGACCCCGTCGAAACCGAATCTGACAGCGTCACAAACCCAAATTCCTGCGAGCAATAAAGTATCAGATCCTCCGCCATCCGTGACAGATGCACCATCACCAACGAGCACGTTCCCGCAAATTCAATCGCAAAATCCCTGTCCGAAACCGCATCCAAACTGTTCCGCGAAACCGCATCGAATCCAAGCTCGCGAGCCACCGCTTCCCGGTCAACCGCAAACCCCGTCCCGGCGAGCGCCGCAGAACCAAGCGGCATCACGTTCACCCGCTTCCGGCAATCCGCCAGCCGCGCCGCGTCCCGCTCAAACATCTCAAAATATGCCAAACACCAATGCGCCCACATCACAGGCTGCGCCCTCTGCAAATGCGTATATCCCGGCATCACCGCATCACGATAACGCTCCGCCGAATCGACCAAAATACGCTGCACGAACCTCAGCAATTCCGACAGCCCGTCGATCTCACCACGCATCCACAACCGAAAAGCCGTCGCCACCTGATCATTCCGGCTCCGCCCCGTATGCAGCTTCCGCCCCACGTCCCCGAACTTTGCTATCAGCCGAGCCTCAATAAATGAATGCACATCCTCCGCTTCGTCATTCTCGAAAACCAGCTCGTCCCCCGCCTTCGCCATTAGCTCGCGCAGCCCGCCGACGATCGCATCCGCCTCCTCTTGCTTCAGAACCCCCGCTCCGAGCAGCCCGTTCGCATGCGCGATTGACCCCACGATATCCGCCGCAATCAGCCGCCGGTCAAACCCGAACGAACGGTTAAATTCCACGAAAAACGCATCCGCCTCCCCGGTGAACCGCCCGCCCCAAAGTTTCTCAGAGTTGCTCATATCCCTTTATTTGCTGATAATTGTAGGCTGATTTCCCAACTTTGGCTATGCACTGCTGACAAAATGCAACCTATAAAAAAAGTCATCCTCGCCTATTCCGGCGGCCTCGACACCTCGGCCATGCTCCTCTGGATCAAGGAGACCTACAACTGTGAGGTCGTCTGCTACTGTGCCGACGTCGGGCAGGGTGAAGAGCTCGATGGGCTTGAAGAAAAGGCCCTTGCGACCGGAGCCTCAAAGCTCTACATCGAAGACCTACGCGAAGAATTCGTGCGCGATTTCGTCTGGACCGCGGTCAAAGCCAACGCCGTTTACGAAGGCGTCTACCTCCTTGGCACTTCCCTCGCACGTCCTGTCATCGCAAAACGCCAGATCGAGATCGCCCGCCGCGAAGGCGCCGACGCGGTCGCCCACGGAGCCACAGGCAAGGGCAACGACCAGATCCGCTTCGAGCTGACTTACTACGCGCTTCAGCCCGACATCAAGGTCATCGCCCCTTGGCGCGAATGGGAATTCAAAGGACGCGCCGACCTCATCGCCTACTGCAGTGAACACGGCATCAGCGTCGCCGCTACGGCCGAAAAGCCCTATTCGATGGACCGCAACCTTATGCACATCTCGTACGAAGGCGGGATTCTCGAAGACCCCTGGGCCGCCCCGCCCGAGGATATCTTTGTCATGACAAGGTCCCCGGAAAACGCCTCCGACACGCCTCAGGAAATAATGATCTCGTTCGAAAAAGGCGAACCGGTCACCATCGACGGCGAACGCTACGGTGCCGTCGACCTCCTCGCCAAGCTTAATCATATCGGGGGCGAACACGGCATTGGCCGCGTTGACCTCGTCGAAAACCGATTCGTGGGAATGAAGTCCCGCGGCGTTTACGAAACCCCAGGCGTCACCATCCTCATGGCCGCACACCGCGCTCTCGAATCCATCACTATGGACCGCGAGGTCACCCGCCTCCGCGACAGCCTCTCGACAAAATTCGCCGAATCGATCTACTACGGCTTTTGGTTTGCACCCGAATTCGACATCCTCCGCTCAATGATCGACCAAACCCAAACCACAGTCACCGGCGATGTCCGCCTTAAACTCTACCGCGGCAACACCATCGTCACCGGTCGCCGCTCCCCCCAATCCCTATACCGCGAACGCATCGCCACCTTCGAAGACGACGCCGGCGCCTACAACCAAAAAGACGCGGAAGGCTTCATCAAACTCCAATCCCTCCGGCTGAGATTGCGAAATATGGACTAAACAGAACCGTGACCCGTAAGTAGAAAGGTGTATATCCGTGGTCACGCGGCGATGCCCTCCACGTGACATCGCGTACGCACCTCAAGTGTTTCTTGAATTTTCATTATTTTTCATTATAATTCATGATATGAGTGAAACCGCGACCTTATCTACTATCATCGATGCCAGAGTGAAAGACGCTGTGACCAAGTACTGCAAGGAACGGGGCATCAAACTCCGTTTCCTCATCGAACAGGCGTTGGTCGAACAGCTCGAAGACGCGATAGACCTTGAGGCTTACCACACGCGGCGCAATGAAGAGACCTTTTCGCTTGACGATGTGCTCGCAGGACTCGGCAAAAAGAAATAATGGCGAAGTATACTGTCGAGTTCGTTCGGAGTTCACGCAAAGAGTTCGAGAAACTATCCCTTCGTACCCGCGAGCGAGTGCTAGAAGCTTTGGCGTTCCTCACGGTTAACCCCCACTCTGAATTGTTAAAAGTGAAAAAACTCAAAGGAGCGTCCGACCTTTTCCGTATACGCATCGGCGATTACCGCTTGATCTACGAAGTCCGAGAAGAAAAGCTTGTCGTACTCGTCATAAAGATCGGTCATCGGCGTGAGGTCTATCGGCGATTTTGATGGAACAATCGCGATGACCGCTTACAAGCCACACCCCAAAAACGCTCCCGGACCATTCTACGTGTGTGACGGCTGCTGCACGGCCTGCGGTGTGCCTTGGACGCAGGCTCCTGATCTGTTTGTCTACGACGAAGATGTGAGCCATTGCTATGTCGCCCGCCAGCCCGAAAACAAAGGCGAACTCGACCGCATGATCCGGGCCGCCCATGACAGTGAACTGGAGTGCATTAGATACGCCGGTTCTGACAACGGTATTCTCAGAAGAATTGCCGAAGCGGGACTTGCTCATCTAGCAGATGAGACTACTAACGGCATCAAACCATTGGTTCGAGACCATGTCAGCTTTAATGCTGCTGACCCGCGCGACAACCTCATGTCCGAGAACGACCTCGCAACTGCATTTCAACAGTTCGTGCGATCCTGGGAGAGTACGTCTGCTAAATTCACGCAATTGCACTCGAACGGCGAACGAGTCCATCTCAGCTACGCATGGTTCGAAAAAGATTTCCATCGTGTCGAACTCGAATTTATTGGCAACGACCACGCCCGATGGCTGATCGTCTCCGACACCCCCTTCCACGTTTACGACTGGCTCGCATCCGATGCCCGCTTCTGCAATATTCGCTGGTACACCCAGGAGGAATGGAATACTCGAGGCACCTGGCAAGAAACGCCTTGGTAACCAAGATCTGCATTCCGCTTAGCCCCGACAAATTCCACCGATAACGGCGGATCGCGATCAGTCGCCGAAGATCACCGTTTTCTTGACAATCTACACACAGCCGACTCAAGATGACTCAAACGAAATCATGCGATCACTGCTTATTAATGCCCAGAACTTCAAGACCGTGAATTTGAACGAACAATATTTCAAATTCTGCGAGTTCGCCGACATTTCAACCGATGGGGGGCACGTCGATTCAGATTTCGCAAATTGCACCTTCAAAAACATCGATTGGTATTGGGGCCTGTTCAACTACGCAAACTTTATTGACTGCATATTCATAAACTGCACATTCCGAGGCACGTCGTTTTCAAGCTGCAAGTTCGTAGCGTGCGAGTTCAACGACTGTCGATTCATCAGTGACAACCTGGGTGGCGAATGCAGTTTCGACAACTCTGTAGAATACTCCTGTAAATTGACCAAATCCGTTGGCTTCGCAGCCCGCCCACAATGCAAAAAATGGTTCGACCGGGACGAATGCCCTGAGATAATGCGAAAATAAAGGTGAGTTATGAAATGCTTAGCTTGCGGCAGCACGGCCATCGTCAGCGGAACGATACTCGATAACTCCAGCGGCGGCAATATTGTCTTTCGAATGGACGAGACCCCGCTCTGGAAAAGCATGTTCGGTGTCGGCACGCGCAAGGTCCGCGCGTACGGCTGCGTCCACTGCCAGCACGTACAACTCGCCGTCGATTTCAGTGACAACGACCTGCAAAAATATCAGCAATTCGAAGGCGAACAGCCGGACATTCTGCAGCGACTTGCGTCCGACACGGATAAGCCCGAAAAGTAAAAGCGATGATGTATGAATTCGAGTCCCATCACTAAATGGCACGCCATCGTCCGCAGCCGCGACGCGAGCGGTCTCAGTGAACTGCTCGCGGACGACGTCGTTTTTTACTCACCGGTCGTCCATACGCCGCAGGTCGGTAAGGCGTTAACGTCGATGTATCTGTCCGCAGCGATCCAAGTTTTCGGGAACGAGTCCTTCCGGTACGTCCGCGATATCGTCGGCGGAAGTGACGCAGTATTAGAGTTCGAGACCGAGATCGACGGCATCACCGTAAACGGCGTTGATATGATCCGTTGGAACAACGATGCGAAGATAACGCGATTCAAAGTAATGGTCCGCCCGCTCAAGGCCATCAACCTGATACATCAAAAAATGGCGGCTTTGTTAAACGAGGGTGGGCGCTAGGAATCCTTGCAGGCACTCACCACTAATCGGTAAGGCGCGGATCGGTTCACCACGACCTCCGACCAACTGACGTTCTCCCTAAGTCGTAAAAGCTCTTGGCGGGTAAACCCCCTCAACACCGACAACGCCCCATCGTGCCGCACCAGCGGAGATATCCTGAACGCAAAACAAAACAGCTTGTACAACGCGTAAGCTGCGGGATGTCTGTGCAGATCGATCACGAATACGCCGCGCCGGGCAACGCGAACCATCTCCGCGAAAGCCGCCGGTATCTGCTCGTCCGTCAAGTGATGAAAGAACAGCGACGAGATCGTATAATCAAATGCATCATTCAGAAACGGCAGCCGAAATGCATCCCCCCGCACCGAACTGATCTCCTCAAACCTGCTCGAGGCCCTCGCAGTCATCGCCGCCGACATCTCATTCAGATCCAGCCCGATAAGCCGCGCCCGTCTCCCCGTCCGCCGCGCGAATTCCGCTGTAAACCGCAGCATCTCACCCGACCCCGAGCCCACATCAAGCACCGAAAATTCCCGAACGCCGGAATCCTCAACAGCCTGAAACAACGAACGCTTCAACGCACGCTTATCGCCCAGATATCTGTTGATAAAAGCGATCTCGCGCAAAAAAACAGCGTATTCCTCGGGCGTGTAGTCGCCCGTGTCAATACGCTCAAGCTCTCGGCTGCGCTCCTTAAACACGCTGCCAGAATATCACTTTATTCCGAGTAAAACGCTCTCGCCGTCAACCGGTTCCCAAGCTGCAGGTCTCGCATTGACACCTGCCCGAGCCGCGAGAAATTTATCGATTCGCCCAGGATCCGTGCCGCCTCGGCCGGAGCGTGAAACCCCATAGAATTCTCGGCCTCTACAAAATCAACGTAAAACTGAGCCTTTCGCTGATTTTGACGCGCCTCCGCAAGCTGCTCGTCCGTGGCCCCGTTCGCCCGCGCACCAGCAATATCCTGGATCAACTGCACCAGCGCATCCATCGCCAAGCCTCTCAGCTTGTATGTCCGCTCCTGGATCGTCTCGACCCTAAACTTCAGCTCATCTTCCGAGCCCTTATGACACGTCTGGCACGAAGCGTTTATGCTCAACAGCGGGCTGCGCACATGATGGCTGCTCACCTTCATCGCACCCTGCCGTTCGTAAGGCATATGACAATCCGCACACGACACGCCGGCTCGAGCGTGTATGCCCTGGCTAAACATCTCAAACTCCGGATGCTGCGCCTTCAAAACTCCCGCACCCGTCTGTGCATGCACCCAATCGTTGTGGCCGACCTCGTCGTAATACTCCATCATATTCTCGATCTTCAGCCCGTTATGCCACGGATACGTCAGCTCCTTTTCCGGCCCTTTAAAGTAATATTCCACGTGACACTGTGCGCAAACGTAAGTGCGCATCTCCTGTCGCGTAGCGTCGCGATTCACGTCATAATCGGCCGCACCCTGCCCCTCTTTCACTAACTTGATGCCCGCCATGAATGCCGGCCGGGTGATCCTAAGCTGCATCGACTGCGAATCGTGACAATCGATACAAGCCACCGGATGCGTCACATGCGGTCTCGCGTCCGCATAGTCCATCTTGTTCAGCGCCTTAAACCCGGCAACTATGTCACCGTTCCCTAGCTTCTTATAAGCGGGATAAGCCGACGCGTGGCAATTGATGCAAGCCCCCGGCTGCGTCACAACCTGCTGACGCTCTGTAAATGTCTGGTCTTCAAGCATGTACGCATGCCCGCGCTCTTCGCGAAAATCTACCGCGAACGCATATCCGTCCCACATCGTCTTGAGCCGCGGATCTTCCTCGAGCCGAGATTGCGCTACCACCGAACGCGGGTCCGCATTATCAGGCGTTCGCGGCATCGCCTCGCTTCCGCCAAACCGCGTCCTCACCTGATCGACCGTCCTGAGATAGCTGTCATATTGCAGCGGAAAATTCTTACCCCAGATCGCCGGGTCCTCAGTATCGTCCGTCAGCTCGACCACACGGAAAAACGGATTCCGTGCCTCTTCCTTGCGTTCCATTATGTTCGTGAGCAGCCCAAGCCCCAATATCGCCGCCGCAAACGAAACAAACGCCACAAGAACGACCACCTTAACGCCGAACATCCGCCCGCGCTCTTTCGGCTTTGTCTCTTCCGTGACCTCGTCCTTCTTTTCGATATTTTCTTCGCTCATAGCTTATCCTCGACTTCAATGAGGGTGCCCGACATTCCGATGGCAGCGGATGCACGACATCTCACCTTTATGGTCGTCCGGCATCTTGATATCAATAGCTTCGACCATATCCTGGTGACAGTATCTGCACGCCTGCTCCGTGACGTTTCTGTTCAGTTCAGTGATCTGGATCGGCTCGTGAAAGCCGCCGACCGTGAAGTAGTATGAGTGCCAAAACCCGTTCCAGGCCTTGATCGTATACTTCCCGACGACGTCGGGCGGCGTATGACAGTCGTTGCACGTCGCAACCGCCGTGTGGCTCGCCTTCAGCCACCCGTCAAACTGCTCGTTCATGATGTGGCAATTGGCGCACGCATTCGGGTTATCGCTCATATACGAATAACCCTTCCCGTACCAAAAAGTATAAAGCCCAACGCCCACAGCGAGCCCTAAGCCTATGCCCAGAACGCTGAGTTTTAGAATATAAAAGTTCATGAGGAGCAGCAGGGGGTGTTGGAATACTAATGGAACTCAACCCATTTAGCAAGAAACATGAAAAAAGAAGGGCGTTGCCGCAACAACGCCCCCTTCCTTCATCTACCGGTGTCCACACTAAGCTCCGCCTGCTGCCTTCTGACCGCGATGAATGCCCTCGGCAAACTCCTCGATCATCTTCTCGTTGAACGCCGGCAAGTCATCCGGCTTTCGGCTCGTCACAAGCCCGCTGTCAACAACGACCTCTTCATCCACCCATTCGGCACCCGCGTTGATCAGGTCCTTTTTCAGCGAAGGCCACGACGTCATTTTCCGGCCTTTAACCACGCCCGCGTCAATCAGAGGCCACGGCCCGTGACAGATCACCGCCACCGGCTTACCCGCACCAAAAAAGCTCTTTATAAAGCTCACAGCATCCTCATTCATGCGCAGTTGGTCAGGATTCGCCACGCCGCCCGGCAGCAATAGAGCGTCAAAATCAGACGCGCTCGCCTCGTCCAGCGTCATGTCAACGTCAAACTTGTCGCCCTTGTCATAATGATTCCATCCCTCAACTTGTCCTGCCTCAGGCGAAATGATCTTAGTCGTCGCCCCCGCTGCTTCCAACGCCTGTTTCGGGTCCGTCAGCTCAATTTGCTCAAACCCCTCTGCTACCAATATCGCTACCTTCAAATTCGTTAGATCTTTATTCATAATTTTTCTCCATGAGGCGCTCCCACCTCCGTTCCGATTCACTACACAAAAATGCCTGTGAGGTAGATCGACGCAAGCGGCATACCGTCAAAACGAGCATCAGTTCCTAAACTTCTGAGTCACCATCAGCCCGTGCCGCCCGCCTCGCACGATGCCGATCCCCACTCGCCCAAACTGCGGCCGGAGTATATTCGCCCGATGCCCCGGCGAGTTCATCAAACCCGTATGGGCGATCTCTAGCGTAGGAGCCAGTGCCAAGTTCTCACCGGCGGTCCGGAATCTCACATTCATCTCCCGCATCCGGTCAAACGGGTCTTTTCCGTCCGGTGTGTTATGCGAAAAGTAGCGCCGTTCGAACATATCAATAGAATGCTTCAGCGCAACCTCCCGCATTTCCGGGTCCGCCTCCAGCGGCTGCAATCCCCTCGACGTCCGCTCTTCGTTCACCAGCACCAGCATTTGAGCCTCAAGGTCGGGCATCTCGTCCATCGACGTGACGGTAAACGGAAGCTCGACCACCTCGGTAGTCCCGGGCTCAACCGTCGTCAGCCGGTTCAGCGAACGCCGCACCGCAGGGTCGAATATCGGCACCAGCGCGTCTTCGAGGTCTTCCGTGTAAACTGCGAACCGCTCAGCAAGAACACTCTCGCTCGCCCCACGACTAATGCCGTCGGAAAAAGGCATCGCAAACAGCAAGGCAGAAATGATCGCTGCCATCACCACCCCGCTGATCGCCCCTGGGATAATACCCAGAGCCTTGATCGTCGGACGCTCGTGAACATCCTTCGGAAGCGGTTCGGTCGCTTTGGCTTCGATCGCACGCAGCACTAATGTGGCCGTGATCAAGATCAAAATGAAAGCAAGCGGATTCCTCCAAACTTCATCGAGCGTCGTCATCGATGCGAGCACCGCCGACACCGGCCGATAGAGCATCAGTGCTGCAAACCAGCTACCTAACCACCGCACAAGGTCAAAGAAGCTCATTATCAGCCCACGCCGCCACCCGCCCCACGCGGCCAGCAACACCACCAACACCAACAAAATATCTACCCAGTTAAAGCTCATTAGCTATAAAGATGCCCGAACCTCGATTGCCCGTTGGTAGAAACGCGTACCTCCATACAAAACATTTTGGGGATCCGGTACGCGTCGCCCCGCAGCGCTCGGCTGCCGTACATCGCATCCGGTCGCAGATTTCGCCATGATAATTCTGAGATTTATTTACCTCGGCATAACCCGCTACTAGCGCAAAAGTTAGCTCGACCACAAGACCCGTTCTCGGCGGCCGCCGAGTTCCCTCGGTATATCGCTTGCGTCTCGTTCATCACAATCGACAATTGAACGATTCGCGGGCAAACGGGTTCGCGAGAACGTACGGAGGGAACTTATGGCAACAAGATCCGAAAAAGCGCCGGGCAACCGGGCCGCAGGAGCTACAAAGAAATCAGCGATGATCCCCGTCATTCAGGAACAAGCCACCGTCTCAAAACGCGTGGTCGAAACCGGAAAGGTAAGGATCTCTAAACACATTCGCGAATACGAAGAGGTGGTCGACGTCCCTCACTTTCACGAAGAAGTAAAAGTCGACAGGGTGCCGATCGATCAAATGATCGATGAAACTCCCGAGGTTCGCACCGAGGGCGACGTGACTATCGTCCCCGTCGTAGAGGAACGGTATGTTCTCGAAAAACGGCTGGTACTGGTCGAGGAACTTCACATCCGTAAAGACAGGAAGGAAACCCATCAGCCACACACCGTGAGGGTGATGAAAGAAGAGGTCGAGGTCGAGAGGCTTCGCCCGGACGATGACGAACGTGGCCGCGCCAATCGCGCAGCCGGCTCACGAACTCGGTAGGTAAATAGATAAGGAGGCAATTATATATGACACACACAGTAGTAGGACTATTCGACGAACGCCGAGAAGCACAACAGGCGATGAACGAGTTGATTCAGAAAGGCTTTGTTAAAGAAAACATCGACCTTTCAAATCGAAAAGCTACCGGAACAACGCCGGGCAGCACATCGGAGGATAACGAGGAAGGGATCGGCGATCGGATCGCCAACTTTTTCAGTTCGTTATTCTCCGACGAACCCGACACCGCTCGCACTTACGCGAACGCCGCCGAAGAAGCAGATGCGATCCTGACGGTTCAAGCCGAATCAAAGCAGCGTGCAGAAGAAGCACGCGACATCTTTGATCGCCACAATGCAATAGACGTGGACGAGCGCTCATCGGGCCAGGGCCAGCATCGCGGGGCAACAGGCACCGCGTCGACCGCAGCCGACCGGGACCGTGACAACGAAGGAAGAACCATTCCGGTGGTCGAAGAACGGCTCGACGTCGGGAAGCGAAACGTTGAGACGGGCGGCGTCCGTATTCGCAGCCGCATCGTTGAACGGCCCGTTGAAGAGAACGTCAGGCTTCGCGAAGAACACGTCAGCGTCAACCGCCGTCCCGTCGACCGCGAGGTTACTGAGGGCGACATGAAGAACTTCCGGCCGGGTGAAATGGAGATCACCGAGCACGCAGAGATTCCCGTCGTCGGAAAACAAGCGCGTGTAGTCGAGGAGATCGAGGTAAGCAAGGATGTCTCCGAACGCAATGAAACCGTTCGCGACAAAGCCCGCAAAACCGAGATCGACGTAGACGAACACCACGACAAAGAAAAGTCACAACACGCTCGCGGCTCCAACCGCTAGCACTGACTCGAAAAAAGCGGGGCACGTCCCCGCTTTTCCTTTCTAGCATTAAATCAGCGAAACCTGTTCACCATATAGTAGGTTCAATCTTAATGATTGGCTCGACGATCCGGCCGGAACCGTTTACATGCGTCACAACCCCGGTGAGTCGGATGGGCCGGGGGAAAGAAAGCACAGTTCCGACAAACTCGATCTCATCGCCTCTCGAATTAACCGCACGGATATGACCAGACTGGACCTGAGTCTCAGGTCCGTTGCACCGAAGGCAGTTGACAGTGACATCGGGCGAACACGTTCTCAGTCGGACTAGCATCCCTCCCTCAGCAGCCCAAACGGCGATCGTGCAGATTCCATCAAGCTCAGGCTCCAAGCCTCGGCAGACCGTTTTCTCATCGACATAAACATCGAACTTGACCAAGGTCCCGTCGGGCGCATTAACAACACTCTCAAATCCCCTGATCGGCGCCGTTTCCGGACGGCGCGCCAATTCCCGAGCGGCAAGCTCAGCATCGATACTCCTTTGCCGCGGCGTAGTGTTGAATTGCGCATCTATCAGGACTCCGCCAACTACCGCGACTGAAAAAATAAGGAAACCGATGATTAGTTTAGTGTCGCTGTGCATGAGGCCCGATTATAAACCACTCTGCAAGGTTTGCGAACGAAACCGCGGCTCTGAAATAACCCCGGCATTCCTTTATAATGCAATTGTGAACGACAAAATAAATATCATCGGCGGCGGCCTCGCGGGGGTCGAGGCCGCGTGGCAGGCAGCGGAGATGGGCGAACAGGTGCGGCTTTACGAGATGCGCCCTGTCCAGCAGACGCCCGCGCACCGCACCGACAAACTTGCAGAGATCGTCTGCTCCAATTCGCTCAAGACCGACGAACCCGGCTCCGCCCCCTATCTGCTAAAAGAAGAACTCCGCCGCGGCAATTCGCTCGTCATGAATGCCGCCGAAGCCACCCGTGTACCAGCAGGGGCCGCGCTCTCCGTCGACCGAATCAAGTTCGCCGAATTCATTACCGAACAGATCGAGCGCCACCCCAACATCGAGATCGTCCGCGAAGAGGTCACATCAATCTCAGAACGGAGAGCGGACCTCTTGGCCGGCGGATCCGGCGAGGTGGACAAGAGTGTCCGGGCTCCCACGATCATCGCCACCGGCCCCCTAACTTCAGACGCCCTGACCGCGGACATAATGCGTTTCACCGGCGACGACCAGCTCTATTTCTACGATGCCATCGCCCCCATTGTCGCGGCAGACTCCATCGATATGTCCATCGCATTCAAAGCCGCCCGCTACGACAAAGGCGGCGATGACTACATCAACTGTCCGATGGACCGCAATCAATACGAGCACTTCATCGCCGAACTCCTCGCAGCCAAATCAGTCCCGCTCAAACGATTCGAAGAGACGCACTGGTTCGAAAGCTGCCTGCCGATCGAAGAGATCGCACGCCGCGGCCCCGAAACGCTTCGCTTCGGCCCTATGAAACCGAAAGGCCTCCGCCATCCCAAAACCGGTGAAGAGCCTTACGCATGTGTCCAGCTCCGCCAAGAAAATCTAATGGCCGACGCCTACGGAATGGTGGGCTTTCAAAATCACCTTCGCTACGGCGAACAATCTCGCATCCTTCGGCTCATCCCGGGTCTCGAAAACGCCGAGTTCCTCCAGTTCGGCCAGATCCACCGCAACACGTTCATCAATTCGCCTAAGATCCTGAACGAAACGCTCGCCACGAAAAGCGACCCGAGCCTCTTCTTCGCTGGTCAGATCACAGGCGTCGAAGGCTACGTCGAATCCTTCGCCACCGGCTGGCTGGCCGGCATCAACGCCGTCCGCACCCTCCGCGGCCTTCCCCTCATCACTGCCCCCCAAACCTCTGCCATCGGGGCGCTCTGCCGCTACGTCTCAAACGTCGAAACTAAGAATTTCCAACCCGTAAACATCACCTTCGGCCTCCTCGAACCGCTCCCCACCGAACTCCGAAAAAAACACCGCAACAAGCGTGAACGCCACACGATCCAAGTTGACCGCGCCCTAAAGGACTGGGACGAGTGGCTTGAAGCATTGCCGTTGCGTTCAGGGCGCGGATTAACTCACGAACATAAAAGCTCCGGGCTTTAGCCATTCCGTAGAATTGCTTGTGGCCGGTGCTAAACTGTTATTCGCCTGACGGGCCGCGTTCAAAGCAACGTTTTCCCCCGCCGGCTCAACCAATATTCGTCACTACCGGAGATCAAATTGCCCGCTCGCCTTATCTATATTGCCGTCGCACTAATCCTGCTGAGCACAACTGCCGCGGCACAATCCGGGCGCGTCAAACCCGCCGAATCGCCCACCCCCCAGCCGGCAACCAAACGCGTTTCGCTACCAGGCCCGCTCATCGACCGCCCACGCCTGGCTCAACCGACTCCGACACCGATCCCCGATGAAGAAGGCGAGATCATCACCGTCCAATCCACCCTCGTCCCGATCCCCGTCTCCGTTGTTGACCGGAGCGGCCGAGCCGTCCGCACGCTCAACCTCAACGATTTCGACTTAAAGATCGACGGCCGGACGGTCGAGATCAGCGACATCTCGCGCGCCGAAACCCCCGTCCGCCTCGCGATGCTCTTTGACAACTCCGGCAGCGTCCTCAAGGCACGCGAGTTTGAGATCGACGCCGCCATCGGCTTCTTCCGCCGCGTCCTCCGCCCCGACCGCGACCTTGCCGCGCTCTACAGCGTATCGACGTTCACCCAACTCGAACAGCCGTTCACCCGCGACGTCAACCTGCTCATCCGCACCATTCGGAACATGCCCCCGCCGAGCGGTGCAACCGCTCTTCTCGACGGCATCGAAATGGCTGCCGAATATCTCGGCGAACAAACCGGCCGCCGCGTCATCGTCATCGTCTCTGACGGCGACGACACAAAAACCGACACAACATTCGACAGGGCTCTCCGGCTCGCGCAAAACTACAACTGCCAGATCTACGTCGTCCGCACGACCGAATTCGAAAACTTCATCCGCACCGGCTCACGCGTCTCCAGCGCAAACAGCCGCCTGCTCACCGCCGAGCGCCGTATGATCGAATTCGCACGTCAGACCGGCGGTTCCGTCTTCAGCCCCATCGATCGCCGCGAACTCGATGAAGCTTTTCGCGCCATCTCCGGCGAACTCGCCGAACAGTATATACTCAATTATTATCCCGACGATCTTTCGCCCGCCGGCGGCGAATTTCGAAAGATCGAGCTAAGCATCAAAGGGCGCGACGACCTGACCATCCGCGCCCGCAACGGCTATTACGTCCGCCGCTGACCGCACATGCGAACTGAGACCGAGCAATTCCTACAGCATCTCAAATACGAGCGGAACATGAGCCCGCACACCCTCCGCAATTACGCCAGCGACATCACCCAGTTCACCGAATTCCTGCAAAAGATCGAGAACCGCGAGCTTGCCCCGTCCGAGATCGACAACCTGACCATCCGTGAGTGGATGGCATCGCTCCGCAACGAGAATAAAAAGAAGGCATCGGTCGCACGCAAGCTCGCAAGCCTCCGTACCTTCTTTCAATTTCTCGTCCGCGAAGGCAAACTCGAAAAGAACCCAGCAAAGCTCGTCGCCACGCCCCGCATCGAGCGCAAACTGCCCCAGCACCTCTCAATGGAAGATGCCGTCCGCTTTATCGAAACTCCTGACATCAACACCCTTCTCGGACGCCGCGACCGCGCCATTATCGAAATGCTCTACGCCACCGGCATCCGCGTGGGCGAACTCGTCGGCATCAACCTCACTGACGTCGATTTCCGCGAACGCGTCGTCCGCGTCACCGGCAAGCGCAAAAAGCAGCGCATCGTCCCCTTTCACGAACACGCGCTGCAAGCCCTTCTGCTCTATCTCGAACAAACCCGCCCCGCGTTCCTCGATGAGCGGCCGGCCCCCGAACGCGAGACCGAACGCGCCGTCTTCTTACACCGTCGCGGCGGCCGCATCACCACCCGCAGCGTCGGCCGCATGATCGATAAATACATCGCTCAGTGCGCCGACCTCCACAGCATCTCGCCCCACACCCTCCGCCACTCCTTCGCCACCCACCTCCTGGATCAAGGCGCAGACCTCCGCGACATCCAGGAACTCCTAGGCCACGCACGCCTCTCTACCACCCAGATCTACACCCAAGTCTCTATGGAAAAAATGATCGACGTCTACGACCGCTCACATCCCAAAGCCTAACGGCGGAACGGCGGAAACACGACGGGTCATATCCCCCTCGCATTAAATATCTCCATCCGCTCCCTAAGCTTCTCCGCCGTCACATTCTCGCTCTCAATAATCTCGCCGGGTGCCCGATCGATAAGCCATTGCTGCGGGATGAGGGCGACCAGTGCAAACATATCCGCCTCGCGTTCCTTCCGCGTCTTTCGGCCGATCCCGTGAAAATTCGCAGTCGCACCCGAATCCGGCGCATGCAGCAGAAAATGCGCAAACTCGTGAAACATCACAAACAGCTTCTCGCCCACCGCCAGATTGCTGTTCACCGCAATAAAGTGCCGCCCCGCCACCGAATAGTAAAAACCGCTGACTCGCAGCGGCAATTCTTCAATCGTTACCTTGTGCCGCCGGCAAAGCGTGTAAAAATCCTCTTCCGTCAGCCGCCGCCGGTTCCAACCTATGCCAAGTTGTTCGATTTTCGTGAGGAAGAATTGCATGAGCCGCACCCGTGAAGAAGATGTTCTGTCTATGCAACAGCATACCAGACACGGCACGCATGTCAATCTTTCACCTCCGCACCCGCATTCCGCAACGTCCGATCCAAGACCTTCTTCGCGTCCCTCACGGCCTCGATCTTCTCCTCCAGCGAATAGCTCTCCCACCCCTGAAAGAACACAACGCCAAAATCTGCTGGAGCCTTCCTGCCTTCAGAGGCAAACCACTCGCTCATCACCCGGTGCGGCTCGCCAAATTTCGCTACCGCCGCGCCGACATCAAACTTTGGCTTCGCGTCGATCCGCCCAAGCTCCTGCACATCATCCGCAAACCTTTCCGCCAGCTTCTGCTCAACTATCTCCGCGATCTTTATCTCCAACAGGATGCCCAGATCATCCGGCCGCGGTGCGATATACATATCACCGGCTCCGGTTAAAAGCCAATTCAGCGACACATTCGTTTCATTCGCGATCTTGATCAGAACCTCGGGTGCCGGCATCCGGCCCTTGAAATAGTTCCGGATCGTAGCATGCGGTGCATCTATCCGCCTCGCGATCTCTGCCATCGTCGCAAAGTCGAATGCCATCTTTAACCGGTCTGCAAAATCTTGCGTCATGCACAACAGTCTACAACAACTGTTGTGCAAATCCGACGCCGCCCAAACAAAATGCCCTGGACGACAACATGCGCCCGGGCATTCCCCTAGATCTAGGCTAACCTACTCCGTCGAGATCTCTTCCTTATCATGCAGCGCTGCGTCGAGCGTGTGCCAACTCAGCGATGCGCACTTTACGCGGGCCGGAAACTCCAACACGCCCGCAAATATCCTCAGCTTACCAAGCTCATTCTCGTCCGTCTTAATGTCCAACCCACCCGTTACCATCCGATGAAACTCATCAAAGATCCGGTCCGCCTCTTCCCGCGTCTTCCCCTTCACCACCTGCGTCATCATCGACGCCGACGCTTTCGAGATCGCACACCCCGACCCCTTAAATGCAACATCGCTCACCGTTTCGCCGTCCATTTTCACATACACCCGCAACGCATCGCCGCACAACGGATTATTCCCGTCCGCAACCTTGTCCGCCCCCTCGATCTCCCGAAAGTTCCGCGGATTCTTGTTATGCTCCAGGATCGTCTCCTGGTAAAGCTCATTTAATTCTGACATCGATACCAACCCCTACTTCCCCGTGATCATAAGTATGATCCAGATGAGTGTACCCAAAATGATCGCCAAGACGAGCCACCATTTGAACCAATATGTTCTGGTCTCCTTTTCCTTCAAGAAGAACTGTACGACATCGTCCAGGAGCAAGAAAACGATCAATAGAACAAGACCAAACGTCGCGATCAGTTCCATAAAACTTTCTTCTCCTGCAATCTTGGCGATCCGGGTTACCGACGCTCCTCACAAACCTAAATCACCTATTCGTTGACGCACTGACCTATCAAGTATTTGGCGACCGCGCCCCGATCGTACGTTTCCGCAAAAACCGGCGTGTCCAACTCTCTGCTTATCAGATTCCCGATTCTCGAGATCCGCTTTGAGTTCTCAGAACTTTGACGCAATGGATTGTCGACAAAATACCGCTGAGTCTTTCCTCGGGATCGGACTTCAAGGTTGAATCCATCACCGTCCTCCCACCCCGAGCGTGGTTCAAATCCAGAGAGTTGCATTAGACCTTCTTGAAGGAACGTGTTCCAAATCGCATTCCAATCCGATTTGGGGGTGACCGCTTTCTCGTAAAAGCAGCTAAACCGCGAGCCGTCGCCAAGGAGTTCTGCCGACCATTCCGTCCCAACGCGTCGCATAATGAAGATCTCTCCGCCCTCAAGAGCGGTCCAACGATGTATGCGAATCTCCTCTAGTTCAACGTTGCGCTGGGTCTCGTCAGGTGCACAGCCGCAAAATAAACCAAAGATCAAACAAAATACGAACGATCCTTTGACTAACACCTAAGCAAAAACCTCAATAACCTTCGCCACCGCATCCGCCAGTTTGTCCACTTCTTCGCGCGTATTGTAGAACGCGAACGAGGCCCGTGCTGTCGCCGGTACGCCAAAATACTCCATCACAGGCTGCGCACAATGGTGCCCTGCGCGTATTGCGATGCCCTGCTGGTCTAATATGGTCCCGATGTCGTGCGGGTGAACATTCTCGATGGTGAACGAAAGTACGCTCGCCTTATCCGACGCCGTTCCGATTATCTTCACTCCCGGAATATCCGCCAGCCTCTCCGTCGCATATTCAAGCAGCTCATGCTCATAAGCCGCCGCAGCCTTAAAATCGATCGAGCTTATATAATCGATCGCCGCACCAAGTCCGATCCCCGCCGCTATCGCAGGCGTTCCCGCCTCAAACTTTTCGGGAATCGGCGCAAACGTCGTCTTGCCAAAGCTCACGGTCCTTATCATCCCGCCGCCGGTCTGATACGGCGGCATCTTTTCCAACCACTCCCGCTTGCCGTAAACCACGCCGCTGCCCGTCGGCGCGAACATCTTGTGCCCCGAAAACACAAAAAAATCAGCGTCCAGGTCCTGCACATTCACCGGGAAATGCGGCACGCTCTGAGCCGCATCAACACACACCGGCACGCCAAATTTATGCGCGGTCGCTATCATCTCCTTCACCGGGTTCACTGTCCCCAACGAATTCGAAACATGCGACACCGCGACCATCTTTGTACGCTCGTTCAGCAGATTCTCAAACTCTTCAATGATTACCTCGCCTCGCTCATTGATCGGGATCATCCGCACCGTCGCACCGCGTTCCTCAGCCGTCATCTGCCACGGAATAATGTTGGAGTGGTGCTCCATCTGCGACACCAATATCTCGTCGCCCTCGTAAATGAACCGCCGGCCATACGATGAGGCCACAAGGTTGATCCCCTCCGTCGTCCCGCGCACAAAGATGCACTCCTTCACATCCGGAGCACTAATGAACCGCTTCACTTTCTCCCGTGCCGCCTCATACGCCGTCGTCGCGTGCTGCGAAAGATAGTGAACCCCGCGGTGAATGTTCGAGTGCTCCTCCCGCAGATACTTTGACGCGCGGTCGATTACCACTTGCGGCACATGCGACGAAGCCGCGTTGTCCAGATACACCAAGGGCTTCCCGTTCACTTCAGACCGCAGAATCGGAAAGTCGTTCCTGATCGTCTCGACGTCCCACCCCGGGCTTGTCTTAACAGACATCATTACGTTTCCTCGCTTACCGCCGAGCTTCCGCCGATGCTATCGCCTTTGCCTTCTTCGTATTCGCGACCGGAGCCGCAACTTCGCGCTTGCCTTTCTTCTCTTCCCGAGCAATGAATTCCTTCAACGCCCGCTCGATGGTCGCCGCTCGCTTCGGCTTGTCACCTGCGATCTCGTCGATCTGCTTCATGATTGATTCTTCGATAATAATTGAATGTCTAACTCTCATAATATTTACACTTCCAAACTAACGTTCAGCCGATTGAGCACGGCCGCATCCAGATCCGCCTTGATCGCTTCTATCCCGATCTTATTGATTATCTGCTCGACAAAGCCATATGTCAGCAGATTTTTCGCCAGCAACTCCGGCAACCCCCGAGTCAACAGATAGAAAAGCTCTTCTTCCTCCAACTGCCCCACTGTCGCGCCATGCGAACACTTAACGTCATCGTTAAAGATTTCTAACTGCGGCTTCGTGTCCACGCGGGCGTCGTTCGACAGCAGCAGATTCTTATTCGACTGCTGTGCATCCGTCCCGCTCGCCCCCTCGCGAACAAAGACCTTGCCGTTGAAAACTCCCCGCGACCCGTCGCTGAGCACACCCTTATAAGTTTGATGCGAAACGCAGTTCGGCACGGCATGGTCTATTAGCGAATGAGTATCATGATGCTGTGCCCC
Source organism: Pyrinomonadaceae bacterium (assembly GCA_041751195.1). Taxonomy (GTDB): domain Bacteria; phylum Acidobacteriota; class Blastocatellia; order Pyrinomonadales; family Pyrinomonadaceae; genus OLB17. The sequence goes on along the minus strand of JBGSXX010000028.1, from coordinate 18,417 downwards.
ATTCAGCATATAAAGCCCGTCGACCCAAGCCTCCCCGCTTTCCGCCGTAAACTTCACCTCAACATCATGCCGCGACATCGCTCCGCCCAGGTTGATATTCGTCGAGTCATAAACGCTCCCGCGCCCGAGCTCAACCTCCGTCACCCCGTAGTTAAACGCCTCTGCCGAATCCTTCTGCACCCGATAATGCGTCAAATTCGCATTGTCCTCGACTACAACCCGTACCGCCGCGTTCGTAAAACTCTTTGCCGTGGAAGTGTAGCTCTCAACGACCGTCGCCTTGCTCCCAGCTTCCGCGATAACGATGATATGCGGAAAGATCGCCTTCCCATCCTCGCCGCCAAAAGCGAACACGATGGGCTCGTCGATAGAAGTATCTTTCGCGATCTTCAGGATCGCCACGTTTGCGAACGCCAGGTTCAGCGCCGTAAACCCATTGCGGTCAACTTTAAATCGCGACAGCAGTGCGGCCGGCACTTCTTGTCCCGCCGCTATTGCAGAATCGTCCACCACCCAATCGGCCCCCGCGAGCGGAGCGACATTGGTGTACTTCCACTCTTCATCGCGGAGCGTCGGGAAACCCTCCTCCTGAAAGATGCGGAACGCTTCCTCGCGGAGCCGCCGAAGTGCGTTGTCCTGCTCGCCCGCGATCATCTCGCGAAACGCAGCTCCAAAATTAGTCTCTTTGCTCACCTGCAAACTCATCAATTACTCGCCTTATCTAAAACTTCTTTCAGGTCGTCCGGGATCGGCATTCGCCGAAACGGGCTCACATTCGCACCGCCCGTATTGCCCGCCGGGATCAGCCCCAGCGGCGTCTTCGTCGCGGCTCCCGCTATCCGCACCGCCTGCCCGGCAACCGCGCGTACGTCCTTGTTCGCTACCCCATGCTTCAGCATAAGCCAATGCACCCGCGTATGCTGATATGTGCTCGACTGCCCCAGCACATGCGCCCGCTCCAGATGCCGAAACGCCTCAGCCTGCTTACCTTCACTCGAAAGCTCTGCCGCCGCCGCGATCTCCGCCTCAATATGCCGCTCACGAATCTCGCTGCTCATTGACCCACTGCCTTGACCCAGTCGTACCCCTTCTCTTCCAACTCGATCGCCAGCTCCTTGCCGCCCTCTTTCACCATCTTCCCGTCAGAAAGCACATGAACAAAATCTGGCACAATGTAATTCAGCAGGCGCTGGTAATGCGTAACTAGGATGATCCCGTTGTCCGCCGAACGCAGCTTGTTAACGCCCTCAGCCACTATTCGCAAAGCGTCAATGTCCAGCCCCGAATCGGTCTCATCCAAGATCGCAAGCTTCGGCTCGAGCACAGCCATCTGCAATATCTCGTTCCGCTTCTTCTCGCCGCCCGAGAAGCCCTCATTCACCGAACGCTTAAAAAACTGCGGGTCCATATCAACGATCTTGGCCTTCTCTTTCAGATAATCGTTAAACTCCAGCGGGTCCAACTCCTCGCCGCCCGTGTGCTTCATCTTCTCGTTATACGCCAGCCGCAAAAACTGCGCGTTCGATACCCCCGGAACCTCTACCGGATACTGAAACGCCATAAAAACGCCCGCCCGCGCCCGCTCATCGGGCTCAAGCGCCAGCAGGTCTTCGCCATCGTATAGCACCTGTCCCGACATCAGCTCATACGAAGGATGCCCTGCCAGCACTTTCGACAGCGTCGATTTCCCCGAACCATTCGGCCCCATGATCGCATGGACCTCACCCCGCTCAACCCTAAGGTTGAGCCCCTTCAAAATTTCCTTGCCGTCTATCCCGGCATGCAAATCCTTAACTTCTAATAACATTTTTAAATAACCAACCCTTACTATTCTTCTAGATACTTATCGCACCCCTCATAAACGTGACCGCCTGTCCCCCGATCTTCACCCGGTCGCCGGCGTATTCGCAAAAAAGCTCGCCGCCCCGAGCCGACACTTGCCGTGCAAACATCTCGCGCTTCCCGAGCTCCGCCGACCAATAGGGTATCAGCGAACAATGTATTGCCCCCGTCACCGGATCTTCCGGAATCCCGATCCGTGGCGCAAACATCCGCGAAGCAAAATCACAATCGTCACCCTTCGCCGTAAAGATCACCTCATCGTACGGCAGCTCCTCGATCAGCCGCATATCCGGCTCAAGCTCCGCCACAGTCCGCTGATCCTTCATCAGCAAGAACAGCATATTTCCTTGCGCTTCCCAACACTTCAACGGCGGAGACGGCATCGCGGCCACTGCATCTATCGGCTCGATCTCCGTCATCGGATAAGCCGGAAAGTCCAACACCAGCTGGTCGCCCTGCCGCGCTACACCCAGCTCCCCGCTGCGATGCGAATGAAACCGGATCGCCTCTTCATCCAAGCCCAGCTCATCAAAAATTACATGGGCCGACGCCAGCGTCGCGTGCCCGCAAAGGTTCACCTCGACCTTCGGCGTAAACCACCTAATTTGATACCGCCCCGAAACAGGCACAAAAAAAGCGGTCTCCGCCAAATTGGTCTCAGCCGCGATGTTAACCATCACGTCATCCGGCAGCCAATCCTCAAGCGGCACCACCGCGGCCGGGTTCCCCGCAAACACCCGCGATGCAAACGCATCTACCTGAAAGATCTCAAGCTTCATTTAGCAATCGAAACGTGCTGGGCTTCGACCATCCCGCTCCGCTCATCTCGCCGCCACGATAGCCAACCACGAAAATGCATGACAAAAAATATCGTACTCCCGATCACCACCGCCACGCTCCCCGTCATCAGCCCAAAGGTGACCCAGCTCGCGCTAGCCATCATAAAGATCAAGAACCCGTATTTATTCTTGTTCCCCAGCAAGTAAACGCCGGTCAAGCCACACGCCGTCGCCAGCCAATCTATCCCGTAATACTGCATACCGCCCGCACTTTACTCCACCGCCCGTCGCGAATTCGCCTTCACCACCGAAATGATCGCCACCACCGCGATCACCGCCCAGACCGCATTAACAAAACTCGACGGATAAGCCCCGTAATACATCGTGTTGATCAGCAGCAAAATGCTCGCCGCAATATTCAACCCCTGGTATGCCATCGAATCCGGCGCCAGCCGCTTGAACGACACCAACCCGTAAGCCGCCAATATAAACGCGGCCCCGATCCACCCGAGCGTATCCAAAACAACCGCTTCCATCGTTCCGGGCTACCCCACACTTCCTTCCAACTTCAGCCCCAACAACTTCGTCGCCTCGACCGCATACTCCATCGGCAGCTCGCGAAACACTTCCTTGCAAAAGCCGTTGATGATCAGCGAAACCGCATCTTCCTGTGCGATTCCCCGCTGCTGCAGGTAAAACAGCTGATCCTCGCTTATCTTCGAAGTCGTCGCCTCGTGCTCAACCTTGGCGGTGTTGTTCATCACCTCTATATAGGGAAACGTATTCGCCTCCGAATTCCCGCCAATTAACATCGAATCGCACTGCGTATAATTCCTTGCACCCGTCGCCCTCGGCATTATCTTGACCAGCCCGCGGTAACTGTTGTTCGACTTGCCCGCCGATATCCCCTTCGAAATTATCGTCGACTTCGTATTCTTCCCAAGGTGGATCATCTTCGTGCCGGTGTCCGCGATCTGCGCATTGTTCGTCAACGCGACCGAGTAAAACTCGCCGATCGAATTGTCGCCCTGCAAGATCACACTGGGATACTTCCACGTGATCGCCGAGCCGGTTTCCACCTGCGTCCACGAGATCTTCGAATTCACGCCGCGGCATGCGCCACGCTTCGTCACAAAATTATAGATCCCGCCCTTTCCGCTCTCGTCGCCGGCGTACCAGTTCTGAACCGTCGAATACTTGATCTCCGCATCATCCAGCGCCACCAACTCTACCACCGCCGCGTGCAGCTGGTTCGTATCAAACTGCGGTGCCGTACACCCCTCGTTATACGCAACATAGCCGCCCTCTTCCGCGACGATCAGCGTCCGTTCGAACTGCCCCGCGTCCTGCGTGTTGATCCTAAAATACGTCGAAAGCTCCATCGGGCACCGCACGCCTTTCGGAATAAAAACAAAAGACCCATCTGAAAATACCGCCGAATTCAGCGCCGCGTAATAATTGTCACCCACCGGCACCACGGATCCCAGATACTTCTGAATCAACTCCGGATAATCTGCCACGGCCTCCGTAAACGAGCAAAATATCACGCCCGCTTCTTTCAGCTTTTTCTTAAATGTCGTCGCAACCGAAACCGAATCAAACACTGCATCAACCGCAACGTTCGCCAGCATCTTCTGCTCCGAAAGCGGTATCCCAAGCTTCTCAAACGTCTTGATCAGTTCCGGGTCCACCTCGTCCATGCTAGCCTTCTTCGCCTTCTGCTTTGGCGCCGAATAATACGAGATGTTCTGAAAATCGATCGCCGGATACTGAAAGTTCGGCCAGTGCTTCGGCTCCTCCATCGTCAGCCACTTTCGGTAAGCCTTCAACCGGAAATCCAACATCCACTCCGGCTCATTCTTCTTAGCAGAAATTATGCGCACCGTCTCCTCAGACAACCCCTTGGCGATCGTGTCCGTCTCAATGTCCGTTACAAACCCGTACTTATATTCCCGATTTGTCAGTAATTCCGCTGCTGTTGACATACTCTTAAAACCTTCTCGTGACTACCGTCCCAAACCCCGCGGCTGTTCCCTTTTCACCATTGCCTCTATCTGATGGAACATCGCGTCCACCTTTTCTTCGTTATCGACCAACGCCGCAAGCGTTATCTGCCCCAACGCATGTTCGACCAACTCATGCAGCCCCACTATCACCGGCCTGATCCCGCAGTCGCCCGTGTGTACACACTTCTCCAATACACCCGTATAACTCTCACAATGCGAACTCAGCACATCCTCATCGAGCACCTTGATCATCTCGTTCAGCCTGATCTCCGATGCGGGTCGAGCCAGATAATAACCACCCTTCGGCCCACGAGTAGAATTAACAAACCCCGCCCGATTCAACAGCCACAAAAGCTTCCCTGCATGCGCCACCGAGATACCCTCACGCTCCGCGATCTGCGGCAGCGTCAGCGTCTCGCCCGCACCCAAATTCGCAAGCTGCACCAAACACCGCAGCCCGTATTCCTCCTGTGCCGATATCTTCATAACTTCAACAATCCGCGTCTATTATCAGGGGCGAAACTTAATGTTCTCAAATCCTTACTTTTTCGTCAAGATTGCGGACGAAGCGCTCCGGCCACTGATTAACGGGCGATCGATAAACCACAAAAAACTCAAGCCCCGAACCTACTCATCACTCGTCACTCGTCACTCCAAACTTCTTCCGGATCCTCACCGCTCTCTCCACCACATCCAAATTCTCCAATACTTTCAGCCTCAGATCTTTATCCAGCCCCGGATTATCCGCCAAAAACTTGTTCACCACTGCCAAAGCCTCTTCGCTCCGCTGCCCGCCGATAAACGCCCCAAGCCACCCATTCACAAAAAAGATTTTCCGGTCACGCTTATGATTCGGCAGCTCCCGCAGAGCCCGCTCCAGATACGGCAGCGTCAACCCCGCATGCCTTATCGAATTGAACGGCCCGAACGCCTCCTCTATCCAGCTCTCCGAGATCTCCTTGTTATTCACATAGTCGTTCCAGTACCTCGCCTTGTTCCCCGCCGTCGCGACCGCCGCCCGAGCCCCATAAGCGTACCGCTTTGCCTCATCACCCGTTTCCGTCTTTTCCAACTCCGCCAACAGTCCCAACGCCTCCGGATCACCCAACACCAACAACCGCGTCACAATATCAAATTTGTCCTTCGTTCGAAGCGGGATCCCGACATTCTTCCTTTGCGTCTTAGCGTCTTTGCGGGAGGCCTCTTCGTTACCGTCGCCTCGCAGCATCCCCTTCAACACCGCCCTTGCGTTCTCCGACGAAGCCGCATTCAGATACGCCCGATAAAAAGTTATCCGCTGCCCCAACGTCGGAGCACTCCTCATCCGCTCCGCCAACAACGCCTCCACCTTCGGCCCCAGCTCACCGCGAGCCGCATCCGACAGATAATAATTCAACGCCGTGGCCACACGGCTCAGCAGCAACGCCGTAGTCGATTCGTCCTCTGATGCGGAAGCCCGCGCGTCAGCAAGGGCCTGATCAGGACGTTGCGTGTTACGCTCTCCGTCACGGTCGGGCTTCTGCATGAGAACCCGTACCACCAACTCCACATATTCCCGCGGGTCCAACTCCGCCTCCCGCACGCTGTCCCACAGAGCCCCCCACATCATCGACCGCAAGAACGGATCCTTCTCATCCTGAATATTCTTGAGAACATAGTCCCGACTCTTCTCATCCAGCAGAAAAATGCCGTAGCCGTAGTCTTGGTAGTTGGGGAAAATGTTTTCAGTCGGAACCGTGGCGCTGTCTTCACGAGCCTCAAGAATCTGCTGAACTCCTTTCCCACGGTAATAAACTTGAAACTTTTGCCTCAGAAATAGTTGATTGTCTACATTATTGCTCTGCCTAAAAATGTACATGCCGCCACGCGGAGGTTCAAAGACCTCAAGTCTAGTCATACGATAGATTGGAACACCTCGGCGCCTCACCCAGTTGTCTGTCCATTTCTCTAAATCCTCTTTGCTCGCGGCCTCAAATTCCCTAACCAGATCCTCCCACCCGGCGTTCCCAAACTCATGCTTCTTCAGGAACGCACGCACCGCGGTTTGGAACTTATCCTCGCCCAGATAAAACTCTGCCTGGCGCAAAAACGCCGGGGCCTTGCTGTACACTATCGCCCCGTATGCCGATTTCGCCGCCGAAAGATTGCCGATCTCCTGATATATCGGCGTCGTACCCTTGGTCGAATCCGTCCGATATGCCGGCTGCTTCACGCGTTCATAAAACACCTTCCACGCATTCGCCTCCGGCATTATCCGCTCCATCGCCTTGTACGCGGTAAATGTCGCAAAGCCCTCTTTGAGCCAAAGGTCGTCGAACCAACGCATCGTCACCGTATCGCCAAACCATTGGTGCGACGCCTCGTGAAAGATCAGCAACGCCCGCGAGATATGGTCGTTACTCGTCGGCTCCTGCGGAAAGATGATCGAAGATTCACGTAAGAACGTCGCCCCCGCATGCTCCATCCCGCCAAACGGAAACTCCGGTATCAAAACCAGATCGTACTTCGGGAACGGGAACTTGTAATCGAAATACTCCTCAAAATACTTCACCGACTCCCGATTCAACCGAAAAACCTCCGCCGCATGCGGCTTGAACTTCTCAGCCTGAGATTTGCGGACGTAGATCGAAGTCGACGGCGTCCTGTCAGAACCGGGAGCGATAGCGACTGGGCTCTTGGCGCCGGGGTACCCAGTCGCTACCGCTCCCGGTTCTGACACCTTCTCGAACGGCCCCGCCGCGAACGCGAAGACGTAGGTGCTGATCGGTTTGGTCTCAGAAAAGCCCCAGATCTTACATGAGGGTGGCGAGTATGCGAGCGTCGCCCCGGCGCGGACGCGGCCTGTCTCTATGTTTATCTGGCTCGGCTGACCGCAATTTCCGTGAATAATGCCACTGACTGAGCTATTCGAAACAATCGTCCAATCATCCGGAGGATTTACTGATAGCTGAAACCTCGCCTTTATATCCGGCTGATCGAACAGCGGGAACGCCGTGCTCGCGTCCGATGGGACGAACAACGAGTAGATATATTCAGCCCCGTCCTCCTTATCCACATACCGCGTCACCGCCGACCCGCTAGTCAAAATCGGCGACGTAAAGTCCACTGTAATGACATTCTCACCCAACCGTGCGTTAGGCAGAACAAGGTGCTCATTGGTCTCATAAATAGGCAAGTTAGTTCGCTCACATGTCTTGAAACGATAACGCGGTATTTGTATCGAATCGTCGCCGGCCACCACTTTACGCTGGGCCAGTGGAGTTTCAGCCATGGGGAGCCAACTTTGATTGGGGCTTTCGCATTTCGCCAAAGTTGATCCGTTTAGAGTTAGTCGTCTGATTACAGAAAGATCCTCATGCCCCTTGATCTTCCGCCAATCCAACACTATCGCCGGCACCGCTCCGCTTGCCTCCGGCGTGACCAGCAGCCGTATCTCCACCGTCCCCCGCAACACTGGCGACATCTTCTCGAGCTGCAAATTCAGCTTATACCGCACATCCGAATACCGCGCCGCCCGCCACTTCGCCAACTCCCGCGAAACCCCCGGCACCAAAGCCCCCTCCGGCGGCATCGCCACATTCTGAGCCGATACACCCATCGCAAACAAGAAAGTGACCAACAATATCCGAATGAACATACCCAATTCTACCACCCAAATTACCCCACCAAACAAAACAGAGGCGGCCCACCCAAAAAAGGTTGCCGCCCCCCAAAATCCAAAACTATTCGTGCCTATTCGCGTAATTCGCGGGCAATAAATGGCGAAAATCCGTTGTTAATCCCTACAGCGAGAAATTGAAATTCACAAAACCCGTCGCCTGCACCGGCTGCCCATCGCGCATAAACGGCCGAAACTTCCACTTCACTATCGCGTCCCGAGCCGCCGCCTGCAGCAGCGAATTCCCGCTCGCGTTGCGCACCTCCGCAACGTCGCCGTTCTCATCTACAAGCACCTCGACCCGCACCACACCCGCAGCCCTCATCGAACGCGCCGCCGGCGGATAACTAGGCTGTGCCTGCCGCGTCGCATAAGGCAGCAGTGACCCTATATTCATCGGCCCCGTTTCGACAACCGGTGCATCCGTTTCCGGCTTCGTCTCCTCAGCAGCCGGCGGTGGATTCCCAATGATCCGTACCTGCCTCTCCGCAGGCCTCGGCGCAGGTTTCTCCTCAACCACAGGCTCCGCAGCGGCCGCGATCGGTTCAGGCTTCACAGCCTCAGGCTTCGCAGGCCCCACACTCTCCATCCGCAGCGATGCGTTCTCAGTCACCGGCGGCTGTGTCACCGGCTTAGCCGCCGCATCAGCCACTAACCCCGTGATCGGCGCCGTCGGGTCCTCAACGACACTAAAGATCACGCTCCGCGAATTCGCCATCTGCTCACGGGTATCCGCTATCGAATCGCGCCAACGCCGCGCATCATAATCATCCCGGGCCAACGTGCTCCGCGCCGACGTCGCCTCTTCCAACAGCGGCGCCGCCACCACAGCCTTGCTCACATCGCCGCCGATCTCTTTCGCCTGCTCAACCACCAGCTCAAGCGTCTCCCGCATCTTCTCAAGATCCGTCACAGCCTCAAGCGGCAGGTTTCGATCAGACACTGACAAACCAAACGCCTGGTAACGCTCTACCTTGTTCCGAGCACTCCGCACCACCTGCCCCGCAGCCGCCGCGTAATAGGTCTCCCCATTCGCATTGTTCGCCTTATATCCGCGGAATAGATCATTCAAAAACTGATGCGCGCGAATGTAATCGCTCTGTTCCAAATAGCTGCTCATCAATAGCACATTCACGACCGAATGCACCGACGGGTCAGCCGTCTCACGCCTTATTGTCTCCAGCTCATACGCCGCCGCCGCATAATTGCGCACGGCGATAAAAGCCTTCGCCTTCGAAATGCGGTCGCGCATCACCTCGCCCGAAGTGAGGGTTCTTGGCTGTTCAGTCTGTGCGGTTGTCGTGGGTGACGGTGTGGTCTGCGCCGTAGCGGCGTTTATCGATCCTAAAGTTATGAATGCAAATATCGAAAAGCAAAAGCTCCTGACTTTTAGCGGCATTTCAGTCCTCCTTAGACTTAGATTTTCCGTAAAGGCCAAGCGAACTACTTATTTATGCTCACTTTTTATTGACCCGATTGAATAGATTTCGAATTAAAATCACCAGCGGCAAACCCGGAAAATCAAGGCTCGCCGCTCAGTTCTTCAAGCTTTCGATGATTCTTACGCGAAATGCGTTTGCGTCTCTTTTTATAACACCTTCGTTAAGCGTCAGCAACTTTCGGTCAATCATTATGGGCTTCCCATTAATGATCACCGACCGCACATCCGACGCTTTCGTCGCGTAAACAAGATGCGAGTAAATGTTATACATCGGTGTCTGGTGCAGCCCGTCGATATCCACAATAGCCAGATCCGCAAGCTTGCCAACCTCGATCGACCCGATCGTCGCTTCCATTTTCAAAGCTCGTGCCCCGCGGATCGTCGCCATCTCAAACACCTGCTTCGCCGTGACCACCGTAGGGTCGCCCGTGAACACCTTGTGCAGCTTCGCCGCCATGTCCATTTCTTCCCACATACTCAGGTCATTGTTCGAAGCCGCACCGTCCGTGCCCAACCCCACGGCAACGTCCTTCTCCAACATCTTCGGCAGCGGCGCCACGCCCGACGCAAGCTTCATATTGCTATGCGGGCAATGCGCCGAACCCACGTTCTTAGCCTTCATTAGATCGATCTCCGCATCCGTTAGCACCACCGTGTGCGCTGCCAGAACGCGTTCGTTCAAAAACCCGATCTTGTCCAAGTACATCATCGGCGTATCGCCTTTGCTTGCCTTGATGTCATCGACCTCTTTCTGCGTCTCCGCCACATGTATCAGCAACGGGGCCTCAAGCCGATCCGAAAGCTTCCTAGCCTCCAGCAAGATATCCGTCGCCACCGTGTAAGGCGCGTGCGGCGCCAATGCCGGTGTTATCAGCTCATTCCCCGTCCACTTCTTGATGTACCGTTCGGAGTAAGCCAGCGCGTCCCTCGGTGTCTTGTTATCCGGCACCGGAAAATCGATGATCGTCTCACCCAGCACCCCTCGCATACCCGCTTTATAAGTCTCCTCCGCGATCGCGTCCTCGAAATAATACATGTCGGCATACGTCGTAGTACCGCCGCGTATCATCTCCGCCAACCCCAATCGGGTCCCCGCCCGCACGAACTCCTCTGTTACGTTCTTCGCCTCCGCAGGAAAAATGAACTTCGTCAGCCACTCGTTCAGGTTCATGTCATCCGCGATCCCGCGAAACAGAACCATCGGAATATGCGTATGCGTGTTGATCAACCCAGGTATCACGGCCCGCCCCGTTGCATTCACCGTCTGCCGCGCACGATACCTCCCCGCAATCTCCGACCGAGTCCCAACCGCCACGATCTTGTTCCCGCTGACCGCCACCCCGCCATTCTCAATAACCCGACGACCCCCGTCCATCGTCACAACCGTTCCACCCAAGATCATCAGATCAACCCGTTCCGCCCGCTGAGCACGCACGTCCACCCCCGCGAACAACAACGCAGCGACAAAAAGGATCGACATCACCTTCGAAAAACTGAATCTGTCCATTTTATCCTCGGTCTCCGATTTCACCTGGGTTCCGCTCTTGTAGTTTCTCTACGTCCAGCAGATCTTGCCGCCGAGCAACCTCAGTCTTATTCCTTATTAGATCCTCAAGCGATATCACATCAATTTCAATATCTTCGACTTTTATCTTTTTTCGACGAGCGTAAGCCTCCTCAAACTCCAATCCCTTTAGATAATTCAAGATCTCGATCTGCACGGGCGGATTACCTATACGAACCAGGCTATCTTCCTCGGTCGAAAAAAGCTCAGATGAAAGTGTGGATCCTCCAAAGCCAAATTCAGCTAGCGCACGAGCGCAGCTCTCGGCGTTCTCAGGCTCGCGAGATACCATCAGGTCGATGTCACTAGTACTTCGAACATACCCATGGACTATGACCGCATACCCGCCAATAAGTAGGTACTTAACTCCGTTCGAGTTTAACAACCTGAAAAACTCTTTGAAGTCGTTCGGTAGCTCTAGCTCCATACGCGATCCTTCTCAAACGCTCAGCCTGTTGAAGCCTTTCTTTAACGGTTGTGTTTCGCCAATACTCGATGTCCTCAGAGTCGTCCGGCCCCGGCAGGATCTGGATCCTCGTCCTATCTAGCCTCAACTCCGGAATGTCCTTTCGCTCCGTCACTTCAAATACTCCGCATCAAACGCCCGCGGCAACAATTCGCTCATCTGCACAGATTCTTTTACCCCTTCCAGATTCGAAAGTATCACCTCAACATCTCCGCCAAACTCCCAGATCACCTGCCTGCATGCACCGCACGGTGCTGTGAGTTTTTCCGAATCGGCGACCACCGCGACCCGCGTTATTCTTTGCGTCCCCTGCGCGACCGCAGCAAATATTGCCGCCCGCTCCGCACACATCGTCAGCCCATAACTCGCCGACTCTACATTGCAGCCGGTAATAACGTCACCATTCTCAGTCTCAACCGCCGCCCCCACCTTAAACCCCGAAAACGGCGCATGCGCCCGCTCCCTCACATCCGCCGCCGCCTCTATCAATTCCTTATCCGTACGTCCCATTAACGACCTTCTTCATTAAGAAATTACTAATTAGCCAATTAATTAACTGCAGAAAACTAAACCAAAATACCTTCCTCGGAATTCAACTTTTCGCGCACCAGGCCACACAAAAAATCGATCGTTACACCCGTGTTAGATCCCTCAGGTATGATGACGTCTGCGTGCCGCTTAGATGGCTCAACAAACTCAAAATGCATCGGCCGGATCGTCCTTTCGTACTGCTCCAGCGTCCGCTCAAACGTCCGCCCGCGTTCATTGATATCCCGCCGCAGCCGCCTGATAAGCCGCACGTCCATCGGCGTATCAACATAGACCCGCAGGTCCAACAGATCCAAAACCCGCGGCTCAGCAAATATCAAGATGCCCTCAACTATCACCACCGGCCGCGGCTCTATCACCTCGATCTCATCGCTTCGTGTATGCGTCACAAAATCATAAAGCGGCATCTCCACTGTCAACCCCTGCTTCAACCGCATCAGATGGTTCACCATCATATCGCTATCGATCGCATCCGGATGGTCAAAATTCGCTTGATGCCTCTCGTCGAGCGGCATATCCGCCAGGTTCCGGTAATACGAATCCTGCTCCACAAGCACGACCCGATCCCGCCCGACCGCATTCACGATTGACCGTGCGATCGTAGTCTTCCCCGAACCTGTTCCTCCGCAAATGCCGATTATCATTAGATCATCCGAGCCTTCTTATCACGTTCCGCAACAGCTGCTTAAACACCTCTCCAACCCGCTCGCCCGTTGCCATCACATCGTCATGCACGATCGCCTCTTCGGTCATCCCCGCCGCAAAATTGGTGATGCACGAAATACCAATTACCCGCATTCCCGTGTGCCGGGCCGCGATAGCCTCCGGCACCGTCGACATCCCAACCGCATCTGCTCCCAAAAGCCTCAGCAGCCTTATTTCCGCGGGCGTCTCATATGTCGGACCGGACAAAGCACAGTAAACACCCCGATGCAGGAACGAACCCGCAAAATCACCGCCACTCTCGATTCCCTGCGCCTCTTCAACTACTACCTCCTGCAGCTCCGCATCATATACGTTCGTCAGATCCGGAAACCGCGGCCCCAAGCGGTCGTCGTTCGCCCCCCTCAGCGGGTTAACTCCCATCAAATTTATGTGATCCGAGACCAGCATCAGGCTGCCCGGCTTCATCTCGGCATTCAGGCTCCCCGCGGCGTTCGTCAAGATCACTGTCTCAACCCCCATCTGCCGAAACGTCCGCATTGGCAGCATCACCTCATCCATCGAATAGCCTTCGTAATAATGGAACCTGCCCTGCTGAACCGCGACCCCGACACCTTCGACACCACCCAACACAAGCTGCCCCTTATGCCCCTCCACCGTCGAACGCGAAAAATGGGGAATGTCCGCATACCCGATCACGCTCCGCCCCTCAACATCCTCCGCGAAAGCCCCTAACCCACTCCCCAACACAACCGCCACGCGGGCCTCATCACCCGAAGACTTTCCCCGAATAAAATCCGCTGCCTCCATTGCTTTGTCGTATGTCATGAAAAATGGTGGAGATCGGTCCGCTCAGTTCTCTTTCCTATAAGGCGTCCCCAACGCCTTCGGCGCCCTCGATAGTCCGATAAAGCCCGCCAGCACAATGATCGTCAGGACATACGGGATCATTTGTATGAACTGCACCGGAAGATCCTCGCCCGACGGCAGTTTTATATAGCCCTGCAACTGGATCGAAAGCGCTTCCGTAAATCCAAAAAAGATACACGCGAGCAGTACCGGTATCGGCCGCCACTTCGCCAGGATCAACGCCGCCAAGGCGATAAACCCGCGACCGGCGGTCATCCCCTTCGTGAACAACGACGACTGCCCGATCGACAGATACGCACCTCCGCCTGCCGCCAGAACACCCGACAGGATCACCGCCGTATATCGCATCCGCGAAACGTTAACCCCGGCCGAATCCGCCGCCGCCGGATTCTCACCCGTTGCCCTTAGCCGCAGCCCGAAAGGCGTCTTGTAAAGCACATACCAACATACAGGCACAAGCAAGAACGCCAGGATCGTCGCGATCGAAATGCGGTTATTAAAGAAATCCGGCAGCAAATATTCTTGCGCTATTTGCTGTGTGGAACCTGCCGAATCATATATCCTGCTGCTGATCACCGCCGGCAACCCCAGCATCAGTATATTGATCGCGAATCCCGTCACCACCTGGTCCGCTTCAAACCTGATCACCGCCACGGCAAAGATCGCCGCAACCAGCGCACCTGACGCCACGCCGGCCACAAACCCGATATAAGGGTTCTGAAGCTCGTACGTCACGACCGCACCCGTGAACGCCCCCGCCAGCATCAGCCCCTCAAGCGCGATGTTGATGACGCCCGCGCGTTCCGAGAACATCCCGCCCAGCGCGGCAAAGATGAGCGGCGTCGCCAGCCTCAGCGTTGAAAACACCACTATCGCCAGAAATGTTACGGTGAAAACTTCGCTCATCCTATTTCCTCGTAAACCTCTGTAGCGACGCCACAAAAATTATAATTATCGCCTGAAGCACCTCGACCAGGTCCTTCGACACGTACTGCGTCTCGATATCTACAAAGATCTCGCCCCGCTTCAACACCGCAAAAAATATTGCCGCGACAAATATGCCCAGTGGATGATTTCTTCCCAACAGCGCCACGGCGATCCCCAGATATCCCCAGCCGTCCGAAAATCCGTCGTAATATCGATATCGATACCCCAGCACCTCGCCGATCGCGACCATCCCTGCTAACCCGCCAGAGATCGTCATCGCGATTATTATCTGCCGCTTCGCTGATATCCCGCCGTATTCCGCCGCCGAAGGGTTCTCGCCCACCGCCCGCAGCTCATACCCCCACTTCGTTTTCCAGAGGAATATATAAACCAGCACGCACATCAATATCGCCAGCAAGAACGCCACGCTCAGCGGCACAAAATCCGGCATCCCCGGAATGAACTGGCTGATCCGCGGGATCCGCGCTACATCGCCGATCTCCGCCGTTTGCATTATCGGGTCGCCCGGAATCTTGTAGTAATACTGCGTGAAATAGCTGACCATCGCGATCGCGATGAAGTTGAGCATAATCGTGTTGATCACCTCGTGCGACCCAAACTTGGCCTTTAAAATCCCGGGTATCGCACCGTATGCAGCCCCCGCCGCTATCGCTGTGAAAATACACAAGATGATCAGCAGCACCGAAGGCAAACTCATCCAGGACCAGTTCTCCTCAGTCCCAAAAACGTTTACCATCGCCCCGCCAAACTTGATCCCGACCCATGCCGTCGCAAACGCCGCCACATAAAGCTGCCCTTCGGCGCCGATGTTCAACAGCCCGCACCTGAATGCCACCGCCACTGCCAACCCCGTAAAGATCAGCGGTGTTGCGATGAACAGCGTATATCCAATGTCGTTGAGCGATCCAAAAGAATTTCCGATCAGGTGGTAGAAGGTCAGCAGCGGGTTATCCCCGATAATGAGGACTAGTATTCCCCCGACAACGAACGCAGCGAACACCGCTGTGAGGGGCCAAAGTATTTCTTTGATTATGTTCATAAACGGCCGAAACGGTCGCTTCTGACTTTGAGAGCGTAGCCGTTAAATATTACCGATAAAAGACAATACTGTCACCCGAATTCTGCAAAATTTTGTGCCGTTCTCGCCTAAAATCAACGTCGAGAAAGGACTTGACAACACCACACTCATATTTTATTATGCTTACGGACTAACGAAACTAGTCTTTAATCCAATATTTTACCCTTTGGAGGATAAGATTATGAACATGATGAAATATGACCCGTTCCGCGAACTCCGCGGATTGCATGATGAAATGAACCGTCTATTCAGCGGCGTTAACCCGGCCGGCGACCGAGGCGAATTTGCACGCGGTGCCTGGAGCCCGAGCGTCGACATTTTCGAAGATCAAGATCGCCTCATTGTTGAGGCAGAACTTCCGGGCATGTCCCGCGACGATTTCGAGATCTCCGTCGAAAATAACGTGCTCACTCTCCGCGGTGAACGCAAGTTTGAAAAGAAGACAGAGGGCGACAACTATCATCGCGTTGAGCGTTCCTACGGCGCATTCACGAGGCAGTTCACGCTCCCGCAAACGGTGACGTCCGAAGGTGCAACTGCCGACTTTGAGAACGGAATTCTCCGCGTAGCTCTGCCGAAGCGCGAAGAGACCAAGGCACGCAAGATCGAGGTTACCGGTTCCGACGCACGTGCGATCGAAGCCGACATCAAGACTGACAGTGCCAGTGCCTAGGGTGCAGCATTATTCAATTCAAGCGCGGGCGCAGAGGTAAATTGCCCTCTGCGCCCCGCACATTTTGCGGTAGAATGATCAGGAAAACAGCAGGTAAAAATGAGATTCGACAGATTCACAATTCGCGGCCAGGAAGCGGTTCAAGCAGCGATCGGCGTCGCCGAAAAGAACGAGAACCAGCAGGTCGAGCCGGAGCACATCCTCTCCGCAATGCTCGAACAGAAAGAGGGCGTTCTCCGTCCGATCCTCGGTAAGATCGGCGTCAACACCGTCGCCATCGCGGCTGAATTGCAGGCGGTGATCGACAAGATCCCGAAGGTCTCCGGCGGCCAGCAATATTTCAGCTCGCGCACCAACACCATCTTTCAGGACGTTCAGAAAGAGGCTGAGCGAATGGAGGACGAGTACATCTCAACCGAACACCTCTTGCTCTCGATCGCGTCTGAAAAAGAAGGCGATTCCGGCCGCATCCTTCGTTCGCACGGCGTCACCCGCGAGGATCTCGAAAAGGTCGTAACCGATATGCGCGGCGGCTCGCGAATAACCGATCCCAACGCCGAAGAAAATTTCCAGGCGCTTGAAAAGTACGCACAGGACCTGACCGAACGCGCACGCAAAGGTAAGCTCGACCCCGTCATCGGCCGCGACGACGAGATCCGCCGCACGATCCAGATCCTGCAGCGCCGGACCAAGAACAATCCGGTCCTGATCGGAGAGCCGGGCGTCGGCAAGACGGCGATCGTCGAGGGGCTGGCGCATCGCATCGTGCAGGGCGACGTGCCGGAAAGCCTGAAGGACAAGAAGGTGCTTTCGCTCGACATGGGCTCGTTGATCGCCGGCGCCAAATATCGCGGCGAGTTCGAGGAGCGGCTGAAGGCCGTGCTCTCCGAGATCGAGGCCGCAAGCGGCCAGGTCATCCTCTTCATCGACGAGATGCATGTGCTTGTCGGCGCCGGCAAGGCGGAAGGCGCGATGGACGCCTCCAACCTTCTGAAGCCTGCGCTCGCGCGCGGCGCGCTGCACTGCGTCGGCGCGACCACGCTCGACGAGTACCGCAAGCATATCGAGAAGGACGCGGCGCTCGCCCGCCGGTTCCAGCCGGTCTTCATTGCCGAGCCGACCGTGGAGGACACGATCTCGATTCTCCGCGGGCTGAAGGGCAAATACGAGCAGCATCACAAGGTGCGGATCACGGATTCCGCCATCGTCGCCGCGGCCACGCTCTCGAACCGCTACATCACCGACCGCTTCCTGCCCGACAAGGCGATCGACCTCATGGACGAGGCCGCTGCGCGGCTGAAGATGCAGGTCGATTCGAAGCCCGAGGCGCTCGACGAGTTCGACCGCCGCATCATCCAGCTCAAGATCGAGCGGGAAGCGCTGAAGAAGGAAACCGACGAGGCTTCGAAGGACCGGCTCGAGCGGCTGGAGAAGGAGCTTGCGGACCTTGAGGAGGAATCGAATTCGCTGACCCAGCGCTGGCAGGCGGAAAAAGAGAAGCTCGGCGCTGCCTCGAAGCTCAAGGAGCAGCTGGACCAGGCGCGCTTCGACCTTGAGACGGCGCAGCGCCGCGGCGACCTCGCCAGGGCCGGCGAGCTTGCCTATGGCGTCATCCCGGATCTGGAGAAGAAGCTTCGCGAGGCGGAGGCCGCCGGCCGGACCGCGGGTGGTCTCGTAGAGGAAGAGGTCACGCCGCAGCACATTGCGCACATCGTGTCGCGCTGGACCGGAATCCCTGTCGACAGGATGCTGGAAGGCGAGCGCGACAAGCTGCTCCGGATGGAAGACGAGCTTGCCAAGCGCGTCGTCGGCCAGGGCGAAGCGGTGCATGCGGTCGCGACCGCGGTCAGGCGCGCCCGCGCCGGCCTGCAGGACCCGAA
>JBGSXX010000027.1:0-47051 GCA_041751195.1 Pyrinomonadaceae bacterium | reverse complement strand
GGGAGGCGGCGGCACTTGCCGCGGAGGCAAATCCGCTGTCGGCGAGGCGGCGGCACCTGCCCGGGAGAAGTCGGCGCTTGTCGGGGAGGCGGCGGCACGTGTCGGGGAGGCGGGGGCGGGTGGAATCTGGTCTGGACAACTCGAAATGCGTTTGCTATATTCTCTTTGCCTTATCACCTGAGGCATACGCTCACATTAAACTTACAGGAGAATTATTCAGATTTATGCCGGATAAACCTATTCCGAAGTCTGAGGCGGAACTTGTCATTTTTCTGCCCAATTTCATAGACAAACTAAATCAATTTGGCAGTTTGCTAGGTATCACCCCTGCTGAAATAGCGCAGATGGAGGCACACGTTGCAAACCTTACATACCTTGTAACGATCACGAAGAACGTTCAAGACACGCGCGAGGCGTTTACTGACTTTAAGACCACCATAATCAATGGCGACCTCAACGAGCCGGACCCGCAAGTGCCGGTTTTCCCTTCGATCAATCTGCCGGAAGCCATGGGTGTTGGCGTCGTTCCTTACACCAGGCACATTGCTCAGCGGCTGAAGAGTTCAATCAAATGGACAGAGCAGTTGGCGGAAGAGTTCGGGCTGTGGACGGATAATCCGTCGCCGGATCCGGAATCGAATTTGCCCGTGCTGTCTGGCTCTGCTCTACCGACGGGCGACGTCGAGATCAAGTTCCGCAAGCATGGCCGTCAGGGAATCATTCTTGAAATGCGAAAGCGTGGCGAAGAGACGTGGACGAACATGGGCCTCAAGGTAACGTCGCCGACGATCATTTCACCGAAGTACGACACCAATGAACCTCAGGTTCTTGAGTTTCGATGTCGCTACGCCGAGAAAGACCAACCCGTCGGCCCGTACTCACAGATACTCACGGTTGTAACAACACCGTAATCCACCACTTTCTCATCAAAAAATTCCCGCCAGAAGGTGACTGGCGGGAATTTCTATGTAAGGGCGGTGCTATTATGACCAAGCCAATGAATAGGCTCACTTCTTTGAAATGGCTCGGACCATGGACGAGCATGCAAGCGAGAAAACCGACGCGGGGCTATTTAGCCCCTGACCATTTTATATCGGTGATTAGCAGATAAATATACCCGTCCGGGATCTGTCCCCGAAAGGCTCCTTTCGCTTTCGTTATTTGACCTGCAACTGCCGTCATCGTCCATGCGTAGTCTTCAGGGCATTGCCATTGCGGGTTAACAAGTTCGTCAAACTGGTTTTTCTTCCCAAAATCTTTAATCTTGTTCATTTCACGCTTTCTCGCAGCATCTACCGTGTCGTTTGCCCAAGACCACTTCCACGTATTTGAACGGGTTGAATACGAACCGGCTATTTGAAACGACGCAACGACCCTTCGTAGGCCCTTCTGGTAAAAAACTAGTTCTCCAGTTTCTTGGTCAGCAGTCCATTGGTCATAATCCCCTAACTTATACCGTTGATTAAGGCGCTCCGCGTCCGCACCAAATCCTCGCGCGACTTCACTGAGAAATTTATCGTAACTCGATTTCTCCTGCGAAAAAGCTCCGTAAGAAAATGAAAGTAAACAAAGGGTGATTACAATAATTTTGCCCATAACAGATATTTTACACACTTACTCGTTTTTGGATGCTATTCCGAAGATCGGCATTACTCATGACGCTGCACGCATCTCGGAACCTTCCCTCGATAAACATAATCACCCAATCACCCAATCACCCGAACACCCATAAACACCTTTCCCTGTTTGATTAGACCTCAGCTAGCGGCGCAGGCCGTTTCGCTGACTTCGGTTTCCAGTTCGGCGTCCATCCATGCCTTGGTGCCGCCGGTTACGTTGAAGACGCGGTCGAAGCCGGCGTTTTCGAGCATGCTGGTGGCGACGCTGGAGCGGTAGCCGCTCTGGCAGATGACGTAAGTTGGCTTGGCGGGGTCGAGCTGATCGATCTCGCGTGAAAGGCGATCGAGCGGAAGGTTGACCGTGCCCGCCGCGTGCCCGTTGTTATGCTCGGCCGGCCGGCGGACATCCACGAATTGCGCGCCGTTGCTCTCCGTCAGCCTGCGAACATCGCCGACGCTCACCTGCTCGACCACTTTCTTTTCGCCCTCATAATCGTTGATCAGAATGTAACCCTTCGCCGTCTCGATGCCGACCCGCGCCAGCCTCATAAATGCCTCATCCACCTGCTCCTGCTTCTCGGCGACGAGGGCAACGGGCGTGCCGATGGTGATCAGCGTCCCCGCCCACGACGCGAACTGCCCGCCGAGCCCGATGTTGATCGCATTCGGCACATGCCCGGCCCCGTATTCCGTGTTCTGCCTCACGTCCACCACGACGCCGTCAAAGTTGTCGATCTCTTCGGTCGTGAGCTGCCGCGGCTTCTCAAGATCTTCGAGCGACGACGAACCCGAAAGGTTCTGAGCCGCGCTGAGCGGGAAATACGCCGGAACTTCGGGCTGATCCGACGCGACGACCTTTATGAACTCGTCCTTGCTCATCGGCTTCAACGCATAGTTAAACTTCCGCTGCTCACCGAGCGTCGACCAGGTCTCCTTCGACAGCGATTTGCCGCACAGCGACCCAGCACCGTGAGCCGGATAGATCTCCGTCTCGTCCGGATACGGCAATATCTTCTCGTGAAGCGAATCATAGAGCATCCCGCCCATCTCTTCGGCTGTAAATCCTTTCGAGCCGATCAGATCCGGCCGCCCCACATCCCCGATGAACAGCGTATCGCCCGTGAACATCTTCAGCGGAGCCTCCGCATCTTTCGAGCGGGCCACTATCGTGATCCCCTCGGGCGTGTGCCCCGGCGTTTCGAGGAACTTCAGCTCGACCGAACCCACCGTCAGCGTGTCGCCATCCGCGACCTTATGCGTCGGAAACTGCGTGTTCGCACGCTGACCAAAAACGATCTCGGCGCCGGTCTTCTCCGCCAACTCGATATGCCCGCTGACAAAATCCGCATGCGAATGAGTCTCGATCACATACTTGATCTTGTCGCCGTTGGCCTCGGCTTCGTCGATATACTGCTGCACGTCCCGCTGCGGGTCGATGATCGCCGCCTCGCCGTCAGAGCCAATGTAATAGGACGCATGTGCCAAACACCCAAGGTAAAATTGTTTGAATTTCATTTCGTTTCTCCGCAAATCGTGAACAAAACTAAGCCGCCGTCCGTCGATTCCAAGGCATCCGCGCCAGAAGCAATCCCATTCCGCACCAGTCGATCACCGCCGTAAATGCCAGCCCGAAACCAACAAACCCCGGCAGCACGACGAAATACGGATGCACGAACAACGACAGCAAAACCCCAACAAATACGATCAATCCCGCCGTAAATCTCACCTGCCGCTCGATCGACCAGGGTGCGTTCTCATCAGCCAGATACGGCAGATCTTCCTTCTTCCACGCCTCAAAACCGCCCGCGACGTTGATCACATTGGTGAATCCAAGAGCCTTCAACTTCCGCTGCGCCTCACCCGAACGCCGACCCGTCCGACACATCACATAGATCGGCTTCGAATGATCAAGCTCCCCGTGCCGCTTCTCCAATTCCCCCAGCGGGATGATATCAGCCCCCTCAACCCGCCCACCTGCAAACTCCGCATGCTCCCGCACATCCACCAGCTTGATGTCATCACCGTCCAACTTTTCCTTCAATGTCAAAACAGTACATTCACTCATCTTCTTCTCCCGTTAAGCGAACTCGAACAGGTTCGCTCGCTCCTTGTGCCTGATATTCAACGCATCGCAAACAACCTCACACAACGCGAAGATGCTCTCATCCGCGATCGAATAAAAAACCGTATTCCCCCGCTGATCACGACGCAGAATGCCCGAACCGGTAAGCAGCTTCAAATGCTTGCTCACATTCGGCTGACTCGTCTGCAGTGCCGCCGTCAATTCCGTCACGCTCATCTCACCATCCCGCAGCAAATTGACCAACCGCAACCTCGCCGGCTCCGACAAAACCCTGAAACGCTCGGCCACCATGGCCAACGCCTCATCTGACATTTCCCTTTGCATGCTCATCACTATATGCGTATTCAGTTATATAGTCAACCGAAAAAAGACGCCCGCCGTTAGACGAGCGTCAGCCATCCTATACGTACTTTGAGATAACGTTCGCGATCACATCGCGGCTCACGCCACCCACGATCCGCTCCTGCTCCTGGCCGCCTTTGAAAAGGATCAGCGTCGGAATGCCCCTGATACCATAGCGATTGGGCACGTTCGGGTTGTCGTCCACATTCATCTTGTAAACGCCGGCTTTGCCCTCATATTCCTCAGCCACGGCCTCAACGGCCGGAGCGATCATACGGCACGGACCACACCATTCAGCCCAAAAATCCACCAGTACCGGTTTATCCGACCCGAGTACGCTCGTCTCAAATTCTGTGTCATTAACACTCTTAGCAAAATTTCCCATAATAATCCCCCTATCAATATCTTACGGATGCCGATTACCGGCTACGTATATTTGATTACATCTTAACTTTCGATATCCCTATCTGCCAAATATCCAGTTCGTCGACCGCTTCTACCGTTTCAAAAACTTAAAACCCTGCGACCAGGTGCCGTGCTTGAAACAATAGTTCACAAACAGCGAAGCGAACGCCTCCAAATAAAAAGCCTGCTCTATACCACCAAGGTCCTCGACCTCCCATCCGAACTCACCTACAAGCTCCACAACCTCGTCTTTTGCACCATCATCATTCCCTGCGATAAATTGCGTAGCGACATCATCGCCAAACCTTGGGTCCACCATAACGGGAGCACTGATGGTGTTGAAAGCCTTTACGACATTCGCTTCAGGTATCGCAGCCTGAATTTGCTCACCGAGCGAATCGCCAACCGACGCGGTAAATCTCGGCGGCACGCCCGCAGAAAAATCGAGCGGATTTGTAAGATCGATCACCGTCTTACCAGCAAACTTTTCCTTACCGGCCATCTCAATAGCTGAAACGGCAGCCACACCGGCAACACTGAGAACTACTACATCACCGAACTCCGCGGCATCAGCAAAACTACCAATAGATGCATTTGATCCTGCCCCTGCAAGCCACTCGGAAAGCTTTAACGGATCACGAGTCCCCAGCTTCACTGAATAACCTTTCGCTAAATATCCGCTTGCCAGCGTTTGTGCAACGCCCCCCGAACCGATGATTCCCAAATTCTTCTTTGTGTCCGCCATTTCTCACCCTCCTCTGTTGAGCTCTTAGCTGCTGATTCGGATCACGATTTTTCCAAAGTGCTTGCCTGTTTGTAAAAATGTTAGAGCCTCCGTTGCCTCGCCGAACTCGAATACCCTATCAATAACAGGCCTCATCTCCGCCGCTGCTATCGCCTCGACCATGTCTTCCATCATCACCCTCGACCCGACAAAGACTCCCTGCACCCGAATGCCCTTCATAAAGATCGGGATCGGATCGATCTCATGCGGCCCAGTCAGCGAACCGATCATCGCAATGTGTCCGCCGATGCGAACCGCTCGAATCGAACGCTCCAACGTTCCCGCGCCCCCGATCTCGACTACGTGATCGACACCCGCGCGTCCGGTCAGATCGAGCACCGCACGATCCCATTCCGGCACCTCGCTATAGTTGATGCACTCATCTGCACCGATTTCTTTCAAACGCTCCAGCTTTACATCGCTGCTGGACGTAGCGATCACCTTAGCCCCCGCAAGCTTCGCAAACTGAAGTGCGAAAACCGCAACACCGCCGCTCCCCAGCGTCAGCACGGTCTCACCCGGCCGGACCTTCCCCGAGACAACCAGCGCATGCCAAGCGGTCAAGGCCGCACAAGGCAGCGTCGCGGCCTCTTCATACGACAAATGCTCGGGAATTCGAACAAGGCCTTCGTCGCTGAATGTCGCAAACTCAAGCAACACGCCGTCCCACTCAGCACCGCCGCCCAGCGACGTCCTTCGCTTTTCCGCACTCGGGCCACCATCGATCCACCCTTGCACCAGCGTCGGCATCACCCTGTCGCCCACCTTCCATCTCGTAACGCCGTCGCCGACCGCGACCACCTCACCGGCTCCATCAGAAAGCGGGACCGCAGGCATTTTCATCCGCGGATTATATGTCCCAGAGACAATCATCACGTCACGATAGTTCAACGACGCGGCGTGCATTTTCAACAAGACCTCGCCCGACGCCGGCTCGGGCACGTCTCGCTCGGTAATCGAAAGCTTCTCGATCCCGAATTCTCTAATTTCGTATGCTTTCACTTCTTCAGTGTACCGACCGCAAAAAATACTCACGCGGCGAGCTTGCGTGACTGCTCAATTGACAGGAAAACGAGCGGCCGCTGCGGCTCACCGCGTGAAGGCTAGTCAGGCTTGACGCCTCGATCTGAGATTCATCTTGATCACAACGTCGTCGCGGATCAGATCGTCCGCCATCCCCGCATAAACTATCCCAAAGTTCTTACGATTGATCGAAAATTCCGCCGTTACCGACACCTCGCCGTCCATAACCGAGATCGCAGCCGGGAAGGTTATCGACTGCTCAGTCCCGCGAAGCGTAAGGTTCCCCGTCACAATATAATTGCCCTCACCTTTTTCAGGATCCTGTACGATCTTTGTGGATCTGAACGAAGCTTTCGGATACTGCTGGACCAAGAAAAAGTCCTCGGTCCTGAGGTGTTCCGTAAGCCCATCCGCATCCGTATACACCGATGCCATTTCAATATCGACCTCCACACGGCTCCTCTCCACGAGATTGTCCTGAAGCTCGATCGTACCCGCGAACTCCCTGAAACCGCCGTCGTGCTTGCCCGTAACCTTCGACCCTACAAACTCAAGCTTCGAATTCTCGGGCGTAAGTGCCAAGATCTCGCGTTTCGCATCCGCGTTCGTCTCGCTCACCACGTTAGTGGTCTCAACCGAAACGGGCTGTTCTGTGACCGCCCTCGCCGTATTCGCGGCCGGATCCTCACAAGCCAGACTAGCCAATGCAAACGCCACCACCATCAACGCAATCAATTTCATTCGATCTACCTCGCAAAAATAAATAATGAATTCCTCAAGACGTGAAGCTCATCTTTGGATCCGCCCCGACGACTGCGACGGAATCGCGGCCGCCGAGGCTTCCCAAACTGCAACCCGATCGTCCGATCCGCTGCACTCCCTTCCCTTGTTCGTTTCCCACCCTTGCTCGCTGATTCAAAATTTGTAACTTCATTAGCTACAGTTCAAGTGAAAAATTTTAAGCATCGCAATCCACTAACTCGGAAACATCCGCGAGCGTGTACTGCGACAGCTTTTCGTAAACTCCCTTGTCTATCTCTTTCTGTAGATTGCACAAAACAGATTCAATATTCCGTCCCACCGGACAATCCCGATTCGGTTCCTTCCCGTGTAGGGCAAAGACCTCACCACAATCGACCGCCTTATAAACGTCCGAGAGTTTGATCTCGTTCGGACACCGCGTAAGCCTCGTGCCGCCGTTCGCCCCTGTTTGCGAGATCACTAAACCTGACTGGCCGAGATTAGCAAGCAGACGGCGGATCACGACCGCGTTCGTATTGACACTCGCAGCCAAATAGCTCGAATTAAGATTTTTGTCGCGCGAGGCGGCCAGCATCGTTAAGATGTGAACCGCCATCGCAAATTGACTATTAGCCGCCATCTGTAACAATAATAGTTACGATGACGAACTTTGTCAAGCAGCTCAAGAGACTATCTGCTGTGGGTGTCGCCCGTCTTCCTCTTCGATCGGCGGGCTAACCGTGTCGGGCGGATCCTCGATCGGGCTCGCCGGCTGCTGATCTGGCGGCAGCGGGATCGACCTGTCGTCGTTCACCTGTTCAATATCATCGTTGTTCCGGCGTGCACCCGGGTCGATATTGGGGTCGAGCTCGTCAACTTCCGGCATCGGCATCTGGTTTACATCTTGCATATTATTCCTCCGCCCCCACCGTTGCAAAGCACGTTCCTGTACGTCTCGAATACACAAAAAAGCCGAGAGCTAAACGCCCTCGGCCTCATTTGTTGTTCACTAATTAAGGTTATTCCTTTGCCGCGATCGTCTTTGGAATCCGTATCTCACGTCCCGCGCCGAGCACTGAGTTCGGCAGCAGCCCGTTATACTTCGCAACCTCCACCGGATCTGCCCCGTGACGAATAGCGAGCTTGGATACCGTGTCGCCAGCCTGGGCCTTCACGATCGTCGAGTTAGACGCGGTCGTAGGTGTGGCTGTCGTTCCCGTCGGACGCGCGTAGCTGGTTGCCTGAACTCTGCCACCCGGGACCTGTGCGGTGGGAACGAATACCTTACCCGTCGGCTGATTCATTCCTGGATTCGCCGCCATCAGATCAGCGACCGGAATGCCCGTTCGGTTTGAGATCGTCTGCCACGTTTCACCGCGAACCGATGTCGCAAGATTCGTATCATTCAGCCTCGATGCGGGAATTCGCCGGAATACTGCGACAACCTCATTAGCCTTTCCCGCCGGTACGTTGATAACGTAGGGCTCCGGCGGCGTCATATTCGTACGCAGGTGCGGGTTGAGATAACGCACATACTGAACGGTCGTGTCGGCTGCCTGAGCTACAAGACTCAAATTCGTCGACGCCGGCACTCGTACGCGGTCATACCGAAGCGGCGGAGCGGGACGAACGTGTCCAAATCCATACTGCTGCGGATTGTTGGCGATCAGGATCGTCGCCAAAATATTCGGAACGTAGTTACGCGTTTCTTTCGGCAAATACGGATACGCTGCCCAGAAATTAGCCTGGCCCGCACGGCGGATGGCACGATCAACGTTACCCTCGCCGCAGTTATAACCTGCCATTGCGAGTTCCCAATTGCCGTTATAGCGGTTCGCAAGAAACTTCAGATACCGAGCTGATGCACGCGTCGCCTCTTCAAAACTATTTCGCTCATCGACATGAGCCGTGCGGCGAAGCCCGTAGCGTGCTCCCGTTGCCGGGATGAACTGCCACAGACCGGACGCCGCCATATGCGAAAGTGCTACCGGCTTCCACGCACTCTCCACTTGTCCAAGCCACGCGACGTTTTCCGGTACGCCCTCTTCGCGGAATATGCGGCGTGCCATCGACATGAACATCCCCGAGCGGTACAACCCGACTTCCATCGTTCGTCGGCCGCGGCCACGATAGTAGTTGATGTACTGCTGGATCATCGGGTGAACCTGAAACGAAAACCCTAGTGACCTGTTAGAGACTGCATACTGAATGTATTCGTACTGAGCCTGTGCAACAGGATTTCCCTCGACCTGCAGCTCCTCCGGCGTCAATTCAAGCCTGGAAAGTTCATCGAGCGGCGAAGGCTCAAACGATTGTGAGTTAAAACCGTTCAGAGCTTCTTGCGGGATCGAAGTGTCCCCAACGTCCGCATTGGCCGCGACGGTAGCGCCTGCTGCCGGGCGACCGGTTCGCGACATGGTCGCTACCTGATCAGCCAGCTTATATTCCGCCTCATTCCAGGACCATCCGCACGTCGCTGCAAGCCCGCGAAGCTGCGGCACCTGCTTATCGGACGGAAATTCCAACCGATACACTGTATCGATCAAGTTTGCATAGCAAGCCTGAAGGCGTTGATCGCTCTGAATGTTAAGGGTCGAGAAAAGGAAAACCTCTACCGATTTGTTGAACTTCTGACCAGATTCCAAGCGGCGGTTCGCGGCAAGGTCCGACATTCCGTCTTTGAAATGCCTGCCCGAATCTTCCAAAACCTTATTCACCAATGCCCGTGCATCGGCCACCTGCGGCGTAACATTCTGTGCAAATGCTGAAACTGAAAAGAAAGAGATTAAGAGTGCAGTTATACTAAATGACTTAAAAAGGGATGATCTCATCAAGGTTCGTCTATACTCCTTACGAATTTTCTTCAGGGTTAGGGCGAATCTGTAAAAACGGCCTAAAGTACGTTGAGCGTTCCTATAATAACGCCCCGGTGTCTAAAAAGTTCCTTTTGATGGAAAGCCTGTCAACCGCAGACCACCTCGAAAGTATCACAATCGAGAGGACGGGTCAACGATTTCTCGCCGTCGAACACGCTGTAAAACGAGCCGTGCCCCTTACTTAGCGGCAGCCTTTCTGCCCGCCTTCGGTGCAACAAATGCCTCATTAAATACCTGCAGCACGTTCTCTACGAATACGAACTTCAGATCTTTCAAAACTTCCTTTGGCAGATCCTCAAGATCTCGAACATTTGCCGCGGGTAAGATCACTGTTTTGATCTTCGCGCGTCGGGCTGCAAGCAACTTTTCTTTGACTCCGCCCACCGGCAATACGTTGCCCCGCAATGTGATCTCGCCGGTCATTGCAACATCCTTTCGGACCGCTTTCTGCGTAAGAACCGAAACAAGCGCCGTCGCCATCGTGATCCCCGCCGAGGGCCCGTCTTTTGGGATCGCTCCCTCGGGCAAATGTATGTGGATGTCGTAATTATCCAAAATGCTCTCGTCGATCTCGAGCTCCTTGGTCCTCGCTTTCGCATACGAGAAAGCAGCCTGAGCCGACTCCTGCATAACATCACCCAACTGCCCCGTCAGCATCAGTTTGCCCTTACCGCGAGTCTTCAGAGCCTCAATGAACAGGATGTCCCCGCCTACCGCGGTCCAAGCTAGACCTGTCACGGTTCCGATCTGGTCTTTCTTGAGGGCGCCCTCCGTAAAGATCCTCGAAACCCGTAGGTAATCCTTGACCGAATCTGGCGTTACCTTGACAGGCTTAAATGCCCCCTCAAGCTCCGCCTTCTTACGTGCGACTTTCCGAGCGATCTTGCCGATCTCCCGTTCAAGCTGCCGAAGCCCCGCTTCCTGCGTATATTCCGAGATGATCCTCGCAATAGCCTTGCGGTCAAACTTCAGCTCATTCTTCAACAACCCATTCTCTTCGATCTGCTTCGGGATCAAGTGCCGTCTGGCGATCTCTACCTTTTCCTCTTCCGTATAACCCGAAAGCGAAATGATCTCCATCCTATCCCGGAGCGCCGGCTGTATAGTGTCCAACACATTGGCCGTCGTCATGAACATCACATTCGAAAGATCGAAAGTTACGCCGAGATAATTATCTCTAAACGACGAATTCTGCTCCGGGTCCAGAACCTCAAGCAGCGCCGAACTCGGGTCGCCCCTGAAATCTGCGCCTACCTTATCGATCTCGTCCAGCATTATCAGCGGATTTTGCGTCTCCGCTTGCTGTATCGCCTGGATTATCCTGCCGGGCATCGCCCCCACATAGGTGCGTCGATGCCCGCGTATCTCGGCCTCGTCATGCAGCCCGCCTAGCGAAAGCCGGACAAATTTGCGATTCAGGGCCCGCGCTACTGACCTCCCGAGCGATGTCTTACCAACCCCCGGCGGGCCAACGAGACACAAGATCGAACCTTTCGGCTTCTCCACAAGCTTTCGAACGGCAAGGGCCTCGACTATCCGCTCCTTTACGCGCTCCAGCCCAAAATGGTCCTCGTCCAAGATCCTCTCTGCCTTTGGAAGATTGAGGTTGTCTTTCGACTGCTTTGCCCAAGGAAGCTCGGTCATAATATCGAGCCAGTTCCGAAGCGTCGCCGTTTCGGCAGCGTCTGGGTGCATACGCTCCAACTTCTTGAGTTGCCTCAGAGCCTCTTCCTCGGCATTCTCCGGCATCTTAGCCTTCAATATCTTGTCCCGGTAAAGCTCGATCTCTTCGTAAAGCTCGCTTCCCTCGCCTAGCTCGCCCTGGATCGCCTTTAACTGTTGCCGCAGAAAATATTCCCGCTGGGACCGGTCGATGTCTGCACGAGCCTGCGAATTTATTTCCTGCTGAACCGTCAACACTTCGATCTCTTTGCTCAATAGGTCATTGACCTTTCGCAGTCTCGGCACAGGATCATGCACGTCCAGCACACTTTGTGCATCCTCGACCTTTAACTCGAGATTCGATGCTGAAAGATCAGCCAACCGCCCGGCGTCATCCAAATTCGCAATGATCGCCAGAACCTCCGGCGAAATATTTTTGCCCAGCGAAGCCGCCCGTTCCATCGAACCGCGCACATTGCGCACAAGTGCCTCGACCTCCAGGGAATTATCCGGTGAAAGCGGCTCCGATATCGGCGTGATATGAGCCGTCACGTAATCTGACGATGAGTCTATCGAATCCACCCGCGTCCGCGAAAGTCCCTGGATCAGTATCCTGATCCGCCCATCCGGCAGCTTCAGCATCCGCATGATGATCGCGACCGTTCCCGTATCGTAAAGGTCGCCCTGCTCCGGATCTTCCTGATTAACGTCCTTCTGCGAGACAAGCACGATCATCCGGTTTTCCTGCAACGCCGTCTCAACCGCCTTGATAGATTTATCACGCGAAACAAACAGCGGAACGATCATGAACGGGTAAATCACGATGTCGCGCAGGGGCAGAGTTGGCAGCACCGACGGGATCTGCATCATCGGCTCGATCACTTCGCCGTCAGAGACAGAAATGGAAAAGTCCTCAATATCGACCATAACCGTTTATGTTATTCCTTCAGGTGGGGCTTATCAAGGCAGATGCTCGAACTACGATCGAACGGCTCCGGCGATGGAGTCGCTAGGGGGTGTTTCAATAGCAGGGTCAAACTTTCCGAGCCTTTTTCGGCTTCCGATCGCTTTGGCGGTCACGTGCTCTCACCAGGTCCTTAAGCTCGGTCATAAATTCAGACACGTCCTCAAACTCGAGGTAAACCGAAGCAAACCTTACATACGCGACCTTATCAAGTGACTTGAGCCGCTTCATTATAAGCTTCCCGATCTCACTCGTCGCCAGCTCACGGTCGGTCGTGTCCTGCACGACCCTCTCGATCTCATCAACGATCTTTTCCAGCTGCGACGTCGACACGGGACGTTTTTCAGATGCCCGCAGCAGCCCGGACATTATCTTGCCGCGCTCGAAAAGCTCGCGTTTGCCGTCCTTCTTGACGACCATATACGGCACTTCGTCTATACGCTCATAGGAAGTAAAACGGCGCCCGCACGAAAGGCACTCGCGGCGTCGCCTTATCGCATCGCCGTCCTTAGTTTCTCGCGAATCTACAACCTTATCTTCGAGGTGTGAGCAAAATGGGCACAGCATAGAACAGCTCCGTTCAGTCGTCGTCTCGTTTGTTGTCTGTATTCGGAATCTCGGATTCGATCTCGTCCGCCGCATGCTCGCTCGAGAGCAGACTTCGAAATCGTTCAATACTTATATCACCGTGGATGAAATAATATAAGCCGAAAACGATAGCCGGGGCAAAATAGACGAGGTGCATCACGATTGACGTAGCCGCCGCATCTTCATGGCTGATCGTGGGGATCAGAAACACCAAGCTCGCCGCGGTCGCCGTATGAAACACCCCAGCCGCACCACCCGGCGTCGGGATGACCGAACTCACCACCGCAAAGCCCATAATGAATAGCGAATCGCTG
This sequence comes from Pyrinomonadaceae bacterium, assembly GCA_041751195.1. Taxonomy (GTDB): domain Bacteria; phylum Acidobacteriota; class Blastocatellia; order Pyrinomonadales; family Pyrinomonadaceae; genus OLB17. Next base: position 33,650 of record JBGSXX010000027.1, on the reverse strand, counting down.
AATGTAAGCGGCAGACCGAAAGCCAGAAGTACGAACCACGTCGGCAACGCGATCGCGAGCCACAGCATGATCGACCAAAATACAACCGCGAGCGTTTCTCGCCAATTTTTCAAGATCGCCAGCGCAGCCGCGAGCTGTCTCATCAGGCTTAAAATGATTCGCCGAATGCGTCTCGGGATGAAGGGCCGGTCGGTGACTTTCTTCGCCCATTCGATCACCGGCTTCGCGTTTCGCTGATATATATACAGGATCACGAATCCTAGCGCGACCGCCACAAGCATGAGGTAACCGGCCGTCGACACGTGATCGAAGTCATTCTCCCTACCCGGCGGCGGTTTGAACCAGAGCAGATTTACCGCAAAGAAACATGCCAGCGCCGCCAGATCGAAAATGCGCTCGAGCCCCAGCGTGACCAGTGCTGCCGAGGGCCGCACGCGCGGGTCCCGCATCGGCAGCCACATTGGCCTCACGATCTCGCCCGCTCGCCCGACCAGAAAGATCGCCGCAAAGCCGACCGTCGTCGTCGCGAAAAGCTCTTTCAGGTCGGTCTGCGTTATCGGCTCAAGCAGGACCTTCCACCGGATCGCCCTTAGCAGGTAGCCAAAGCATATGATAAGTACAGCCGCACCCAAATAATACGGGTTCGCCTGCCTCAGGCTCTGCCTTACCTGCTGCCAATCGAGGTCCTTCCCGAAATACCACAAAAGGGCAAGTGCGAAAAGGAGCAGTAAAATGAATTTGATGTACTTACGCAAACGCCGAGGTTCCCAGTGTCTTTAATAAAGAAAAAACGATACTGTATTCACGCGTGAAACGCTAATGATGCCGCAGATTATCGGAACTTTACCTTTCCTGCTATCGTAAGGTTCAATTGGCAGGGCAACGGCCTTGTCCGCGTAGTTCCCGTGGATCGTATTTGCCGCAGGAGAAATTGAGCTTGGAAGCTTTACAGGCAGCGAAAGACATTAATGGCACAGAACTCGTCCGCCGTGCGAGGGCCGGCGACGGCGTAGCATGGGAGGAGATCGTCACGACCTTTTCCCGCCGCATTTTCAACCTTGCCTATCGTTTCACCTCAAACGTTGACGCTGCCGAGGATCTAACGCAAGAGGTCTTTGTCCGGATCTATAAAACACTCGGACAATATGACTCCAAGCAAGGCGACCTTTCGAACTGGCTGATGAGGCTTGCTCGAAACTTGATAATTGATGATTACCGCCATCGTCAGCGAAATCCGCAAAACACGATGGCAGATACCGTCGATGATCACCACTACCATCTGCGGGCCGTAGGCACATCGGCACATAAAGACCTCGAGCGACGCGAACTCGCAGCCCAGGTTCAGGACGGTATTGACAAGCTCCCTGCAGATCTTAAAACGTGCGTAATTCTCCGCGACATCGAGGAGCTTACTTATCAAGAGATCGTTGACGTGCTCCAGATCCCCGAGGGCACCGTCAAATCCCGCATTAACCGGGGCCGGATCGAGTTAGCAAAGATCCTTCGAAGGATGAGAGTGGTCTCAGTATAGAAAGAAGTTTTTCAAGGGGTTTATATTTTTTATGAGTTTGGGTAACAAAACAGCATTCGGCTGCGGCGACTTCGAGGAGCGATTGTCGGAATATCTCGACAAGACGCTTGAAATGGACACGCGAAAACTCGCCGCTGCTCACGCGCTGAAATGCCCGGTTTGTCATTCGCTGATGAATGACGTCAAGCAAGCCATCGCCGCCTGTCATCAGATGGCTGAGCCGCGATCGGCTCTTACCCGTCTCGAGGCGCAGATCATCAAAAACACGCTGCCCGAATCCCTTATCGATTGCGAAGCATTCGAATCGCACCTTACCGATTACCTTGACGGCTTCCTTACTGCAAACGTTTTCCATCGTTGGGAGCGGCACGCGACTCTCTGTGAAGACTGCACGGATCTCCCCGGTATGGTGGTTCGGTCGATGGCGGCGGTTGTCAACTATAAGCTCGATGAACTCCCTGTCCCCGCAGGCCTGCATGAGCGGATCATGCTGCAGACCATCGGAGCGGAAGGCTCCGACCGACAGCGTCAGTCATGGGGTTCCCGCTTCGGGGAGTGGATACGCGGTTTCCGCATCCCTATCTCGATCCCGCAGCTTGCACCGGTCGCGGCGATGTCGATGTTCGCGTTTCTCGTCGTAAGTCAGGGTGTATCGGCTGACGGCACGCTGACAGATGTTTACAACAAAAGTTACCAACTGGCTGAGACGACCTACCGTCAAAGCACCGACGCCCTCAAAGGCATTCCGGTGAACGGGACGCAGAACAGTGAGGTGCAAAGATAATGAATTGTGCATATCACAGCCAGAACGTTGCGTCTGTTCAATGCAACTCGTGCGGCAAGGGCCTGTGCCCCGGCTGCGACCACCGCATCAAAGGCTTCCCCTATTGCCAGGACTGCATCGTTCTCGGCGTCGGCATGCTCCGCGGGCAAGGCAGCAGCCAAAACTACACGCCTTTCGTTTCTAAGCGTACCTCGCCGTTCGTCGCAACATTGCTCTCAATGATCTGCCCGGGACTCGGCGCCGCATATAACGGTCAGACCGTGAAAGCGTTGGTGTACTTCGCCATGTTCATTGGGTTATTCCAGATGGCGTTGCTCACCGGCGGAACAGCTCTTTTCGTCCTCGGCTTCATGGGTATGTGGCTTTTCGCCGCACTCGATTCTTGGCGAACAGCCCAGATGATCCGCAGCGGCCTCACGCCCGATGTCGCGGAGGATATTTTCGTGAAGCGGTTTTCGGGCAACCCAAAGCTATGGGGAATCGTTCTAACTCTACTTGGCGGCGCGTTTTTGCTGCAGGGATTTTTTGACCTGCGAGGGCTCATGCGAGGGCTGATGCCCGCTATGCTCATCGGTTTAGGCATCTACATTCTGCGTGGGTACATTTTTAAGCCCTCCGCCGAAAAGGACCGTTGGGAAGATTTTGACAGTGCACGCCCGGCTCCACTGTTTGTAACTGCAAAGGCTGAGACGCCCCGTTACGACGAGAGCTATCAACCCGATTCGCGTGGTTGGCGTGACAGATAATCATTGGATTAGTAGGTTCGATGTCGTATCATTGAACCGACACTAAAGTTGGAGTTTACGAATATGCCAGTCTGGATGAAAGCTGCAGGAAAATGGGGAAGCATCCTTGTCTTGATAATGATGCTCATTTCGCTGGTCAAGAATTTGATCGCCTTCATTGGTTTCATAACCGGGGCTATCAAGATCTTGATCGTTCTTGTTTTTGCTGCACTGATCATCGGCGTCGGACTTCTGGTCTTTAAGACTTGGAACGACAGCCGAAAAACAAAAACCTAGGCGCATCTGTTCGCGGTGCGCTATAATAGCCGGAGCCACTCAGCAACGTTCATTCGCTTGCGTTTTGGCTCCCTTCGCTTTATAGTCGAAAAATATCCGGATTTTTGTCTCTGACTTCTTTTTGGATTGCCCGCAAATTCCGACTTCTTTTTTATATCAAGCAGGTTATATCAAGCAGGTTTATATTAGGTTTCGCGTTAGTCGCTCGCGGCTATTCTTGCGTGATTCCGTGTAGGTGGAAACGATGGATTTTCCACGACCAGATCAACTACAAGGAGCTCAAAAGCATAATGCAGAATAACGCAAAGTATTTCACTTTTCTTTTTTCTCATAAAAATAATTCAACAATTCGCATTCGCCGTATTCAGATATCCAAAAGCTATCTGCAAAACGGCATTTTAAGTTTAGCTTTAATATTAGGTATTTCGACTTTAACACTAGGTATTTACGGAGTTTTCAGTTCAGATAGTTTAGAGATAGCAGATAACACCACGTCCGAGATCTTCGCTGGTAAGACCGGCACCCTCACGGCTGCTCGCAGTAAGTTCGACTATTCACGGCCATCTGAATCAAGCCGATTTTCGGTTAACACGGGCGGACCGCTTCTTTCAGAGAACACCGACGAAGACGCCGAGATCGAAGGCCAGCTGCAGATGATCATCACCACCAGTGACGCCGCGAACATCCCTTCGATGTGGGCGGTCATGGGCAAGATCAATAACGAATTCGGTTTTCGACGCAATCCTTTCGGCGGTAGGACCTATGAGTTTCACGCCGGGATGGACATCGACGGCGAACGCGGCGATCCGATCATCGCTCCGGCAAACGGCACAGTCGTCAAAGCCGGCTGGCAGGGCGGCTATGGCAATCTGGTTGAAATCGACCATAAAAACGGACTGGTTACGCGTTACGGCCATCTTTCCCGCATCGAGGTAGCTGTCGGCGATGAAATGACACGCGGCCAACTCATGGGATACGTCGGCTCGACCGGACGTTCCACCGGTCCTCATCTTCATTACGAGTTGAGACTCGGTGACCGCCCGATCAACCCCCGACGATTCTTGCCACCGGAACCGGTCGACATTGCGAAAGCAGTGCAATAACTACAAAGGCGAGCCTCACGGTTCGCCTTTTTTATTGACAACTAACCCTGCCGACAACCATCAAAGTAGAGGCGACTTTTGCCGCCGCACTCCCTATAATAGATTCGAATTCAAACACTACCTGTTAAGGAACTTCAAAATGAAAAGGAACTCTATCTTTCTGTCAGGCCTGCTCTCGCTGGCGATTGTCCTCTCATCTTTCAGCTTTACCTTCGGACGCGACGAGGGCATGTACATGCCCGATCAGATCGCCGCACTGGGGCTCGAAAAGCGCGGAATGACCATCCGTCCCGAAGAGATCTACAACCCCAAGGGCGGAGGCCTCAGTGAAGCAGTCATTCGGCTAAGTGTCGGCTGCACGGCCGAATTTGTCTCACCCGCAGGCCTGATCCTGACCAATCATCACTGCGCGTTCGATTCGCTCGTCACCGCATCAACCCCCGACCGCGACCTGATCGAAGACGGCTTCAGAACAGACAACCGTGCCGGAGAGTTGCCTGCCAAGGGTTTCTCGATATTTATCACCGAGCGATCGCAGAACGTGACGGACGTGATCCGTCGCGGTACGGACAGCCTCAGCGGAACGGCCCTCTCAGCGGCACTTGCAAAGAATGTCGAAGCTCTTCAGGCTGCCGAAAAGGTAAAGGCTCCCGCCGGGACCGAGATCCGTGTCCAGTCTCTTAACAACGGCTACTACTATTACTTATTCCAGATCCGTCAGATCAAGGACATCCGCGTCGTCTACGCACCGCCCCGCAACATCGGCGTATTCGGCGGCGACCCTGACAATTTTGAATGGACCCGCCACACCGGCGATTTCACGTTCCTTAGAGCCTACGTCGCACCCGATGGCTCAGCAGCGGATTACTCGGCCGACAACGTTCCATATAAGCCGTCTCGCTTTCTCACAATGAATATCGGCGGGCTGAAAGAAGACGACTTTGTGTTCGTGCTCGGCTTCCCCGGCGGCACCACGCGTTATCGCGAATCGTCGTCCGTCGAATACGCCCGCGATACCTTCTTCCCGTTCCTCGCTAGCTGGCTCGACGCCCGCGCCGACGCGCTCCGCCTTGTCGGCGAAGGCGACGAGGCAAAACGCATCGCACTCCAGTCAGACATAGCCAATTTCGACAATTCTCGAAAAGTTTATGAGGGCGGCGCCCAGCGTATCAGACGCGCCAACGTAGCCGAACGCCGTCGTGCCGAGGAAGGGGCGTTCACCAAATGGATCGCCGCTGACGCCGCCAGAAAGGCCAAATACGGCAACGTGCTTTCCGAGATCGCAGCCGCAACCGCCGTATCTAACAGGTATGCCGCCCGCGATGCCATTGTCCGCCGCATCCCCGAGGCGATGATGAAGGTGTTTGGCCTGGTCACGCTTGCAGTCATCGACGACAAACCGCTGGCGGATGCCGACCGCCCTGCCAAACTCGAGCAAATCAGATCGGTACTGGCAGACCACGAACCGGTTTACGAACGCGAGATGCTCAAGTTCTTCCTCCATCAGCTCGCCGAACTCCCTGACGATCAAAAGGTTGAGGCGGTCGAGAACCTCTTTGGCTCGAAAAAAGGGGCCGAACGCCGCAAGGCCGAGGCTGACTTTGCCGAATTGGTCGCCGAAGGCGATTACTGGAACGCCGAGACCATCCTCGCTCTCTATGGCCCGCAGACAATGGAATACTGGCCCGAGCGGGACGACGTCAAAGCGATCGCGCTCGGCATCGCTCAGGCACGCGCCGAAGCCGAGGGCCGTGCGATGAAGTTCGCGTCTCAGATCGACCGCCTCCGCCTGCTCTATCAGCAAGGCATGGCAGAGATGAAGGGCACGACGCCTTATCCCGATGCCAACTCGACGCAGCGCTTCTCCTTCGGCAGCGTCAAAGGCTACAGCCCGCGCGAAGCCGAATACCGGTCGCCTTTCACCACGATCAAAGGGATGATCGAAAAAGACACCGGCATCAATCCGTTCGACATGCCGCAAAAGCTGAAAGATCTGCAGGCGGCCAAGGACTTCGGTCGTTTCGGTAGCGGAGATAGTGTTGTGGTGAATTTCATTTCAGACAACGACATCATCGGCGGCAACTCCGGCAGCCCCGTCCTTAATGGTGCGGGCGAGCAGGTCGGCCTCGTTTTCGACGGCAACTACGAAGGGCTCGGCAACGACTTCTTCTACGACCCCGCGCGAAATCGGACGATCTCTGTTGATATCCGTTTCGTGCTTTTTGTCACTGAAAAGTTCGGGAATGCCGGATGGATCCTCGACGAAATGCGAATCGTAGGCGGCCGCTAGCATCCCAGAAAACAAAAAAGCTCCGGTTCGCCATGAGGCGGCCGGAGCATTCCATTCCTGGATCTACACAAAAATTTACTGGTTGCAATGACTTGTTGCAGGGTCGCAGCAGCGAAAGGGGTCAATACCGCAGCTTGATCGCGTTCATATACTTGAGCAGAACCCGCTGGCGCCGCACAACGCGCTTCTTGTTCTTATCCGGGTTGAAAACGTTCAGCGGGCTCGGAACCATCGCCGCGAGATATGCGGCCTCTTCTCGGCTCAGGTTCGATGCCGATTTTCGAAAATAATGACGCGAAGCCGCCTCGGCTCCATAAATTCCGTCGCCCCATTCGATCACGTTCAAATAAACCTCAAGTATCCGCTTCTTCGACAGCTCACGCTCTAAAAAGTACGTGTAAAGTGCCTCGCGCCCCTTCCTCAAAAAATTCCTATCCTCTGATAAATAAAGATTTTTGGCTAGCTGCTGCGACACCGTCGAAGCCCCGCGCTTAAAACTCGGCATCGGCGGGATCCAGCTGTTAGGGTCGAAATCGCCCGACTCCTTCGCTTCCTTCTCGCCCTCTCGCACAGCTTCGTTCCAGGCCTTGTCGATCGCCTCCCAGTCGAACCCGTCATGCTCAAAGAATCGCGAATCCTCGCCTGCCAACACCGCTCGCTGCAGATGCGGCGATATCTGCTCGATCGGTGTCCAGATCATATACTTGCGCGGTTCTTTCCCTTCATCCGCCGCCTGGCTTATCCGGTGTTCGATCATCGATGTCGTCACCGGATTCTCGCTTCTCAGCTTCGAAATGCTCGGAAAAGTGATCACCTCATAGGCCAGCCACACCACGACAGCGCCGACCAATATCAAGAAAAGATTCTTTGTCCAGTACCACATAATAAGGCGAAAGGTGATGTTCGGGCCTGCCCGGCCATTGTTACATTATACGCTGAAAACCGAACTCCGATGCAAAAACGCTTGAACGCAGAAAGCTTTACGGCTATCCTGAACTTCAGGTTCCCTGCAGTGAAACTCACCTTATGGCTGAAAAAGACAATGTCGTAGCGGTCATTCTAGGCGGCGGCGCCGGCTCGCGACTTTATCCGCTAACACGTGACCGTTCCAAACCTGCCGTCCCCCTCGGCGGCAAATACCGCCTGATCGACGTACCGGTCTCAAACTGCATCAACTCTAATGTGATGCAGATTTTCGTGCTCACGCAGTACAATTCCGCATCGCTCAACCGACATATCTCGCAAACGTACCGCTTCTCCAATTTCTCTACTGGATTTGTCGAGATCCTAGCAGCCGAACAGCGTGTTGACAGCCCGGGATGGTTCCAGGGAACCGCCGACGCCGTCCGCCAGATACTTCCGCACCTGCGCGACTGGCGTGTCAAGACCCTGCTGATCCTCTCCGGCGACCATCTCTACCGGATGGATTACCGTCAGTTCCTCGAGCGGCACAACTCGACAAACGCTGACGTAACGATCTCTGTGATACCGGCTACCCCTTCTGACGCTTCCGGGTTCGGTATTCTCAAAACTGACTCAAATGGCCGCATTGTGGAGTTCCGCGAAAAGCCGACGGGCGACTCACTCGAGCAAATGCGCGTCGACACATCCGAACTCGGCCTCGACCCCGATGAAGCGGCCCGGCGACCGTACCTGGCGTCAATGGGAATCTATGTCTTCGATTACGAAAGACTACTCGAGATCCTCAACTCCAAAACCGACGCCATGGATTTCGGCGGTGAGATAATTCCAAAGGCGATCGAAACCTACAACGTCCAGGCACACGTTTTCTCGGATTACTGGGAAGATATCGGAACTATCCGCGCCTTCTACGAGGCCAATCTCGACCTCGCGTCCCCGCTTCCAAAGTTTAATTTCTTTAACACTGACGCGCCCATCTATTCCCGCAGTCGCTATTTGCCGCCTTCGAAACTGCACAATTGCGACATCGGTCATTCGCTGCTCAGCGAAGGCTGCATCCTCAACGGCGTGTACGCCCGAAACTCCATCATCGGACTGCGCAGCCGCATCGAAGGTGGTGTCAGAGTTGAGAATTCGATTCTGATGGGATCGGACTTCTTCGAGTCCATCGACGAGATCCGCGACAATATTAATTCGGACACAAACAACATCGGCATCGGCGAAAACACCGTCATTCATCGGGCTATCATCGACAAGAACGTTCGCATCGGCCGCAACGTAAAATTAATAAACGCCGCCGGCATCGCAAATTACGATGCCGACGACGGTTCATTCTATATCCGCGAAGGAATAATTATAGTCCCGAAAGGCTCGGTCATACCTGACGGAGCTGAGGTCTAACGCCCGGCGACGTTAGCACCAGCTCCAACGATATAGCTAGTCTTCGCCCGGACAACCAGATTCGGCCGCATAACCCGCACCATGATCTGCTTCCGGTCGCCCCGGTTCCCGGGATCCTCAGGATAATACCCGATCGAATACTGCCGCCGTAACTCCTCAGCGATCCCAGAGAACGCCGCGTCAAGGTTCACGAGAGAATCGGCTTCAAAATGGCGACCACCGGTCGTGCTTGCAAGCGTCTCAAGATACTGACGCCCGATCTCGTACTCCCGCGAAGAGGTCCCCCCCATCGTGCCCCCGCCCACCGGCGGGAACGTGCCACCGCCGAGGATGATCCCGATCACATCGCCAAGGCCGCCGCCACCCCGCGGCGGAAATCCAACCGATGGCCCGCGCCGTCCGCGATTGCCGCTGCCAAACCCGTCGCGCTGCGTGTCATACCGGATGGGATAGATGAGCACATCTCGCTCTTCCACGTCACGAATCGTGCTGTCAAAGCTCGCCCGGCCCGACGTCGTATCAACCCCGTCGGTGAACAGCACGATGGCCTTGCGCCCTTCGATCATACTCAGCTCGCGTCTCATCACCTGATCGACAGCGCCGTAAAGGCTCGTGCCGTTGCCGAACTCTGCCTGGCGAATTGCACGGTAAAGCGTGTTTCTATCGTTCGTGGGACGGCTAAGAATCCTTACCCTCTCATCAAACGCCACCACCATCACCCTGTCCATCGGCCGCAGCTGATCGACAAATGCACTCGCCGCCGTATAGATCTGATCCATCTGAAAGGCCGTTGACGGACTCACGTCGATCATCAGCACGACCGTAAACGGCTGCTCGACCGACTGAAAGAAATCAACCTTCTGCTCGGCACCGTTCTCAAAAATGCGAAAGTCTTGCTGCCTCAGTCCGGAAACAAACCGCCCGTTGCGGTCAAGCACCGACACCGGCATCGTCACAAGATTCGTCTCAACACGGATCACCCCGTCATCATCGTCGTCAGCGACAATAATGTCAGGGTCATCACTGGCCCTACGCGAATTCGGGTCGCCCTGCAAGACAGGCGGGCGGCCCGTCCGCGTCGGTGCGGGATCTTCGTCGTAAATGGTTGGTGGAGCAGGGGTTGGGGTAACGGCAACTCGCGGGCGCGTGGAACGATTTGACTGTCCAAATGCTTCCATCCCAAACACCGCAAGGCACATAAGCGCTATTGCGAACTTTTTCATAACTTGATCTCCGGCCGGACAATGTTGGGGAAAGCATCCGTTATGATTGTTCGACTTAGATTTTAGTTGCTACTAAATTTGATCAAGTTTTCTAATGGAAAGGTCGTGGAATTCCCGCCGTACAGCGTTGATATTCACAAAAGGCAAGGGATGGGCGTGAGTGCGATTAGTGAGCAGAACAAAGACCCGCTCCTCATTGTCCGGGTCTATCCATAGGCTCGTACCTGTAAATCCCAGGTGCCCAAAACTTTCCGGCGACATCGACGCACCCGCCGTCGAGTCCGGCGTAGACGCCAGTTGGAACCCATAAGAACGATCCTCGTTCATCCCGGTCGTAAAGTTGGTGCGAAAAAGCTGACACGTCTCAGGTTTCAACAACGTGGTGGTATCTGGAAGGAACTGCACCGCGATCTTGAAAACCTCTTCCGCCGTCGAAAATAGCCCCGCGTGCCCCGCGACCCCGCCCATCGACCAAGCGTTTCCGTCATGAACCTCGCCCCAGATCTGATAGCTCCGAAACTTCTCCGAGCGTCCGCCAGGCTGAATGAACCCCTTTTCGATACAAGTCTGCCGCTCGAACTCGTTCCCTTTCTCACTCGCCGCGATCCGCTGCCTTATCTCCAGCGGCGGGTTGAAGTACGTCGACGATAGCCCCAACGGCTCAAAGATCTCACGCGAAGCGATCGCATCCGTCGAACCGCCGTAAACCGTACGAAAAACTTCCTCAAGCAGCAGGAAGTTTAGGTCACTGTAAACAACCTCGTCCGCTGTCCCCCGCCGCGAACCCGCGATCTGCTCGATGACACCTTCGCCCTTGTCAGATACGTGAAACGGAAGCCACGCCGTAAGTTCTGAGGTATGAGTCAAAAGCTGCTCAATAGTAATGTCGGCCTTATCGCCCAGCCTTCGTGCGTCAACATATTCGCCGACACTAGCGACAGCCCGCACCTCACCGCGCTCCACAAGCCTGGCGATCAGCAGAGTCGTGACCAACACCTTCGTCAAACTCGCGACGTCGTAGATCGTCTTTTCCGACGCCGCTATAACCTCCGGCTCAACCACCGCATTGCCAAGCGCCCCCTGGAAAACAATGCTTCCCCGCTCCCCCACAAGATAAACCGCCGAAGGAAAGTACCCCGCATCTATCCGCGACTGAAGCATCTCAGAGACTGGAGCGGCAAGCATCCCTGCTTGCCACTCACTCGCTTCGTTCATCTCTGCCTCCGCCGTGCACTGCTAAATTCCCATTCCTCCGGCACCTCACACAACCCCGCCTTCACCGGATTCTCTTCGATATAGCTGATTACGGATGAAAAATGTTTAGGAGTTCTAATGTATCTATCAAACGACTCTCGCTGCCAGAACTGACCCGACATCCCAAGCATCTTATTACATTGTTGAGCTGAAAAAGACTTGATCGAGTGCATTATATCGGGCAAATGTCTGGCCGGCATCTGTGTCAAAAGCACGTGCACATGGTTCGGCATTATGACCCATGCGTGAAGTTCATACTTGGTCCCGTCAGCGAACTTGATCGCATTCTCCACCGCCCGAGCAATTGCAGGCCGGCGTAACCAGCAAGCTCCATAGCCGGCATCCAAATAGGCTTCAATTCTCTTGCGGAATGCTACATCGTCCTGTTCTTCCTTCCGCCAGCGGTCCAGAACGTTCTGCGGCATGGAATCAAAGAGCCGAAAAGTAACGAACTGCGTGAAACACTCGGCGTCGAGGTGCGGAAGTTTGCCACGTGAGTGCCATCCAAAGTCCTCCGGTCCGGTCTTGGGCTTGAAGTTGTTATCGAATTTCATTTGGCCAAGGGCACTGGAAAGCAAGGATGCTTGCCGCTCCAGTCAGGTGCTCGGAGACCTTGTCGGCTAGACTCGGAGCTTTTTCATATGCGCATCGATCTTCTCCAACACGGCAACGGCAAGGGCTAAGGCTCGCCGGCCATCGACGCCGGTGACCGGAGGCTCGACCCCGGCGTCGATGGAGTCGAGAAAGGCGGTGATCTCCGCCCGCAAGGGCTCCGTGTCTCCGACCTCAAGCCGGTTGATAGAGATCCCAAGCAGCGGAATAGCAGCGTTAGGGTCAAGCGTTGTCACGGAGGCGAACTTCGTTGCGTAATCCAGCACCACATACCCGTGCGGCTGATAAAACCTTGTCTTGCGAACCTTCTCCGTGCCAACCCTGGAGGCAGTAATGTTCGCGACGGCGCCATTCTCAAATTCTATACGCGCATTCGCCGCGTCCACCTTGTTCGAAATAATTGGGATACCGACCGCATGCACGCCGGTAACCGCCACATCTTCCCCGACCATCCACTGAATAGCGTCCAGGTCGTGGATCATCACGTCCAACACCACATCAACATCCAGCGACCTGTTCGGGAACGGCGAAACGCGATGGATCTCAAAATACAAAGGCTCCGTAACATGCGGCCGCAACGCAACCATAGCCGGATTGAACCGCTCCAACTGCCCGACCATCAGCTTCGCACCCGAGGCGTTGGCCGCGGCTATCATCTTGTCCGCCTCGTCCAGCGTCAACGCGATCGGCTTTTCGACCAGCACGTGCACGCCCTGCTTCAAGAACTCAACGGCTATCTCGCAATGCGTTTCCGTAGGCGTCGCTATCGACACGACATCAACCTTGCCGTGCAGATCTCCGCGGTCGGCAAAGATCGCCGCACCAGTATCAGCGGCAACCTTACTCACGGTTTCCGGGTCTGCATCGCAAACGCCAACAAACTCAATACGGCCCTCACGGGCAAGCTCGGCATAGTTCCGAGCATGGTGGCGGCCAAGCGAACCTACGCCGATGGCGGCACAACGAAGTTTTCCGGTGATCTCATTTTCAGCCATTATTTGAATAGGGTGCGGATTTCGGTAATACTTTCATTTTCCGTTAACTTGCAATAAATGACAACGACCAGCAACCGCAACGTTACCATCTTTTGGGTCGCGATGGCCGCCCTCACAGTGTTCGTCTATCTCTTCGGATTGACGATCCCCCTCATCGGCCCCGACGAACCCCGCTACACACAGGTGGCACGCGAAATGTTCTACCGGGGCGACTGGGTGACCACCACGCTCGGCGGCTTTAACTGGTTTGAAAAGCCTGCCCTACTTTATTGGCTCCAGATCACATCTTTTCACGTCTTCGGCATATCCGAGTTCGCCGCCCGCTTTGGCTCGGCTATCTTCGGGCTTGGCACGGTCGCAAGCCTCTGGTTCGTGGGCTATTTCCACGTGCAGGATCGCAGCCGCGCCATTGAATTTGCCAACTGGCTCGCCCTTATAGCCGCGACCAGTCTTGGCCTGATAGTCTTCGCCAGAGGTGCGAGCTTCGACATCATCCTTACGTTCCCCGTCACCGCGGCCCTTGCGTGCTTCTATATTTATGACCAACGTCAGCACGAACCCAGGGCAACCGTGCCGCTTATCGGGCTCTATTTCTTTATTGGCGTGGCACTGCTGGCCAAGGGCCTTGTCGGTGCCGTGCTACCGCTTGCGATCATCGGCCTTTATTTTGTTATCTCCCGCAGATTCCCTTCAAAGGCCTTTGTTATCAGCCTCTTCTGGGGTGCGTTGATAACCCTCGCGGTCGCGGCGGCTTGGTATCTGCCGGTATATCTACGGCACGGTTGGGAGTTTGTGGACGAGTTCTTCATTCAGCATCACTTCCAGCGTTATACCTCGAACAAGTATCGTCACCCGCAACCCTTCTGGTTCTTTTGGGTGATCATCCCCCTGTTTGTCGTGCCATGGACGCCGTTCTTTCTTGCAGGTGTTTACCGATCTATTAAAGGCGTGTTCAACAAGGCGGCAACCCCGCCGGAACCCGAGCACGCTTCCCTCATGCATTTTGCCGTCGCCTGGATGCTCTTTCCACTCATCTTTTTTTCGTTTTCAGGTTCAAAGCTACCCGGCTACATCCTGCCGGCGGTCCCCGGAGCCATCATTTTTACCTGGCTTTATATCCGCGGGTTTATGCAGGGTTCGGCCAAACGCGAGATGCTGATAAAGGCAGCGGCAGTCGGTATGCACCTTGTCATTATCGGCCTGCTGATCTTTGCCGTACCCCGCTACGCTGACGCGGACTCCGTCGAAAGATTGATTCAAACCGCCGACGAAGCCGGCCACCACGACGCCAACGCTATCGGCTTCCGCTACGTGTCGCACAACGCCGAATATTATGCCGCCGGACGTTTAGTGAGAACCGAGGAAGGCGCACAGAAAGAGTTTCAGGAGCCCGAGCTTATTGCAGACCAGATCCGCGACACTTTCCGAGGTGAATATATTGTCATCGTCCCCCTCCGGCATCTCGATGACCTTCGCAGCAGCCCCGAACTCAACGTCCAGGTCATCGCGGACAACACGCACGTGGCGATAGCCGCCGTCACTCTACGCTGATTACTCGGCCGCACGTTTCAGGCGGTCCATCAGCGCCGCGCCGATGCCGCCTTCCCAAACCGTTTCGCAGTAAATGGTTTCGATTCCGCGGCGATCACATTCGCGGAAGAACTCAAAAACCTTGTGGGCGTATTCCTGCTCATTGCTGCAAACGACCGCATATCCCATCTCAACGCCCGGCGTCCCCAATCCAATGAACGCAACATTGACGCCGCCCGCCAGAACCTTAAGATCGTCCACCAACACCACCCGCGCACTCGGCGAATAGTGCCGGTGACGCAGCCCGGGGCTCTTCACAGCCCCCGCAACCTCGTCGTCACCTCGAACGATCTTTAAGCCAAGCTCCTCAGAATTCAACGCACCGAGCCGCAATATAACGGGCACGTCGCCCGTACAATCCACGACCGTCGACTCTATGCCCACGTCCGTCGGATCTCCCTGCAAGATGCAATCAACCCTGCCGTCAAGGTCCTCCAACACGGCCTGCCACGTCGTAGGGCTCGGCCGGCCCGAAAGATTCGCCGACGGAGCCGCCACAGGCATCTCGCACATCCAAAGAAACTCGCGGGCAAGTTCCCCGCTCGGCATCCTTATCCCAATCGAATCAAGCCCGGCGGTCACGGACATCGGCACGTCAGCCCGCTTCTTCACGACAACCGTCAGCGGTCCCGGGAAGTGTTCCGCAATAAGCTCGCGTGCATACACCGGCACGTCCACGGCGAGCTTTTCAATATCTTCAACCCTCGCAATATGCACGATCAGCGGATTATCCTGCGGCCGGCCCTTCGCCTTAAAGATCTTACCGATCGCCGATTCATCGAACACGCCCGCACCAAGCCCGTAAACGGTCTCGGTCGGAAACGCAGCAATCCCGCCCCGATTTATTACCTCCGCAGCCTCAACCGGGTCCTTTGTAAGTTTCGTCTTCACCTTTCAAAGTGTCGCCCAACTCTCCACGTAACGCAAAATGCCCACAACAGACGTCCATCCACCCGCCTTTTTCGATTCAACCCCCGCAATAAGTTAAACTTCACCTAATGGAACTTGCCGAAAAGCTGAAATCGGTTCCCACCTCGGCCGGCATCTATCTTCATAAGGATGCCCGGGGAAAGATCCTCTATGTCGGAAAGGCAAAGAACCTGCGCAATCGTGTCCGCCAGTACTTCCATTCTTCTCGGAACCACGACATAAAGACCCGCCGGCTGGTCAGACAGATCGCCGACTTTGAATTTATTGTCGTCGACAACGAAGTAGAAGCTCTCGTGCTCGAATCAAACCTGATCAAGAAGCACAAACCCCGCTTCAACGTGATGCTAAAAGATGACAAGCAATACCCACATCTAAAGCTCACGAACGAACCTTTTCCCAAGGTCGTCATAACCCGGAAGTTCACGCGCGATGGTTCGAACTACTACGGCCCTTTCCTGCCGACCGTTCTCGCAAGAAAGACCTTGAACCTCGTAAACCGTGCATTCCAGCTTCGAACCTGTGACATCGAGATCGATGGTAAATTACCGCGTCCGTGCCTTGAATATCACCTTAAACGATGTCTCGGCCCGTGTGTCAAAGAACTGTGCACGCAAGACGAATATTTGGAGGCCGCCCGCGACGTTAAGACGCTGCTGGACGGAAAGAACAAGGAGCTCGCCCATGATCTGGAACGCCGGATGTGGAAGTTTGCGGAAGAAAATAAGTTCGAACTCGCTGCCAAGTACCGCGACCTTCATCGCACCGTCCTCGCCCTCGGCGATCAGCAAAAGATGGCGACGCTCGCCGACCGCGATGTCGACATCTTTGGATATTATCGCGAGAATCAGCGATTGGCGCTTCAGCTTTTCACTATGCGCGAAGGCCGCATCGTTGGCAGGCGCGAGTTCTTTTGGGAGGATCTGCCCGAGGATGACTCTTTTGACGGCTCAAAGTTCCTCGGCGAGGTCCTCGTGCAATATTATTCGACCGATTACGTACCGCTCGAGATCCACGTCCCGCAGGATTTCGACGACCGCGAACTCCTTGAGCAGCTCCTGACAGACCGGCGAGGCCGCCGCGTAAAGATCCTCGACCCCCGTCGAGGCAAGAAACGCGAGCTTGTCGCCCTGGTCGAGACCAATGCAAAGGTAGCGTTCGAGCAGAGGTTCCGCGTGCTCAAACCCGATGCCGAGAAGGTCCTCGCGGAACTGCAGGAACTTCTGGAGCTTTCTTATTTCCCTGAGCGGATAGAGTCTTTCGACATCTCGAACATCTCAGGAGCCGAGAACGTTGCCGGGATCGTTGTCTTTGAGAACGGGAAACCCGCGCGGTCAGAGTATCGAAGGTTCATCATTAAGACGGTCGAGGGGTCCAATGATTTTGCGTCCATGCACGAAGCCGTTTACCGCCGCTACAGACGTGCGTTAGAAGAGCAGAAACCCCTGCCGCAGCTCATCTTTATCGACGGAGGCAAGGGCCAACTTTCGGCAGCCGCCGCCGCCATGAGCGAACTCGATCTCGAACAAATTATGCTCGTCGGCCTGGTCAAACCGCCCAAGCGGCATACGCAGATCTCTCATCTCCTCATTCGCGGACGCGAAAACGACCCGCTTCCCTTCGACCGCAACTCGCTGGCGTTCCGAATGATACTTAATATCCGCGAGGAGACACACAAGACAGCCCTCGAATTTCACCGGAAACGCCGCGAGAAACGCGATTTCACCTCCGAGCTATCCGAAATACCCGGCATCGGGGAGAAGCGCAAGCTAAAACTTCTCAAAAACTTCGGCTCCATTGAGCGGATCGCCAAGGCCACTACCGAAGAACTCCGCCCCCACGTCGGCCAAAAGGCCGCCCAAGAAATTACCACCCACTTCGAAAACCAACGAGCCCTCGCCAAACCTCCAGCCACCGACCCCTAATTTCGGACGACCAATCCTAAATCTAGGACGACCAATCCTAATATTAGGATTACCTATCCGGAACTTTTTCCCAATTCCCCTAAGTTCTGTTGGTACAGCAGTAAACGTGTTAACGCCCCCAAAAAACCCCCAAAATGCGTATCAGAAATATACGCTTGATGTCTCGCAGGGCTCGCCGGACGGAACCAGATCGGCTGTTAGCTGACAGCTATCAGCTGATAGCTATCAGCCAAACCTGCTTCGCGATTCGACATGGGCGGATACTGATCGGAAATTTTATCTGGCTTTCCCTCTACGGCTCGTCACATCCCAGATCTTTGACCTTGGTAAAAAGCTTTTTGAACTCGCGTTCGTGCTGTTCGTGGTCGGGTTCGGGGTAGGGGATCTCGTTGTTGGCACAGTTCCACCAGCCAAAAGACATTGTCTCGACGAGCGCAAACTTAAGACGGTCGGTTGATGCTTTCTGCTGTTCGAACTCCCGCTTAAGCCGATCAGGGTCAGCATTAGCGGCGCGAGAGGCAAGATTTACCGTCTCCCATGCCTTGATAAGGCTTTCGCCGCCCGCAATTATCGGCTCGGCGAACCGCTGTTTGCACTCACCCGCCCCCTCATAGGTGCGAAGCAGCGCAGGTTCACGATAAGCTCGTGCAGTAACCGAAGAGAGGCGATAGACCTCGTCCAGCTCTTTCAGCTTAGCCGCCCGCACCTGCTCCCAGTACTCAGACTTGACCAGCTTCAGGTTCACAAGCTCCGCACGTTTCTCTTTGCATTCCCGGTCAAGCTCGCCGGTGTCCAGGTTTCCGATGTCGGCGTGGTTCCATACCGTCGCACGGAACGCGAGCGGAATGCCCGACATCGCGTAAAGCTTTGCGGTTCCCTCGATCTCGGCCCTGGTGTAACGCTTTGTGTCGTAGGTTCCCGCGTATTCGCACAGATGGTCGCTCCACTCGAACGTCGCCGTCTGCGCCGCCGCCGATGCCGCACCAAATAGCAAAAGGGTTGCCGCGGCCATGAATTTGGTTATAGTGTGATTCTTTTGCATTCTCATAAAAAGATAAGACCGCAAACCGTTGCCGGTCTTGCCTAATTTTCTTCGATATCTTCGTCGAGTATTTCTTTTACCAGTATCGAGTGAAGGTTTTCCGCCGCCATTCTGTGCGGCATCAGTATGTCTTCGTGGCCTCTCGCCTTCAAGAATTCTATGTCGGCGTCGCGCGTTGCCGTTAAGAACACCCGCCCTTTGTAATTGCGTTCCTTCAACTCGCGAAGAAGTGCGGCGGAAAAGCTGCTCTCCGGCACGGTACTCACGACGCACTTCGCTTTTTCGTAAGGGATGTGCTCCAACAATTCGGGGTCCTCCATGTCGCCGTAGATGACGTGCTCGCCTTTCTCGCCCCGTTTCAGCACTACTTGGGGATCAAAGTCTATTCCCATGTAACTGATGTCCGGATGGTGATCGAACGAGTCTGCGATCGAACCGCCAAAGCGTCCAAGTCCGAAGATGATCACGTCAAATTCTTTCTTCTCCTCAAGCTTTATTTCGTCTTCGCGGAAATGATGGGAACGTTCAAATACGCTGAGATACGGGGCGAGCCTTTCGTAGATCGGTGCGGAGTAAAGTATGAGATATGTCGAGATACCGATGGTGATCAACCCTACAAGTGTGATCAGTCCGACCGTCTCTTCGTCGATGTGCCCGACTTGCAGGCCAAGCCCCGCGAATATCAGTGAGAACTCGCTGATCTGTGCGACCGTTAACCCTGCAAGGAATGCGGTCCGCTTTCGATATCCCATGTACCCCATGATCACCAGAACAATGATCGGGTTGCCGATGAGAACAAAGGCGGAGAAGATGACTGCCGCCGGAACTTGTCCGCCGATGACGCCGAGGTCGAGATTTGCCCCCAAGTTTACGAAGAAGAACAGCAGCAGAAAGTCACGAAGGCTGACCAGCCTTCCGCTTATAGCATCTTTATATGGCGACGTTGCGAGGCAAACTCCGGCGAGGAAGGCTCCGACCTCCGCACTGAATCCGATCAAGATGCTGAACGCCGCCAATGCTACAGCCCATGCGATGGAAAAGAGTGTAAGCAGCTCGGTTGACCGTGCAAGGAACTTGCCGATGAAAGGGATGATCCAG
Source organism: Pyrinomonadaceae bacterium (assembly GCA_041751195.1). Taxonomy (GTDB): domain Bacteria; phylum Acidobacteriota; class Blastocatellia; order Pyrinomonadales; family Pyrinomonadaceae; genus OLB17. The sequence continues at coordinate 13,932 of JBGSXX010000027.1, read as the reverse complement.
CGGATCATTACGAAGGTAATCAAAAGCAGGACTGCGGACGAAATAACCGTGCGGCCGATCTCCTGTGGTATCGAGGCTTCTCCCTGTCTGCCGAGGGCAGACAAAAAGATCATCACGAGGATCACAACAATGTCCTGGACGATCAGAAATCCGACCGCGATCTGCCCGTGAAGCGAGTCGATCTCTTTCTTATCCGACAAGAGCTTAACGATGATGATGGTGCTCGAAAAGGTTAGGGCGACGGCGATATAAAAACTGTGCAGGGATGAAAAGCCTAGCATTATGCCGATCACATATCCGATCACGGACGTAAACAGGACCTGGCCGAGCCCCGTCAACACGGCGATCTTTCCCATCGATTTGATCAGGCGTAGATCCAGTTTCAGCCCGACGATAAACAAAAGGATGGCGATGCCGATCTCCGCCAAAAGGTGGATGTTGTCCCGCGATTGGACGATATCGAGCACGGAGGGGCCGACAATTATGCCGAGCGCGATGAACACAACTATCAGCGGCTGGCGAAGAAGTTGGCCGACGGCTCCCAATAATGCTGCCAGGAAAAGAATTATTGCGAATTCGACAAAAGGATTGCCCGTAAAGATGCTTTCAAGATTCATTTGTTGATCAACAATGTCCTGTAACGTCCCTAAAACTATGCGGAAGCCCGCTTTATGTTGGTTATGTGTAGATCTGGATTAATGATATAACAGTTTCGTTTCATCGCTCACCTTCGTCAATTGATGGTTGGGAGCTCGGTTTAAATTCTTACCCGTTTCAGGAGGACAATCAGTTGAAATCAATTTTAGGAATAAGCCTGCTCTTTTTCTCCGTATCGTTCTGTAATATCAGTGAGCGGCTGGCGCAGTTTCAAACGGCGACAGACCCATCGGGCAGCGCTCTGACAACTTCCGCCAGCTCTGACGATGACGGCACCGGCGACACAGAGATCGCGATACTCACCGCCGAGCAACAGGCGATCGCCGACGCGGCCAACGAGGTTACGTGGGAACAGCAGCGAATGTCGTGGAAGGTTCCCGCGGCTTGGAAAAAGATGGATGTCAGCAAAACTTCGCTAAACTACGGCACGCCCGCGACCGGTTTCCTCATCGCCAGTGTTTCAGTAATGTCCGCAGACTTCCCTGCCGACATTAGCCTGAAAGCGACCTACGAAAGTGCGCTGGATAAACTTAAGCAAGGGGATTACGAAACTGTCCGCTGGCTAGAGATCGACGGGGTAAAAGGTGTGGAATGGGTGGAAGCGGCTCCGGACGAGTCCGACGGCATCCGGCGGCAGCAGTGGATAGCTTTTAGAAACTATCAAGGACAAAATCAGCAGCTCAACGTAATGGTGACCACCAACCAGGCAAACTTCGCAAAGCAGAAAGACACATTTGCAGCGATCCTTTATACAATGAGGGTCCCTAAAGGTTGATCAGGTAACCAATGAGAAAAGGGGCCCACCGCGGCCCCTTTTTCATATCGTCAGCTTTAACGCACCAATTGGTTCGAACCGCGTGCTACTCCGCCGTCGGAGCATCAGAGTGAGGGACAAAACACCTCCGGCACCGTGCCTCATATTTATCCGCAGCCCCAACCTCCACACGCTCGTCCGAATCAACCGTCCGCTGAGAATAATTCGCCGTACCGCCACACTTAACACAGATCGCATGAGTCTTCGTAATAAACTCCGCGACTGAAAGCAGTTGCGGCATGGGCTCAAACGGCCTGCCTGTGTAATCCTGATCAAGCCCGGCGATGATCACCCGCCGCCCGCTGCTTGCAAGCTCGTTGACCGCGTCGATCAGCTCCACATCAAAGAACTGCCCTTCGTCGATGCCTATCACCTGCGTGTCGTCCTCGACCGCCTCCACAAGCTCCGCCGCTGATTCCACCGGCTGCGAATCGTGCTTCTGTCCGGAATGCGAGGCAATATGCTCGATCGAATATCGCGCGTCGATCTTTGGCTTGAACACCTGCACCTTCTGCCGTGCAATGCGTGCACGATTAAGCCGGCGGATAAGCTCCTCCGACTTTCCCGAGAACATCGAACCGACGATGACCTCGATCCAACCCATGCCGTTCAGCCGGTTCTTACGGCGCTCTTCCGTGTTATCAAAAGCAAATTCTTCGATCATAAGTGTAAGGGCAAAGCTGTAATTATAGCGGCGGCGGCGGGATGTGAGAAACCCGGCGGGCTATTTCGTCACCAGCAGCGAAGCGATCTGGTCTACCAAGGCGTTTACATCGCCCCGACGCGGCTCATTATTTACAATGATGGCGAACACCAGCGTCTCGTCATCACGCAGTGCATATCCCGCCAGCGAGTTCACAAGATAGATCGAACCGGTCTTGCCCAATATCCGCCCCCGCACATTCGTCAGGCGGCCTCGCAGAGTTCCGTCCATTCCCGCTTTCGGCAGCGAATCGCGAAATATGCCGGCCGTCGGCATCTGCGAAGCATATATCAGCGTCCGACCCAACGTCTCGGGCGTTATCATGTTAAGCCGCGAGAGCCCCGAGCCATCCGCGATGGTCTCGTTCTCGTGCAGGCTCGCTCCTTTCTCGGCAAGCCATCGCTTTATCACTACCGCCCCGGCCGCATCATCCCCCAGCACGCTTTGACCGCGGTCCGTAGCACCTTCCGGCGGCCGGCCGAATTCGCGCCCGAGCGTCCGCAGCACAAGTTCCGCCGTTAGATTAACCGAATCCTTATTCAAACCGCGAACGGCCTCCGCCAGCGACTGCCCTTCGATAGCCGCCACGTCGTCGCGGTTATTCGCGTCGCGTTCCGCGAACGGTGACCACGCACGCACGCTCATCGGCTCACCCACCGAAACCCCGCGCCCGCGCAGCAACTCCTGCAGTGAACTCGCCGCGTGCATCGCGGGGTCTGCCATCGCAACCCGCACGCTCATCGCCGGCCCCTGCCCCCAGACGCGAATATTGTCGGCACTCAGCTCACGCTTTACCCCGATGGTGTTCGGCCCCGCGCCGTACTCCACCTCCGACGTAACACTGACCGGCGCCGTCTTCGGGCTAACCGACGCTTCGCCGGAGTTAACGCTAAGTGTGACGAAATTAGAATTGAATGATAGCGGCGACGCCGGTGCTCCGTAATACCACTGCAGGTCTTCCCACGACCATCCCTGCCCAAGTAAATCGCCACGGAAATGGCTCGCGTCGGCAACTATTCCGCCGCCGATGGTGGTTATCCCCTGCCGCCTAACTTGATCCGCAAGCCGCTCAAGCCCTGCTGTATTTAGATCCGGCGAACCCTGACCGTAGAGATACAGATTGCCGCTGACCCTGCCTGCCGCCGGCGGCGATGTCGTTTGCAGCTTCGTCGACCAGCGGAAATCCGGCCCTAGCATATCGAGCCCAGCCGCCGCCGTGATCAGCTTCATCGTCGAAGCCGGTGTAAACAGCATCTGAGCATCTCTGTCCACAAGCACGCGCCCGTCCTTCAGGCTGGCAACGAACACACCCCACCGTGCATTACGGATCGCACTCTCGTTGATCATCGCGTCGATGCTACGGGCAAGTTCGAGGTCGTCCGGGTGGGTTGAAACTTCAAGCGGCTTGGTAAGATCTACAGCAGGGACGGCGTCAATCATCGCGATCGGCTGTTCTGACGCGGCATTAGAAGTTGCTTCGTCCGAACCGCAGCCGACAACGAACATGGTGAGAAAAGCTAAAATGACCGAAAGACAAATCGAACGCCGCATTACCTCAAAAATACGTCCGTTCTATCCCTTCCGCAAATCGGAACCCGTCATTTCCGCAGGCACATCGAAACCAAGATGGCCAAGCACCGTCGGCGCCACGTCCGCCAACGTGCCAGTTGATTCGAGCCCAGGGCCCTCCGCAATCAATAGAAACGGCACATCTCCATCTGCCGTGGCCGCGACGATCGCCGCGCTTCCCGCGGCCGCTTTCACAGCTTCCGCGATCCCGCCGATGCATGTGTCCACGAATTGGAACGCTTCCACAGTACGATCATCGTTCCCCAGCTCCTCGATCATACCCGGCGCAGCAAAACTCACAATGAACATTCCCCGCGCCGCGCTTTCCTCCACAGCCCTGATCACCGCATCCGCGGTTTTGAAACTCCCCATTTCCGGCTCGACGCCGCCCGCGGGTGCGTTATAAGGCACCGCTATCTTGGTTTTCAACGGATGTTCAAATATCGTCCCGCCATCAATGAACAATGTCGCGTGAGCAAAACGTCCCGGCTCCGCGATCTGAATCACCGGCACGCCCGCCTCCGTCAACACCCGCGTCAGTGTGTTCTCATTATCGATCGGAGGAAACAACATCGGCAGCCCAAAATCGCGGTCATACTCCGTCATGCAGATCGCCTCGATCTTCGGCTTCGCACCTTCCGCACCGCCGGACTCGGGTATCGCCAACGACCGCACAAGCTGCCGCATCTCATCTGCACGATGATTCAAAAAGATGACCGTATCGCCGTCGCTTAAGGTGCCGCCCACCACGATCGGCGCTATAAACTCACCCGAAATACCCCTCCCGGAATGAGCCCTGACCGCCGCGATCGCATCCTCCGCCGCCTCGCCCTCGCCAAACGCGATCATCGTAAACGCACGCGCAGTCCTATCCCAGTTCCCCGCGCTGTCCATCGCGAAATGCCGCCCGCAAACAGTAGCGATCTCGCCCAGACCTACTTTCTCCAGCTCGCCGCGAAACTCCTCCAACCGCTCTGCCGCATCCGGCACGGCGTCCAAAATGCAGTGTAAAGATGCCGACCCCACACCCACGGCCTTCGCCGATCGAAGCACCTCTATCGCTACGTCCGCCGACGACCTCTCATCCGGCCCGCCGATCATCCCGACCAAATGCAGCGAAGTCGATCCATCAGCCGCCCGTCTCAAAGCTTCAGACAGAGTCGCAATCTCGCGAAAACTCCCGTCATTGATCGAACCCGCGATCCGCGATGACATCGACGGAACATCCCGCCCGGCACCTATCACCATGTGCCCCATCTCCGCATTTGCAGCGCCCGTCAACTTCGCTGCCCCATGCTTCGCGACGAACGAATCATAATACGGCGTGTGCGCTTTCGATAGCAGTGAGCCTTCCGCCGGCCAGCCGTCCAGAATGATGAGTGCAAAAGGAGCTTGGAGGGTTGTCATAATTGATCAGGACGATCAGAACGCGGCACGGGGGATGTGCGCCGCTCGAACCATTATAGCGGAATCACGCCAGCAGGTGCGATCTTTTATCAGTAAGCGTCGGGCGCCGGCCGCTCCATCCACCGCTCGGGGAACTTCAGCGAATGAAAGCCGAACTTCTCATACAGCGAATGAGCATCCCGTGTCGCCAGTATCCACCGCCGCAGACCCTGCAGTTCCGGATGTTCGATGATCGCCCGCATGAGCCGCTTCCCGATCCCGCGTCCCTGAAACTCCGGCATCACAAAAACGTCGCCCAGATACGCAAACGTCGCATGATCCGTAACAACCCGAGCAAACGCCGCTTGCCGCCCGTCCTCGTACGCGCCAAAACACACCGAGTTCGCGATCGCCGTCTCAGTCTGCTCCAGCGTCCGACCTTGCGCCCAGTACGACTCGCCGGTCAGATACTTATGGATCATCCCGACATCAAGCCGTCCTCTATCTGTGTCGATCTCTATCAGTTTGCTATGCCCTTAAGCTGATAAAACGCCGCCCGCCCAGGGTACCTTGCCGAATCCTCAAGATCCTCTTCTATCCGAAGCAGCTGGTTATACTTCGCAATGCGGTCGCTGCGACACAGGCTTCCGGTCTTGATCTGCCCTGCGTTCGTCGCGACCGCCAGATCCGCGATGAACGTGTCCTCCGTCTCACCGGAGCGGTGTGAGATCACCGCCGTCATATTATTCGTCCGCGCAAGCTCGATCGCGTCCAGCGTTTCCGTCACCGTCCCGATCTGATTGACCTTGATCAAAATCGAATTCGCAGTCCCGGTATCGATGCCGCGCTGCAAAAACTTCACGTTCGTAACGAATAGGTCATCACCCACCAGCTGCACGCGATCGCCGACCGAATCCGTTAGGGCCTTCCACCCGTCCCAATCGTTCTCGCCCATGCCGTCCTCGATCGAGATGATCGGATACTTATCGCACCAGTCCGTCCAGAACGCCGCCATCTCATCCGACGAAAGCTCACGTTTGTCCGATTTCTTGAAGATGTATTTCCCGTCTTTATAAAACTCACTCGCCGCCGGGTCCATTGCCAACATCACATTCTCACCCGCCTTATATCCCGCCTTTTCTATCGCTTCCAAAATCGTTTCGACCGCCTCTTCATTCGACTTCAGATTCGGCGCAAACCCGCCTTCATCCCCCACCGCCGTCGAATATCCGCGCGATTTCAGCACGCCCTTAAGATTGTGAAAAATCTCTGCACCCGTCCGCAGCGCCTCGCTAAAGTTCTCCGCCCCCACAGGCATCACCATGAATTCCTGAAAATCCACGTTATTGTCAGCATGAGCACCGCCGTTCAAAATGTTCATCATCGGCACCGGCAAGGTCTTCGCGTTTATACCGCCGATGTAACGATAGAGCGGCAACTCCATCGTCGCCGCACCCGCCCGAGCCGTCGCCATCGAAACTGCTAGTATCGCATTTGCACCAAGGTTCGATTTATTCGCGGTGCCATCGAGGGCCAGCATCGTCTCGTCCACCAGCGTTTGATCCAGCGCGTCAAGCCCCTCGATCTCCGGCCCTATATTGTCGATCACGTTCTGCACCGCGTTCAAAACGCCTTTTCCCAGGTACCGGCGTTCATCGCCGTCGCGAAGTTCGACAGCTTCGTTCTCGCCGGTTGAAGCACCGCTAGGCACCGCCGCCCGGCCCTGCGTGCCGTCTTCAAGAATCACTTCGGCCTCGATCGTCGGATTGCCGCGCGAATCCATGATCTGCCGTGCCCAAACACTTTCAATAAAGCTCATATCGTCTTCCTGCTCCAATAACGTCGTGCGTCAAATTCACTATCCTAAAGCTCACCGCCCAAAAAATAAACCGAGCTACGCAGATTCCGCGTGCCCGGTCCAATTTCAAATACTACTCAACGCTATTCCTGCACCGCTTCCGGCACAGTCCGTTCCATCTTCACCTGCTTGATCCGGCGGTTCGCCGCATCCTCTATGTAGAATGTGTGGCCATTATAAGGTACGACATCACCTTGGGTTAGCAGCTCTCCCGCTTCCGCCATCAAAAATCCCGCAACCGTCGTATAGCTCTCCGACACTGGCAAATGCATATCCAGCCGCTTGTTCAGGTCACGCACCGCGAGCCCGCCATCTAGCAAATAGCTGCCGTCCGGCAGCTCATGAATCTGCTCATTCACCTCTTCGTCATGCTCGTCTGATATCTCACCGACGATCTCTTCCAGCAGGTCCTCTAGCGTGATAATGCCCTCGATCCCGCCGTGCTCATCGACCACGAAACCAAAATGAAACTTATCAAGCTGCATCTGCCGCAGCACATCCTCAAGCCGCGCCGTGTCCACCACATACGTCGGCTTCTGCATTATGTCGTCGAGACGAAAATCCTCCGGGCGAAAGATATATTGAAGCACGTCCTTGCCGTGAATGAATCCGAGTATATCGTCGAGCGATTCGCGATAAACCGGCAACCGGGAATATCCATGCTCGTGAAAGATCTCAATGATCTCCGGCAGCGTCGCGGTCATCGTTATCGCCACCATCTCCGTCCGCGGGATCATCGCTTCCTTCACCGTAGTTTCCGAAAACTCAAATACCTGGTTGAGCAGCCGCCGCTCATCCTCGTTCAGCAGCCCCTCCTCCTCCGATGCATCGATCAGCTTCCTGATCTCGTCTTCCGTATAGCTCGCGCCGTGCTCACCGTACGCTTGTAGGCCAAAAACTCGAGCGATCCTCGTGCCCACCCAATCCATGATACGGATCGGAAAATAGAACAACCGATAGAAGAACTTCAACGGGGCGGCGACAAGAAAAGCGATCCGTTCCGAAACTTCCAAGCCCGCTGTCTTTGGCACAAGCTCACCAAATACAATATGTAGAAAGGTGATAACGCCAAAAGCAACGATGAACGAAATGACCCCAAGCGTGATCCCCGAGGCAAGAAACTCCATTCCCGAAGCCTGTGCCGCCGCGGCGAACAACGGGGCAAGCAACGTAGCGACATAAGGCTGGCCGATCCACCCTAGTGCGAGAGTCGACAGCGTAATGCCAAGCTGCGTCGCCGAGACATACGCATTCAAATCATCGAGAATGCCCACCAGCCGCTTGGCCGCCGCGCTCCCCTCCGTCGCCAGCGACTCGATCCGCGGCCGCTTAACGGTGACCAGTGCAAATTCACTCGCAACAAAAAAAGCGTTCGTCAATATTAGAAATACGACGAAAAAGAGCCCTGTAAAGCTCTCAAATAGATCCGGCATTTCTGTTGCAACCGTGGATTCGGCAAAGAAAATTAAGGGGAATAAACTGGCGGGGTCGTCCATTTCGGAGTCAGGTTGCAGGCCGATCTAGCGGCCCGCGATTTCTCGTTATCTCTCCAATCGATCAAGATCGCCGCACACGCGGCATAATGGCGAAATTATAACATAGCGCCGGCCCGGCAATGCAAGCATTTACCGTAGCCGAACTCGATCTGTCGGCTCGTCCAGCATCTCCTGGATCAGCATCCGGCATGACCCGCACCCTAAGCCGGCACGCGTCACCGCGGACACTTCATCCACAGTGTTCGCCGCACCACCCCCGATCGCGGCCTCGATCGCGTCCTCGCTCACGCCAAAGCATGTGCAGATCAACGCTGTCTCGCCCTTGAACTCGCTGACGATCCGGTCCCGATTCTCAGCCAGCGCCCGCCTCAACGCTTCAACCACAACCTCCGCACACTGCCGCCGTCTCTCCGGAAACGCCTCGCCGATCGTCTCGCCGCCCAGTTCCGCCACACTGCGGCCCCCGACCTGCTCGACAAGCATATCCGCCGCAGCGACCATATATCCGCAACCGTTGGTTGTGACACTCCCTGAAGCAACTACATTATCTTCGGGGTCGATCAGCAGACTCACAGTGACCCGCGAACCGCACAAAAAGCTGACGGCGGTTCCTTTGGCATTCGCATCGCGCAGCTCCGCTGTGTTCTTCGCATCCCTCAGCCGCTCCATTATTTCCGCCGGATAGATCCCCACGTCCCAATTTTTACATACAGTCGGGGGATGTCACAGCACCGCGAAATGACCCGGCGGTCAAATTTGTGTAAAATCAAGGCGAATGAGAACGATTCCCGCTTTCCTTCTAATGCTAGTGCTCATTTCCGCAGGATGCCGTCCGGCGGCCGCCCCCGTAACTGTCGGCGAAAGGCCGATCTCGATAAACGACAGAGATACGAAGGACGCCCCGCGTCAGGCATGGAAGCCGCTCGCCGAAATGAACTGGACCACCGCTGACGGCAAGGTTCAAAAGCTAAAAGATTATCAGGGAAAGGTCGTAATTCTCGACTTTTGGGCCACATATTGCCCGCCGTGTATCGAAGCCATTCCCCACCTGCTTGAGCTTCAGGCTCGTTACGGCAGCGACCTTCAGGTGATAGGCCTTCACGTAGGCGGGGCGGAGGATAAAGACAAGGTGCCCGAGTTTGTCGAAAAACTAAAGATCACATATCCGCTCGCAACTCCCGAAGACGAACTCACCCGTTTCATATTCGGCGACGAATCGGCCATCCCGCAGACCGCCATCTTCGACCGCGACGGCAAATTCGTTGAAAAGATCATCGGGTTCGACGACGCGATACAGGCTCAGCTCGACAAACTCGTCATCGACACGATTGAGAAATAGATGAAAGGTTCATCCGCCAACCAGCCGCTGCCTAAGGTCGAGCAGTTCTCTGCCGGCGGCGTCGCTTTCAAAACCGACGGCTCAGGCGCTCGTCAGATCGCCATCATCCATATGCTGCCGCACCTGCGCTGGCAATTGCCAAAAGGCATCATCGACCCCGGTGAAACCGCCGAGATCGCCGCACTCCGCGAGGTTAGCGAGGAAGCCGGCATCCATTGCGAAATGATCGCCCCCATCGATACCATTAACTATTGGTTCACCGCCGACCGCGACGGCACGCAGTATCAGATACACAAATTCGTGAGCTTTTTCCTGATGCAATACACCTCAGGCGATGTCGCTGATCACGACCACGAGGTCGCCGAAGCTCGCTGGGTTTCCGCCGAAGAGGCTCTCGAAATGCTCGTCTTCGAAAGCGAATGCAGCATGGTCCGCCGCGGACTCGAAATGGCGGACGAACTCGGCCTCTGATCCGTCTCAACCTCTATGCGTGATATCCCCGTCGGCAATGGCTCGCTGCTCGTAACATTTGACGACAAATACCAGATCCGCGACATCTATTTCCCGCACGTCGGCCAGGAAAACCAGACCGAGGGCGCGGCGTTCCGCTTCGGCATCTGGGTCGATGATGAATTCTCGTGGCTGTCCTCCGACGATTGGTCTCGCGACCTGCGATATCTCGACGAAACTCTCGTCACCGACGTCCGCTTGGTCAACGAATCGCTCGGTATCGAGATTATCTGCAACGACACCGTCGCCAGCCACGAAAACATTTTCCTCCGCCGATTCAACATCATAAACAACCGCGACACGGCGCGAAACGTCCGCGTATTTCTCCACGAAGACTTCCGCCTTTACGAAAACAAGGTCGGCGACACTGTATATTTCGACCCACTAACCAAATCGCTCATCCATTATCAGAAAAGCCGTTATTTCCTCATCAAATCCGATCCGCCTCTCTCATCCTTCGCCACCGGCCGGAAAGATTTTCAAGGTCACGAGGGGACGTGGCGCGATGCCGAAGATGGCGTTCTTCAGGGAGCCGCCATAACCGAAGGCTCCGCAGACTCCACCATCTGCATCGAATTCGCACTTGAACCGAACGGATCGGCCGAAGCCTTCTATTGGATCGCGGCGGGCAAGAGCTACGACGAAGTGAAACTGCTCGATGACCAGGTCGCCAAACGCACGCCTGACGGTTATATCGACTACACCGGCAATTACTGGCGCGCGTGGGTGAACAAGAACGACCACGACATCTCTGCTCTCGCGGCGGACACGCAAGCGATGTTCAAACGTTCGCTCCTGATCGTTCACACCCAGATCGACAACGGCGGAGCGATAATCGCCGCTAACGATTGGGACGTCACGCTCCGGGCCACTGATCACTACAGCTATCTCTGGACCCGCGACGGAGCCCTCGTCGCAAACGCACTCGACCGCGCCGGCTTTTCGCACCTTACCCGAAAGTTCTTCCGGTTCTGTGAGACCCTGGTTCACCCCGACGGCTACTTCCTTCAAAAATACAACGCCGACGGCACCGTCGCCTCCGGCTGGCACGCCGCGTGGGATCCGCACTCCCAAACATCGATCGTCCCCATCCAGGAAGACGAAACGGCCCTCGTGCTCTGGGCACTATGGGAGCATTATCAGCTCTACCGCGACATCGAATTCGCCCATCGGCTTTATCGTTCCGTTACCGTACCCTGTGCCGATTTCATGGCAGCGTTTATTGACGAAGATCTTGGCCTCCCGAAACCGAGCTGGAACCTCTGGGAAGACCGCCGCGGAATTCACACCTTCACCTGCGCCACCGTCGTAGCGGGACTGCGTGCAGCTGCAAATTTCGCTGTGCTCTTTGCCGAACACGACCCCGCCCTCAAATATTCAGAAACCGCTAACCGCATCCTGATTGGAATGCGCGAGCATCTCTACAGCGAAAAAGACGGACGCTTTCTTCGCTCGCTCCAAGCGAATGGCGACGGCTACGAACCCGATGCCACCGTCGACGCCTCCCTTTTCGGTACCTTCTACTTTGACTGCTTCGAGCCCTCGGATCCGCTCGTTACTACGACGATGTCGGCGATCGAAGAACACCTCTCCGTACCCGGCGGCATCGCCCGGTTTGAGAATGACGGTTATATGCGAATCTCTGACGACGGCGCCGGCAACGCATGGGTCATCTGCACCCTCTGGCTGGCTGAGTACTACATCGCAAAAGCCCAAAGCCGGCCCGACCTTGACCGTGCCCTCGCTATTATTCGCACAGTCCAGGAAAGCGCCCTCGCTTCGGGCGTGATGGGAGAACAGATCAACCCCGAAACAAATGGCCCGGTCTCCGTTTCGCCGCTCACGTGGTCGCACTCCAGCTTCGTCGCCGCGTGCGTGAATTACTGCCGCAAAAACGCAGAGTTGTTGTAACGCCATTAACATGTTCGCCCGCAGACTTCGCAGCATCCACCTAGTGCGTTAATATTCATCAAATGAGAAGAGCAAAGATCTTGGCCACACTCGGGCCCGCCACCTCAACAGAATCCGTGATAACCTCGCTGCTTGAAGCCGGAGTGAACGCCGTCCGCATCAACATGTCGCACGGCACGCACGACGAACACGAAGCAAGCATCAGCCACGCCCGCTCCGCCGCCCAGAGGCTCGGGATTCCCCTCGCAGTTCTCGTCGATCTCTCCGGCCCGAAGATCCGCATCGGCAGTTTCAAAGACGGCAAGACGATCGATCTCGTCCCCGGAGCTCATTTCACCATCACATCCCGCGACATTGCCGGCGATGAAACCATCGTCTCGACAAACTTCTCCGAGCTTCCAAGCTCCTTGCGGCCCGACGCAAAGGTCCTCATCAACGACGGCGCGATCGAACTTCGCGTCGAGCGGATTGAGGGTACCGAGATCCACTGCAAGGTTGTTATCGGCGGGCCACTGAGTGCACGCAAAGGTATCAACCTGCCCGGCACGCATTTGCCGATCCCGTCAATGACGGAGAAGGACCACGCCGATCTCGAATGGGCGATGAGCCACAATGTCGATTTCATCGCACTTTCCTTCGTTCGAACAGCAGACGACTGCCGCGAAGTCAAGGATCTGATCAAAAAGCTGAACAAGCGCACTATGGGCTGCGCTCTCCTCGTGGCCAAGATAGAAAAAGCGGAAGCGATTGAGAACCTCGACCAAATTATTGAGGCGACGGACGGCGTAATGGTCGCCCGCGGCGACCTCGGCGTTGAAACCACCGTCGAACACGTTCCGGTTTATCAAAAGCGGATCATCGAAAAAGCGATCGCAAATGACCGTTTCGTTATCACAGCCACGCAGATGCTCCAGTCGATGATCGACAGCCCCAACCCCACGCGCGCCGAAGCCTCCGATGTGGCGAACGCCGTCTGGGATGGAAGTGACGCTGTAATGCTCTCAGGCGAAACCGCGGCGGGCAGCTATCCCCTTGAGACGATCCGGACAATGGCAAGGATCATCGACGCGGCCGAAACGATCAAACCCGAGCAGCTGAAAAAACCCGTCAAATATTCGCTCCCGCCGTCGGGCCGAACCAGTCAGGCACTCTGCCGCGCCGCCGCCTACGCCGCAAAAGAAACAATGACCGATAAGGTGGCAGTGTTCACAGAGTCCGGCTTGATGGCTCGCCGAATGTCCAGCTTCCGCTCCGGCCTCCAAACCTTCGGCCTAACCACGTCCGAAGATGCGTATAACCAGCTCGCACTGATCTGGGGCGTCAACCCCTTCCTTCACGAGATTCCATGGGCTACTCAGGAAATGCTGCGCATCGGCGAGCGGACCCTGCTCGAAGCACAGGTTGTCGAGCATAACGAACGAGTGATCATGATGGCCGGCCGCCTCTCGGGACTCGGCCTCTCAAGCTCCGTCATCGTTTGGTCCATCGGCGAAACCACCCCCATGCGCTGACAAAATGGCATTCTTCGCATCCGCGCACTCACCCGGAGCGCCGGCGCACTGACCCAAAGTGCTGGCGCACTGACCCAAAGCGCTGGCGCACTGACCCAAAGCGCTGGCGCACTGACCCAAAGCGCTGGCGCACTGACCCAAAGCGCTGGCGCACTGACCCAAAGCGCTGGCGCACTGA
>JBGSXX010000026.1:0-246086 GCA_041751195.1 Pyrinomonadaceae bacterium | reverse complement strand
GTCCAGATCGTCATGATCTGAGTCCAGATCGTCATGATCTGAGTCCAGATCGTCATGATCTGAGTCCAGATCGTCATGATCTGAGTCCAGATCGTCATGATCTGAGTCCAGATCGTCATGATCTGAGTCCAGATCGCCGTGATCTGAGTCCAGATCGTCTCGGTCGCAACCCAGATCTGCTCGATCTGAGCTCAAACCTTATTGCGCCGTTATGCCAGTGAACGCGAGATATTAATGCTCCGGCTCTCCAGGGGTAAGATGCCGCGCCACTGTTCGACTAGCTTTTTATAAGCAATGCCCACCGGCCTGATCTGACGATCGAGATCGTAGAGCCCCAACGGGTTCACGCGGTTATTTTCAAAGCGCAGACACACATCCCAGTCGATCTGGTCGGTCAGCGAATACCATGTAAAGCCGACGATAGGAACGCCGTCATCCCGCAGTCGCACCATATTCTCCCACTGCTTTCGAAGCCAGAACGGAGCCTCCTCGGGATCGCGAAGATTGGTCTCCGTATGCATGACGGGCAGGTGGTAGCGGTCGTAGTACTGCTTTGTGATCACGTAATAGCCAAATATCTCACCCGACCCGGTGATCTGGCCCTGCGAGTTGATGTAGTGCTCGTTCGTCCAATAATAATCGTTGCCCATGATGCAAAACGGCTTCGATCTGCGGCCGTGTTCCATCATCCATTGATACTCGTGCCGCTTTACGCCGTTGTCGGTCAGGTATAGATACATGCTCGCCTTGACGTCGTGGCCGTAGCAGAGGTCGAGCGACAGGAATCGCTTTTCGTTATAAAAGTCCGCCAGCTCTTTCGATTCAGGGTCGATCGCATGGAAGTATTCGCTGGACTCACTCTCGATAAATATCGCCAGCGGCTGCACTTCCAATATCGCCGCCTTCGCCTTGAGGCCCGCCATTACGCAGTGCTTGAGCGCCGTGACAAACGCGCGGTCCGATTTCCGCCGCTCATTCCACCACCCGTACTGCCCGGAAAAGAGCGCGGCGATAAAGATCTCGTTCACCGGCGTGTAAAGCCGCACCCACGGGTAGCGTCTGGCGAAGGCGCCTGCATATTCGGCGAAGTGATCGGGAAAATCGGGATTCTGGAAATTCTCAAGCCAGTCCGGCACTCCAAAATGGCAAAGGTCGGTGATCGGCGTGATCTTAAGTTCCCTCAGCTCGTTGTAGGTCTCATCCACGAAGGACCAATCGTACTGGCCCGGGCCGAGATGAACCTTGTAATAGGGCGGGCCGTACCTCAGATGCTCAAGCCCGAGTTCGAGCACAAGTCGGAAGTCCTCTTTCCAACGCTCATAATGGCCGCATTTTTCCATCTGGTCGATGCGGACGGGCTTGCCGTTGCGGCCTTTTATGACGGGATAGCTGTTTTCGATACCCGTACAAAACAGAAATCGCTGTCTGAGCTCGTTGAGACGTTGATCGAAAATTTCCGGCATCGTTTTATTGTGAGAATCGTAAGGCATAGGAGTAATTGGGGACTTCCTCTTGTGGACGAGGGCGCTTGTTAACAACTTGATGACCAGATGTCATTACAGGTTTTCTTGAAATGTGAAACGGGAAAGAAATAAGTCGACGAGTGTCGAACGACAGTGTACCAAACCTGACGATTTTCTCAACCGGTGATCTCATTTGCCCCACCGCATGCCCCGCTCGTGATTATCGTGGTCTGCTTCCCGGTATGTTCTCGGTATCGTGCCGCGATCGCAGCGGTGAAATCTGGAACTTCCTCACGTCTTACCAAGCTCACCGTCGACCCGCCAAAGCCGCCGCCGGTCATCCGCGACCCCAATGCCCCTAACTCCAGGGCAGCGTCAACCAGGACGTCCAGCTCTCGGCAGCTCACCTCGTAATCGTCGCGCAAACTCTCATGCGATTTAACCATCAGTTCGCCGAAGGTCCGCATGTCTCCCGCCTTAAGAGCCTCGGCTGCGGCCAGCGTCCTCTCGTTTTCGCTGATGACGTGACGTGCCCTGGAGCGAATGGGTTCGGGCAGGTTTGCAGCGTGCATCTCGAACTCGCTCAGGCTCACATCCCGAAGTTGCGAGATCTCGGGCAAAACATTCTTCAATAATGCGACCGCCTCTTCGCACTCGGCTCGACGTGTGTTGTATTCCGAATTCGCCAACTCATGCTGAACGTTTGAGTCGCAGATGACCACCGCCGTACGTTCGGTATCTATCGGGACGTTCTCAAATTCGAGGCTTCGGCAATCCAGTAACAGTGCATGGCCCGTTTGTGCGTGGGCAGAGACGAACTGGTCCATTATGCCGACGTTTGCTCCCAAATATTCGTGCTCGGTCCGCTGGCCGGCTTTTGCGATCGCTACACGATCAACCTCGATGTTCGATATCGTCGTTAACGCCAGGCCCACAGCGACCGCCACTGCCGCCGAAGACGACAATCCTGCACCTGTCGGCACATCAGACGAGATGACCATATCCGCACCCTTTAATGTTCCGCTCTCGTCCAATATTCGGGCCATGCCTTCGATCAGATCGCTCCAGGTGCTCTGGTTGACGTAGGTCTGATCCAGGTCGAGTTCCACCTCCGCGTCATATTCGACCGACCAGACACGAACTCGGCGGTCGTCTCGAGGAGTGATCGCCACGGCGACTTCGCGATCGATCGCCATCGGCAGGACAAAACCGCCGTTGTAGTCGGTGTGCTCGCCGATCAGGTTTACACGCCCCGGAGCGCGAAATACACGGGCCTCGTTACCGAAACGTGACCGGAAAGTTTCCGCTAAGGCCGTATAGTCGATCATCCTTCTTGCCAATTGATTGGCGCAACAAACGTTCGCAGCTCGGCGGCTTTCTCCTCCGGTAGGGTGTCGTTGATGAACATTCCCGCACCCGTCTCGCTTCCGGCAAGATACTTCAGCTTCGTAGCGGTGCGCATCGGCGGGTAGAACTCGATGTGGAAATGGTAGTAGTCATATCGCTCGCCGTCAGACGGGCGTTGATGCAGCACCATCATATAGGGGAATGAAATATCGAACAGCCGGTCAAATGCAGCCATCACCTGTTTTAGTATCTCGGCCAGATCTCGCTGCTCGGGCTTGCTGAATTCCGTCAGGTCGCCGACGTGCCGTTTAGATGCGATGTGCAGCTCGTACGGGTAGCGGGCAAAGAAGGGGATGTATGCGGCGAAGCTCTCGTTCTCTGCCACAATGCGGTCGCCGAACTCACGTTCCTGCTTGACGATGTCGCACATCAGACATCGCCCGACCTCGTCGAAATGCTTCTTTGATTGCTCGATCTCTCGCGCCACGCGCGGCGGAATAAAAGGGTACGCATAGATCTGTCCGTGAGGATGATGAAGCGTAACGCCGATCGCCTCGCCCTTGTTCTCAAAGATGAAGACATACTTGACGAACGGATGCCGCGAAAGCTCTTGATACCGATCTGTCCACACCTGAACTAGTTTATAGAACTGCTCGACGGGCTGTTCAGCTAGTGTGGTGGCATGTTGGGGCGTATATACGACCACCTCACAAACCCCGTCAGAAGGGCGTACCGGGTAAAGGTCCGTCCCGTCGATCGCCGGAGCAGCGGGTTCGCGAGACAGCGACGGAAAGCGGTTCTCAAAAACTACGATGTCGTAATCAGCCTCAGTGATCTCCGTGGGAAAGCCGCCGGGCTTCGTCGGGCAGAGCGGGCAAAAATCTGCGGGCGGCAGGAATGTGCGGTCCTGCCGATGAGTTGCCGTGGCGACCCATTCACCCAACAGCGGATGCCATCTAAGTTCTGACATCTGTGCCCTCGTCGACCTCGTCAGGCGACGCGATCCGGTCGGCGTCTTTCTGTTCACCGCCGAAAGTATAAAAAATGATGTACCGCCGCCCATCCGCCATCGTCTCGCGTCGCTTTTCGGCTAAATCGGGCGGGCGTAACTCGGTCTGTTCTCTTTCCATGTTTCGGCCCTTGGCCACGCACAGGCCATGTCGCAATTTAACATGATCGCTTTACCGGAAGAGTAGCGTGGTAGACAGTGGCTGTCATCACTGCAGATTCTGTTCGATCCACTCCGCCGCGACATCACGCGGCTGCCGGTTCTCACCATCGACGGCGAGGTTCATGCGACGCATCTCGTCGGTGCTGATCGCGTTCGCGAGTCTTTCCATTGAGACTCGCAGAACCTCTTCGGCGGAACTCCGCGCAATGAACACCGCCTCGTATGGCGGAAAATACCGGCGGTCATCTTCAAGTTGGACAAGATCGAGAGCAGCGATCAACCCGTCCGTCGAGTTCCCGGCGATGATATCAAGCTCACCTGAGCGAAGAGCGCGATAGGTCAGCGAAAGGTCCATCTCACGCGGCTGCCGAGCAAATGAGATCCCGTACGCCTTTACGAAACCGGGATAGCCGTCTGCCCGCGACATAAAATCCTGGCCGAAACCAGCCTGCCACCCGCCCATGAGCGGCACCGCGTCAGAGACCGTTTTGAGATCACTTTCACGCGCGACCTCACCTCGGATCAGAATGGCGAAATCATTCGCGAAACCAAGCTGAGGGCTCACCGTGAGGCCGAACCTATCTGCATACTCCCGTTGAACCGCATCATAAACCGCCCGGGGGTCAGTGATCGGTTCTCGCTGCAAAAAGGTTGTGTACGCCGTACCGGTGTATTCCGGGTACACGTCGATCTGCCCTTCCAAAAGCGACGTATGCGGTAGATTTCCGCCCAGCTCGAATCGCCGCTCGACCCTTCGCCCCTCGCGTTCTATGAGTTGTGCCAGGATCTCTGCGAGGATGACGGATTCCGTGAAATCCTTTGACCCAACGACGATCGGCGGTTGATCTGCAAATTCGGCTGTCGTGCTCGCGGCATGATCGGTAGAGATGAGGAATCCGGCGACGAAGATCGAGGCAATCAGGGCCAGTCCGATGAACCCCACAGCCCGTCGTCGATATCTCTTCTCGCGTTCGCGAACGTTGAATGAACTTTCGAATTGGCCGAGGACGAAGTCGAGCATTAACGCGAGCAATGCCGATGCGACCGCACCTGCCATCAGAAGGTTGTTGTCGTTCTGCCTAAGCCCGCGAAAGATGAACGCGCCGAGGCCACCGGCGCCGACTAAGGCGGCGATAGTTGCAACCCCGACCGATATCACAACCGCGATCCGGATCCCTGCAAATATCACCGGCATCGCCAAAGGAAGTTCCACGATGCGCAGGCGTTGCGCGCCTGTCATGCCAACCGCGTCCGCCGCTTCGATCAGTCTGGGGTCGATACCCGCAATTCCGGTTACGGTATTTCGCACAACCGGCAAGAGGGCATAAAGGCTGAGTGCAATTATCGCCGTCCGGGCACCGATCCCCCCGATAAACGGCAAAGGGATAAGAAGGCCAAACAGAGCGAGGCTGGGAACGGTCTGCATTATGTTGGCAAACCCGAGGACCGGCGTCTGAAAACGAGGATGCCGCGTGACCCAGATGCCAGCGGGCACGCCGATGATCACGGCCGCACCCGTCGCCAGGAGCACGAGGTAGATGTGCTCCTGTGTCAGCAGCAGCAGCTGTTGCCAGTTCGCCTGAATGAAGTCGACCGGTCCCATTTAGTTTCGTTCGATCGCCAAGGTATCGAGATATGCCCCCACCAAGGGAACTCCGGACGCGCGAAATTCCGCCGGCGTTCCCAGAAATACTATCTGCCCCACGTCCATCAACGCTATTCGGTCGCCCAGCAGCATCGCCTCGGCAACATCATGCGTGACAAAAACTGCCGTCTTGCCCATCGTCCGCACTACCCGCGCAAACTCCTTCTGTAAACTGTTGCGTGTAATAGCGTCAAGAGCACCGAACGGCTCATCAAGCAGCATCAAATCGGGGTCATTAAACAGGGCTCGGGCGACGCCCACACGCTGGTGCTGACCGCCGGAGAGCTCATGCGGAAGCCGAGTTCCGTAGGAGCCGTCCGTGAGCCCGACAAGCGTCAGCAGTTCCCGTACCCGCTCGTCCGTATTCGTCGCGTGGCCCTCAAGCCGCACCGGCAGCGCAATGTTCTCTGCAACCGTCATGTGCGGGAACAGCCCGCCTTCCTGGAGAACGTAGCCGATGCTCCGACGCAGCTTAACGGCGTCCATCGAACGCGAATCCGCTCCTGCAATATAAACCGCACCCGCAGTCGGCTCTATCAGCCGGTTTATCAACTTAAGCGTCGTCGTCTTTCCGCATCCTGACGAGCCGAGCAGGATCAAGACCTCGCCGCGCTCGACAAAAAGATCGAGCTTTCGGATGATATCGTTGCCGCCGATCGAAAATTCGACCGAACGAAACTCTATCAATGGATCGTTGGTGTCGTGCATTGGGCGTTTTGATTCTAACACGCATTCGGCCGAAGCTTTTTGTATGATTAAGTTAATGCGAGCGACTAAACCGACCAAGCGAGACCTGATCGAAGCGCGGAAGCTTACGAATGACGACCTGATCGCTCCCGGGCTCCGCATACTGTTTTGCGGGATCAACTCCGGGCTTTACTCAGCCGCGACGGGCTATCATTTCGCGCGGCCTGGTAATCGTTTTTGGAAAGCGCTGCATCTTTCGGGCTTGACCGACCGTCAGCTTGACCCGTCAGAAGAACACGAACTGCTGGAGCTGGGTTACGGCATTACAGGATTTTGCCGGCGTGCGACGGCGACCGCCGCCGAGCTTACGAAAGAAGAGATAATTGACGGGGGTCGCGATCTTGTTAAACGAGTTGAAAAGTATCAACCGCGAATTCTTGCCGTTCTTGCGATGACCGCATATCGAACCGCATTTAGGGATCCGCGTGCAAGACTAGGCCCGCAGGACCGCACGATCGGCAATACGCGGATCTGGCTGCTGCCCAACCCGAGCGGGCTCAACGCAAACTATCAGCTCCCGGATTTTGCACGATTGTTTACCGAGCTGAAGAATGCCGTCGAGGAGGGTTGACTTGCCGGTGCCGCGCCCAAATAATGCAACGATATGATAATCAAGGTTATTTTCCTGCTGGTCATCGCGATCGCATCCGCGGCCTGCACGGCTGACGCCGGCGATACGAATTACCATACGAACGCGAACGAAGCGGTTAACGCCACCTCGCCCGTTGCGGATTCGGGAGCAGCCGCTGCGGGCGGGGGCGTTCCCGCCGAATCCCCAAACCAACTGATCGCGGAGCTGTACAAAGCTCATGATGCCCAGAAGGGGCCGTTCTTTGAACGCACTCGTGCAGTGATCGACAAATACTTCGCAAAGACGCTCGCGGATCTCATTTGGAAGGACGAGCAGCGGCCACCGGACCAGATCAGCGCGATGGGGGCCGACCCGCTCTATGACGGGCAAGATTTTGAGATCAAGAACTTCGCCGTCGGCGAGGCAAAGATCGACGGCGACAAGGCTACCGTACCCGTAACGTTTCAAAATTTCGGCCAGAACGCTCGGCTGACATACGACATGGTCCGCGCTGAGAACGGGTGGCGGATCGCGGACATTCGCTATCCTTCCAAAACGTCGCTGCTCGCGATCTACCGTGAGAACGCGAAATTTAAATCTAATCCCGAAGGCCCCGCCTCTCCGGACGGCGAGTTTGAGGGCCGTTACCGCGTCGGCGAAACGTTCTGCACAGTTACGCCTGTTCAAGTGGGCTTTCAGGTGCGGTGGGACAAGGGATCCGGATTTGAAACTTTCGTCTTCGAAGGCCGCGATGAGAGGGGTCACAATTTCGTCGCAGAGGCTGACGGCGGCTACAACATCTTCACCTTCCTTGACGAGAGTTATAACGCGGGCGTGTTCACGCGTGCCGACGGCCGCACATTCAAGGTCTCACGCGCAAGATAAAAGGCAGGCACCCTGGTGGATGCCTGCCTCACTGTTGTAAGTCGGTAATAAATTACCGGTTGTTCCAGTTAGCGTTCTGCGGGGCAGTGGCCGTTATCATAAACGTGCTGCCTTGCTCTAACCGAAGGTCGTCACGTCCCTGAATGAGGACTGTTCCGGCACCGGCACCTGCGCCGATTCCCGCTCCGATCGCTGCACCCGATCCGCCGCCAGCTATCGCACCGATCAATGCACCGAGGGCTGCACCAACACCGGCACGCGTCACCGTACGCGTCGTCTGGTTATCGTCACGGACCGTACCTTCGTTGTTCACGCTGATATTGCTGCCGTTCGGTTCACGTGCAGAATCAATGATACCGGCGAACTGATAGGTTCGGTTGTTCACCCGAATCGTGTCGAAGTCCAATGACAGATTAGCTCGTCCCGAAACTCGTCCCGAACTTTCCGTATCCATCACATAGCCTTCGATCGTTGCTCCGCGGAACTGTGCCGGTGAAGTAACTTCCATTGTGAAGCGATCACCCGGCTGCGAAGCTCGCGAATCGATCGGTGTTCTCAAAACTGCGGTCATCTGAGTTCCGTTAGGAATGTAGAACGCGTTGACCTGGCCCGTATTGTTCCGCCCACCACGGTTCATTCCCGGTCGCTGGATAACTGTCGGCCACTGAGCCGTGTTCTGAACCTTGTCATAAACACTGTTGACCGTTACGGTCTGGTTCTGATTTTCAAGGTACAACCGTCGAGTTACGCGAAGTCGGTTGTTACCGTCCATCGCAAACGTCAGCCAAAAATCATTAGCGCGGTCGCCTTCTGTGCTGATCGTGATCGTCTGTCCGGTCATCGATGCGGTCGTTGTAACCGTCTGCCGGCCGAGAGTTTCGCGTCGGGCCTGCCCGTCTAATTCGACCGTAACAGGCTGTGCAATGTTCGAAGCGACGGTAAAGTTCTCACCATCTTTCTGGATCGCCAGTTCGGTAGGAGCCGTTAGACGAGCCCGAAGTCCCTGTCGCATCTGGTTACGGTTATTTGCATTCACATTCGAATACGAACGATTCAAGATCGGATCCACGTTGTCGCTCAGCGACTGATTGAGTCGATAAGTACCGGTGATACGATTATCAAGCATTCGATTCCAGCCACCCCGATTGTTGCCCCAACCGGGACGTCCAGGCATTTGGCCCTGCTGATCCCAGTTTGTGATCGAGTAATATCCCGCAAGAGTATTGATATCTCGCTTTAAGGCATTCCACTGATTCGTTACAGCCGGCGTCGTCGCATTCCTCGTCAGATACTGATCGAGACCCGCAGCATGTTGCAAAATCTCACGGACCTGGTCTGCATTAGCGCGCCTTTGATTAAGGCTCATGCGGTAATCAGCCGTGGCTCGTGCCATGTCCGTTATGTGAACATTGATCTCGTCGCCCGCTGCGGGTACGTTTCTTCTATTCCTGTTCACCTGCGTTCGCAGATTGGTTGTTTTGGTTTGTATTTGTCCTACCAGCGTCTGCAGCTGCCGGTCGGTTGCGCGCGGCGTTTGAGCCACGATCGCGGTCGCACTTAAAAGCATTGCGAACAGCGATAATAAGATTGTTGTTTTTGATTTTGATCTGTGCATAACATTTCCCCCTAATTTTTTGCCGTAAACGGCAATACCAGTCCGTCTCTCTCATGGGAAGAGGGCGAACCGCAAAGTCTGTCGTTCACCGCTCTTTCAGAGCAATCGACGTGCCATCGGGAAAAGTTGAGTGCTTGCCGTGTTTATCCGGGGTAGCGTCGGCAATGAAACGCGCATATGACGCACGAGCACCGCAAGCGTACACAAACCGTACAAGACACAGTAATAGTAGAAACCCTTATTTATTAGGAGATGGGGGCCGACTTATTCCCACTCGATAGTGCTAGGGGGTTTTGAGGAAATATCGAAAACGACGCGGTTTATTCCGCGCACTTCACCGGTGATGCGTGACGATGCCTT
Organism: Pyrinomonadaceae bacterium; assembly: GCA_041751195.1. Classification (GTDB taxonomy): domain Bacteria; phylum Acidobacteriota; class Blastocatellia; order Pyrinomonadales; family Pyrinomonadaceae; genus OLB17. Next base: position 236,282 of record JBGSXX010000026.1, on the reverse strand, counting down.
CGCCAGTAGGTCGTGCGGCAGCCGGGCCCAGTCTGCCGTCATTCCGTCTGTGCTGGCTACAGCGCGCAGCGCGACGCTTCGCTCGTACGTGCGGAAATCGCCCATCACGCCTACAGACTGGATCGGTAGAAGCACGGCAAAGGCCTGCCACACCTCTCCATAAACATCAAAGTTGTGAAGCTCCTCGATAAATATCTTGTCAGCCTTCTGAAGAAGCTCGACTTTATCGGCGGTGATGTCGCCTAGGATTCGCACGCCCAGACCCGGGCCCGGGAACGGATGTCGTTCGAGGATCATTTCCGAAATTCCCAGGTCGCGGCCGATTAGTCGGACCTCATCCTTGAACAGTTCCCGCAACGGTTCGATCAGTTTCAGGTCCATCTTCTCAGGCAGTCCGCCGACGTTGTGGTGCGACTTGATGGTGACCGAGGCACCGCGGACGGAAACCGATTCGATAACATCCGGATACAGTGTCCCCTGAACCAGCCATTTGACGTCGCCGATCCGTTTCGCCTCCGCATCAAAAACGTCGATGAACTTTGCCCCGATCGCTTTCCGCTTTAGTTCGGGATCGGTCACACCCGCCAGCACCGCGTAGAAATCCTCTGACGCGTCGACACCGACAACATTGAGATGCAGATTGTTTTTATATACCTCGAGTGTGTCCTCGAACTCGCGATACCGCAGCAGCCCATTGTTAACGAATATGCATGTCTGCCGATCGCCGATCGCTTCATGCACCAGCATCGCGGCCACGGTCGAATCGACGCCGCCTGACAAACCGCACACAACACGGTCAGTGGGCCCGACGATCTCGCGGATCCTCTCGATCTCTTCTTTAATGAACTGAGACGATGTCCAATCACCTTTACATCCGCATACTTTGAATAGAAAGTTCCGAAGCACCTCTTTTCCCAGCGGGGTGTGCGAGACCTCAGGATGAAATTGGACACAATATATCTGCCGCACTTCGTTTTCGATCGCCGTTATGACGTCCCCGGTGGTCGCGGTCTTGTGAAATCCGGCCGGTAGCTCGGTTACGTGATCGCCATGGCTCATCCAGACGTCAAGCTCGAACGGCATCTCGTCGAAGAGCTCTGTCTTACCGCTCAAAACCTTGAGGTGTGCGTGGCCATATTCGCGTCGGGCCGCCGGTTCACTTTTGCCGCCGAGATCGATCGCGACAAGCTGCATTCCGTAGCAGATACCCAAGATCGGCGCATCGACCTTGTCGTAGAATCCGGTCTCAACGCGCGGGGCGTCCTCGTCCGTCACGCTCGACGGGCCGCCCGAAAGGATCACGCCCATCGGCTTTTTTGCAGCGATCTCGTCAGCACTCAAGGTGAAGGGGTGGATCTCGCAATAGACCCCCTGCTCACGTACTCTGCGTGCGATCAACTGCGTATACTGCGACCCAAAATCGAGGATTATGATGGTTTCGTGGTGCAAAAAAATATCACTCCTATTATTTCTAAAGGAGCGATTATACCTTGTCAGGCCGCGTTGTCAGAACCGACGCCTTTCAGTACGTTCCGCGACTCTGCGCGACCGATGCCTCAATCAATTTTCCAAGCACTTCCTCATCAATGTCAGAAAGCCGCTTGATGTAAAGGCACGATACGCCGTTCTTGTATGTTCCCAGTTTATTGAGCAGCTTCTCTTCGTGCGGCGATCCGCACAAAACATACAGCGACAAGTTTGCCTTTCGCGGCGAGAAACCCGTGACCATCCAGTCGAGTTCCCGGCCCGATTCGTACTTCAGCACGCGGTGCCCAAAACCTATTATCGCGGGACCCCACATCGTCGGAGCTTCACCGGTTACGCGCTTGAACATTTCCAGAACGCGAAAGGCGTCCTCGCGCCGATCTTCATTTTCAATCCCGATCAGAAACTCCTCGACGCTCCCATCCGTCGCCTTTGTCTTCAGTTCAGCTTTTGCCATAGCCGCTATTCTATTTAAGTCTCACGTTTTTGCAACAATTTCTCGTACCCGCCCCCAACAAACTTGACATCCTTTTATCAACTCCTTAACCTAAAAGTTCGCTTTCTCAAGAAAGCACCCCACATTCCGCAGTAGCTCAATGGCAGAGCATTCGGCTGTTAACCGAAGGGTTGTAAGTTCGAGTCTTACCTGCGGAGCCAATTAAATCAACAAGTTACGGGAGCTGAAAGGCTCCCGTTTCTGCTTTTGTGTCATGGATTGTGACATGACATTGCGTGTTATTGATTGTGACAGGGAATCGACCGTCACAATATTCGTGTCACGGACAAGAGTGGATCACGCGTCTTGGTTCTGGTTAGGAGATTGAATTCGGTTCGAGAGCGGCGGCGGCTTCGTCCAAAGCTTTTCGGCGGATGTGGCTATAGGTCTTCATCATCTGCGGATCGACGTGGCCCACCTGAGCCTGGATCACCCAGTCCGGGAGTCCTTTCTCCGCCAATGTCGTAATCGCGGTGTGCCGTCCGTCATGGAATCGGATATCAGGTAAGCCGGCCTTCGCACGAATAGACCGCCAGGCCGTCCGCCAGGAAGTCATTGGTCGGGTCGGGTCAATTCTTTGTTCACGGCCATGCCACGGGAAAACGTAATGTTCCGGTTCTGCAGCATTCAGCAAAGCGGCTTCCTCGAACAGCAAGCGAAGAGCGTCGAAACAAGTTGTGTTCAACGAAGGCGTTCGCCATCCGGCTGGTGTCTTTGAACGCTTGATCGATATCAACCGGTTATTCCAGTCTATGTCCTTCCAATGCAAACCCCGGATTTCGCAAGCTCGCATTCCACAATAAAACGAAAGAGTGGCGGCAACATAAGCATAGGTCCAGTCGGATCGCGTTTTGGCAACCTCGAACAACTTGGCCGCTTCTTCAGACGTGAGAGCGCGACCTGCGGGCGGCTTAGTATTCGGTATCGGCCTGTAATCCTCCTGGAATCGATACCAAATACGAGCGTGTTTTAGCAGCTGCCTTAGTACCGATACTTCACCGTTGATGGTCTTTGGGGCTCGGCCTTGTGCAAGCCGTTCCGACTGATAAGCGGCGATCATAGCCGACGTGATCTTTGAGAGTTTACAATCACCCAGCGCCTTCGAGTTTGAAAGCGGTTTGCTTTGATCACGCCAGTAATCGACCATCCTCGCCGAAACTTGCGCCGATCGTTCGGCGGTATAAACTTCGATCGCGTCTGCAATGGACATCGAACCGAGCGATTTACTTTTCTTCGTCGGATCGGGAGCTTTGTCTTTTAATTGGGAGATTCGTTCACGCTCAAGGGAAGGAGCCTTTCTGGAATCGGTCGTTCCCAAAGGCTCCCTATAGCGGTGGCCATTCACCACGGCATCCATCCAGTACCATTTTCCTCGCTTAAAGATTGCCATGGGAATTTTCTCCTTTCGGTGGCGTTGATCCGGAGATCATCGTACGCAACGGAGAATTTCGGTGACTTTTACCGAGGTACTGAATAAAAGAAACGCGCTGACTTATATTGGATCAATTAGCGTATGTCTTGGCTTACATTAGCTCGATCAAGCCTTCGCTTTTCAACTGGGTGGACCTGGACGTATTGGCCTTCGATCCGAGAGTCAACCACCAGACTTCCCCGCGTTTATAGTTTGCGAGACTCGAAAACCTATCTGTCTCCCATTACTTGCCTTCTGCTTATTCTTCTTCGGTGCTGGGACTATCGTCCACGTTGATATAGCGGATCGCTTCGTCTTTGAGAATGAGTCTTCGAGATCCCTTTTTCAGGCTCTTAAGTTTGCCGGTTCTTATGTCCTTTCGGATCTTCGGCTTCGATAGCGTGGTAAGCATCGCAAGCTCCTCGATCGAGAAAGCAAATTTATCCTTCATTACATTTTCGCTCATAGGAAAACCTCCGTTGATGTTGAAAAGCAAGCAATGTGCCGTAGTAATAATTGGTGACTTTTGGGTCGGATAGAAACAAAAATGCACCAACCTTGGCAAATTTTTGGACCGGCTGGTGCAATTGTGTTACAGCGATCGCTGAAGTCTATCTCACGCAGATCGTCTCGTGGATCGGTTGTTCGGGCTTATGCGGATCTCTTTTTGTTGTCGGGCAGAATGTGCTCGGGCTCGGCCTGTTCTTTGGGGTTACGAGCGATTACCTCATCCATTTTCCGACGGAGCAAGTGCGTGAACTACCCGCGCCAAAATCGGTATGTGAAGACGAATCTTCAGTCTTCGAATTGTGGTTTGAGATCAGTCAGCTTCCCGATTCGCCTGACGATAGTTCCGGGACTCGGACATTTGCCCGCAATGCTTGCTCGCCTTAGCTCATGAAAGGTTGGCATACGGCGATACCGTTTCGATAACTTTCCGATTGCAGACAAAATCTCGTCATCGCTATATCTACGCGAGTTTGGCGAAATGTCGGTATAGCCTGCGGCCCTGTATGCTTTAGGCAAACTTCCAAACATGCTCGTAAATGTGGTCGCCGCAGCGCACTCGCCGAACTTGCTGGCGACATTAATATCCCGGTCGGTCGGCTTTCTGCCAAGTTTCTTACCTAACGCCTTAAGCTGTGCGATCAATTCTTCTTTGGTATATTTTTGCCAATATGTCGTCCGCTCTTTCGCTTTACGATAGACCGTCTGCGTTCCGGCGGCCCGGCGGGCTTTTGAAAGCGTCCCAAACTCATTTAGAATCGTCTTCACCGATGGCCCTTTACCGGCGTCATACAATACCTGCAGGTCCGTTTGCTGTATTGGGCGGTCGAGCGTCGCATCCAACTTTCGAAGAATGTCGATCGTTTCTTCACGGCTGTAAATCTGCTTTCCGGCACCGGCGGCCTCGATCGCTGTCGGAACGGAACCAAAAGCCCTTACAAAATGATAAGGGGGTGAAACCTCCTTTCTCTTTCGTGCCTCGTCAACGTCCTCGTAAAAAAGAGGCCGGCCCAACTTCCGCCGAAGCTGGCGAAGTTCATTGAGAAGTCTGTCACGATCAGATGCGTCAAATTCCTGCTTATACCTGGGCTTCAGCTTTGCCCGCTTCAAAGCTGTGAGAAAACTTCCGAAAACCGCGTAATATATATACAACGGATAAACTCGGTCGATCTCTCGGAGTCCAGGCCAATCGTTTGTTACCGGTGTCCTTCCCAACTCGCGGGCGACCTCTTTCAGTTCCGCAATTAAATATTGCTTCGGCGGGAGGTCTGCCTTTGTCTGCCGCTTCTTTTTACCGGTTCTGATCTCAGGGTTTTCAAGAAAACATCGACGGCACGCACGACAATAGAACCTTTGCTTCCGATGTTTCCCAAACCCCGCCTTGCAAGTCTCACCACTACCACAGTGATAACAAATAAACCCGGATGGAATCGCTGGTCGCCCCATTATTCAATAATAACATTGGCGATGAAACTTTGATTTCGCGAGCCGCGATACTCACCGGCATTTTGGCTGAGTTGACTCAAGAACGGACCGTCGATGAGCAAGTCAGTGTGGGTGAGGATGTAACCAATTCTTGGGTCTTTTCGATCAATTAGGGTTTCGAGTGAATAGCCGGTATAGACAGTAAGATGAAGCCCCAGACGCTTTAACCTCGCTGCAAGCTCTGCAACCGGTCCGGGCTGATCGAATGGTTCACCGCCAAGGATAGTAACTCCGTCGTGATCTGAACGTTTTGAAACAATCTCGCTGACGATTGAAGCGATGGAAACTAAGGTTCCGTTTTTACGTTCATGAGTTTGAGGAACGAAACATCCCTGACAGCGAATTGAACATCCACTGACTTGAACCACACTCCGTCGTCCAGGACCATCTACGGATGAATGATGGTAGAGACGGAAAAGCCAGATAGAAAATTCGTCCAATTCAGACTGATCAGGTGACACGATTTGACGCTGCAGGACAGGCAAGTTTCTTTGCGGGTTTTCAGCTGGCTTGGCGCAGTTTATATTTACTCGGGTTCCAAGGTCACTCGTCGGTACCTCGAAATCTGCGTTGGTCCATCCGAGGGCTTGGCTCCAACACTCTTTTAAACCACTCCTCTTTCCGTCAACTTCTTCTTCAGGAGTCGTCTGAAATTCGCAGGTCTTACAGTCACCCGTTATCTGTGACGCAATTCGTTCATCTCGTTCATAGTAATCGGCGAATTCCTCCGCCCGTTCCGCGAAGCTTTTTGCCTCGGGCAGTTTCATGTCGGTCCCGGCAAATATCCGGTCGCAGGCATTGTCTACTGGCACTTTCCGCAGTATCCAGGAATCAGGGTGGATTTCTTCCGCAGTAAGCTCGGCAGCGAGTTCGACGTACTTCTGATCATCAACGCCGGTCTTTACCCTGAACTTCTGATTGAGTCCGTCGGTCGGACAAAAAGATGCTTTATCCGCAAGCATTAGGTAGGCCGACACCGTGTGGTCGGGGAATGCATTCAAAACGACGTGCTTTTGAAAAGCCACATCGTAAAGATACGGCTTCCATGTGGCATCTATCCATGTTCCGGTCTTACCAAAAAACTGCGATTCGCCTTCTCTGTACGATTTCGACTTTACCTCGATCAACTCCAGTTGATTTCCGATCTTTACTAAAACGTCAACACGTATAAAGAATTTCCGGTACCTAATCGCAGCCTCGAAGATTGTCACATTCTCGGAAAGAAGCAGCTCGTCTGTTTGACTCAAGGCGCTTTCGTAGTCACCTCGTCCTGCTACGACTTCGATACCCCCGGGAAAATAGCATTTGGCCAGTTCGCCGACTTGAAATCCGCCTTTGGCAAGAGCCATTAAAAAAGGATCATCGATCTTTTGATTCGCGTATACATTGTTTTTGCCCGTATAGAAGAGCTTGGTGGGACATTCTGACGCAAGTTTAAATCTCGACTTGGTCAAGTACCGTGGTATCGACATGGAGTGCTCCCAAATTGGCTTGAAACTAATCTCAGTGGTGAACAGAATGTCCGCCGATTTCAGCACACGGTCTTTCCGGCGTGGCGAAAAAGGAGTTGGTAGAATAGTTTGAGCACTACTTATTTGTCAATATTTTTCGGAGGATCCGAATGGAGCGGCTTTAACGCGAAATATATTCATGATCGGAAATCGGCGTTCTATTTATACGAGCTTCGAGAGTTTAGGGGCGAAGGTGAGATGGCTTGTAAATCCGCCTCCCGGCCAGTTTTGAGGCGAAGACGGGCCCGTCATAATGCGGAATGAGACTCGGGGCATCTCGTTCACCGGCCATTCGGCGCTCCAGAAAGCCGGGCAACGGTTGAGCGGGCGGCACCAAATCTGAGTCAATGATCAGAAACTGTATTCCGCCGCTGTCCTCATTCGCTACCAACCTATAAATTTCATCATCTAGCGCCCTGACAAGCTCCGGATCTTCATAGTCTCAGACGCCTTTGTGAAATCCACCCATTTGCTCGACCCCATCATGAAGGAAAATCTGCGGTACATCGCTCACGCCGAAAAAGCAGAACAATCCGATATCGTCCGCGAAGCACTCGCCAAGTTTATAAAGAGTAAAGGTCTTGACCCTTCGGTGCCACCCAGCTATGTTTTTGGGCGGTGATTCTCTGGCTCAGGTTCCTTCAACCTGAGCTTTTTATTTTGACCTCGCAACTCGTAGCGGAATTCTACTTAAGAGGACCTGCAGTCAGTAACTATGAATCGTCAGCGGGTTACGCGCGTTATACGGACTGAATTCGAACAGTCTGAGGAATTTGCGGTATGCAGAGTCGGGTTTTGATGGCACGCGAAAATAAACGTCAAAAGTAACATCCTCCAAGTTGCGATTCCGCTCAACATACAGAGCTATTTCTGGAACGTCGTGCCGTCTCAACCATGCGATCTGATGATCAAACCGATTTAGGACAGGATCATGTGGATCCATTGCAAGCTGAGTTTTTAACCACATATTTAGGCTCTGTTCGAATCTAGCAATGCCCTTGTCTGAACTTCGTTTTGAAGTTGTTCAGTCTATTTCGATCATGTATAGAATGCCGATCGACTCCTCGTAGGTACGCGTGACCGGCTTTATCCCGCAAGCGTTTAGAAGGCTACGAAGCCCTCAATGACTGCGGATTCGACGCGCGCGCCCATGCCGCCGGGAAATCGAAACTTGCCTTTTACTACTAGACCTTTCGCTGTCGACGGTCCGATTTCTAAGTATTCAAAATGTCCGCCGTATCGCCTGCTCACTTCCTCAACAATGAAGAGCTGAGTCAAGCCTTCGGCGACCCAGGCGCTCGCTCCGATTGAATGAAGAATTGCGGCAAGAGGCTTCGTCTCCGGGATAGAATACGAGTCACTAAAGTCGTGCCGCCTATTCCTCTCGGATGTTTGAATTTCTTCTGAAAATATGGTTCTGCGAGCCCAAATATCAGCGACTTCACTCGGAGTTTTACCATCCATAGAACTAAGGATGCCCAACATACCAAAGGAATCTCCCACTCGGTCCGTCGACGCTTCGCAGATAATTTTGAGAAAATCTTCAGTGTTATACTCTCGTTCCGAATTTACAGACTTAACTGTTATTAGGTGGCTGTCCGAGCCATATGTAAGTCTCATGACTCCAGGTCCATAGAACGATGGCTTACCTAGCTCGATAAGCTCACGCTTTAAGTCACCCTCACTGATACGCGCTGTGACAGTGATCACACCTCCCTCCTTTGGGCGAAACTGGCTCGACACCCTTCCGGGAAAAATTAGTCGACCGAGCTTTATCCACAACCGCTCGCTGTGAGCAGCCATCTCACGCAATCGTGAATCAAGTTGGGCACAAAGATCCGCAGCTGTTTCAAATTCGGCGGCGGACAATTCGTTGTGCAAGGAGCCGATTAAATCATTCAACTTCCCATCCCGCTCAGAGCGGTCTTTTACCGAAAACGTGAAAAGCAAGCGCGGTATCCGCAGCGCTTTTGCAAGATTTGCCTCTTTATTAGTAGGAGAATAGCCACTGTCGTCTGCGATTCCATATCGGCGCCCGAGAAGCAACAAAAAAATCCGTGAGCTTTCCACTCCGGACAAGTACGCGACTTGTGGTGACTGGTCTTGCGGAGTTATTTCTTCCCACATTACCGGTGTTGCCCCGAAATTCCTTAGGTAGTCACGAACAGCGTTTCGGAACGGTGACATTTCGCTGTCCATCGCAGAACTTACAAAAATTCGTCGCCCGGCCATCCACGCGCGATACCGATCGTCGCTAAGTGGAACGGCAAACGCACTGCGCTCTATTATTAGCTCCGACCAATTCGGCGGTTCTTCTTGGCTCATGATGCCCCCCCAATCCCTTAGAAAAAGATATAAACTTATGCGGACTGACGCCGTCATTGACGCACCGCATCTCACCAGTTCTGAAGAATCTTCCTATTCCAGTTTCCCGCCGAATCCGACGCAAGTGATCAGAAGAAACGACGAATTCGCTGGAAGAAAACAATCAATTTATGTTCATTCAAGTCTTGGTGATTAAGTCCGAGATCTTTCCAAATCTCAAATACCTTCTCTTCGTCTCTGTTGGGCTGTCTGAAACCGCCGCCGTTAGGACAACCAAGTGTCGCAAGCACCATGTTAACGGAGCCTTGATGAATAACAACACGAATACAAGGCATATGGCCGTTCGATCGCTGTAAGCGAATCTGTTGGCTGATCCAATTATTGTCGATTTCGCGAACACTTTCGAATCGCAACTCACTCACTCCGATTTTTACAATTATCATTTCTTTATGAACCTCCTGACGTCGTCGAATTCTTCCCAAAACAAAAAAAGCCACGAGTTTCCTCGTGGCGTTCGACCTATAAAACTTTTCCTAATCTATCTTTTTAAGCACGAGGACACAATCTAGATAGATATCTAGTGGTGGTAGTGGTGGCCTTGACTCGTGCGTTAAAATTCATACTCAAACTCTACGGAAGAATAACGTATTCACTTTTCATTAAGCAAATGCGATTCAATGAAAAACTAGAGCTAATGTTTTACATCAGTATCATCGCCAGCATCCAGTTGGCCCCCGAGACCCTTTTCCTTCATGAAAGCTATTACCAGACTGCAGGCCTCTCGGACCGTTTCCGGTGTATGGGTAAGTTCGGTCCGTGGAGTGCCATGAGACTGATCCTGAATGAGTTGCCAGAGGTAAGCACTTGACTGAAAGGATTCAACTTCTTCACAGAATTTTTCAAGTCCTTTTCGCGGCGCCAACCATGTTCCGATTACCTCCAGAACATGGCGGATCGAGTTAGGCGTTGTATGAGACGGCTCCATCGAGCCCTCGCTAACGCCCCAAATATCCGTCAAGTGTGCTTCATAAGGAAGCATAGCACCTCTCTCTAGGCGTCGGATCCCACTCGGTTCTAGAACAAAGATGTTATTGGCGATTCGGTTTCTATGTAGATATGAAATGAACTCCAAGTTGTGCGTGAGGATGATAAACCGCGTGTATTTCAGCGCGAATTGCTTAGCGAGATTCTTAATGCATTGGCCAATAGCGTAAACAAAATGGAAATCCATGCTAGAAATTGGATCATCGATGACAAAGAAAAGGTTTTTATAGTCGTCGTCGTCATTGACCATGCAGTGCGTGCTGGCTAGGTAATGGCAAAACGCAACGATACTCTTTTCGCCTTCACTAAGTACATTGTGCGCATTTTTCGCCAACCTCTTTTCGCGCAGCGTTAGGCAAAACTTCTGATCGTCAAAGGAGAACTTATTACCAAAAAATTGATAAAGAGTTTCTTTTAATGTTCGAACTACTTCTTCTTTCCTTTCTTTTTTATTTTTGTGAAGCTTGTTCTTTATATCTTGTTCTAATTCAGATATCACTTTGGAGAGCGTAGTCCATTGTTCCAGCATGCTTTTCGAAGTGACTCTAACTGCTTCGAGTTTCGCAAGACAAAGCTTTTTTTTCAGCTCAAGTTTTTCGGGTGCAATCTTGTTTTTCTTACTATTGATTTTGTCAAGAACGATCTGATTAGCACTTTTGCATGCACGCGCATTTTCTAAAAAACTTGATATCGAGGACAAAGCAACTTCACACTCTTTACCGAACGATTTCGAAATGTCCGCCTCCTTTTTTGCCAAACTATCTGCAAGCACTGAGAAGGAAGGCGCGAGCAACACAGGATCACTGAGGTCATTGAACACAAACCCTCTTGTCGATGGCAAGAATTCCTGAATCTTCTCGGCCGCTATTTTGCCCTGGAGATGTTGTCGGTGCATTTCATTGCAGTCCGCTTGCAATTGGTCAATGTCGTTGGAATACCCTCTGATGCTCCCAATGATTCTAGCCTCTTCATCGCCTAAGAACTGGTTGTATTTATCAATTATATCGAGCGCCGGGGGCGTTAGGGGCTGTTCGCAATACGGGCAATTTTTTCCGTCAGAAATCGTCGCTCCAATTGTAATAAAGTCCACCTTACCCACAATCTTTGCCTTAAATTCCTCGGCGAGGTTGGTCCGAGCATGCTCGATAGTGAGAATGGATTCAATACCATCAACAATCTCATCGTTAGGAACCGCGTCAAAATTAGTTGCGTCGGCCAATTCTTCTGGCATTTGGTTCAGCTTTTCAAACTGCGATTTCAAAACACCATAATCTTCGACAGCATCCTGGGGCTGATGGCCGTTGATTAGACTGTTTGTACTGATGTGCTTAAACTCAGAAAGGTTTCGACTTACTCCAACCTTGGTTAGTTCCTCTCGAACCTCAGAAACAACCCTTTCGAATTCGGCAAATAGCTTTTTCCTTTCATCATTCAATTCGGAAAGTGTCGCTTCTTCCTTTGAGACGTCAATGTTTTCTTTTCCAAGAATAATTCCGTCGATGCTTCCGTCCGGAGCGAAATTATGGCGCTCAACGTTTTCCGTCACATAATCTCTATTGAAGACGTGAAAGAGGTATTTCGATTTCTGAGAAACTGTAGTTCCGCTACTTGCGTCAAGTTGTAATTCGAAGCCAAATTCTTCGTTATTTCCGGACTGCCGCACCCCAAATCGAAACGCGCCGCTGGAGTGGTCGAAGTGCAATGTATCGCTCGAATCGTCTTTTCCAACGTGCCCGGTTATGGATTTCGAATACAATCGGAAGGCGCGGCTGAGACAGGTCTTGCCGCTTCCATTGGTGGCATAGATCGCAAGCTGCGCCGAACTAAGTGGTAATTGGGATTTCAGCTTTTCGTGAACGCCAATATTCGTTGCCTCTATCGATATGTCAATGTCGACTTTTGCCATCAAATGCCCTCAAAATAAAAGAGGCAACTCTGAAATAGAGGTGCCCGCCTGTAGGAGATTGGTTTTTCGTGCAGATGCTATCACATGGCTGATGGACCTGGCAAGGGCGTCATTACCAGACACAGGTCTCTGCGGAAAAATTTTAGCACTCGACATTTTCAAAGATCCCTCTCGTCAATTCGCGAGCGAAAAGTTGAAGGGCTGGACTTCACCCGCGCTGGGGCCTCGTTAAATCACAATCGAATCACGAAGAATTTTAGCGGACTCCTTTGGCTTTATTTGCGAAAGTACAACTGCGAATCCTTCACTAGTGATATGCCGGTATACTCAACGGCGAAGCGAGGCGTTTAGCCTAAGTAGGGTGTTGTCCAGTTTATTCGTAAAAGAACTGGACATTATTTAGAACTTGAGTATTCTATAAGTCAGGTATGAGTACGGCTAGAGATATAATGAATACGATCGATAGATTTCCTAAGGGGTATGTGTTCACCTACGGGGATTTTGATGCGGATGTTCGGAAAAAGGAAGCCGTTATAAAGGCCCTTAACCGGATTGCTGCTTCGGGTAAGATTGCTAAGCTGTCGAAGGGAAAATTCTACAAGCCGGAAAGTACTCCATTCGGGGAGCTTCAGCCCGACAGAAGGCAGATCGTCAAAGACCTGCTTGAGGAAAATGGCAAGATAACCGGCTATCTGACGGGCTTGAGTATTTATAATCAACTGGGATTGACGACGCAGGTTAGCAACACGTTGCAGATCGGGAAAAATCAAATTCGGCCAAGTTTCAAAAGAGAGCGCTATACGATCACATTCATTCAACAGAGGAACACGATCACCAGAGAGAATGTTCCGCTGCTTCAGGTATTGGATGCGCTGAGGTATATAAAGAAAATTCCTGATACTACGATCGAATCAAGCTGCAAACGGTTCCTGGCTATTCTGAAGGGCATCTCCGATAAAGACAAAAAGTCCTTGGTACGGCTGGCATTAAAATATCCGCCTGCGACACGGGCTTTGTTAGGAGCTTTATTAGATCAAATGCAAAAGACCGATCTAACCGATCGGCTTCTGCTGTCGCTTAATCCGATCACTAAATACAAGCTGGAAGGTGCCGCAAAATTGCTATCATCCGCCGAGAGGTGGAACATCCTATGAATCTTCACGAGGATAGAATCCTATTCCGGCAAGCCGTGCAGTTTACGGCCGACCGGTTGAAGATCCCTGCGGTTTATATCGAGAAAGATTATTGGGTCACTTATGTCTTATACGCGATATTCAGTAATGAGATCGGCAAGGAAACCATTTTCAAAGGTGGGACTGCACTATCCAAAAGCAAATTGATCGACAGATTTTCAGAAGATGTTGATCTTGTCGTATTGCGCAACGAAGGCGAATCGGACAGCAAAATGAAGACAAAGCTGAAAAAGATAAGCACACTGGTTGGTTCAATATTGCCGGAAGTTGAGATCGAAGGCATTACCAACAAATTGGGAATGATCCGCAAGACTGCCCACACCTATAGCAAAGAATTACCGGGCGATCTCGGACAAATTCGAGATGTGATCGTTCTGGAATCAACTTGGCTTGGGAATTATGAACCTTCTGCAAACCGATCTCTCAATTCGCTTGTAGGTGAAATGATGGCGAATAACGGACAGGCGGCGACAGCGCAAGAATACGGAATGATACCTTTTGAGGCCAGAGTATTAGATACGACTCGAACGCTTTGCGAAAAGATAATGAGCTTGGTCCGGTTTTCTTACACTGAAGATCCTTTGGGGGACCTTAAAAAGAAGATCAGGCATACATACGATCTTCACAAACTCTTGCAGCATGAGAAAATCCGCGAATTTTTCAATTCGCTTGCCTTTGAAATAATGATGCTGAAAGTCGCTAACGATGACGTGGTAAGCTTTCGAAACAATAACCAATGGCTCGTTCATCATCCAAGGGAAGCTCTTATATTCAAAGATCTCGAATCCGTTTGGGATGAACTAAAGCTTGTCTATAATTCAGATTTCGCAAGGCTGGTTTATGGCGTTCTTCCAAAAGACGAGGAAATACTGCAATCGTTAAATCTGATCCGAGGAAGACTGGAACCGATAGCGTGGACCATTGAGTCGATATGAATTAAGATATATATTGATTCGTGCTTCGGGAGCCGAAAGGACGAAAGAAAATCTCAGGCCGACCTTTCGGAAGTATAACCAGTACCCAACGTCCCTGAAACTCCACCGCGAAAATATTGTGTCATGGATTGTGACATAACCCCTCAAAATTCGACTGATTTTCACCATTTAGCACTCGGTATCACGGTGCGGGCTAAGTGCTCATAAACTTTGAAAATAAAGATGCTTAGTGATATTCAGCGATGGTCTGAATCAACAAAGTTTGTCTTCTGTTAACCGAAGGGTTGTAAGTTCGAGTCTTACCTGCGGAGCCAATATTTAGAATGACTTACGGGCACCAGATCGGTGCCCGTTTCGCTTGACTCAATCGCAGGGTGAAAAGGAATTAGCCGTCTGTTTGATCGAGGCGTCCGCACTTCATTTCCTTTAATAGCCTTACCGTTTGAAAACTGATTTTGGAATTGTTCGGAGTATTAACCAGTAGCTGTAAATTATAACCCTCAAAATACTCCGGCATCGGAAACGCACTGTTCCAAATAATGATAACCTTCCAATTGAATAAACCGGCGGCGGCGGTGATTTCCGTTAAACGTGCGTCGTCAATTTCGGTCTTACCGTTTGCGTCCGAAGTACAATCGTAGTCACTGATAAAAATTACGCCTGCCTGACAGGCCTGCATTTTATGAAGCCTCGCAGATTGAAGGTGGTCGTCTTTCTCGACTTCGTTAGCGGTGACGTTTTCGAAATCCGCTAGGTCGAGCGCGTCACATAATTCATCGACGATCTCGGAGCCGGCGGTGCCGGATAAATAGACTCGCTGAATCATTGAACTAGAGCTGCTGCTGTTTCCATTTGATGCCGTCGGAGAAATAACTTTTATCTCGCTCAACTTGCCTCTGGATTTATCCACGGAAAGAAAATCTTTGATCCTTTGCAGATCGATCTTCAACCGCGCCGGCTGCCCACGTTTGCCGACCGTCGCCACGCCGAGCTCCGCGCCGTGACAAATGCTGAAAAAGCTTACAATCTCGGCTTCGGACATCCTTATGGGATGTTTTGGGTGATGGCGGCCGAGAAAGTCAATAACATCCGGGTGCGTCACTAACTTGATTTTCTGATTATCTATCCATTTGATGATCTCCACATAAATGGGAACCGACAATAGTATCCTCTCGAAAATCGCATTTTCGGAAGCTACTATTTCCGACAATTTTTCGCCTAAATCCGTAAGTTTTACTCTTTCTTTCTCGCGCTGGATGATTCCCCAATATTCGTAAGCGTCAATCTTACGAGGCTCGAAGATCCGGCGGGGCTCGAAACTTAATATTTCAGCAAATGAAATCCCGGAGGGTTTGTTTCTTAAACATCGGACTACTTCGCGCGCGTCATTCGAGGTCGCCTGCACCGGCAACCCTTCGTCGA
The DNA here is from genome assembly GCA_041751195.1 of Pyrinomonadaceae bacterium. GTDB lineage: Bacteria > Acidobacteriota > Blastocatellia > Pyrinomonadales > Pyrinomonadaceae > OLB17. The sequence continues at coordinate 220,562 of JBGSXX010000026.1, read as the reverse complement.
ACCGTTTCGAGAGAAGAGTTTCGTGCTCAATATTTTCCGGGTTTCTGCCATTAGTTTTTTCGATTCGTTCTTCTCGGGAATGTTCACCGGAAAATGGGCCGGAGTACATACTTGAATTGCGAACGTCTTGTAAGTCCATTGTTTCCACTTCCTTAGTTTTCGATAAAACCTCACCTCGGCGATCTATGTATCAGTGGGAAATGTCTCATTATGATTGAGGCGGTAACGTCTAATTTTCTCGTGCAGCGTCGTATGCTTGATATTCAGGAGTTTTGCCGCCCGATTTTGCCTGCCGCCTGATAGTTCGAGCGCCCGTTTGATCAACCTGACTTCAAGATCCTTAATCGTTTCATTCAGATTGATACCCCGTTCAATCTTTTCATTGGCGGAATATAGAGCGCTCTTGTATATGACCGGAAGTGATTTGACTTCGTTAAGAATCTCGACAGCTTCGTTGTGCAGAATATCCATTTTTTTCTGAAGTGATTCCACGTCTCTATTTGCGCGATTTGAGTTTGTGAGTAGTGCTTGTCTGTTCATACAACCATTTAAATTAAAATCCATGAAATTGGGAACATTAATGTCCTGAATAGTTATATTGGCGACACGAACCGTTGTCAGTTGGTAAGGAATGTCTTCGATTAATTCAAGGCAACTGAGGAAAAAAAGAGGCCGCCCGGATGAGTTTCCGGACGGCCCCAAAAGCCTTAAGCTAAGTTGAGGATTAGAATTCAAACCTCGCTCCGAACTGCATAATGCGCGGGTCCGTAGCCGTGGTGATCTGCCCAAAGGTCGAGCTGTTTATGCTTTCATACTGCTTTGCCGCCGCCAGACTCCAATTCACGTTGTTCAACAGATTGAAAGCTTCGGCACGCAGCTGCAGACGCATTCTTTCGGTAAATCGGAAGTTCTTCAGCAAACCAGCGTTGACGTTGAAGTATCCGGGACCGTTGATGATCGTACGGCCAAGATTTCCTATCTCTCCTGCGGGCGTCTGGGAGAAAACGGCTCCGTCGAAACCAACCGCGGTGCCGGTGTTGGGATTTATCACATCAGGGTTGATGTAATAGATCTTACCGTCTCTTTCGAATATTCCGATCAGACTCTGGATCTGATCAGCCGACAGATTGCTCGAAGCGGTCTGCCGGTTCGAACGAGCAGTGCGGTTAAAGGTCCCACGCGGATCAACAAACGTGATTGGGATACCCGACCTCCACTGAACGATGCCTGACACCTCCCAGCCGCCAAAGATGAAATTCGCGAAGCCGCCGCTGTTGAGGAATCTCCTGCCACTACCAAAAGGCAGCTGGTAAATTCCGTTGAAATTGAACGCGTGCGTCTGATCAAAATCGGCCCGCTGTCGGTTCAGTTCCGGACGATTGATGTCCAGAAACGGCTCGAACTGCGATTGACCGTTACTAGGAGCATTCAAGCTTCCAATAGTGTCGGTCAGGTTCTTGGAGAAAGTGTAATTCCCCTGGAAATACAATCCCTGCGAGAATCGACGCCGAAGCTCGATCTGAAGAGAGTTGTATTGATACCACCCCGAGTTGTTAAAAATATCCACCACGCCGATGTTTGGGTTGGGAACGAAATTGATGCGCGGAGTATTGTCCGGGTTGTTCAAGGAAGGATGATTGTTGTAATTGTTCGGGTTTGAGTAGAACTGAAACGCCAGTTCGGCCGGAGTTCCGCCCGTCAGATTGTTAATAAAGGTTACGGCGGAAAGCCCAGTGGCCGCCGGCCCTCCGATGAGCAAGAGGCCTGCACCGCCGGTCTGATTTCCGATCTGATTGGCGTTTGCCGGCGCTGCCGCGTTGCGAAAGATCTGCAGCGCCTGACAACCCGTGACTGTTTGCGGATTACAGAACGCCGTCGCCGCATTGGGGTTAGCCGCAAACGTAAGCGCGTAATTCGCCGCCGCCCGCTGATAATCTGCAAAGAATCCGTTGTTGAAAATATCAACCTGGTTCAGGTCATAGGCACGGATCAGGTTGCCGCTGCGCGAGCCGACGTACCGAACTTCCAACGCCATGTCACCCGGCAGCTCGCGCTGAATTCCGAGGCTGTATTGCTGGATCTTTGTGGTCTGAAGGTCCGGGTCGATCAAAAAGACAACCCCGAAATTGTTTTCAGCCGCCTGATTTTGCAGGTAAGTTCTCGGGGGAGGAGTAAAAGCGGGCGTCAGAAACGGCGGGAGCTGGTCGGTTGCCAGACGCAGATTTAACAGAGTACTCGCAGTCGGCGTGTTGCGGGCGAAACCCGTCTGGCTTGCCAGTCCGACATTCCCGGTTGCCGCCGAATATGTTGCGGTCACAATCTGGTCATTGGAATATGCCTCGCTGTAACCGCCTCGAATTACGAAATTCGAACCGGTCAGTGCTTTGAGAAAACCGTTTCCGAAGGTCGGAGCCCACGCAAACCCGATCTGAGGTGCAATATTGTTATAGTCGGTTTTGTAAAAGGCTCCTTCTTTGCCGGCGTTTCCCCCGACCACGTCATAAGTACCGTTTCCTGCGAGAATGGTCTGGATCGGATCGGCACCCTGCGGCACGACGGGTTCGAGCGCCAAATTGTTGCCAATTCTCAGGGAGGGGAACACGTCATAGCGAAGTCCGCCGGTCAACGTCAGACTTCGTGTCACCTGCCAGCGGTCCGACAGATACAGCGAATAATTCGCATACTTAAATGGCTGGGTTGAGTTCACATTCGGATCGAAACCCGTGAGCGGATCAGCGACGTAGAAAGTTCTTTGTCCCTGAACGACGAAGCCACCCAGCAGGCCCAACAGATTGTTCGCCATCCCTAGCTGTGTGGCGTTGATTCCGCCCGGAAAGTTCGCCCCGGAAAACTGCGGTGTTGAAGAAACGGTTTGGACGAAAAATGTCGGCGTAGTGCCGAAGTTGGCATACGGCGTCGGCTGAAACCACTGTATTTGCCCGCCGAACTTGAGACTGTGTTTGCCGACAACCCAGTCCGCGTTGTTTTGCAGATTAAAGTTTCGAGTCTGGCGACCCTGATCTAGAAAGCTCGTTTCCGGGTTCGTTAGTAACGAAGTAGGGATAGCTAAAAAGTATTCGGGGACGTCAACAAAGCGATCGAAAACTACATCGCTGAAAAAGAAGCCGCCGCGAACCTCGTTGATAAACGTGGGACTGAGAACACGCCGATAAGCAAGAGCGAGCATCTTATTATCCGATGTTTGGTCCACTCCTGGTACGGTTGTATAACGAGTCGTATCGGCGTCCGGGCGCTGGTTAAGCTCGAAATTGTAGCTGTAGACGCCGTGGATGCTGTTCCGGTCATTGAAATCCACATCAATTCGGGTCGTATACGTATCGCGATACTGCCCGGATTCGCGATTCAATGTAAAGCCAGCGGTGTTCAGCCCATCGCCGCCCGTGAAATTGCTCTGGGTCGGAAGCTGCGAGATGATGCGGGCTTGAATGACAGGATCGATCGTCGCCGGAATGTTTGGATTTGGAAATCCGGGAAAAGTCACCCCTTGAGCGAAATTCAAAATATTAGGAATTGTACAGACGCTGCCGGCGGCACCTGAAGGACAATACTCATTAGGGTCACCAGCCGCGGCGCGCGTGTAGCGAAACTCCCCGGTGCGAGCTCCGGGAGTCAAGATCGTGCGCGTGTAACGCTCCGACACCGGATCGGAGATTCTTTCATACGCGAAGAAAAAGAAGCCTTTATCTTTATGAAAGAATGGGGTTCCTTCGCCAAATGCCGGAAGCGGCAGCGGACCCCCAATTTTGCCGCCAAATTGATTGCGATTGCGGAACGGACGCTCCAAACCGGCTTTGTTGTTAAAGAAGTTGTTGGCCCCGAACTCCGAATTTCGATTGTACGCGAATAAACCGCCGCTAAAGTTACTGGTTCCGCGGGGCGTAACGAGACGGATCTGCGCGCCGCCGTAACCTTGATCAGCTTCCTGATTGGATGTGGAAATTGTAAATTCCGCCGTGTCGTCAACCGACGGCCTGCCGGGAGCAAAATCCGTCGCATTCGTGCGGATGTAAGTATCCTGAATGTTAATACCGTCGCGGGTGATGTTCGTAAACGACGTACGCATCCCGTTGATGGTCGTGTTTTGCGCCGTGCTGGACTGCACGCCTGCCTGTAGTGTGGTCAGATCCAAAGGATTGCGCGTGAGCAGCGGTAGAGACATGATCTGCTGCGGGCTGACCGTGTTGCTGACCTGCGCAGTACTTGCGGTTATTACATCCGCTCCAGCGGTCACCGTGACGCTTTCGTCGATTGCACCGATCTCCAGCTGCGGATTCAGCGTGTAATCCCGCCCTACGTCAATTTTGACCTCAGTGGCAACGAAGGTTTTAAAGCCTGGAGCGGTCACCGTAACCGTATATGTGCCGAACTCAAGTTGTGGAAATAGGAAAGTGCCGTCGCCCTTGGTAACAACGGTAACCTCGCGACCGGTGTTGTCGTCTTTCACGACGATCGTCGCGTTTGGTAAGACCCCGTCGGGACCGGCAACGGAGCCGTTAAGCCGTCCCGTGGTGGTCTGCGCCACGGCCACCATAGTAGAGAGGCAGATGGCTAATACCAGAAATGAAAATTTGGTCTTCATGATTTCTCCTTGAATTATTAGATTTTGATAGCAACTCTTCGGTCATTCGCCCGCCTTTTGAAAACTGAGTTGCCGAAATGAATAATTCAAGCCGTGTACCACTGAAGCACGAGGTGGATTTAGGAATCGGAAAGCCCACAAAATAGGAGGCATTTCGACTTTCATGAAGATTTATCCATCAAATCAAGAAGGAGGTTTTCGAAGGTGAATGATAAAAAACATGATACTTTATAAAAAGAATCTTATTTCCTGGCCGCCATCGACTCAGATTTACCCAGTTTCTTTGCGACGAACTTCAAATAGCGCAGCAGTTTCTTCCCCGTTGCCCATCCAAGCATATCAGCCAGATGTGACGTCATCGAGGAGCCGGTTTCACCTGTCGCTGACGGGTTATTCACAGAAGTAACTCAGGGAAAACCTGACGGAACTCGACCCCTCAACGACTCCGTTTAGAGGCACAACTGTTGCGTTGAATTTATTCTTCAGACCGCTGGTTCAATACGGGATTCCCACTGTATGACGCGAAAAGTGACGAAGGTGTTTGGGATTGCCAGGTGTTTACACCGTCACATTTCCCGCAATACGGGCTATTGAATTTTGAACATGAATTTCAAATACTGGAAAAAATGGCAAATCGCGCTTCTAATTTTCGCGGTTTATAACCTTATTGTCGTTATCAATATCCCTTCTGCTTATGTTACGAGCCTCCATGGTGCTAACTCGGACCAATTGGTCCGCATTGCTCGCCTTGCCCTATTAAATAATCTGTGGGCTCTGGCCACACCGATCATTCTATGGATGGGCTGGATTTTTCCGGTTACCAAGCCGAAGTTTCTCCGAAACTTGTTTCTGCATATCCTTTTCGCACTCTGCGTTGGTGTCTTTCAGCATGTTGCAAACAGTATTGGGACGTGGATGCTGGGAATATCTTCGGTACCTGATTTTCAGACGAATCTTTTTGACGCCGCCCTTCTAATGAGAACTACTACTGGTACCCTTGTTCATTATCCGGTTATCATCATTAGCCAAAGAGCCTATCTGTATTTCAAAGAATCCAAAGAACGTGCCTTTTTGCAAAAACAAGCGGAACTCACTGCGCTTCAAGCGCAGCTTCACCCGCATTTTTTCTTTAACACTTTGAACGCGCTTTCCGCCTTGATCTACCGTTCCCCGAAAGAAGCCGACCGGATGATCACACGGCTCGGTGATCTATTCCGGATTTTGCTGAAGAATAACAAAGAGCAAGAAATCATTCTGGCGGAGGAACTCGAGTTCTTGGAAGATTATCTGACAATTCATCAAACGTTAATGGGCGACAGGCTAAAGGTCGAATGGAATATTTCGCCGGAAACATTAGACTCAAAAGTGCCGAATCTGATCTTGCAGCCTTTGGTCGAAAATTCAATTAAGCACGGATTGGGACCGCTCGAAGAAGGCGGCATTTTGGAGATCGGCGCGGCCCGGTTAAACGGGCATCTGCGGCTTGAGGTGAAAGACAGCGGAATCGGGTTCAAGACAACAGAAACGATGGATCGTGGCAGGGGAATCGGAATCGAAAATACGCGGGCGCGTCTGTTTCATCTTTACGGGGACGCTCACAAATTCGAGCTCAAAAATGAGCCCGGCGGCGGCCTGAGCGTGGTAATAAGAATCCCATTGCGAGAAGAATAATTCAAAAATGCAAATTCGGACAATCATTGTTGACGACGTTGAACTGGCGCGCGAGCGTGTCAAGATTTTGCTGACGGGCGACGAAGAGATCGATATCGTCGGGGAAGCGGCGAACGGATGCGATGCAATCGAGATGATTCGCAACTTAAGTCCGGATCTGGTGTTTCTGGATATTCAAATGCCGAAAACTAGCGGCTTTGACGTGATCGAACAGATTGGCGTCGACAAAATGCCAGCGGTCGTTTTCGTAACGGCGTTCGATGAATTTGCACTCAATGCATTTGACGCAGGAGCTGTCGATTATCTTTTAAAACCATTTGACGTGGGAAGACTGAGGAAAGCACTGGAACGCGTAAGGCGAGAAATTCGGCGAGAGGTTCCCGCGGGGGAGGTCGAAGAAAAGCTCCGGCGCCTGCTGGCAGAGATCAAACACCCGCCGAAATATCTAAAACGCATTCCGGTCAAACAAAAAGACGGAACAGTGTTGGTTCCAGCCGAAGACATTGACTGGATCGCCGCTGCCGGGCATTATCTCGAGCTTCATACAGAGAAAAAGACCTACCTTATCCGCGAAAAGATCTCCGAAATCGAATTAAAACTCGATCCAGAGAACTTCGTTCGGATCCACCGTTCGATAATCATCAATCTTGATCGGATCAAATCTCTCCATCCACTCTTCAATGGCGATTATTTGATAATTCTTCACGACGGAACAGAGCTTAATCTGAGCCGCACCCACCACGAAAGACTGATGTCATTACTTGAAAGCTGAGTTTTCTGTATCTAGTGCACTTTTTTGGTCCCGCCGGCCTCCTTTTTTTTCTTCCTGCGATACCCCCGCCCGCCGAGGAAAAAAGGCTAGCAAACCTGCTCATCGTTACTGCCGAGAAACTTTAGAGACCTTTTGAGGTAGGTTCGCACGTTTGTGTTTAAGTACTTGGCCCATCGGGTTTGGTTTCACCGCGGGCGCGCGCAAATAGAGCGAGCGCATAGCCGAAAGCCTCCTCGGTTAGATACCCTCCCCCGGTGACCTGCCAACCTTGATACTCGGTATTCTTCCATTGCTCGAATATTACGGTGGTGTTGGCGTTGAAGATCCCCATGCCGTAGAAAACGGTGAGCAGGTCCGTGAGAGGTTCATTAGCGGGGTCGTCGGGTTCAAGCCGACCCTCTCCCAACAGTATCACGTGGCCTAATTCGTGTGCGATAGTTGCCGCAAGCATCCCAGGATTCGACGCTTGACTGGTTTCCAGCGTGATGGTGTGCTTACCATCTCTTCTCATTTGATACGTGCCGAGGGCGTGGCGACCGGTATCACCCGAGGCGGCAAGCGGGTGAAAGCGGCCTGCGTCATCGCGTTCCTCGAAACGGACCTGAACCAGCTTTGGGTCTACGTCCATAAATACGCAGACACGATCCAGCATCGTGCGAATGCTTTCACGTGAGCCGTTATACGGATCAGGAAAGTGTTCGGCGGTTGGAAGGATGACTTCTGTGGTCTTTGGAATCTCGCTTCCCAATTCATCAGAAAACCAGTTCCATGACTCGTCGAGCCATGCCCTCGTTTCTTCATCGACCGGACATTTGGGCGTAAACCACAGCATTCGAAATCATTGCTTCAGCATTTCTCGCCAGGCTTCGTAGATCATTACCATGGCGAGGGTGTCGAGTTCGCAGTATTTAAGAAGGGCGGCTGAGATGGCGTCGCGTTCGTAATCGGACATGTCTTCGAACTGCAGCCGGCCATATGCGGTCATAGCCGCGCCGCCGTCGTTCAGCTCGTCGTCGTCGCCACTTAGCAGTTCTAGATCACGGTCGGAGACGTCGTCGAACATTTTCGGCAGCAGCTGGTAGGGGTCACGCACCATTCCGTCTTCGATCTGAATCCAAGTCCAATCGACGAAATTTTTGCTCGGGATACCGTCGACGCTGCCATAGATCGGCTGCGAATATTTCTTCTGCAAATACTCGGACGAATTGAGGATCGCAGGCAGGACCTTCTTTATCGAGTTCGAACCGTTCGTCGCCGGGTCGTAATAGTGCCGCATAACGAGGCGGCATATATCGATCATGTTCCGCTCGCCCTCCCAAGGTTCGGCGTGGTCCTTCTTCGATTTGCTGATCGTACGGATAAACTCGCGTAACGCGTCGGCATCCGAGGGCGGCTGCGGATCGGCGGCGAGCTGAGCATAGACCATATTCAGGTATGAATTCTCGTGGTCGGCGAATCTAAAGATGCTGCCGGTGTCCCACTCCAGTTCTGATCTCAGGGCGCGGACAAAATCGTAATTGGGGAATTTCCCGGGTTCAACGTTGAGGAATTCGCCCGCATGCTCGACCAGGCCGTCCGCGTGGACGACGTGGTGCGAAAACTGGAACGCGATGCCTTCATACGGCCGCCTGCCCCTGTTGAATGGGATGGCAGCCATCGAAGTTTCAAAGTCGATGAAGTGCAGCGGAAAGGCCCATTTGCTCATCTCCGCCGCCAGTCCCTCGCGGTCGAGCCATGGTGTGCGATCGTTGTCGCGGGCTTTTTGCACCTGCAGCCACTGACGCATCCCCTGTGAGATACCGGGTTTGCCGTCGTCGTTTTGAGTGATGTCGAGCTCCGTCAACTCCCGCATCTTAATGCGGCCTTCGAGAAACAATTGTTCCTTACGCGTCGAAGGATATTTCCAAACATCTAGTATGGTGGGCTCGTCAAAGTCAGCATCGCTCCACCCCATCTTTTCCATCCAGCATTCACGAAAGCCGTCCTTCTTGCCCTCGCCACGTTCCTCGGGGGTCGCGCGAAACTCGCAGCCTTTGCAGATCGTGCCGGGCAGCGGCGCTATTCGTTCATCGCGGGCGTAGCTTTCGGAATAGAAATGGGCCCGCTCAGCAAAGCTCCGCCCTTCATCGTCTGCCCCATCCGCGGTGCTATAGATCACGTCACACTCCGCGTCCACATTAACCTTGCCCAGGATCGGCGGCGTCAGATCAGAAGATGTAACCGGCGAGACCACGACGGTTCGCTTGCGGCCGTTAGCATCTTTCGTGACCCGGAATTTTTGATTGAGCCCGTCGGTCGGGCATGTAGACGACTTATCAGCCATCATCAGGAACGCCGAAACATTTGCGGCCGGAAATGCGCTCTGCAAAACATATTTCTGAAACGCGACGTCGTATAAATACGGTTTCCACTTAGACAGAATTCCGCCACCGCGCGACTTAGTAAATCGCTCTTCGAAGCCGTCGTAAGATTTCGACTTTACCTCGATGAGTTCAAAGTCGTTGCCGTTCTTGACGAGTACGTCTATGCGAACGAAAAAGTTCTCGAACTTGATTGCTGCTTCAAAGATGGTGACTTGCTCGGCCCGCATCAACGACTCCGTCTGAGCCAGAGCCTGTTCGTAAGCCAGTGCATCCCCCGACACGCCGTCCGGAAAATACTGCTTGGCCAGCTCGCCGACCTGAAATCCGCCGTACGCAAGGGCCATCAAGAACGTATCCTCGACCTTTTTGTCCGGATATTCGGGTTTACCGGTATAAAAAAGCTTGGTCGGGCAGTCCGCTGCTAGTTGGAAACGCGACTTCGTGAGGTATCGTGGGTTGTCGTGCATAGTCTTTGGTGATACTACGGAACGCTGAGAGTAAGTGAGTTGGACTGAACCGACTCGCCGTTCTGAGTCGCAATATTGAACTCGCCCGATTCGAGGGTCAACGGCACGCGGTCCATCACTGAATCTGACATCATCGTACCCATGCGAAGTGCGCTGTTCGGTATGATGCAAGGTGATGTGTCGGGGCAACCCGGGCCCACCACCCTTACAAAAACGCTCTCCGGCAGAAAACCTTTGCCGGTCAACCTGACGTGAAACTCTTTTCCGGCTGATGGCTCGGTGAGGTTTGCGATCGATTCAAGCACCGGTCGACCTTTCTCAATATATAATGCACGAAATAAGGGCCGACGGTCTTGTTCTTTACAAGCGTTCCATCGGTCTTGTACTCCGCGATGAACCACTTTTCTAGAGTTTTCGCCGTTGCGAAATTACGGTCAGAATTGATATCTACTTCGTGGATCTCAAATTGTTCGCAGCGAGTTTCGGGACCGTAGTGAGCATTATCGCGCTGTAGGCGATCGATCCCTGCACGGACATTCCTTACATCAAGCTCAGGCCCATATTCGCGCTGTGTGAGCCAATACTCCTCGATCTTGTCTTCGTCGACATTTCCCGGATCGCGGTATATAACCAGGGATTCGTATTTCTGCGATTCTTCAAGAACGCGGCGAACTTCCTCGCTGTCGTCTGCCGGATACCAACTCCATGCTGTAAATCCCGTGATGCCCACAACGAAAAATAACCCTGCAAGTGCCGCCGTAGCGATATGAAACGTGCTGCGGCCAGTGGTGGAAACGGCCCTTGCATCAGTTGCGGGCCGGGACTGGAAAGACTCGACGACCTCCGGCGTTTCGATCGGGTGAGAGAATGCGTACCCCTGCCTTCGAACAGTCTCTACAAACGCCTCATCCGGCTGGTACTGGCCAAACGCCTTACGCAGCTTACTAACGCATTGGGCCAAATGAACGGGCGTAACCCCGTGGACGTTGTCGTTCCAAACCCTGTCAATTATCTCTTGTGTGGGCACAACACGCCCCGGCGATTCAAGTAACACCGCTAAAACTTCGAGTGCTTTTCGCTCGACCTTGACCATTTCGCCACCAAAATAAAGCGCAAGCCTGTCAGGATCGAAACGAAAACCGGAAAATGCAACAAAAGGTCTTTTCTGGGAAATCATAGAAAACACACAGGTTACACAAACTTAAAGAATTCTTTAACTATTCTTTAACAGAAACATATGGACTTTGAGGTAGGTGTGAGCCGATAGTGAAGCTGTCCACCGGGTTCTTTCACACAATCAACAAACGTTGTGAAACGAAGTCTATCAGATTTCCCCCGCTTAAGGCAAAAACTTTTTCGATGTCCTGAGCTGATATCTGATTGCGGTGGCTTAACCAATTAAAAGGTTTGACGGACGGCAAAAGCCCCGAAACATCATTGATGCTTCGGGGCCGGTAGCAGGCCGTCATTGGAGGAGCTAGGGGCGTCTGGCTCCTCTTTTATTTCATTATCAGCTTTGCGATAGTTTGCAGCTGCATGTTCGAAGTGCCTTCGTAAATGGACCCGATCTTAGAATCGCGCCAGAACTTTTCGACCGGATACTCTTTCACGTAACCATATCCGCCGAAAAGCTCGATCGCTTTGGACGCAACCTTCTCGGCCACTCGAGAAGAATAGAGCTTGGCTATAGCCGCCTCTTTCAGAAACGACTTGCCCGCATCCTTTAGCCGCGCGGAGTTGTAGACAAGTAACCGTGCCGCTTCGATCTCAACCGCCATTTCTGCGAGCTGAAACTGCACGGCCTGGAAATTGTTGATCGACTGGCCAAACTGCTCGCGTTCTGCCGTATAGTTCAAAGCAGCCTCAAAGGCACCCTGCGCGATGCCGACCATCTGGGCGCCGATGCCGATGCGGCCCTCGTTCAAGGTCTCGATCGATACCTTATAGCCTTTCCCAACCTCGCCTAGTACGTTCTCTTTAGGAACTCTGCAGTTATCGAGAATGAGTTCAGTGGTCGAGGATGCTCGTATCCCGAGTTTGTCCTCCTTTTTGCCGACCGAAAACCCTTCGAACTGCTTCTCAACGATAAATGCCGTGATGCCTTTGTATCCCGCCGCGGGATCTATGGTCGCGAAAACAATAAAGATCTCGGCTTCGTTGCCGTTCGTGATCCACAGCTTTTGGCCGTTCAGCTCAAAATGGTCGTCTTTCTCGATAGCGCGCGTCTTTAACGAAAAGGCGTCCGAACCCGAACCGGCTTCGCTTAGGGCATACGCCCCGACGCGGCTCTCCGCCATTTGCGGCAGATACTTCTTTTTCTGCTCATCATTTGCCCAGCGCATGAAAGCGTTAGTTACGAGCGTATTGTGCACATCAACGAACACCGATACCGAAGCGTCAACGCGAGCAAGCTCTTCGATCGCGAGGATCGCATTAAAGATGGTCGAACCGGCCCCGCCAAACTCCTCGGGCGACTCGATAGACATCAACCCCAGCTCAAAGCATTGCCTGATGATGCCGGCGTCGAGCTTGCCGTTATGCTCCATCTCCTCGACCTTTGGCTTGACCTCGCCCTCCGCAAATTCGCGAACAGAGGCGCGAAACATCTCTTCGTCTTCTGAAAGGGTGGTAAGTGCGTTATTTAGCATCGCCTGACCGGTTGCTGCAGTGCTCATAGTTATTCCTTCAATGCTTTTGTGCTTTAAATTTGAGTAAAATACCATTTTAGACAGTCCGCGCAGCAAAGGCAAAAATACGTGAGTTCCGAACCAACACCCACCGAGGCACAACCAGACCAGCGACATCTCACCCCGACGCACATATGGCGGCTAAAACTGCTCGGCCTGGTGCTCACCCTATGCGGCATCGCGTTGTTCTCTTATTTCGTCTACGCCGTCGGCGTTGGCGAGATCGCCGCGAACGTCAGTCGTTTCGGACTTGTCGGCTTCGGGGTTATCGTCTGCATTTACTTTTGCCGCATCTGCCTTCGCTCGGCTGCGTGGACACTGTCCGTTTACGAACCGTACTCCCTTCGGATGAAGGACACGATCCCGGCTGTGATCATCGGTGAAGCAATGAGCAGCATGATCCCGCTGGGCATTCTTATCAGCGGCACCTCGAAAGCCGTGGCCGTCAGGCGCCGCGTCCCCATCGTGGTAGGCCTATCGTCGATCGCGACTGAGAACCTGTTCTACAGCTTCACGACCAGCATTTTTCTCGTCTTAGGCGCTTTCACGTTCCTTCGCACCTTCGAACTTGAGCCGAGTTGGGTCATCACCATCGACCTCCTCATTGTATCGATCGTCGTTGCTGTAATTCTCCTGTTCCTGATGGTGCTGCGACAGTGGCACATCGCCAGTGAGACTTGCGAGATCCTTTATCGGGCGGGCATCGCTCGTCGCCTGCTTGAGAACGGCAGAATGCAGGTGCGTCTTTTCGAGAATTTTGTCTACGGGTTTTACCGCCGCCATCCAAAGCGGTTCTTGCCGATCTGCCTCCTCGAGGCGAGCTTTCATATGCTTGGCATCCTTGAGGTTTTGTTCATCCTGAACCGGATCAGCGAATTTGGCGGCACTTTCATAAATGCGTTCCTGCTGGAGAGCGTCAGCCGTCTGATCACGATCGTCTTCAAACTCGTGCCCTTCCTGATAGGCGTCGATGAAGCAGGTGCGGAACTCGTCGCCGAGACCGTTGCGATCGGGGCCGGGATCGGCGTAACGATCGCCATTATCCGCAAGGGCCGAATACTCTTTTGGGCGGGTGTTGGGCTGCTGATATTGATCAAGCGTGGCCTGACGCTTCGCGCCATCGCGGAAGTAGAGATGACGGACGAGGGACACAGGACGTTCAGCTGATTGTTCGAGCACGTTTTCGTCCTCTTAAAACTCGACAATGGCGGCGATGGTGTGTCAAAATCTGATATTCAGGTCAACCACACGTTACGGTATTTTCAGGAGATCTTTAATGTCAGAAGAAGCAGTTAAGCAAGCTGAGGAAATCGAGGGCGAAGCCTCAGCATCGGCGGAACAGACCGAACAGGCCGCACAGCCCGAAGACGTTCACTACCAAGCCGTCGAAAAAGAAGGCTCAGTTACAGCCATCTGGGAAATGCAGGGGCAGAAGCACCTTAGAACGATCGATCCGCGTTCGTCTGAGGGCAAACAAATCCTCGCACTTTTCGAAACAGCGGGTTAGAGTGATCGCAATAGAATTCTCAAGGGCGGGCCATCGGCTCGCCTTTTTACGCGCCCTGCTGAATCGGCCGTGAGGCGACCCGCGTGAGGCATATCGCCGCGATGATCGAGACGATGGAGCTGACGATGAACGCCGTCTCCGCTCCGAACTGATACCACAGATAGCCAAAGATCAGCGACGCCGGGAAGACCGTGATGCCGATAGCAAGGTTGTAAAACCCGTACGCCGTGCCGCGTTTTTCGTCCTCGACCAGGTCCGCGACAAACGCCCGCTCCGCTCCGCCCGTCAGTCCGAAATAGAAACCGTAAAAGACAAAGAGTGCCCAAACCTGCCACGCCGATTCGACAAAGGCGAACCCCAGATAAACGAGCGCGTAGACCGCCCAGCCCGAAAACATCAGAGCTTTGCGTCCGAACTTATCCGAAAGCTCACCGCCCACCAGCGAGCTGAGCGTCTTGCTAAAATGCAATGCCATCCACAGCAGCGGCAGCAGCGCCGGTGCAATGCCCGCCTGCTCTGCCCTCAGCAGCAGAAACGCGTCGGTAGAGTTCGACAGCGTGAACAGCGCGATCACGACCAGAAAACGTTTGAAATTTCCGTCGAACTCGCGAAGTGAGAACTTGATCGGATTGCCGTCGACCGGGGAAGGCGGAGCGGCTTGTTCGCGGACAAAGAATACGATCACGAAAAGGCCGATCGCGACGGGTATCGACGCGTACAAAAACACGCGTTGGTATTCCATCGCGGTCGGGTTCTCAGCGTCCGCCGCGAGATACGTTATCAGAAGAAAGGCGATGACGGGCCCCACAACGGCGCCTAGATGATCGGCGGCGCGGTTGAAACCGAAGGCAAGCCCGCGCTTTTCCATCGGAACATCGGCAGCCAGCAGAGCGTCTCGCGGCGCCCCGCGGATACCCTTGCCCGCGCGATCGGCCATGCGAACGACCAGGACCTGCGGCCAGCTCGTTACGAACGCCAGCAGCGGCCGCGTGACTGCCGCGAGCGAATAGCCCAGAAAGACCGGCAGCTTTCGCTTGCCGAACTTGTCGCTCAAATAGCCCGAAAATAGTTTGAGAATGCTGGCGACGGATTCGGCGAGGCCTTCGATCAAGCCGATGGCAAAAGGCGTCGCGCCCAACGTCACGAACAAAAACGCGGGGAGCAGCGGATAAATTATCTCGCTTGAGGTGTCATTAAGAAAGCTGACGACACTGAGTGCAAAAACCGTCGGCGGCAATCCTGAATAGCGTTTCCAAAAGCGTCTTTTTTCGTTTTTCGCCATTCACGGTATGGAAATGCTTTTTGGGTTGGTCTATCTCTTTTTTGCAGGGGCCGGCCTGGTCTTTGCGGGAGTGTCCGACGCGGAATTCATCCACCAGAGGGCAAGCGACCCGAACAGCGCGATCGTAAGGATCGCGGCCACTATCGCCATGCGAAAGGCCATCCGCACGGTTTGGCGTAGCATACGAAAAACCAAATAGGCCACGCCCGCAAGGATCGCGAAAAGGATAAATGCCGCGATCGCCGCCGCTACTGAACCGCCAGGAATGTCGATCATATGCGTTACTCTCCTTGAGCTTTGCCCAACGCGCGCTCAAGCTCGTCGATGTCTTCTTCGGTCAGCTCTGAGGTCTCCGTCGGCAGGCGATACTCTTCTTCGATCCACGCGCCCAGGTCGAGCAGTTTGCAGCGTTCTGAGCAGAACGGGCGGTAGTCATTCCCTTCCCATTCCGCCGGCTTCGAACAATTTGGACATTTAACCAGTTTCATAGTGCCTGACCGCTCCGGACGGCTGCCCCGTGCTCCGAAGGGCCATCCCCGTGCTCCGGACGACTGTCCCCGTGCTCCAGACGACAGCCGAATGGGGTTCAATCACAAAGGTTAGCATACGCCGCGGCGTCGCCGAAAGCAGCCTGCATCTGCGAAAAACATTGAATCTTCTCTCGCTAGATGCAATCATACAAAGTTTAGAGGCCCGCTTTGCATCATAACGAACAAATTTGCGGCAGCGATCGTAAATGACAGCAGATACCTAGATCGGAGACGTCAAAATGAGCGATTATAAGGACCGTTTCGAAAAGTGGCAGCGTGAGGCAAAAGAGAAATTCGAAGAAATCGATAAGCAACTCGGCCTGAAAGAAAAGGTCGAGACAGGTGCTCGCGCGGTGGCGGATTCGGCAGCTAAGAGTGCTGAGAAGATCCGCACCGAAGCAGGCCGTTCAGATGCCGGAAAGCAGGCCGTGAAAGCAGCGGAAGAAACGTTGAAGTCAGCCGAGGGCGCCGCGAAGAAGGCGTGGTCCGCCAGCAAGCCGCTGCGCGACGCCGCCGAAGGCGCGGGCGAAGTTGCAGGCGAGGTCGTTAAAGAAGCGGGCAAGGCTGCGGGCGATGCGTTCGGCACCGCCGGTAAAAAGGCGGGTGATGCATTTAACGAAGCTAAGAAGACGGTCGAGTCGAATGCGAAACGCGTCTCGCACGCCGTAAGCCTCGGTGCAGGATGGACGCGGACGTTCAACTCCGGATGGAATTCAATATCAAAGGCGTCGGACTGGGCACAGAATAACCCGATGCAGGCAGCGGTCACCGGCGTTTCCATGGCCGTAGGCGCCGGCTTGGGCGCTGTGTTCACGGGTCTCAGCTCACACTGGCTTTTCAACTCAGCACTGCCGGCGTGGTCGGTGCAAAAGCTTTCGGCTCAATTCAACGCGTATCTCAAAGATCAAGAGGAGCTTATCGCCAACGGCAGCCTTAGCGAGGCACAGGCTGAACGCATTAAGTTTGAGGCCGACATCGCCCGCCGGGTCGGGGCGCCGCTGCTGGGGGCGTTCTCATTCGCTTCGGGTGCGGTGATGATGACGAACGTCCTCAACC
Source organism: Pyrinomonadaceae bacterium (assembly GCA_041751195.1). Taxonomy (GTDB): domain Bacteria; phylum Acidobacteriota; class Blastocatellia; order Pyrinomonadales; family Pyrinomonadaceae; genus OLB17. Next base: position 203,627 of record JBGSXX010000026.1, on the reverse strand, counting down.
CGAAAACGATCACGGGCGCTCCGCTGGACTGGCTGCTCGGCGGCAACCCATTGCTCGAGGGCGTTTGGTTCTTTGGCAACGGGCTGGTGTGCTTTAAGACGAGCTACGACTTCTTTATGATCGCGCTCGATGGGCAGGAAGATGTCGAAAAGATGGTTCGCGAGCTGAAAGGCCTGCTGCCGGCCGCGAATTAGATTATCAGCCGTATCGGAAACGGCACAAAGCTCAGCACGAAAACCACAAGCGTTACCAGCGCGAGCACCTTTCGCTTTGCGTCCAGCGGCGAATCGTCCCACGGCTCCGGGTGTGGGATCCGCATCATCACCGCAAGCAGCACCGCGATCAACAAGCCACTCGGACTATTGAAATAGAAAATCCCGATCAGCGAAAGCGCTGCCATGATGACGAACGCTATCCTGCCGGTCCAGTAGTGCGCCTTTTCGCCTAGAACCGCGTAGATCGCATGTCCGCCGTCGAGTTGCCCCGACGGGATCAGATTCAACGCCGTGACCAGAAGCCCCACCCACGCCGCATAATAGAACGCGTTCCCGTAGGAAGCATCCAGATTTACGCCCGCGATCGCAGCCAGAATTTGCATCGTCAGCGGGTCCGCAAATACCAGCCCTCCGTAATTGTCGATCACCTGCGGGGGCGCGGGTTGGGCGGTCCAAACCCCGATAGCTGCGATCGGCAATAACGCAAGAAATCCCGCAAGCGGCCCCGCGATCCCGATATCAAATACAGAACGTCTGGAAGGAAACGGCGAACGTATCCGGATGAACGCTCCGAACGTTCCGGCCGGCCCGATCATTGGCGGAGTCGGTAGGAAGTATGGCAGTGTTGCGTCCACGCGGTAAATGCGGCACGCGATGTAATGCCCCATCTCATGCGCGACGAGGATAAACATCAGCGACAGCGAGAAACTGAGCGCGTGAGTGAGAAGCGCAGCATTGGTGGCAAGCAGGTAAACGGTGCCCGAAATGAGACCGAAATAGGCGGACGGCAGTTCTGCGATAAACACGGCGGCCTCAGCCCATGTCTGCGGATCGCCTTCGGGAAAGATGGGAATGGGGCCAAACGGATAGAGGCTGCCGGCTATCGTCGCCGTAACGAAGGTTAAACCGAGCAGCAAGATGTGCTTGACGCACGTTCGAAAAGTCGGCCGCATGGACGGCCTTTCAAAATAATAAACCTGTGTGTAGCTTTCGTGCCCGTCCATGCGTAAAAAGAGGCCGTAAATCCAAGCTTAATAAAATCAGCCTTGATTTACGACCTCGTTCGAAAAAAATGCAATAGAACGCGCCTACACTATCCGTCCCCGTCGACCTCTTGTGCAGAAAGATCTTTCCCCGGTTTGAAGCGAATCGTCTTACCCGCAGGGATAGGAACCTCTTCACCCGTTCGCGGGTTTCGTCCCACGCCCCGCTTACGCGGTTTGACCACAAAGACACCAAATCCGCGAAGCTCGATCCGTTTTCCTTCCGCCAGCGCATCCTTCATCGCATTGAACAGTGAATCGACAACCTGCTCGGCTTTCTGCTTAGAAACGCCCGTCCTGTCGGCTACCTGGTTGACGATATCTAACTTGATCATCACTTCCTCCTCTGCGTGGGCATGGAACGGGGATCGAAAAACGTTATTGCTTTGACCCAGTGTAACCCCGTAAGTTCACGCCTGTCAAGATTTTGCGGACGATGCCATTTTCTTACTACAAGGCGGCGGCTGAATGTCCGATAGCTTACGTCCTAGCCTTATTCGCTTAGTTTGTTGCGGCTGAGGTGCTAGAATATCTCCCCAAATGGCAGTTTTGGTCGAGGGGAGGATCACTTATGCGTTGGCGAAATCAGCGGCAGAGTTCAAATGTGGACGATAGGCGTGGCATGGGCCGCGGTATCGCGGTTGGCGGCGGCGGGTTGGGTGTGCTGATCTTAGCGGTGATCATCCTGCTTTGCGGCGGCGACCCGCGTCAATTGCTTGAGAATCTACCAACGCAGGGCGGTCAGGTCCAGCAGCAGCCGTCCGCGTCAAACCGCGGCACACAGGCACCGGACGAGAACCGCGAATTCGTAAGCGCAGTGCTCGGCAGTACCGAAGATGCTTGGCGCAAGATACTGCCCGAGCAAGCCGGACAGCGTTATCAGGAGCCGTCGCTGGTGCTTTTCACACGCGAGGTCTCGTCAGCGTGCGGCTATGCCAGCTCCGCCACCGGGCCATTCTATTGCCCCGGCGACAATAACCTATATCTCGATTTCGAGTTTTTTGATGAGCTTTCGCGGCGGTTCGGGGCTCCGGGCGATTTTGCACAGGCGTACGTGATCGCGCACGAGGTCGGCCACCACGTACAAAACCTTGTCGGGACAATGGCTAAGGTGCAGCGGGCGGGGCAGAACAATCAACTCTCAGTCGCACTTGAATTGCAGGCTGATTGTTACGCGGGCGTGTGGGCAAATTTTGCACAGCAACGCGGACTGGTCGAGCCCGGCGACGCTGAGGAGGCGTTGCGGGCCGCGGCCGCCGTCGGTGACGATAACATCCAGAAACGAACGCAGGGTTATGTCGTGCCCGAATCGTTTTCGCACGGCTCTTCTCAGCAGCGGATGGAGTGGTTTGCACGCGGGATGCGTTCGGGTGATATGCGGCAGTGCGATACGTTTCGCTAACTAGCCGCCGGTCGGGGTGAACGGCCGGCCGTACAGTTCCTGATAAACCCAGCCCAGCACCCGCGCTTCGGCGGTGCACAGTGCCTCAAGCCAGCAGCTTGTCAGATAAAGCCGCTTTTCGATATGGGTGGTGAGTTTCTGCGCCTTTGCCACGGAAAGGCTCTCGGGGTCATCGGGCAGACCGTTCGCCTCAGCTATCTCCAGTTTCGACGTTCGCGAGTCGTGAAGCGCTGCCATAAGGTCATTTAGCCAGAGCCCCAGTAGCGGCTCCGAATTATTCTCACTCACAGCCTGAAAGACGCCGATAGCAAAACGCGACTCGGCATTCTCAAACGGATAAACCTCGACCCCTCGAGATGCGTCATCCTGCTGCTTCCATCGAAAAAGCTCTTCCGTATCAGCGTGGCGGATGCGGGCAGTGCGCTCGTCAAAATTTAAGAACCACTCGATAAGGTCCGCAAATGATGCGGGATCAAGCTCGCCGGTCGCTGTCCTTCTAAGCTTTGGCGGCTGTGTTTGCTGCTGGGCTGTCTCTGTCATCGCACTGTAAGTATTTCATTCTTGCACGCGATTGAGCAATGTCCGCCGTATAGTCGCACGACGTTATCTTTGACCAAATCTAAGCATCGTGCATAATACTTGTGTTTATTTCCGCCAACAAAAGGAGTCTTCAACACCTATGGCCACACAATACGTAACTTGCCCAAATTGCCAGTCGCAAAACCCGGGGAACTTTCAGACCTGCACAAATTGCGGGATGTCGCTTTCATCTTTCAATCAGGGACCGATGCAGCCTGGTGCGGGATATGGCGCACAAAAGCTTCCGGGTGCCGATAAAAAGATCGCTGCCGGCATATGCGGCATTCTTTTGGGCGGCCTCGGCATTCACAAGTTCGTACTCGGTTACCAACAGGAAGGCCTTATCTATCTCGGAATGTTCGCGGCCGCCTTTGTCCTAGCGATCGTCACCTGCGGGATCGGATCGTTCCTGCTGATCATCCCCGGCGTCCTGGGCCTGGTCGAGGGCATTATCTATCTGACGAAATCTGACGAAGAATTCGTCCAAACCTACATCGTTAACAAAAAGCCTTGGTTCTAAGGCGTGTTTACCGGCCTAATTGAGGAATGCGGACGCGTCGCCCGATTCGATGATCGGGGCGACACCGCGCGCATTGTCGTAAATGCCGGCACGGTCGTCGCTGACACGCACGATGGCGATTCGATATCCGTGAACGGGGTCTGCCTGACCGCACTTGATGTTAATGCTGATGCCTTCGCAGCTGATATCTCCGCCGAAACGCTCGCACGTTCAACGCTGGGCAGTCTCGCACCCGGCTCTCGTGTAAATCTTGAACGCGCTGTCACGGCCGCCACCCGGCTAGGCGGGCACATCGTTCAGGGCCACGTCGACGGGCGCGGGGAATTTCTATCTGCGACGGCGGCAGGCGATTTTTGGACGGTCACTATCGGGTTCCCTTCAGACTTGGCACGGTACTTCGTGGAAAAGGGTTCGGTTGCCGTCGAAGGCATCAGCCTGACGATCGCAGCGCTTCATGAAAGTTCATTTAATATCGCTCTGATCCCCAAGACCTGGGAAATGACCAATCTTTCAAGCCTAAGGCCAGGCGACGCGGTTAACCTCGAGGTCGACATCATCGCAAAATATGTCGCACGGATGATGCAGTTCGGAAACCGCGATGGGAACTCGGCCACGCCAGCCACATAGAAAAGAAGCGGATTCATCTAGCTACAGGATCTTATGAGATTTGCACGTTGGACGTTTGCTATCGCAGGCATTTATGGGCTAGCTGTGCTCGTCCCGCAATACTTCTTTGATTGACAGTACGGGATAGATAACCCGCCGCCGATCACTCACCCGGAATTTTACTATGGGTTCATTGGCGTCGCAGTCGCCTTTCAGCTTGTCTTCCTAATGATCGCGACGGACCCGCTTCGCTATCGGCTCATTATGCTGGCCGCCGTCGTCGAAAAGATCAGCTTTGGCGCAGCGGTCGGCGTCCTTTATTTGCAAGGTCGAATGTCGGGCCCGTTGCTGCTTGGTGCCGCTCTGGACATCGTGTTGGCGACCCTCTTTATAGCGAGCTTTGTGCTTACTCGCCGCCATCCTGAGCTACAAACAACTTCAGAGTACGTGCATTAGAAAAAAAGAGCGGCCGATTCGACCGCTCTCTTCATGTTCGACAGATAGAACCGAATTACTTCGGCCCGCCTGCCAGTTTTCCGATCAGTGTGAACAAAGGCAGATACATCGAAACAACGATGCCGCCGATTGTCACGCCGAGGAAGCCGATCAATACAGGCTCGATCATCGACAGCAGGTCGGCGATCGCGGTATCGACTTCTTCTTCGTAAAAGTCCGCGATCTTGCCGAGCATGGCGTCCAAAGCGCCGGTCTGTTCGCCGACGCCGATCATCTGACCGACCATGTGCGGAAATACCTTCGTTTCTTTAAGCGGATCGACAAAGTTTTCACCGCGTTCAACGCCGGCTCGCACCTTAAGGATCGCATCTTCGATAACGACGTTACCCGCCGTCTTAGCCGTGATGTCCAGCGATTGCAGGATCGGCACCCCCGACGATAGCAGGGTCGAAAGGATTCGCGAGAAACGTGCTACTGCGATCTTACGAAGGATCGGGCCAAAGATCGGAGTTTTCAAGAGTAGTGAATCGATCTGCCACCGGCCCCTCTCAGTTGCATAGGTGTACTTCAACGCGATGCCCGAGGCGATAAGGCCAACTAAGAGCGAAAGCCCGCCCCATCCCGCGAGGAAGCCGCTTATTCCCATAACGATACGCGTCGGCAGCGGAAGCAGTTCGCCCGGGCCGAGCAATCCGATAAAGATCTGCTCGAACTGCGGAATTACGACCACCATGATCACGGCGATAGCTGCGATCGCGACAAAGATAACTGCTGCGGGATAGATCGACGCCGAGATAATGCTTCGCTTTAACTTAACGACCTTTTCGATCAGCGTGGCTAGACGCTGCAGAATAAGATCGAGCACACCGCCGGTCTCACCCGCTTCCACCATGTGCGTGTAAAGCGAGTCGAACACCTTGGGATGCTTTTCCAATGCGGCGTAAAGGGTCGCACCTTCTTCAACATTCTGCCGCACTTGCCGCAGAGTCTCTTTGAAAAAGAGGTTCTGCTGCTGTTCGGCCAAAATGTCGATGCACTGCACCAGCGGCAGACCCGCGTCGATCATCACGGAAAATTGCCGCGTGAAGACCGCAAGCTCTTTCGCACCGACCTTCTTGCGTCGGCCGATCTTCGGCACATTTACAACTCGGCCTTTCTCATTGGCCTGGGTCAGGATGATCTGATCGCGTCTGAGCAACGCGCGAAGCTCGTTCTGATTGCTCGCGTCGCGTTCGCCCGTGACCATTTCGTTTAGGCGGTTACGTCCTTGAAAAGCGTATGTTGGCATTGGTTCTCTCTACTCCTCGTGATTTACGAATTAGCTCGGGCGCTGGCCGATCGGCCTGGCTTGTGCGTAGGGGCTCCCGGCCTTTGGGGGCATGTTGGGTCGGCTGTTACCCGTGTACGACTGGTTCAGGCCCGAACCGCGTTCGATAAGTTCCTTGAGTTCGTCGGCGTTCGAGGTCCGCTGCATTGCGGAATCAAGGGTGATAAGTTTTTTGTGATAAAGCGACGCGAGAGCCTGATTGAAAGTCTGCATGCCGAATTTATCCTGGCCAGTCTGCATCATCGAATAGATCTGATGGATCTTGTCTTCGCGGATCAGATTGCGGATAGCGGCATTCGGCACAAGGATCTCGAGTGCCATCACGCGTCCGTCGCCTGAGGCTTTCGGCAGAAGGGTTTGACACATGATGCCTTCGAGCACCAGCGAAAGCTGGGTTCGCACCTGTGACTGCTGCGCCGACGGAAAGACGTCGATGATACGGTTGATCGTCGAGTACGCCGAGTTCGTGTGAAGCGTTGCAAACGTAAGGTGACCCGTTTCCGCAATGCGGAGCGCCATCTCGATCGTTTCCAAGTCACGCATTTCGCCGACGAGCACGACGTCAGGATCCTGTCGAAGTGCCGTGCGAAGTGCGTCGGCGAACGAATGCGTGTCGGCCGCTACCTCTCGTTGGTTAACAACGCATTGCTTGTGGTTGTGCAGGAACTCGATCGGATCTTCGATCGTCAGGATGTGCTCGTGACGCTCTACATTGATCTTGTCTACCATGGCCGCAAGCGTCGTCGATTTACCGGAACCCGTAGGTCCAGTTACCAGGACGAGGCCGCGCGGTTTCTGGCAAAGATCGGAAACGACCTTTGGCAAACCTAGTGCGTCGAAGCTTTTGATCTCGTAGGGGATCGCACGAAACACCGCACCGACCGCACCTTTCTGATTGAAGATGTTCGCGCGAAATCGCGACATCCCTTTTAGGCCGAACGAGAAGTCGAGTTCGAGATTTTCTTCGAATCTATGCTTCTGCGCGTCCGTAAGTACGGAATAGGCGAGGCGCTTGGTGTCGGCAGGCGTGAGCGACGGCAGCCCTTCGAGCGGCTTGAGATGACCGTGGACGCGCACCTGGGGGGACGTGTTGGTCGTCAGGTGAAGGTCGGAGCCGCCGGCGTCGGTCATTCGTTTCAGCAGCTCAGGCAGGGTTACCTGCGATGCGGCGTTGTCTTGTTGTTCAAAGCTCATATGTTAACTCTGTGACGATCTGATTTTGTTGTAAGCGATCGCCGTCTACTGGGCGACCGGGATGTAGGGGGTGCACGGGACCGGCTGTGTCGGCACTGCCTGCAGGGCGGGTTGCTGCTGCACCTCGCGCTCGCGGATAATGCCTTTCACCTGTGCCTGTTGTGCCGGACGCGAAACGCCCTGGAGTGAATAAAGAACTTTTTCCGACTCGGCGGCGATGCGTTCGGCCGAATCCGTGCTTGAGTTCGTAGCAACGCTGTAAATGTTGCCGCCTGCCTCTGTGAAATAGAAGAGCCGCGATTCGATCTGGCCGCCTGTGCCCTGCGATTGAGCGACGACCACATATACCATCTTGCCGCCTACCTCTTTTTCGTAATCGTTAACGACCCAGCCGTTCTCTTTGACCATTTGGTTGATCACGTTACGGCGTAAAGCGGTTGTCGCGACGCCACCCAGCACACGCTGGCGGCCGCGCACGCTCGATTCGCCCGTTGCGGGACCGACGACTGAGATAGACGCGGAACCAAGATCGGCACCGTCATCCGTGATCTGAAATTGAAGCTCGCCGCCGTCGGCCGAAGCGGGAACCCACGTTTCGGGTGCCTTTTCACCTGAGGGCAAAGTTGACGAAACCGGCTTAGATGGCTTTGCAGCGGCTGCGGCCAACTCTTGTTCGCCCTCCACTGCCTTTTCGAGACGGGTCTGATTCAGACGCAGCGCTCGCTTGCGGGCTGCGATCTGCTTCTTCCGCTTCTCTTGCGCGCGATACAACTGCCACCAACGCTTCGAATATTTCTTTACGCCTTTCCACTCGCGCTTTTTCTTATATGTTCGCTTCTTTGTCGCGCCTGCTTCGGCGTACTGTGTCGCCAACGGGATAATCGTGCCCATGCCGACCAACAAAGCTATAGAAAGTGCAATTGCCCTAATTAACATAAATTCCTCCAGATCTGTTACAAGACCGTTTCTTTAACAACTTCTTCGATCGTCGTAATACCTTCCCTGATCTTGTGCAACCCCGATTCGCGCAGGGTTATCATTCCCAGCTCGATCGCCTTTTTGCGAAGCTCGATCGCGCTTGCGCCGATGATTATCAGTTCGCGGAGCTCATCGGTAACCTCCATAACTTCGTAAAGACCGACCCGTCCCTTAAAGCCGGTATGCAGGCATTTCTCGCATCCGCGGCCCTTATAAAGCTTGAGCGTCTTAGACTCCTCGGGCGTGAACCCGACCTCGACCAGCCCTTCTGCCGGAAGCTGCACCGGCTCTTTACAGTCTTTGCATATCCGCCGGATAAGCCGCTGTGCCTGGATCAGGTTGACCGAAGTCGCCACCAGGAACGGCTCGATACCCATATTCACCAGACGCGAAACTGTCGATGGGGCGTCATTCGTATGCAGTGTCGATAAGACCAAGTGACCTGTAAGGGCCGCTTTGATCGCGATCTCGGCTGTTTCGAAGTCACGGATCTCACCGACAAGAACGATGTTGGGATCCTGGCGAAGGAATGAGCGGAGTGCGGCAGCGAAGTTCAAGCCGATCTGCTCTTTCATCTGCACCTGGTTGATGCCCTCGAGATTAAACTCGACCGGGTCTTCCGCGGTCATAATGTTCGTCTCGGTAGTGTTCAGCGACTGCAATGCCGAATAAAGCGTGTTCGTTTTACCCGAACCCGTGGGCCCCGTAACGAGCACCATCCCGTAGGGATTTGCGATCGCACGCTGGAACATAGCCAAACTTTCGGGCTCGAAGCCGAGTTTGGTCATGTCGAGCATGAGCTTGTCTTTATCAAGAAGACGCAGCACGACCTTTTCACCAAAAAGCGTCGGCAGGGTCGAAACGCGGAAATCGAGTTCGCGCGAGCGGTCGTCGATCTTTACCTTGATCTTGATGCGGCCATCTTGCGGCAGCCGCTTTTCCGAAATGTCGAGCTTCGCCATGATCTTCAGACGCGAGATAAGCGGGTCGCGCATCTTCATAGGCGGATGCATCACATCGTACAGAACGCCGTCGATACGAAAGCGAATGCGGAAATCTTTTTCATAAGGCTCGACGTGAATGTCCGACGCTCCGCGGCGAAGCGAATCGACCATGAGCACGTTGACCAAACGCACGACCGGCGCATCTTCGCTCGCCCGTGCAAGCGTCGCCAGATCGATCTCGTCATTATCGGCAAGTACCTCAACCTCTTCGGTCTCAACGTTTTGAAAATCAAAAGTTTCAAGCGAAACTTTGAGGTCTGAATCAGAGAGTCGTTCGTCGACCTTGGCGGCCTTCGCGCCGATCCGGCCGTTCTTTCCGTTTCGGCCGTTGGCTCCAGCCTTTTCGGGCTCGAACGCCATCGCGGCGTCGAAAACGTCGATCTGCATTGAGCCCGTGTAATACTTTCCTATCGCCATCTGGATCGACGTCTCAGACGCGATCACCGGCTCGACATTAAGTTCGGTCATGAACTTGATGTCATCCATCGCAAACACATTTGTCGGATCTGCCATGGCGAGGGTGAGAGTGGCACCGACGCGGGAAATGGGCAGCACTGTGTACTTTAACGCTACCTCTTGTGAGATCAGTTTGATAACGGCGGGTTCAATATGAAAGAGGTCGAGATTGATGGAGGGAACGCCATACTGCCGCGACAGGACCGCGGTGATGACGTCGTCAGAGATCATTCCCAGTTTAACGAGGTTGGTGCCGAGGCGGCCTCCGCTCGTTCGCTGGAAATCGAGGGCTTCGCGCAATTGCTGAGGGGTTAGCAGGTTTTCGCGGACAAGGATTTCCCCTAATTTAGATGCCATTGTGTTGGTGGTTCACGCGAAAGTGATCGCAGAATTGCGAGGGTGTCGCGGCAATCGAGAAAGAAAACTTGGTTAGAGAGGTCAACAAGACAACGGAGTTGAACACCGTTGTAAACTAATAATAGATGTTTAAGGGTGGGCTGTCAAGAGAGATTTTTGTCGGTTTGCGAGAAAAACGATCAGAATGACGTTAGCGGTGTTACTGCTGGTCTTCAAGCTGCTTTTTCAATTGAACGATGAAAGACGCAACTGCGGTGGCTTCGATGCTGTCCGGATAGAGCGCGAGAAACTCTTCGTACACTTCGATCGCCTTTTTGTACTCGCGCTGTTTTTCGTACACGAGGCCCAGGAGTTGATGCACAACCGGTGCATCCGGTGAACCGAAAAGCTGGTCGGCACCCGTCCGGAGGTGCTTGGTAGCTAAGGCATACGCACGGTCTTCACCGTCGAAGTCACCCTCAGCACCTAATAACTCGGCCCGGTCCTTATATAAGAGGCCCAGTCCCGTGTGAGCTTCCGGTTGAAAACCGGCGCCCTCTTTGATCGCACGTTCAAACGCGGCGATGGCCTCGTTCTCAGCACCCGCCTCTTTAAGGACGCGGCCTTCGATGGCTGAAAGCTCAGCGTTTGCCGGCGTAAGCTTTCTCGCCGCGCGGATCGCTTCACGGGCCTGCTCGTACTTTCGGGCGTCCGATAGTAGTCGAGCGAGTGCGACCGCTGCTGCAGCGTAGTTCGGTTTCGTCTTTAATGCCTGGCGGTAGGCAGCCTCTGCCTTTTCGCGATCAAGCGTGGAGAGGCGTTCGGCTTCCTGAAAGGCAAGCTCCGCAGCATCCGTCGTTTTTGTGAGGTCTATTTTTACCTCGCCGGTCCGCGCGGGCGTTAGCGCGAGGGTCACTTCTTTAAATCCCGCGGCCCTGACGCGGATCATTGAGCGGCCCGCAGCCTTGGTGCGGACGTCCAGGCGCCCGTCATCTCCTACCTCGCCGAACTTCACGTCATTGATCCAGACAGCTGTGCCAGGTTCCGACACGATCGTTAACTGCCGCACGGCAGCCGTTTGGGCAAAGCCCGACGCGGAAAAAAGAATTGCTGTGGCGACGATAAAAAGAAAAGACGATGTGACGACGGCGACGCGCTTTGACATAAAAATCCCGTGTTCCGTAGCAAGATCAGCCAATACGCGGGAACTTTTCCGGAACCCGCCCTTGGACCACTGGGTCAATTATACCATCGTTATCGCGGTCTTCTGCGAAGAAGTACTTGATCAGCGGCGGGGCGATAAGAGTGGTCGCTACCGCCATGAACAGCACTGATGCAAAGAAGCGGTCGGTGATAACCGCAAGCCCGAGCCCGATCTGGGCCACAACTATTCCAACCTCGCCGCGGGGGATCATGCCGACTCCGACCTGAGCCATCTCGCGTCTGGTCATCCCCCACGCTCCAAGTCCGCAGCCGACAAACTTAGTGATCACTGCGGCAACGGTTATGACCGCGGCCAACAACACGACATCGAGTTCGGCGAAGAGTGCCAGATTGAGCTGCATACCGATATTGACAAGGAAGAACGGCACGAGAAATTCGGTCACGCCGCTCGTCAGGCGATGCATGCGATGGTTGTGTTCGGTCGCTTCCGAAAGGGCCATGCCCGCGAGGAATGCACCAATGATAGCCGCAACTCCGACATATATCGACGCCACGGACAGGCCGAGACAGCAGATGAGGCCGATGTTGAAGAACGGCTTGCTGAGCCTCAATTTCTTGACCGATGGTGCAAGGCCCTTCATCACCCGCGAGCCAACGGTGGCGACGAGAATAACGAACACGATCGCAAGCGCGGCCGTCTTGCCTAATTCGAGATAATTGACCGGGCCGCTGCTAACGGCAGAGACGACGGACAGAATGATAAGGCCGAGGATATCGTCAATGACCGCCGCGCCTAAAATGATCCTCGAGGTCTCCATATCCAAGAGCCCCATCGATCCAAGCACACGTGCCGTAATGCCGACCGACGTTGCGACAAGCGCCGCGCCGATGAACATCGCCTCTACGAACGACCCGCCCCACCAAATTGCGATGAAATAGCCGGCGACGAATGGTAGCACGACTCCGAGCGTTCCGACCATAACAGCCTTTCGACCGACGCTATAGATCGCCTGCGGCTTGGTTTCGAGACCCACCATGAACAGCAGAAAGATCACCCCGATCTCCGCCACGATGCTGATCAGGTCTGACGGTGCGACCCAGCCCAACACTGCCGGGCCGATCAGCACACCCGCGAGGATCTCACCCACTACGGCTGGCTGACGCAGGCGCTCGAAAACCTCGGCCATCACCTTGGCGGCCGCCAGCATCAAAAAAAGCGACAGGAGTACACCGGAGTGTTCGGTGGCTGCAGCAAATATATTCGGCATCTCGATTTCTGATCCGCTAGTTTGGAACGCGCTATTCTAGCAAGCCAGATGGCTATTCTGCACCTAAACGGACGGTCGCGCGGCGAAATTCAACTTGATTTTTGCAGGACTGGAATTATAATCAAATATTCGTGGCTGGGTAGCTCAGCTGGTTAGAGCGCGGGATTCATAACCCCGAGGTCGGGAGTTCAAGTCTCCCCCCCGCCACCATTTTCTTTAAGGAAACCCAAAATTGTTTCGTGCATTGGCGTTGCGTATTGCAGGGCCATTTTCTTTTTTAAGTGTCCTCAATGTGTCCAAATCAAATGGAGGCACTATGAAGGAATCGAAAGGGTATGTGTTTGAATCGAACGGGAAATGGTTTGCACGAATCACCATCGCCGATCCTATAACCGGGAAACGCCGAAACATTAAGAGGACCGCATACTCGAAACCGGCTGCTAATGAACTCTTAAAGCAGATCGCGTCGCAACTCAATTCAGAAGGCTCAAAAGTCGTCGAGTCTCTTAGCATGACGTTCAACGATCTTGCAGACTATTACGAGACCTACTACGCGATTCCTGCGAAGGTTGTAGATAACCAAAAGATCGAAGGCTTACGAGACTACAAGCGCATTCTTGGATTCATCGGCCGGTTTCGCTCGTACTTCGGAACACGGAAGCTGCGCAGTATAGAGCATCACGATCTCGCCCAGTATCGCCGGCAAAGACTCCAAACGATAACACAGTACAAACGGCAAAGGTCCATTACAGCTGTAAACCGCGAACTATCTTGCTTACGTCGAATCTTCAATATCGCAGTGCAACGCGGTTGGGTATTGCGTAGCCCTTTCGCTTGTGGGGAACCGCTGATTCTGACTTCTTGCGAGAAGCGCCGGGAGCGGATACTTTCTCCGTTCGAAGAAACGAAGCTGCTGAATGCTTGTGACGATCCGAAACGTTCTCATTTGAAACCATTGCTGGTTGCACTTTTGGACACCGGGGCTCGGTTAGGTGAAATGCTGAAACTCACTTGGCAAGACGTGGACCTAGATAGCCGCATCATTACCATCAGAGCACAGAACACAAAGACTCTACGGGAAAGACAGGTTGGCATTACCGAACGGCTTTGCGCGGAACTAACTACGCTATGGCAGAACGCGAAAGGTGATACTCGATCGCTTGTGTTCGGAATTTCAAGCAATGTCAGACGATCATTCAAGACGGCCTGCAACGTCGCTGGGATAAAGCAGGGCGGTTTAGATGGGCTTACCCTTCACTGTCTGAGACATACGGCGGCAACACGTTTAGTGAAAGGGCAGCTTCCGATTCAGCTTGTCGGCCGGATACTTGGACACACTCAGGTAAACACAACTTACCGATATCTCACTGCCGACGCTGAGACCGCAAAACAGGCAACGTCCATTCTCGAATCGTATCACTCGCAACCGTTAGATCTGGCCAGTCGAGGACGATAAGTATGTTAAAATCCGTCAAAGTTTCTGCGATTCAAATTAACTAAATCCGCTACGATTTGGAGGCTACCCAAACACTGTGTCCCGACTTACAGATCTTATCTCACGAGTAAAAGCAAGCGACCCGGAAACGGCCAAAGAACTTGAACGTGAGTTCAAGACTCTTTCGTCGCGGCGGCCGTTTGGATTGAATTTTGAAAGACATAGTCCGGAGACTGTAGAACTGCCTGGACGACCCGTACGCAAGGGTGACAAAGTGCGTATTCTTCCCGCACGCGGCTCAAATGATAAAGGTGATAGGCGACTGTATCGTGTAGTTAAGATCAAGCGTGTTGATGGAAAACGGGTGGCTGAGATCGAACTCGTGCGGGGAGGCGAAAACGGCGAGGTTCCGATCGAAGATCTTATAGTGGTCGCAGAGTTTCGCGATTACATCTACCCTGGTTTGGTCAGTACCGGCAAGATGGAACGCGGGGGCGACAAGCCGTTTCACACCGTGATAAATGCCGAGAACTTTCACGCTCTCGAAGCTCTTACCTTTACACATCGCGGTAAGATCGACGCCATTTACATCGACCCGCCCTACAACACCGGAGCCCGCGACTGGAAATACAACAACGACTATGTCGAAGGCGACGACATCTACCGCCATTCGAAATGGCTCGCAATGATGGAACGCCGCCTCCTGACCGCGAAAGAACTGCTGAACCCCGACGATTCGGTCCTTATCGTCACCATCGACGAGAAGGAATATTTGCGGCTTGGATTACTTCTGGAGCAGGTGTTTCCCGGGGCTATCATTCAGATGGTGAGCAGTGTCATCAACCCGTCGGGAGCGAAAAGAGATGATGTTTTCTCTCGTTCAGATGAATATATCTATTTCGTAACTCTCGGAACAGCCAGGGTCACGCATCCTCGCGGAGACGGAGTTCAGAAAGAAGTTCGATGGTGGTACCTCCGTCGAACAGACGTCACGTCAAAACGAGGGACAAAAAAGGGCGGCACGAGTCAGTTTTATCCAATATATGTAGACAAGGAGACTTCCCGTATCGTTCAACTCGGCGATGCTCTACGGCCGGAAGATGATCATCGCGAGGTCCCGAATGCAGACGGAGCTGTCCCTGTATTTCCGATACGGGACGATGGGATGCACATGAACTGGGGGCTAACGGCACCGAGCCTCCAGCGACTCATTGATCAAGGCCTGGTGCGTGTAACTCCTGGACACGAGCAACAACCCTACATTTTTACTTACATTAGCGAAGGCTCAATCGAGAAGATTTCAAATGGAACGTGGGTTGTAACTGGAGAGAGAGTAGACGGCTCAAAAATAGTCGAGAGCGCAGAGGGTAAAGTAACGAGGGCGACTACTCAGTGGCGCGTGCCGAGTCATGATGCAGGCCAATACGGCACGCAGACTCTTCGAGCGATGCTCGGCGATAGGCGCTTCCCCTTCCCAAAGTCGCTCTACGCCGTCGAAGATGCACTTCGCTTCTTCGTCAGCGACAAACCGGACGCAGTCATCCTCGACTTCTTCTCCGGTTCAGGCACGACGGCACACGCGGTGATGCGGCTAAACAAGCAGGACGGTGGGCGGCGGCAGTGCATCAGCATTACCAACAACGAAGTCGCGGCGGACGAGCAGAAGAGGCTGAGCGAACGAGGCTTGCGGCCAGGCGATGCCGATTGGGAAAAGTGGGGCATTTGCGACTACATCACAAAGCCCCGCATCGAAGCGGCGATCACCGGCAAGACACCGGACGGTGAGCCGATCAAAGGCGATTATAAATTTACCGACGAATTTCCGATGGCTGACGGATTTGAGGAGAACGCGGAGTTCTTCACGCTGACATACGAAACTCCGGTCGCCGTCGGTCACAACCATGCCTTTTCACGTATCGCACCTTTGCTCTGGATGCGTGCCGGCAGCACAGGCACTCGAATCGATAAACTGCCGGAATTGGGTTGGGCTGTAGTGGAAAGTTACGGCCTCTTGACCGATCTTGATCAAGCCGGTGCATTCAGTGATGCCGTCGAAGCAAACACGACGGTGCGTATCGCATATATTGTTACCGACGACGAACGCCGGTTCCAGTCGATTGCCCAGCGGCTTCCGCACTCGGTTGAACCAATAAGGCTATATGAAGCGTACTTGACGAATTTCCGCTTCTCGGTCGGTAGATAACGATGAAATTTACGCTAAAAGATTATCAAAGCGAAGCAGTGGGTGAGGTTCTCTCCCGCCTACGGAAAGCTCGCAAGGATTGGAAAGAAGACAGCTACAAGTCTGCCTTCTCGCTTACTGCGACCACCGGTGCGGGCAAGACCGTGATGGCCGCGGCAGTATTTGAAGCCCTATTTTACGGCAATGACGATTTCGAATTTGAACCGGATCGTGGAGCAGCGATTATCTGGTTCAGCGATGACCCTTCGCTAAACGAACAGTCGAAATACAGACTAATGGAGGCTGCGGATCGACTCAACATTAGCCAGCTGCGAACAGTGGGTAGTGATTTTTCACAGGAAAAATTCGATGCCGGAAAGATATATTTTCTGAATACGCAGAAGCTGTCCAAGAATAGTATGCTCGTCCGTGGAGCCGCTGAATCTGTTCGATTGCCCGGCATGGAAGCCGACCAAATGTCGTTACCTATTATGCCGGATGCTCGGTCGCATACAATTTGGGACACGATTCAGAATACGATCGAGGATCCGGACTTAACCCTATACCTCGTACTCGACGAGGCACACCGCGGCATGAAGAACGGAGCGGTAACCCAAGCCACGGGCACGCCTACGATCGTCAAACAACTCATCAACGGAAGAAATGGTATGCAGGGAATTCCGGTCGTTTGGGGAATTTCCGCTACCGTCGATAGATTCAATCGAGCCGTTGGCAGTATGAGCGACCGCGTTACACTCCCTCACGTCGTCGTTGATCCGGCTAAGGTGCAAGAATCTGGACTTCTTAAGGACACGATCAATCTAGATGTTCCGAACGAAGTAGGGACGTTTGAAACGGTCCTAATGCGACGGGGCACGGAGAAACTTCGCGAACTTTCCGACGCATGGGACAGCTACGCAAAGGATCAGAATGACGCAAACATCGTTAAGCCGCTAATGGTCGTTCAGGTGCCGAATTCACCAGATCATAATGAAATTGGGTCTTGGCTAAAAACGGCCTTCGAAACTTGGCCGGAGCTACCAACCGATTGCATCGCCAACGTTTTTGGCGAACATAAGACCGAGAACTTTGGTGGATATACCGCAACGTACGTACCGCCGGAACGAGTTCAAGAAACGGAGTGGGTGAGAATTCTGATTGCAAAAGACGCGATCAGTACGGGTTGGGATTGCCCTCGGGCCGAGGTAATGGTTTCGTTTCGTGCTGCGAAGGACCCGACTCACATTACGCAGTTGTTGGGAAGAATGGTCCGATCCCCGCTTGCTCGCCGAATTGCCGGAAACGAGCGTCTTAACTCCGTGGATTGCCTTCTTCCATATTTTGATAACAAATCTGTGCAAGCTGTCGTGAGGATGCTAAGCGGGGACGATGGTTCCGGCGATACGACACCGGGACGCAGGGTTCTCGTAAATCCGGTCGAGATGAAGCCGAACGGCGTTCTGCCCGAAGAAGTTTGGGAAACGCTGACTTCACTTCCGTCTCAGGCTTTGCCTAAACGACAGGCGAAGCCACTCAAGCGACTTACGATTCTGGCCCATGAATTGGCGGTGGATGGATTGCGGGCTGATGCAGGTAAAAAAGCACATGCGGAAATGCATAAGGTGCTGGACGGCCTTCGGACGCGCTATAAAGACGAGATAACGGAGGCCCGCTCCGCAGTTCTTCAGGTTGAGGGCAAAACGATCGTTACGGACGTTGGGACACTAGCCATGTCATTCGATGACTTTATCGAGAGAGCTGATATGGCAGTGATCGAGGACGCCTATAAGCGAGCGGGGCGAAGCATCTCGGCCGACCTTGCACGAACCTATAGCGAGTATCTAGCAGATAAAGATTCCGACAGCGACGATAGAGAAGATGCGTTGATCGAGGGTCACACAGTTATCGCGGCAATGGGACTCGTGTCGGAAATAAAGGAAGACTTAGACCGCGAGGCGGAGAAGCTTTCCACAAAATGGCTGACCGAGCATCGTGTCGATCTAAAGAATTTGAACGACGAAAGGCAGGACGTATATCGACAGATTGCGGAGATGAGTGCCGACCCAGTCGATCTTGATCTAGCCCGTCCGCGATCTGAACTTCGGGCCCCGACCGCAATCCGTGAATCGGACGGAACAGAGACTGAACTTCGACGCTATGAGAAGCATTTACTTTGCGATAAAGACGGGCTATTCCCCGCCTCTTTCAACACTTGGGAGGTGACCGTACTAGATACTGAGCTTGCCCGTAACGACAATGTCGCCTGGTATAGAAATCCTGGGCGAGGCTATGAATCCCTTGGCATAGCTTACGAAGGCGATAGGTCAGTCAAGATCTTGCGTCCCGATTTTCTGTTTTTTGCCCGCGATAAGTCGGGCAATATTGTCGCTGATATAGTTGACCCACACGGCGACCACCTTGCGGATGCTTTATCCAAGCTTAAAGGAATTGCACGGTATGCCGAAAAACATACGACAAAATTCCGGAGAATCGATTCAATAGCGGTTGTAAGCGGAACTTATCGTGTGCTCGATATGACCAAGGCAAGCGTACGCGAGGCAGTGCTAGCCGCCACAAGTGCGAATTCACTTTTCGAAAGCGGAGCGGCCCAAGATTATGTTTTGAAGGAATAGTGTAGGACGCGAGGCGGATAAGAACGGACTCGGTTTGTTGCCCTTGAGAAGATCGCACCCGATGAAGCTTAATCATCTCAAGAATTCGTCCGACGCGTCCGTTCGTCGGAATAGTTAGTCGACGTCAGGGCGCAATGGACGCAAGCTTCAGTTTCTATATTGTTGTCAAAGCAATATCAAAAGGTACTTCCGGGCAATTTCACTCGGGGGTGTCGCACGACCGCAGTTAAAAATTAGTGTACTATTTTCATACGCGGTCAGCCGAATTTAGAGGTCGTATGCTTTCGTTGACTTGTCGATTCAATAAGAATGAACAACACAAAGGAGACTATAAATGACAATCGAATTTGAAACGGCGAAGAATAACGCAATCGAGGCCGTCCATGAGTTATGGAATCAGGCAGACGGAATGTGCACCCACGACATCCGAAAGGCTCTGTGCGACGTGATCGCAGCTGTGGAATCCCTTAAAAAGGACCTGCAGTGCGATACGCCATAGCAGGACGCTTCTTCAATGGGGTGACAATTCGCTTGTTACCCCCCAACCCCTTACTGTGCGGGAGGACTCCGGTATGATGCACTCAAAATGTGTTCGACTAATAGTAATCACGGCTATGTCGATTTTTCTGGTCAACAACATCTCAGCTCAAGTCACATTAAATGCGGATGATCCCACTCTAAAGGAAACACTTGATTGGATTAGGGAGAAGCTAACGGCAAATGCGAATTTCAGCCCGTCCAAAGGTTCGGCAATTCAGACAGTATTTGGTTTCGAAGCCAAACAATTCGACAGCTGCGAGATCTCGTTTGTTGAGCGTATGCATATAACCGGCTTACCGGATCGCCCAGGATCGCTCATCAGCATTACATTAGGAGACTTGGATCCGGATGCAATAACGCTAAACAGTGGACTGAAGGAAGGCACTCCGAACACGCGCTGGAGTCCGATCTGGCAGATATTGCTAAAGGTGGCCGCGAACAAACCGCCGATCAAAAGTCAGACGATTACCAGGGAGAATCGAGGAGGCTCGATTTACTCAGTGATGTCGTATCCGATCAGTATCAATGATGAAGGGATCGGAAAACGCCTGGTTACAGCATTCTCTCATGCGGCCAGACTCTGTCGTCAGCAGACCGTGAAAGAACCCTTTTGATCCGCAAGCGGTCAGCCGCAAGCCCGTTTAAGGTCTTCGTCGGGGAGCAGAGCTCGTATGCCCTCGGACGACCGTTCCGTCGCGTCGTGTATACGTATAGAGCGGCGGCCCGCTCATCCGTCCTTGTTATCGTGCACTCACCTAGCTTGTACCCCGCAGCTTCCGCGGCTTCGACCGAGCCGAACTCCATGCGCCCGCCTTCCCAGGCAAGACGTTTTGCGTCATCGCACCGGCTCAAGTAATAGAGTTTTGTTTTGGATGAACCAAGATAGAAATCGTTACTCGATGACGTCTGTCCGACGACAGGCGTTGCGAAAAGTAACAAAGCAAGAATCGACAGTCTTATTGCCTGTGTTATGGCGGTAGTGATATAGGCTTGTAGCATGGCGGGAATCGTAGCGCGTTGCCGCGGTATTCAAGAAAAATCCGTTGACTACTATCTCTGACCTTTTAGAATGCTGAGATCGTTGTTGGGCAGGGAACGATGATAGCTCGGTCTGAGCTATGAACTGACCAGTATGAGCAAAGCGACAAAAAAAAGAGGCGGCCGAGCGGCCGCCTCTCCATCCAACGGGTTAAGGTATTAAAGTCCTTTTGACGATATTTTCAGTGCGTGCTCAGCGTTGGCTTCCACCTGAATGCGATACAGGTCTCGACCGATTGTGTCACGTAATGGTAGCGAATACTTATCGGAACGAATAGCACCCAACGACGACATTTCATCATAGTACTCTTTCAGCTTCTTGAACGAAGGGTCGTTCTCCATCTCATCCTTTTTGTCTCGCATAAGCTCTTCAATGTTTCTAACTACGGGCATAACAGCTCCTCCTTAAAAATAATGCTTGCTGTGAAAAAAGAACTTTGCGTTAGTTCGGGATAGATATTCTGTAAGAAGATCATTGTATTCCCGAACAATTTCGCGCAGCGTAGCATCATTCGAATAGTCCTCAATCTTTAGACGCAACACACTACTTAACGTTGCCATTCCAATCATTCGGCCGTGAGAATGCCAAGTTTTGTTGTCACCAAGTAAACGAGCAATCTCATCCGCGCGCGCTTCCTTTTCTTCGTTTGTAACGGGTTGACCCTTTTTAACAGGATCGGTCTGATGCTCAATCCAGTCTCTGAACTTATATTCCACCAGCCACTTTTTTAGTAAGGTTATGGTTAGATTACGTGCCTGCTCGTATTGGTTGAGCATAGCAAGATCTTGATTCTGCAAGATAAGAAATTCAGCTTGTGTAATTGTCGGCGGGTTTTCTCGCGCCTTCTCCAGTAATTTTTCAACTTGATCAAGGTAACCAAGGGCCGGAACGAAATGTTGACCATTGAATACTTGAGGATCGATAGGACCAAGTGACGAGGAATAATCCATGTATATCTTGTCGCCCGACATACAAAAGATTGTTCCTGCGGACATGGCCGCGTCGGGTACAATAAAATACACTTCCGCGTAATGAAAACGGATAATCTCGACGAGTTTCTCAACCGTTTCTACGCTACCACCAGGCGTGTTCAGAAATACTACTATCCTTGATCGGTTATTGTCCTCCTGTTTCAGTTCCTCTATAAAGTTCCGGAAGAACTTCTCCATTCCCGGAAGAATTTGGCCGTAAAAGAAAATACCATCGGCATCGAAATGCTTTTCGATTTCCGTCAGCTTTCCATGCAGCACTTGCTTAAGAGTATCGTCAAACAGTGAATTCATCGTTTTCGGTTACTGCAGGTGCATGTTTGTTTGAAAGAGGTAAATACTAACCGATGAGTAGAAGGATTTGCAATACGCGGCAGCCCTACGTTCAATTCTATGCTTAACTATCCGTGAATGTCTACCGTTTGGTCTACGCCAATTCCTAATGCATCTCAATGCTGGGCCGACAGCGAAAATCAAAGGGCTTGAGATCAGGTTGTTGCAGTTGCTGCAGTTTATGCAAAATCTGAAAACTTTTCTATGAATCTACCTCGTATGAAAAAGTTTTGTAAAATTGCAGCAACTGCAGCAACTGCAGCAACCGAGTAACCTAATTCATGCTCGAAACGGTGGCCGCGAACGCATTCCGAAGGCCGATCCCTTGCCAAAGTGTACGAGTTTGTTGATTAAGCCACTTCATCGGGCGCTTTTCGAAGCCCTTCTTTTTCAATTCGGCCGGAAATGCTTGCCGATTTAACGGTTCTAGGCCGTTGTCGATGCACCATTGTCTGTACTGATCGAAAAGTATTCCCGGAACTGCGGTCAACCCTGGATCACAGTCGCACATCTCGTATAAGAAATTCTCTACGGTGTCCTGTTCCTTGCGGTAGCCGGCCGTAGCGTCGATTACGTCAGGTTCCTTACCCAACCCCTTCGCATACCAATGTGACGCAGCTCGAACTAGTCTTGCGAGAATCCCCACTGCTTCTGATTGCAGTTTCACTTTTAGATCTGGATCGCGTTCATATTCCGGAATGCACACACCGAACGGTATAAGCCTGATACGGCGCCAAATGCCTTCGTCAGTTCCAGAAATTTGCGGCTTGTGGTTGGTAGCAAAGAACAGAGTGAATATCGGTTGGAATTGAAATGCCCGGCCATACTTCCGACTTGCTGATATCGTGTCGCCGCCAACTAATTGCTTGATACGCGATTCCGCAAAGCGCTGTCCGCTTTCCCCTTCGGCCGCTGAAACGAATCGCTTACCGTGAAGATTCGCAATGTCGTCGTTGTGGCCGCTGTTACCGCCGAACTTGTCTTGCATCAGTGCTTCGGTCCGGACGGTTCCGGCAAGATCACCCAGAATGAAGTGAATTGTTTCGATCAGTGTGCTTTTACCGTTCGCCCCTTCGCCGTAACACATGAACAGAACATGTTCCGAATTCTCGCCGGTTATCGCGTACCCCAAAGCCCTCAAAACATACTCAGTCAGCTCAGAATCGCCGTCAAATATCCGGTCCAGAAACGCGTCAAATATCGGACACTCAGCGGCGGGATCGTACCTTATTGGAAGGCAACAGGTAATCATCAAATCGCGGTTATGTGGTTGCAGCATGCGAGTCTTAAGATCGATTACGCCATTCTCTACGCACAGCAAATGCGGGTTCGGATCGAAGTCGGAAATATTCGCCTGGATTTCTTCTGCGACCGATGCAAGGGATACCATTTTCTGCAAGTGAAACGCGGCTTCGGACGATTTCGCCCATGTAATCAGCTCTTTTCGTTTCGCATCGTTCTCGGTCTTTGCGGCCTCAGACAAGATGTTCCGCGCCGTATCCATCGCAAAGCGCATGACTTCTGCCCCGGCATCTTCTTTCCAGTACGTTCCGGTCCATGCGTACCATAGCCGCCGCGAATAGTCATACCGTATGTTTTCGCCGTGGAGTGTCACCAGGCGCCTGGCGTTCCCTACATCGGTGCAACCGATCTCTGACGCTTTTAGGATTAGGACTTCGGATCGCCACTCTCTCAGGAATATCTCGCCGGCAGACTCTTTCGCCATTTGATGCAGTGTTCCGACCGTCGCTTTGTCGCTATCAAATTCGGCCATTGTTTCCCACTTCGAATGACATACTCCCGGCTTATAATTCGCTGATTTTGCGGACACATCATCCCACAGCTGCAACCCCTCGTTGGAACCTCCAAAAGTGTTCCAAAGTGCAAACCCCACTCGCATCCAATCGCCATACTCCGTTACGTGTTCGCCGGTTATGAATCGCAGACACAGCTTCGCCGCGGACTTTGAAAACTCGGAACCATTCTCAAGTCCGGCCATGAAAGGATCGTTGATTTCAGATGCGTTATCGTATTGTAATGCGGGCGTGGCCTTATCGAGGATCGAACACAAAGATGTAAGTTCGATTGGGGGTTGGAGTAGGAGAACTGAACATGGTTTGGGATCACCTTCGTCCTTTCGGTTCGAACTGCCAGGACAGCGCATCACTCGAGCTCGGTCCTTTGTTACGCTCCCATCCACTTTCAAACCCTGTGCCTTGCACACCGCTTCGACCTGACTCGCCATGACTGCCCACGTCCTTTGATCCGCGGCTTGCGACAGAATCCAATAAAGGTGAATCCCCCGGCCAGAATCAACAATCGTAGGGGTAGGCATCCCCGCACCCTCAATCATCTTTTGCACTGCCTCTACGGCATCGGATTTGTCTTTGTACGGCTTGCCGGAACCTACGTCGATATCAAGGTATAGCGCTCTACAACTCTTTGCGCTCGATGCTTTCCGTGTTTGCCCGTCGAACAAATGCACTCCAAAGTAAACGTCCATACCCCTTTCGATCTCCGCAGCTGCGAACTCGGTCGCGGCTTCCGTGGTTTCGAACGGGTAATTACCCCAGCTCCTTTCGTTTCTAGGATCGCAGGAACTTATAAATCTTATTCCGGAATCGTCTTTCCATATCGAATCGAAAAAATCGTAGTTAGTTGTCATACCTGATCCCCCTCGTGTCCAACGATACTTCGTAACACCAAACCTGTTTCCCGCCAGGAATCAACCGAACATTTTTCGTTTTGAATCCTTTCGAAATTAGCCAGTGTTTTATACCTAGCTTCCGGGCGTACTCATGGAACTCCGGCACCGGAACATAAACGCTCACTATCTTCCCCGATCGAGTGCTAATTCGGCCTTTCGTACTTCGCTCCGGTACAGACTCCCAGTTGCTGCTTCGACTTAATTCCTTTCGGCTAAACTCGCTTTTTTCATCGAAAAGGCAAGCGACCGCAACCCCGATGCGTAAACGCTCACAAGCATCAAAACGCTGTTGAGCAAATGTACTCATAAAACTCCTAAATCGATACACTCCGACGCTATCGACAGAATGCAGATCGAAAAGGAGGAAGTTGTTGCAATGGACTGGGTTTTAAGGTAGGATAATTTTGAAGTAATTACCTTAGAACACGGCTCAGGGATGCGCGACAACGCTGAACTGAGCTTTTCCTTTGCATCGCCCCCTCATACCCCTGAAACGCCGGGGTTCTTAAGTTCCGACGCATACTCGCGGATCGCCATCTCGATGCCACGCCGGATCATCACGGTATGCGGTACACCTAAACGGTTCCTTAGAGTCTCTAAGTCTCTATATTGAGTTAAAGTAAGGCGCACAGACGTCTTGACCTTTGCGCGCGTGTCGCTTATTTCTTTATTGTCCATTTTGCTTCCTTTTGTGTTTAATTGAGAAAAGGTAATCGTTTATGAGGCTTTAGATGAACGGAAGTTTGAGAAGAACGCTCATCTAATTAATTTAAAGTGTACCACACTCGCCCCATATGGCGCAAGAAGTTTCCCGCATAAGTGCTTTGTTGGTAACATTTCTACAAACTCATTGCACGTTATCCTATCACTGCAACACTTGGAAGGTGACAAGTCTTACTCTGGGAATTGCGATCGAATTGTAAGCCGTTACTTATGGGGCGCGTGCCAATAATATCATTCCGGATAGACGATTTCGTCGAATTTCTTTCCACGAAACGCGAGGATTTACTGAGCTCGAAAGATATCGAACTTCAGTCAGCTGTAGTCCTAGCGAAGATGGTCTCTCAGAAAAAGGGCGAGGAATATCGGATTGGTCTGCCGGCGATAGCAAAGAAGCGATTGGAGTACGGCCGTCTATTTAAACCTACCATTGAGCAGGTTATTGAAGGTTTTGCAGATGAAGACTGCCCTCAAGATATCTTTTTGATATCCGAAAGCGAAATGGCTAAACGGACGACAACGCGACCGAAAGGCCACGGATTTCAATTGAAAAGAGTATTCTTGGAGGACGCTGAAGAGTCGATTGAAGATCACATCGTCGCATTTCTAAACGGAACAGTTCGAACAAAATATGCGAAGGCTTCCAATACAAGTTTGGTTCTGATTTTGAGTTGCTCCAAAAGTGGTGTTATCGAGTATTCGTTGAATGCTGCAGACGTGCGCGAACGGCTCAACTCAGTCCTGTTTCCCTTTGACCGCATTTTAATGTTGTTCCCGGACAATACGGAACGATATGTTTTTTGTGAAATCTGGCCAGATTTTGGATCGGACTTTTTTACGCTCGAGAGGATTTGAGGGTTTGACATGATTCTTCACTTGACACGCGAAAAGCGAATTGGAATGAGTTACTTCAAACAGCAGAAGCTAGACGCTCGGAAATTTACTATTGCGCACCATGCAAACAATTGGCATCCGTTGAACTTCGCGCGGCTCTAAACGTCAGACTGACTCGTATTCAGAAGCTCTTACACTTAATCCGAGTCGAAACTAGACAATGTAAGAGTTGAAACTAGACATGTAAGAGCCGAAACACCTATATATTCAATAGTTTACGTTTTTGAGCTCTAATAAAGCTCTAACGTATCTCTTACAGGCTGTCTAACTATTCTCACTAACAAGAATCCATTTAGGCTTATAATCACTCCCCGTATTCTTGATCTGCCCAGCCTTCCTGAGTTCCGCTAGTAAATGACTTATTTTTGTGTACTTTTGCTTGTCACTCATCCAAGACGGAAGTACGTCCCATAAGAGATCGTTTAAATCCTGTCGATTCACATGACCGTGTTGTTCAATACAGTTGGTAATTAGACCGAAGTACTTAGTTTTTTCAAAACCAACGGCCTTCGAGTATTCGGCCTTCTGACCAATCTTCTGAGCAAGCTTGGCCGAGATCGTATAGTTTGGCTTAATACCTTCGATTAACCCTTTCTTTCTAAGATGCTTAGCCTCCGCAGATGTAAGAGGCTTTTTCTTTTGGACTTTATCAAGCATCATGATTTCCTCTAAAACTAGAGACTCTTCACGAGCGAGTACATCAGCATATTCCATGTCCAGTACCTTTCCGATTATTGTCACTTTTACTCGATGATCAGAAAAATCGTATTCGGGCAAGGGAAAAAACCTTTGACGTTGGAAGTTGAACATTTTCTTGATACCGCTGCCAATCGTGTCGACCATATTAAGGTTCACCATTGCAGTGGCAAGAAACTTGTTTCGATACTTTTCCTCGGGTGCGTCGTCCTTGATTACCCTTTCAACGGTGCCGGGAATAAACGAGCCGCGATTCGAAAATATCAGGCTATCCTCGCCCTCGACCACGTTGATTCGTCCGGCCTGAGTGTAGTCCTGGTGAGCTATGCAGTTATTGATCGCCTCACGAATAATGTACGGCTCATAACGATCAACCTCTTCCGGGAACAGAGTCTCATCTTTGATGTAGCGATATCTAAGATTTCGAATTTTGCCGTAGATCTTGTCTACCGCCAAAATGAAGGGGCAGCTTTCGATTTGATAGTCTATCTCGAGGCCCTTTGAGTCTTTAAGTATCCAACGAATCTTCGCCTCGGCGGGGCTAATAAAATGCTCAGCTTCCGGCCGCCCCAACAGTAGAATTGCCGTACGCGTTACTTTTCCTTTGATCGTAATTCTAGCCTTATTTAAAAATGTGATGTCGTCCCAACGGTCTACCTCAGATCCCATCCTTGGAAACTTATTTTTGAAATTCATGCGGGCTAAAGCGACGGCCTCCGGATCCAAGTCGTCAATCACAGCCTCCCTGCAAATCTCCGCGCTCCAATCTTCCTCGAAATTTTGCCGGCGAATCCGCTCTCTTTTCTCCTCGCTTAGAGCGATCGTTCCGTCGCCGTCCCTTCCAAAGCAGTGTCCCTTCCAACTAGTCGGGATCCCTCGAGACGCGGCCGGAATCTGAAACATTACAATCCTTTCTGGCATACTGACTTCGTGTATCTCCACAAAACCAATTCCGTTGTTCGTATGCTCTGAGACCTGGCGTTTTACTGCGTCGAGGCTTCGGCGATTATTGCGAAATGTAGTACCGGAAAGAGACTTATCGCGATCTCGAATTCCGAAAATCATCCACGCGAACGGAATGCCTCTGAGACTCGCCTCATTGGAAAGTGCAGAAAAGTATCGCCCCAACTTTTCAATTTCGTATGTTGTAGCCGCTTCCTTGAATTCCACGATCTCATTTTCGTGCGGCAAATCTAAAAGTTCCCGTAGTTTTTGTCTTAACTCCTCTTCTCTCATAGTTCTTTGCGAAAATGTACCAGGTGAATAGTATAAAGCGATTTTGTGGTTTCGACACTCACTCGAAGAGTCCGACTTGACACTGCGCCGCTAAAAGCGCAATATCCTCTAAGATTTCACGTTGATATTTCAAAACTAAAATACGGCATTTTGGGGCGCTTTTGCATCGAATGTGTTCAAGCAATGTGTCCAAAGCCGAAACAGTTACTAGGAAAGTGTTGGATCTAAAGGCTCTCTTACCGTTAGAGCGCGGGATTCATAACCCCGAGGTCGGGAGTTCAAGTCTCCCCCCCGCCACCATCAGTACGCACGGCTTTGCGTAGGCAAGGCCTTTTTTATTCGGAGTCAGGTTCCTGACGTAGTGAGATAAAATTTGTTCGTAGAGACCAAGACAAAAACTAAGCTGCTCAAGAAAATGGGCAAGGCGATCGCCGACTTTAGCATGATCGAAGAGGGCGACAAGATAATGGTGTGCCTTTCGGGCGGAAAGGACAGCTATACGATGCTCGACCTGCTGATGGACGTTCAGCGGCGGGCACCGATAAATTTTGAGATCTTTGCGGTAAATCTTGATCAGAAGCAGCCGGATTTTCCCGAACACATTTTGCCGGACTATCTCACCGAGCTTGGCGTGAACTTCCGCATCGTGGAGGAAGACACCTACTCGATCGTTACCAAACACATTCCCGAAGGTAAGACGTTTTGCTCGCTTTGCTCACGGCTGCGTCGCGGAATTCTCTACTCGACAGCCGTCGAAGAGGGCTGCACCAAGATCGCGCTTGGCCATCACGGCGACGACATTATTAATACATTTTTGCTGAACCTCTTTTTCGTCGGACAGCTAAAGGCGATGCCGCCGAAGCTCCGCAGCGACGACGGCCGCAACACAATCATCCGCCCGCTGGCATACTGCCAGGAGTCGGACATAGTAGCCTATGCGGCACAAAAGCAGTTCCCGATCATCCCGTGTAATCTCTGCGGATCGCAGCCGAACCTGAAGCGGGCCCGCGTCAAGCGTCTGGTCAACGACCTTGCCGACGAGATCCCGTCGCTGCGAAGCTCTATCCTCACGGCACTCACCAATGTGACGGGTTCGCATCTTCTGGACAGTGAGCTTTACGATTTTGAAAATTTTGAGCCGCTCATCAAGAGCATTCCCCTTGGGCATGGCAGCGTAGAGAAAGAGCTCGATGCGGTCTTTGACCACAGCGAGCCCAATTTTACCCCTGACCTGATGCAAGCAGCCGGACTTGAATCAGCCCGGCCCTCCTGATCATTTAAGCTTCCTAGGTTTGAAAACCTTGTCGTCGACGGGCACGTTATGCTTTACCGACGTAAAGCGTGTCACGACGTTTCCGTTCCCTGCAGTGTTATTCGTTGTCTTGAATGCCAGCTTTACACCATCGACCTCGCGGTAATCTTCGTAGTGGACCGTGTAAGGCAGGCTGGTTGAGCTTGTGCTCGACGGGATCACGCCTTCGCGCCGCATCAATAGAAACGTCTTCGTGGAATAGAACTCAGTGAACTTCGTACCGTTCTCCGGTTCGAACTCGACCGCGTAGCACTCTTCCTCACCGCACTTCACGACCTTTAATATCTCAGCCTTTTCGAAGTTCTTTTTCCAGTTGAGAGGCCCGTAAAAGTCTGATGAAAGCCGGGCATCCTCTAGCCGTTTTCCAGAGTAGCGGCTGACGGGTGCGAAACTGTATAGCTGCTCACCGGACTTACCGTCAAAGATGTCATAACCGGTAGCTATCGTTTTCCCGAGCGCGATCAACGTTATCTCGGATGCCACGAGATTCGGAGCCTTGGCGTAGATGGTGCTGGCCGCTTTGATCCCCTGCTGTTCAAGGTCTACCTCGGCGGTTGCGACGCGTGACGTGAGCTTACGAAGGTTCGCTTCGCCGCCGATCGCTTCTACATGCTTTGCCATCAATTCGTCGACGGTCATCGAAATCCCGCCGGTCTCGAGCACCTTGAATGCAAATTCGCCCTCAGGCTGTTTTACGACCACGGCTTCTAGCTTGCCGTCAGCAGACCGCTTAACGCTCATAGTGTAAGTGTCGGGCAGTGGCGACAATGCATATTGTTCACCGTCACCCTTGGGCATGAGTGCATATGGCGGCTGTCCCGGCAAAACGAACGACACTTTGCCTTCGTGCTCCTTTATCTCAACGATGCCGGAGCCTTGCGGAGCCGAATAACGGCCGATCAGTTCCTTTGCCCGTCCTTGACTCACTGGCCCCTCGTCCTTAACACGGGGCAGCGTGAAATTGCCGTGCGGCTGTTCAAGGTAGATCTCGTTATCGCGGAAAGTGATGAAGAACCCGTCGGGAGCGCCGGTCATCCGGAACCTGCCGGGGCTC
This sequence comes from Pyrinomonadaceae bacterium, assembly GCA_041751195.1. GTDB lineage: Bacteria > Acidobacteriota > Blastocatellia > Pyrinomonadales > Pyrinomonadaceae > OLB17. Next base: position 173,309 of record JBGSXX010000026.1, on the reverse strand, counting down.
GTGTTTTCGAGTACATACGTCGGCTGGTTCGGGGCGAGGGCGACCAGCTTGCCGTCCTGCATTTTCACTTCGATGTCGAAACCCGCCTGCTGAAAACGGTAGCGGCCGACCTCGTTTCCCGGAGCCGCGACCGGCCCGTCCGGCGCCTTCGGTTTGCCGAGAATGTTTTCCCACACGAGAGGCATTAACTCATTTCCGAGCGTCGAGCCGGTCACATTGGTCAGCATCACGAACCCTAGATTCTCTTCCGGTATCATCGCGACCAAAGCATTAAATCCATCGATGTTGCCCCCGTGTTCGACAACGCTCTTCCCATTCCATTGTCTGATGAACCAACCGAGGCCGTAATTGATCGTGCCGTTCGGGTTCACTTTCATCTGTGGCTTGATCCATTCGGCGAAGCTCTCTTCTGAAACGAGACGCTTGCCGTCTACGGTTCCACCCGCGAGGACGAACTTGATCCATTTGGCCATATCGCGTGCAGACGAATTGATCGAACCTGCAGGAGCGACCTGTTCCAGCGGGCGAAACGGCAGCCGCTCGGTTTCTTTCGTATCAAAGTTGTAGCTATAGCCGTAAGAGAAATCCTTAGCCTTTTCCATCTCTCGTATCGACATTACGCTGTTCGTCATCCCCAAGGGCTTAAAGATCCGTTCGGGCACGACCTTTTCCCACGGCGTTTTTTCCACGACCGCGACCGCCTCACCCGCTGCCGTATACATCAGATTTTGGTATCCGAACTGTTCTCGAAGTTTCGCGATCGGCTTTGCTTCGCCCGCAACACGAATCAGCTCCTGCCGGTTGAGCTTACCGGTGACCATCGCGATGTCCGTGCGGTTCAGACCCGACGAGTGCGTCAAAAGGTCACGGATCGTGATGTTCTTATCTGTCTCAGGGTCGGCCATTTTGAAGTACGGCATTACCGTCCGAGGAGACGCGTCGAGTGAAAGCTTACCCTCATCGTGAGCCATCAAAACTGTCAGCGCAGTGAACGCCTTGGTCGAAGATCCGATCGCAAACTGCGTATCGGGGGTCACGGGTACCTTTTTCTCAAAATTCTTGAAGCCGAGCCCTTTGAGATAAATGATCTCGCCGTCCTTTACGATCGCGAGGGACATTCCCGGAATTCCAAGCTCTGCGCGCCGAGCCTCGACCTTTTCCTCAATGGCCGCGAGAGCCGCAACATATTTGCTTGCCGAGGTCGAAGTGGCGGCCGCGGCGCCGGCGTTTTGCGAATAGCCGACACCGGCAAGCGGTATCACAACGAGCGAAATGGTTAAGGCGACCGAGAGCCACACGTGCAGAATTCTTTTCATATTTTTATGCTCCGATAAGGATAAGGATGTTTCTTAATATACGCGCTCTTGCCGCGAAAGGTTCACAAACCGGGTGCACAGCGCCTCACGCCGCGTTATCATTACGTATGCTTCAAACCGATCTCAGCATCCCGGCGGAAATTCGGCTCTATTACGATCTGCATCTGCCCGAGCCGGTCGCCAGTCCGGCACCGCTGGTGATAGCCGTTCACGGATATGGCGCACATAAGCGGTATATGATGCGTGAAGCACTTCAGGTCGTGCCGGATCATTTCGCCGTCGCATCAGTTGAGGCACCGCATCAACATTTTCGCACGACTGAGGGCGGCTACAAGGTCGGCTTTGGCTGGCTCACGGACCATCGCCCTCAGGAATCGGTCGAGCTGCATCACAAGTTTCTGATGGAGCTGATCGCGGAGCTGGCAGAGGCCGGCAAGATCGACCCTACTAGGGTTTATCTTTACGGATTTTCGCAGGCGGTCGGCATTAACTTTCGCTTCGCCCTTACTCACCCGAATACGTTAGCCGGCGTTGTCGCGGTTTGCGGCGGCATTCCCGGCGACCTCGAATCGAACCCGCGTTACGAAACGCTTTCGGCACCGACGCTTTATTTGTACGGCGACGATGACGAATTTTATCCTCTCGAAAAGTTCCGCGAATTCGAAACGAAGCTCGGGGCCATCCTGCCAAGTTTCACCGCCAAGCAGTACTCCGCCACGCACGAGATCACCGACGAGATGCGTGCGGACATCAGAAACTTCTTCCGAACGGCAGCAAAATAGAGTATATTCCCTAGCATGATCTTTGTTCGTGCCCTGTTCCTGTTTACTTTGCTTGCCATGGGTACCGCTGCCCAATCAGACCAAGCAACTCCCGGAATAAAGCTTTACGACGAAGGCAAGATCAGCGAAGCTATTGCCGTCCTGACCGCTGAAACGCGCTCGCCAACCGGAAGGAAAAACGCCGCCGTTTTCAACGCGCTCGGAATGGCGCATGCGAAACTGGGTACTCAGCAGCATGCTGTTAAAGCTCTTGAAAGCGCCGTAAAGCTCGCGCCGCGAAACGCGTCCTACCGGACGAATCTAAGTTATTCTCTAATTCAAACCGGTAAGTCCCGCAATGCACTGAAACATCTCGATGCCGCGATCAAGGCGGAGCCACAGAATTCGGCGGCGTACTTACTGCGCGCACGCGCATATCTCGAAACGGGTAGATATAAGCCTGCTGAGTCTGATTATCGCCGTTTTGAGAACGGGGCACCTCTTCACGCCATCGGAGCTTTGATCAAGGCTGAAGTCCAGTATCTACTCGCACGGCAGCAGATGGTGGGGCCACGAAATGGCTTTCAGTTCCTCGATGCGGCTGTGCAGTCTCTCGAGGTGGGGGCGACGCTCTGTTCGGCTCCCACTGAGTGTGCAGTCGTAAATTATAGATTGATTCCGCTACGGAGGATCCGGGAACAATTCGAAAAAGAACTCGTGCGGCTTTCGAACCCGAGCGACCCTCCGATATACGATCCCGAACCGGACGTGACGCCACTAACGATATTGACGAAACCGCGGGCATCGTATAACGATCGCGCTCGGCGAAACGGCATAGTCGGGACTGTGGCGCTCATTGCATTCTTCGGTGAGAGCGGAATTGTAGAGTTTGCCGTGCCTATTAACAAGATCGGGTACGGATTAGATGAGGCTGCCTTTGAAGCGCTGAGTAAACTGCGTTTCGAACCACGAAGAAGGATTGGCGTTCCTGAGGGTGTGGTCAGACGTGTCGAATACAATTTTTTGTTGTACTAAGTCAAGGATGAGATCAATCACATCGCAGCTAGGATCGATGTTCGTATTCGCAGCTCTTTTTTCCGTTGCTGGATTTGGGCAGCGGGCCTCTACGCCCGGGATCGCACTTTATGACGAGGGGCGGATCAGTGCGGCGGTCATTACACTGCGAGCAGAATCCACTTCCGCTTCCGGAAAAAAGAATCCCGACATCTTCAATATTCTTGGTTTGTCTCTCGTCAAATTGGGCGATTTCCCCTCAGCGGTGGGTCCCTTCGAGCGGGCCGTCAAGCTTCGCCCCGGCGATGCGACGATGCGCACTAATCTGGCTTTCGCTTATATTAAGTCAGGGCAATCGGCGAAAGTGATCGGCCATCTGAGCCGTGCCATAAAGATCGACGGAACGAACGTAAATGCATACCTTTTGAGGGCGAGGGCGTATACAAATACGGGGAGGTTCAAGCCTGCTGAGGCCGATTTTGAGCGAGTCGCCGAACTTGCACCCGTTAGCGCCACGGGCCTGGCACTGAGGGCCGAGCTTCACTACATGATCGCAGCCTATCAAGACGCACCCCTGTCGAAAACCGCTGAGCGATTGCGACTCGCCGCCGATACTCTGGGTGTGGCCGTAACCCAATGCGCTGACGCCGCCGAATGCGATGGTCTGAAATTACGTTTAGAGGGGCTTCGACTTCTGGTCCAATTTGTCGATAAAAAGCTGGAACCCAACCCAGATGAACCGATTGGTTCGATTCCGACCGCACTCGAACCGGGGATCACAGACTTGAAATTGCTCTTCAAACCTCGGGCCAGTTACAACGACTCCGCACGGATGCGCGGGATTCAGGGGACAGTAAGCTTGGCGGCTGTTTTCGGAGCCGACGGCAGCGTCCTTTACGCGGTACCTCTGAAGAGGCTTCGCTACGGACTCGATGAATCTGCATTGAACGTTGTACGTCAAATGATCTTCGAGCCGAGACGGGAAAACGGAGTACCGGTCACCATCGTACGGCTGGTCGAGTACAACTTCGCTCTCTATTGATTCGCCAGCACGATGCTGCGAACCTCCACGCGATCTGCCATTCCGTCGGGAAGCACAACGCGGGGGACCTCTTCACCGTTATCGCTTCGGCCGATTGCAATCTCGAGATCGGCGGCGGACAACGCTAGCACCATGCTCCGCGGCCCAAAAAGCACGACAGTTGCGCGCCTGCTTGAAAAATCATTGACCGGTACTAGGAAGATGCGTTCCATGCGTTGTTCACCGATCTGAAACGCAACATTGACCGCCGCCTCAAATACCGTAAGCCGTGGGTTATCAATAGTAAGCGGCACCTGCTGTGCAGTAAAATTGCGATTACGCCCGGTAAGGTCTACGACCTCTGTCGCTATGCTAGTAACCGATCTCACAAAGCTGGCAGGACCTCGGATCTTTATCCGCCCAGGTTCGATGTTCTGTGAGTAAAGCTCAAAACCAGGCTCCAGCCCGCCGGCTGTCTGCACACTTACATCCACCTCTTTTTCTTCGACGGACTCCAGCCTGATCGCGATTCGCGCCGGCTGTATCTCGTCAAGGCGGATTCCCGTCGGCAAAGCGATGGAGACATTCTCGGGCCGAAGTTCGACAACGCGATCGCCAGTCGGGACCGCAGTCAGGTCGACCGACAAAACCAGGTCATTCTTCGCAATCTGATCTATTCGCCGGCGGTCACCGGAAATGACAATGTCCACCTCTTGGATCGGCGTATTCGTCAACTCGGTGTCGCTGGCAAAACGCAGGTCGAGCGGAATGTTGCGCATCCGGGTTGTCGTGGGCGTGCTCAAACCGGTTACGCCAAGCCAAAGTGAGAAAGTCACGACAAGCGCGACAACCTTTATCAGCCAGTCTTCGAGAAAGACTTTGCGCAGAACCTGTTTTATCAGGTTCTTATCGGGTAGCTTTTCTTGCCATCTGTCGAATTCAAAAGCCATTTAAGGTTAACTGAGCGGGACCTCGGTCTCGACTTCTTTGAGCTTGCGCATACTTGCGGAGGAATTTTGCGCGAGCGGCACTTCCATAGCCTCCAGCAAAAGCTTTCGCAACCGGGCCGTGTCGACGTTCCGCTTGAACTGGCCGCCCTCCACCCATGTGATGAGGCCCGTTTCTTCCGAGACGACGATGGAAATAGCATCCGTGCCTTCGGTTATCCCGATCGCCGCTCGGTGCCGCGTACCGAGATCGCGCGAGATCTCAGGGTTTTTCGTCATCGGCAGAAACACGGCGGCCGCCGCGATCCGCTCATCTTTAATGATCACTGCACCGTCGTGCAGCGGCGTCGATACGTCGAATATCGTCACGATAAGGTCATAGCTGATCGCCGCGTCGAGCTGAACGCCGGCGTCGATAAAATTCCGCAAGCCCACGTTACGCTCGATCACGAGCAACGCACCTGTTTTTGATGTCGCAAGCGTCGTTACGGCGAGCACGACCTCGTCATAAACGCTTCCGCCAAATTGCCCGCGCTGTCGCCGAAGCATCGGGAAGCGTAGCCGATTGGCAAAGTACATCAGCGCCTGGCGGATCTCTGACTGAAAAAGGACGATGACCGCGAACGGCAGCAGCACGACCGCCCAGCGGAGTACAAATTCAAGCGTGGCAAGCTCTTGAGCTATCGAAAGCCAATAAAGAAGGGCTAAAATGACGATCCCGACCAGCGTCGGAACGGCCCGCGTACCGCGAAAAAGCTTTAAAACTACATAGACAATGGTGAAAACCAACGCAAAATCGAGCAAATTGCGAAGCGTGTTCCATGTTGGGATGTATTCACTAAACTCCATTCGATCCGGTGCGGGCTCTCCCGCTTCCTAGAATATCACAATCGCGCGGGCACCCGTTTATCAGTTTCCGCGGCCATCAAAAACCCGACCAGCTTGCCGGCAGTGTCAAGAACTCCGACTGCGCCGACGCCATTCTTGCGCATAATTTCACGTGCCTCCGGCAACGGAGTGCCGGTTTCCACAAAGTGTTCGCGCTCGACCGGCTTCATAACATCGCGGATCAGCGTGGTCGCCCATTTTTGCTGTTCGATGCGTTTGATGTCCGCCAAAAGGAGCATTCCGTAAAGTTGCCGATCTCCCGCGACAGGAAAAACAGCCTGTCGATACATCGGCAGTGTTCGCTCGATGAATTCGTGCAGCGACGTATCGGGCGACGGTGCGATCGGCAGCATCATTACGTCCTCAACGGCAACAACCCGCATCGCATTTACTTCGTTGATGATGCTCTTAGCCGAGTCAAAGAGAAAAACCCCGACTACGATCGCCCAAAATCCGATGAAGAACTCTTGCCGAAAGAGAGCGATGAAAACGCCAAAGAAGACCGTCACGATGGCGATCGCCTGTCCGCAGCGGCCCGTAAGTATCGTCGCCTCATTGAGATCTCGGCCCGACCGCCAAAGATACGCCCGCAAAACGCGGCCCCCATCCAGTGGATATCCCGGAAAAAGATTGAAGATCGCGATCAGAAAATTGCCAACCGCAAGCGTCAGCGCGACAACGACCAGAACATCGAGGCCGGCTGAACTCGCCGCCCCGGCTAACAGAGCAAATATGACAGCCAGAATAAAGCTCGCGCCCGGTCCCGCGATCGCAATGCGAAACTCTGCCCGCGGCGTTTCTGGTTGATGCCGAAAACGCGTCAGGCCGCCAAACGGATGAAGCACGATCTCAACTACCTCGAGCCGCTCCGTCCGTGCGACAAAGGCATGTGCGAATTCGTGCAAGAAGATCGATAGAAAGAAAACGACAGTGGTGAGAAACCCAAGCAGCAGGCTTGCTGCAAGATCCTCTACGAGACGGTCAATGCTTGCGGCGATCACCATCGAGAGAAGCACGATCACGAAAAGCCACCGCATATCCGCGCGGACCGGTATTCCTGACACACTTGCCAGGACGAACGGCCGCCGAAAGCTTTCCAAAAATCGCATAAGTTTTTTGACCAGGAGAGAAAGGCTTTTACCGCATCGGGCTCACTATTAGCTTGCGGTTAGCGTGCACGACCAGTCCCTCACGTCGGGACGTGACCTCGATGTTCCGCGTGCCCGCCTGCTCGCGAAGCGGCACCTTTGGCGTATAGGTGATCAGATAGCTCGAATCGATCATCCTCGCCACGGTCGCTGTCTTTTCTATCATCTCATCGGTACTGACTGGTACGATGATCGTTCCGTTGGAACTTTCCGCGATATATATCAGGTCGAGCTCGCTAGCTTCAAGATCAGCCTTGCGTGCCCGCATTCTTTCGAGATGTCTGCGATCGACGTTGATCGTCGGCCCTATCTTCGGTGCCTGCTGACGGTCGCGAACGCCGGGCGGCAACTGGGCCGCAACCTCGTCAGGCATCGCCTTGGGCGGTGGCGTGTTTGTCAATATTTTCGTCCGCGGGTCGATGTCGGTCGCTTCCATTCGAGTGTAGCTGAGGACGTGCACGTTTATATCGGTGCCCAGGATCCTTCGTAGCGCCGCTAGCCGCTCTGTACGGTCGCTGGTGCTGTCGGTGCCGTCTGTTATAAGCACGAGGTGCCGATTCTCAACCTGGTCGTTCATCAAAAACGAGCGTGCCAACGAAAGCGCTTCGACAAATACCGACCGTCTGCCAAACTTGGTTCGGTTAATGGCCTCAAGGGTAAGTTCACGGTCGGTCGTCCATTCGGAAACGATCTCGGCCTTGTCGCCATATTGCAAGATCGCAACGGGATTCTCAGGCCGCAGGTTCGCCACCAATGCCTGTGCCGTGCTGCGCGTGTTATTGAGGTTCTTGACCGACCGCATTTCGCCGCCGGTGTCCATCATTATCAGGATGTGAGCAGGGAGGCGCCGGACGCTCGTCGGCTGATGAAGAATATTGTTCTCTGCGATCACGAGGTCTTCGCCCGTCACATTTGATACGAAATTCCCTTCCATATCAAACGCGATGACGTTTACTTTCACCTCTTCTGTGTCGATGGTAACGGGGTCATCGTCGGGGGTGGGCGTCGGTGTAGGCTGCACCCGACCGCTCTGCCCAAATGCCGCAGACGCCATCAACAGCAGCAATGCCACCGTCCAAGCGCTCGTTAATTTTGCGGTGATTCGCCCCATCAGGTTTAGGATGACTCGTTCAAAGGCTCGGATGCTTATTAACAAAATCGATCAGGTTGCCCACATACGACCGAAAATCCGGGCATGCCAGATGATGCGGACCGAGCAGTTCGTTCGCAGCGGCCGTATCGTACGTTTGCGAAAGGAAGAAATATGGCACGGCTGAGTGCGGCAGTCCTGTTATCCCGGGCGAGATCGACATCATCAGCGAACGCTCGACCAGGGACGCGGGCGGCCGCACGACCGATGTGCTTCCCGACAGAGCCTGCGCTATTTCATCGAATAGCTCTGATGTTGTAAGCGGAGCGGGATCAGCAAGTGCGATGGTTTTGCCGAGAGCTCTTTCATCCTCAGATAGCGTCGCGATCGCTGACACCACAAAATCGACCGGAACCAGATTGAGCCTCACCTGACTGTTGCCAACATTAACAAACCGCAACAATCCCGGCGCTTTCCGCAGATACTGGATCAAGAAGTAGATACCGTCATATTTTGGGGTTTCGCCGGTTTCCGAATCGCCGACCACAACCGAGGGCCGAAAGATTGTCGTCCGCACGAGCTCCTTACGGTTCTCGACCTCCATCTCGGCGAGATATTTCGTCTCTTCGTAATGGTTCCGAAACCCGGCATCATGCTGCAGCTCAGTTTCAAAGATCCGCCCCGGTCGCTTTCCCGCCACGTAACATGTCGAGATGTAGTTATACCTTTCTAGCCCTTCAACCGATTTGGCGAATTCGTTAACGTTCCTTGTCCCCTCAAGGTTTACTCGATGCGCGGTATCCTTGTCGACCTCCAGATCATAAACCGCCGCAAGGTGAAAGATATCTGTCGTTTCTGCCCGGATAACTTCGAGGTCGTCAGCGGTGATGGCCAGATCCGGGTGCGTTATGTCGCCCTCGACCAAGACGAAATTCTCGAGCGGAGTGTTCGAACGTTCGGCGATCTCGTTTACAAGAGTTTTTGACACATCCGCAAACTGCGGCTGGATCAAAAGATAAAACTGCGTATCCGGTTCGGCGAGACGTTCGACCAGACGTCCGGCAATGAATCCCGGAAAGCCGGTCATGAACACAGTTTTTGAAAATTCGAGCGGCATCATCAAGATTCTAACAGTCTTTTGGATGAGCCCAATCGTAAAGTTTTCCACTTGTGGAAAACTTGTGGTACCTTCCGACTATGAGCAGACCAGCGGCCGAACAAGAGATCAAGACACCCGCCGATACGAACGAACTTGAAGAAACGCTTTGGGCGGTCGTCTCATTCGAACGCGTCGAGGCATCGTCTCTGACCTATGACCAAGCCGCCCGAAAACTGCGCGAACTGGACAAGGCCGGCGTTCCCGGATTATGCGTGATCACCGCAACCGCCGCCGACCGCATCAAAATTCCAGAATGATCTTGCCAAAGTTTGCGTTCGATTCCATATAACGGTGAGCCTCCCCGACGTCAGGTGCTGAAAACACCCTGTCCACCACCACCTTGATCTCACCTGATGCTATCGCAGGCAGCACATCCCGCTCAAAAGCCGCGACCGCCACAGCCTTTTCATCCAGCGGACGCGACCGCAAGGCGGAACCGATGATTGTCAGACGTTTGGACAGAACTGCACCCAGATCGACCTCCGCCTTACGTCCTGCCGTCAGTCCGATTATAAGCAGATGCCCTTTCACCGCAACGCTCCTCACGTTTTCAGGAAAATAACCACCGCCGACCAGGTCAAGGATAACGTCCGCCCCGCGACCGCCCGTCATTTCCACCACGCGTTCAGAGAATTGCGCGCCGTCACCTGTCTCGATCGATTCATCAAGCCCCAATTCCACAGCCGCCGCCAGCTTATCCGCCGTCCGCGATGTGCCGATCACCTTTGCACCCATCGCCTTTGCGATCTGCAATGCGGCGAGCCCAACGCCCGACCCGATCGCATGGATCAAGAGCCAGTCCCCTCTATCCAATTTACCCTGGGTGACGATCGCATCGTGAGCGGTCACGAAAACTTCCGGCACAGCCGCCGCTTGGGTGTAGCTCAGCCCATCCGCGATCGGCACCGCGAGGCTTTCGTCGACGATCAGCAGCTCAGCCTGGGCTTCGCCCGATGTGATGCCCATGACGCGGTCACCCGGCGAAAACCTGCGGGCCTGGTCACCGACCGCAACCACCTCACCGGCGAATTCCAGCCCCGGAATCTCTTGCTTCGTGCCCTCAGGCGCCTGATACATCCCCCGACGCTGAAGCAGGTCCGCCCGATTCAGCCCGGCCGCCCGCACCCGAACAAGTATCTGGCTACCGGCAGGCTGAGGCGGATCGCCTACTTCTCGCAGCTCGAGAACCTCCGGCCCGCCTGGCTGAGTTACGTAGACCGCTTTCATTTCAAATGATTCCGCAAACGCGTCTCAACATCGTTCTCTCGCAACGAATTACCGGTCGCACGCTGCAGGTCCGCAATGGCCTTGTTCAACTCCGTTTGCGCCCGCAGCTCGCTGCTTCGAGCTGTCGTCAGCGCCGTCTGCCTTTCAAGCACCGCGTATATATCCGACTGGCCCGAATCAAGTTTTCGCTGTTCCGATTCGTACTGCCGCAAGCTATTCTCCCGTGCGATCGCCGCCGACCGGAGCCGCGCCTCGGCGGTTCTCACGGCCTGCAGTGCGTTTCGAACCTCGACCTGAATGTTCTGCTCAGCCTGTTCCCGCTGGGTTTCGATCCGCTCGCCCTCCACCCGAGTTCGTCCAAGTTGTGACCGCGCCGTTTTATCGCCAAACAGCGGCAGATTGATCTGCACCCCGACACGAAACGTGGGATAGCGATTGCCAAAAACACCGCTGTAGGGATTGCCCGTCAATGCATCCAGGTTCGCCTGCTGCTGCTGGCACGCCGGTGAGGTCGGGTCGGTCTGACACGGCAACGGAAACGGCGCCGAAAAATCAGGGTTCTGGCTACCGCCCACGCCCGCCGCGGTGTAGCCCGCGATCAGATCGATCTGCGGCCGCGTTTGGTCGCGATAAAAGCGGCGATCAACGTCATTGATGTCCCGCTGCACATTCAGGAGCTCAAGTTCCGGCCGATTCGCCATCGCCACCGCGACTGCATCGTCGAGACTCGTCGCGGGAGCCCGCAAATCGACGGAATCAACAGGGGTTAGCGCCTCGCTCCAGATCCGATCAGCGCGATTGGGGGAGATCAGATTCTTGAGTGCGTTCTCGGTCTGGGTCACCACGTCGAGAGCTTCGTAAACGGATTGTTCAAATAACGCCACCTGCGTTTCGGCGGCAACAATGTCGATGGGTGCGAGCTGGCCCTCTTCTACCAAACGGCGGTTATGTGCGAGCTGCGTCTTAGCATCCCGGACGCCGTCGCGCTGCACCTGTAGGTTTCGGAGGGCGAACGCGAGGTCCCAATATGCACGCTGAACTCCTGCGATGATCTCGATCGAACGCTGGCGAAACTGCACGTCAGTCAGCGTAAGATTGCGCTTCGCGATCTCGATCACACGACGCGGTTGGTCGAACCCTCGGCCTCTAAGCAGCGGCTGCGTCACGGTCACTCCTAGTCCCGCGTTGTACTGCGGGCTCAAGATCGAGATCGGATTATCCGTCGTCACACGCTGGTTCGTTGCTTCGGCACGGATCACCGTCCCAAAATTCGGGATGTAACCCTGGATCGTTGCATTACTCGAAAACGATCCCTGAGTCGTGTCGCGGTTCGTACTGAAAATGCTCACGTTTGGCAGTGTCGCCCGCTCATAGATCGTGTTGCCGATCAGACGCGGCTGATAAAATCCGCGCGCTGCCTCAAGGTCAAACTCGGCGATTTGAACGTTCTTACGCGTTACCTCAATGTCCTTGTTGTTCTCGAGTGCCAGTGCGATCGCTTCCCGGATCGAGATGGGGCGCTGCTCTGTCATATCCACGCCCACGCGGCCCAGGTCGGGCAACTCGCGTTCATCCGAACGAAAGTTCGGCGCGATCGTGGGAACCCCTTGCACTTCCTCCGCCGCCCTGCCACTTGGGTCCGTATCCACCGGGGTCGGCGAGGGCGTCGGGTCCTGCGCCTGCACAGGTGCGACGACCGCGGCGGCAGCTAAGATCAAATATAAAAATAATCGCGGTAACATATAAATCTCCGGCAACTAAGGCCGGGCCTGTCGAATTAAGATCGCCCTATAATCGCCCCAATAACACTCGCAAATCTGCGACGCATTCCGCCGAACAGCCATTCCGAGAAACGGCCGACATACTGGAACAAACGCATCGCCGCCAGATCATCAAACAAAGAGTAAAAGACCGGCACCGCGACTAGCGTCAGCAGCAGACACAGCGTCTGTCCGCCCACGACCAGCACCCCGATAGAACGGTTCGTTCCCGAGCCTGCACCACTCGAAAGAACGAGCGGCATCATGCCGGCAACTAATGCCAACGTCGTCATCAAGATCGGCCGAAGCCGGTCGCGGTTCGCCTGGATGATCGCGTCGTAACGGCTCATTCCTTTCGAACGCAAGTTATTCGTATGGTCTATCTGCAGGATCGCGTTTTTCTTCACGATGCCGAACAGCAGCAGCAGCCCCAGCCCTGAAAAAATGTTCACCGTTTGACCCGCGATCAGCAGGCTCAAGATCCCGAACGGCACCGCCAACGGCAGCGTCAGCAAGATCGTGACGGGGTGAATGAACGACTCGAACTGAGCCGCGAGCACGATGTACATGAAAATGAACGAGAGCACGAACGCGAGCAGGAAGTAGAAGAGGGCACGCCCCATTTCCTTTGACTGCCCGACATACCCCGTCGTGTACGTCGCCGGCAGATTCATCTGCGCGACAAAACTGTCGATCTCCGACGTGATGTTCGCCGCAGAACCACCAGGCCGCGTATTGGCGAGAAGCGTTACCTGCCGCTGTCGATTTACTCGTTCGATCGAGCTCGGCCCCGTCCCTTCTTCCACCGTCACTAGCCGATCAAGCGAGACCCACCCGACCTTTGACGATGGCACGATCATCCGCCGCAGCCCCTCGACATCCGTTCGATAAAGGTTTATCGCCCGCACCACCACATCATACTGCTGCGTCCCCTCGTTATACGTGGTCACATCCTGACCAGCGACGAGCGTGTTCAGCGCCTGCGATATATCGCCGACCCTTACGCCCAGGTCCGCGGCAAGCTCGCGGTTCATATTCAGCTGAACCTCGGGCTTACCCGCGATCAGGGTCGAATCGACGTCAACCGCATCCGGGATGGTCCTCATCTTTTCGAGGATCTGTTCGGAATAAACCTCAAGCTGCTTCAGGTCAGGCCCCGACACCAAAAACTGTACGTTCGCATTACGAAAGCCGCCGCCCGAGAACGCAGCGACGGGCTGCACCGCCGTCCGAAGCTCGCCGGCGTATGGCGCGAGCAGTTCGCGCGTTCGCGTCATCAGATCTTCCTGCGACTCCGAACGATCGCCGACATCCGTCAGTTTCACGTAGATAGAACCGCTGTTGACCACCTGGTCCTGGCCGCCGCCCGCGGTCACAAGTGTATCCGTCACGCCACTCATCTGCCTGATCTGGCTGGCGATCCGCTCCATCGCCAGCGAAGTTGCTCCGAGCGTGTAGCCTTCCGGCGCCCTCACGGAAACTTCGTATTGCGACTGGTCATCGACGGGCAGGAAGTTCTTGCCCACCACATAAAACAACGGCCCGATCGAGATGAACACCAGCACACAGATCAATACGATCAGCCACCGGTGACCCATCGCAAAGCGGAGCAAACCTGTGTATCGGTCAAGGATGAAACTGAACCACCGCGAATCCTTTGAAGTATGCTCACTCGGCTCTACGTCCTCAGGTTCCACCATCCCGTCGCCGGACGGGTGCGGCTCAGGCTGAGTCGCTTTTTTCTTTCTACGTTTGATCAGCCGCGCCGCAAGCATCGGCGTTAACGTAAACGACACGATGAGCGAAACGCCCACGGCGAACGAAGCCGTCAGGCCAAAGCTCGACATAAATCGGCCGATGATGCCCTGCATGAACCCGATCGGCACAAATACGGCCATCAGCGACAGCGTGGTAGCGAGCACCGCCAGTCCAATATCACGTGTCCCCTCGATCGCAGCTTCGAAGGGGTCCATCCCTTTTTCTTCTACGAACCGGAAGATGTTTTCGAGCACGATGATCGCGTCGTCGATCACGATTCCGACCATGAGCGTCAGCGCCAGCATCGTGATCGAATTGAGCGTGTAGCCCATTGCATACATCAATGCGAACGTCGAGATGATCGATGTGGGGATCGCAAGAGCCGCAATGAACGTCGAGCGGAAACTCCAAAGGAAAAAGAACACCACAATCGACGCGAAGATCGACCCGAGGATCAAATGCTCCTCCAATGCCGCGACGGAATTTTCAATGAAGATCGAGTTATCGCCGATAATGCGAAGCTGATATCCCGGGGGTAGAGTCTTTTCGATAGCCGTCAGCCGCTCTTTTATCTCACGCGCCACCGCGACGGTGTTCTGCCCCGATTGCTTCGCGACGATCATCGTCACCGCCGGCTGGCCATTCAGCCGTGCTTCTGACCTGATCTCTTCCGCCCCGTCCTCTACATAACCGATGTCGCGGACCTTGACCTCATAGCTGCCCCGCGTCGCTACGATGACGTTTGCGAATTCCTCTGGCCGGCGGATCTTACCGAGCGTACGCACACTTGTTTCGGTTTCGCCGCCGTCCAGCCGGCCGCTCGGAAACTCGATATTTTGAATGCGCAGTGCGTTTGAGACCTCGGCGGGCGTTACGTTATACGCACGCATTTTGTCCGGGTCGATCCAAACGTTGATCTGCCGCTCCTGGCCGCCGATGATCGTGATTTGCCCTACGCCGTTGACCGATTCGATCCGCTCTTTGATCTCGGTCTTTGCAACCTCGGTAACGTCCCTCAGCGACGTTGCCGCAGAAATCGTTATACGAAGGACCGGGGCAGCGTCTGTGTCCAACTTGATAACCGTCGGCTGTTCGGCCGTCGTCGGTAACCGCGGGATCACCGCCTGAACCTTTTGCTGGACCTCGTTAAAAGCGACCTCCACGTCCTTTTCCAGCAAGAACTGGACGAACACGCGCGACACGCCCTCGATCGACGACGACCGCAGCTCATCGATACCGCTGATCGTGTTGACCGATTCCTCAATGATCTCAGTGATCTCGGTCTCGATCTCTTCCGGCGACGCACCGGGGTTCACCACCGTTACCGTCAGCGTGGGGAAGTCGATCTTTGGAAAGAGGTCAACCCCCAGACTAAAGAACGAGAACGTACCCACGACCACCAGCGACAAGATCAACATCGTCGCGAACACCGGCCGCTTTACACAAACTTCTGCTAACCACTGCATAATCTTTTACTGACGCACCAGCACGCCGTCGCTTAGAAGATTGAGGTTGCTGGTCGCAACCACATCGCCCTCGATCACACCTTGTTTCACCTGGATCATGTCGTTCTCAAGAAGCCCGAGTTGAACCAGTTGTTCGCGCGCCGCTCCGTCTCTGACCACGAACACGCGGTTTACATCGCCATCCGCCCGGACAGCTCTGACGGGGATCATTACAGCAGGTTCCGGTTTCGACTGAGTTATGCGTACGGTCGCAAACTGACCGGGCCTTAGCAAGCCGTCCACATTCTGGATCTCTGCCTCGACCGACAGCGTCCGCGATTGCGGATCAAGGCTCGGTGCTATTCGCACTATCCGCCCTGCAAAGCTCCTGTCGGTGTACGCGCTCGTCTGCAGCGAGACTCCTTGTCCCGTCGCGATCTTTCCTACGTCCTGCTCGGGCACATCGATCTGCACACGCAGTGTGGACGTTCGCACGATCGTCGCGATCTTGGCATTTGGGGTGTTAGGCGAAATGAATTCCCCGACAGACGCAGCACGCTCCGCCACATATCCGCTTATCGGCGCACGGACGATCGTGTCCGCGACGGCTTTCTGAGCCTGGCTTACTTGCGCTTCGCTTGTGCGAATCCCCGCACGAGCACCGTTAGCAGCCGCCCGCGAAGTTTCGACCGCCGACTGCGCGGTGCTTATTGCACGTATCGCAACCGCTGCATTCGACCGAGCTTCGTCGAGTTGCCCCAGCAACGCATCACGTTGCGCCTTTCGCTGATCATAGATCGCACGCGAAACATCGCCCGTCTCCAAAAGCCTTTCCGCCCGCTGAAGTTCACGCTCGGCTAACTCAAGTTGAGCACCCACTGACCGGACCTGCGAAAAATCGCGGACCTGAAATGTTTGCCCATCCGTTACGCCAAGCCGCGCCTGTGTCTGCCGCAAATTCGCTATCGCCTGTTCGATCGCCGCCTCGGCCTGCTGAACAGCCTGACGCTGCTGCTCGACCTGTGCGCGAGCCTGCTCAAGGCGGATGTTCGCATCCTGCGGGTCGAGTCGCACAAGCACGTCGCCCTGATTCACATAGCTACCGATGTCGAAATTGACCTCGACGATCTTGCCGCCGACGGCGGGTGCTACATCGGTTTGCTCATCGCTCGCGAGATTCCCCGTCGCTTCGACATACGACGGGATCGGGCGAATGATCGCCTGCTCGGTCGTGATCTCAACGCTTACGGGTTCAGTCGGGTTGTTCGTCGCCGAGTCGGCCGAGCCACACCCCGCTGCTCCAAGCGATACTGCGATTGCCAAAAGGGCCGGCACAAAAATTCGTTTATGAATACTCATTATCTTAAAATGACACGCGTCATTGCGCCGCGTTCTGTTCCACATTTTTAACGGCGATACCGCCCAACAGGATGTCCGCAAAATTTCTCGCTGCCTCTTCGTTCGTAATGTTCAACAGCTTTCGATTCTTGTCCCATAGAATGTTCGTCAGCGAATGATGGATCAGCATCCCCATAAATGCCCTTACGACGATCCGCGGATTTACGTTCCTGATCGCCCCCGCCTTTTGACGCTTCTCGATATACGCGCCGATAAAATCATAGAGCCCGGCAATAAAGTCCAACACAAATCGCTCGGCCATTTCGTGATCTTCCAACGCGGAATAGAAAAGCAGTCGCAGGAACCGGCTGTCTGCCTGATGCTTGTCGAGAGCGTGCAGCGCTAGAACGAAGAACACCTGGTGATCGTCATCTGCTTCCATTGCCTTGATGAGCATCGAGTTGCCCTCCCACGGGAACTGGTGCTCGCCGCCCTCGCATACCTTGCTGTGCAGGATCGCCTCGTACAACTCATCCTTGCTGGCAAAATGGCGAAAGACCATCGCCTCCGACACGCCGGCCGCCTCGGCGACACGCTTCGTCGTCGTGCCCTTAAAGCCGTTTATCGAGAACAGTTCAACAGCAGTTTGAATTATCTGCTCGCGCCGCTCGTCGCCTGTCATTCGTCCCCCGCGATCGCAATTTAATACTTCGTCGATCAATACTCCTCCGATTCAAAGTAAGTGCTTACTTACCGAATTCGGTAGATTCGCATTTGGCCCGATATCTGTCAAGCTGCGCTCGCATTTTTGCGACGCACATTTTCTTCGTACGTGATTAAATGAACTTAATGCGATAGAATTCGTTTATGCACTAGACGCGATTTATATCGCGGGCAGCCACCGCGGCAGCTCGCAAAAAGAATTTGTTCAACCAAGGAGGAGAACCATATGTCAGAATTTGAATCGGAAGTTAAAAAGGCCGAACGTGAGCTTGAACAAAGTCTCGTTCCGGCAGGCGGCGCAGGTTTCAACGAAGGTCAGGATGAGTTCCTGGGTGACTTGCGAATGCAGGCGCAGGAATACGGCCATCGTGTTCAGGACGCCGCGATCCGTGCGAAAGATATCGCTAGCGAAAAGTTTAGAGAGCTTCAAGGCAAGGACCCGAAAGAGCTACTCGAAGATGCGAAGGATTACGCCCGGCAAAAGCCTGGGCAGGCACTGCTTATTTCAGCAGCGGTCGGCCTTGTTGTCGGCTTTCTCTTGAAACGGCGCTAAGCACACAACGATGAACGCAAAAAGGCGGCTCACAATGGAGCCGCCTTTTTTCATTCTGAAAGTTCTGCAGTTATTCCTGGGCGTGGATCAGCCGTCGCGTCTTGTCGCCGAAAAGAACATCGATCTTTTGAGCTTCAATCACCGCAGTCACCTCGCCGTGGCCAAATTTCGAATGGGTCATTGCCTGGCCCTTTCGATATTTTCGGCTGCGGTCATAGGGTGATGCGGCCTTACCTTTACCGACCGCAACTGAGGTTTTTACGCCCCGGTTGAATGTACTTACACCCTCACACGTGGCGCATATCGCTTTTGAGATCTTCCCAAGTTTGGTCACGGTCTCAATTGTGTGAGGCTTTTCATCATCGCAACCCGAACACATCATCGTGATCGAATCGCCCACTGCATATTTTTCTGCTTTCTTTTTCATATTTCTTAATGAATTACCGACGGCGTCTTCCGCCGAACGAACGGAAAGTCCGCTTTGGACCCGTCTTCGTCGCCACCGGTCTGGTTGTTGTGCTAACGGCTCCGCCAAAATCCGGAAGTACGACTCGTTCAACCGCTTCGCCGGTAAGGCGTTCGATCTCTCGCATCGAGTGTTCTTCAGCGGTTGTGAACAATGTGATCGCACGTCCGGTGTTGCCGGCACGCCCTGTCCTGCCGATCCGATGGACATAGTCCTCCGGAACCGTAGGAATGTCATAGTTTATCACATGCGAGACCGAATCTATATCGATTCCTCGTGCCGCGACGTCGGTCGCAACCAGGATCCGAGACTTGCCCGATTTGAACGCCCGCAGAGCAGCTTCACGCTGTGACTGCGATCGGTCCCCGTGAATCCGCGTCGATTTATGCGAACGCTTTTCCAGAACATGAGCGATGCGGTCAGCACCACGTTTTGTACGGGTGAAGACCAGAACGCGTTCAAAGTTCTCACTCTCAAGCAGATCAAGCAGCAAAGGCATTTTGAACTGCTGTGCTACCGGATATGCCGACTGCGAAACAGTGACCGCCGCCTGGTTCCGACGACCGATATCGATGTATGCCGGATCTGTAACTATCTGACGAGCAATATGCTCAACTTCTGCGCCCATGGTAGCCGAGAAGAAAAGTGTCTGCCGTTTGGCAGGGACTGCCTTAACGATACGCTTGATCGCGGGTAAAAAGCCCATATCGAGCATCCGGTCGGCTTCATCCAAGATCAGGGTGGTCAAGTTATTAAAGTTGACCATTCCCTGTTCCATGAAATCGATGAGGCGGCCCGGGGTTGCGATAAGAATGTTAACGCCGCCCTCGAGAGCTTTGATCTGCTTGCCATAAGCTGAACCGCCGATCACGGCAGCACAGGTAATACCCTTGGGCACGAATTTGCGGCACTCCGCATCGATCTGGTTGGCCAGTTCGCGTGTCGGTGCCAGGACGAGAACCGAGGTTCCGCGTCGTTTGTTTTCCTTTAA
Organism: Pyrinomonadaceae bacterium; assembly: GCA_041751195.1. Taxonomy (GTDB): domain Bacteria; phylum Acidobacteriota; class Blastocatellia; order Pyrinomonadales; family Pyrinomonadaceae; genus OLB17. The sequence goes on along the minus strand of JBGSXX010000026.1, from coordinate 153,704 downwards.
CATCTGCAGGACGGGCAGCAAAAATGCGGCCGTCTTGCCGGTTCCGGTCTCGGCGGTGCCGACAACGTCGCCACCTTCTAAAATTACCGGAATTGCCTGTTTTTGAATGGGTGTAGGCTCAGTGAAACCCATCTGCTCGCACTTGTCCGTTAGAAACGGCAGCAAGCCTAGTTCTTTGAAACTCATTTAATTTATTTTAATTCTTCAACGGAAGAACCGTACGGGCCCGTAACTTGGGCTTCGCCCTGCGTACGGCGCTTTTCGCCATTCGAACGCTATCGGGCAACAATTCTTCAGGATGTTTTAAGAAGTTCTCTTACGGTGGGTTAAAACTTTCGATGTAACGGTTGCAGCGAAGGACCAACGTTAGAAGGCTCTCTGATAGGATCAGACCGCCCCTTCTGACAGTATTTACGAACCAACTCTCAAACTATCCAGATGCCGTTCACGATGAAAGCATTTTACCGTCGACAAAGAGAGAAGGAATTATCAAACTATGAGATTACAACAATTAGCCTAGAGTTGCAAGGCATTTTGCGGACTCCACGATCGTGTCCGGGTTCGCTGGCGGCGCGCGTCTGTAACTACGCGAGGAGGCAAGTTCACAACGAAGTTACACAGTATCACTTTTCAACCAGACATACAGTATGTTACTTTCGTAAAACTATGCGAATACTCCGAATACCTCTTGCCTGATTCTGCCGCTCTGTTGCTGCCCGAACGGCCGCGCCATGCGGAGCCGATCGGGTGATCCCGGCACCACTCGTGCCGTATTCTCGTTTAAAACCAGGTTGTCATCATGTCTATTGAAGGAGTCCGTTCGCCCGTAGAAGTGACGGAGGTAAACACAGTGCGTTCGGTCTTGCGCGAAGCGTTCCGCGGGACTAACCGAGATTTCACACAGGGTTCGATAATCGCCGGCCTTATCATTCTCGCCATTCCGATGACGTTCGAAATGGCGATGGAGGCTGTTTTCGCGATCGTAGATACGTTTTTCGTCGCCAAACTCGGTGCCGAGGCGATCGCGGTCGTCGGCTTTACCGAATCGATCCTCGCGCTGGTGTACGCTGTCGCGATCGGCTTGAGTATCGGTGCAACTGCGACCGTTGCACGACGCATAGGCGAAAAAGATCACGATGGCGCCGCTCGCAGCGCGGCGCATATGATCTATCTCGGCATTTTCGTCTCGATCGTGATGGCGGTGCCGGGTGTGATCTTTGCCGCTGATATCCTGCGCCTTTTGGGTGCCGAACCGGCCGTCGTCGAACTCGGCACGCCGTTCATGCAGATAATGATGGGCACGAACGCCGTGATCGTGTTCCTCTTTTTGCTGAACGCGATCTTTCGCGGCGCCGGCGACGCGGCGATCGCGATGCGCGTTCTGATCATCGCAAACGGCCTCAACATCATCCTCGACCCGCTGTTCATTTTCGGCGTTGCGTTCTTTCCGGAACTCGGCGTAACGGGTGCGGCGGTCGCGACGGTGATCGGCCGCGGCATCGGCGTGGCTTACGCCGCGTGGGCGCTCTTCTTCCGCGACAACGGCGGGCGCATCGAGATCCGGCGTGCGCATTGGGCGTTTGCGCCAAAGCTGAGCTGGAGCCTCATCCGCCTTTCATCCGTCGCGGTGCTGCAGTTCCTGATCTCGACCGCAAGTTGGAGCGGCCTCGTGGTGATCATGGCCGGATTCGGCAGCCTCGCGATAGCCGGATACCAGATCGGGCTGCGCGTGATCGTCTTTATCATCCTGCTCGCGGCCGGCATCGCGAACGCCTCGGCGACGCTCGTCGGGCAGAACCTCGGCGCCGGTAATCCGGAACGCGCGGAACGAACCGTCTGGACCGCCGGTGCGCTCAACGCGGTCCTCCTCGGCACCATCGGCATCGGATTCGTGTTCTTTGCGGAGGCGGTCATCAGCGTCTTCACCACCGAGCCCGCCGTGCTCGCCTACGGCAAGGACTGCCTGCGTATCATCGGCTACGGCTACGCGTTCTACGGCCTCGGGATGGTGATGGAAAGCTCGTTCAACGGAGCCGGCGACACTGTTACGCCGACGTGGTTGAACTTTTTCGTCTTCTGGATGTTCGAGATCCCGCTCGCATACATCCTGGCGTACAACTTCGAAATGGGCCCGCAAGGCGTGTTTTGGGCGATAACGATCGCATTCTCCGTGCTCGCCGTCGCGTCCGCGCTGCTATTCAAACGCGGCAAGTGGAAGAAGCAGGTCGTCTAGCGGCTTACGCTCCGGGCTCCGGCGCAATGACCCGGAGCGCCGGCGAATGGGTTAGAATAGGCGGGTGAGCTTTCCGAACCCGCAGCAATACGACTTTCCCGAATGGGTGCGGCACGGCGACTTTTTTTACTACGCACGTGACGTGGTCTCGTTCGGCGACCCGCTCACGCCCGAGAACGTACGCACCGCATATTTGAACGGGATCTTTCCGTGGAACATGGACGGGGTCCCGCTGCCATGGTATTGCCCGGAGTGGCGTGCGATTCTCGTGTTTGAAGAGCTTCACGTGCCCCGCAGCCTCCAAAAACTTCGCCGGCAGGGCCGATTCGCCTTTACGATCGACCAAGCCTTTCGCCGCGTGATCGAAGAATGCTCGGAGGCGATACGCACCGACCAGGCGGGCACGTGGATCTCGCCGGAATTCATCGACGTCTACACTCAACTTCACGAAGAAGGGATGGCACACAGCGTCGAGGCGTGGGACGCGGACGGAAGCCTCGTCGGTGGGCTTTACGGCATCGACGCCGGCGGCGTTTTCTGCGGCGAGTCGATGTTCTATCGTCAGCCCAACGCCTCAAAGCTCGCGCTGCTGCACCTCATCGACCACCTCAAAGCCCGCGGCTCAACCTGGCTCGACGCCCAAGTCACAACGCCGCACATGCAAGCCCTCGGCACACGCGAGATCCCCCGCGCCGAATTCCTCGACCGCCTCGCAAAGGCGCAGTCGCAGCAGTTAAACTTATTCTGATATGCCGCACCGCCAACGAAAGAACATCCGCCCCGGCATCAAGGTCGCCATCGTCCTAAAACAGGACCAACGAACCGGCCGCGAAACCGTCGGCACCGTAAAAGACATCCTCACAAACTCCCCCACCCACCCCCACGGCATCAAGGTCCGCCTAACCGACGGGCAGGTCGGACGCGTTCAGAAACTTATTGACGAGCCGTTATAGAATGTATCTCATCGCCACCTAAACGTTTGGTAAGGAGATCTATGAGAAACTTTAGCCTTCAGATATTTTCCCTATTTTTACTGGCCTGGGCTCTTTTTATTCCGGTACCGGCGCAATCTCAGGCCGCTCCCGATTACAAATACTGGCCGCCAGCAAAGCTGAATGACGGTATTAAAACAGGAACACTCCGCTCGGCAAAGATCGATGAAGCAAAGATCGTCTCCGGGACGAATGAGATCTTGAAAGGAACTTACCCAAACATTCACAGTCTGCTGATATTTCGTCATGGCAAGCTCATTTATGAAAATTACTTTAGAGGCGAGGACATTGAGCGCGGCGTGGGTCCGCTTGGCGTCGTCGAACACACTCGCGACACGCTCCACGACATGCGAAGCGTTACCAAAAGCATCGTTGCCGCGGCCGTCCTGATCTCTCATTCGCAGGGGACGATCAAGAGCCTTGATGATCCGATCTTCGACTACTTTCCGGAATACGCAAAATACGCTGAGGGTGACAAGAACGGGGTTACTATTAGGCACGTTCTTTCGATGACCGCCGGGTTGGAATGGGATGAGAAGATCCCGTACACCGATCCAAGGAACAGCGAGATTCAGATGAACACCGCCGCTGACCCCATCGACTACATTCTCCGGCAAAAGCTTGTTAATAAACCCGGAGCGATTTTTAACTATAGTGGGGGATGTTCACAGCTTTTGGCTGCCCTGATCGAAAAAGTGACCGGAATGAACGCTGACTCGTACACTCAAAAGTATTTGTTTGAACCCCTCGGCATCTCGAAATACAGATGGGTAAAGATATATAACGGCGATCCATCCGCGGCCTCCGGTCTGCGGCTTAGATCAAGGGATCTGGCAAAGTTCGGGCTTTTGATGATGAACCGCGGAAGTTGGAATGGTCGGAGTATCATACCCTCGAAACTTGCGGATGAGGCGATGAGCGTCCAAGCGAAAATCGAAGATGCGAAAGGAAATGAGTCGGGACTCGAGATAACCTACGGCTTCCAAATCTGGCAGCCGTCCTTTTTGCTGAACGGCGAGCGTATATTTCTCCAGGAATTTGCGGGGAATGGTGGACAGATCGTTCAGATGGACCGAAAAAACAAGATAATGGTCGTTGTTACAGCGGGCAATTATAACGTGCGGTTACCCACGAACGCATCAGCCGATATATACTCGCAAATTGTCTTGCCAGCCTTACGGGATCGTAAACTTCCCCTAGCAAGAACCAAATAGCGGTCACAGAGAAGTCATGTCATTTCTTATTTACGGAGCGAACGGTTACACCGGCGAGCTGATCACGCGGTATGCGGTTGAGTGCGGGCTGAGGACGCTCGTTGCGGGGCGGAATTAGGCGGGTTACGCTCCAAAAGCATCTTGCTTTTTGATGTGCTCGGTAATACGCTAACGTCATGAACACGCTGCTCGAACAAAGTCTAAAACTTCCGGTCCGCGAACGCATCAAGCTGGTCGAGGAGATCTGGGACAGCATTGCCGCCGTTCCGGAGGCCTTGGACCTCTCACCCGATCAGCTTGCCGAGGTCGAACGACGCATCGAAGATTATCAGGCCGACCCGAAGAAGCTCGTTCCGTGGGAAGAGGCCAGGGAAAGACTCCGCCGGATCGCATGATGTTGCCGGTCGAACTTTACCTTGAGGCCGAAGCAGAACTGGCTGACGCTATCGCATTCTACGAAGAAAGAGACGCGGGTCTGGGCTCCCGCTTCCGTGAGGCGGCAGAGGCAGCGATCGATGCTCTCCAGAAACTCCCATCAGCCTATCCTGTTGTTGCGGGTTCCGATGTCCGACGTGTACTGACCGACCGATTCCCGTATGTGATAGTATTCCGGGTCGAGTCAGACAAGATCGTGGTCATTTCCGTTTTCCATACGAGCCGGAATCCGATAGTTTGGCGCGGACGCATCGATTGACCTTTTTACAATGAGCAACACGTTTCTCATCTACGGCGCCAACGGCTACACCGGCGAGCTGATCACGCGGTTTGCGGTTGAGCGCGGGCTGAGGCCGATCGTGGCGGGGCGCAATGCGGAGGCGATCAAGGCGCTGGCTGAGAAGCACGGGCTGGAGCACCGCGTGTTTGCGCTCGAACAGACCGACAAGCTTGACGCCGCACTGAATGAGGTCGCGATGGTGCTACACTGCGCCGGGCCGTTCTCGCTCACCTCGAGGCAGATGGGCGAGGCGTGCCTGCGAACGAAGACGCATTACACTGACATCACCGGCGAGATCGCCGTGTTCGAAGCCTGCGCCCGCGCCGACGAAAAGGCAAAGGCGGCAGGGATCATGATAATGCCCGGCGTCGGCTTCGATGTAGTCCCGACTGATTGTCTCGCGCGGCATCTCAAGGATCTTATGCCGTCGGCAACCAACCTTTCGCTCGCGTTCTATGGCAAGGGCCGCATCTCGCACGGCACGCAGAAGACGATGACGATGAACGTCGACAAAGGCGGCGCCGTGCGCCGCGACGGCGAGATAATGTGGGTGCCCGCCGCCTGGCGCACCCGCGAGATCGATTTTGGCGAGGTTACCAAGAAGGCCGTGACCATCCCGTGGGGCGACGTCGCGACCGCTTTCTATTCGACCGGCATTCCCAACATCGAGGTCTATACCGTCGCACCCCCGTCGGCGCTAAAACTAATGAAGCTGAGCCGCTACCTCGGCTGGCTGCTCGCAAAAGGGCCTGTGCAGCGATATCTGCAAGGCAGGATCCCGCCCGGCGGCCCCACCGACGCCGAACGTGCGAAAGGGCGCACCCTGCTGTGGGGCGAAGCCTCCGACGACGCCGGCAATCGCGTCGAAGCTCGCATGCAATGCCCCGAGGGCTACACCACCACCGCCCTCGCCGCCCTCAACATCACCGTAAAGATCCTCGCCGGCAACTTCACCCCCGGCTTCCAAACCCCCGCCAAAGCCTACGGTGCCGACCTTATACTCGAACTCCCGAACGTCAGTTTGAAGACCACGGGCTGATGACACGCTTGCAGCTAATCCCGTTTGCGGGAGCGAGCCAAGAGATCCGCGAAACGCGGGTCGGCCCTCAAAGAATCCAGTCGGGGGTCGACTTCCAGAAAAGCAATTCCCCACTCGCGACGGGCCAAAGACTTTTCTAGAAGTTCAAATGCCCTATCAAAATTTCCTACCAGAGCATACTGGCAGGCGACGGCGAAGTTTAAGCGGGGTCCCGCTTCCTGAACCATGAGTTGCTGATTAACAAAACCGACCCAGCCCGATTCAGCGTACGATTTGCGAAGCAGTGACAGGTGCTCATCGCTCAATCTGCGTGCTTGCCACTCCATCGACCATTTGAAGGCTTCGTCGAGTCTGCCCTGCATTGCTAACGTAGAAACGAGCCACGGTATACTGGAATCAAAGCCCTTTTCCATCTCCAAGACTCGCGTGAGGTGTTTGGCGGCGTCGTCATAGCTTCTACTATAGAACAAAGAGACTCCGAGATTCCGCTGATAATAGACCGATCCCGGCTGAAGATCGATCGCCACTTTGATCTGGTCGAGGGCCTCCGCATGTCGGCCTCGGCTGGAAAGAAACCGTGCGTTTATCACCCTGGCAATCGCCGAATCCGGCTTTAGCTGAACTGCCCTGCGGCAAGCCTCCTCCGCGCTCGAAAAATCGAACTCATAGAAGGCCAATAACTCGCATCTAGCACTATAACCCTCGGATAATTCCGGATCTACAGACAGGGCGTGGTCGATCGCAGCGAACGAACCTTTGATCTCGCTCGAAATATCCCCCCGGTTATTCATGATTGCGGAATATCTCAGCGCACGTGCCTTTGCAGCCCACGCGCGAGCAAAACTGTGGTCGAGTTGCGTTGCCTGTTCGAACAACTCGACGGCCCTTCGGGCATCCTCCGGGGTACGTTTTTCGTAGGCATACATTCCTTGGATGAAAAGCCTATATGCATCGTCGTTGGGCGTCCCGCGCTCGGCAGCCACCGTGTTAGCGGAGCCACCCGGTATTTCTAGAACGAAGAGATAGTTGATCGCTCCAACCAGCGTCAGAGCGGCTAGCACTGTGACAAGAACCATCCTGCGAAGCCCAAACGGCCGCGGAGGCACTGTAATCAACGTGTCGCTTTCCGAGGTGAGGGACTCAGTTACATCGGCAACAAAACGATAGCCTCGTTTCGGAACGGTTTCAACAAACACGTGGCGACGCGGATCGTCACCCAAAGCGGTTCGAATCGTCCATATACAGCGAGAAATCGCCGCTTCTTCAACGATCGCATCTTTCCAAAATTCGTCGATGAAATCTGACTTTGTGACCAAGCGGCCCTTATTCTCAACCAGAAACACGAGCAACTCAAAAGCTTTGGGGGTTAGTTGAATCGGTATTCCGTTCTTAAGCAGGCGGCCTTCGTCCGGGATGAGACGAAAGTCTGAAAAGTCATAGATATTTCCGTTTTTCCCAACCATACAACAAAAGGGAGAAAAATAGGAAAAAATTCAGAAGATTTACAAAGGACTTGGTATACGAGCAGTTGGTAAACTCAAGTCTACGAAAGACACCGTCCCTGCATTTATAGCTCCATGGATGGAAATGCGTTGGTCGCTGTGCCGAATATTCTAGTTCACTAGTAGCCAGAAAAGCAATGACTTTTTTTGCTAACGGGGCTTCGACAAAATTTGGACTTTCAGCAGATAGAATCACGCACACCGATTTCGACGGCGACGGTAAAACAGACGTCGCGGTCTACCGCGAAGGAAACTGGCCGACGGATATCCCCGTCCACGCCGATTATGACGGTGACGGCCGATCGGATGTCGCGATCTTTCGCGACGGGACGTGCTGGATCTTGAACTCGACAGGCGGCACCCGCGTCCATCAATTCGGGCTCGAGGGAGATAACCTATTCCTGCTACAGGGGCGTTCTGATTCTCATGGGAGCATATTTGGGAAGGAAAGTGCCTCGGTGATTCCGGCTAGAACTAAACCTAAAAGGAGAAGAGAGATGAAGAGAAGAAACGTTTACAGAATCGTCGCAATGGGATTTTTGACAATACTTTCGGTTTCGACAGTCCCCGGACAGTTTGAGAACAAGGCGCGCGGTGTCACCCCGTATAGATTCGAGAGGATCAATGAGCACAACTTTCATTCGCAGGGATGGAAAGAGCAGGAGGTCCACTCGCCTCCGGGTATGCCGCAGCAATTCCTAGACGAATCGGAGCACGTGAGCATCGTTTGCGGCCCGGAAAATGACAACGATCGCAGATTGATAAAGGGGTCAGTAACTATGAACCTTCCGACGACGAATTATCCGACGCTCAGAAGGATACGCCTTCGTCGGGGTGGTTTTTCAGGGACCTATCTCGCTGATCTCACTGAATTGAGATACAGCACGTACGTGGTACACGGCCTGCCGACCGTGATGGTATTGCAAGTGGATGTCACGGGAGATGCGATCAAGGATTTCAATATATACTACGCTCCGGAACTTCAGGGAGACCCACCTTTCGCCCTCGACAGGTGGCAACAGTGGGATGCTTTGCAAGGGGTATGGGTTTTTGAGGCCGTAACCATTCCCGGCCTGCCTCATGAGGCTACCATCGATGAATTAATAGCCCTTCATCCCCTGGCACGGATCATAGACACGCCGCCGGTCGGCCATAATGGAGAAGGAGTACGTTTCACCGTGGGAGGAGGGCCTTTCCCGTTCATGTATTTCGATAACGTCAGTTACTTTGACGGCCTGATAATTGGAACGGCGGACCAAAGCCGCTCGACAATGTTCGATTTTACATGCGATGCGTCAGACCGGTAAAGTTCGAATTAAGACGAATCAGCTGAGACCGGTTTGTCCGAGACAGCAAAAATGAAGCGTTTGCGAGAATGGGCTGCAGGGGCCAGTCACCGGCCTCGTGCAGATAGTCCGGGTACGGTTGTGACTAGGTGGTTTGGACCATATTTGCACGGAGAAATGGCAGTCGGTCTTTCGACCGCAGCCCCCAAGTCGGGTTGCTTCAACCACCAAAAAAGACGAGCCCAAGTACGGGCTCGCATTTCCTTTGTTTTTTGGTACCCACTTATACGTCGAGATTCTTGACGTCTAGGGCGTTGTCTTCTATGAATTTGCGTCGCGGCTCTACGTGGTCGCCCATTAGGACCGTGAAGATCGCGTCAGTTTCTACGACGTCCTCGACCCTGACCTGTAGAAGCGTCCGTTTTTCGGGGTCCATCGTGGTTTCCCAAAGCTGCTCGGGGTTCATTTCGCCCAAACCTTTGTAACGCTGAATGGTCAGGTCTTTCTTGGCGAGGGCGGTTATCCGCTCCAGAACCTCTTCGCGGGTCGGGACTTCCTCGCTTTTACCGTTTTCGCCGATGATGAACGGCCCGACAAATTCTGACTCAAGCGACCGCATCAGCTCGACCGCTTTTTGAAACTCGACATAGCTCGCCATGTTCCAATCAAAGATCAGCGTGTCGCCATTCGGCTGCGTGATCTCGATCTCATAAAGGCTGTGCTCGACATCCGGGATCAGCTCTGTCGCAAATCCCGCATCGGAGATCGTCGACTCCACTTCCGCCATCAACTCCCGCTGGGCGAAAACTTTCTTGAGCCGTACGCCGTGCCGGGCCAGTACGCCTTCCTTTCCGGCAAATGCTTCGAGAATAGCTCGGAGCAAAGCTTCATCATTTCCAAGACGTTTGGCGAACCGGCCGAAATAATTCGTGAACTCGTCCGTCTGATCCAAATACTTCGTCAGCTCACGGCCCTCAACTGTGCGGCCGTTCGCTTCAACCTTGACATCTGCGGTCCCCATCCTCATCAGATAACGGAACATCAGCTTCTCGTCCTTAATGTACTCTTCTTTTTTGCCGCGTTTGACCTTAAACAGAGGCGGCTGTGCGATGTAAACAAACCCGCCGTCGACCAGGTCGGGCATCTGGCGATAAAAGAACGTCAGCAGCAGCGTGCGGATATGGCTGCCATCAACGTCTGCATCCGTCATCAAACAGATCTTGTGATACCGAAGCTTGTTGACGTCAAAATCTTCTTTGCCGATACCGGTCCCTAACGCGGTGATCAGAGCCTTGATCTCGCCGTGGCCCAGCATCTTGTCGAATCGGGCTTTTTCAACGTTCAGGATCTTACCCTTGAGCGGCAGAACGGCCTGATTCTTTCGGTCGCGGCCCTGCTTTGCAGACCCGCCTGCCGAGTCGCCCTCAACGATATAGATCTCTGACAGCGCCGGGTCCTTTTCCTGACAATCTGCGAGCTTGCCCGGCAGCGTCGATGTACCCAAAGCGCTTTTACGTACGATCTCACGAGCCTTTCTCGCAGCCTCGCGCGCCCGTGCCGCGTCCACGGCTTTGCCAACGATTTTTTTTGCGACGATCGGGTTCTGCTCAAAAAACTCCCCGAGCTTTTCGTTCAAGAACGATTCGACCGGCCCCTTCACCGGCGAATTGAGCTTACCCTTGGTCTGCCCCTCAAATTGCGGCTGCGGAATCTTGACGCTGATAACTGCGACCAACCCCTCGCGAACGTCATCGCCGGTCAGCGAGACCTTTGCGTTCTTCATCAGCCCCGAAGTTTCGGCGTAATTATTGATCGTGCGCGTGATCGCCCCGCGAAAACCGGACAGATGCGTTCCGCCGTCAACCGTGTTGATGTTGTTGGCGAACGTGAAGATCTTTTCGTCGTAGCTGTCGTTATATTGCATCGACACTTCGATCGAAAGATCATCAGCGATCTGTTCAAAGTAAAGCGGGTCGTCGTGAAGCGTGCTTTTGTTCTTATTGAGATGCTTTACAAATTCCGCGATGCCGCCCTTGTAATAGAACTCGTGCGACTTTTCAGGCTCTTCGCGTTCGTCTTTGATAAAGATGCGAATGCCCTTGTTCAAGAAAGCCTTTTCGCGCAGCCGCTCTGACAGCTTGTCAAAACTATAGATTGACGTCTCAAAGATCTCGCTGTCGGGCTTAAAAGTGATCTTGGTGCCGCGCTTCTGGGTCGTGCCGGTTTCTTTCAGCGGTGCGACGGGAATGCCGGCCTGAAATTCCATCTCGTGAGTCTTGCCGTCACGCCAGATCTCAAGCTTCAACGTTTCAGACAAAAAGTTTACGCAGCTTACACCAACGCCATGCAGTCCGCCCGAAACCTTATAAGAGTTCGTGTCAAACTTTCCCCCGGCGTGAAGCACGGTCATCACGACCTCGGCCGCCGACCGGCCCTCTTGCTTGTGAATGTCCGTGGGAATGCCGCGGCCGTTATCGATCACGGTGACCGAGTTATCCATGTGGATCGCGACCTCGATCGTGTCACAGTACCCAACTAACGCCTCGTCGACCGAGTTGTCCACCACCTCGTAAACAAGGTGGTGAAGTCCGATGTCGCCGGTCGAACCGATGTACATTGCCGGACGCTTGCGAACCGCATCGCGTCCCTCCAGAACGGTGATCTGATCCGCTCCGTATTCTGTCTTTGGTTTTGCCAAGTTAGTATTAACCTCTTCGTAAAAATGCGAGTATTTATGTGATTTTGGTGAGCTGAGGACCGCGTCGGGCCCTGGGGTCGATCGAGCACTGTATAGCGGCCTCTTTACTGCCCTAACCAAAACAAAATTATACCATTTTTGGGCAGACTTAAACAGCCGAAACGGCCCTCAACTAGCAGAAAAAGCTCGGTGAAGCGCAACGCCGTCCTCCACCGTAAAAACGCTCGCATCGTGGCCAAATTCGGCCACAAAACCTTCCTTTGAGGTGGTCATGAATGTCTGCGTCTTTCCCCTAATATATTCCAGCAGGTGCGCGATCCTACTGTGGTCAAGTTCAGCGTCGATATCGTCCAGCAGAAAGATGGGATATTCACCGCGCGTCGCGCTGAAAACTTCGATATTTGCCAGCAAAAGCAGTAGCAGCGCGCTTCGCTGCTGGCCGGCGGAGCCGAACTTTCGAGTCTCGATTCCGTCCATCGTTATTTCAAGGTCGTCGCGGTGCGGCCCGACCAGTGAGTAGCCCGCGACCAACTCAGCCTGCACTCTGAGGTGCAGGCGTTCGCTGAGCAGCGCCTCATAGTCCGCCAGATCACCTTTGCCCTCGAGCTTGGACAGATAGCGGATAGCAACTTCTTCCTTATCAAAGAGGCGCTTCTCGAGCACTTCATTGAGCCGCTCCACGATCCTTATGCGGCCGCGGTATATGCGTCCCGCAAGCCCCGTGAGTTGCTCGTTCCAGGGCAGAAGCATCTCGGCCGTTTTCTCTAACAAATGATTGTTATCTTTGGCCGCTTGAAGCAGCGAGTTCTTCTGTTTAAGAACGCGCGAATAGTCTGTGAAAGTACGCACGAACGGCGGATGCAACGCAACGATGCTCCGATCCAAGAACTCGCGCCTAAACTGAGGCAAACCACGCACTATCTCGAGCGCATCTGAAGTGAACGTAAACGCGTGAAGCTGGCCGACGTAATTTTGCACGTTTTCGCGTTTGCCATTTATTGACAGAGTTCGTATATTTCCTTGTAACGTGACCTGAAGATCACGCTGTATCTCCTTGGACTGGCGTACACGCCCACGCACGAACGCCAAGTCTTCGTTAAATCGCACAGTTTCACTTAGCCGGCTCGTTTTGAACGATCGGCCTGTGGCCACAAGGTCTATAGCCTCAAGCCAATTGGTCTTACCCTGTCCGTTTGCTCCAAAAAGAATATTTGATCCGGAACCGAACGATATCTTCCCCCTAAGATTTCGAAAGTTTTGCACCTCGAGCGTTTCCAGAAGCATACGCAGATTTTATCACGCACTGCGTTTTTTCATCCGCGACTGCGTTTCAAGGGGATCGAATAAGATTTTTCTGGAGTAACCAAGCATTGGCAATTTATTATAGATAGGAAGTGTTGAACACTTTTGAACATCCTTAAAGGCCGTATCCCATAATGCGAAAGCTTCGAAACATTCTAGTAGTTATCGCCCTCACCGCCGCTGCGGCCCTGGGGCAGCAATCGCTGAAGGTTGGTAATGCAGCCCCTGATTTCACGGGTGAGTCGCTCGACGGTAATCAATATTCGCTTAGCCAGCTGCAGGGTAAGGTAGTGGTCCTGACCTTTTGGTCGACGAAATGCCAGATCTGCCACAGCGAGATTCCCAAACTGAACCAAGTGGCCGACCGCTACCGGGGACAAGACGTAGTCTTTCTGGCATTAACGATGGAGCCGCAGGTGCGCATCGATCCGTATCTCAAAAAGAATCCTTTCAAGTTCAGCATCATGCCGAACAGCTTTGGTGTCGTGCTCAAATACGCCGACATGGATCAGAAGGGTTCGATCAATATGGGTTTTCCGGCACATTTCATCATCAACCGGCAGGGCACGATCGCGGTCAAGACCGCCGGGTTTGATAAAGCATCTAACATCGACAGCCACGTTGCACGGCTGTTGGCGGAATAGAACAAGTGGTTAGGTAAAAGAGGTTTCTCTTTTTTACTCCTTTAACCCGGCTGTAGGGGTACAGCCGGGCTTTTTTATTTCTGAGAAAGGTTGTCGCAAGCAAGGTTTTGCGGTATATTTTCTGTTTGCGCGGCATCCAATATGCCTGCACGGAGAGGTAGCCTAATTGGTAAGGCAGTAGTCTTGAAAACTACCGCGGGTGACCGCTTGCAGGTTCGAGTCCTGTCCTCTCCGCCACTCACTTCTGTCCCATAAATCTTGCCTAAATCCCGCCAATGCGTTAAATTAGATATGAATGACCGTTCATTCATTGTGCTCTCCACCACCTAATGACACGCACCGCCAAAACAGTTTCTCAGCGAGTACTCGTAACCGATAAACGCTCCGCGATCCTCCGCGCGGCAATAAAGGTTTTTGCGGGTAAAGGCTACTTCAGCTCTAAGGTTTCTGACATTGCGCGTGAGGCGGGAATCGCGGACGGCACCGTCTATCTCTATTTCAAGAGCAAAGAAGAGATCCTCCATTCAGTTTTCGACCGGGCGATGAAAGAGTTCATCGAGGAAGGAAAGCGTGAACTGGAAAGCTTCGAGACACCCGAAGACAAGCTGCGTCGGATCGCAGAGCTGCACCTTGAGAGGCTTAGTGCCGACCGCGACCTGGCGATCGTGTTTCAGGTCGAACTCCGCGGCTCGACCAAATTCATGCGCGAGTTTTCGGCGGCAGGTTTCGCAGAATATCTCGAGATCATTTCGACCACAATTGCCGCGGGGCAGCGTACGTCATCGTTCCGAAAAGACATCACACCGATAGTGGCGGCGAAGATATTTTACGGCGCTCTCGACGAAATGGTTACGAACTGGATCCTTTCGGACAAACATTATCCTCTGGTGCCGATGGCGGGCGAGGTTACCAAGATCTTTATCGGAGGCGTTGCAGCGAAATGACCAATATACTGCCTGAAACTTTTGTCTCATTACGGCGGAAAGTCGGCCGCGGCGAACCGCTTACCGAGAACGAACCGAGAACGATCCCGGAACTTTTCCGAATGGCGGCCTCCAAATTCGATCTCGACGACGCACTAAATTATAAGAGCGGACGTGAGTGGAAGAGCATTTCGTCTTCAGATCTGATCAAAAAGATCGAGCGAGTTGCTCTCGGGCTCCACTCCATCGGCCTAAAAAGCGGCGATCGTGCAGCCATCCTCGCCGCGAACTCCCCGATGTGGACAATGGCAGACGGAGGTTGCCAATTCGCAGGCGTGATCGACGTACCGATCTATACGACTCTCGCCCCGGATTCGGTCAAATACATCCTCACCGACTCAGACGTCAAGGTCCTGTTCCTCGACAACCTCGAACAATACGACCGAGTTAAAGACGTCCTTAAGGAATGCGCGGCACTCGAGGGATTCGTTTTCTTTGACAGCGAGGGCACCGGCGACATCGAGAATTCGATGTCGTTCGATGACCTCTTGCAGAATGGAAAGGATCTGAAAGCGGGCGAGCCCGATCTCCTCGCCGAGTTGACCAAAACCGTTAAGCCCGACGACGTCGCGACACTCATCTATACGAGCGGCACCACGGGTGAACCAAAGGGCGTGATGCTAACGCACACGAATATCATCTCGAATGTCATCGACACGTCGGCAGGCTACGAGTTCTCGCCAAAAGACTGCTGCCTTTCCGTGCTGCCGCTTTCGCACATTTTCGAGCGTGCGGCGATGTACCTCTACCTTGTCAACGGCATCTCGGTTTACTACGCAGAGTCCGTCGAAAAGGTGCCGGACAATCTTTCGGAGGTGATGCCCACGATTTTCATTGGCGTTCCGCGCATCTTTGAAAAGGTCTTCGCAAAAGCAAAGCTAAAAGCCGCGCAAAACGGCGGGATGAAGGAAACAATCTTTGACTGGGCCGTTTCTGTCTCACAGGACTATGCAATGTCGCGCGAGAAAGGCGGGAGCCCCGGCTTCGGGCTGGGCCTCAAGCATAAACTTGCGGACCGGCTCGTATTCTCCAAGCTCCGTGATTTCTTCGGCGGACGCGTTCGGTACTGCATAACGGGCGGCGCCGCATTGTCTGATGACATCTATCTGACCTTTACAGGCGCCGGCATCCCGATCATGCAGGGCTACGGCCTCACCGAAACTTCGCCTGTGGTCACGTCTAACAATCCGAAAGGCAGCAAGCTCGGCACAGTCGGCAAGCCGATACGCAACGTCGAGATCCGCACAGCTTCTGACGGCGAGATCGAAGTCACCGGTCCCTGCGTCATGCTCGGCTACTACAACAAAGAGGAAGCCACGCGCGAAGCATTCACCGAGGACGGCTGGTTCCGTACGGGCGACATCGGTGAGATCGACGACGAGGGCTATCTGAAGATCACCGACCGAAAGAAGGAACTATTTAAGACATCAGCCGGCAAATACGTTGCGCCGTCCCCGATCGAGCAGATGATCAAAGCGTCGCGATTCGTTAGCCAGGTGGTGTTGGTCGGGAACGAACGTAAGTTTGCGTCGGCCCTTATCGTGCCGAATTTTGAGATGCTGCAGTCGTACGCGAAGGTGAAAGGCTTGAGCATCGGATCGCCGAAAGAGTTTACCGAACACCCCAAGATCGTCGATCTAATGGAGCGCCAAGTAAACGAACTCACGAAGGGTCTCGCTCGACACGAGACGGTGAAAAAGATCGCTCTGCTGGAGAATGAATTGACAGTGGAAAGCGGTGAGCTTACACCCACCCTAAAGGTCAAACGCCGCATTATTGATGAAAAATACCGCGACGTTATTGATCGTATCTATGCAGAAGCCGAAGCCAACCACCCGGGCTAGAAAGGCCGTATGGGGATCCGGTTCGGTACGCCGGTGGCAAACTCGATCAGGTAATCTGTAAATTTCTTCGGTGCCTTGCCAACCTCAACAATGTCAAAAGGCTTGAGCAGGATGTCGTCCTGTTCCCCCTTTCGAATCGCATCATAGTTAGCCGCGATCACTTCAGGTTCAGCAGATCCTTGGGTCCGGCGGTAGATCTTAAGAGTTCGGGTCTTGGCTTCACGCGTTATCCCGCTAGCCATCGCGATCGCCTGCATCAGCGGAAGCCCGCCCTCAGGGATCGCGATCTCGCCCGGCCGAATGACCTCGCCCGTTACATAAACCGGAGCAGCCTTTTGCACGACGATTATGTCGCCCGGCAAAATCTCAGGATTTCCCTCTTCGCTCCCCTGACGAAGGCCCGCGAGACTGTACATTCGCGACGGAACATCCGCACCGTTTCCGCCCCACAGCGCATCCTGATCCGGCGAAGCGCAAATTGGAGGCCGCGTGCGAAACACCTGGATCATCCCACCGCTCTTTTCGGTCTCGCCCCCGGCAAATGAGATGAGCTCCAGCAAATAAGCTCGCCGGGTTAGGTCAACCTGCTGCTGCTGCCGAACTTCGCCGTAAATACTGACAGGCGGACGGCTGTTGCGTTTCGTCACCCGTACGCTTAGCTGAGGTGTTTTGAGATACCTGCCTAGGAGCTTTGTGACCTCGGTTCGCAGATCGCGTTCTGTCATGCACATCGCCATGATCGGCTGTTCAACAAACGGAATCTCAATTCGCCCATCTTCATCGATCGTCGCCACAAAGTCGAACTGGTCTTCGCCGAGTATCTTCCCTGTGACCTCGTCGCCGGGGCCAAGCATATAGCCGCGAGGTGCTTCGTCGCTAACGGGAGTCTGGGCGCTGACTGCGGAAAATGAGAATAAAACGATGGTCGAAAACAGCAGAATTGTACGCATGAAAAATTCCTCAAAGGCCGGGCCTGAATAGATAGATTAACCCACAAGCTCTTTTGATTCAATATTTTCTTGTGGCGTTCGCCGTCGTTGCGAGCCTCGCATTTCGGGTTCTTTACTGATGAAATTTCGGTTTCAGCGTAGTATAGTCAATAAATAGCACTGAAATTTATGCGGACGCGCGAATCTTTATCAGATCGACTCTGGCTGCTTAGGCGGCCGGTGCAGTTCCTGACGGACATGGCCGTCCTCACCGGCGCGTTCCTGCTTGCCTATTCGCCGACGATCAACTTTCGCGTTGGCGACCAGCATTTTGACCAGGCGCTCAATCAGCTTCCGTTCGTAGTCCTTATCCAGATCTCGATCCTATTTCTCGCCGGCGGATATTCCATCATCTGGCGGTACATCAGTATCAGCGACATCCGTGTTTTTCTATCTGCAGCACTCGGTTCAGGTGGAATTTTGCTCGCGCTGCGTTTCCTTTTGGTTTACACCGACCTCGGCCGCTGGCAGGTGCCGATCTCCGTGATCACCATCAGCACCGTGTTCGCCTTTGGCGGAATGCTCGCGGTGCGTGTGCTGCGGCGTTTCCTGTATGAGTTGGGCGACAGTAAGCGAGTGCCACGCGGACGCGGCCGAGTTAAGCGAAAGCCTGCCTTACTCGTGGGAGCCGGGCGAATGGGTGCAACACTGATCAAAGAGATGGCGGGTCGTGCCGATGCAGAACTCGAGATTCGAGGCCTTGTAGACGACGACGCCCGAAAGACCGGCGGTCGGGTCAGCGGTGTTAAGGTGCTTGGGACGACAGCCGACCTTGAACGCCTTGTCGATGAATTGAAGATCAAGCAGGTGGTGATCGCGATCGATCACGCACAGGGCAAAGAGATCAGACGGATCGTCGACCTTTGCACGACGATGTCGGTCAAAACCCAGATCGTCCCGAGCCTCAACGAGATCGCCCACGGGCGCGTCTCCGTCAGCAGGATCAGAGACGTGCAGATCGAGGACTTGCTAGGCCGCGAACCTGTCGAGTTGGACGACAAGAACCTAGCCGAATTCCTGCAGGGCAAGGTCGTGATGGTGACAGGCGGCGGCGGTTCGATCGGCTCTGAACTCGTCCGCCAGATCAAGAATTTTGACCCCTCGCTGCTGCTTCTTGTCGAACGCGCCGAATACGCGCTCTTCAAGATCGAACGCGAACTCGCGACCGAACACCCCGATGTCCGATTTCTGCCGTTGATAGCAGACGTCAATGACGAAACGCGGATGCGAGAGATCTTTGAAACGCACAAGCCCGATGTGATCTTTCACGCCGCCGCGCATAAACACGTTCCGCTGATGGAATCGAACACCGCAGAGGCCATTAAAAACAACATCCTGGCGACGCGTTCGCTCGGCGAGCTTGCAGGCGAGTTTGGCGTTAAAGATTTCGTACTTATCTCGACGGATAAAGCGGTAAACCCGACCTCCGTGATGGGTGCGTCTAAACGCATCGCCGAGATCGTCGTGCAGGAACTCAATGCAAAATACGCGACAAAGTATGTCGCTGTACGGTTCGGCAACGTGCTTGGTTCAACCGGTTCGGTCGTCACAGTTTTTCGCGAACAGATTCGCAAAGGCGGCCCTGTTACGGTCACTGACGCCGAAATGACGCGTTACTTCATGACGATTCCGGAAGCGTCGCAACTCGTGCTTCAGGCAGGGGCACTCGGCACAGGCGGCGAGATCTTCGTTTTGGACATGGGCTCACCCGTCAGCATCATCGATCTTGCCGAAGACATGATCAGGCTCTCAGGTCTCGTTCCCTACGAAGATATCGACATCGAATTCTCCGGCATCCGCAGCGGTGAAAAACTTTTCGAGGAACTTGAGATCCGCGGCGAGGTCCTGGAGAAGACTCGCCATCCTAAGATCTATATCGGAAAGATCGCAGCCTATCCTGAGGCGGAGGTCCGTGAAATGCTTTCGTCGTTCACCGACGCGGTAGCCGCAGGCGAGGGCGAAATCCGCAGATTGTTCAACCAGTATCTGCCGGAAGCAAAGGTGAACGAAGTTCCCGATCAAGCCCTTTCCGTCGGCTCGGTTAATACCCGTTTCGTAACCAAGCGGCCCAAACTCGGGCTCGCCGAAAAATAATGTCCGAACCATCCATCTCAAGAAGCCGGATATCGCGCAAAGCCGCATCATTTACTGAATCTGTCATCCGCGAAATGACTCGCGAAGCCGTAAAGTACGGCGCCGTAAATCTCGGCCAAGGCTTCCCGGATTTCGCCGCACCCGAAGATATCAAGCAGCGTGCGATGGCAGCGATCGCCGAGGATCATAACCAGTATGCGATCACATGGGGTGTGAAAAGCTTTCGCGACGCGATCGCCGAGAAGTCGCGCTGGTTCCTCGGGCTCGACGTCGACCCCGAAACCGAGATCACAGTAACCTGCGGTTCGACCGAAGGGATGATCGCCGCGATGATGGCGACTGTCGACCCCGGCGACGAGGTCATAGTCTTTGAACCATTCTACGAAAATTACGCACCCGACGCGATACTTTCAGACGCCGTGCCGCGGCACGTTCCGCTTTATCGTACAGAGACGGGTTTTACGTTTGACCCCGACGAACTCCGCAAGGCGTTCAACGAAAAGACGCGGGCGATAATCATCTGCAATCCGAACAATCCAACGGGCAAAGTATTCACCCGCAGCGAGCTGGAGTTTATCGCCAAGCTCTGCCAAGAGTACGACGCCCTTTGTTTTACAGACGAGATCTACGAGCACATTCTCTATCGCAGCGGGCCCGACGGAACGCTTCCGAAGCATTTCTGCATGGCGACGATCGAAGGGATGAAAGAGCGGACCGTGGTCGTTAACTCGTTGTCGAAAACGTACTCGGTTACGGGGTGGCGGGTTGGGTACTGTATTGCCCCACCCGATATCACATCGGCTATCCGCAAGGTCCACGATTTTCTCACCGTCGGTGCCGCAAATCCGCTCCAGCACGCAGGCGCGTACGCACTAGGCCTGCCCAAGGATTATTACCGAACGCTGCAGCAGGATTACCAACGAAAGCGGGATTACATCGTGCCCAAGCTGCACGCAGCGGGTTTCGACTGCATCGCTCCGGATGGAGCGTATTACATCATGGCTGACATATCCCGGTTCGGCTTTGCGGACGACATTGCATTCACGAAACACCTCATCCGCGAGATCGGCGTCGCGGTCGTTCCCGGCTCGTCTTTTTATCACGATCCATCGATGGGTTCCCAGCTTGTTCGTTTTTGCTTCTGCAAGCTCGATGAAACACTCGAAGCCGCAGCGGAACGGCTTCAACGCCTCGCCGCCGGCTAGCCGTCAGGCAACCTTTTTTCCGACTCCGTGCAACATAATTATTGGCTTCTGCGTAGAAGCAGCGGGCTGCAATAATCCTAAATTATATTGGAGGTGAGTATGGTCACTAGATCAGTTGCATCATTTGTCTTGGTTTCTTTGCTTGGCATCACTGCTCTCGCACAGGATGCGCCGACTCCGCCGGCTGAAAATCTTAGCCGCGCATTCGCAATTGCTCTCGGAGGATCCGGCGGATACCTCGGGGTACAAACTGCGGAAGTTTCGCGCGATAATTTTAGCCGTTACGGGTTGAGCGGCGTCCGCGGCGTGGCCGTAGATAAAGTTGTCGAAGGTTCGCCGGCAGAATCAGCGGGCGTTCAGAGCGGCGACGTGATCGTTCGCTTTAACGGGGAAGAGGTCACCAGCACGACCAAGCTCACAAGGCTGATCAGTGAGGTTGCGCCTGATCACACCGCACGGGTCACAGTTTTTCGAAACGGCGCAGAACGTGAACTGAGCATCACGCTGGGCGAGCGGCCGACGCCCCGTTTTGAAAGCGGCGGGTTTACGATGCCACGAACGCCCGAAGCCCCCATGGTGTCGCCCGTGCCTCGCGTTGAGGTCCCGCTGCCGCCCGGAACCCCCGGTGCGCCGACTGTATGGAGATTTGGCGGCGGCCGCCAGCTCGGGATCGGCATTATGGCATTGACCGAACAGCTTGCCGAGCACTACCGCGTCGAGGGTGGGATCATGGTCACCAACGTTCGCGACGAATCTGCAGCACATAAAGCGGGCCTCCGAGCCGGCGATATCATTGTTAGCCTGGACGGGACCGAGGTGAAGAGCGACATCGAACTCATTCGTGCACTGCAAAGCAAAGCTGAGGGCGATGTTTCCGTTACGTTCGTCAGAAATGGCGCTCGTCAAACAGTAAATGTAACGCCGGAAAAGACCGAAGCACCTCGAGGCTTGCTCGAACTGTTTCGACAAAATGGAGATTCCCCGGCCCGGCCGGCACTTCCCGCGGGCGTGCCGAATATCTGGAACGAGCTTTATTTTCCCGGGCGGATTCTCTAAAATCCTTCGACAGCCGATGAAGTAATAGGGCAGGCTCCGGCCTGCCTTATCGTTTCTCCCGTTGCAGCGTTTCTTTGTATAGCTCGTTTGCACGGCTGCTGGCGTCGCGAGCTTCTTCCATTATCTTGCGGTAGGCTTCGCTTCGTTCTTCAAAGATCGACTTCACCTTGTCACGCTGGCCGGTATTCTTCGGGTCATAATTGTCCCGCAGCGTCCGCGCAGCCTGGCGGTAATTATCGAAAGCGGTGAGCTGCAGCCTGAGAGCCTCTTCTTTCAACCGTAAATATTCCTTGTAATCGCGATGGATGTTCAGCGTCTGAGCTTCAGCGATCAGATCGACAGCATCCGTGCCCATATTCGTTCCGTCGTTGATGATCTGAACGACCTCGTTCGTCAGCCGCTCGACCTCGTCAACGCTGTCCGATTCGAGAGCGTTTTTTAGCTCCAGTCGCTTTCCCTCATTCTCTTTATAGAGCACGCGAATTTTACGCAGGTCCGCGTTCGCCTGCGAAACAAGTTCAACCGCCTTCTGCGTCTCGTCGGCGGGACCTATCAGTCCTCCGGAACTTGAGCATGCCGCGGCCGACACGACCGAAATGGCCGCACCGATCAAGATCAGAGTTCTGAGAAAACTTGTCACGCTGAACATTAAATCACGACCCGCGTTTTCGTTAAACTATCTTCACACCCTGATTGTTCCCCCGCCGCCAGATAAAGCCGTCCAATATGTAGTGCGTCAGCTGCGGCACGGCGAGCAGCGGCACCAGCCACATCTTCCACTCGGCAACGTCCCAGTTCGCACCGAAAAGCCATTCACGCTCATGCCAGACACCGCGGCTCCACAAAAGCTCTTCGGCATACGCCAGCGCCCACAGCGTCGCGAGGAAAATGATCCAATGCTGCGACAGCGTGCGATACACACGACCAGACGTCTCACGCCGCATCTTGGCGTAGAAATAGATCAACGCAAAATAAGGCACGCCGTGGATGATCACATTCGTCACCGTAAAGGCGTAGTCTGAGTTGAACAGCACGATTCCCTCGTACCAGCAGATCGCCGTCGTGACGACCACAACGTCTTTACCGATGTTATAGAAACCGTCGGTCCAATATAGATATACCGATTTCAAAACATACGCCGACAAAGCCGCGACATAGACGGGAAACAGAACATCTTCGACCAGCGCCGGCAGTGGAACGAAATCGTCCTCAATGAACCAATTGAAATTGCGCGGCAGCGACGTCATCCAGAATGCCAGCGGATAAAGCGTCGCCAGATAAACGGCCGAAGCATCGACCCACCACGTCCATCGGGCGGTTTCACCCAACTTTCGCCTGTACAGCGCTACCCAACCATACTGCTGCCTCACGAAATGAAAGACCGCAACGATCGCAAGCGCACGCCAAAACGTTAACTCGCCTTCCGAATAGAGAGCAACGCCGACCGCATAGCCGAACGCCGGAACCAGCGCGTACAACCAGAACCGCCGCTTGAATTCCTCGACATCAAAATAAACCCGAAAACTCGTCGACCAAACGTGGGCCACATCGATGAGCAGTATTGCCGTAACCCACGTCCACTCGGGCGAAGCCTCATCCAAAATGCCCAGCCGCCATCCGACCGCCAACAGCAGCAGCGACGCGACAGCACTCCCGAGAAACACCGACAGATCGACGTTTCGCGAGAAAAGCCATTTGTCATTTGTGACCTTTAGTTCCGACATCACCGATCGAACTAAGTTATTGATTCGCGAGCCGCCCGCAGCCCGTGGTAAAACGCCTCTTCGAATAACGCTATCCCACTGAGGTCCGTGTGTGCGAAATGAATGTTCCGATACGACTCAAGTGCCTTTAGCCGATCTTCGCCCCATA
This sequence comes from Pyrinomonadaceae bacterium, assembly GCA_041751195.1. Lineage (GTDB taxonomy): Bacteria > Acidobacteriota > Blastocatellia > Pyrinomonadales > Pyrinomonadaceae > OLB17. The sequence goes on along the minus strand of JBGSXX010000026.1, from coordinate 130,036 downwards.
TAAACCCCGGCGTCGGCGAGATCATCGCGTGTCCCCAACGCATCACGTCGATGCGTTCCGTCAGCTCATAAATGTCAGGGTGAGCCAAGGCGATGTCGCTTAGTGCGATGTCAGCCAACTCCCGCCAGCTATAGTTGAGCAGCTTCGTCCTGCCGTCGGCTTCGTGGCACATGGGGTAATAGTACGTCCAGATCGTCGCACCGTGATCGATGCCCTTCTGGTGGGTCGCGTTTACATACCCGAGGCTCGGACTTTCATACAGAACGTTGTCCCACGCGAGCGGAAAGTCACGCTCGTATCGGGGCACCGGACGATCGCGCATATGCAGATTCGCCACGAACCACGAATTGCTTTGAAACGCCCGAGCATTAAACGGAGCGTCCTCCGCAAATCCTCTAATTGCATACGGGGCGGTGAACACCGGTGCAGCAAAGATCGCGCGCCGACATTTTATTCCGCGAAATTCCCCGTCAGCAAGGCAGATCACATCAACGCCCGCATCGGTCGGCTGAACAGACAAGACCGCATGGTCGGCCCTGATCTTGTCGGCGACCTTTGCACTCAAGTGGTTGACGAATCGGCCGTTCCCCTCCGGGAAAGTAATGAACGGCTGCGATTCGTCGCCGCGTTCACGCACCCTCGAACAAAAGTAGAACAGCCCTGCCCACGCTGATGTCTGCTCAAGCTTCAGTCCGTAATCGTCACGGCACGCATAATCGCAATACCACAACAGCCTTTCCGAATCGAACCCTTTCTGCCGCAGCCATTCTGCAAAAGAGATCTTATCCAGTTCCGTCGCCTCAGCGTCATCCGAACAATTGGCCACCGGAACGACGAACGCACGCCGCCCCGCCGCGTCCCGCCAGTTTACCCACCGGTCGAGCTCCTGCTGAAAAGCGGTCAGCTGCCGAATGTCTTCTTCGCTTTCACCTACATGAAGATAAAGCCCGTGATACCACCTGCCCTTATAAAAGATTCGCTCCTCAGGTTCGCGACACAGATACTGCTCGCGCACAACGATCTCACCCGCATCCCCCATCCCCTCGATCAGATCCATTTCGGCTAATAGTTCGACAAGTTGCGCATTCTCAGCAAACGGCACCGGCAGGTAATGTGCACCCCACGGATAGCCGACCGGCTGCGACGCACTCGATCGCGATGTGCCGCCGACTTCCCGCTCTAGCTCAAACACCGCAAAGTCCCTCCGACCCTCGCGCGCCAGCCACCACGCTGCCGAAAGTCCCGCAACGCCGCCGCCGATGATCGCGACGTCTATCGTTTCCCATAGTTCCGTGGGAACGTCGAACGTCCGGCCTTCGCGAAGGATGTGCCCGAGTTCGACATTGGCCCCTACGATCTCGCCCTCAGGAAATCTCGGAGTCACGCCCGACTCGCGGCACGCCGCCGCCGCGAGCGGAGCCCCCAAAAACATCGTCAGCAGCTCTCGTCGGGTCAGGTTCACGAGTTACTCAAATCGGCGCCACTCAGATTCGTAATATCTTACAAGCGCCTGATTATCGAGCCGGTTGATCTCGATCGGTTCATCCGGCAGCGTCATATCGGCGGGAAAATCGAACATCGATGCAAATGACGCATCACTCAGAAATTTCAACTCGATACCGCTCGCCGGTCTCGCGGGCGTTTCGAACGGCTCCAGTTTTGCCAGCGCGTATCCCCAAACACCAAAACTAGGCACAGCAGTTTGAAACGGCTTCACCTGAAAACCCGCCGACTCGAGCGTTTTGATGATCGACCAAAACGAGTTTCGTGCGTAGATCGGCGATGTGCATTGAATGACGACCGCCGCACCGGGATCGAGCTTCGCTCGCAGCATCCCGTAAAAGCGCGTTGTATAGAGCTTACCCAGCGCAAAATTATTCGGATCCGGAAAATCTACGATCGCAATATCAAAGAGTGCCGCGTCGGTGTTATCAAGCCAGACAAATGCGTCCGTATTTATCACGGTGACACGCGGGTCCTGCATTGCATTCTTGTTGAGCTCGGCAAGCGCGGCCAGCTCATTTGAAAGTCCCGTCATCATCGGGTCAAGATCAACAAGCGTCACACTTTCAACTGTCGGATATTTCAGGACCTCACGAACGGCCAGCCCGTCGCCGCCGCCAAGCACAAGCACCCGCCTTGGCGTCCCGGCATGTGCGGCGAATGCCGGATGCACCAACGCTTCGTGATAACGATACTCGTCAAACGAATTGAACTGCAGATTGCCATTCAAAAAAAGCGCGTGGCCCGTTTTGCCCCGCGTCACTACGATCCGCTGATAAGGCGAGCTTTTCGCGTAGATTATCGTGTCCGGAAACAGGCTCTCTTCGGCAAGTTTGGTAAGCGATTCGGCCTTGATAAATCCGATCAGCAGAAGTATCAGAACGATAAAACCTTTCACGCGCAGAATGGTCAGATTCTTCTTGATCAACGGTTCCAGAAGCCAAGTACCCCAAATTCCCACCGCCGCGTTCAGCATCCCAAAAAGCAGTGACGTACGGTTGAGCCCCAGCTTTGGAACCAGGAACAACGGGAACATCAATGAAGCAAGCAGCGCCCCTACATAGTCAAGCGCCAGCACGCGCGAAACGAGATCTTTGAAATCGAGCTCGTCCTTTAAGATCCGCATCAGCAAGGGTATCTCAAGGCCCACGAGAACCCCGATGATAAACACCATCGAATACAGAACCAGGCCGAAATACGATATGTTTGCGAACGTGAGAAAAAGGATGGGTGCTGAGAATCCGCCGATCAGCGCTACGGCGAGTTCGATATCTACAAATTTTTCCGCAAGGTGCCGGTCGATGAATCGCGACAGGTAAGATCCGACGCCCATGGCCGAAAGATAAACACCGATGACCAGCGAAAATTGTGTGATCGAATCGCCGAGAACATAGCTCGAAACGGTCGCGGCCAGCAGCTCATAGATCAGGCCGCACGTAGCGATGATGATGACGTTTAGGAATAGAAGTGGGATGCGTTTCTTCATGATGGGATGACGCTGTCAAAAAGATGAACGCCGCGCAAAGAACGGCGCTCATCCTTTACCGCATTCAACCCTTCGCAAAAACGCATTAGCCGTGAATAGCCGCGGCGATAATGATCGAAATGCCGATCATTATGGAACCGATTATGATGCCGAGGGCCGTGTTATGGTCTTCTTCTATCTCATGGTGTATGTCGAACATACGACTGAGAATAAAATACGCGATCGTGAAAAAAATGAGGCCGATGATCACAAAGATCAGCGTCGTCACTAATATCTCGCCAAGCTGATCAAACCTGACGACGAATGCAAATGCCGTCGGATCAAATAATTTCGTTAGCATCTATTTTCCTCCGCGAAAACCCGAATAAATGAAGGGAACCCCAAGCCGTGACTGCGTTCCGGAGTTCGCGACCTCCCAGCCGAACCAAGCCGCAGTCGAATAAAAAGCGAGCACCGCGATCCCAAATGTCATGTAAAGCGCCTTTTTTATCATCTTTTTACTGTGCGATCATTCATCGTCACCGGTATGGCCAAACATACTCTCGCTCCATCGTTTCGATTCAAACGACAGCTTTCTGACCAGCCCGAGCACAGGAACGATCAAAAGCACGATCAAAGCGCAAAAGAAATTTACGCCGCGGTTGACGTTCTGCTCGACCTTGACGACCACCGGCATCGGCTGCTGCCAGTTCTGCCACGTGCCGCCTACGCGCAGTGTGTACTTGCCGCCCGGAAGTGACGAGACGGTCGCGTCCTGGATCTGTCCGCCTTCGGTCCAAGCCCCGTCGCTGTCGGTTCCGCTGTAATATTCGATCGGGATATTGACCGACTCGACCTCCTGGCTCTGGTCGTTCACCAGGTCCACATCAAGGTCCGCCCAAGAATTATTGACGGGTGCGCTGGTTGTTATCCGCACGTTCCGGTTCGGCTTCAGCTCGAACGATTGGCTGAACGCGTACTGTGCCTGAGTCGCGTTTGCTAGACGCGGCAGCTCCATCTTTTGCGAAAGGACCGTGCTGGTGATACCCGTGAACGGTATTAGCAGCACCGCGACCACTAGCAGCAAAAACACCGGAACAAAACCCCACGTGTAATAGAACGACCCTGTAAATGGCTGATTCGGCGCGACCGACCACGGCTTTGGAAGCCCGGATATGCCGAAGATCTTTTCGACCTCCGCATTGGTCATGTACGTGCCGGCTGACCAATTCATCTCGCCCGGCGAGATCTCCTGCGACAGCATTAACGGCGCCGAAACAAAATCGACGGCCCTAACCGTTTCGCCCTGCTCGACCCGCCAGTAAAATTCGCCCTGAACATATCGCACCGCCGCCGGCGCGTCCTGAAAGATCTTGAAAGTGCGCCCGTTATAGCGTACCGTGCTGCCGGCAGATGTACCGCCGCCCTCGACCTCCGCCGGGTTGATCGGTTCGACAAAATTCCAGTGATTGTCCGAATGCACCAGCCACCGAAACCCGATCATTGGGTTATTTAGTAGGTACTCGTGCCAGTAATACGTTATGCCGTCGATCGTCACACTCCGCACCATCGACCCGATCACCTTGAACTTTACATCGCCGGGAAAGTTACCTTCGGCACCGATCGGCAGCAGAAACGGGTTCGGCGACGGGGACGGCAAAAGCGCCTTCAAAAACTTCAAGTTCCCCTGATTAACATCTAGCAGCGAATCGCAATTGGGGCACGTCACCCTTTCGGCTTTGTCGGGAGCCGTTAGTGAAAGTGGCCCGCCGCAATTGGGGCACCCCATCGATGCCGCTGCGGTCCGCCGTGCCTCGCGCTCGACCGGCCGGGCATCGCCTAGCCCTATCTCTTCTAGCGTGACTTGTTTGCCAAGGAAAACCCACGGCGGAGACATGCTGTAATCAATAGTGGCAAATGCATTGTCCTTGCCCGACAGATCTGCGTACCGACTCTGTTCGTTGGGAACCAACTGGTACGGTATCTCGCCGTCAGCCGCAACCGCAGTCGCGGTCCCTTTTTCAGTGACCATCAACGGTGCAGGCGCCGGGATCTCCGGAACGTTCTGCCCGATCTGCAGATGGTCGAACGCGGGAAGCGCTTCACCGGCGGGCGTCGGCTGATAGAACGTCATGTAAAAGCGCCCTTGCGCTTCCGCCAGCCATCCCACCCAGCCGTTTGAGAAAGTGGCGTACCACTCGTCCCAAAATCCGCCCATCTCATGCCGCAGCTGCGCCCGGCCCGTAAGCTCGAACCTGTTGCCGAGATACTCTCCCTTCAGACCGAGTTTTAGCGGCGATTGCGAATCAGCGATCTCGGCGACCTTACCCAGGTCCTCAAGGGCCCGGTCGGTCCGCGCTATTGCCGAGCGGCAAAAAGGACAGACCAGGACGATGGTCGAGCCTTTTTTGAACTCGATCGGGGCCGCGCACGATGGGCAGTTCGCCTGAAGCACGCTCATGCATCACCTCCCGTTGCCGCACCCGCCTGAGCTGTGCCGCGGTCGATCCGTGTCACGGTCACACTCTCAGCGCCAAGCATTTCTTGCAGGCGCCCCTCCCAGTCCCATTCGGGCCGGGTCCGACAGCAGTAAAGATTAAATGTCGCGGTTCTGTGTTCGGGGTAGGTGTGACAGGCAAGATGAGATTCGGTCAGTGCCACCATTCCTGTAACGCCGCCTTCCCCCGGGAACTTGTGCCAGACGGTACCGACGGCGATCAGCCCGAGGTCAGCCATCACGCTCTCGATGACCGAACGCACAACTGCCTCGTCCCGCAGCTTCTCTGCGGAACAACCTGCAGCCTCGATCAGCCATTCAGTTCCTACGATCATCGGGTTACTGTAACTGTTACGAACCGGTATCCGCTAAAGTTCGGCGGCCGTGGGATGTTGGTGGTTTATAATATTTAATTAGTGAACGATACCGATAGAATTATAAGCAAACAGCTGCGATTTGTCATTGCTGTTTCCTGTTTCTGCCTGTTCGCGTTCGGGTGCTCGGCCAGCGGCGGCAACACCTCGTCGTCTGCCGAGGCCTCTCAGTTTACAGTGCCGGTGCAGGCGGGCGATCTTGAATCCAAAGACATTGATGAGAGCAGCGGGCTTGCCGTCTCGCAGTGCCAAGAGAATGTACTGTGGACCCACAACGACTCCGGCGGCGGCCCATATCTATACGCGATCGATGGGACCGGACGGCATCTCGGCACGTGGCGGGTCGAAGGCGCAAAAAACATCGACTGGGAAGATCTCGCGATGCAAAAGACGCCGGCAGACGAGTGCGTGATCTTTATCGGTGATTTCGGCAATAACGACGGTGTGTCCCGAAAGCCTGTCGTGTACCGCGTCGTTGAGCCGATGATCGATGGAAACTCATCGCGATCGACAAAGAAAGATCCGCTTACGACAGCGCGCACAGAGGCTCTCGCGTTTGAATACCCCGACGGCTACCACGACGCCGAAGCACTACTGGTCCATCCGGCAACCGGTGATATCTACGTAGTAACCAAGACACTCAGCGATCCCGCGACGGTTTATAAGCTGCGGCCGAAGTTCGGCAGCACGAGCGTGCAGACAGCGGAGAAGATCGCCTCGGTCAAGCTTCCATCAGTCCCGCAGGGATCAGTCACCGGCGGAGACATATCTGCTGACGGCAAGCGTCTAGTGCTGGTCGATTACGGGGCCGCCTACGAGTTCACCTTGCCGCCGCTCAGTTTAAATTTTGATGAAATATGGAACCGGGAGCCGATACGCTTTGAGATCGGCAAGCGGGAGCAGGGCGAGACGGTTGCGTACGCGGGGGACGGCGAGGCTATCGTCGCTACCAGCGAAGGGAAACACTCGCCATTGTGGGTGGTGGGCCGTATCCGAAAATAAAAAAGAGGCCGCGCTGCCGCGGCCCCGTTTCTGATCTGCGATCGAACTAGTCGGTGATCGTAAACTTGCTCTTGTTCTCGATGACCTGATTGCTGACGCGGTCTTTGACCAGCACCTTTACCTCGTAATCTCCTTTGTCCAAAGTAGACGTGGGTATCAGTCTTGCAAGCGTCAGACGCTGCGACGAATCGCTAAGCCCGGTCCAATCCTCAGCCTGCCTCAGCAGTTCCTGATTGCCGCGGGTCAACACGTACTCGACATCAACCGCAGGTCGTAGTGTCGTCTGATCGACGCCTGAGTTATAGACCTGCATGTATATGCCTACGTCCTGACCACGCTGGAAAGTTCCCGCAAGATTCGGAATGACCTTAGCCCCACCGATGACAAACATCCCGCCGATATCGCCTTCTTCCGTCGGCCGCAGTCGGGTCGCAAGGATCATCGACGATGTCGATAATTTCTGATCATCGTATTTCGGAACAGTAAAGCCCTGATTGACGATGCCGCGGTTACCGGTCGCGACATCGCGAACAACGACGTCGACTTTATAAGTGCCCGGGGTTAACGCCAGAGCTTTCTGATATACCGATTTTCGATTGCTCATTGCAGAAAGCTCTTGAGTCGTCATATTGGTAGTGACCGAATCTTCAAAGATACCGGTTCGACGCCCCGAAACTGCTGTTACACGGCCAAAGATATTCATCCGAGCTGTCGGCAGCCCGCCTTCCTCTTCAAATGTCAACTCCTTATTGTCTGTCTGAACTGTGAACGTTACGATCACACGGTCATCCGACTGTCGGAAAAAGTCGATCCGGACGTCGAAATTTAAAGGATTGTTGTCGAGGATACCCGAGTCGCCGCCCGCGATGCCTGCAAGATCGCTAAACTGAACCTGCGGCGGTCGCTGCAGTGCAACGATCTGCTGTAACCTTTCGAAAGGAGAATCTTGGGCCCTTCCGTACCGCGAATTATGCGAATTAATTCCTGAAATACGATCAGACCTATTCTCTAGTCCAAGTTGCTCCGCGACGGTCATCCCAGCGCCCGGAACAAACAACAAGGCGTCTTTTTCGTTCGCGTTGCGTGCAATTCGATATTCGCCCGTACCCGTCGGGTCAACAAACTCAATCTCTACGCCGCTGCCTACTCCGTCCAGGTTACGGTAGAACCAAACCTCAAACGGATAGGTCGAGGTGCTGCCCCCGCCCTCGTACATCGGACGTTCATACGAACCGCCCGCCGGGCGCGATTCGACCGAGTCAGGCTTGCCCCACGCTATATAGATACGTCCGCGGTCGGTCTTCCATCCCGGAATGCCCGACGCGAATTTCTCGTTCGCATACGCGATACGCTCGTAATACTCTTCGCGAAATTCGTTCTCTTCCGTATCCGGATTCGGATCGCGGCGACGCCAGAAATTTTCGATAAAGTTTTCGCGCTCATCATCGGTCTGCAAAGCTTGAAACGCTCGGCGCTCGTCTTTTGTGATGATGTAAGCTACGTCCTCGTTCAGCCAGCGGCGATAGACTTGGTTCATCTCCTCGCGCTTAACATTACGAGGGTTGCTTGTCGGATCCTGACTCGGGGTTTGTGAGATCACGACCGGGGCCGCGATCAACCCAACAGCTCCAGCGAGGATAAAATTACGTAAAACTTTATTGACTGACATAAACGGTGACTCCATTTGCCAATACGAATTTGATTGCAGCTGAAAGAGCAGACTGGTGCCGTATTGTAACTAACACTGATTTTAGATCGAAAAACCTAATAGTTCAAGATGCATACCGTGGTTGCTGAGGTTGTATGCAAGCCGGAATTATCCGTTCTGGGGCGTCGGTTCGCGCTTCTTTCCGAAAAACCACGCGATGCCGATAGAGACGATATACAAAATGACCATCGGCAGCGCAAACAGCATTAAGTTTGGAATGTCGCCGGTGGGCGACACTACCGCCGCGACGATCAGAATGACTACGATCGCGATCTTCCAAATACGTATCAGAAATCCAGCCGATATCAGTCCGATCCGGGCAAGCACATAAGCGACCGCCGGCATCTGGAAAATGATGCCCATCGCCAGCATTATCAATGTGATCAGGTCAAAATACTCGCTCGCCCGCAGCAGCAGCCGAAACTCATCACCAAGCCCAAGCAGATATCTCACAGCCGGTGGGAAAAGGATGTAATAAGCGAATGCCGCACCCACAACAAATGCGATCGAGGAAAGCAGAACGAATGGCGTCACATACGACCGTTCGTGCTTGTAAAGCGCGGGCGAGATAAAACCCCACACCTGCAGCAAAAGCAGCGGTATCGAGACCGCGATCGCCGCGTACAGCGACACCGTGACGTGCAGCGTAAATGGCTCGACAGCAGTCGTCACGATCAAGCGCTCATCGCCCGCAGCATGCTCCCCCGGCACCTTGAGAAGGTCTATCGGCAGACGCACGCCAGCAGGTATCACCGCAACCGCGGTGTACATCGGCTCATCCGTGAACAGCCCCAGATTGCCGGTACCGTCAACTGCCACCACAGCCATCACTGAGGTGCCGGGCTGAACCACACTGCCGCCAAGTGTCGTCGCCTGGTCGAAAACATATCGGCCCGTATTGCCCTCCGCCAGCGTTGACAGCGGCAGGATCTTCTCATTTCCGGTACGCCCTTCGACGGGGATATCGCGGCGCTCAGCCTCCGATATCGCCCTCCGGATCGGCACGCTCAAGAAATCGTAGATCTTATCGGAAACGAACCAGCACGCCACAAAGGCGACGACCACTATTATCACAGACCGAATGAGCCGCTTTCGAAGCTCATCCAGATGATCGAGAAATGTCATCTCGGCGCCCGGGGCGTCCTCTTCCTTTGATTCGACCTGCTTCATCTAACGGTAGGGTGCTTTACAGCCATGTGCGCTTGTCGTCGACGATCTCAGGAGTTTCATCACGGTCCGGCACGTCGGCTTCTTCCTTCGGTGACTCTGACTTTCGTGCTTCGAAATCAGCAGCGTCGATCTGCCTTACCTTCGGCAGGTCGCGCGGCGTGCGGCTGATCTTAGGTTTTTCGACCTCTTCATCTATAGAATCCAGCCGAAGCGACTTCGCTTCTTCTTCGAAATTAACCTCGCGTTCCCAAGTCGACCGGAACTCACTTGTCGTGCTTCGCAGGTCCGCCATGACCTTTGCGATCTTCCGTGCGTACTCGGGCAATTTCCGTGGACCCAGGAAAATAAGGGCGACGATCCCGATAAGGATCAGCTCCTGGGTGCCGATCGACTGAAAGATAAAAAGCATCTGCATCATCGAACCTTGATCAGCTTGCCACTGAACTCTGCGACCTCACCGATCATTACCGCGCCGTCGATCTCGTCTACCATCTCCGCCGCTCCGGCAGGCCGCAGACTGATGAGCAGTCCGCCCGCCGTTTGCGGATCAAAAAGCGCGCTCTGCATCTCATTAGAAACCTGCTCGCCTATCTCTATTGTATCACCGACATAAACGCGATTGTTCTTATCCCCGCGGGTCAACATACCCTGGCGAATCAGTTCAAGAACCTCTGGCAGAAGACTAACTTGAGCGCTGTCAATGTTTAGCGTCACGTCACTGGCCTTTGCGAGCTCGTACGCGTGGCCCAATAAACCGAACCCTGTTACGTCGGTACACGCGTTTGCGCCGATCCGAACCATCGCCGACGAGGCCTTCGCCGCCGACGTCGTCATCGCCTTAATGCACGCCGCAACCGCCGCCTCACTAGCTTTGCCGTGTTTCACAGCCGTGTTGATCGCGCCCGTGCCGATCGGTTTGGTGAGAACAAGAACATCCCCGGGCCGTGCGCCCGCATTGGTAATAACTCGTTCAGGATGGACTGTCCCCGTCACCGAATAGCCAAACTTCATCTCCGGATCGTCGACCGAGTGGCCGCCAAGTACGACGACCCCGGCCTCATTCATCGCAAGCTGCCCGCCCAGCAGGATCTCGCCAAACACATCCCAGTCACCCTTCTGCGGGTAGCAAACCACCGACAACGCCGTCAGCGGCTTGCCGCCCATCGCGTAAATGTCATTCAGCGAATTGATCGCCGCAACCCTGCCATAGATCAGGGGATCATCCGCCACTGGCGTGAAAAAATCAACGGTCTGCACAAGTGCAACGTCGTCCGAAAGGCGAAAGACTCCCGCATCGTCGGAATTCTCGTATCCGACGATCACATTCTCAACAGGCTGTTTCGGAAGTTTGCTCAAAACTTGAGCAAGGTCGCCCGGGGCTAGTTTGGCCACTCAACCCGCGCAGGAAACCATTTCCGTCAGACGCTTCGCCATCGGTCCTCCTATTCTTTCATTAGTAACTGATAGATCCGGTCCAGGTCAGACGAGCTGTAAAACTCGAGTTCGATCCGCCCTCCGGTGCCATCAGATTTCGCAACGATCTTTACATTCGTACCCAACTTCCGCATCAATCGGGTTTCCGCTGCCTTAACGTTGGGGTCGTTTGGAATGCTCGACGTCGTGCCCTTGTCCTTCCCCTTCGTCGTCGTAAGCGCTTTCTTTACAGTGCGTTCCGCCTCGCGAACAGACATCGTCCCGTCGATGATCTCGCGTGCCAATCGCCGCTGCTCGGCTATATCGCCTATCATCAGCAAAGCACGCCCGTGGCCGGCGGAAAGTTTTTTTTCTTCGATCAGAACCTGAATATCGTCAGGCAATTTCAACAATCTCAGCGACGTCGCCACCAGCGATCGTTCCTTTCCGACCCGTTCCGAAACCTGCTCCTGAGTAAGTCCGATAGTGTCGATCAGCTTGCGGTATGCCCGAGCTTCTTCCATTGCGTTCAGTTCCTGCCGCTGGATGTTTTCGATCAGGGCAAGTTCCAGAAGCTTCTCGTCCTTCACTTCCCGCACCGCCACGGGGACCTTTCTCAACCCGCTCTTTTGCGCAGCGCGCCAGCGTCGCTCGCCAGCAACGATCTGATAGCGCGATCCCAATTTTCGAACAACGATCGGCTGCACGATCCCATTGACAGAGATGGACTGGGCAAGTTCATCCAGCGCCTTCTCCCCAAAACGGGTTCGCGGCTGATCCGGGTTCGGTTCGATCAAGTCAATGTCGATCTCCGCTATGGGAAGCGACGAGATTTCCTCGGCCTCGGTATCTGTTCCAAGCAGGGCACTTAACCCTCTTCCTAGCGGCTTTCTAGCCATTCTGCATGATCTCCTTTGCCAAGTTAAAATAGCTCTCAGCTCCCCGCGACTTCGGATCATAGAGCAAGATCGGCTGCCCATAGCTCGGAGCTTCCGCCAACCTCACATTTCTCGGAATGACAGTGTTCATCACCTTGGGACCGTAGAAATCGCGTAGGTCCTTAGCCACCGCACTCGAAAGATTAGTCCGCTCGTCGTACATCGTCAGAAGTAGCCCCTCGATCTTGAGACCCGGGTTTAGCTCGCGTTTCATTCTCGCGAGGGTCTCAAACAGTTCTGCGACACCCTCGAGAGCAAAGTATTCGCACTGAATCGGAACGAGGAGTGAATCCGCTGCCGTGAGACCATTGACGGTCAAAATCCCCAACGACGGCGGACAATCGATGATTATGAAGTGAAAATACTCACGGATCGGCTCCAACAAACCTTTCAGCACACCCGCACGATTCGAAGCATCCGCATACTCGATCTCAATCCCGGCCAGATTCTTATCGGATGGAATTAACCACAAAGTTTCAATGTCGGTCGGGAGAACTAAATCCTTTATAGGTCGGTCGGAAGTCATCGCATTATAAAGCGACTCGCGCTTTCCAGACTTAGCGATCCCCAGGCCGGAGGTAGCGTTCCCCTGAGGATCAGAGTCGATCAGCAACACCTTCTTCCCCGCCATTGCCAGACCGGCAGCGAGGTTGATAGCGGTGGTGGTCTTTCCAACACCGCCTTTCTGATTTGCGACAGCGATTATTCGTCCCATTGTCGAAGATGCGAAGGATTAAGTTTGTACAGGAGGCTAGTTTGTGGAACGTTCCACATCTGCTGAAGGAACTTTCTTGGCGGTCAAATGCACCAGTACGGTCGAAAGTGCCACGGGAGTGAGGCCGCCGATGCTACGGACTTGAGCGAAGGTTCGCGGCCGGGCCCGCTGTAGCCGCTCGATCATTTCATTCGACAGTCCGCTGATAGCCCCGAACGAAAAATTCTCCGGAACGACGAGCGAATCATGGTGATTAACCCGTTCCGTCGCCAGCTTCTGCTTATTAATATACCCCGAATACAAAGAGTCAGCAAAGGCGGTTTCCAGTTCACCCTTCTTCACCTCGCCGCTAAGGTTGTCCGGTAAAAGCTGCTCTATCAGGCTCAATTCAACTCCCTGACGCATCGCAAGTTGAGAAAGCGTAAAGGCATCGCCAAGATCCAAACCCAAGAGCTGGGAGGCCGCAGCATACCCCACTGACGATCGCTTAAATCGTGTGTTATCAAGGGCATTGCGCAGCCGGGCGATCCGATCCCGCTTTTGATTAAAACGGTCCCATTCAGTATCGCTCACAAGTCCCACATCCTTTCCCTTTGGCGAAAGCCGCTGATCGGCGTTGTCGTGACGCAACAGCAAGCGTGCTTCTGCTCGCGAGGTGAACAGTCGATACGGTTCATCAACTCCGTGCCGTATGAGGTCGTCGATCAAAACTCCGATATACGCTTCGTCACGCTGTAAAACAAGCGGGTCTCGCTTTTGACTCGAGAACGCTGCGTTTATGCCAGCCATCAGCCCCTGACAGCCGGCTTCTTCGTATCCTGTAGTCCCGTTTATCTGGCCCGCGAGAAACAGCCCCTCCATCCGGCTCGATTCCATCGAGGGCGAAAGCTCGCGCGGGTCAACGAAATCGTACTCAATCGCATATCCAGGCCGGATTATCTCCACCGTCTCAAAACCCGGGACCATCCGCAGTAAATCGCCTTGGAGTGACGAAGGTAGCGATGTGGAGAACCCGTTCAAATAAACTTCATTCGTATCCTGGCCCTCCGGTTCAAGGAAGAGCTGATGGCGATCCTTCTCTGCAAACTTTACGACTTTATCCTCTATCGAAGGGCAATAACGGGGGCCCACCCCTTTGATCTTTCCCGAATACAGCGGCGACTGATGAAGATTATCTCGGATCGTCTGATGCAGCTTCGCCGACGTATACCCGATAAAGCACTGGATCTGCGGGCGGGTTATCTCTTCAGTCGAAAACGAAAACGCGACGGGATCCTCATCCGGCGGCTGCGGCTCAAATGCGTCCCAGTCGATCGTACGGCCATCAAGTCGCGGCGGCGTCCCGGTCTTCAAGCGTCCAACAGGGAATCCGTGCCGCCGGAGCGCATTCGCAAGGTCTATCGATGCGGGCTCACCGCCGCGACCACCCGAATAAGTCTCGCGTCCCGTATGAATGATCCCGTTCAGAAACGTCCCCGTTGCGATCACCACCGATTTTGCCGAAAAACGACGCGAATCCTGCAGCTCAACCCCTATAACTCGTTTATCTGCAACAGTTAGATCTGTGACGACACCTTGGCGAAGATACAGTCGGTCGGTCGCCGCCAGCACCCGACGCATTTCGGTGCGATAAAGACTGCGGTCGGCCTGGGCTCGCGGAGACTGCACCGCGGGACCCCGGGATCGGTTCAGAAGCCGAAACTGGATGCCGGTACGGTCAATGATACGGCCCATGATACCGCCGAGAGCATCGATCTCGCGTACTACGTGTCCTTTCGCAATGCCTCCGATCGCGGGATTACAAGACATCTGTCCGATCAGATCAAGGTTGATGGTTACAAGAGCAGTCCGCGCGCCGAGTCTAGCGGCCGCCGAAGCCGCTTCACAGCCCGCGTGTCCCGCGCCCACAACAATTACGTCAAAACTCTCGTCGAACATCTTGCTCAAATGAAAACAGCGGACGTTATCCGCTGTAATTACAGAATCTTTGATTGTAATTCAACCGAGGGGCTTTGCCAAGAAATTTTGGTCATCGCCATCTACCCTTCAGTGCCGTATCCGTTATCGACTGAAACCGCCCGAGCTTGATCTTGTCCGTGTTTTTGTAAGAGATCAGCGGAATCAATCCAAATTTCATCAGCCGCTCGGCGCCTTCCTGGGTCATCAGAACCTCAGCACACGGCTTATAAACGGACTCCGTACCGTCCTTGTAAACGTGTACCGGCAAACGATCCACATCCTGCGAAAACGTCCGGCTCATATCCCAACCCGAGCGTCGAAAGGTATCCGCCAGTAACTGAGCTGCGACAAAGCTGCCATTAGCCCACAGATAGTTGTCATGTTGCGGGATCCCGTCAAACTCCTCAAACGCAAAGGTTTCCGCGGGATCGGTGTCGGCACCGTAAGGTAGCCGTGCAAGAAAGCGAGGGATCACCATGCCTAAACTATTCGCACCCTCTTGCAGTTTGAGTGCACCCCACAGCTTCCCCGAAGCGGTCTCTGTAGTCAGGTCCCAATTGGCCATTTCCGAATCCGCTAGCGAATGCACTCCCAAAGCATCTGGCCGCATATGCGAGATGAATACACACTGCCCCGCCGGAGCTATCTTCGCTATCCTCATCAGTCCCGCGATGTCGTCTACGTCGGGTGCAAAGCCATAGTTTGCAAACACAGCCGCATACGGCTCACCTTTCTCCGTAGGATTCTTGACGAAGGTCTTAAATGCGAACGTTTCGTCCGGCGATCCGGCCGACTTGAGGTCATCAAGAAGCTCATCCTTGCTGACATCGACTACGAAAATCTTCAAATCTGAATCTGTTTCTGTGCGTCGCACCAAAAAATACAGCCCCCGCCATGCCGCCTCGAGTTCCTGAAACCGTCGATGGTGTAAGATCTCGCGCATCAGCTCGCTTGTTGCCGTATCGACGGTCGCCACCAACTGGTCCTGATCGCCCTCGTCGATCGAAAGAAGATGCGGCTTTATCAGATTCTTTACTAGTTTGTTTAGATCAGACGATATGTGCGACCCCGCCGGTGGCTTTTCGCCCGACTCTCCCGAAAGTATCGCATCTAGAAGGCCATCGGCCCCTGATGAATCCTGACGCGCCGGCGCCGGTAGGCCTTCAACCTCATCGATCTCGAACATTGCCTTAGCCTCTCGGGCCGCGGAATTGAAGGTACTCTCGTTATTCAATCGGCGGCGAAGGTCACGCAGTTCGCCAAACGTCGCTACACGCCTGAAAAGCTGGTCCGGATGAAAATCTTCGAGTTCGCTGAACTCGAGTTCGAGGCGACGCCCGCCCTCCAGATCAAGGTCGAGTCGAACCTTCAACCTCTCGATAGTCTCGTCAAAATTGTCGCGGTCTATCTCAATTACCCGGCGCGCCGCGAGCGCAGCTTTGTTTGCATCGCCGCTCCAATCACCTAGAAATAAGATGTGAAATGGGGGTTCGTCGATCACATTACCTGTCTCGCCGCCCATAACAATTTCGGCGATCAGATCACTTTCGTTTGGATCCATTGCTTTTCTCCCGTAGATAATTTTGTTCAAAACTATCTGCCTTTCCGAAAGAAAAGTCAATATTTGGAATAATTAGCCGGTCGATGCAGGGAGGACTCGCTCGAGAAACTTTTTCTGGTCATCACCCAAATCGGTGAACTTTAAGCCAAAACCCTGCCCCTCAAATGAATAGCAGACCTCACCGTTGAAAGAGAGACGTTCACCGTTGGGATGCACGAGCTCAAACGACACGGTCTCGCCGTCCGCCATTGTAGAGATCGTATCGACGTAGCAGCCGCCTCGGCTAAGGTCGCTGATTCGAACCGTTCTTTTTCCTGAGGCGGAGTGTAAAATGATCTCGGCTAAAAATGGGACTCGTTCGTGTTTTCTTGGCATGGTGGCGTCGTTGGCGTTCCGCCCTGCTTACGACCTTCGCCTAACCGAACGGCGCGAACTGCTGCGATCTGCGGCTAGGAGGTTGTAAGGGGCAATGGGGAGTCGCGGCTGGGATCGGCACGAGGATTAGCCGCTATTTCTAGCCTACTCCTCCCCTCCAACCAAATCAAGCTGAAAATGTTTACAGAGTTTAAAAGAGAGGAGGATCGAGCAGTCCGGCCCTGCACTCCGGAAAACTCGATCCTCGTCCGTGCGGTGAAAATTCACCGCAAGCTTTGGGGGATGTACTTAATGTTTTATGAGCGTTTCGTGAACCGCGGTCGGCAATACCGCCATCATTCCCATAAAAATCATGCCAAAAGCGAAAAATCCGGCAGCGACCAGACCGACAAGATTCAGGGTTCCAGCAATGGCGAAAGCACCGACGGCGACAATGAACAGGGCCCACGTGGCGAAATAGATCTTGGTTAACATGACGTTTGTCCTCCTGAGCAAAGCGTGCTCTTGCCCATACTATTCGCAATGCACGTACCACCCATAAACGTTGATAACACGTGGCTTCAGTCCACGTGGATGCGAAAACATCCGCGCCTTCGTCCAGTAGCGCGCGTAAAACTTCGCGCAAAAAAGGGACCCGTGAAGGTCCCTTACATCTGGCCGTTGCTGCAAGTCTTACTGAGAATCTTGTGGCCGAGGCGCAAAAGGTACGGCCGTATCGCTCCTGTCTACGCTCGCCCTGCCAGTCTTCACGGTCGGGTCGATCCGCAAGATCACCTCAACGTTCTCGCGAACCCAGCTGTCCATCCATCGGATGCTTACGGCCGGTGTCAGTGTCGGATTGACCTTGGTGATCAACTCCAGCGCCCGGTTTCGCTCAGCCGAGTCCGTAACCTGGACTGCCCGGCCACTGACTACCGCGCTCTTCCAGTTCTGATTATCATGTACTTCTTCCACTTGAAGGCATACCTGCGGGTTTTCTTCGATCATTTTCGATTTTTTACCCTCAGTCGTATAGACGTAAATAGCCGGCTCGTCATATGCGTAGTGGACCGGGATGACGTAAGGCTGATTGTTCTCGGCACATCCCAAATGCCCATAATTCTGGCGTGAAAGAAAATCGTTTATCTCATTCTTTCGCATATCTTCTACTTCGATCATAAAAAAGCTCCTGTTTACGGATAAAGCCCGGTTGTTACAATTGCTAGAATATAACACAGCAAGGAGGCGCCCGTTTGGCGCCCACATTACCGAACTTACGCACGCCCCGTGCCGCCCGGGATGGGCACAACGCTTGCGTCCTGAGAATTTTAGGAGAATTCAATGAAAATAATTTTAGCGACTGACGGATCGGATTTTAGCCGTAACGCGGCAGCCAAATGCGCCGAGCTTTTCTGCGATAAACCTGGGGTCGAGTTTCGCGTCGTCTCGGTTTACGAGGACGTACCCGTGCTCGCCAGCGAACCCTTCGCATTGTCGCCGGAGTACTACCAGGAGATGGTGGATGCCGCCAAGAAACAGGCCGAGTATTTTGCGAAAGAGGCTGCTGACATCATCCGTGCGAATTGTAAGGTCGCGAAGGTCGACATCGCTGTTCTCCGGGGTAAACCTGCCACGCGCATAGTTGATAACGCGAATGCCTGGCCCGCTGACATCCTCGTCGTCGGTTCCCATGGCAGGGGATTTTGGGGCAGGCTGCTTGGCTCCGTGTCGTCCGCGGTCGTTCAACACGCGCCCTGCACGGTCGTAGTCGTGCGGGGGTCTAATGAGGAATCAATGTCGCCCGGCGGTTAATATACTTGAAAGCTCGGTTAGCACTGCTTCAGCACTGAACGGCTTTGTCAGGAACGCATTAACGTTGAGCGCGGTTAGCTCGGCACGCTGCTCAACGTTCATTAGTCCGCTCATCGCGATGATCGGCACGTTCGCATCGATCTTTCTAATCGCTCGGATAAGCCCGGGCCCATCCAAGAAAGGCATCGCGACATCCGTCAAAACGATCGCGATCTCATCCTTCTGCTGTGCGAACACCGCGATCGCGTCGGCGCCGTCAGTCGCGGTGGATACGGCGTATCCGAAACTCTCTAGTGTCGATCGCGCCGCCTCACGGATCGTCTCTTCGTCGTCGACGACCAGAACGAGCTCACCGTGACCGCGCGGCAACGCTTGAACAGCTTCGGCCTCTGCCACGCTTGCCTCGCTGTCCGCTGTCGGGAAATAGATGGAAAACCGCGTGCCCCGGCCGGGCTCGCTATAAACGTTTATCAAGCCGCCGTGACTCTTAACAATAGTGATAGCGGTCGACAACCCGAGGCCCGTGCCTTTCCCGATCTCCTTAGTAGTAAAGAAGGGGTCAAAGATACGTCCCACTATTTCACGGTCCATTCCTGTACCCGTATCCGCAACCGTAAGCATGACATATCTCCCGGGTTTAGCGTCGCGGTTCATCCGGGCGAAACTCTCGTCAAGGTGGGTATTGACTGCCGACAAACTCAGCGTCCCGCCCGCGGGCATCGCGTCACGAGCGTTGATCGAAAGATTCATCAACACCTGATGTATCTGAGTGGGATCGGCGAGGATCGGGTCGAGGTCAGCGGCGATATGACGCGTTACCTTTATCGATTTCGGTAACGTCTGTTCGAGGACCTTGATCAGGTCACGCATGATGTGTTTGACCTGCACCGAGATGCGTTCGCCTTCCATCCCTCGCGCAAATGTCAGTACCTGCTGAACGAGAGCTGCGCCACGCTCCGTATTCTCGCGGATCATATCCAGCCACTTTGCGGTCTCCGCATCAGGCGAACGCATCTGCAGCATCCCTACGGACATCATTATCGGTGAAAGGATATTGTTAAGATCATGCGCGATCCCGCCGGCGAGTGTTCCGATCGATTCCATCCGCTGCGCACGAAGTAAGTGCTCTTCGGCACGCTTCCGGTCAGTGATGTCAGTATTGATGATGATTATGAAATCGGGCTGACCGGCCTCGGTCCGAGCCTTGGTCCACCGACTCTCAACAAAGATATTGCGGCCGTCCTTGGTCACCTGCCGGTTCTCGCCGCGCCACTCATCTCCGGTATCGAAGGCAGACCTCACAACCTCCAGCGAACCCTCATCACCAAAAACCGTCTCGCTGATAGATCTGCCGAGTACCTCATCGAGCTGCCAGCCGTAGATCCGTTCGGCGGCCTGATTCCAGAACAGAATGTTGTAATTGAGATCGCAAACGATGATCGCATCCTGAGCTTTTTCCAGGATGGATGCTTGCTGGCGGATGCGCTCTTCTGCGGCTTTGCGCTCCGTTATTTCGTAACGAACGGCGATGTATCTTACAGGCTTTCCGCCATCGTCCACAAAGGGAACGATCGTCGTATCGACCCAGTAACGCGTGCCATCCTTTGCCTCGTTCTGTATTTCGCCGCGCCAGACGCTACCCTTGGCGATCGTCGTCCACAGATCGCGGATAAAATCCTTCGGATGATAGCCGGAGTTGATCAATCGATGGTCTTGTCCGATCAGCTCTTCACGGGAATACTTTGAGATCTCGCAAAACTTATCGTTTACAAACAGAATGCGGCCCCGCTGGTCAGTGATGGCCACGATCGCAGACTGGTCCAGTGCGAACTTGAGGTCCTTCAGCTCCCTGATTGGATCTGAATACTGAACATCTGTTTCTACCGATGAGAGATCGTAGTTGCTCATTCCTTGTAATCACCCGATTTCTTCAGCTTGTAACGGAGCTGGTCGCGCGAGATTCCAAGCAGTTTCGCGGCACGCGTGAGGTTGCCGTCCGTACGTTGAACCGCTTGCCTGGCAAGCTCCGTTTCAACTACCTCCAGAGGGATTCCGCCCGCGGGAAGCACGACGCCACTCGCCGCCTGCGATTCTTCGGAGCGGTATTGCAACAGATCAGCTGGAAGGTGTGTCGCCGAGACATATTCGCCTTCTTCCAGGATCGACGATCGTTCGATCACGTTTCGCAGTTCGCGGACGTTACCGCTCCATTCGTAATTTAGAAAGATCCTCGCGACCTCGGTCGAAAGCCCTTTCAGTTTTTTCTCGCGGCGTTTTTCATTTGCCTTGCTGATGTAGTGCTCAGCTAACAGCAGGACATCGTCGCCTCGTTCGCTCAGCGGCGGGATGTCGATCTGAATCACGGAAAGGCGAAAATAAAGATCAAGCCTGAATGTGCCAGCCTCGCCCGCCGCTTTAAGGTTCTGGTTTGACGCTGCGACGATGCGAGCGTCGAGGGGGATATCTTTTAATCCTCCGACACGCCGAAATACTCCATTCTCCAAGACCCTCAGCAGCTTTGCCTGAAGCGAAAGCTCCATCTCTCCAATCTCATCCAAAAAGATCGTGCCGCCCTGAGCCTGCTCGAAAAGACCTTCTTTACGCTGCTTCGCATCGGTGAACGCGCCCTTCTCGTAACCGAAAAGTTCCGATTCGATCAATGTCGCCGGCAACGCTGCGCAATTGATCGCCAAGTATGGCGCCTGCGCACGCTCGGAGGCATAGTGGATCGCTTTGGCGAATAGGTCCTTGCCTGTCCCCGTCGCTCCCTGAAGCAAGATCGATGAAATTTCAGACTGCGCGACCTTCAACGCGAGATCCTTCGCTTTCGTCATCGATGGCGACTCGCCGATTATCTGGTCAAAACTGAATGTCGCTGAACGCTCCTGCCTTACGGTCTTAACTGTTTGGCGAAGAACCCGCGTCTCGACTGCGTTACGCAGCGTAACCTCAAGCTCCTCAAGCTTTACGGGCTTACTGATGAAATCATGAGCCCCGCCCCGCAACGCCGCGACCGTGTTTTTGACATCAACGCTACCCGTTACCATTATCGCGATCGTTTCCGGACGCAATTCTTTTATACGCTTCAAAATGTCCAGGCCGGAACCGTCAGGCAACTCGATATCGAGAAGAACGATCGGCGGCTCCTCCGTTTGAAAGGCCTCCATCGCGGCTGCAACCGAATCTGCTTCAAGCGTTTCATAACCCCAGGAGCGCAGTGCTTCCCTGAGGGCCATGCGGATAAAGCTCTCGTCATCGACGATAAGGATCTTTTGATCTCGCTTCAAGATTTCTCCGGGGTGTAGAATCACAGACATTCTAGCGCACACTGCGAAGTTTTCCGCACCTGTGCCGGAAGTTTAAGAATGTAACAAGGTTGCAGGATGCCTTCCGGTTGGTACGACCGTTGCAAATCCTGCGGATGTTTGATGTAGAATCTTGAAGGGAAACGTATGAAACTACTTATCGCATATGACGGCTCGCGCTGTGCCGAAGCAGCCATCGACGACCTCAACAGATCAGGCCTTCCTCAGACGGGCGAAGCGTTTATTGTTTCAGTTGCCGAGGTGTGGCTTCCACCAGCAAATGGCGAAGAACCGAACGAACCGGCTCTCGAAAAACTCGTCGCCCATCATCGGGAAAAAGGCGAACGTGCGCTCGCCGAGGCGGAAACTTTTGTCCGACATGCCGAGACGCGTGTACGGGCGATCCTTCCGGAGTGGACGATAAGCACTCGGGCAACTTATGGTTCGCCGTCATGGGAACTACTGTCGATCGCGGACGAGATGGAACCCGACCTTATCGTTGTCGGTTCCCAGGGCCAATCAGCGCTCGGGCGTCTTTTGCTCGGCAGCATATCGCAGAAAGTATTGACCGAGGCAAAGTGCTCTGTACGCGTTTCGCGTGGCCGCATTAATGTCGAGGAGTCCGGAGTTCGCATGGTCGTTGGCTTTGACAGTTCCAAGGGAGCCGACGCCGCCGTCAATGCCATTGCCGCAAGGAACTGGCCCGACGGCACAGCGGTAAAGTTAGTGGCCGTGACGGACGGAGTTCACCCGACGACCATTGGTCGCTTTGTACCGCCGATAGCCCGCGCGGTCGATGAAGTAAACGAATCTGAAAAGGCGTGGCTGGAGGAGCTTGCAGGCTCGGCGATCGAAAAGCTTCAAGCGGCGGGATGTTCAGCTGAACTCCAGATCGTATCGGGCAACCCAAAAAAGAGGCTAGTAGAAGAAGCCGAGTCGTGGCACGCCGATGCGATCTTTGTCGGTGCTAATGCATTCGGAAGTCGCCTCGAACGATTTCTCATCGGCAGCACGTCCTCGGCCGTAGCCGCCCGCGCCAACTGCTCGGTAGAGGTCGTTCGCCGACCGGCGTAGTCGTGATCTGGGTGGAGATTTGGTGATGTCTCAGAGGCGTGAGATCGAGTAGGACCTCTTGAACCATCTGCCCGTCGCTTCGGCCGCCCCATACGCAGGGCGCGGGGTCACGCTGACCAACTTCTACGGAACCACCGACCGCCCCACAGTCCGCGGATCCAGATCAGCACCAATATGCATCCCCCCAACTCCCCGCCGCCGATAAGGACTATCTGCCGCCAACCGATAATCCCCAGTAGCCGCATCACGAAATTTAAGACTCTCAATGGAAGGTAACAGTATATTACTTCGGTCATAATTCCGTTCGTGACCGCCAATAACAATGTTCCCTTGGACGACACCATTTGAGAATGCCTTGACGATCACGTCCCTCCCCGGCCTAAGGCCATCGCCTGCAAATCCGTACTCATTTTCGAATACAATGTTATTTCGAAACACGAATCCTTTCACCGGATCACCGTAAGCGACCGAAATGTTCCCAGTTTGCAGAATTGTATTGCTTTCGATTATCAAGCCATCCCAATCAGTAGCTTTCATGAAGCGACCCGCGCTGTTCCATTTAGCTCCGTCGATATCCTCAAAAATGTTGTTGCGAATCGTGAGCCGACGCCCGCCTGCTCCCTCTTCGCCCATAACGCTCAGAGCGCCGCCCGAACCTCGCACAATGTTATGAGTGAAAGTTATATCCTCGATCACGGTCGCCTCGCCACTATCCATTCGCGTCGTAAAAAGTACAGCCATACCATCTTGTCCCATCCCCCAATTGTGGGTCATCAGGTTATTCTCTATCCGAATTCTCTTTCCGTTCTTGATCTCAAATAGATTCTTCACTACCCAGTCGGTTCCTTTCCATTCAACCGGCTTATTCAGATGATTGTCCTTAACGATGCAGTCCGTTGGTACCAGGGGCATCACGGGAGCACCTCCACCGAAGAGAATATTGATAGCGGCGGCTTCAAGGTAGTTATTTATTATCTCTATCGGTCCGTCGGTGGACCATGCGGCGATCGCCTGACTCTCATCACCCTTCCGGCGAATACCCTCGATATGACTATTCAGCACCTTAACGTGCTTTCCATTCGCAGCAATCCCCCGCCGCTGCCCAAGGGGCGATGTAGCCCTCATGTAGACACGGTCGAACTCTATATGGTGCGGAAGTTCCTCCATCGTCTTTTCCGCACTAGAGCCGATCTGAACGATGTTACCGACACCGTCTTTAGTACCGCCGAACTCTACCGCTACAAATCGGTAATGGTGCGCCCCATCAGTTGCCAGTACCACAGGCTCTACGGTCTCAGATATGAGCTTAGGCATCGACTGAGAGTGCCTTTTCGGATTCACCCTTTCGCCAGCAGCAGGAAGATCTGCAGCCTGGGCGCTAGTTGTTATCGTGATGAAGGAATCGCCGTTCTTCCGAGGTAAAGTAAACGGTCCGGGATATGTGGCACCCGCCTCAAGCTTGATCGTATCACCGGGGCGAGCTTGATTAAGCGCGGCTTGGAAATCGCCGCCGCGCTTAACGAAAATTTCTCCGTTGACTGACTCGATCGTAGTTCCTGCACCGCTAACCAACGAAAAGATCACTAGACCGCAAAAAAAAGTTACTAATATTACCGCACCAAAAGTGAGAGGTGCGCCGGATAAAAACTTCATCGGGATATTCCTTCCAAGCGTTTGCTCATAATGGCCTTGCTCGATTAAGTCGGTGGGATGACTAAACGCAAATAATCTAACTATTTAATCTAGAGTAGGCGAAATCAGTATCAAAGTCGACATTTTTTCGCCTATCTTCTGAAACCTCGTTTGATTTGGTCGTTTGTTTCTATTAGTGTGGGAAAAGTTTTGAGATGCTGACTCCCCAAAACTGACCTCACACATATCCCAAACATTTCGTTGGTCTACTTGTCAGCATTAAACCTAAAACTATCCCCGCTTAGTCCTTGCGGCTGAGCCTTGCCTTAGCTACGAATCGGGAATCCATCCGAATTCGAGCCTGATCCATTTCACGATTTTCTTACATACAGTACCCCTGCGCTTCACCTGCGCAGCGCGCCCCTACAAACAAACCTTTATGAAGCAGCACAACCAGAAACCATTTTCCAGCACTGATACGGTGTTCAGACGTCTGGGCATTGTAATTGTCGCCCTGTTCTTCTGCGGACCTGTCGCCGCCGAAGCGATCGGGCAAAGAGCCGTCAAGCTTTACCCGTCTGTAGTTCGAGTAAAGAAAGGCGAGACCAAAACAATAACAGCAGCAGCCTACGACTCGCCGACGAACCCCGTCTTCAGCGCTACGTTTACCGAGTTCTCTCCCGTAAATACGGCGATCGCTGAAACCTCGCCGGTTCTCGTCTCCGGCGACGACATCTCCGTTCCTGTCGCTCCGCCGCCGAACCTTCGAACTGTAACGGGAAAGGCGGCCGGCGTAACTACAATCACCGCATTCTGGAACGGAACCTTGAGCAACATCGCAACGATCATTGTAGACGACCCGGAACTATCACCTACCGCGATCATCGCCGGTGACAACGAGGCCTTCGGCGGCTCAACGGTGAACACTCGCGTAGGCGAAGCAATAGAACTCGACGCGGAATTTTCACGCGGTGTTGAAAGGATCGAGTGGAATTGGGGCGACGGCGACCGGACAACGGACCTCCTTTCAGTTACTCATGCATATTTGTCGCCGGGTACCTACCCTGTCGTACTCTCAATCACCAATAAGTTCGGTCAGACTGCGTCGCAATCGATCTTCGTGAACGTCTCCGCTCACCCGCAACCGACCCAGGTCATCTACGTCAACACGATCGCTGAGCTTCTTGTTGCCTTCAACAACGCCACCGGCGGTGAACACATCGTCATACCCGC
The DNA here is from genome assembly GCA_041751195.1 of Pyrinomonadaceae bacterium. Taxonomy (GTDB): domain Bacteria; phylum Acidobacteriota; class Blastocatellia; order Pyrinomonadales; family Pyrinomonadaceae; genus OLB17. Next base: position 104,321 of record JBGSXX010000026.1, on the reverse strand, counting down.
GGGAACTGTGCTTTTGGGCGAGATCGTTTTGCCAGCAAAGAATTTCTCGGACTATGTGACGATCAGATCGAGCGCCGTTATGCCGGACATTCACCAGCGGATCGATCCCAATCACCCGGGCCTCGTCACAATGCGAGGCACACACGGCAATGCAATCCCGCTCACGATCAGCAACGGTTCGACCAAGGTGCGATTATCGGGTGTCAAATTCGACCCAAAATACATACACCAGTCGAATGGCCCGAGCACCTATTACCTCGTGCAGATCGGTGATGCGTTTACACAGAACGACGTATCTGAGAACCCAACGAAGATCATCATGGAACACTGTGTGGTCAATCCGCCCGACGACGTTAACGTAGTGCACGCGGTTCTTAATGACGGCTACAAAGTTTCGATCATCTCGAGTTGGCTCGGAAATGTGAAAACCCATGGCGGACAGGACAGTCAGGCAGTAGTTTCGTACGATGGCCGCGGTGCTCACGTTTATCACAACACCTTCTTTGAGGCCGCATCGGAGAATGTCATGTATGGGGGCGTCGTTCCAAATATAGAAGGGTTGACGTCAAAGAACATAGAATTCCGCAGAAGCTACTTTTCCAAGCGCTTGAGTTGGAGAGAATACGTCGGTGAGTCCCATCCCGTGAACGTCAAGAATCTCTTCGAGACAAAGAATGCTCGGCGAGTCTATATCGAAAGCACAGTCTTCGAAAATCATTGGGACGGGTGGCGAAGCCAACGGTTCGCGTTCGTTTTCAAGTCGGCTACTTCGCCTGGTATGCCGGGAGAATTCGTCCCTTGGGCCATCAGCGAGGATATCGTGATGGAGAATAATGAGGTGAGTCACGTGTTCGGCGGAATAACAAGCAGCATTGACAACTACTGGATGGGACCCTTTCATGGGCTCAAACCGAACAACGTCATCGTAAAGAATACCGTATTTGACGATCTGTCTAACCGCTGGGGCGGCCCGAGCGGTGGCAATGGTGGACGATTCGTTCAGCCCAACAACCTCGAGGATCTGAAGATCGATCACGTAACCGTTATCGATAAAGATCAGACTGCAGGAACAGCGATATTGTTCGTCTCAAATAACAACTTTCGTTTTTCAGTAACAAATTCTGTTTTCGGGCTGGGAGGATACGGGATTCATGGAGGCGGAGTGGGCACCGGGATCCGAGCGCTGAACCCGGGAACTGCTGGTGCTTTGGGTTCGTGCACCAAGGCAGCGGAGTGGCATTTGGAAAACAACGTGATGCCTTTCTATGGAGAAAATTCTAGCTGTTACCCGTCGACTGACGCGTTCAACAACTTCTATCCACAAGACTATAACGCGGTCGGGTTCGCGGATCTTGCCGGCGGCGACTATCGTCTCGCACCTTGGAGCGAATATAAATCGCAGGCTGACAACGGAGTAGATCCGGGTGCAAACATACCGCTGCTTAATGAGCGCATCGCGTGCAGCGTTTCCGGCAACACAGCCCCCTGCCTTTCCGGGGTGAGTGTCCCGGTCCCGACGTTCGTCAGGGTCACTGGCCGAGTCATGAACGGTCAAATGCGCGGCGTTCCGGGAGCGATTGTCGCGATAGCGTCCCCCGACGGAAACAGGCGAAATGCCATTACCAACGGCTTTGGCTATTTTGTTTTTGAGAACGTCGAAACCGGTCAGCATACGTTCAGCGTTGCAAGTCGCGGACTAAGCTACTTGCCGGTCGTGCGAACGATATCGGACAATGTAACTGACCTGAACTTTCTCGCCGCAGGTTCATCGATCAAGAAGTGATGCATGCCCTGGAACCCACGTGGCAGTCACCGTGGGTTGCAGGCGACCAAATGCTCGACAATCCTCTCAGCGGTTTTGCCGTCCCACAACTCAGGGATCCGCCCGCGCTTCCACTCGCCTGCTCGGAGCCGGGCTAGATAGGGTCCGAGATTTTGAGGGTTCGTTCCAACCATTTCGTTCGTACCGACAGTCACCGTTTCCGGCCGTTCCGTCGTGTCTCTCAGAGTCATGCACGGGACGCCGAGAACGGTGGCTTCTTCAGTTATACCGCCGGAATCGGTGATGATACCGAGCGCATTCTTCAGCAGATAAACGAACTCAAGGTACCCGAGGGGGTCAACGACAACCAACCGCGAGTCATTTATCGCGACCTGTTCAAGCGTCCGTCGCGTCCGCGGATGAACAGGAAATACGACCGGAAGCTGATCACTCCCTGCCAGGATCTGCTCGAGAAAAGCCTTCAACGTACTCGGATCGTCAACGTTTGCAGGCCGATGGAGCGTCAGCAACAAATATCCCTTCGGAGCCAAACCGGCCTTTTGCCAAACTTCCGGCTCGCGTAGCCGGTCGAGATTCTCATACAGCGAATCGATCATCGTATTCCCAACAAAGTGGATCTTGCTATCGTCAACGCCGGATCTCCGCAAGAATTCATTCGCGGTTTCGCTCGTGGTAAAAAACAGATCGCAGATCGAATCGGTCACAATGCGATTGATCTCTTCGGGCATCCTCATATCACCCGAGCGTATGCCCGCTTCCACATGCGCGACAGGAATGCATAGCTTCTTGGCTGTTATGGCACAGGCCATGGTGGAAGTGACGTCTCCTACGACCAGCACCAGATCGCTCGGATTCGCCAACAAATCTTTCTCAAACTCAACCATTATCGCCGCCGTCTGTTCAGCCTGGCTACCCCCGCCTGCGCCAAGATTCGCGTCCGGATGCGGAATATTGAGCTGTTCAAAGAACTCGTCGCTCATCTTACGGTCGAAATGCTGACCGGTATGCACTAACCGATAATCGATCTTCTCACTAGCGCGCTGCGCGGCCTCGATCGCCCGAATGATCGGCGCAATCTTCATAAAGTTAGGACGTGCGCCGGCAACGATCGTAATGAGCATATATAGACTTTCTTTACTGTTGCACTGCCTTCTCGAAGACGAACTCGTTGCAACCCAGGCCGACGCGATCCGCCTTCATCTGCAGCAGACTAAAACCTCTCGCTCTATAGAAGTCGAAAATAGCCGACGGTCCGGCGTACTCATATGGATAGCCGCCAACCCAATCGATGATGTCGTGCCAACGATTCATACCCCGCTCATTCCGGTAACCTTTCCAGTATCTGGCATAACCCATGGGATCACCGGTCAATGCATACCCGGCAAATCGCTTCGCCTCGTCAGGGAAAACCGCAGCAGCTGCAAACGGAGCTTTTAGCGCCGATGGCAGTCGGCAATACGTCTTCTTGATCCATTTCCACCTGGCGGCCTGACTCCCGGTGTCGTTGTATATGGCAATAAAAAGCTTTCCGCCATCAGCCACGGCGGAACCCGCATTCTCGAGTCCCTTCCACATCTCGCCTGTATGGTGCAACACGCCCCACGAGTAAACGATGTCAAATTTCCCGAGAGACTTCACATACTCAACGTCGAGCGCAGAACCTTGTTCAACCCGCCACTTGTCGTCGTCGGGAAAATAGCGCTCTTTCAATTCTGCAGTGCAATGATATGAATCAGAGTCGAAATCGAATGACAAGGTATGTGCCCCTAATCGCCTCGCGGCCAATGAGAAGAGCCCACTCCCCGAACCGATATCCAAGAATGTCTTGCCCTCGAGATCTTCAACATCAAGCATCTGACGGAGCGACTCTTCCGCACGCTCGATGCGATCATCGTCGAGATGTTCAAGAAAAGCAGCCCAGTTCTTACCAAACTCAAAGCGATCGCCAGCCGACACCTCGGATTTATGTTGTTTCGCGATCCCCTGAGCTGCGGTTGAATCCGTCATAGTAATTATCTTCAAAACGAGTATCGTAGCCAATAGTAAAGGAGCTTTACAGTTTCACCTGCATTTGTTCGCCAACGTCTGAACGTCCGAACACTAGCACTATCGTGCCACTCTTCAGTATCGTTACCCGCTCCCGCGATCCCTACCCGCAGTGTGAAACCTCTCTCCGCAGCTATCCGCTCAAAGGTCCACAGTGTCCTGCGCGTGTGATAGTCAGACGTGATGATCAGGATCGATCTAAGCTCTCGTTCTGCGACGGCGTCCACCACGACCTCTGCCTCTCTGCGGGTGCCGCCGGCCACGGAACCAACTATCTCGATCTGTTCCGCCGGGACACCGTTCGCGACCAGCTCTCGCCGTGTCCGCTCGACGTAATAATGATTCTTCTGTTCTACCGCATCCCACCCGCCTCGTTCACCGTCGTTCGTTAACAAGATCTTGACGCCGGGCATCGATTGGGAAACCGCAGCAGCTTTCTTCGCCCGCATTAGAAATTCGGACGAACCGCTCATGATCACAATCGCATCGGGGTTTGCAACCTCCCGCTCCACAACCAGAAAATGCTCTAACAAGGGCATAGCCGCGGGCGTTCCTACCAACACGGCGAGCAGAATCGCAACAAGTATACGCCGCCTATTCATTCTTGCCGGCCTTGGCTGCCATTATCCTTCGCAGCTCATCGACCCTTGCTTCCCAGCTTTCGTGTTTCACTCCATCCGAGATCGCGTCCGGTTTTCGACCGCTCTTTAACGCGGCCTCTATCTTATCAATGAAGTCTGCATGGTCAGTTCCCACCAGGCAATCTTTCAGCTGATGCACCTCAGGGATGTCGGTCGAAACCGTTATTAACCCCGCTGCCAAGTATTCCCGAACCTTTAGCGGATTGGCCGCCAGCGTCAGTTCGTTGAGCACAAATGGGTTCAGAGCGACGTCAAATCCCTTACAATACGCCGGCAGCTGCTCGTACGGTTTGCGGCCGAGAAGATGTACGTTCGGCACGCCATCAAGCACTTTGATCTTCTCCTCCGCATCAACCGTGGACTTCCCGATCAGAACGACCGACCCGGTCGAAAAGTGTTCGGCCACCTTCTTGATCAGTTCAAAGTCCACCCAGTCAGCCAATAGCCCGTGAAAACCGATAATAGGTTGGGGCAGATCTCCTATCTCTTCCGGGACGGGCGTGTCTGTGTACAGGGCAGTGCGAAAGTGATTCCAGTCAGTTCCATGGCGAATAATGTGAGTGTTCGCGTTGAACTTCACCTTGTCTTTCAACAATTTCTTAGCGGAAACTATCACGAGGTCCGACCGTCTGAAAAGATCTTCTTCGATCCCACGGAGCCCCTTTGCCGCACCCGTAAACGCCGTATAATCGTCAACGCAATAATAGATCAGCTCCTTTTCACCGATCTTCCCCGCAACCAAACCCGCGGCCGGGTTAAATACCATGTTGACCGGCTCCTCGAATCCGAGCTTTTTCATCGCCCCCTTCACCTGCGATACCAACAGACGCTCATTGAACTTGCGGACAAAGCTGCTGCCATAAGCAGGAACCGACAGCGGGCTAAGAACAAATATATTCGGCTCCTTCTCGGCCATCGACTCCGTGAAACTTTTCAATTTTCTCAGTATCCGTCCAACATCCTTCGACGAAGCCGTTGGCTTTCTGTTCGCGATCGAATTCACCCAAAGTATCCGATTCTCTTTCGACAGCACGCGCATCAAGTGCGTCTTAGACAGCGGATCCCCCGTCCAGTCATGACTAAAACAAACAATATCGCGCCCGCGCAACACACTCGCTTCCACACGCGATCTTTCGATTTGTTTAGAAGTGTCCATCAGCATCCAGCTACGCGACAGGCGCAAAATCCCACGGATCGCCGTCGATCAAACGTCTTTGCCAGATCTCAAAATTCAGCAGGAACCACAGCCGTTCGTCGTGGTTCTCACCGGCGTTATGGCTGCTAACCAATTCGCATACTGCGTCCGGCTCAAAAATATTCCGTTCCATCGCCCGTTCACCAAGCACAAGCTCGTCCACCACGTGCCTAAAACTTTCGCGAAGCCATTTCCCGATCGGCACGGGAAAGCCCATCTTTGCCCGGCTCAATATCGCCGGCGGGAGCACTCCCGACATCGCCTCTCGCAATATCCATTTGGTGTCGCGGCCGCGAAGCTTCATCCTGTCCGGCATTCGCGAGGTAAACTCGACTAGCTTGTGGTCGAGAAACGGAACCCGCGATTCGATCGACGCAGCCATCGACATCTGGTCCTGCTTCATCAGCAGCTCGTGCAAATAGGTCTTGATATCAGCATACAGCATCCTATCGAGCGGTGTGTTGGCGTCGGCACTTGCGACCCACTCGTTCTGATAGCTGTACGGGTTATGATCACAAATGCGCTCTTTCGTATCGGCACTGAGCAGCTTCTGCTGCATCGCCCTCGGAAACACGGCAAAGTTATCGAAAAACAGACTCTCTATATCCGCATCTCGCGTCAAGAACGTTCGCTTCAACTTCCGATTCAAAACACCAGGAAGCCCCGAAACCCCGGCGGCGACAGCCGATCGAACAAACCCCGGCGTAACTGTCTCGTACCTGCTGCCCATCTTCAACAACTGCAGCGCTTTATCATATCGGCCGTACCCGGCCATTATCTCGTCGCTGCCCTCGCCAGTCAGTACGACTTTAACCTTCTCCGCTGCCAGCTTCGAAACGAAATATAGCGGGATCGACGCCACGAACCCCAGCGGCTCGTCCTCGTGCCCGATCATATCCGGCAGCGCGCCAAAAAACTGTTCCGGCGTGATCGTTATCTCGTGATGGTCCGTGCCAAATGCTTTCGCAACCATCCGGGCATATTCAAACTCATTCGCCTCGCGTTCCTTAAAACCGACCGAAAAAGTCTTGATTGGCCCATCGACCATCTCTGTCATGACCGCACAGATCGCGCTCGAGTCAATTCCGCCAGATAGGAACATGCCCAACGGCACATCCGCCATCAGCCGCATTCGCACCGACTCTCTGAAAAGCTCAGTCCACTCCTCTACAAATTCTGCGTCGCTTCGCGGCGAATGTTTCGGCTCGAATGAGAGATCCCAATACTTTCTCTGAGTCAACTTTCCGGCCTTCCAAGTCAGCGTGTGCCCGGGCAGCAGCCGCTTTACCTTTCGGAACAAGGTCTCGTCGTATGACGTCCCGTGATTCGCAAGCTGATCGGGAAGTACCGCATAATTCAACTCCGGCTTTACCGCACCGGCTTCTAGGATCGATTTGATCTCCGAGCCAAAATACAAGCTGCCGTCATCGTCATGCAGATAATACAGCGGCTTTACACCGAACCGGTCACGTGTGATAAACAGCTCGCGTTTCGTCTTATCCCAAACCGCAAACGCGAACATCCCGCGCAGCTTGTGCACACAATCTGCTCCATAAGCGTCGTAAAGGTGTAGGATCGTTTCCGTATCGCAGTGCGACTGAAATTCATGACCACGCTCGATCAGCTCTTGCCGGTATTCAGCATGGTTATAAACCTCGCCGTTATAAACGATCACCTTCGTGCGATCCTGATTGAACATGGGCTGGTGCCCGCCTGCAACGTCCACTATCGACAACCTGCGATGGCCCAGTCCAACGTTCCCTTCGATAAACGTGCCGGCATCATCAGGCCCCCGATGCACGAGTGTGTCGCGCATCCGTACTAAAACGTCCGGATCAACCGAACGTCCCGATGATGGGGAATAGATTATGCCGTTGATTCCGCACATAGCTCGTCAAAGAGAGGTACAATCATCCAACTACCACCTAATGTCGCTGCGTATTTCTAATTCCCCCTTCGCGGTAACGGCATAAATGAGCTTCTGCGAGCGAACCTTTGCGCCATAAACCGGAGACACAAAGCATGGTTCAACACGCCAGTGCCCTCCATCGTCTCCAGATCCATATATTACTTCAGTGCTAATCTTAGCGATTTTCCGCGAACCTTCTGTAAGGCTAAATACCTCTGCCACGTCGTCCTCGGTCCTCACCTCGAGTCCCGGCGCTAGAATAAGGTGCACCTCGATCAATCGTTCTACGGCTGTTTTGATCTTGTCGCGCAGATTCATCCCGCCTTCCTCGAATAAGACCGACCGTTCATAACTCACTCCGATATGTTCGAATCCGTTATGGGTTCCGCGAAAACTAACCTGTTCACCATCAGTTTGCCAGTCCTTCAATTCAGCATCGGCCATGGACCGCCAACTCCAGGGGCCTCCAAGTGTGGACGAAGACCTGCCATCGACGGTCATACAATTGTGCATCTGCGTTGAGCGAAAAAGGTCCCGCTGCTCAGGGTCAGCAGCATATTTATACGTACCCGCGTCGATAAAAACCGGTTCGCCATTGATCGACAGTACAAACCCAAGTGCATCTGCATGAGCATGCCCGCCGTTCATAAATCCGTGCGGCCCACAGTTGATCAATACGGAGCTCGCATCCCGTTGCCATGAGGTTCGTGCCGCGTAATACCCACCGGAGTTGAACGCCTTGGCTCGTTCCTCAGGCTCCGTGGCTTCCAACTGATCATACTCGCTGATTCCCTCAGCGCCCGTTAGCCACAACAGTTCCTGTCCGGCTTCGCCCGCGGCAAATTTAAGGTCACCGCGTTCCAAAAGCACCGCACCCAATGCCAACGTCGACCGCACATCTGGGACCGGAGTTTCATCCAGAGAGTGAAGCCGCCCACCGTCATCGTCACCTATGAGCGGGATCTCGCCGTTGGGCTGAGTAAGATGGAGCAAGAAATCGTACATGCTGTGCAGCTTAGCTAGAACTCCCGAATCGACTGCCTCACCAGCCGCTCGCATCAGCAACACCCAGTTCGAATAAAAATCCACAGTGTATCGCTGATAATGGCTCGACTGTTCACAATAAACACCGTCGTCTGCGATCTGAAACTCGAGTGCGTCCGCCAAGATCCGAGATCCGAGAGCCTTCCAACGACGTCCCTCCTCAAGCTCATGCAGAAACGAGCCGATAAAATAGAGTCCGAGAGCTTCGCCGGTTAGATGTGTGTTTGGACTGGAATAGGTGGAAAGATAATTTTCGATGTGACGGCCGTTCAGCTTGAGGAATTTGACCATCCTCAACAGCAGCGAGCCACTGAGCGCGGGCGAGTCTCTAAAGAAATTAAAGGCCCAGATCCAGGACATCGACCGGAATGCGATCTCCAAACTCGAAACCCAGTTGATCCCCAATTTCGGCGGATTGTTCTCGCACCAGTCGTCAACGTGCGCTGCAAAAACCTTCGCGTACTTCTCGTCCCCCGTCAGCCAATATGCCCGGCCGAGAACGGCAAAGTATTGATGCCGATTCAACTCCCAAATTATCTTATTGTCGCCAAAGTCCGCCGAAATGTCCGCTTCTATCTTCGACCAGTGAACCCGAGGAGCTCGCTTATCCGCGATCGGCTCAAGATGCCAATCAGGCATCTGGCTCCCAAACACCAGATCGCGATATCCCAACAACGAAAAGCGCCCGTCGCAAATCCCGTCCGCTCGCTCGATTAACGCCGCGCGATCACCACCGAATCTCTCCTCAAAAACCCGAACCACCGCACCTCGATCTTGAAACGCCGGATAAAAAACCCGCTTCCGCGAACGAAAATGTTCAAGCAGCTCCTCCGCCGACCCAACCTGAAACTCCCCCAAAACCGTCTTATCACTCGCAAGACGTCCGCTTCCCGACAGGCCCGCCGCCTCCGCCCAAGCACGCGCCGCCTGCCGCCCACGCTCCGCCAGCTCACCAACCCCCCTATTCCTTAGTCTTGCGAGCCTTCCGATCACGGTTAGCTACTGCGACGAGGCGAGGTCGAGAAACCCAGCAAGGTCGAAATTCTGTGGGACCCCGCCCTCGCGAGCCGATTTCAACATAAGAAGGCATCCTAGCAAAGCCTTTGCGCCGTCGATCGCGGTGACTTCCGGCTCCTTACCCTCCCGCAATCGGTCGACGAAAGACTTCATCTGCGTGTCAAATCCCTTCGCAGCCCAGATCTTTCGCTTCTGCTTTCGAGACGAGCCCTTTATGACGCTCAGAGTCTTGAAGTCCGTGCTCGACACTGCAACGCCGGGTGCAAACACTTCGACGGACTCACCGGCCGATGAGTCACTTCCGATGGTTGTATAAGTCAGATTGCCGATCGATCCGTCCTCAAATTTGAACGTAGCCGTAATGTTGTTCTCGCCGATCGGATCACCGCCTCCGACGGGCAGACTGTAAGCCGAGATCGTGAGGGGGTCCGCACCAAGGAAATGACGCATTAGATCGACCATGTGCACTGCCTCGCCAATGATCGCGCCGCCCTCGCTCGGCGATGCCGCCCAAAACCCCGTTTTCATATACGGTGCGCTCATCCGTATATTTATGACCGCAGGGCCCGATCGCTGAGCGATGTGACTCCGCATCTCTGCATAAAACGGTGCGAACCGGCGGTTGAACCCAACTGTGACCACCTTCCCCGTTTCGTCGATCGCAGACAGTATCTCGCGACACTCCTCCGCGTTAGTGGCCATTGGCTTCTCCACGAAAACATGCTTGCCCGCCCTTAAGGCCGCCGTGGTCTGAGAAGCGTGCTCGCGGTGTCGGCTGGCCACGAGAACGACATCAACTTCCGGGTCATCCAGTATTTCTTGATAATCTGAAGCCGTGTACTCAGCTTTGAATCTGATCCCATATCCCTTGCCCTTAGCACCGCGTCCGGAGTAGATCGCTTGGATCTTCGTGTTACGCAGTCCCTGGATCACCGGCAAATGTTCCCAGCGCACAAGGTTGCCGGCTCCGAGTATCGCAAATCTGATCTCATCTTTGGTCAGGCGTTCCGTCGGGGCATTGATCTCTACACGACGTGTTGGACGGTAATCTGCCAAGACATCACTCGATTCGTTTGCGGGATAACGCAGCAAGACCGCAAGCGTCTCCTGCTTCGGATCCATGATAATGTCGTATGCCTTTGCCGCATCCTCCAGCTCGAATTCATGGCTGATCAACGGCTGAACATCGACCCGTCCCCGATCCAATAGCTGCAGAAACGCCTCCATATTCCGGTTCTCGGTCCACCGAACGTAAGGCAGCGGATAGTCTTTCCCGCCTTTTTCATACGATGCGTCATAGCTTCCGGGCCCGTACGCTCGTGACATCGTGAGTTCCAGCTCCTTCTTATACATCTCACCGTGTGGAAGTTCCAGCGGCACCGCGCCCACTATGACGATACGACCTCGGTCACGAGCGAGCTTGATCGCAGTTTGCACCGGCGCAGGGCTTTTTGAAGCAGCAGCGACAATCACACGATCCGCTCCCCGCCCTTCTGTCACGGCATGAATTTCTGCCTCAAGATCATCGCCTCCTATCATCCCATGGTCCGCACCCGACCTTGTTGCAAGCTCAACCCTGCTCTGCTGCAAGTCGGTCGCTATCACGACACCACCTTGGCACCGAACCAACTGCGCTACCAGTTGCCCGACAAGCCCGAGTCCCACGACCGCGACCGCATCGCCGACCTGAATGTCCGCTTGCCGCACGGCATTCATCGCGATCGCTCCCAGCGTTGTGAAGCTCGCATGTTGGAAAGAAACGCCATCAGGTATCCGCGCGGTGAGATACCGCCCGATGGAAAGAGTCTCCCCGTGGCCGGTCCCTTCGCCGCCATATGCAACGCGTTGGCCGACCTGCAGGTCTGTCACAGACGAGTGTTTTTCGACGATCACCCCGGCACCCGAGTAGCCTAGGACCGCGTAGTCGCTAAACTTTGCCCTTACCTCGCGAGCGGTTGCGATCGGGTTCGTCTGCATCATTACGCCGTATAGCGTCTTCAGATGCGAAGGGTTCTGCGCGACTTCGCGTGCGACACCTTCTTTATGGATGTCGGCTGTTTCGGTTCCGCTGGAGATCAAAGAATAAAGTGGGCGGACTAATACGTGGTTCGCTGACGCGACCGGATCTGGGACTTCATCGACGATTATGTCGCTGAAACCCTTTCGGATAACTTGTTTCATGTGGTTTGGAAAATAAGGCTCAACGTTATATTAAAGGTTCTATTATTCAGACTTATTGTAATGAAGGCTACGTAATTCAGCGCGGGTCCGTAGCTATTGCTGAGATCGCGGGAGCATCCACAAGGCTCGCATAAAGCTCGAGCCACTGCTCACCTACGGTCTCCCACGAATATTTACGGACGGCCTGCCGTCCATTTGCGACCAATCTTTCAACAAGATCGGCGTCAGCCAAAAGCCGAAGTGCCGCATCCGCCATTCCCTGATGGTCATTGATGTCCACCATCAGCCCTGTCTTTTCGTGTTCAAGAATATACGGGATGCCGCCCGCACGGGTCGTGACAATGGGAACGCCAGATGCATAACATTCCAATATAGACCCCGGCATGTTGTCAGTGTTCGGCGAGTTCAGATATATGTCGACCTCGTTATACAACTCCGCCATACGCTGCTGGTCGACCTTTCCGACGAACTTGACGTTCTCCAGCTTGAGCTCAGCCGCGAAGTTCTCTAGAAACTCACGCTGATCGCCAAAGCTCGCAACGATCAGTCTCGCCTCAGGGATCCGATCCTGAACGATCCGAAACGCTCGTAAAATACAAGGAATATTGTAGAGTTCCTCGAGCAAACGATTTGAAAAGAACACCGGTTTCAGCGGCTTTCGTACACGAAATGTGAACTTCTCGACATCAATAAAATTGTAAATAGCACGCGCCTCAAACCCGATGTCCGCAAAACCACCCACAAGATACTCTGACGGCGTAACTATCTCGTCAAATAATCGAAGCGTATTCGTCAGCGACCGACCCCACCTCTCATAATGCTGATCCAACTGCCCGCTCCTATAATTCAGGATCGTCTTTTTACCAAAAGCCCTTGCGACTAGAACCGCGGGCGTCGGCTGCATCAGGAACGACCAATTAGCCGCCGAACACATATGTATAATGTCAAAGCGACGAATTCTCCGCGAAATGTCGAGCAAATACTTAGCTTCGCTGAGCGCTGTCCTCAAATACTTAACCTTTTGCAGCGCCGGAAACGGCACCGGCCCGATCGACTGCAGCTCCGCACGAACCCCCGGCACCTCGTTCAACTTACGCGCCAACCGGTCCGCCTGAATCGCCTGCCCCCCCAAAAAAGTATCCAAAGTCGGCGCAATTATTAAGATCTTCAGCTCTTTACTCATCTTTTAGCGAGCTGTACAGGTCCGAGACACTGTTGACCTGTCGATGCTTCGAAAATGCCGTTTCGATTCTCTGCCGGCCGCGTAAACCAAGTGACGCCGCTCTTCCGTGATCGCTCAAAAGCTCTAATATGAAACGTCCCATTGTTTTGGCGTCATCAGATTCGACCAGATAACCCGTTTCCCCGTGAAGGACGGCCTCACTTGCACCGCCCACACGGGTCGCAACAACCGGTTTGCCGGCGGCCATATACTCGAGTATCGCATTCGAGAACCCTTCGGACCGCGACGTTAGCACGCACACATCTGATAGACTCAAGATAGCCGCAACATCCGAACACTTGCCGATGAAGCGTACGTTGCCGGCGATTGATAGGTCATCGGCAAGCTCTTTGAGATAAGGCATCCGTTCCCCCTCACCAGCCACGATAAAAAGGGTCTCCGGCTTGCTCCGCAGAACCCACTGCGCGACCCTCAGGAACATTTCGTGATTCTTCACGTCGGAACGAAGGTTGGCCACTATGGTTACAACCTGATTCTGTCCGATGTCCAAATCTAAACCGCGGGCCAATTCGCCCCGCTCTTTCACACGCGCCGACGAAAACTGTTCAAGATCCACACCATTGTAGATCACGACGATCTTGCTCGACGGAACCCCGGTTCGAGTCAAGAACTCCTTGACGGCCTCGGCATTGGCGATTATCTTGTGTGCACCGCGATACGACTGTCGTTCCAGAAACATCTGCCCCTTAGATTTGCTAAAAGTTTCACGTTTCGAGGCTATCCGAACCGGTACGCGGGCGATCGTCGCTGCTGCCATCCCAAAAACGTTCGAATAGAAGTCGTGGGTCTGAAAAATGTCGATCTGGTTTCGCCTAATGAAATCGATACACCGCCGAACTTGTCGAAGGAAGTTTAGATCATAGAAACTCGTGAGCGGAAACTCAGGAATTTCGCCGACGACAAAAGACTCGACCTCGGCCCTCAGGCTACCCTCGGCATTTAGGCATCCGACAAAAACATTGAACGTCCCGTCTTCGGCCTGCAACCGTGCAAGCTGCACAGCTTGACGCTCAGAACCTCCCTGTAGAAAGCTTCCGGTTAGATGGAGTACATTCCGTTTCATTGCACCCCGATCGCGGTCTCGTACCTTAGCCAGTTTTCGAGCACAAATAGGAACCAGAGCTGCCTCGGAGCCCAACTACCCTGAGGAACTGCTTCGAGCATGTCAATCGCGGCCCGTGCATTGATCCATCCATCCCTGTCCAACATCGAATCCCTCATCAGCTCGATAAAAGCACCTCGCCACTTATCCGACAACCATTTCTGCACCGGGATCACAAACCCCTGCTTTCTTCCGGACGCTATCGTAGGACCGATACGTCGCCGGGCGATTTCACGTAAGATAGCCTTCGAAGTTCCCCCCCGCAAACGCACCGCGAAGGGCAATGTCGCAGCAAACTCCCAGAGCTTGACATCAAGAAACGGCGACCGAGCTTCAAGTGCATAGTGCATCGTGGCGCCGTCTACCTTGGGCAAATATTCCCCTACAAAGCGGGTTCGGCGATCATAACTCAGAAATTCATTCAACAGGTCGCGGCCGGAATCAATCGACCATTTTCGGTTTCGATCCGGAATTGATTTGCCCTTGAGTCTTTCACCAAACAGGCCATGGTTTTCGTAAACCGGAATGCCGTCCCTAGCATCAGCAATGGCAGCTAGCCCACCGTACGCATAGTTTAGGAAAGAAGCCCCTCGCTTCAGGGCTCCTGATGCGGGAGCGAATGTGGAGGCGCTCGACCATGCCTTCGTCGCAAAGTTCGGTGACATTCGCGCCAACCTGCTAGCAAGGTGAAAATGTTTATGCTCCGGGTATCCGAGGAACACATCATCCCCCCCGTCGCCCGTCAAAAGAACCTTCGCCGATTTGCGCACCTCGCGCGAAATAGTAAGCATTCCAAGCGCTGAAGCACACGCAAACGGCTGTGGGTAAGCGGACACAAGTTCTGCTACCTGCGGCGGCGCATCCGACGACAGCGGCAAGATGCGGTGGTCAATACCTAGTGTCCGAGCCGTTTGCGAAGCCGTCGCGGACTCGTCATGTTGCTCACCGGGTGTAGCTACGGTATACGCGGTTACGTTTCCGCCAAGTTTCGCTACAGCCCAGCAAACGAGACTCGAATCCACACCCCCGCTGAGCAATGCTCCTACCGGAACATCAGCATGCAGCCGCTTTTCCACTGCATCCAGAAACAGCCGCTCCGTTTCATCAACAGCATCACCAAATCCGATTTCATTTGTCTTACGAGTTAGTTCCCAATAACGACGCCGTTTGACCTGTCCCTCGTGCCACTCTAGGATTTCCCCGGCTCTGAGTTTTTCTATACCCGAATATATCGATCGCTCGTCAGTTAGGAAGCCAAACTCGAGGTATTCCGTGACGCCGTCCACGTCGAGCGCACCACCGTACCCCGCACTCTTCAACGCGCGGGCCGTAGAGGCGAAGGCGATGCTGCCGTTCTCGACAGCGAAGGCCAAGGGCTTGACGCCTAGCCGATCTCGGACTAGCGACAATACCCTCCCCTCATCGTCCCAAAAGGCGATCGCGAACATTCCGTCGAGTTTCGCGACAAGTAAGTCCAAACCCCACTCTCGATAGCCGTGGACCAGCACCTCAGTGTCTGCCTGGCTCCTAAACTGGTAGCCCGCCGAAGCTAACTCATCCCTTAACGCACGAAAATTGTAGATTGCTCCGTTGAAAACAACACCGAGCTTTCGATCGGGCGACATCATAGGCTGGTGTCCGGCCGAACTTAGATCGAATATCGATAACCGCCGATGCCCCAGCACTGCCCGATCCCACACCTCGGTTCCAACATCGTCCGGCCCCCGACGCTCCAACGCGCACAAAATTGCCGACACCGCCTCACCGGTTCGCTCTTCGTCCGCACTTCCAACTATTCCCGCGATTCCGCACATCGATTTTGTTTCTAGTTTGATATGTGACTGCTATCTACCTGGGAGAGCGAAAGACATAGTAGGAAGTGACTAGAATCCGCTTTGAGATTGCACTCGATTGAAGAGCTCAGACAAAGGTCGAGTCGTCAACGAATCGTCGGTGCCAGAGTTCTAGCATCCACAACATCCAGAGCTCGTGTGAACGGTCTCGGCGATTCCGCTGGTGCTCGTCTAAAAGGGTTTCAATGTATTTCTCGTCGAAATATCCTCGTTTGCGACTTCGTGGGTCTCTCAGGTCACTCACGATTCGCTCCCGCAGCTGCTGCTTGATCCATTCTCCGATAGGCACCCCGAATCCCTGCTTACTCCGATGCAATATCTCGTTCGGAACCGTTCCCTCCATCGCCTTCTTCAGTATATACTTCGACACCGAACCATTCATTTTTAGCCTCGACGGGATCGTCATTACAAACTCGATCAATTTATGATCAAGCAGCGGCACCCTAGCCTCAAGACTGTTCGCCATGCTCATTCTGTCGACTTTTGTTAAGATGTCGCCGGGCAAGTATGTCTTGCTATCGAGGTAAAGCAGCTTATCGATCGCTGAGCCGCCATCTACCGCGTCCGCTAGCTTCCTATAGAGCTTCTCGCCAACGCCGAAAGTGCCGTTAAGTTCCTCCGCGTAAGCTGTCGCGTACAGGGCCTGCCGACGCGGACCATTGAAATGAGAGATGCTATCGATGTATCTATCTTCCGCTGCTAGGCCTATGTTGTAGAGGTAGTTCTTTCCGGGAGCTCCGTGTGGAAGCCTCGTACTCAACTTCTGCAGCACTTGCGTCCGGATACCTTTAGGCAGCCGGCCGAATACGTCCCGGCTTTGGTTCGTAACATAACGGGTATATCCGCCAAATAGCTCGTCGCCACCATCTCCCGAGAGAATGACGGTCACATACTCGCGAGCAAGCTTTGAGACCATGAACGTCGGAAGTGCCGACGAGTCTGCAAATGGTTCATCGAAATGCCAGACGAGCTCATCGATCGTTTCGACCAGGTCCGGGGTTACGACAAATTCATGATGCTCAGTTCCGAAATGCTTAGCCGCGACTCGCGCGTACTTAAGTTCATCAAAGCTATCCTCGTTGAAGCCGATCGAGAAGGTTTTCACCGGCTTGTCCGAGAGCTTGGACATGTACGCGACAACCGTTGAGGAGTCGACACCGCCGGATAAAAAGGCTCCGAGCGGAACATCTGAGATCATCCTTACACGAACGGCATCTTCAAGTTTTTCACGTAGCGTGCGGACGTAGTACTCTTCGGACTGCTCAGGCTCGTCCGCGTCAAACTTGAAGTCCCAATACTGCCGAACCGATGCGTCGCCATTCTTCAATACCAAATAATGTCCCGGGGGCAGTTTACTTACGCCTTCAAAAATGCAGAACTCTTCGGGAACGTAGCCGAACGTTAGATATGCGTCGAGCGCACTCTTGTCGATCGTTCTCGTCACACCGCCGTGGACGAGCAGTGTCTTTAGCTCCGATCCGAAAACGAAATCCCCGTTCGGGATCTGATAAAAAAATAGCGGCTTCTTCCCGACGCGGTCGCGGGCTATGAAAAGTGTTTCTTCGCGAAAGTTCCATATCGCAAATGCGAACATCCCGCGAAGTTTCTCGAGGCAATCGATGCCATACTCTTCGAAGGCATGAACCACCACCTCCGTATCCGACTTCGATCGAAAGCGATGGCCGAGCCCCTCGAGCTCTGCACGCAGTTCCTGGAAGTTGTAGATCTCACCATTGAAGACGATCGCTAGATTCCCATCCTCAGTGTAGATCGGCTGCTGGCCGCCCTCAAGGTCGATGATCGACAAACGACGCATCCCAAGCGCAGCCCGTCCGCGCACGACCATACCCTGCTCATCCGGACCGCGATAAGCTATGATCCTGCACATCCGATCGAGCAGGGCCTCTCTCGGCTCTAATGACGCACCCCTGTCACGGGAAATGAAACCTGCTATTCCGCACATCTTCTTCTAAACTACTGACTAAATCTGCAATATCCCTCAGGTTTCACTACCCGGTCTCGCGCCTAGAGCACTAAGCATCACTGAAATTTATACCGCGCTGAGACGAGTCCGCACGTAATCAACAATACACAGCGATTCGAGAGTCATTATATCCAGGGCGACTCGTCACCGCACAACGAATAGGTTCGTACCCTTAGTATACTCCGAAAATGGTCTATCTTCCTCTGTCAGAACGTCTTTGGCCCACATTTACTGCGTTCTCGCTTCACTTTTTCCCTTGTCGGCACCGCAATATGAGAGGATAATAAGACCATCTCACCATAAGGCGTCTGCATCGCGCCTTTGTTGTCCAACTAATGGGAAAACCGCGTTACAACGTAGCTCACGTTATTCATTCCGGAAAGATCATCGGAGGAACTGAAACAGCTACTCTGAGAATTGCGCAAAAGACTGACGAGAGCGCATTTAGGAGTGTGGTGCTTTTCCCGTCAGATGAGCCTTCAAAAGATGGCCCTGCAAGACAAATATTCGAAGAAGCCGGATTCGAAACCGGCGAGTATGCGAAAGCGGAACCGAGTTTCAGGCGGCCGCTGAACTACGTGACCGCGTCACGTTCGATCGCACGAGAGATCAAACAGCGAAATATACATCTTGTTCATTGTTCAGATGTATTAGCGGCATATTATGCCTCGCTCGGGGGGCGGTTGGCCGGTGTGCCCGTGCTTTGTCATGTGCGGAACCGTATCGAGGAAATTTCCTTTCGCGATCAAAATTTCCTTCGACCTGTTAGTCATTGGGCTTTTGTTTCACAGGATACTTGGGATCATTTCCCGTATAAAGTCCGTTCAGAACGCGGAACTGTTCTCTACGACGGCATCGACCTCACTCCTCTATGTTCAAATGACGAGAGGAATGAGTACCGCACCGAGTGGCAAGTCCCCAAAGAAGCCACGGTTGTCGGCATGATCGCGCGTGTAGCGCCTCAAAAAGATTACGAGACTCTGATCCGTGCTGCGGCCGAAATTCTAAAGGTTGAACCGAATGTACGATTTATGATCGTCGGAGATCATACCGAAGCCGAAGCTCACCGAGAACATTTTGATTCGATAAGAAAAGAATTGGGGAGATTCCGGCTCGAAAAATATTTCATCTTTACAGGGTTCCAATCGAACGTGACAAAGTTTTTGGACCTCATGGACATTTTCGTCCTCAGTACGAACGCAGAAGGCCTCCCGCTTGTTATCATCGAAGCGATGGCGCGTAAAAAACCGATCGTCGCAACAGCGGTAGACGGAGTTCCGGAGATCGTTGTCGATGGCGAAACGGGCTTCCTTGTTCCGCACAAAGATCATCTTTCGCTTTCGTCGCGAGTGCTCACGCTGATTCAAGATCCGAGCCTCGCGGATCAATTCGGCGGAGCCGGGCTGCGGGCGGCGCAAACCACGTGGAGCAGCGAACGATTTGGCGACGATTTGAACAACCTATATTTACGAATTCTCAAGTCGAGGCGCCCCGACGTCAAATCCGATGAACGCCAGGACAGCCGTTCGATGGTTGCAGAGCAACAAGACACATAATGAGTATTTCTTCGCAAACGGCTGACTCTTTCGAAGCTCACCCGAGAAAGACCAAGGTGATTAGAGCGCCGTCTTTTTCGCCCGTGCGGATCCAGGCGGACATAGCTGAGTTATATCAATATCGTGACCTGCTCCTTACGTTAACCGCTCATCGGGTCAAGGTACGATACAAACAGTCAATCCTCGGCGTTGCATGGGCGATAGTTCAGCCGTTCTCGTTGATGCTCATTTACACACTGATCTTTACATATATCGCACGTGTGCCCATGACGGGAACAACGCCGTATCCGATCGTGCTCTACAGCGCTTTGCTGATCTGGACGTTTTTCTCGACAGCGTTGACCTCCGCCACTAATGGTTTAGTAAGCCACACCCACTTGGTGACCAAGGTTTATTTCCCGCGTGAGATCCTTCCCCTCTCGTACGTACTGGCAGGCCTATTTGACCTACTGATCGCATCGCCGATACTTATTGGCCTAATGATTTACTACGGCGTCCCGATCTCGATCTACGCGCTGTACGCGATCCCGATCGCATTGATCCTCACCGTTGTTTTGACCTCAGCTTCTTTAGTGTTGTCAGCTGCCCAAGTTCATTTCCGCGACATTGGGATGGCTCTGCCCCTGGTACTCCAGATCTGGATGTTCGCATCGCCAGTGGTATATCCGATAAGCGCGGTGCCGGAACGGTTCCGCGCCTGGTACCTTCTCAACCCCATGGCAGGTATTGTCGAAAACTTCCGTCGCGTCTTAGTAGAGGCGGCCCCCCCCAACTTCGCCGAGCTGGGTGTTTCAGCTCTAATAGCGGTCGTTTTCTTGCCGATCGCTTACATCATCTTTAAGCACACAGAGGCTAAAATAGCGGACGTAATTTAACTATGATCGATCTAAAGTTCGCTAATGTTTCCAAGCGCTATCGGATCCGGCAGGGCCCGGAGGGGGCGACATCAGAGAATCGCCTGACGCGTACGCTCAAAGGGTTATGGAAACCCCGGAAAGAATTCTGGGCGGTACGGGACGTTTCGTTCGAAGTAGAGCGCGGCGAGGCGCTAGGAATAATCGGCCACAATGGGGCTGGCAAGAGCACCATTCTCAAAATGCTCGCGAATATTACGCCCCCCACCTCAGGTGAGATCGTCATTAACGGTCGCCTTTCAGCATTGATCGAGGTGGGCTCCGGCTTTCACCCCGAATTGACTGGCCGTGAAAACATCTTCCTCAACGGATCGATCCTAGGAATGACCCGCCGTGAGATTTCCGCGAAATTCGACCGTATCGTGGAATTCGCCGGCATCCAGCAGTTCGTCGACACGCCCGTGAAACGATATTCCTCCGGGATGTACGTCCGCCTAGGCTTTTCAATAGCCGCCCATCTCGATCCGGACATCCTACTTCTCGACGAGGTCCTGGCAGTAGGCGATACTGCCTTTCAAACCAAGTGCCTTAAACGAATTACCCAGTTAAAAGAATCCGGCACGACCATTGTTTTTATCTCGCACGACCTCGGTGCCGTGGAAAGGGTCTGCACCCGTTCAATCCTCCTTGAGCATGGTGAGATACAAGCTATGGGGCCGCCCGACGAGGTGATAGCAGAATATCAGGCGCGTGCCGGAAGCACCTCTCTGCCGCCGCCCCTGCTGAAAACCAGTAGTCTTCTGTCGAACGAGATCGAGATAACCTCGTTCACTTTCCGCGACGGTGATGGAAACGAGATGTCATTGGCGCGCACTGGCGACCGACTAACCGCAAGAATCGAATATCACTGTGAGGCGCCAGTTGCGGATGTAGTCTTCGAAATCATCTTTCACACTATGGACGAGGAAGTGATCTGCCACTTTCTATCGGCATCAGACCGGCCGGCTGAAGATATTCCCGAAGGCGCAGGAATGATAGAAGTGCATTGTGATGAGTTAGGACTTTTTCCCGGTATGTATTATGTCGACGTGATCGTTAGGCGGGCTGACGCACAGCCGGGTTTTCGCATTGACTCAAGGCATCGCTGCAAGAACCTCCGAGTAGACCCTGGCAAACAACTACGCGGTCTCTTCTACTCACCCCACCGCTGGGACCAGCCCAAACCTATCGTGCCTTCCCCTACTCTTGTAGCAGACGCGGGCGTTGCCAGTGAACCGAAAGTTGGCATCTAAAGCGCGTCAAGATTGAGAGATTTATCGTCGAAGGAAATCGATCAATCTTAGCAGCGTAGCCGGGCTTACCATCACCATAAACTGCACGAAGGATAATTTCATCGTACGCTTATGCCCGATCGCTCGCTGAAAACACTCTTTCGCTTCTACAAACTCTCGTGATCGCAGATGAGCCTTACCTTTCAAGATCTCAAGCTGTGATCTGCATTCAAGTACGCGAAAGGCTAGAACTTCCTTCTCCGCCTCTGAAAGCGAATATTTATTCTTAACAAATTCGAACGCCCTGATGCTACGCTCACCGCGCGCGATATCGTCGCCTGTCAACCCGGACGTTCGGACCCGGTACTTCAACAATACTTCCCGCTGATACCCGATCCGTGTTCCGTGTCTCGCTAACCTAAACCATAGATCGAAATCCTCCACCCTGTGGGCATTTGCATCGAACATCCCCACCTCTCTGACAACCTCCGCCTCAACCACAGTCCCCGATGTGATCACATTACAGCGGCCCGCCAATAGGCTCAAAGCCGTGACCGAACTCTTCGAGGGCGCCGCAGCCATATATGTGCGTCCTAAGGAGCCGGTGTGGTCAAAAAAGAGCGCATCACAATAAACCATCTGGAGATTCTCACGGTCGATGAGACGAAGCTGTTTCTCCAAATATTCCGGCAGCCAAACGTCGTCGCCATCGAGAAAAGCGATATACAACCCTCTCGCCAGAGCGAGACCTGCATTACGAGCCGCGGCTGCTCCTGAATTGGGCTGCACGACATACTGAATTTCATCACCGAACGATTCAAGTACCGCCTCCAGTACGTCTGTGTCCGTAGACCCATCATTTACAACAATCGTCTCGAAATCCCGGAATGTCTGACTTCGAATCGATTCGATCGTTTTGGCAATGTATTTCGAGACATTGTAGGCTGGAACGATTACGCTCACCACAGGCCGCGTATCGCCCTCAGAATCATCTATCTCAGGGCCGGAAGTATAATGTCGTTCTCGCTTCATTTGAGGATGAATTGATTCCCCTTTGCCACCGGTCAGGTGGACCGTTTCAAGTTATCATGGATTACCTATCATACGCATACACTAATGACCGAGTTATTTCGCAATCCGGATCCCCCACTCGGAGTTCATTCTGCGTACTTCACCGCACAAAATAGGAGAAAATGTGTTTCCGCATGAATTCCGTCAATCGCCGTCGATCCTCAGGGTCAACCGCCTGAAATTTACCAAGTAGTATCAGGTAGATCAGCGAATAAAGAACCGCAGCTACGCCCAAAAAAACAAGTCCAAGGAATAAGTAGACAAACTGTGATCCATCGAAATCTCGCAAGTGTTCTGTCCACACCCATGACTGGAGCGGAAGATATATCGCCAGAAAGAGCAACCCACTTATTAACGCAGACATTAAGATGCGAATGGACCTGCCAAAAAGTGCAAACGAACCTCGGGTAAAACCTAGCATACGTAATGTCCGATACGCCAGCACGACCTTTTCCGCGGATACAAAGGCTACGACAACCGAGATCGACCCGACCATACCAAATACGGGAACGGCAAACCAGAGAGTCGGAATCATCAACAACAGAATAAGCACCCTTAGTTTGGTCAAGAAAGTTCCGAGTCCTTTGAACGCTCGTACCGCAGGGTCAACGACTAAAACGAGCAGGGGTATCATCAGAAGATTCACGCGAAAAATCGGGGCGCTGTCACGATAGGCGCTAGTGAACAATATAGTAATGAACTCCTCTGCAGCGATGAACAAAAACACAAAGAGAGGGAAATACGCCAAGCTCAGCTTTTCGGTTGCACTCACAGTGACGCGCAACATTTCCTTGAAATTGCCTTGACGCTGCAACTTGCTCAAATAAGGGATCGCAACGGAATTCACCGATTCATAGATCAACGCAATAAGCGGTAATTGAAAGCATCCCTGGGAGTAAATGGCAAAATCTTCAGCGGAGTAGGTGTGACTCACAAAGTAGTTATGAATATCGGTTTGGCCTGTGTAAAGTAGCGCTGCAGCTCCGAAGGGAAGCGCATAGGAAAGTTGATGCCTGAAAAGCTTCCACTGATAATCCCGCCAGAAATGTGGGAAACGCGAGATAAGATAAACGGTGAGTAAAGTGACCTGCAAGATTCCTTGAAGAATTGCGGCATAGAGAAACGCCTCTACTGTCGCATATACAGCGACCGCAGTCGTCATGAATGCTAATTTGGAAAACTGAGAAACTACGATGAACACCGAGGCCAACCGAACCTCCCGATTGGCAATCGCAAGAATTTCCAGCACCGATGAGGTTATCCATAACCACACCGTCACTCCAACCAAAAGGCTGAATCGTTCCAATTCAGGGTTTCCAAACAAATTACTAAGAAGGTCAGGGTATAACGCTAGAGTTGCGAATGCGGCCCCGCCGACAAGGAAATTGAAGATCAATATATTGAGCACCACGGCTCCCCTCGAGTCTTCCATTCTGCCTAGGAAATAATATGCACTCAAAGAAAAACCGAGCGGGAGAACAGAGACAGCGTTTGCTACGAATAAAAAAACCTGTCGATACTCGCCCACCTGCTCCTTGGCCAACAACCGCACTACTAACAACGGCAGCAAGATGCTAAGCGAAAACGCGAACATCTTCGCGACAAGGATCATTGCCCCCTGACTTGTCAGCGATTGCGGATTTAATTCGACCTCTTTAGGTGAATCGGACATATTGCTTCTTGTTAGAGGATTTTGCAAAAGCTATAATGGGTCAATTCGAACGGAGGAACCACCATCGATCAGTTTCATAAACTCAACGTCCTTGCCATATCATTCGCATATTCTCCATATCAGTCGCCCCGAGCCATTCAGGTCGAACGACTTCTGCGGCATTCTGGGACATCCACCGTTGTCGTTTCAGCCGCGGAGGAAAAGGGACGCATCGATCCTTCTCTAAAGTCGTTATCTGAGAATTCTCCGGTCGAATGCTTGCGCATTAGCTTTAAGACACCAACATATCAGCGCTTCGGCAATCGCCTTTCATATCGACTCTTCAGGCCGCTGTGGGAATACCATAATCGCGTACCGGATCCGTATGGGAGTTGGAAAAGGCCGGCGATCGCCTCAGCCTTGGCTCGCGTCAATCAGGGATTTTATCCCGATGTCCTCGTGTCCTTCGGCCAGCCATTCATCAGCCATCTTGTGGGGCTTGAACTTAAGAGAGAACTCTCCATACCGTGGCTTGCACACTTTAGTGACCCTTGGGTCGATAATCCCTTTACTATCGTAAACCCTTTCACTCGACATTTGAATTATAGGCTTGAGCAATCTGTTATCGACCGTGCCGACCGCGTTGCGTTCACCTCTAACGAGACGATTGAGTATGTCCTGAGGAAATACGCAGACATCCCAAGACGAAAAGCACTCGTCATCCCTCAGTCTTTTGAGCCGTTAGACGACGTAGGGGTGAAGTCTGTTAATCCTGGGCCGCTTATAATTCGTTATCTAGGAAGCTTCTATGGGCCACGTTCGCCAAAGCCATTGTTCGCAGCTCTTCAGTCCATCACTACTTCTAGACCTACATTCCTGAATGATGTTCGTTTCGAGTTGATTGGAGTTGACGCGATCGGGGTCGCTAAACACGCGAGCGACTTCAATCTACCGCCAGGTCTCGTTTCTTCGTTTGGCAATGTTGATCACGAGTCCAGTCTAAGAATGATGGCTGAATCCGATGGCCTCCTCCTCATCGATGCGCCATCAGAACTTAGTATCTTTCTACCATCCAAGCTGATTGAGTATATTGGTACGGGGAGGCCGATACTGGGTCTAACCCCCCCCGGTACCGCCGCCTCACTAATACGTCAGCTCGGGGGACTGGTGGCTGATCCTCGAAATATGGAGGAAATAACATTGCAGGTGTCATCATTTATTGACCTGCTACGTGAACGCCGGTTCAAAGAGATCACGAGCCAACCATGGGGATCGCATGAGGTGAGGGCTAACTACCACGCCCGCGAGATTGCGGCTCGATATGATTCCGTGCTCGCAGATATGCTAAACCCATAGCTCCTTAAAGTTCGACCTCCCACTCTCTTAGCCATAGTTCGAGAATCAGGAGCACCCATAGTTTTTGTTGCGAGTTTAGCTGCCCTTGCGCAGCTTCGCGCAAAAGACTCTCGATCGCATTCCGCTGAAATGCACCGACCAATTTGCTCGAGGGACTCAGCAAAATATCTGATGCCCACGCCCCGAGGTCGGATTGCAGCCACGTGTAGGCAGGGACAGGAAAACCCCTCTTAGGCCTATCGATGATCGCCTTCGGGATCCGCGAGGCGCAAAACTTCCGAAGTATATACTTCGTCGCGCTTCCCCGGATCTTCGAGCTCTTGTGTAGAGAATTCGCCCATTCAACCAACCGATAATCCAAGAACGGTGTGCGTGCCTCTAATGAATGGGCCATTGTAGCCTTATCTGCTTTCATCAATAAGTCTTCAACCAACCACGATCGCTGGTAGATTGTCAGCAATTGTTCCAGCGGATCGCGCGATTCAATCGATTGGTATTGCTCGGTGAGAATTCGCCTGGAGCTTGCAAACTTCGATTCTGGGTGCCATATCAAGCTCTTTTGGGTCTCTGAAAAAACGTCCGTCATACTTGGAAGGTCCAAGGTATTCCACTCCGAAACTGGGACATTGGCAATCTTTTCAGCTTGCGTACCAAAGGGCGTTAGCCTCGCCGCAGCCGAAGCGGCCTTCAATAACGATGTTGGAATTCTTTGGAGTTGCCGTGCCACTTGCCATCGTTTCTCAATCCTGTCGAGGTCATAACCCCCCAAAATCTCATCACTACCTTCTCCCGACAACACGACCTTTACATACTGTCGGGCGCACTCCGATAGCTTTAACAGCGGTATTATTGTCAGATCGGCAAGGGGTTCATCAGACGCATAAACCATTTTCGGGAGGGCTTCTAGGAACTCCTCTTGGCCTATCAAGACTTCGTGGTGCTTCGAGCCAATATGATCCGCGACGGAGCGGGCAAACGACAATTCCGAAAATTCCCCGCCGTCTTGAAAACCTATAGAAAAGGTATGGAACGCTTTATGCCCTAGCTCAACTGCCGCTGCAGCGATCGCGCTCGAATCAAGGCCGCCGCTGAGGAATACCCCCACTGGAACGTCTGAGGCGACCAACCGGAGTTCCACCGCATCAAGAAACAGTTCGGTGAACTCTTTTTCAATATCTGCATCCGGGCGCTGCACTCCACCCCGTACGTCTGATCTCCAATATCGTTCCTCAGTTGGGTGGGCGTCACGTGATACCCTCAGGATATGTCCAGGCTGTAATTTTTTTACCCCTTTCCAGATCGATTGTGGTCCGGGAACGTACCGGAAAGTCAAATAATCCCACAATGCTTGTTGGTCAATATTTCTCGGTATGAGGCCGGACGCTAGGAGAGCCTTGATTTCCGAACCAAAAACGAGAGTTTCCCCATCGTGATAATAATAAAGGGGCTTAACCCCCATTCGATCTCGTGCGAGTATCAAGCTCTTCTCATTTCGGTTCCACGCAGCGAACCCAAACATGCCATTAAATCGGTCAATCCCTCGTTCTCCCCAGTGTGCGATGGATTTCAGGATAACCTCGGTATCGCTCTTTGTTCTCCAGCCCGTTGCACCGTGCGATTCGAGATCTTCACGTATCGCTTTGAAATTATAAATTTCCCCGTTGAAGACCAGTCCGAGCCCGGACGGTTCATCCCACATGGGCTGGTGCCCACCTTCAAGGTCAATAATGCTGAGACGCGTCATCCCAAAGCCGAAACCATCTTCAGCCCAAACGCCCGAGTCATCAGGACCACGGTGAACAATAGCTTCGTTCATCCTACCGATAATCTCTAAGCACTCATCTCGAGAAAAATCGCCTCTAATTCCAACTATTCCACACATATTGTACCGACTGGCAGCTAGCGGTTGGGCTCCCACCGAGCGTAGCGCTCCCCTTTGACGAACTGAAAAAAAGCGGCGAGCGATGATAGGTTCGCTAAAACGAAATACATTGGAGCAGAGAGTAGCCCAAGCCTAATGTCCAGCCGTTCGAAGATAAGAGCTATCGCAGCAAACAAGTAGAACGCAATTTGCGCGGCGAGTATCAGGGCGTAGAAATTGGAAAAAGCGGTCAACACCGCGCTCGCTGCGAACAGCGTGACCAAGAATAATGGAACTGCGTACCTGAGGATCTTGTGCGAGATCAGTTGCACAGCATAAAAGCCGCTCTTAAACGGATTCAACATGTCCAAGTTTCGCGAAAGGTCGGTCAGCGTCTGCGAGATCACCCGGACACGCATTTGAAATTCTTTGCCGGACTCGCTATTGGTCACCTCCGTACAAATAGCGGCGGGTTCAAACACCGACCTCAGGCTCTGGCGATACAACACGGTGCAGATCAGAAAATCCGAGCATGCTTCGGGATACATTGGGATGTAGGCGGACCTGCGAACCGCGTAGAGGCAACCGGAGACACCGATCAAGGAACACGCGGCGCTTTCACTCGCTTTAATGAAAGTCTCATACCCCCAGTAGCTTTGGGTACCCTTGCCCACTGTGGCTTCACCTTCGTTAACGTAAACCAGACGTCCCGCTACACAACCGACCGACGAATCAGCAAAGTTGGGCAAAACGGGTTCAAGCACATCGGGCTGGTACATTGTGGTCGCGTCGGAAAATAAGATGATCTCGCCCCGCGCCCTCTCCACCGCCTTATTCTGCGTAAATGTCTTCCCTACGCGTCCTTCTTGACGAAATAATTCGATACCCCTTTCTGCAAATTCCTTCACTATCTGATCGGTCCGATCAGTAGAGCCGTCGGAGGCGACCATGATTTGGAGTTTATCGCCAGGGTATTGGATCGCAAGCGTGTTTTCGAGTTTGGCTTGGATGTCTTTCTCTTCGTTATAGGCTGTGATAATGATCGTAACATCGGGCTCGAACTCGCCTTTACTAACGGTTCTCGGCCGCATTTTGCTTATTGCAAAGACCATCAGCGGATATCCAACATAGGTATAAACAAGTATGAGGGCGGAGAACCAAAATATCGCCGTAGCCAGAGAATACAGAGTCATTTGGCCTCCATAAGATTCTCGTTCTGATCCATTTCATGTAACCGCCACAGACAGATCGCGAAAGCGACCGGAAAATAAATAAACCAGAGATACGCAACGGAGGCGAAAAAGCTGGAAACCGCGAAACCCAAGATACTCGCTTGCAGTCCGATCGTCACATAATAGAGCCAGGGATCACTCGTTCGTACATCGTCGCTTTGCAAAATTTTCCCAAGCTTTCGAACGGGGCGGAACATAATAGTAAGGTAGGCGGCAAACGCCAAGAGACCCATCTCTGCCGAAACCTGCGTGTATGCATTATGAGAAACCAGATTGCGGCTTCCAACGATAATGTAGTTGCCCATGCCAATGCCCCACGGGTTCCTTAAGGACACCCATACCGACTGGATCAAGGTATCCCATCGGTGATCGGACGACCCCACCGGATCCAGTCCCGGAATGAAGATCGACAGGATTCGGATCAAGTAGCCTCCGGGAGCAAATGCAAGGATAAAGATCCCGAAGAAGGCGAACATCGTCATCGCCTGAACCCGATGCTTGCGTCCGATCTTCCAGGTTAAGATCGCAATAACTGCAATGAGACCGAGAAACCCGCCGCGCGACTGCGTGACCATGACGCCGACCATCATTAAGCCGGCTGCCCCAAAATTCAACCCCTTTGCAAGCAGGCCTTTTGACCCCATACCCAACCCGATAGCTATTGGGATGAAGAGCACCAAATGAAGTGAAAGATCATTGGGGTTACCGAACATTCCACCCGCATCGACACCGACACGGTATCCCTCGACCTCAAAGATGCCTGCGCGATAGAGCCCGAACGCTTCATAGCTCAGTATCGCGCCAATTCCGATCCCCAACCACATCAGCCCGGTTATCCGCCTTCGCGTTTGCAGCACATTAACAAGAATAACGAAGACTATAACGACTTTGATGAACGTTTCGGAGTAAGTTTCCCAAGCTAGCGCTGGGCTTATGGCTATCGGCATCGTGATGAAACCCCAAGCAGCCATGAAAAGGATGCACTTTATCTCCAGCGGCAAAACTGTGAGATTTCCGGCGGTGCTGAATTGTGTGAGAAGGTAAACGAGAGCGGTGACGGATGCGACCTGCCAAGCCATCGTTTGAAATCCCGAAAGCCCGGGGATCATCTCATACGGACGAAAATACAGAACGAACGTGAAAAGGAAGATTCCGACATAGGTGAGTTTGTGAGTGGGCTGCGGCCGAGTCTCAGCCTTCAATTCAGCAGATTCGGAGCCCCAACCAATGCTGAACTGCCGCCTCTCTTTGGGCGGCAGCGCGTTATAGTCGGCTCTGCTGATGGAGGGTTCAGGCATACCTATCCTTTAGCTAGCGCCAATATCGTTCCGCCAAAACCGACAGCCCACGCCCGGCGGCCGAATAGAACCAGGCGTTCCAATTTATGGGGGGTCAGACGCTCATGGCGAGTCCAAGACTTCCCACCGTCCATAGTCTCCAGAACAGTTCCGTTCCCACCTACAGCGAAACCCCGCTTCTCATCCGCGAATTTGATGTCAGTCAAGAGCGCCTTTGCGACCGTCGTATGCTTACGCCAACTCCGTCCGCCACTCCTGGTAGTGTAAAGTACACCCTCGCCGCCTGCGGCCCAGCCGACGAGTTCCGAAACAAACTCAACAGAATTCAAACGAACCGCACCGCCATCAGGAATGCTGACGCTGTTCCACGTCGCTCCTCCGTCTTGTGTGAACAAGACCGAACCGGCAGTCCCGGTCACAACACCGGTGTTCGCATCGGTGAAATACGCATCAAGGATTATATTCTTGATGGGAAGTTCTTCCTTTATCCATTCCGGGCCCTTGTCGAATCGCCAGATCGTGCCCGCTTCGCCAAATATTAGCCGCTTTCCGTTAGCGAAAAGGAACCCCGTAGCACGCTCTTTGCCTCGCGAAAACTCAACCGGCGCCCACGTTTCGCCTCCGTCCACTGTCTCCAAAAGGTAGGAAACCGCTGCGGTGCCAACTCGATAAACGTCGCGCTCGGCCAAGATCCATCCGTTCATTGGATCCGCAAAGTAAACGTCGCGAAAATTATCTTTCGGAAGCTTCTTGATTGCGGTCCAGTTTTCGCCGCCGTCGTCAGTAGCCAACAGCGTCCCGTTGCTCCCAACGACCCATCCCGTATCTTCGCTGATAAAGTGAACGGCTCGAAGCCACGCCAATGTTCCCGAATGTTGCTTTTTCCAATTCCCAAACGCAAATTGTGTGCTCAATAAGATGAGCACACATAGAGCTATCGAGATCAAAGATGAATGTGATTTGGCCACGCGTCCTTCGTAAATTTTAGAAAGGGGACCCGAACAGTACCCTAAACATGCTCGCCTTGCCAACGATTTCCACGATCTTCGTCAAGCTCCAGCGTTTTTCCGGGACGATGATCTGGTCACCCGGAACCAAATAAGGTATCTCAGCCTTTCCGGCGGTCATTTGTTCGAAGTTCAAGTCGGTTTGCGTAAAGCCCCCTTGCCCATTCATCCGCAGCAAGATCACCTTTTTCGTATTCCCGCCCGGCTCGATGCCGCCGGCTTCCGCTACCGCTTCGTAAACGTTATAACGCCGGTTCATCACCTTCACGCCCGGGCTCGGAACCTTGCCTAACACGCTGTATCGGGCCGACCCCACTTTGTCCAAGGTTACAGTCACTTCCGGGTCGATGATGTATTCATTCAGCTTTTCTTTTATCTCAGCAGCAACTTGATCAACAGTCTTACCGCCTACAAAAATGCCGCCCGCTATCAGCGGATATGCGATTCGCGCGGTCGGGGGAACGACGATGCCCGTCTTCGAGTAGTTCGGCTGCGAAAAGACCTCGACCGATATCGTGTCCTCCGGCCCGAGGTGATAATCCCTGAGATAGTTGTTGTAGTACGGAAGGATCGCCGCCTCTTCTTCGGACATCGCCTCCTGCCGTGTGGAGTTAGCACTCACCGCCGTGTCCTGCGGAGTCTGGGCATCTATCGCGATCGACCCCGCAAACAAGATTGCTAGTATCCCAACCAATGATGCCATTTCAAATTTCCAAACTTTCATAACTCTCACCTTGCCCCTCGGCCGAATAAGATCGTCTTAACCGTCTCAAAAAAGATCACCACATCCAACAACAATGTCTGATTCTTAATGTAATAAAGGTCGTACTGCAGCTTTTGCCGCGCATCCTCGATCGATGCCCCATAAGGGTATTTAATCTGCGCCCATCCCGTGAGTCCCGGAGCCACCAAATGGCGATGCTCATAATATGGGATCTCTTTCGCGAGCTCTGCGACAAAATGCGGCCTCTCGGGCCTTGGCCCCACAAAACTCATTTCGCGGCGTAAAATATTCCAAAACTGCGGTATCTCATCGATCCTGATCTTCCGAATGATCCGGCCGACAAACGTAACCCTGTCGTCGCTCGATCTTGCCCACACGGGTTTACCGTCCGCCTCGGCGTCCGCCTGCATTGAGCGAAACTTGTACAAGGTGAATACCGTACCGTTCTTACCCACGCGCTGCTGCTTATAAAATACCGGCCCTTCAGATTCGAGCTTGATCAATATCGCCGTTACAGCCATCACCGGCAGCGAAACGATAAGGCCAACCAGCGCAGCCAGCCAGTGTGCCGAATCCCGGATGATCACCGAAAGCGTCGTGTCGCGGGTGTGTTCCGAAAATATCAGCCACGAAGGCCGAAGCGTATCAAGGTGTACCTGGCCGGTCACCCGTTCAAAAAAGTTGCTGCAGTCCTCAATATTCACATTGCCCGCAAGCCGCAGCCGGAGCAGCGGTTCGACCGGAAAGTTACCCCGCCGATCCCTGGTGCCAACTATGATGCGGTTTACGCCGTTAGCGTCAACGATGTTTTCCAAGTCGTCGTCACCGCCCAAATTTCTGATCATCGGCAGGTCCGCGTGTCCGTTTGTGACATTGTTCGACGTGTACCCCACGATCCTGTACCCTGCGTCCCGCCTAAGGTCCACGGCCCTTGCAAGATCTTGAACAACCTTACCTTCTCCAACCAAGAGCAGTTTTTCGCCAAACTCCGGGTGGCCAAGGATGTAATGGATCGAACTTCTGAGTGCGACCAAGCCGACGAGCGTTATACCGATCGAATAAAGCGCCGTTCCACGGCCAACCTCGAGCACTGGGATGAAGTAATAGATGATTGCCAATACAACCCACGCGCTGCCGATCGCCTGTATCAACAGCAGCTTCATCTCACTGCGGCTGTTCAATACGATGTAGTCGTATAAGCCATAGAAATAAAGAGCGATCAGACAGATGATCGTCGCCAAAGCGACGTTCACCCTCCCCTCATCTTCGACCAAATAGGCAACTGCACCTCCGTAGCTAAGCCTAAGCGTAAGCGCAAGAACGATCCCGCCATAAATTATGAAAATATCGGCGAGTATCAAACTCAGCGTTCTCGATTTGAGCTTAGTTCCCATCTATCAGTCGGTCAGCTGCGGCATTGAACCGTAGTAATGATCGTAATAATCCTTGCTTATCAGCGTATCTTCAGACGCGTTTAAGACGACGCCCAACATCCTCTCACTCGGCACGGACTCCATTATTCGGCCCACGTCGCTGAATTTCGTCTTATTTGCCCGAACAACTAAAAGAGCGCCATCGGCTTGATCCATCAGTACCGTCGCGTCCGTGAACACGCCGAGCGGCGGAGCATCGATGATCACGAAATCAAACATCTCGTGTGCTCGCCGCATCACGGATTTGAACACCGGTCCGCTGACCAGTTCGGCCACATCGCGTCGAGCTCCGCCTCCCGGTAGCATGAACAGGCCGCTGGGCTGCAACTGGATGATCGCGTCCTCAAATGACTCGGTACCGTCAAGCACCTGAGACATGCCGCGCTCAACCTCAAGGCCGAGATATTTTGCCAAGCTAGGCCTTCGCAGGTCTGTGTCTATCACCAATGCTGTGACGCCTTCCGTTTGTGCAAACAGCCATGCGAGGTTCAGAGCCGTTACAGACTTGCCCTCCGCAGGAGCAACACTTGAGATCACTATCGATTGCAGCCGTTGTTTGTGGCTTGCGAGAAACAGTTGGGTTCGCAGATTGCGATATTCTTCGCAATAACCGGTGGTCGGATTTGTGATTGCCACCAAATGAGGATTTACATGATCAGGGTTGATCGTGACCGTAGGTACTCGTTCGAGAAACGCAGCGTCGAGACCGCGGGGCTTGGCAGGCAACAGCGCTTCGCGGATATCCTGCACCGACCCGTCCGTGGTCGCCTGAGTCGCAACATCGGCAACCACCGCCACGGAACCCCTGGGAGCACCGATCGCTGTGAGTTGTGGGGCCGCGGTACGGCCGTTCGCAGATGCCGCTGCTCCATTCCGATCTACGTCCGCCTCTTCAGGCGCCTCTATGTCCGGCTTCTGGCCCGTTCCGCTTTTCTGCAATGCATTTAAAAATTTCATATGTCCGGCACCCTACTTCCTTTTACGGGCACGCTCCCCAACTTCGATCTCCGACTCATCAAGAACACTCGGTTCGGCATCCGAAATATCCGCCCCTATCTTCTTCTCGCTCAAGAGCTCGTCTCGGCCGCTCGGCGTAAGAACCCGTGCGGAGGCGACCTCATCAACCGGCTTGTCGCTCGCCAATAACGTATCTTTCGACGGCAACATATCAAGGTCGGCGGCCACCTCTTCGACCAGGGCCCGCCCGATCACCTGCGCGTTTGCCGCGTAGGCCGCGATCATCGCGTTGTCGCAAAGATTATTGATCTGTCGCGGAATTCCTTCCGAACACTGATAGATCAAGTCCACCGCCGCCACGGTAAATATGTTCGGTTGCGTGGAACCCGAGGCCGTCAGCCTCTCTGTGATATACCGCTTTACTTCGTCCACATTCGGAAGCGACGGCATCTTGCACCTAAGGGCAACGCGCTGCTTTAACTGCCGCAAATTCTGCTGATTCAGTCGGTCGCGAAGCTCCGGCTGGCCGGTAAGTATTATCTGCAGATGCTTCGCACTGTCTGATTCCAAATTGAGGAGCAATCTGATCTCTTCGAGAACCTCGTCCGACAATTCATGAGCTTCATCGATGATCAAGATCGTTCTGAGCCCGCGACGGTGCCGGTCTTCCAAAAATTTGCCCATCTGCAGCAGCAGCGACGCCTTGTTGGTCCAGGTGCGAACCCCGATCATTTCCGTGACGTAGTGATAAAATTCGTCGACAGTAAGATGCGGGTTGAAGATATAGCTCGCCAAAACACTCGAATCCAACCGGCGTATTATCCACCTGAGCGCCGTCGATTTACCCGTGCCGACCTCGCCGGTCAACACGATCAACCCCTTCGCCATTTCCACGCCGTAATAGAGGCTCGCCAGCAACTCGTTATAACTAGGCGTAAAAACGATGAAGCGTGGATCAGGCGTAAGACTGAACGGATATTCTTTTAAGCCGAAAAAATCTTTATACATCTGTCTTCAATAATCCGATTTACCCAAATCTTTCAAAAATTCCCGATATCTGCATTACGATCACCAACACTGGTATCAGCAGAACAGCCCCTATCACCCCAGCAGCCAGGTTCAGGTAATACGCTCGCCGCTCTCGCTGAATGTCTTGTTCCATTCGCAGTGGTGGAATCGACGCCAAAACCGGTAAACCAGTGTAATACTTAGCATCTTCGATGTTCTGTATCGTCAAGAACCTTCGCGATTCATAGCCCGCCGCCAACAGCAAGCCAAACACCAAGCCTCCCATCGTTCCCGCAAATATCAGGAACGGACGCTTCGAAGCGTTCGACGGCTCTTGCGGCAAACTGGCAGGGTCCACGATTTGTATTGTTTCGCCCTGCGCCCTTGATTCGACCACTACCTGCTGCTGGGCGGCGTTAAACTTCTTTAGAAGCTCGTCATAATTCGACTTCGCGGATTGATACTGGTTATCAACTCCCTCAAGGGCTACTTTCACACTCGGGATCGTATTGATCTTAGCCTCCAGCATCGCGATCTGACCGGTATTTTGACGGAGTTCGTTGTCTTTTCCGGACAGCTGCTGGTTGATCATTCCTATCTGGCTCTCTGCTCTTTCTTTTTCTATCGCCAAACTCTCGCGCTGCATCTGTGCCTTTCGCGTTCCCAACTGTGTTGCCTGCTCGGCTCGCTGTTTCGTGGTCTGCGCTAGTTTGTTAATCTCGTCGTTAATCGTTCTGATATCGCCCTCAGCCTGAACGATCTCAGGATGCTTATCGCGATACTGCGTTTTCAAATTCTCCAGCCTCGCCGTCACTTCAGCTCGCTTCTGAATGAGCTGTCCATATGCCGGCGTGTCTTCCACGCGAGACGCTCGTGCAACCGCATCGTTGGTCTCCCGCTCACCGTAATCCTCAATCAGACGCATTTGGCTGTTCATCGCACGGATGCTCTCTTGAACACGCCCGCGTTCAATTATCAAAGTCTCTTTATCTTTTGAGATCGTTTGTTCGCGCTGCCTCAAGCCCTCCAACTGTGCAATGAGTCCATGGCTAGACTCCGGAAGAGTCTGCACATTGGCACGCATCACGTTCAATCTTTCCTGCTCTAATCCGTCGAGCACACTCTTCGCCTGCGAAAGACGGTCATCGATGAACTCTCGTGTCGTCTCGGCACTCTGGGTCGATTCCAGATTCGATGCAGCAACATACATTTCGGCGATACCCGCTGTCACGTCCTGGGCCGCCTCCGGCGACCGATTTCGATATGAGATCGTGAATCCGACAACCTTACGGTCATCCGCCGTCTCGGTCAAAACTTCGACATCGCCCATCATTCTTCCGACAATACGCTCGATCGGCACGCCCGCTGCTCGCTCCTCGGCATACAGGTTATGCTTAATGATCATAGGTTCGAGCGATGAACGGCTAAGCACGACTTGTTTCAACGCCTGAACCCGCTGCGAAAGGTCAGCATCCGTGAGCGACGGCGCTACCTTCTCAGAGATCGTCGGCGGCATTATTATCAGCGACGACCGAGAAATGTACATGTTAGGCAGATTGCTGACGACCCATGCCGTTGCAATAAAGAAGACGATCGTCGGCAAGATCACAAACCACTTTCGCCGTTTGAGCATCTCCACATATTCGCCTGCCGATCTTTGTCTAAATTCGAAACCCATAATCCTATCCTCAACAATCTCCGGTCGTTACCGTGGGATGAACGGCTCTGACTCGGCCGCAAATGCCGAAGCAAAGTCCACCAACTCACTCACTGCAAACTCTTCGTTTTCACCGACCGGAGCCATCAACCGCACCATCGCTCCGTCTGATCGCCGCAGCATAAAGCTGTCTGATACCGAGTAAAGCTTGTCCCAATACTCATTTGCAGTCCTTCGGCCGCGTCCTTCGTACCAATAAAGCATCAATTGAGCGTCTTCTCCATTCTGCAGGGAATAAAGATTTGCTGTGAAACTTTCGCCCCCTTCGACCGGTATTTCGACTAGCCGAGGCTCGTCCATGATCCACCCCGAACCGGGTAGGCAATTGAGCGGACTGTGATATGTCGCACCCGTTCGCTGTGACTCGTAATAACCGACGTAGAAATTCAAGTACGAGTCGTTCGAAAAGTAGTACCGCATAACGTATTCAGTTGCATTTAGAACACGTTCCGATGCCTCGTCAAATCGCTGGTCGGTCCCCGTCTGCCCCCACTTTCCTATCTCCGTCGGCACTTCGATAAGCGGAACCCTCGCAACTTCGACCTCGGCCCGGTTCTCAAACCAGTTCACAAAGAATCCGCCGGCTACGAGTGCCACAACCAATACTGCCGTCTGATAAACAGAATTAGAACGCTGTAGCGAACCAGATTTTGCGGCAACCGCGTCGGGCTCGAACACACCATCGCGCGGGCCGATGCTTCTCAGCATAGTGTTCAACAAATACATTAAAATGAACGCGACCACGAAGACGCCCCAACCCGCCACGTCGTGCCAAAACCCTTCCGATGCGTTTACTCCATAGTAATATGTTGCGACGCCCGTTCCCATTACACGTGCCGCATTTGTGATCAAAGCGATCGGCACCGCCGAGGCCATCAGAATGGCGATCCGCCATCGATCCCACTTGCCCAAAGATCCTAGACCGGCGCCCTTCCGATCTCGCGTCAGATACCCTAGTATCAAACCCAGCGCAACCAGCGTCATCAGCGACCGAATA
Organism: Pyrinomonadaceae bacterium; assembly: GCA_041751195.1. Lineage (GTDB taxonomy): Bacteria > Acidobacteriota > Blastocatellia > Pyrinomonadales > Pyrinomonadaceae > OLB17. Next base: position 66,330 of record JBGSXX010000026.1, on the reverse strand, counting down.
CCGCTGCACGCCTCAACCACCTCAAGCTGAACTATTTTGCTCTGACCAAGCGGTAGAAGTTCGAGGATATTGCCACGTCGCGTCATGTCGATCCCGAAAAATGACACCCCCTCTGCAGCAAGGCTCGATGCCCAGAGCTGCAGAGGCAGGGCGATCTTGTTGAATAAGATCTGTGGTATCGGAATGGACAGGAAGAGCAGTACGAAGGGGACGATCAAACTCTTGAACATTGTCGGACCGAACCAATACAGAAGGATCCCGGCCAGCATCAGGAGCAACGAAATTCGCTGACTGTAAAGCTCGGCCCCGAGCGTTCCCGCTACTAGCATCAAAAATGCAGTGCAGATCAGCCCGACGCCCAATAAAATGGAGGGATTCCTCGGAACTTTCCGTAGCTCGTCAAATTCCAGCCAGATGATATAGGCAATTACGAACGGGATGAGGAGGCCGTGGGAATAATTTTCATCGGTCAGCCAGTCGCGTCCAAGCTTGAGCAAAACACTGGCATAGAGGAAAATAAGAGCCGCTCCAACCACAAGCGGCCGCCAATTCCAATGGAAATTCTTTTCAAAGACGTTCATAACCCGCGAATAAGGCGCAGTTTAGTCGGGAATAGCTCTATTGCGATTTGTGATCTGCAATAGAGCTAAAGTCCCGGCCAAATTACAACCACGCTGAGATTATTCTGTCGGTTCGTCGCGCTCAGCCGCATTTTTGCGACGTCTTACGACATACCCAACTCCAGCCAATCCCGCTCCAAATAACAGAACGGTAACCGGCTCCGGAACGGCGTTGGGACCGCCTTGATCACTACACGGGAGGGAATGATAGTTCGGCCCATCCTGATGGCCTTTTCCTCTGGTTACCAGAGTGTCACCCGAGTGGTCATTCGACGCCTTTCCTGGCGGGTGAAAGCAAACGGGTGCATTTGCGCGATCACGTCTGGTCTGGCCCGATTTTGTCTCATCTTTCGTTCCCGTTCGACGTTCTTGCGCATTGACCGTCGAAAGGGAGGCTGCGGGGATTAAAAGGCACAGCGCCATCGCGGTGCTGAAAAATAGTTTACTGATCGACATAGATCCTCCAATACTCCTTGATTAAGTTCAAGCAAAGCCCCTGAGGGCCAAGCCCCTTAAAACGCGACCCACCCGATGGAAGTTCCCATCTCGGTTCCAAAGCGACAAATCGGAGAAATCGTTTCGGAGCCAACCCTCAATACGAGGCTGCAGGTCGTGAATCGGTATTCACAGTAGACGTTTAATACGCTTTGAGTTCTGTAATTTAAATTACACAGCGGATGAAGTTAGCGTTAACATTTGCTCACTTGCCGATGCAGAACGTCGAGAATATCTTGGTGAGCATGTCTTCGGTGGTAGTTTCGCCGGTTATTTGGCCGATGTAGCGGAGAGCGTTGTGCAGCCCGATCAGCGTGAGTTCTTCGCTGGCGTGCGAATCCAGCAGATCGATCGAGCTGTCGATCTCTGCGGCCGCACGCACTAAGAGGTCAAAATGTCGGGCATCAGAAACCAGAAACCCCGCAGAAGCGGTCTCGTCCGGTGAGAAAGGGGCGATCAGTTTCAATTTCAGTTGCTCGATCGACTCGCCCGTTTTCGCTGAAATGGGGATAACGTCCGAATCCGTCAAAGCCTGAACCCGAGATTCCATATGGGTTACGGCGTCCGGCCCCGCGATATCTATCTTATTCGCAACAATTAGATGTGGAACATCCTTAACGCTTTCGATAATTTCTATGTCTTCTTCGGCTAGGTCGACGGACGCATCGACTATCACCACCACCACATCCGCATCAGCCATCGTTTTTCGCGATCGTTCAACGCCGATGCTCTCTACCTTGTCCGCAGTTTCGCGCAGGCCGGCCGTGTCGATCAACGATATCGGGATATCATTCACCGTAAAGCGCTCATGAAGTTGGTCCCTAGTCGTCCCTGCGATCTCGGTTACAATCGCTCTCTCAGTCCCAAGCAAAACGTTGAAAAGACTCGACTTGCCAACGTTCGGTCGGCCCACCAGCGCTACCCTTATCCCTTCGCGGATCAGCTTTCCGGCCTTAAAAGTTCCGGCCATCTTCCGGATGCTGTCAACGATGTCAACCATGTCGGCTCGCACCCGCTCCGCCTGTGTCGCGGGCAAGTCGTCCTCCACAAATTCCAATGCCGATTCAAGCACAACTATCACTTCCAGCAACCGGTCCTTGATCGGCTGAAGCTCGTGCGAAAACTCGCCTCGCATCTGCCGCACCGCCTGGCGCGCAGCGGCCGCCGTTTGCGAGCCGATAAGATCGCGGATCGCTTCAGCCTCGGTCAAGTTCATCCGCCCGTTCGCCAGCGCCCTCAAGCTGAACTCTCCGGGGTCCGCAATGCGTGCACCCTGCGCTAAACACACATCGATCACCTCTCGCAGTATTACCGGTGACCCATGGCAGCTTATCTCCATCACGTCTTCACCAGTGAAAGAAGCAGGCGCGCGAAAATACGTGACGAGTGCCGAATCGAGCACCTCGCCCGTTTCCGGATCCGTAAGGTCGACCAAATGTGCGTTTCTGGGGGTTAGATCGTGCTCGGTAGAGCTAATTAGGGTATTCGCGATGGCAAGAGCATCAACTCCACTCAGCCTTATGACGCCGATTCCGCTTCGGCCCGGCGGAGTAGCTAATGCAACTATCGTCTCGGCCATAATTTAAGCCGCGGGCGCCTATTTCAGTGAAACTTGCAAACGCCGGTCGCGGCCGGTACCTACGGACTCAGTGTTAAGGTCTTCTTCCACCTTCAACGTCATGTGAATGATCCTGCGCTCTGTCGAATTCAGTACGCCAAAGGTGAACGGCCGACCGTGCTTTCGCACCTGGTCCCCCGCAAACCGCGCCATTGCCTGCAGCTCCGCCTTGCGGTTCTGTCTAAATCCCTCGGCATCGCAGATGAATCTGTGCTCACGCTCTAACGAACGGCCAAAGATCTGAAACAAGATCACCTCAAAAGCGTCAAGCATTTCGCCGTTTTCCGCGAGCACCATACCGGTATCGTTACCGGTCAAGCTCAAAAGGCAGCCATCGTCGATCCAACGGGCGGCGACCTCAAGCTCGAACCCGAGGTCCTTCACCATTTCTGCTAAAAAATCTCTCGCCGATTCGCACGTTTCGTTCATTTCCATCTTGTTCTCACGAAGCCTGCAGCTTCTTCTTGCCCTTCACCTTTTTCGCGCCTTTCGGAACGGTATCCACAACCTGCGTAGCCTCAGGTTCAGCAGGCTTGTTGTAATGGTTGATGATCATCTGCTGGCCAAAACTCACGATGTTTCCGAAAAACCAGTATAACAGCAGGCCTGACGGTGCCGACCACATTATCCACAGCATCATCACCGGCATCAGCCAGATCATCATCTTCTGCTGCATCTTCTGCTCGGGCGTCATCGCGGGGCCGGTCGGCGTGAACTTCATCGCCAGGACCATTGAGATCGCAAATCCAAACTCAAGAAGCCGCCACGGGTCACCTGCCGAAAGGTCTGGTATCCACGCAAAGTTCGCCTGTCTAGCTTCCAGCGAGATCGTTATCGCCGTGTAAAAAGCTATCAGCAGCGGAAACTGCAGCAACATCGGCAAGCACCCGCCGATAGGTAACGCATCCTTGGTCAGCTTTAACTGATCCATCTGCAGCTGACGCATTTTCGGGTCATCCATCGGAACGCCCTTCTTCTGCATATCTTTGATCTTTTCCTGCAGCTCCTTCATCTTAGGCGCGTTACCCGCAGCCTTTTTGAAGGATTTCGACTGCTTCCACCTCAGCGGAAATAGCAGCGAGTAGAACAGAAACGTAAAGATAATGATCGCAAGCCCGTAATTGCCGACGATGTCGTTGAAGAATGACAGGGCACCAAGGATCGGTATCGACAAGGGCTTGACCAAAACCCTGATAATGCTCCAGTTGCTGAAATTGATCAGGTTAACGAAATCTAGCTCGCGGCCCGCCGAACGATTGAGATCATCAGTCAGCCGTGAAAGCAGGAAATAATCCTTGGGCCCCGTAAAAACCTGCGTAACCGATCCGTCTGCATTGATCGGAAGGTGTGCCGTGACCAAATGCCGATTTTCGCGCGTTTCCGGGCTACGAATTATCCAACTGAAAATACTGTAATAATACGGCTCGGTCTCAACCTCATACTTCGAGGCGTGTATTTCCAGTCCCCTCTTTTGCGTAGCCGGGATCGCGGCCATCGCGAAATATGCATCGCCTACGCCCGCCCAATCGACATTTCCCGGTACGTCCAGAGTTGCGCGATTGTCCTGGCCATACTCAAACGAGTAGTAACCCTGATGTCGAATGATGTCGCCGTCCACCGCTGCTACGGCCTCTGATTCGATCTGATAGAACGTGTGATAGTTGATCGCGTGATCGCCGATGCTTGCTCCGATCAGCAGCCGCGTCTCAGGCACAGGCTGTCCGTTCTGCTTCAAGTCGATAGCAACATCCGAAACATAGCTGTCCGCACGGAACAAAAAAGTCTTCCGCGCCTCAACACCGTTCGGGCCTGTGAGCGTAAATTCGATCTGCCGCTCCTCACCCGCATTAAGCACGACCTCATCCTCGCCTGCCGAAACAGCAAAGTTCCGGTCGTTCACAAACCCGTTGATCGTTGTATCGCCGGTCAAAAGCCTGAAAGGCACATCACGGGGTTCTGTGGTCAAAGCCTGCTGCGAGATAAGCTGCAGCGGTTGCGGATCTTCGGCCGACGAGTCGTTAGCAAACAGCTCCTGGTCACGCCCGTCATAACGGTTCCGCAGCAAGATCCAGCTCGTAGCAACGGCTCCGCGCGAATCAAGCTTTACCTCGTAAAGCGGCGTCCGGATCGTGATCGTTCGTTGGGGTGTGGTATCAGGGGTCTCTGCAACGGGTTCAGCCTGCGCCGCGTCGGGCGTCTGCGACGTTTGTCCTGCCGGAGCCGCGGGAACGGCTGCGTTGGTGTTCGCTTCTACGTTCGCATTCGGGTCATCGGTCGGCGGGGGCGGCGGATTGAGAAACTGCCAGCCAAAGAGCACCACCATCGACAGCATTGCCGCCAGCAAAAAACGATATTGATTTTGACTACTGCTACCCGGATTTTCCATTTAAACTCATCGTCCGGTTCACTTCACCGGATCGTGCCCGCCTTCGCAAAACGGTTGACACCTTAAGATACGCTTCAGCCCCATCCATGTTCCGCGAACCGCACCGTAACGCTCGACTGCCTCGCGGGCGTATTGCGAGCACGTAGGCTGAAACCGGCACGCCGGCGGCAGAAACGGCGAAACGACCACTTTATAGACCACCAATAGATCGAGAACTAGAAACTTCATCTCGCATCCGTCGAACCCTGTTCGGCTATACGTTTAACTATACTCTGAAACTCCGCGAGCGGCTTTTCAAGCTTGACCGCCAGAATGCTGCGTCGCGCGTTGATGACCCAATCAAGCGGCGCTGCGATCGCCGCGAGTTCCACCCGCGACAGACGAAACGATTCTCTCAACAGCCGCTTCGCACGGTTGCGGTCATGCGCCTTGCCGACCGCCTTTTTCGTAGCCGTGATACCTACCCGATGACGCTCTGCATTTCCGGGCAAAAAGAAAACCGTCATAAAACGGCCCTCTATACGCGCACCCTGTTCGTAAACACGAAGAAACTCGGCGCGTTTCAGCAGCCGAGCTTCCTTCGGTAAACCAAAGCCTAGTAATGCTGAACCGTCAGGCGCTTGCGGCCCTTCGCTCGGCGGCGCTTCAACACAGCGCGACCGTTCTTCGTTGCCATCCTCGCCCTGAAACCGTGCTTTTTCGCGCGTTTCCGATTGTTTGGTTGAAATGTTCTCTTCGGCATAATTGCTCTCCATCAAATTCACCCGAAAGTGAAAACTTAGAGTTTACGGGAAAAACCGGCTGGATGTCAAAGAAACGGACACAAATTACGCGACCGCCTTCGCGAAACAATCCGACACTCGCTGCGTGTTCAATTGGTGCTCAATTCTTTCTATCGTCTACTTGAGGTCTTCGTCCTTTGGTACTTCTTTCCAACGTTCATTTTTTTTCTTGTTATAACCTTAGGGTTACGGGAACGTGACAAGTTGCTGATCAAGGATTTCCTCCGCGATCTGCTGCGTCGACATTAGCGGGTCGCAGCCGAACCGTACGCCGGCCTTCGATCCTCACCTCACCCGCCGCGATCCGTCGCACCGCCTCAACATACGTCGCGTGCTCTTGTTCGAGTATCCTCGCCGAAAGCGTTTCGGCAGTGTCGTCGTCCCTTACGTCCACCACCCGCTGCAAAATGATCGGCCCGGCGTCCAGATCCTCATCGACAAAATGCACTGTCACGCCCGAGACTTTTACGCCGTACCCCACCGCCTGCCGTTGTGCGTCAAGCCCCGGGAACGAAGGCAAAAGGCTTGGGTGAATGTTTACGATCCTGTCCGGGAATGCTCTGATAAACGCGGGCGACAAAAGCCGCATATATCCCGCCAGGCACACAAGCTCAACACCGCGGTCCGTCAACTCAGCAACGATCTCAGCATCGTGCTCCTCTCGCGTCCGCCCGCGCCGCTCGATCACCAACGCCTCAACCCCACGCTCACGAGCCTTCTCGATCCCCGCCGCCTGCCCCTTATCGCTAACCACGACCGCAACCTCAGACCCCGGTATCTCGCCGCTCTCCACAGCATCAACCAAAGCCACCATGTTCGACCCACGGCCTGAAATTAGAACTCCTATTTTCATTGACTTCCACAAATCATCTTGTACAATATTGTTGTACAATGGAGCACTCGTCATGTCTAAAGAAATAAGTTACAGCGAAGCAAGAAACAACTTAGCATCAATCCTCGATCAAGTCACCGATGACTGCGAGGTCGTCGTCATCAAACGACGCGGCCACGCCCCCGTCGCCATGATCGACGCCGCCGAACTCACGAGCCTGATGGAGACTGAGTACCTATTTCGCTCGCCCAAAAATGCAGAAAGACTTAGTAAAGCCTTGAAACGGGCAGAGGCTCGAACCACAAAGGCAACGACTGTGGCCGATCTGAAGAAAGAGTTCGGCGTCCGCTAATGCGCGAATCCGTATTTGAACCCGAGTTTCGTAATGATCTCCAGCACTGGGCCAAAAATGATCGAAAGATTCTTCTGAAAGTTTTTGATCTCATCGAAGCCATAATGCGCGATCCGTTTCAAGGTATTGGAAAACCCGAACCACTTCGCCACAGGAGTTCGGGAGTTTGGTCACGACGAATCACAAAGGAGCACCGCCTCGTCTACCGCGAAAATGACGACCGCGTAAACTTTATCCAGGCGCGATATCACTATTAATCGCCGGCAAGATGACGCACCCATACAATCAGATAAAACAGCGTTTGATCGATGAGCTAACGCATAGTGCTCTCGCGCACGAGGCAGGCGATATTTGGAATATCGATGGGTCGTACAATGAGCTGGAAGGACAGATTTTAATAGGAGATCACGGGCCGGAATTCGATAAATTCGTTATCGCTCTTGAGTTCTGGAGCGGATGGATTGATGCTCGCAACCACGAATGGAAATATTATGAAGGGATCGAGCCCTCCGATTGGCCACATCTCGCTCGTTCAATCGCAAACAACCTCTCCGCTGACCGCGAGACTGACGACGAGAGAATTAAGGTGCACTTTGACTATCGAAACCGCAGACACCAAAAAGGTATCCTCCAGCGCCTAACAGAGTTCTTCGGGTTCCGGAATGCCAGCGAATGATCCTAAAACGCCCGCTTTAATTACCTTCGTTTTTGATCAACACCACGCCACGTCCGCTAACTACACTCCCAATGCGATTCACACCCGCTATCCTCGCCGCGACTTCATCAGCCTCGCTTTCAGAGCAGATAACGATCATCCCGATCCCCATATTGAAGGTACGGAACATCTCGCTTTCATCAACGTTCCCTAGCCGCTGCATCACGCCAAAGACCGGAAGCTCGGGCCATGTTCCGCGGTCTATTTCGACACCTACGCCCTCGGGCAATATCCGCGGAATGTTTTCCAGAAAACCGCCGCCGGTAATGTGCACAAGCCCCTTGACCTTCCCCCCATCTAATAGCGGCCCGATTTGCGGCAAAAAACTCTGGTGTGTCGCGAGCAGTGCTTCGCCGACCGTCATTCCAAGCTCATCCAGATGCGAATCGGTCGTGTATCCACCCACCTCAAAAAACAGCTTTCGCGCCAGCGAATACCCATTCGTCTGCAGCCCGTTCGACGGGATACCCAACACTACATCGCCCGGCTCGATCGACTTCCCGTCGATCACCTTCGTCTTATCGACCACACCGACAATGAACCCCGCCAGGTCATACTCCCCCGGCGGATAAAAGTCCGGCATTTCAGCCGTTTCGCCGCCAAGCAGAACACAGCCGTTCTCTCTGCAAGCCCGAGCCATCCCCTCCACCACCGCCGCCGTTACGTCAGGCTCTAGCTTTCCGGTCGCAAAATAATCAAGAAAGAACAGCGGCCGAGCGCCCTGCACCAAGATGTCGTTCACGCAGTGATTCACCAGGTCCGCGCCGACCGTGTTGTGAATCCCCGTCTCAAACGCCAACTTCAGTTTCGTCCCGACGCCGTCCGCCGATGCGACCAAGATGGGATCGGCCATTTCGGGGAACGCCCCAGAAAACATCCCGCCAAAACTCCCGATCTCCGTCAGCGTCCGATCATTAAAAGTGCTCTTCGCGTACTCGCGGATCTTCGCCACCGCACGGTTGGCATTATCGATAGAAACGCCGGCGTCGGCGTATGAAATAGGCTTGGTCATAAAACTTTAGGTGGCAGAACTCGCCGCGGCCGCAGGGCTACTGATACCAAACTCCGCCAACAATATCCTTTCAAAATCCGCGGCGCTCTCGATGTTTGTCTCGCTTTTCTCACCCGCAGACGTAACTATGAACTTCTTATCTGTCAGTGTCTTGCGGCCATCGCTGGTCATGATTGAGCACATCGCTCCCTTAGTAAAATGCGAATCCGGTGAAGTCTGCTGAAACTCACACATCCTTGCAAATTCCGAAAGCTCGCGCGGGGTATCGGTGAAAATATACTGGCTCTTCCATTCGCTTTCGACCTGCTGAACTACCTCGAGCTGATCGTCTGCAAAGCGCCTGATCATAAATGTGCCGTTCCGGTCGTTCTGCTCTTTGTCCAGTACATATCTCAGCGGCTCCGCCGTAAAACTCCCAAATCCCACGTCCGTTAAAAGCTCGTCATCGCCTAGTCGCACGACTATCGCCGCGTGGTCAAACTCCGGCCCGTGACCGTCCCCGTTCGCCACCCGTGCCGAGATCAGCCGCGTTTCAAATCCCAGCGCCTGCAGCAGCTCGTTAAACAGGCCATTCAGCTCGTAACAGAATCCGCCACGTCCATTCTCAACTATCTTCGTAAAGAAACGCTCTGAATCGATCGCGATCGGCACTTTCCAATAAATGTCCAGATTCTCAAACGGAACGCGTTCCTGATGTGACTTCTGCAGCAATGCGAGCCCCGCGTGATCAACAGCAGGCGTCCAGTCGCCGAGTCCTATTCTTCTAAGGTAGTCTTGCGGGTTCATGCGAAGATAAAATAATAGCAAATTACATCATCCCCCGCGTTTCAGCGGCGCCCTAAATTGACTTAACCTAGCCTAAACCTTTAGCATTTTTTTGTTAGCACTTGCCGCCGCTTTGCCTTACGCTTCTATTATGAGCTTCACATTACACGACATGAGTTCCGAGGGTTACGAGTTCTCCGCAAACGTCTGGTCTTGGAAGGCCGGGCTCGAGGTCATCAAAAGCCTCGACATCGTCAGCGAAGGCAAGATCCGTCAGATGTCCTATAACGCAACCGGGGTCAAGGTCGAGCAAGACGACGCTCATCTGATCGGGGAAAAGATCCGCGACAAGATATTGCCGAAACTAGCACCCAACAAACGCATATATGCCGACCTAACGATCACAGACGAACCCGACGACAAGACCTTGTTCAAGGACGACGACGAGCAGTGGAAAAATTACAGCGTCGACCACGAATGGCTGAAGGAATTTTCCGACTTCTGCCTTCGCTCAAAAGGGTTCCAAATATTTTAGCGTCGCCACTCATCAAAGTATCTTTCAAGGTAAATGGAAGCGTTTCAATCCATCTTTGACCAGATCCGTCCGCTGTTTGGCACTTTATGGTTCCAGATGGGCTCGCTCATCCTCGTCGCCACGCTCCACGGCTACGGTGCCGCGTGGCTCGCAGTCCGCATGCTCTTCCGCCCGCGCGAACCCTTCAAATTACTCGGCGTCACCCTCTTTCCACAGGGCATGATCCCCCGCCACCGCGAGCGTCTCGCCGCTGCCATCGGCAAAGCTGTCGGCGAAGAGCTTGTTTCGAAAGAAACGATCATGGAAGAGCTGCTCGGCAAAGAATTTCTTCGCCGAAAGATACGCAGCGTCGTCGATTCGTATACCGAGGAACTCATCCGCCAGGAATATCCATCACTTATCGAAGCCCTGCCGCCGCGGCTCCGCGAACCCGTACTCGATTCGATCACAACGCTCCAACTCACGATAGCGCGGCATATCGAACAGGTTCTTAAGGATCAAGAATCCGCCCGCTCGATCCGCGGTTTTGTCGAACACCGAGTCGACGAGGTCCTCTCACGCCGGGCGTCAGAGGTGGTCGACGACGATGTGTTCGAGCAGGTAGTCGCCTTTGTCGACCAGCGAATCGCAGGCGGGCTTCACTCCGATGTTCTCGCCGATAAGGTTCGCGAATTCGTCGAACGCCGGATCGATGACCTCATTAAAAGCGACACCCCGCTCAGCGAAATGTTCACGCTCGATGCTGTCGAACTCCTGAAAGGAAAAGCCAACGAGCAGATCGCACCCATGGCGCATCACCTCACCGAGATCGCGGCCGCCGAACGCACACGCAACCAGATCGCCACCTTGATCAAAAAAGAGGTCCACACCTATTACGAGCAGCTCCCCTTCTTCAAAAAGATTTTCGTCTCGCGCGAAAATCTGCTCGGCGAGGTCGACGACCTCGTCAACGAAAGCCTGCCCAAACGTATCGAAGAAACGCTCAAAGGCGATTTCTTCGCCGACGAAGCGCGTGCATTTATAAACAACGCTTTTGATACCACCCTCGCCCGCCCGCTTTTCGACATCGTCGGCTCGATCGAACAGGAACAACTCCAGCGCGTCAAGGATCAGATCGTCGCGGCGATCCTGAAGATGATCAAGGGCCCCGAACTCCGCGCACAGATCACCGTCTACATTCGCGAAACGCTCGGTCAATTTCGCCCGCACAGCATCGATTCGATAATGCGCACCCTGCATCCCGAATCGGAACAGCGGCTCAAAGATATGCTCGCAGACGGCTTGCTCAACGTCATCGCCCGGCCCGACACTTCAAGGATCATCAATAAAATGCTCGCTCAGCAGGTCGACGCTCTGCTCTCTGCGCCCATCGGGCGGCTTTCTGATCTTATCTCCGAAGACAAGCTCCGGAGTGCCGGTGATTCGCTCGCCGATGCCATCATCGACGCTATCCGAGAAAAACTCCCCGAAGCGATCGAAGAGTTTGACGTCGGCAACGTCGTCCGTCAAAAGATCGTCGGTTTCCCAAACGAAAAGCTCGAAGATCTTGTCCTTTCCGTCGCCAAAGAGCACCTGCGGTTAATAGAGCTTTTCGGCGCTCTTTTCGGCTTTTTCATCGGCCTTTCGCAAGCTCTTCCTGTATATCTTTTTTCGAACTGACACGACCTAAACCCGGCCTCCGTCCAAAAACTTATTGAAATTCAGGCAGAATTCGGTTAAAGTTCTGGTAATCTTCAACGCTCACACGCCAGGAGGAAAATCTATGAGAATCTTTGCTGCCTTGGCGGTTCTTTTCTCGGTCTCTGTATTTCTGCTGCACGACAGTACCGAGATCGTATCCGCACAAAACCTTCGCTATATGGTCGTTTGCCAGGACGGCGACGGCGCCCTTTCAGACTGGCTTACAACTCGCGAAGAAGCGTACACAGTGCTTAGAGACCATGAAAAGAACTTCCGCGGGCATCGGCCCGATATCGTTACCCGCGGCAATCCCACCCGCACGATCGACGCTGACGCGTGCTCGATTGTTGAACCCGGCAGCCGCGAAGGTGTTGTCCGCGTTGAGAATGCATGCGGCGAGTGTCGCACTTTTCGCCTACGGAGAACTGCGGATGGCGAAACTATCGAACGCGATATCGAATTTGAACCCGGCAAGCGACGCTTCTTTCGCACACGCGGTGGGGAAGTAAGCATTCTCGGCGAATCGGGCTGCGAATAATTAAATAATGAAGATTCTTGCGACGCTGTTTCTCGCTGCGGCCTGTACGTTCTCGGCCGCAGCCCAGCAAACAAACGAAAAACAGATTCTAATCGATCTGCTAAATGAGTTTCTTACCGGGGCCGGCGAGAACACCGCTGAGGTGCACGAGCGCTTTTGGGCCGAAGATCTGATTTACACGCGTGCGTCCGGACAGCGAACCGGCAAGGCCGAGATAATGAAAAGCGTCCGGTCGACTCCGCGTCCTGCCTCGAACGCTCCTAAAACTGTTTACTCGGCCGATAATGTCCAAATAAACATCTACGGCGACACGGCCGTCGTCGCATTCAAGCTCGTCGGAAAAACGACAAGCAAAGACGGGAGCATCGAAACTTCCACATTTTATAACACCGGAACCTTCGTCAAGCGCGAAAAACGGTGGCAAGCCGTTGCATGGCAAGCCACCGCTATTCCTAAAACTCCTGAGAAATGATCAGATCCTAAGCGGCATTACGATGTATTTGTAGTCGTACTGCGAATCCCCAGCTATCCTCATCTGCGTCGCCGCATTCGCATCCTTAAACTCAAACAGTATCTTTACCGGCTGCTTACTCTCCCGTGCCGGTGCAGCCGCAGTCGACCCATCCGATGGTGCGGCCTCGCCGTCCGCCGCAACCGCGGTCATGTCTGCCGACCCTGCATTGCTTAGAAATTCGAGCAGGTATTGGTGGTTAAAGCCAAGCTGGATCTCTTCGCCCTTATAATCTGCAGGAACAACTTCGCGACCTTCCCCTTCTTCGCTCGACTGTGCAGTTACCTCAACCTCACCGTCACGCACCGTCATCCTTATCGATCGGTTGCGCTCGTCCGCCATGAGCGAAATACGGCGGACCGCATTCTTCATCTCGGTCAGCTCAAACTCGACCGTTTTGTCGTTGTCTTTGGGCATTACCATTTCGTAATTCGGAAAATTGCCCGTAAGTTTTCGCGTGATCAAAAGCCTGCCCTCGGCCTCAAAATAGATATGGTTCTGATCCTCACCAAACTGGATTTCGCCGTCAAAGCCGCGAGTGATCTTTACCAGTTCAAGCAATGCCTTCTTGGGGATCAGTGCGTCCATCGCAGCATCGGGTTCGCCGTCAACCGCTCGCTCAACGAATGCCAACCGGTGCCCGTCGGTAGTAACCATCCGCGCCACACCATTCCCAAGCACAAATTTCGCCCCCGAAAGCGTAAAACGGCTTTGCTCATTCGTGATCGCAAAAGCCGTGTTTTGAATAAAATAATTAAGAATCTCTGATGAAAGTTTTAGCGGTGCCGATTTGAAGATCGGTATCTCCGGATACTGTTCGCGGTTCACCCCCGCAAGCCTAAAGCTGGCCCGTCCCGCTTTCATCCTCACCCACTCATTGTCCTCTTTCTTGAAATGAACATCGCCGCCCTCAAGCGTCCTAACGATGTCGAAAAGCTTTCGAGCCTGTATGCACATCGAACCCGGAGTTTTAATATCCGCCTCAGCATCGCACCGGATAGTTACATCTAAGTCCGTCCCAAATATCCTAATTGATCCTTCACCGAGCGACTCGATCAAAATATTCGACAAAACCGGTATCGTGGACTTCCGTTCGACCACACCCTGAATGTATCCTAACTCATCTTTAAGAACGCTCTGCTTGATGGTGAATTCCATTTCGTTGTACTCCTGTTACTGCTCTACCCGACGCTTTTCTGTTTTTAACAATTTAAATTCTTAGAAAGATATCTAGTTCTAGTAGTATAGCGGTTCTATCCGTGCAAAACCGCTTCTCGCCTTGGAATTTATTGGCCTTTGTCGTCCACACGGGCGTGTGGAAAACTTGTGGAAAAAGCTTTCAATGCGTGGAAAATCCTTTTCCGTTCCAGATTTGCACCGCCGTCCACAGGCTGAACATCAGGGGCGTCGAGGAAAAGTGGAAAAGTTTTTCCAAATGCTGCTAATAAAAGAGATACAGGTACGACATCACGAAAGTTCATGTGGATATCTTTATCTTGCATATTTTTATAGTTCTGTTTAACTAGCTGCAAATATTGTCAATTAGCTCGCTCACCATGTTGTGGAAAACCCGGTCATCCTTTACGAGGTTCTCTATCTTTTCACACGAGTGCATAACCGTCGTATGATGCTTACCGCCAAACTCTTTTCCGATCTCCGGATAGCTGTGTTTTGTCAGGCGTTTTATCAAATACATGGCCACCTGACGCGGAAGTGAGATTGCTCTGCTATTGTTCTTTGATTTTATCTCATCGACCGTCAGATCGTACTTCGCGGCAACGATCCTTGTGATCCGCTCTGCTGTGACCCCCTCGCTCCGCTCTGCGTCGAGAATGTTCTTAAGGGCGTCCTGAGCCAGCATCTTCGATATCGGAACGCCCCTGAGGCTCGAGATCGCAAGCAAACGCACCAGCGAACCTTCCAGCTCGCGCACATTGCTCTTGATCTTACTGGCGATAAAAATAGCAATATCGTCCGGCAGCACTATACCGTCAAGGTCAGCTTTTCTCTTGAGTATCGCAACCTTTGTCTCAAGGTCCGGTGGTTCGATATCTGCGATAAGCCCCCACTCAAACCTCGAGTGCAGCCGCTCCTCCAACGTCGGTATATCTCTCGGCGGACAATCTGACGTGATCACGATCTGCTTCTGCCCGTTATGAAGCGCGTTGAATGTATGGAAAAACTCTTCCTGCGTACGCTCTTTCTTGGCGAAGAACTGAACGTCGTCCATTAAAAGCACATCTATCGACCGGTATTTCTCTCTGAAACTGTGCGTCTTGTCATAGCGGATCGCGCTGATAAGTTCATTCATGAACTTTTCTGACGTCACATATGCCACACGCATGTGCCGGTTGCTTTGCTTGATCGAATGCCCGATCGCGTGCATCAGATGGGTCTTGCCCAACCCGGTGCCGCCGTAAATGAATAAAGGGTTATACGTCTTCCCGGGGATCTCCGCCGCACCCATCGCCGCCGCATGGGCGAACTGGTTCGACGAGCCCACCACGAATTTCTCAAAAGTGTACTTTGGGTTTAGCGAATGCTCTACCGGCTCGATATCAACGAAATTCGGCGATGCCATCTGCACATAAGCTTGTCGCGGGTTCTCTACGGGCAGCGGTTCCCCATCGTCGGTCTCTGAATCAGCCTTACCGGGTTCAGCAAATCTTTCATCGGCATCTTCCGTCGGGTCGATCGTCCACTCGATTACGTGATCCTCGTGCCCCAACTGGGTTAGACAATGCTGCAATAGCTCAGAGTAATAAAGCGTGATCCAGTCCTTCGTAACCTGTCCGGCCTTTAAGTGAACGGACTTTGTAACTTCATCGACTCCGCTGCATTCGATCGGTAAAAACCAAGATTCATAAATATGTTTATTCAGCCGCTGCTCGACCAGGTCTAAAATGTCCGACCAGATGGTTGTTTGCTGTAAAACAGATTGCACGCAAGATCTCCGAACTAATAAAAGCTAAAATGGTGTAAGAAGACTGCTACTGCCCGAGGTGTCCAAGAGGCCCGGGAACTGCCGTAATAGATCTGCAGTGAAAACAGAGCTTGGTAAGTGTGTTAAGTAAAAGGGTTTTGGTTTTTCCACAGACTTTTCCACAGGCTTGTGGAAATACGCCTCAAACCTAAAGTGATACTTTAACTGTTTTGTTTACAACACTTACAAGGGCAAAATTTTCAAAACGGCAGTCAGATTAACACACAAAAAT
Organism: Pyrinomonadaceae bacterium; assembly: GCA_041751195.1. Lineage (GTDB taxonomy): Bacteria > Acidobacteriota > Blastocatellia > Pyrinomonadales > Pyrinomonadaceae > OLB17. The sequence goes on along the minus strand of JBGSXX010000026.1, from coordinate 50,274 downwards.
TGCCTTTGCAAACAGAAATCCACAGAAAAAATCGACCCGTCGGGTAAGCGTCTAAGAGCTTGTATCTGCAATATTTGGAGTCGATATTGGTATGCTTTCCTACACAATTTCGGCGGCTTTTTACCCGAAATTAACAAAAAATTCCTAAATTTTTTCGCGCGGCAATACAAACCGCCGCCACCGAACCTTCCGCACTAATCGACCGCAAAACTCGCCTCAACCACGCGGTCAAACTCCGGCTCGTGGGTGTTGTCAAAAACAAGATAATAGGTCCCCGGTTCCATCATTCGATCCACCTGTCCGCCGGGGATATTCCCTGTTCTAACCGTCGGCTTAAATTCCTCGCGCGCCTCAAATTTCTTATAGTTCTCCTCATCAAGAACCAGCAGCCCGACATTAGACGCACGCTTCGCAGTTATATATTTTCCGATCAGTTTGGTGCTCCGGTTAAGGTCAAAACGAAAACGCCGATGGCTCCCTTTCTCAACCACAAACTGCTCGTCCACTACCGTGCCGTATGTATATTTCGGTGCCGGCGGTGCCATGGGTTTTTGAACGGGACGGTTCACTCGATAGGCGTTTCCAATTACGAGGATCGCGATGACAACTACTATGATCCCCAACCAGCGATATACATTTGAGTTCATGCCCGAATGATAAACCAAACAACTGCGGTTCAAAAACAAAGAGCCCGGCAAAATGCCGAGCTCCTATTTATTCGCTTGAGTGCCCGGGATCAATCCTTAGGCGAGACTTTGCCCGCTCCCGATGATCGTTTGTCGACGTTTGCCGGGCTGCCCACATAAGTAATGCGGCTCGCACCCGATGCATCGGCCTTAAGTTGCCCTGTGACGTTCACTACCACTTTGCTCGCACCGCTTGAATCAACGTTCGCATTTACAGCCCGCAGCTGCTCAGCATCCGTTTTGCTAGCCCCGCTGACATCCACGGTCAGGTCCGTCGTCTCTCCGCCGACGCTAACCTTGCTTGCACCGCTAATGTCGATGGTCAACTTAGCGTTATTGATGCTCATCGCCAGAACCTTTGCAACGCCGCCCGCGTCGATCCTCTCGATATTCGGAGCTGTAACCTTTACCGCGATCCTCCGGCTGGACTTGATCGATTTCTCGGTCCTTATGACCAACATCCCATCTCTCACCTCTGTCGAGATCAGCGGCAGCAGATTGTCATCAGCCTCAATCTGAACGCCATGCTCCGGCCCCGGCGTGTATTCGACTTCAAACACACCACCGACTTTTATTCCGTTAAATGCCGGCAGCTGCCGCGCTTCGCTGACAAGGTTACCTGAACCCTTAACGCCGCGTTTGAACGAAAATCCATTAAAGAAACTGGTCTCAACCTTTCCAAACGACAAAAAGTTTGCAAAGACGACCCCGATCATCACTGCGACTATGAACACTACGATTCCGATCTTTTTCATTATTCCCTCCGAGCAAATCTCTTGCTGTGATGGGAAAACGAACGAGACGAGCAAAAAGTTCAAAAAAGATTCCATTAGGTAAACGAAATGCGTCACCCGTGAACGATACCGTCACCAGCTCGCCGTATCATAGCCGTGCACTCTGCCGATAACACTTGCGTTTAACACAGCGGAACGCTCCTTGCGTCATCCGTGTTATCGAATTAGACCTTAAAAAAGGTGCAAGGGGGATGAATATGCATTTCAGATCAGTTAAAACGCTCTCCGTTCTAACGTTATTCAGTTTAAGTATGGCTCTCGTAGTGCCGCTCGAACTAGTTGCTCAACGTGGGCAGGGACGCGGGGCGCAAAACAGAGGAGGCGGTGGAGGACAGGAGCGTCCGCAACGCCAGGCTCAACAGAGGCCGGAGCGTCAACAGCGTCAGGCGCAGCAGCGCCCGCAGCAGGCTCAACAACGACCGGAGCGTCAACAACGTCAGGCTCAGCAGCGTCCGGCGCCGCAGCAGCGCCAAGCCCAGCAGCGTCCAGAACGTCAACAACGTCAGGCTCAGCAACGTCCGGCGCCGCAGCAGCGCCCAATTCAGCAGCGCCCTGAACGTCAACAGCGTCAAGCTCAGCAGCGGCCTGAACGCCAGCAGCAGCGGATGAACCTTCCTCAGCAGCGGCAGGGTCAACAGCAGCGTCCTGAGCGTCAACAACGTCAACAGAGAGCGAATTTCCCCCAGCAACGACAGATCCAGCAGCGACAGGCGCAGCAACGCCAAGCTCAACAGCAGCGACCGGAGCGCCAACAGCGACAGCAGCGACCGCAGCGGATGAATGTCCCGCAGCAACGACAGATTCAGCAGCAGCGACAAGCCCAGCAGCGACCGGAACGTCAACAGCGTCAGTCGCCCCAGCGTCAGCAGCGAATAAACCTCCCGCAACAGCGTGAGCTCCGTCAACAGCGCGATCAGTGGCAGGGACGCCAAGGAGTCGCAGGACGTCAGCAGCGCGGCGAACGCGTTGACCGTCTCGACCGACAGGCCTCACGTGTGATCCGTCAGGCGAGTTCACCGAGTGGTGCATACGATCGTGGGTCGCAGCGTCAGGCACGCAGCGGCGCATGGTGGAGCCAGGATTCACGTAACGTAAACCGAAACCGAAGAGATAATAATCGCGGGAACCGCGGAATGCAGAACAACTCATGGTACACGACCTGGGGAGTGCCTTATGGCCAGATCCGCAGTCGTGAAGTTCAGGCCCGTAACGCCGAGCGACGTGCATGGCGTGATCTGAACCGTTATGACAACTGGGCACATGCGCCGGCCTACACGTGGAACCGGGACGGCCGAAGGGGCGACCGTTACGACCGTAACGATCGGTATGATCGCTACGACCGATATAACACTGGTTGGAACACAACGGGTTGGACGGTATACAACACGTACAATACCTACACGATCTTTAACTCATACGGCAGCGACCGATATCGGGCGCGCAGCTACGGATACGGCTCTTACGACCCCTACTATACCAGCGGCGGATACGATCCGTACTACAGCCGCGGCGCATATGATCCGTATTATGGCCGGGTAAGTTACGGTGGTTCATACGATCCGTATTACGAAGACGCCTATTACGGTGATGACTATTATTACGGCGATGACCAGTACGGTGATGACTATTACGGTGGCGGCTATCACGAGGATGACTACTATTACGGCGAGCGTACGAGTTGGAAGGACACACTTCTCCGTACCATTATTGGCGGTATTCTCGGCAACAGGGTCGGTGCTGACCGGTACTACGTTGTAAGTAATTACGACCCGTATTATTCATATGGTTCGCCTTATCGAGCGACTCATACCAGTAATTATTACGGAGCGTCGCCTGTGTACTCTTCATATGGGTCGACCGGTTACTACGATCCTTACGGTTCGTATTCGGGTTATTACGAAGACCCGCATTACTACCAGGATCCGTATTATTACAACGATCCGTATATCGCTACGGTCTCGTCGGGCATTCCCGTTGCGGGAGTCCTCGGCCAGAGCTACGGCGGGGGCGCCTTCGAGAACCTCATCGCCAGTGCAGCAGCACAGGGCTATAACGAGGGGTACTTAGCGGGCCTGGCAGCAGCTGAGTCGGGATACGATAACATCGCTTATCATGATCCTTACTCGTACCAGCAGTCGGTTTACGATCCGTATTCGTCAAGCGTTGGTGATTCGCGCAGGTGCCTAAGCGAAGGCTATCAGCTTGGATATCAGGACGCGGTTCACGGCGATTACGACTACGACCCGATGAGCGACGGAAACGTCGATCTTGTCAGCGTACTTCTCAGCAACGTAATGTCGATGATCTAATCATCCGGACTAGCAAAGAAAAAGGCCTCGGAGCGATCCGGGGCCCTTTTCAATTTACTGCAGTTTGATTTAATTCAAAGTGCTTAGCGTCACTGTCCGTCTGCCGAAGCGTCGTGCTTCCGCACAACTCGCCATCCAGATATCAACACGATTTCCTTTGATCTTGCCGCCGGTGTCGGCGACGACGTAATCGCCGCTGTAAGCACCCGCACCGAGCATTACTTTTGTTCCGAGCCGGACGACCCGTGGGTCGGCGGCAATGATGCCATTTCGAACCATGGCCCCCGAGGCCGTTCTTCCTCTCAGGCAATATGCCGTCGCAACAAAACGTCCGCGGCTAACCGCCCCTTTTCTTGCTGCAGAACCCGTTTTAGTTACCAGTTTTTTTCCTTCGTCTTTCTGATCAGCCGTGCCGGCTGCCTCTACTGTCTTCTTAGTGTCCTGTGCTTTTTCTTCTTTCTGTTCTAATTTCTGTTCTTTAATATCTGCTTTTTTATTATCTGATTTTTGATCTGCGGTCTTTATAATATTTGTTTCTGTTGATGTGTTGTCGTTATTATTAAATTGTTCTAGCGAATCGTTCGCTAAGTCGGCTGCGGTATCTGTCTGGGTCTGAGCGTAGATAAATACTACAAACAAACTTATGATCGACAGAATAACGCCGCCTCTTATGAGACTTTTCATTATTCTATTTAACTCCATAATTTTGCCCACATTAAACGCAAAAATAGTGGATGAGAAGTAACTTCGTCAGCCACTATTAAGCATATAAAGCATAAATTGCGGACTATTTCCACGACTAAATCGCCGGGCTGTTTTGATCGAACGACCAAAACAATTTGTAAGACTATCATTTCAGCCGGCTCAAGTCCACCCTTCAAAAAGCGCTAAAACCTTACGGGACAAGGCCCTGCGAAATTCGAGCGTAGTCGGTGATGCGATTTTTTGCTAAGTTTGGTAGACTTTACCCGCTTGACCGTGCCGCCACCCGGCGGCTCGCGTCCCGGCAACACATCCTGATCTAAGAGGAAAAAGTAGATGAAAGAACGTCGCGGAGGGTCTCGGCACAATGTCGCCTTTCCAATACAGGTGCAGTGGACCGATGCCAGCGGAAAAGAATTCTTAGAGGAGGGTTTGACCGAGAACGTCGGCCCCAACGGCACCCTCATTTATCTTCCACGCCAACTGCCGAACGTCGGCGGCCAGGTGACCCTTACCGTTACCGAAAACTCAAAAGATCCCGTCTCGGTCACTGCCGAGGTCATCCGGCTTGAACGCAACGCCGCTCATCCGCAGGCCGCGCTCAACCTCGTTTCGGGGACCCGCGTGTGGCAGCAAAAGGTCTGGAAGCTCGCGGGCGAAGTCGCGAACAGCACACGGCCCGAAGAAACCGACGACTGGTAAAATTCCGAGCTACTGATTTATGAAGATCCTTGTTCTCGGGGCCGGGCGAATGGGCCACGGTGCCGCCTTTGACCTCATCCACAATTCCCCCGATGTCACATCCGTAACGGTCGCCGACTACGACCTTAAGACTGCTGAGTCGGTCGCCGATTCCGTCGGAGGTTCAAACATAGAACCCCGCCGCATTGATGCCTCTAACCAGCCCGAGGTGAAGGATCTGATGCGCGGCCACGACGCCGCCATCTCGTGCGTCAACTATTGGCATAACGAAGCCCTCTCAAAAACGGCGATCGAGACCCGCACCAACTTCTGCGACCTGGGCGGCAACAATTATGTCGTCGATGCACAACTCGCACTCGATAACGAAGCGAAAGCCGCCGGCATCAACATCATCCCAGATTGTGGGCTCGCACCCGGCATGGTGTCGGTCTTGACTATGCACGGCGCTGCGAGATTTGACCAACTCGATGAGGTGCACATCCGGGTCGGCGGCCTTCCGCAAGACCCGCAGCCGCCTCTCGATTATCAACTCGTCTTTTCCGTCGAAGGCCTCATCAACGAATACATCGAGGTCGCACGCGTCATCCGCGACGGCAAGATCATCGAGGTCCCGTCCATGACCGAACTCGAGCATCTTGAGTTCGCCGGCTTTCCGCCGCTCGAAGCGTTCCAAACTTCAGGCGGTACCTCGACGCTCCCCGATTCGCTGCTCGGAACGGTCCGCAACCTCGACTACAAAACGATCCGCTACGCGGGCCACTGCGACAAATTTAAAGCCATGATCGATCTCGGCCTTTGTTCCAGCGACCCGGTGGAGATCGATGCGACGAGCGTCACCCCGCGTCAGCTATTCGCCCGGCTGCTTGAGAAACACCTCCCCGCCGACGGCCCCGATTACGTGCTGGTCCGACTCGACTTTGCAGGCACCAAAGACGGACAGTCGAAAACGCTCCGTTACGACATCGTCGACAAGTTCGATACTGTCACCGGCCTCTCCGCCATGATGCGAACAACCGCCTTCCCCGCATCGATCATCGCTCAAATGATGGCACGGGGAGAGGTTTTAACCCGCGGCGCCACCCCCCAAGAAAAAGCCATCGACCCCCAAAAATTCGTTGCCGAACTTGAACGGCGAAATATTAATTTAACCATCGGCTGATCACACCGGATCGCAAGCCCGACCCACAAAAATGAAATACGACCAGTACGTCTCACTCATCAAAGATCTGGAAGTTTCCGCCGCGAAAGACCGCCGCGGCTATCAACGCAAGGTGTTCGGCTTGGCGATGCTTGGCTACGCATACTTCCTCGTTTTGATCTTTGCGTTCCTCGTGGTGCCGCTCGGCCTTATATTAGTGGCCCTGATCGACCCCCAACGCGTTCTAACGATCTTGTTGTGGACGGCAAAGTTTTGGTGGGCGGTCATCCCGGTCGGCGCATTCTATTTCGGATTCCTGGGCAGCGCCGTGAAAGCGCTTGTAACAAAAGTGCCCGAGCCCGAAGGGACCGTTCTGCAACGCGAAGACGCGCCCGAGCTGTTCAGCTTTATCGATTCGACCTGCGAAACCCTTGATGCCGCCAAGCCGCGCGAAGTATTTCTGAGCGACGAGTTCAACGCATCCGTCATGACCCTGCCGCGGTTCGGACTCTTCGGCTCAAAGGTTTACCTGCAGCTCGGCCTCCCTGTGATGAAGGCTCTTTCGCCCGAACAGTTCAAGGCAGTGCTCGCGCACGAGATAGGGCACATCTCGGGAAAGCACGGCGGCTTCGGCAAATGGACCTATCAGCTTCACGAGTCGTGGGGGCGGTTCATCGAGCTTCAGGAACTGAACGACAATAAGTTTGCAGTCCTTTACGAGAAGTTCGTGGATTGGTTCTTCCCCTACTTTCAAGCCTATTCGTTCGTGCTGATGCGCGAGCATGAAAAAGAGGCGGATGAATACGCGGCCAAGATCATTGGTGCACAGCCGCTGGCAGAAGCGCTAATTTCGCTGCGGACGCGTTCCTCGGAACTCGACAACGAATTCTGGCCGGCGATCCACAAAGAGAATCAACAGACAGCAACGCCGGTTGGCAACATGTTCGAGCGGATGCTCGGCGCCGTTTCGTTTGTGGATGCCGAACGCGATGTAGAATCGCTTGAGCGTGCCATTCGCATTCCCACTGACTATAACGACTCACATCCCTGCCTCGCCGATCGGCTCAAGACCGTCGGATATTGGAACGGTACCGGCCTTCCGAAACTGCCCGCACCCGTTGACGAGACCGCAGCCGAGCACTTTCTCGGCGACCGGCTAAATACTTACGTCGAGTCGTTCGAATCGAAATGGCGCGAGGAGACGGAAAAAGTGTGGAAAGCTCGATATGATCATTTTCAAAACTCTCAAAAACGCGTCGAAGAGCTCGATTCCAAAACATCCAATGAGGGGCTGACTGTGGCAGAACTGATCGAGAAAGCAGGGCTGATCGCTGAAAGAGAAGGGAACAAAGCGGCGCTCCCCGTGCTGCATGATGCGGTTGCTCTTGACCCTAACCATGCAGAGGCTAATTACGTGCTCGGTTCTGTCCTGCTTACTCAGGATGACGAAACCGGGATCGATCTGCTTCGGCGTTCTATGCAGATCGACGATCAGTGGAAATATGCCGCCAGCGATGTGGCATTTCAATACCTCCGGATGCACGGACGCCTGGACGAAGCCCGCGAGTTCGCAGCGATCTTAGATGCACAACAGGAGGATTATCAAAACGCCCAGCGCGAGCGCGAAAGCGTCACGTCAAACGACAGTTTCGCAACCCACTCATATGATGAAGCGACCGTCGCAAAGATCATTCAAAAGGTCCGCTATTACGAAGAAATAACCACGCTTTATCTCGTCCGCAAGGAAGTTCAGTTCTTCAAGGAGGTCCCGTTCAATATCCTCTTCATCGAGATGCGCAAACGTCCGGTTCTGGGCCGCAGCAGCGACCTCACAAGCAGCGAACTGCTCGACATAGTCGCCGAACGCCTCGAACCCTTCGAGATCGGCCACTTCTGCGTCCTCAACCATGCCCTAGAACCCCTCAAAGAAAAGATCATCCCCATCCCCGGCGCAAAGATCTTTGAACGCACATAAGGACGCGCCAATGTCCTACTTTTCCTTGCTTCCCGGCCTATACGTCCTTATCGCCCGTGCCTTGATGTCGGCTTGGGTGAAGGCGACGGTTTTCATTTCACCGCGGGCGAACATGGCGGCCTGATCGGCGAAGTGGGGCGAATCGGGCAGGTTGCTCTGGCCGTACGCGAGTATCGTGTATGCCCGTGGTACGTCGCCGAACTCGACCGCAAATACCCAGCCGTCACCGCCGATGGCGGCCATCTTGCCGTCCTTGTCGCGTTCATAGGTCATGATGCGGAAGCACCCAAGGTCGTTGCCGCAGCCGCCCACGGGCTCATCGACATTTCCGCGACGGACCCGGTGAACATCGCCCCAGCTCACATCGACGCTGCCGTAACGCTCTTTGACCTCGGCTATCGCCGCCGATAAAGCCTCCATCGCACGCTTATTATTGGCCAGGCCGCGCGGCGTATTGTACGGATCGTCCGTGCTCCAAACCTTCGCGTAACGCTCGCTGTCCGGAAAGGCGCGCCGCTCAGGGCGGTTCAGCGCGGAATATTCGTTCCACCAAAGCTGAAACAGCACAGAACCGCGGCTCTCGGCCGACGTCGTGTTGTCCCATGCCTCAAGCAACCGCACCGCCGCCGTCATCTCGCTATTAGGCCCCGATGCTTTAGCCGCAGATATCAGGTCGCCCTTCACGCGGTCCGCCAGCAACGCCCGATAATTGTGCTTGAGTTCCACGTTATCTTCCAGGCTCAGCTTCCGCCCAGGGTCGATCAGTTGAATGCCTAGCTGGCTTCGCAACGACAGCCGCGGCTGTTCAAAATTGGGATACGCATTCTTAAGATTCGCCGGCGCCCGCGTATTTGTGTAATGGTGCGAATTATTCTCGTTGCGAATATAGCCCCCCGGCGGGTTCAGCACCTGCGGCAGTGCCTCAAACGGAACATAGCGTGACCACATATCAGCCGCACGCTTTGCGGGCACCGCGGTCACTTCATCAACCGTCGGATGCGGCAGCAGAGGCAGCGCTGCGTTCCAAAGGTAGTAGATGTTCCCCTCGCGATCGGCATAGGTAAAGTTGCTGGTCAGCCGCGCACGCATCTTCATCGCGTCCGTATATTCCTGCAGGTTCTTTGCCCGCATCATCCGCAAAAACTGCTCGCCGCCCCTTATCTCGCCGTCGCCGGCGTATTTGAAAATGTAGATCTTCCCGTTCGCACGGTGGATCACCGGTCCAAACTCCGTCGACCAGAACTCGCGCGTTTCTGTCGCGATCGCATCGCCGTTCCTGAACGGCACCGTGATCAGCTCACGCCTCAGCGCAACCGATCTGCCGTCGAGCAGAAAATGATCCGCCGATTTCGGGTCGGCATCCAGCTCGTAGATCTCATCAAGATCGTTGTTGTTGTTTGTCGTCGAAAAACCAAGGTCGCGGTTGAACCCGCCGATCACCCCAAACGCACCGCCGATCCGGAAATCGCCGTAAAAATCGATAACTCCCGGCACCGTCATATGGGCTTCGTAGTACCCGGCCGACCACCGAAGGTGCGGGTTGCGGACGAGGATCGCCTTGCCGGAAGTCGTCCGGCTCGGCGCCAGCGCCCAAGCGTTCGACCCGTCATCCGGCCCCTCACCTTCCGCGTCATCGTCATCATCTGCCGGAGCGTCAGGGTTGTTAAGCTTATTTATAAAATTGCGGACCTTCTGCGCGGAAGGCTGCGAAAACTCCGTCGCAAGCACGTCAAAGCCCGTCAAGTCCGTCGGCATTCCCGATGGAAATTGCCGCGGATTTAGCTCAATGAACCGGTTCAGGCCCTCTGCAAAACCTTCGTAAACATCGCGAACGTCCTTAGCCAGTGACGCGTACTTCGCCCGATTCTTGTTGTGTTCACGCCTGATCGCAAAATCAGAATCGATCCGCTCATGCCCCTCGACGGTCGCCCACCTGCCGCTCGCCGCAAGCACGCGCATACCGGTTCGCGGCCCGTGGTCTTCTGACTGCACCCACGCCAGCCCATACCCGGCCGCACGCAGGTCTTCGGCACGGATGTGCGGCACGCCGTAAGCTGTACGGATAATCTCTACCCGCTGCCGGGTCTCTCGAACGCTTTCCGTCGACGACGAAGCCGAAGGCGCAATTGCCGAATCAAACGCGACCGGCCCGACCGCAGACACTAACAACGCGAGGATAAAAACTAATGTGATCTTCATTTATTTTCGACGGGAGAGAGGTTTTTGATAACAAGAATATAGCATAGCCCGCCAGCCTCAATCAGCTACACTAAGGGGAGTGCAAAAAAAGAGGCCGCCTTTTCAGACGACCTCTTTTCGACTTGAACTATCAACTTCTATGCATTTGCGCCTACTAGACGCGGATTGGCTTTCTTCTTCAGAAGCTTACGAAGCTTCAACCGAGCCTTATGCAGTTGCGATTTCGAAGTTCCAACCGAACAGCCAAGGATCCTCGCGACCTCTTCGTGTTCAAATCCTTCGACATCATGCAGAAGGAACACGTTCTTGTAACCGTTCGGCAACTGTTCGATCGCGCTTTCGAGTGCGATCTTGTCAACGACCCTCATCTTTTCGGGGTCGGACGTACCAGTCACGATCTGGTCCGGCGTTTCGCCTTCTTCCGTGACCTTTTCATATTTCACATTCCGCTTGCGGAAGTGCATTAAAACCTGATTAACCGTCATCCGGTGGAGCCATGTTGTAAAGGCTGAGTCACCGCGGAAGCTGCCGATCTTGCGATATAGCTGAATGAACACGTCCTGCGTGAGATCTTCAGCCTCATAAGCATTCTGGAGCATTCTTAGACAGATCGAATACACCCGTCTGTGATGCCGCTGGTAAACTTCCTCAAAAGCTACCATGTCGCCTTTCGAAGCGGCTTGTGCCAGTTCAAAATCAGTTGCGTCCGCTGGGCTCGCAATCACCTTAGAAGCTTTTGCGGCCTTGCTTTCTGCCTCTTGCGTACCCTCTTGAAAAACCGGATAGTTGAGTGTTTCTGTTGTCATAACCTTGTTCCCCCTCGCACTAGATAAGTCAATTGCCGTGCCAACGGCACTTCTCCCTGTATTTGTCACGCGAAAGCCTTGATTTTGTTGCTTTTTCGCAGGCATACCTTTATATTCGCTTAACATCAAAGCAAAGATTCAGACCAATCCGTGTAGAAGACTGGAAAAGGGATACACGATTTGGTATGCATTAAACTAGTACGGAATAGTGAGAACAGAAGTCCTAAATATCGATAATATCGAGTATCTTAACGGCCGCATACTTCGCACTCTTTTCAGCGCGGGCGTCTTGGCAGCGCTTATATTTGCAGCGAATCTATCGTGGGTTGGCGCCCAAACACCGAATTCAAACTTTCAGAGCCAGGAGATCTCAGAAGTTGACGGGATCCCGGTGCTGATCAAGAACCTACCGGAGTGGCAGGCGGTCCAAAGCTCGACGATCATCACCAACAACCCCGAGGGCCTGCGCGCCGCGCTCGGCGATCGCCCCGTGCTTGCGAACGCCCAGTTCATTCCCGGCACAGAAGCGGTCACCGCAAACTACCCCGCCGGCCGGCTAGTCATCATCGAATATATGACGCCGCAGGCCGCTACGTCCGCCAATTTCGAGTTTTCCGAGGCATTAGCGGCGAGCCCTGAACCGGTCGTGTTTCGTCGGATCGGCAACTATCTCACTTTCGTTTTCGACGCCCCTGACCCGGCCGCAGCAAACGCGCTGCTCGATCAAATCAGCTACGGGAAGACGGTGCAGTGGCTGGGCGAGGATCCATATCTGCTGCAGAGATTTGAGCGCTATTTTGCCGTCACGTCGCGCGACGTCGCACTCTCAACTGTGCTCTGGATCACTCTTTGTGCAGGTTTCGCAGTAGGAGTGGGCATTTTAACAGGCGTGCTATTTTTTCGCTCCCGCGAACGCGAGCGGCTAACCCGCACCCGATTCTCCGACGCCGGCGGCCTTACACGACTAAACCTCGACGATCTATCCGAACCTATCGCCCCGGAGTGAGCATTTTCTAAGCCGGCAGAGCATCCATCAGCCGGTCAATATCCTCTTTATTGTTATAAAAATGCGGCGAGATACGAAGCCTGTCGCCGCGGGCTGAGACGATCACGTCGCGGTCGCGAAGGGTCTCGTAAATTTCCTGGCTCGCAAGCCCTCCGCCGTGTTTCACGCAAACAATTGCAGAGAGCTCGCCTCGCTGGCGCGAGCTGATAAGGTGATAGGTGGTATCCGCGAGACGTTCACAGAGATAGGTCGAAAGCTCGTCTAGGTACGCGTCGATCTTCGTGAGACCGGTTTCCGTAAGCAGCTTGAGGCTTTGCTCGAGGCCATAGAACAGCGACGACGTTCCCGTGCCGCTCTCCCACGCGAGAGCGTTGGGCTTGAAGGGTTGTTCAAGGTCATCAAAATCCCAGGGAGTATCCACGCTGATCCACCCGACGAACGCGGGTTTAATTCGGTCACGTGCGCGATCGGAAAGGTACATTATCCCCATCCCCTCGGGTGCGCACAGCCATTTGTGACTCGCTCCCGCAGCAGCATCTACATACTGTGCAGGCAGGTCAAACCCCATGGCGCCCAACCCCTGGATCACGTCCACGACAAAAAGCGCGTCGTGTGCGCGAGCGGCCTTGCCTATTCGCTCAAGGTCCGCGCGAAAGCCCGACCCAAACTGCACCGCGCTCACAGCGACTACCTTCGTCTTCCCATCTATCGCGGCGATCAGCTCATCGAGTTCATACCGCCCGTCGCGTTCCGGCACGATCCGCATTTCCACGCCGTGCTCATCCCGCACGTTCCGCCATGCATAGTAATTTGCCGGAAACTCGCGTCCCAGGGTTGCGATGTTGTCGCCCACTTTCCATTCCAACCCCGCCGCGATAGCCGCAATACCGTCAGATGTATTCCGCATGAAAGCGATCTGCTCATCTCGCACGCCGAGCATCCCTGCGACCAACGCCCGAGCTCGGTTCTTGGTCTTGATCCATTCCGGATAATGTTCTGAGCCATAACGCGCAACGTCGTTCAGCTGAGTGGTCACCGCATCGATGGCGGTTTGCGGCATCGGCGAAACCGCCGCGCTATTCAAATAAGCAAATCGCTCGGTCGCGGGAAAGAGTTTTCTTATCGTCTGGTCCATGGTTCCCCAAATTAAATCATTGACAGCACGCGGCTTGACGGCTAACGTTAGGGTTGGCTGAATTTGCCAACTGCAGTCCGCTGCAAGTGCATCAAAACACCGTAGATTATGTTCGATTTTCGAAAGAAAGACCAATTTGATTTCGGCTCGATATCGCCCAACGACGACCGCGACATCGAAGTAATGAAGATGCGGCGCGGTTCGAGCCAGGGGCTGTGGGTAGAAAGCCTGCGGCTTTTGCGCGATGTCTTTCTCATCATCGTCGTCTTCATTCTTTTTGGTGTGTTTGCGGTACAGCCGGTGGTTGTTGAGGGTTCATCAATGGTGCCGCAGCTTCAGGACGGCGAACGCCTGCTGGTGAACAAACTCGTCTACTACAAGATCCAAAGCGTCCGCTGGGGTCATCTCGAACGCGGCGATATTGTTGTCTTCTGGTTCCCAAACGACCCTGACAAAAGCTATGTAAAGCGGATCATCGGCATGCCCGGGGAAACGGTAGAGGTGCGAAAGGGCCAAGTTTGGATCGATGGCAAACCCTTGCACGAACCCTATCTTGACGACGCCCACAACAAATATCCGCGCTCGCTCGACACCAATATGCCGCGAAAAGTTGAGCCGCACCATTACTTCGTGATGGGCGATAATCGCGACAACTCCTCCGACTCACGTGACTGGGGCTTCGTCCCCGAAAAATATATCTACGGCAAGGCATTTTTTCGTTACTGGAAGCCCTCAAGCATGGGCTTTCTCGAGCACGGCACGTACGAACCTACCCCGGAGGCAGATGTCGAAGACATTCGCGCCGACCAGCAGTGACGAACCGCGCCGGATAGTTTAAAATTCTTTCCGTGAGCACCACGGCAAAAAACGCGATACTTGTTCTCGAAGACGGACGCACCTTTCACGGTGCGTCTTTTGGCGCTGAGGGAGAGGCGTTCGGCGAGATCGTATTCAACACCTCGATGACTGGATATCAGGAGATCTTGACCGACCCAAGCTACGCCGGCCAGATCGTCTGCATGACCTATCCGCACATCGGCAATTACGGCACGAACGAGGTCGATGTCGAATCGCGCCGCCCGTGGGCCGAGGGGCTAGTAGTCCGCGAAGCATCTCGCATCGCATCAAACTGGCGCTCGACCGAGTCGCTGCAAGATTATCTCACCAGCAACTCTATCGTTGGCATTGAGGGACTCGACACCCGCGCACTCGTCCGCCACATCCGCGACAAAGGCGCGATGCGTTCCGCCATCTCTACCGTTGATCTCGACGCCGACGTAGTTCTCGCCCGCGTGCTCGCATCGCCGGAAATGAAAAGCCGCGAACTCGCCAGCGTCGTGACCGCCCCGACCGGTTACGAATACCCGGCGATGGGCGAGGAAAAGTTTCACGTCGTCGCTTTTGATTTCGGCGTGAAGCTCAACAGCCTTCGCGAATTTGCCAAGTTTGGCTGTCGCGTCACGGTCGTGCCTGCCGACACGCCCGCCGCCGACGTGATCGCACTCAAGCCTGACGGCATCTTCCTCTCGAACGGCCCCGGCGACCCCGCGGCAATGAAGGCGGTAATAGCCGAGATCCGCAAACTCACCGAATCGGCGGTGCCGCTTTTCGGCATCTGTCTCGGCCATCAACTGATCGGCGAAGCTTTCGGTGCAGAAACGTTCAAGATGAAATTCGGCCATCGCGGCGGCAACCAGCCCATCAAGGACATGACGACCGGCAAGGTCGAGATCACTTCGCACAACCACGGCTTTGCCATCGACCGCGACACCTTGCCCGCCGACGTCGAAGTCACCCACGTAAACCTCAACGACAACACCGTCGCCGGCATCCGCCACCGAACCCTCCCAGTCTTCTCCGTCCAATACCATCCCGAATCCGCCCCCGGGCCGCATGATTCCGAGTATCTTTTCCGCAGGTTTGTAGATCTGATGGATCTAGAATATGAAAAAGCGGAAGTATAAGTGTGTACTCTTTATTATCGCGTCCGCTTTTCTGAGTGGATTATTGTTCCCATATTTCTTTCTTCCTGCCCCCGATGAGCGGTTTGAAGCTGTCGATCTCGCTAGTCTATCGATCCTGGATTATTGCGCGATAAAGAACGACCCAAGTAAGTACAGTGGCAAAGTGTTAAAGGTTAGGGCGCCTCTCGGAGATTTTATGCACGGTGCCTTCTTCGAAGATAGCCGATGTCAGAACCAGATTTATCCTGAACTTACAGACGATCGCCGCACGGCACTAAGCTTCTACGAACCCAACAGCGAAGAACTTCACGCGGTACTGCAGCAAATCCTCAAGAATCGGAAACAGATTTGGGAAACTATGCCGGTCGTAGCTATAGGTCGCTTCAAATGGGAGTACCCTCGTCGATCTACCGATCATATAAAAGAACGAACCTCTTTCCATTTCGAGGTTTATTCAGTTGCGCCCTTCGAGCAGTCGGGTTGACTCGCGAGTACTTAACAAAAAAGACCGCCGATTGCGGCGGTCTCTTTTTACATCTAAGTGGTCAGCTACTGCCCGATCCCGTAAATATACGGCGCAATAACCAGCGAAACGATCGACATCAGCTTGATGAGGATGTTCATCGACGGGCCCGACGTATCCTTAAAGGGATCACCGACGGTGTCGCCCGTGACGGACGCTTTGTGCGGCTCTGAGCCCTTGTAATACATCTCTCCGTTGATCTCGACACCCTTCTCAAACGATTTCTTGGCGTTGTCCCAGGCGCCGCCGGCGTTTGATTGGAAAATGCCCATCAGCACACCGCAAACCGTAACGCCTGCCAGTAGGCCGCCCAGCACCTCAGGGCCAAACGTAAACCCGACGATCACAGGGACGACCAGCGCGATCGCGCCCGGCATCATCATTTCGCGGATCGAAGCCTTCGTCGAAATAGCGACGCACTTTTCATACTCCGGCTTGGCCGTGTAATCCATAATGCCCGGTATTTCACGGAACTGCCGCCTAACTTCCTGCACCATGTCCATCGCCGCGCGGCCCACCGCCTGGATGCACAAAGCCGAAAAAATGAATGGGATCATGCCGCCGATGAACAGCCCGCCGAGCACGTCAGCTTTATAAATATCGATCCGGTCGATGCCCGCGATACCGACGAACGCTGCGAACAGCGCCAGAGCCGTCAAAGCAGCCGATGCGATCGCGAAACCTTTACCGGTAGCAGCTGTAGTGTTACCGACCGCATCCAAAATATCCGTCCGTTCCCGCACATCCGGTGGAAGTTGGCTCATCTCCGCAATTCCACCCGCGTTATCAGCGATCGGCCCAAATGCGTCGATCGCAAGCTGCATTGCTGTGGTTGCCATCATGCCCGCCGCCGCGATCGCAACACCATAAAGGCCGGCGAAGTAATATGCGGCAACGATACCGCTGGCGAGCGTGATGATCGGGATAACTGTCGATTTCATGCCCACCGACAAACCCGCGATGATGTTCGTCGCATGTCCGGTCGATGACTGCTGAATGATCGAGTTGACCGGCCGCTTGCCCATCGCCGTGTAATACTCGGTCGAGATGCTCATGATCGCACCGACGATCGAACCGACAACGATCGCGTAAAACACGCCCCACTTATCAAACGTCGCCGTTCTCAGTGTTATGTCGCCGTCCGGCAGCATCCACATTACCGCGAAAAACGCTCCTACCACCGTAAGGAGAATCGATGCCCAGTTACCGACGTTTAACGCCGTCTGCACGTTCGACGTATCGTCCTTGATCCGGACGAACGCCGTTCCCACGATCGAGAAGATCAGCCCAAGGCCGCAAATGACCATCGGCAGCAGGATCGGCGACATTCCGCCGAGCGTGTCGTTAACTACGATCTCCTGCCCCAGCACCATCGACGCCAGGATCGTCGCAACATACGAACCGAAAAGGTCGGCGCCCATACCGGCCACGTCGCCCACGTTGTCGCCGACGTTATCCGCGATCGTCGCAGGGTTGCGAACGTCGTCTTCCGGAATGCCCGCCTCGACCTTACCGACTAGGTCAGCGCCTACGTCAGCCGCCTTGGTATAAATACCGCCGCCGACGCGTGCAAACAATGCAATTGACTCGGCACCCAGCGAGAAGCCTGTCAAAACCTCTATCGCGGTCCTGATCTGATTCGCACCAAGATCGGCAAATATCGCGAGAAACACGATGAACAACCCGCCAAGTCCAAACACCGCCAAGCCCGCAACGCCCAACCCCATCACAGTGCCGCCGTTGAACGAAACCTTCAATGCCTGTTTCAAGCTGGTTCGCGCAGCCTGCGTCGTCCTCACGTTCGCCTTTGTCGCGACCTTCATCCCGATGTACCCGGCGACCGCCGAAAACACCGCACCGATGATGAACGCGATAGCGATAAGCCAGCTCGAGTGAAGCTCGCGACCGCCTATTTCGTGGATCGAACCCATGTAACCCAGGATCACGGAGGTGAACAATACAAAGATGCTCAGCACCTTCCACTCTGCCTTGAGAAACGCCATCGCCCCGTCGGCAATATAGCCCGCGAGCTCCTGCATTTTCGGGTCACCCGCATCCTGCTTGCTGACCCAAGCCGATTTGTATGCCATCACTATCAGCCCAACGACGCCCAAAGCCGGTACCAGGTAAATTACGTAATCGTTCATATTTGTTTGTTAATTTGCGCTCCTCGATCTGTAGGGACGCAAGCAATGTAAAGTTGTGTCGATATCAAAACTAATGATTATCGAATAATCGCACGTATTTAACAACTTACGAGCAGCAAAATCTCAGCCATCAAGCACCCGCGGGCATTGCTCGGCACGGCACATATTTAGTATTTTGAGTTGATGAAGATAATCAAGGCCGCATCACGCGAACGCGAGCAGATGGTCGACATCACCCGCCAGGTCGAGGAGGCTCTCCGCGAAAGCGGCAAAGCCGCCGGCATTTGCGTGCTTTTTGTGCAGCACACGACCTGCGGCATCACCATCAACGAAAATGCCGATCCCGACGTTCAAAGCGATATGCTCGGCTTTCTCCGCAGGCTAATTCCGCAGCACGACCCGGAGTTCAAACATTTCGAACACAATTCCGACGCCCACATCAAAGCCTCGCTCGTGGGTTCGAGCGCAACCATCCCTTTCGACGGCAAACTCGCCCTCGGCCGCTGGCAGGGCATCTACCTCTGCGAATTCGACGGCCCACGGACTCGGAATGTGGTGGTACAGGTCGTCTAGCCAAGAGCCACGCACACAACAGCCCCGTAACCTGACATGCCCAAGCGAATTGAGTTATATTATTCGTCATGCCTACAACCGAACCCAGAATCGACGAATACATTGAAAAATCTGCAGAATTCGCACAGCCGATCTTGCGGCACCTACGTGATCTGGTTCATAAGGCTTGCCCGGATGTGGAAGAGAAGATCAAATGGGGCATGCCGCACTTCGATCATAAGGGGCCGCTGTGTCACATGGCTTCGTTCAAGCAGCACTGCGCATTCGGGTTTTGGAAGCAGCCGCTGCTTCAGCAGGACGCATTTCCCGCCGAAAACACGGGCATGGGCGGTTTCGGGCGCATCGAGACCCGTAAAGATCTTCCTTCGGACAAGGTGCTGCTCGGCCTAATCCGACTAGCGATGGAGCTAAACGAAAAAGGAATAAAGCTTCCGAAAAAGCCGGCTCCGACACAGACGGAGCACGAAGTGCCCGAGGCACTCGCAGGCGCTCTCAAAAAAAATCAGAAAGCCGCCGCCGTCTTTGAAAACTTTCCGCCCGGAAAGCGAAAGGATTACATCGTCTGGATCAACGAAGCTAAAACAGATGCCACCCGCGAGAAGCGCCTTGCGACCGCAATCGAGTGGATCAGCGAAGGCAAAGGCAAAAACTGGAAATACGAACAAAAGAAATAATGGCAGAACCCATCCTTCTCGCTAAACGCGACGACAAAGAATTTCACCTGTTGATGCAGATGGCTAACCGCCACGGCGTCGTCACCGGCGCTACCGGTACCGGCAAGACCGTCACGCTGCAGAAAATGGCCGAAGGCTTTAGCCAGCGCGGCGTTCCCGTTTTCATGGCGGATATCAAAGGCGATCTTACTGGGGTCAGCCAGCCCGGTGGAACCCACCCGAAGATCATCGAACGTCTCGAACTGCTCGGCCTTTCCGAGCAAAATTTCGAGGGCAGCCCGGTCACGCTTTGGGACGTTTTCGGCAAACAGGGCCACCCGCTGCGGGCCACTATATCTGAGATGGGCCCCCTGCTTCTTGCCCGGATACTGCAGCTGAACGACACGCAAGAAGGCGTTCTGAGCATTGCTTTCAAAGTCGCGGATGACCAGGGCCTGTTGCTCATCGACCTCAAAGATTTGCGGCAGCTCCTAAACCATGTCGGCAACAATGCCGCTGAGATCACGACGTCCTACGGCAACGTATCTAAAGCGTCGATCGGCGCCATCCAGCGCGGCCTACTTCAGCTTGAGCAGCAGGGTGCCGAACAGTTCTTCGGTGAACCCGCCGTCAAGCTCGAAGATTTTATGCAGACCATCGGTGGCCGCGGCGTACTTAACGTCCTCGCTGCCGACGAGGTGGTCAATTCGCCCAAGCTTTATTCCACCTTCCTCCTGTGGCTGCTTTCCGAGCTTTTCGAAATGCTTCCCGAGGCCGGCGACCTCGACAAGCCCAAGATCGTCTTCTTCTTTGACGAAGCACATCTACTCTTTAACGACGCCTCAAAGGCTCTGGTCGACAGGGTCGAACAGGTCGTTCGCCTGATCCGCTCAAAAGGCGTGGGCGTTTATTTTGTGACCCAGAGCCCGGCCGACATTCCCGATAAGGTGCTCGCACAACTTGGAAACCGCGTGCAGCACGCCCTTCGCGCCTATACGCCGAAGGAGCAAGAGGCCGTACGCGTCGCTGCAAAAAGCTTTCGCGAGAACCCCGAGGTCGATACCGTCAAAACCATCACCGAACTTGGCGTCGGCGAAGCTCTCGTCTCATGCCTCGATCACAAGGGCGTGCCGACCATGGTTGACCGCGCATACGTCGTTCCCCCCGTAAGCCAGATCGGCCCCATCCCGCCGAGCCAGCGGCAGGCGCTGATCGCCGATTCGATTGTCGCCGGAGCTTACGAAGACGCTCTAGATCGTGAATCGGCATACGAGATACTATTGGCACGCGCCGAGCAAAAGATGCAGGAAGACGAAGCCACCCGCCAGGCCGCCGAAGAAGAAAAAGAACGCGCGAAGCAGGAAAAGGCCGAGACCGCCGCCGCCAAACGCCGCGGCGATTCCCCTGTAGACGCATTCGTAAAAAGCGCTGCCCGCTCCGCCGGAACCGCCATCGCGGGCTCTATTACTCGCGGCATCCTCGGCGGCATCTTTGGCAGCGGCTCGAAGAAGAAATCCGGGTGGTTCGGCTAGAGAGATGCTGATCAAAAGCAAAGTTCTAGAAGGTATTAAGGCCGGCGAGATCTCGCTGATCTTTCGCCGCTGGAAGAAACGGGGTGTAAAAACCGGCGGCACACAGATGACGCAACGCGGTGTCATCGGCATCGACGACGTCAAGATTATCGATGAGCAAGAAATCACCACCGCCGAAGCTCGATCGGCCGGCTTCGCATCGCCCGAAGAGCTGCTCGCCTCGATGCCGCCGCCCGAGCCGGGACTCGACGTCTACCGCATCGACGTCCATTGGGTTGGCGAAGATCCCCGAAAAGAGCTAAGAGCGGCCACCGACCTCAGCAAGGCGGACCTCGACGAGATCATCGCCAAGCTCGAAAAGCTCGACGCCGGCAGTCAACGCGGACCCTGGACACAGCAGTACCTTCAGATGATCAGCGACCGCCCCAACACTCACGCCAAGATCCTCGCCGAATCCATAGGCCTCGACATCCCTCGATTTAAACCCTGGGTCCGCAAACTAAAAGCCCTGGGCCTAACCGAAAGCCTCCGTCCGGGCTACCGCCTCTCCCCCAGAGGCGAAAAGGTGCTAGAGTCCATCCGCAAACGCAAAGCCTAGTGTAATTCTATTCACGGTATGAATGATATCCATTCACGAACGCGAATTACACTACAAAATTTCCTCAATATAGCAGATGGGACTTTCTGACTTCCTTAAAATCCCGCAACCTTTCGCGCCATTCACCCTCTAATTGCTCCAGCAATATTCCTGACTCTATCCCCTGCCTGATCTTATCCGTCCCGCAGATTACGTCAAACGGATTCTTTCCAAACTCATATTCGTACGCGTTCTGGCGCCACTGAAAATGCTCGGGGTACAGGTCGTAGGCGGTCTTGACCATCGCGATGCCGACGATCACCGGAGTAAAACGATTGCGATCGGTGATGTGAAGTTGCACGCCGCCGCAGGTCTCGCCGGCAAATTCACAGAACGTCGGCTGAAAATACGCCTCGCGAAACACAACTCCGGGAAAATCGAACTCGCGCAGCGCCGCCGCCCATTCATAGGCGTCAATGAATGGTGCACCATTGAGTAAAAACGGGAGCGTCGTCCCCCGTCCTTCTGAGAGTTCCGTCCCTTCGAGGTGCACCGTAGCCGGGAACGCGACGCACGTGTCTACATCCGGGATATTCGGGCTTGGTAAAACCCAGGGGAGCCCGGTCTCGTCACCCCACATCTCGCGGCTCCACCCCTCCATCTGCATAACCTCAAGCTCACAGCCGATGCCCCAATGTTCGTTGAACATTTTCGCCAGCTCACCCGCCGTCATCCCGTGACGGGTCGGCAACTCAAACTGGCCAACGAACGAAGTGAATTCCGTCTCCGTCACGTTACCTTCGACCGCGACGCCGTTGATCGGATTCGGCCGGTCACACACCACCACGCGCTTGCCGAATTTCTTCGCCGCCCGCATGCAGTTTGCCATCGTGTAAACAAACGTATAGATGCGGCACCCGACATCCTGCAAATCAATGACGAACGTATCGATGTCCGCGACCATCTCCTCGGTCGGCTCACGCGTTTCGCTGTAAAGCGAATAGACCATCAAACCTGTGCGTGCATCGCGAACGTGCGGGGATTCGATCATGTTGTATTGCACGTCACCGCGAATGCCATGCTGCGGCCCAAAAAGCGTCGTCAAATTGATGTCCGGATGCTCAAAAAAAACGTCCGCCGCATGCCGAAGATCCGGCAAAACCGTCGCCTGATTGCAAACTAATCCAATCCGCTGACCGCGCAAAATGTCCAAACGCTCGTCCAGCAATACCTCTATTCCCGGCTTGACCCTCTTAGTACTCATAATTAAAAACAAGTATCCCGAAATACCCGCGGAAAGCAAAGAGCCCCAAGCACCTGCTGTGCTCGGGGCTCGTAGTCTCTTTCGTCCGGAGGTTACTCAATAAAATCGTTCGCCGAAACCTCCATCGGTTTCAGGTTGTTTCGCATGATCATCCGCGCACAGCCGTTCCAGCGCAGGATGGGGTCGTCGACCCCTGCCGGCCGCAGCTCCTCCGCCTTTTCAAACCATTCCATCGCCTGTGTAAACAGCTCATATGGGTTCAGCCCACCCTTCGCCAGCGTCACCTTCGCACGGCGTTCATAAAGAATGCCGGTGTAATAAGCCCGCTGATAATCGTCTTTAAGCCGCGACAGATATTCTTTGTACGGCGTGTCACCCACACCATATTCCTTACCAAAACGGTCGCTCATCGCCAGGACTATCATCTTGAGCGCCCCCTGATTTTCAGGATCAACAGCGAGGATGTCCAAACAAATGCTTTCGGCCGCTCCTGGCTCATTCAATAAGCGGTAATGGTTAGCCTTTTCAAGTGCGGCCGGGATCGCCTCCTGCGACAATGGTTTTAGTTCAAACATATCCCCCTCACTTCCTTCTGAAGATCTTCACTAGCCTCTTCAACGGATCATAATGCTCATCAACCACCCTCTCCTTCAGCGGGATGATCGCGTTATCCGTTATCGTTATATGCTCCGGACACACCTTCGTACAGCATTTCGTGATGTTGCAATATCCGATTCCGAACTCTTCCTTCAGCTCGTCAACCCTGTTTTCGGTGTCCAACGGATGCATCTCGAGCGCTGCCGCATAAACCAAAAATCGCGGCCCGATAAACTCGCTGTGCATCTCATGATCACGCAGCACATGGCAAACATCCTGACATAAATAGCACTCGATGCATTTGCGAAATTCCTGCACCCGGTCGATGTCGTCCTGCTGCATCCGCCAGGTCCCGTCTTCTGCGTCAGGCGCCCTCGGCTTAAACTTCTTTATGCGTTTCTTAACTTCATAATTCCACGAAACGTCAGCGATCAGGTCTTTAACCGGCGGAAACGCCCGCAGCGGCTCTATCGTCACCGGCTGCGTTATATCTATCGTATCTAGCCGCGTCATGCACATCAGCTTGGGCTTGCCGTTGATCTCCGCCGAACACGACCCACACTTGCCCGCCTTACAGTTCCACCGACAAGCAAGATCAGGCGCCGACTCGGCCTGTATCTGGTGGACGGCATCAAGCACAACCATGCCCTCAGTCACATCCGTCCGATACTCAACCGCCTCACCCCCCTCACGCCCTCCACGCCGAATTGTAAAAGTAGCTTGTGCCATCTGATTTCGTGACTTCTATTGTGTCCTTTCCCGCTCACGCGACCTCCGCGGCCGTACTCATCTCATCTCGTTTATCACTTCCTTTAACTCCCCCGGCATTTCCGGGATCGGAATATGCGAGATCTGCATCTGCCCATCCGCGTCTTGCTTGACCGCGACATTCTTCGTCGACCACTCAGGATCTTTGCCTTGGAAGTCATCCCGAAACTGCCCGCCGCGGCTCTCTTTCCTCTCGATCGCCGAACGCGTTATCGCCTCAGACACCGTCAGCAAATTCCGCAGATCCAGGGCCGTGTGCCACCCCGGGTTAAAATCGATATTCCCCGCAACCGAAGCCGCCGCCGACCGCGCCTTTAGCTTCTCAAGCCCAACCAGCGCCTGCTGCATCTCATCTTCCTTGCGCACGATTCCTACCAGGTCCTGCATCATCTCCTGCAGGTCTTGCTGCACAACGAACGGATTTTCACCCGTCGCCCTTTCAAACGGCTCAAGCGCCCGACTAGCTTCGGCGTCGATCTGCGCCACGTCGATCGCGCCATGCCCGTTCTCCATCGCGAACTTCGCGGCGAATTCCCCCGCCCGCTTACCAAAAACGATCAGGTCCGAAAGCGAATTACCTCCCAATCGATTTGCGCCGTTTATCCCCGCAGCACACTCACCCGCAGCAAAGAGCCCGGGCAATGTCGATTCCTGCGTATCCGCATCCACCCTGATCCCGCCCATAATGTAATGCGTCGTCGGCCCGACCTCCATCGGCGTTGTCGTAATGTCCAGGTTCGCCAGCTGCATGAACTGGTGATACATCGAAGGCAGTTTCCGCTTTATATGCTCCGGCGCGTTCGAGATCTTTTCTTTGATCCAGGCAATGTCCAAAAATACACCGCCGTGCGGCGAGCCGCGCCCTTCGCGTACCTCACGCACGATACATCGCGCCACATGGTCACGCGTCAAAAGCTCGGGCGGCCGCCGAGCCTCCTTGTCACCTGTCACATAACGCCAGCCTTCCTCCGGCGTGTCCGACGTCTGATCTTTGTAATTGTCCGGGATGTCGTCGAACATAAACCGGCGGCCTTCGCTGTTCGTCAAAATGCCGCCTTCGCCCCGCACACCCTCCGTCACCAAGATCCCACGCACGCTTGGCGGCCAAACCATCCCCGTCGGATGAAACTGGATGAACTCCATGTCGATCAGTTCCGCACCCGCATGATACGCCAGCGCATGACCGTCACCCGTGCCCTCCCAGCTGTTCGACGTTATCTTGTAAGCACGCCCAACACCACCGGTCGCCAAGATCACTGCCTTAGCCTTAAACACCCGAAAGCGTCCATGCTCGCGCTCATAAGCAAAGCACCCGACCACCCGCTCGCCGTCCTTCAACAGCGAGATCACGGTCACCTCCATGTGCACGTCGATGCCCTGGTGAACCCCGTGGTCCTGCAGCGTTCGTATCAGCTCCAGCCCCGTCCTGTCGCCCACATGAGCCAGCCGCGGATATCTGTGCCCTCCGAAATTCCGCTGCAAGATCCTGCCGTCCTTTGTGCGATCAAATACCGCGCCCCAAGCCTCAAGCTCACGCACGCGCTCCGGTGCTTCTTTAGCATGCAGCTCCGCCATCCGCCAATTGTTAACGTACTGGCCCCCGCGCATCGTGTCCGAAAAATGCACCTTCCAATTGTCGCGGTCGTCGACGTTACCCATCGCAGCCGCCATCCCGCCCTCGGCCATCACCGTGTGCGCTTTGCCTAGAAGCGACTTGCAGATCAGCCCCACGCTCACGCAGGCCGCCGATGCCTCTATCGCCGCCCGCAGCCCCGCCCCGCCGGCGCCGATTACCAAAACGTCGTGTTCAAATGTTGTGTATTCAGTCATCTAAACGATCTGGCGCCGCGACGCCAGCATTCCCGCGAGGTACCCCATCGGCAGATAAGCGACAATTAGATCAAGTGCGATGAACCACACCGGTGCCGGCAGCAGGAACGCGTTGAGCAAACCGCCGAGCATAAAAAACACCGCGATTCCGAGCGCGATCATCATCTTGTGGCTCACCGCGATCATCGCCGCAACCAGTGCGCCGACGAATGTTCCAAGGGCGTGCGCCAAAAACGGCATCACAAAATGCTTCGGCTCCATCAGAGGCATCGCAGCCTGCAGCCCCTCCATTGTCGTCATATCTGCCCCGGCCGGCGGCGGTATCATAGACCCGCTCACCATTATTAGAGACATATTAACGAAGCTGCCGACGATCAACCCTGCGATCACGGCCACGATGTTTCTGATAATTGGATTCATAGTTATTAAAAGATGCGATAATCCGTCCAGACGCCCATCGACAGCATCCGCACGTAAAAATCCGTAAAGCCCACCCAAAACAGCGATAGCCATGCAAACAGCATATGCCGCCGGTTCAGTCCGCTCACGCATTTATATGCCGCCTGCTGTGCGGGCTTATCTGACAACGTGTCGCACCGCCCGCCGACCAGGTGCCGGAGCGAATGACAACCAAACGTATAACCTCCGAGCAAGATCACGTTCATCGTCAGCACCAGCGTCCCGACGCCGACCCCGAATCCATCATCAAACCACAGCCCGTGCCAAGCGTCGATCGACAGGATCACGATAAATAACAGTGCGATATAGAGAAAATATCGATGAACGTTTTGCAAAATCAATGGGAACTTCCGCTCACCCCAATAGCTGTGACGCGGCTCGCCCACCGAACACGCCGGCGGGTCCGCCCAGAAAGCTTTGTAATAGGCACCGCGATAGTAATAGCAGGTGAACCGAAAGCCCCCGGGCGCCCACAGTATCAAAAACGCCGGAGTTATAGGTATCCACGCAGGTATCCACCCCGGCATCGGCCCAAACAGCGAATGCGGCGAAAGCCCGAAGATCTCAGGCGAATAAAAAGGCGACAGATAATTGCCGTAGTGGTAGTGAGCTCCTTGAAACGCCGCCCACGTCGAATAAACGACAAACGCCGAAAACCCCAAAAAGGTCAGCAGCGGCGTTACCCACCAAAGGTCCTTGCGGGCCGTCTCGCCAAATCCGCGGCGTGTTATTGAAACCAGGTTCGAGGCCATGCGGTCGATCTCACCTCCGGGGTCGTGCTGTCATTTTCGGTTATGCTGCCCGGGTCGAAAATCAAGGGGCCCGGGCTGCTCCAGAGCGGGGCCAGAGTGCGGCCAGTGAAAAGAAAATTACACAAGTTTTACGCGAAAGCACCAATCAAGTCAAGCATTTGAGCGGTCCCCCGCCGCCGATTGGAAGGTGCTTGCACTATGATGTATCATCGCCGATATCAAGAATGCCGTGCCCAATGAATACCCATACTAAGGAAAATGACAAACAGGTAGCGATCCGTCGCGCCGTCCCGGCGGACTTGGACATCCTCGTCCCCCTCTCCTACGACACGTTCTACGATGCCTTTCACGATCACCCCAAGAACGCGCCTGATGACCTGGCGGCATATATGGCGGCGGCGTTTAACAGGGAACAGATCGAATCAGAACTCGCCGATCCGGCAAACATCTTCATACTCGCAGAGATCGACCGCGAGCCCGCGGGCTACGCCAAACTCACGCTCGACGCCCGCGAAGAAGGCATCATCGCCGAACGCCCGATCGAGCTCAACCGGCTCTATTCGCACCAACGCTTTCTCGGCAGCGGCGTCGGCCGATCGCTGATGGACGAGTGCTTCAAGGTCGCCCGCCGGCATTCTTGCGACGTGATGTGGCTCGGCGTCTGGGAATTTAACCCGCGCGCCCAGCGGTTTTACGAAAAGCATGGCTTCCGCCTCGTCGGACGCCACACCTTCCAACTCGGTTCGGACCCCCAGATCGACCTGCTCATGCAGCGCGAATTATGACCTCCGCCCGAATGTGGTAAAACTTTGGTAATGAAGATCGCAACCTGGAACGTCAATTCCATCAACATCCGGCTTGATCAACTCCTGGACTGGCTCGAACGCACACAAATCGATGTCGTCTGCCTGCAAGAAACCAAATGCGTTGACGAAAACTTTCCCTATCAGCCGATCTTCGACGCCGGTTACCACACGACCTTCTTCGGCCAAAAATCCTACAACGGAGTTGCGATCCTCTCCAAACACGACATCGAGGATGTGCAGAAAGGCTTTGACGACGACGATGACGAATCGCCAAAACGCATCATAGCCGCCACCATCAACGGCGTCCGCATCGTAAACACCTATATACCGAACGGCACCGAACTGTGGTCCGACAAGTTCACTTTCAAGCTCGACTGGCTCCAGCGCTTGCGAAAATTCTTTGACGACACCTGCCGCCCCGAAGGCGACGTCCTTCTCTGCGGCGATTTCAACGTCGCCCCCGACGAACTTGATGTTTGGAGCGTCCCCCACTGGGAAGGCAAGCTGCACTTTTCCAAACCTGAACGCGCCGCCATGCACCACGTAAAGCAATGGGGCTTAATCGACCTTTTCCGCAAGCTAAACGGCGATGCACAAGAGTTCTCCTGGTGGAATTACCGTGAAGGAGCCTGGCAGCGCAACCGCGGCCTCCGCATTGATCACATCTGGACCTCCGCCTCCCTCGCCGAAAGATGCACCGCTTGCTGGATCGACCGCTCCACCCGCGAATTAGAACGCCCCAGCGACCACGCACCCGTCATCGCCGAATTTGTGATTTGATGATCATCGCCACCTGGAACATCAACTCCATTACATCTCGCCTCGACCACGTAGTGCGCTGGTCCGAAAAGAATCGCCCAGACGTCCTCTGCCTGCAGGAGACAAAATGCATCGATTCCAAGTTTCCCGTCCAACCGCTGCGCGACGCCGGGTACCGTGACTTCGCCTTCCTCGGCGAACGCGCCTACAACGGCGTCGCCGTCCTTTCTCGGTACCCGCTCGAAAATGTTCAGCTAAATTTCCCCGACGACAAAAAGACCGCCGCCAAACGTCTCATCGCAGTTACTGTGAACGGGATTCGCCTAGTCAACGTATATATTCCTCACGGGACCGCGCTCGGTTCCGAAAAGTTCGAGCAGAAACTAGCGTGGATCGCGCGTTTGCGCCGCATGTTCGACGACGAATACGATAACGGCGAAAAGGTTGTGCTCTGCGGTGATCTCAACGTCGCCCCGCACGAGCTCGACGTGTGGAAACCATCGGCTTGGAAGGATAAGATGCACTTTACAAAAATAGAGCGCGAAGCCATCCGCAACCTTAAACGCTGGGGCTTCACCGATCTGTTTCGCCACATCAACGACGAGCAGCGCGAATACACCTGGTGGGACCTGTTCCGCCCGTCGTCGTTCGAAAAAGACCGCGGCCTCCGCATCGATCACATATGGGCATCGCCGTCGATGACTGAACTCTGCACTGACTGCTGGATCGACCGCGAACCACGCGCCCTCGACAAGCCCAGCGATCACGCCCCGGTGCTCGCGGCATTTAGCATTTAATATGGATGGAGAACTTTTTTCAAAACACCTAACGACCGCTGAGATCGAGGCTGGCATCGCGGATGTCATCGATTCACCGAACGACAACGGCACGCTCGAGATGATCGTCCGTCGCCCCGCCATCGGCAAACGCGAAGTGCTGACCGAAGGGATAATCGACACCGAACACGGCTTGCTCGGCGACAACTGGGAGGCACGCGGCAGCAAGCGAACGCCCGACGGCAGCGCCCATCCGGAAATGCAGATCAACGTAATGAACTATCGCTTCGCCGAACTCATCGCCGGCAGCCGCGAACGCGTCCCGCTCGCCGGTGACCAGCTCTATGTCGATCTCGATCTCAGCCCCGACAACCTGCCGCCGGGTACGAAACTCGCTGTCGGCACGGCCATCCTTGAGGTAACATCAATGCCGCACCTCGGCTGTAAAAAGTTCACCGAACGCTTCGGCATGGAAGCCGTCAAATATGCCAATTCCGACTTTGGGCGCCGCCACAACCTCCGCGGCATCAACGCCCGCGTTATCATCGGCGGCAAGATCACGACACAAGATCACATTCGAAAGGTCGTCGTCGATTAAAGAACCGCGTTCAAAAACTGCCCGATCGTGACAGCCTCTGGCTCCGCCGCTTCCATCACAAAGCTTCCAAAAAGCACCAGCAGCACCACAGCTATCGCCGGTATCCCGGTCCGCTTCAGCGCCGTCACCATCCAGTGACTCCGCTCAATGTTCGCGACCGGCCGATAAAGGCTCCCGACGACCGCTCCGTCGATCACCAACTCGGCCAGCAATATCGGCGCAATGTAAATGACATAGATCAGAGCGCTCAGCACCAAAACCACGACGATACCTACAAGGATCAGCGCGACCCCGTCGTCGAGATCGAGATCAAGATCCCAAGACCCGCTGCTCCCGCCGGTCGTCGAACCCGCACTAACAGGCTGCGGTGCAAAGGAACCAATCGGTACGGGCTTACCGCCGATCCAACCGCCGCCTGCTCCCGCTCCCTTGAAATCGCCGCCGCCGCCAAAGTCAAACCCGTCCTTCGACACGCTCCCGCTCGACCCGATATTCGGAATCGGCACGCCGTCCGGTAACGAAATGTCCAGATCCGCACCGGCATTCTCGTTCTGCAGCCATATCCAGATCCGAAGCAGCAAGAGAAAACTCAGATACCCAACTATCACCGCTATCGGATAACGAAGCGTCATAGACGTTACGCCCATCCGAAGCATCACCACCGACGCCGCAAACGCTGCCAGCGCCGTAAGCGCTAAAATGATCGAGATCTGAACACGAGGCATTGAAAGCCTCTCCGTCAGCGTCTCGACCATTTTTGACCGTGCTGTTTTGCCCATTCACTGCAAGCTAACCGCCGGCGTGCCGGCTTTTCTCACTGATTCGCCGCGTCCAGTCCACCAAAGCATTTAGCTGCTTTGAGATAAACTCGCGGCTCGTCTCATCAGTAAGATTACCTTCATCGTCAAACTTGTCGGCGCAATTGGCGATCATGACCTCCGGTTGGTTGATCGGATGCATATCCAAAAACACCATCATTTGCCTCAGATGATATTGCGCCCGCGCCGTCGCTATCCCACCGATCGATGCACCCATTATTGCCGCCGGCTTATCGCGCCACGCACTGTCGCCATAGGGCCGCGATGCCCAATCGATTGCGTTCTTCAACACGCCCGGGATCGAGTAATTATACTCAGGCGTTACAAACAATATCGCATCCGCCGCCCTTATCTTTTCTTTGAACCTGGTGACGATCTCCGCCGGATTCTGCTCCTCATCCTGATTAAAATCCGGAAACCCCGCGATGTCAAACGTCTCGATCTCAGCTCCCTCCGGCGCCAATTCCGCCGCCGCCTTTAGCACGCCGCGATTATACGACCCGTTCCTTATGCTCCCTGCAATTCCTAAAATTCTAATTGTTTCTGCCATAAATTCCTCCTTGTTAAATGCAAGACGAAGGATCACAGATCCCCGTCAAAATGACGTGGGCGCCAACCTATACCATACCACTCTGCAATCGGCACCCCCAAAAAACCTGGCGTTAAGCTGTCTCAAGCGTCGCTTGGGGAATGCTTCCGCTCTCTATCGATCGCCGCGCCAGTAGGCCATCCAAGCTAAATCGCCCCGGGCCTGCAAAAGTGAAGAACAGGAACAGAAAACTATATAAAACGGCAAGCTCTCCCCCATTCACGATCGGCAAAAAACCCGCCGGTGCGTGCGCCATAAAGTACGCCGCCGCCATCAGTCCCGAAAGAATGAACGCGGTAGAACGGGTAAACAGACCCACGATCAGCAATCCGCCCCCGACCAGTTCCAGTACACCCGCAAACCCGATCAACGAGAAAAGCTCGACCGGAGCGGCCGCCGCCGGAACTCCAAAAACCTTTTGCACACCGTGTGCGATAAATAGAGATCCAGCCACCATCCGAAGTACACCGAGAACTCTCGGTGTCCACTCTGCCTGTATAGTTTCACTTTTGCTCATCACTTTCCCTCCAAAAATATGTGTTTGTCCAATGATTGTTATAACGGCTATTGGGTCAAATTTTTTAACCCTTTAGCACCTTCTTCAAGAGCCCAGTCATCGTCCTCATCTCACTCTCACTCAAATGTGCGAGTCGCTTCCTGTGCCAGGCTACTATCGGTCTGTCGAGTTTTGCCAGCGTATCAAGGCCGGCCTTTGTTATAAACGCGAGCACGAATCGCCTATCCTCAGTCTGCCGCTCCCGGCGGATCAACCCGCGGCCCTCGAGCCTGTCCAGCATCCGCGTAATATCCGAATCCCGAGTGATCATCCGATCTCCGACCTCGCGCCCGCAAAGTCCCTCAGCACCCGCTCCTCTCAAAATGCGCAGAACGTTATACTGCGGCGCTGTCAGGTCCTGCTGCTTGAAAAGCTCGGCGGTCTCAGCCTTGAGATGCTCGGCAGTGACCAGTATCCACAGGTAAGCCGCCTCTTCGATATTGCTCAGAGGGGTCTTCTGCTTCAGATTTTCCGGTAATTCGATCGCCACGAAGAGAATAATAGCTGTTATAACAACTATTGTCAAGACAAATATAGAGGGGCAGGACGCTTTCGGCACCCCGCCTCATACAATCCAACCAAATCTACCTAAGAAAGCGCCCGAATGAAAAGAAGAACCGCCCGCGACCGTGCTCGTTCAAGCCTCCACCGATCAGTATCGGTCCTAACGGAGTTTCGACGATCACGCCGGCAGAGCCACTCTGCCGATAGCTTGCCGAACCAAAGCGTTCAAATGCGCTTCCGCCTTCGTACCAAGCCCCGACATAAGCCCGCCCGCCGAACAGCGACGGCAATATCTGCCGGCTGTGAAGCAACCCGATCCCGATGTGGGCGTAATTGCTGGCGCGGAATTGGTCAACCCCATAACCGCCAAGCCGAAACGGCCCACCTAACGAAAACTGCCGCATCGTCGGAGCCGTAAATCCAAATGACGTCCCGGCACCGCCAAACGCAAACGCCGTGTTCTTTTCGCTCACCGGATAGTAACCGCTCACGCGCGTCTCACCCTGCGAAAACTTCTCATCTGTCCCCGCCGTATCTAAAAAGTAATTGAACGTGTTGCGTGCATAGATCCCCGACCGCGGCACCTGTGACTGATCCAGCCCGTCGTAGTTCCACCTTAGCGATGCCGTCGAAAATCTGCCCCGCACGTTGTTGAGCAGCGCATCTCCAATACGGCGTTCCGCTTTTTCGAACCCGATAGTATAACCTGCCCGCATCTCGCTTCGCGGATTGAATGCAAACCCTAGGTCCACACCCGCCTGCGTTGTCGAGAAGGTGTACTCCGCTATCCGGTCGTCCAGCTCATAGAACGAAACTTTTCTTCGGTCATAAGATCCGCGCGGCGATACAAAAAATCCTGTAGTGCCAACCGGCCGATAGTATTCCGTCGCCAAAAGCGTACTCGCTCCGACCCTAAAATCATTGCGCCATTCAGCCCCGTAGCGCCCAACGTCAAAAAACGTCAGACGTGCCAGAATACTAAAGTCCGAGTTCTCAGATTCGACACTGTTAATATCAAATCCGACATCCAACCGCGTCGGTTCCGTAGGGCGACCGTTGGTCTCATTGGTCCTGATCAGCAGCCCCGTGCGCCCGTTCTCTTCCGTCAGGTCAAAATTGAGCGAATCAAACCGCCCCGTTCCCGTCAGCTGCGACAGGTCGCGCCCAAGCTCTTCGCGTTTCTGGTCGTCGAGCGGCTGACCGGTATATTTGTCGCCAAGCTTTTCCTGAATAGTGCGTATCGCGCCCCGATCCGTCGTGTCCACCGCCACAAACTCCGGCGTGACCGGAATGTCGAATCGTGCCCGGGTTCTGCGCAACGCAATATGCTCATCCCACGCGGCCTCACTCAGTGACAACCCCTGCAGCATCACCGACTTCTCAGTCGCGCCCGCATACCCCAGCTTGATCAGCTCCTCGCTGTCGCCAAAATCCGTCGCCCCGTAATTCTCAAGGTTCGGGGCGATTATCAGGTCTGCCTGCTGCAGGCTCCTGCGCGAGTTCTCAGCCGTCGCAATATTTATCGTTTGAGCCAGCACACCAAACAGGCTCTCGAGCGATTCGCGGTCGGCAAGCTGCGTTTCGATGTTAACGACGATAAGGATATCCGCGCCCATCGCCTTAACAATATTCGTCGGAATATTGTTGACCAGACCGCCGTCCGACAATATCTTGCCGTCGATCTCGATCGGTGCGAACACACCCGGGATCGACATCGTGGCCCTCAAGCTTCGCGAAAGTGAACCGCTCTTTAACTCGACCGAGCTGCCGTCCACCATGTTCGTAGCAACGGTGCGAAAGGGGATCGCTAGCTCGTCAAAACTCTCTATCCGAGCGTACGGCAGCGTGACTTTGTCAAAAAGCAGCCCGATCTCGTGCCCCGTGTTGAACGCGGGCGGCAGCTTCAGGTCCGTGGGGCTACCTCTGAGGGGGATCGGCGACGGGATATTTCGCCGGTCCTCTTTTCGTCTGAACGAAAGGTTGTCGAACGACGTAGTCGAAATAAAAAGCTTGTCCCAATCAAGTTCGCTGATCAGCTCTTCGATCTCTGCCGGCGTCTTTCCCATCGCGTACAGCGCGCCTATCAGCCCTCCGATACTCGCACCGCCGATATAATCGACCGGCACCCGATTCTCTTCCAGCACTTTAAGCACGCCGATATGAGCAAAGCCACGGGCCCCGCCGCCGCTCAACACTAGCCCGACGGTCGGCCGCGAAAGCGGTGCCGCCGGTGTCTGCGAAAACGCCGCCGGCGCGGCAAATGAAATGATGAGGAAGGCGCAGAGCGCCGACGAAAACCGCTTGAGCATAAAATGACCGATCCCCCGACTAATTAGCATCCTTTTCCTTTCTGCCGCTTCGCTTAACCTCGTTGATACGACGATGCAGCAGCGGGACCATTCTCGAAAATCTCACCATCGAACCCGATGCAAAGTGCGTCGCAAATGCCTTGAAAGTCTCTTTCGCCATCCCCGAGTAAGGAAACCACCAGGCGTCGGGCAACAGTGCGATCCGGTTGACATGGATATGACGCGGCTCGACTAGTTCCATCAGCCCATCAATTCCATGCGTCCGCCCGCGACCGCTGTTTTTCACCCCGCCCCAAGGTGTCTGGCCGATCCCATGGGTATATAAAACCTCGTTCACACAAACAGTACCGGCCTCTATCTGCTCCGCAACGCGTCGCCCTTTCGCCGAGTCGCGTGTCCACACGCTCGCTGTCAGGCCAAATTCCGAATCGTTCGCCAACTCGATCGCCTCTGCCTCCGTTGTAAACGTAGCTATCGGCAGCGTGGGCCCAAACGTCTCTTCCCGCATTCCGAGCATTTGATTTGATGCACCCGAGATGACCGTAGGCTCGAAAAATGTTCCGTCCATGGCCGCACGCCGTCCGCCAGTCTCAACGATCGCACCGCTTTTAACGAAATCCGCGACGTGTTCCTCTACCTTACTCAGCTGCGTTTCTGAGGTCATGGCGCCGATCGAAACGTCATCGTCCGTCCCGCGCCCTTGCTTCAGCCGCCGTGCTTTTTCAACGACCATCCGCGTAAATTCGTCGGCCACACTCTCGTGAACGTACAACCGCTCAACCGACGAACACGCCTGCCCCGAATTGCAAAACGCCCCCCAAACAGCCCCGCCCGCGGCAAGTTCCAGGTCCGCATCCTCAAACACGATCATCGGATCTTTACCGCCAAGTTCAAGCACCACAGGCGTCATCTTCTCGGCCGCCGCCGCAAGTATCTTTTTACCCGTCGCGACTGATCCCGTGAACATCACTTTCGCCGGCCCGGCTTTCACGAGAGCCGCACCTGTGCCGCCCGCACCGGTCAGTATCTGCACCAATGCTTCCGGCGCCCCGGCACGCTCAAAGATCTCGCCGATCTTCACGCCAACCATCGGCGTCAGCTCCGAAGGCTTTATCAAAACAGAGTTTCCCGCCATCAGCGCCATCGCCGCCTCGCCCATCGGTATCGAGAACGGAAAGTTCCACGCTGGAATGATCGCAACGGGCCCGAGCGGATGATAGATGATCTTTGACGAGCGCCCAAACAGCGAGTAAAGCCCGATCCCGATCCGCCGCGGCCGCAGCATTTTCTCCGCAGACTCCGCAAAATGCCTCATCAGATCGAGCACGGGCGCGACCTCCATCGCAAGAGCCTCCGCGACAGGCTTGCCCGTCTCAGCCGAGATCAGCCCTGCGATCTCGTCCAGTTCGCCGAGGATCACCTCTCGCGCCGCCATCACCAGCTCACGCCGCTCCGCAAACGACGTCGCGCGCCACTCCGCGAACGCCTCGCGCGACCGCGCTAGCGCCTCTTGTACATCGTCGTCTGAGAATGAAGGAACCCGGCCGAGCTCCTCGCCTGTGGAAGGGTCGACCGAGATTATCTCGACGGGTATTGCACTGATAACAGCACTCATAGCTTCCGCTAATAATACCGTATTTACAACGACTTAGTAATATGAATTGCGGCAGGAGCTAACCGCGAAGTGCAGCGGGTCGGCGCATTTTCGCCCCCGGACGGGCGGACAGACGGGCGTTCAGCCG
Source organism: Pyrinomonadaceae bacterium (assembly GCA_041751195.1). Classification (GTDB taxonomy): domain Bacteria; phylum Acidobacteriota; class Blastocatellia; order Pyrinomonadales; family Pyrinomonadaceae; genus OLB17. The sequence continues at coordinate 13,726 of JBGSXX010000026.1, read as the reverse complement.
CTCAAGGTCGCGAACTATGATGAGGTCGTTATTGATCGTTCCGCGTGAGATCAAAAGGTCGCGGCCATTCGCCGCCCATGAAAAGTTAAAGATCCGGCCCGATTTGAAATCCGTGATTGGCACAGCTTCACCCCCGCCGATCGGCTGCCGCCAAAGGTTCTGCGTGCCGCCGCGGCTCGTAGCGATCGTTAGCGACCGGCTGTCCGGTGCCCAAGCATAGTGATTCACGCGGTCATATTCGATCTCTTCTTCGATCTTGCCGAACCGGCCGTCGACGATCGACGCAATCAGAAGCTTCTTCTCAAAAGATTTCAGATCAAAACTCGTGAACGCGATCAGCTTACCATCCGGCGAAACTGTCGGCATGAACACGCCCGAATTCTCATCTTGATAGAACAGCTCAACCGGCCCGCCGTCTATCGAAACCTTCATCAGCTTAAAGCGCTCGTCATCGCCCGCCCGCCGCTGAAAGATCACGGTCCGACCGTCATTCGCAAGCTGCGGATTTACATCCAAATTACCCTCGGCTTCGCCCGAAAGCAGCAGCGGATCACTGCCGTCGGCATTCACGCGCCATATCCTCGAGGCCTTGTCCTTCTGCATGTTATAGACGATGTAGCGGCCGTCCACCGTCGTCTGTGGATACACCGCGAAGCCCTGTTTTTCGCTAAGCACCGCCCGCCCGTTCTTACCGTCACGGTCAGTTACCCAGATCGAGCTTTCTTTTCCATCCAGCCGTGTCATTATCAGCGAATCATCATTCAGCTGACGTACGCCGTGCATCCCCTCCAGATGACGCGATTCGCCCGTCAACTGAACGTTGGAGCGCGTCGCCGGCGAATAACGCCACACCGAGCCCGTCGGATTTCCCTTGAGAGTCACAAGACTCGAACCATCAGCATCCAGCCCCAGTTCCTGGTAATCATTAAAATCATTCGTCACCGGCGTGATCGTGATCGCCGGATACGAAGATCGATAGATCTGCGCGGGCGTGTTCACATCGTCGCGTGCCGTAAACACAAATCCCGAACCGTCCGCGAACCAGATCGGATTATTAAGTGTGAAAAATTCACGGTCGTTCAACGCCGCGATCGACTTCCGCGCGATGTTTACCTCAGCAACGTCGGTATTCACAACAAATCCGCCCTTCCGCACGCCGGCGGCAACCAGGATCGTGTCCCCTAGCGGCGACCACGAAACTCGCGGAGCAAAAAAGTCATATTCCGTCCCGCCCGAGCTCAACAGCTGAGTTTCCTCAAGGGTTTGAGCGTTCGCGATCATTATCGCGTCCTCGCTCGACTTAACAACATGCCGTATAAAAGCGAAAGATTTGCCGTCCGGTGAAAACGTCACCGGGCTATCAACGTCCTCGTTCAGCTTCTTAGGCGTCCCGCCAAGCGTGGGCACCTGATAAAGCGTATTCACCGCATTGTCCCGGCTCGCCACGCAGTAATAAACGTGATCCCCGTCTGGCGAAAAATTTACATGCCGAAGCTCAAGATCGCCCGGAGGAACTATCGTGACCATGCTGTCCGTCGCCACCTGCCGAACGACCAGACTCCTGCTCCCGCTGTCTCCCGCGACGTATGCAAGGTACTTGCCGTCCGGCGATATCGCAGGCATCGTCACCCGCCCGTCCGTATTAACACGCGAGATCTGCGGCCGTTCAAACGCCGCATTCGCCAGTAGCACGTTCGACGGATACCAGTAATAGACAGAAGCCGCCGCGATCGCCGCAAGCATCACGGCCACACCCGCGAATGTCGCGAACCGCCCCGCACCCAGCCGGCCCTCCCGGGCAAAGCTGTGCTCACCTGTCGTCATCAAGCTGGTCTTATTCGCGTGCAGTCCCCCGCTCACCGTGGAATGCAGCATCGTTGGATTCTCATTAAAATCAGGCGACGACGTTGTGTGCCCCTTTCTCCCACCGCTGTTTGCGTGCTCAATCTCAAGCAACAAAATCTTCACATCCGCCGCCAGATCGCTGACCGACTGATACCGCGCTTCGCGCTCCTTCTGCAGCGCTTTCTTCAGGATCCGCTGAACTTCCTGCGGCAAGCTATCCGCGAGGTGCCGCGGCGGCACTGGATCTTTATAGATCACAGCCGCGATCGTGTCCGCCGTCGTCTCGCCGTCAAACGGAGCCGCACCCACGAGCATTTCCCAGAGCACAACCCCCAGGCTCCAGATGTCCGTACGCTCGTCCACCTCAAGCCCGCGCGCCTGCTCCGGTGACATATAGCGCGCACTTCCCATCACCGTACCGGGCACCGTCTTACTGCTCGCGCTGCCATCAAGCCCGCCAAGCACGTCACGCGATTTCGCCAGTCCGAAATCGAGCACTTTAACGATCAGGTCACTCCGCACCATTATGTTCTCGGGCTTAACATCGCGATGGATGACTTTCGCCTCGTGCGCCGCGATCAGCCCATTAGCGGCCTGTTCGATTATCTTCAGCGCACGCGTCAGCGTCAGCCGCTCACGCTTTAACAGCTCGCGCAGCGTAATGCCTTCGATAAATTCGGTCGCGAGAAAGCTTCCGTGCTCGTTCTCGCCGATCTCGTAGATCGTGATTATGTTGGGGTGATTTAACGACGAAACGACCCGCGCTTCCTGGCGAAAGCGCATTCTTCGGTCCTCGTCACTTACAAATTCGGTCGGGAGCAGCTTGATGGCGACGTTGCGGTCCAGCTCGGTGTCGTGGGCCGAATAGACCTCTCCCATTCCGCCCTCACCGATCTTCGAGGTGATCTCATACCGCCCAAATTGTGTTCCCGCAAACATTTGATCAACACCTCGCGCTCTCCGTAAAATAAAAACACCGTGTAGCTCGCGTTTATGACAGGAAACTTGCGAATTTCACGGTGCTCAAACATCAAGCTCTGTTAGTTAAACGAATCAAGAGCTAAGAATGGTTTCAATTATTTTGAAGCTCGCCTCGATCGCTTCATCAAGCTTCTCCGGTTCAGGCCCGCCGCCCTCTGCCATGTCCGGCCGGCCACCACCGCGTCCACCCACGATCGGCACGATCTCCTTGACAACATTCCCGGCTCTGACCCGGTCCGTAAGATCGCTCGAAACTCTTACGATGATGCTGGCCTTGCCCTCGTCCTTACGCCCAAGAATGACTACACCGGATTTCAGCCGAGCAAGCAGCGTATCCGAAAGCTGCCGTTGCCCGTTCGCATCCAGCCCGTCGACGATCTTGCCGAGCACCTTGATGCCGCCGATCTCTCGAGCTTCATCGCTCCCCGCGCCTCCCGAACCGTTGCTTATAGCACCCGTCGCGATCTTCAACTTAAGATCCTCGATTTCGCGCCGCGTGCGTTTAACCTCTTCCTGCAGCCTTTCGATCGCGTTCGGCAGATTGTCACGCTGGGTTTTCAAAACCTCCAGCGACCTTTCAATGAGCACCTCGTCCTCACGGAACCGCTTAAAAGCATCGAGCCCCGTAATCGCTCTGATGCGTCGAACGCCGGATGCGATAGCTTCGTCCGACAAGATCTTGAAACTGCCGATGTCCCCGGTTGCTCTCACGTGAGTTCCGCCGCAAAGTTCCATAGAAAATTTGCCGTCACCCACGCTCAACACACGCACGTCCGACCCGTATTTTTCGCCGAACATGGCGACCGCTCCGCTCCGCATCGCGTCCTCAAGCGCCATCAGGTTCGTCGCCACCGGCTCATTCTGGAGGATATACCTGTTAACCAGATCTTCGATCTCGCGGATCTCTGCATCCGTCATCGGCTGATAATGCGTAAAATCAAAACGCAAATAATTCGGAGCCACCACCGACCCCGCCTGCTTCACATGCGTCCCCAGCACCTCTTTCAATGCGGCATGAACAAGATGGGTCGCCGTATGGTTTCGCCGCGTTGCGTCCCGCTTTTCTTCATCCACGACCGCCGTGACCGTATCGCCGACCTTCAGCTCGCCGGCCTCGACCATCACCTTGTGGATCACAAGCCCCGCAAAAGGCGAAAACGTATCAGAGACAACGGCCTGCATCTCACCGCCGTCGTCCTTCACCGCAACGAGCTTGCCCGTATCCCCTACCTGCCCGCCCGATTCCGCATAAAAGGGCGTCTCATTCAGCACCACGCTGCCCTGCTCACCTTGGCCTAACACATCCGCAGCGGTATCTCCTTTTAGGATAGTGACGACCTCCGCGTCCTCAAATCGCGTCGAGTCATACCCGTGGAACGCGTTCGCCCCAACATTCTCTAAGATCTGAGCATAGATCGGACTTATCTCCGACTTCCGCTGCGTCTGCCCAATGCCCGATTGCCGCTGCAGCTCCTGCAACGCGTTCTCAAACCGCCCGTTGTAATCGTCTTCTTCAAAAGCGATGCCTTTCTCTTCCAGATACACGCGGATAAGATCCCGCGGAGTACCGTAGGTGTCGTATAGCTTCGCCAGCTTCAGGAACATCTCGCCATCCGGCTCGGCAACCGCCTGAAAATCCAGCTCGCCAAGCCTCCCGAGACCCACCGTCATCGTATTCCCAAACCTTTCCTCCTCAAGCCGCACCATTTTAGAGATAAAATCGCGCTGCACCGCCAGCTCCGGAAAAGCCCCGTGCATTTCCTCGACCACCTTGTCGCACACCTTATAAAAGAAAAGCCCGTTCATCCCCAGATGCTCACGGCCGTGATAGATCGCCCGCCGCATTATCTTGCGCAGCACATAATTGCGCCCTTCATTCCCCGGCAAAATGCCGTCGGCGATAGAAAAAGCGGTTGATCGCGCGTGATCCGCTATCACCCGGCAGGCAAACTGCCGGCTCTCTGACAAGTTGTCGTAAACACTCATTGCACCTAGATTATAACAGGAAGCCGCCTCGCCAAACGCCCGCTCGGCTGAAATCCAAACGATAATAGGCTAGAATCTTGCGAATGAGTACCAGGCACGTTTTACCGCTCTTTTTATTAGCTGCATTGGCATGCACACCCGCTGCCGACCCCAACACCAACGCGGCAAATAGCACGGTCGCGTCAACACCGTCTGCAGCACACGGCACCGTCGCTACACCCACGCCGTCAGAACCGACTGCGGCTTCACCCGAACCGACCGACGCCGATTTCGAAGGCACTGCCGGCATCATCGAAAAAAAGAACCCCAACGTCACCGAGGTGGCGACGCTCCGCGAGGTGCGCTCCGCGCGTCACGAGGCGTACGACCGTGTCGTTTTCGAGTTCGCCGGCAACGAGATGCCGACGTATTACATCGAGTACATCGACAAACCCGTGCGAGCTTGTGGCTCCGGTGACGTCGTCCCGCTCGCCGGCGACGGGTGGCTCGAGGTCCGCTTCAGCGACGCCCGTGCACACACCCCCGAAGGTCAACCGACTATCACGGACCGCACCCGCTCACCCAATTTGCCAATCGTAAAGGACCTCAGGATAACCTGCGATTTCGAAGCCGAGGTCACCTGGGTCGCAGGCGTGGCTTCACCCAACCGCTACCGCGTGCTCGAACTAAAAGCCCCGACCCGGCTCGTGGTCGACATCAAGCATAAATAAAACGATGAAGTTCGCCGTCATCTTCTTACTCTTCGCCGCCGTCGCCATGCATGCCCAAACCGACAAGGTCTCGCAATTTCAAGAAACATTCCGCCGCGAGCTAACGGACGCGGGCGTCGTCGGCGGCAGCTTCGTCATGGTGCGCGACGGCAAAACGCTCGCCGAGGTGCACCACGGCCTGGCGAACATCGACAAAGATCAACGCGTTACGACCGAAACGATCTATCACTGGGCATCAAACACAAAGCCCTTCACCGGCATCGCCATAATGCAGCTCCGCGACCGCGGCCTCATCAAACTCGACGACCCCGTCACCAAATACCTGCCTGAACTCCGCAAGATCCACAACCCGTTCGGCTCTATGGATGAGATCACCATCCGCCATTTGCTCACCCACTCGGGCGGCTTCCGCAACGGCACATGGCCCTGGCGCAACAACAAAGACGGGGAACCATTCGAACCAACCGAATGGTCACAGCTCGTCGCAATGTTCCCGTTCACCGAGGTCCTCTTCAAACCCGGCAGCAAGTTCAGTTATTCAAACCCCGGCGTCATCTATCTCGGCCGCGTAATCGAAGAGGTCTCGGGCGAACCGTACGAAACTTATATCGATAAGAATATCTTCCGCCCGCTCGGCATGCACCGAAGCTATTTCGACACTACGCCGCGTCACCTCCTACCCTACCGCTCTCACAGTTATTACATCCGTGAGGGCAAGCGCACCGAAGGCCGCTTTGATGCAGACACCGGCATTACCGTATCAAACAGCGGCCTGAACTCGCCGATCTCCGATATGGTCAAGTACCTAGATTTCCTTACTGACGCCAATAATGGGAGCAGCAGCAACCGGGGCATTAACTACGACACCGTCCTCAAACGCTCGACCCTAGACGAAATGTTCCAGCCCCAACTCCCCGCCGCCACCGACGCCAACGGCAACGCGGGCTTCACGACCGACATCGGCCTCATCTACTTCGTCGACAACCGCAATAACCGTAAACTCATCGGCCACGGCGGCGACCAAAACGGCTTTATCAGCTATATTGATTTTGAACCCGCGACGCGAACCGCTTCTTTAATGGTGCTGAATACGAATGTCATCTATCCGGCAAACACGCCGCACGAAAAAGATGTCGTAAGCAAATTGCGAAAGGCAGTACGGTCTTTATATTGACCGATCTGTCTTGAGTCTGGGTGCTTTGTGTCAACGAGGTGCCTCTGAAACACCACAACCGATCGAACCACAAACTGCTAAAATTCAAAACCTTTCTTCATAATTAAACTAAGCACCGGCCGGGGCGATTCGTTCGGAAACCTCGGGTTCGGAAGCCGCCGAGATCTCGTCCGAATCTTCGATCAAAGAGCGTTCAACGATCTCCTTTTGTTCGAGTTCATGGATCGCATATGAACCAGTCGCTGGCGACGCCGACGGTGTTCGCCCGACATAACGGAGCGACGTGGTCTCAGGCTTGATCTCGCGAAGCCGCGGTTCGACAAAGAACCAGCCACCCATATTTTGGGGTTCTTCCTGCGTCCAGAATATCTGCGATGCATTCGGATAATTCGCGAACACCTCCTTGAGAGCCTCAGCCGGGAATGGATAGAACTGTTCAACTCTGACTAGAGCGACTCGCTCGTCATCTGAATCCGTACGTCCGGCGTCGAGATCGTAATAGACCTTTCCGGAGCAGAGAACAATGCGTTTTACTTTGCCGCGGTCAGTGATCCGACCGTCGTCGAGAACCGGGCGGAAGCCATCAGAGGTTAGTTCGTCGATTGCCGACGAAGCCGCTGGAAGGCGAAGCAGACTCTTTGGAGTCATCACGATCAGCGGTCGCACGATCTCCTGCTTCACCTGACGACGTAATAGATGGAAATATTGTGCTGGCGTTGTCGGGTAACATACCTGCATATTGTTCTCGGCACAGAGTTGCAGAAAGCGTTCGAGCCGTGCTGACGAATGCTCCGGACCTTGGCCTTCGAAGCCGTGCGGGAGCAGCATTACAAGCCGACATCGTTCCTGCCACTTGTCTTCCGATGCGGCGATGTACTGATCGATTATTACCTGAGCGCCGTTAGCAAAATCGCCGAACTGTGCTTCCCACAGCACCAAAGCATCAGGAGCCTTGATCGAATATCCATATTCGAAACCAAGCACGGCATTCTCAGAAAGCGAGCTGTCAAAAACCTGAAAGCGAGCAAGTGGGTCCGACTCAGAACGTATCTCACCCAGAGGTGAAAGCACTGATCCGGTGCGAGTGTCGTACATAAGTGCGTGACGCTGCGAGAATGTACCACGGCCCGAATCCTGGCCGCTCAGTCGAACTCTTTTGCCATCCTTGACCAAGGAACCAAAAGCGATCGCTTCGGCAAAGGCCCAATCCATCGGGATTTCCCCCGTACCCATTTTCGCTCGTCGGCCGAGTTGGCCTACCATCTTTGGGTTGATGCTAAATCCCTCGGATACAATAGTTATCTTCTCGGAAATAGTTGAAAGATATTCACTTGAGATGGACGTATCCAGAATGGTAGAACCATCTTCTTCTACGACCGGATCCGGCACGTTCGCCCGCTTTGGTTTATCGACAGCGATCTGTTTCGCACGACGAAGTATGCCTTCGTACTTTTCAGTGACCGCGCCGGACGCCTCTGCGAGTTCCTCTTCTGAAATAACCTCGTCGCGAAGTAACGTTTTTGCGTAGATCTCTCGAACGCCCGGATGAGCCTTGACCCTCGCGTACATCACGGGCTGTGTGTAGCTCGGCTCGTCGCCTTCATTGTGCCCAAGCCGCCTAAAGCCGATCAGATCGAGAACCACGTCCTTGTTGAACTCTTGTCTATAAGCGAGTGCGATCTGGATCACACGATAAGCTGCCTCCGGGTCGTCACCGTTGATGTGAAAGATCGGAGTCTGGGTGATCTGGGCAGCATCGGTCGAATATATAGAGCTGCGGGCCGAATCAACGCCGGTCGTGAAGCCTATCTGATTATTGATTACGATATGAATGGTTCCGCCGGTTCGATAGCCTCGAAGACTCGCCAACTGAAGCGTTTCCATCACAATACCTTGACCAGCAAACGCCGCATCTCCGTGGAGCAATACCGGAAGAACGCGATCATGGACAGCGTCACGTAAGCGAGCGTCGGCTTCTTCGCCTTCGAGCATCTGATCCTGCCGCGCCCGGGCCATACCCTCAACGACAGGATCAACGAATTCCAAGTGGGAAGGATTGCACGAGAGTTCGATCCGCACTTCTTTTCCTGCCTTTGTAGATCTCTTTCCGAGGGCGCCCTGGTGATATTTCACATCGCCTTCGTCGGCAGGGAAGCTCGGGTGTGAGGTTCCTTCAAAGACGGTGAAAATCCGTTCGGCCATGTCGCCTGTCTCAGCGTTTCCGACAATATTCGAAAGGACGTTCAAACGGCCGCGATGGGCCATTCCCATAAATATTTCGTCAACGCCGCGAGCTGCCGCACCTTCGACAAGCTGGTCCAGCATCGGAATGACCGTTTCGCAGCCTTCGAGCGAAAAGCGCTTTTGCCCGAGATACTTCTTATGCAGAAACTGCTCGAATTGTTCCGCTTCGATCAACTTTTGGAGCAGATCTTTCCTAATCTGAGCATCGAGCGGCTGCTGATCAACGAACTGTTCGCGGATCTGGCGTCGGATCCACTCTTTTTCTTCCTTGCTTTGAATGTGCCGATATTCGATGCCGACCTTTCCGCAATACGCCTTCTGCAAAATATCTAAAATGCGTCGAAGCGTTGCTGTTTTCTCTCCGTGTAGTCCGCCAGTGATGAATTCTCGATCAAGGTCCCAGATCGTCAGGCCGAAATTCTCGAGCTCTAACTCTGCTTCGCGATGCGACGTCATGTTAAGTGGATCAATATCCGCGAGCATATGTCCGCGAATGCGATAAGCGTTAATAAGCTGAAGAACATTCGCCTGTTTCTCGGTCTGTTCGGCGATATGGTTGCTGCCAAAAAGCGACGGGTTGTGATCTTCGGCCCAGCGGTATGGCGAAAGGTTTAGTTCGAGCGAGGTAAATATCTCATCGTAAAAGCCGTGCTGACCGATCAGGAATTCGTGGATCTTTGCAAGGAACAAGCCGCTTTCAGCTCCTTGGATGACGCGGTGATCGTACGTGCTGGAAAGCGTAATTATTTTACTGATACCGAGCTGCGAAAGTGCCGCACTCGTCATACCCTGATACTCGGCCGGATATTCGATCGCACCGGTCGCGATGATCGCGCTTTGCCCTGCCATCAATCGTGGATTGGAAGACACCGTTCCGATCGTGCCGGGATTGGTAAGCGAAATTGTCGTTCCGCCAAAATCTGCGATCTCCAGTTTGCCCTCACGTGCCTTCTTGATCGTTTCGTTAAACGCAGCGTAAAATTCGGAAAAGGACATCCTCTCGCAGCCTTTAATGTTCGGTACGAGCAGGTTTCGCGAGCCATCTTTCTTTTCGATGTCGATCGCGATCCCGAGGTTGATTCCGTCGTGTTCAATTCTTGAAGGTTTTCCGTCAACAACACCATAACCGTTGTTCATCGCGGGGATCTCTTTGGCGGCTTTGACGATCGCCCAAGCAATAATATGCGTGAACGATGCCTTGCCGCCGCCGCGTGTCGCAAGAAATTGATTTATAACCTTTCGGTTTTCATCGAGCACCTTTACCGGCATCGTGCGGACGCTGGTCGCGGTCGGAACCGTCAGGCTCTGCTCCATGTTCTCGACTATCTTCTTTGCCGCACCGATCAGAGGCTTGGAGTTTAGAGTTCCGCCTTCATTCGGTGTATTCACTTTGGTCGAGGGCACACTCGCTACCGCTCGTGTTTCTTCCTCGGATGTTGTGGGCACACTCGCTACTGCTCGTGTTTCTGCTACCGGAGCTTGGCCGTTGCCGGCGAGCATTTCGTTGAAGAACGCCTGCCAAGACTCGTCGACCGTCGTCGGATCTGCTTTATATCGGGCAAAAAGGCCTTCGACATAGCTCGCGTTAGCCCCAAAATTCTCGTTGATGTACTCGGAAATGTTAGTGATATTTTCGCTCACAATGATAGTAAAACCTCTGATTCAAAACAGTGTTCGTAACTAAATAGTTTAGCGTAATCGGAGTCAAAAGCTAAGCATTCACGGAATTGGCCTAAGTTGCAGGCGAAGGCGATTCTTTTTTCCAAAGCGGATTGGAAAACGCGTATTCAAAATCGACCGGAACGACCCGTTTGTGGTGCATTCCAAGTTTTCTGAACTTTCCGAAGACAAAGACACGGCCTTTTACGGTCCAGACCTCGCGTGATTCACGCATTTCGCGCCACGCAGCCTTCATTATTCCGGTGGTCGGGATGAATATTCGGGCTGGTTCCGGGAGACTGACTAGCTCGGTCCGCTTGAACTCAAACTTCTTTGTATATTCTTCGACCTCGACGCCGGTGCCGTTCACTTGGACGTCACGGAACATCAGGAAATCGACCTTTCCGCTTTGTTTGTTGGAAAGCAGATCGGCTGTTAATAGAAGCGTGATGCCGGTCAAGGATACGTCTTCGACCGATGGATCGCCGAGTTCTACTCGAACCGGAGAATTAGGATCGGCCGTTTTCGATGCGGAAACCTTTAGAATTTCGTTGTGGACCTTATAGCCCCGGATCGTTTTGGGAAGGTCTTGGCCGAAGGTCTGAATGGAAAATATACAGATCAGTAACGCGAACCAAACGGATGAAAAAGTTTTCCCATTAATGAACATTCTATTGCGACGAGACCTGCGACTTTTGGGTTGTCTCACTTTCGTCGGCCGACTTTTCGAGATCCAGTTTGATCGCGTCCAGTATTCCATTTATAAACTGCGTCGCTTCGTACGTCGAAAATCTGCGGGCGATCTCGAGAGCTTCATTGATAACGACCGTGTGCGGTGTGTCCTTGTAGAGAAATTCGTAAACCGCGAGGCGAAGTACGTTGCGGTCAACTATCGCCATTCGTTCGATATGCCAATGTTCGGCACGGGTTCGAATTCGGTCGTCGATGGTCTGCAGATTTTTGAGGGTTCCGGTTACGATGTCGTCGGCAAATTCGCGGGTCTTGTCGTCAAGCCCTTCGCCGCCAAGCTCGTTCCAAAAATCATCGGTCAGAGAGTCGCTCCCCGACTTTGACAGATCTTCGGCGAACAGCATTTGGAGAGCGCTTTCGCGGGCCTTTCGCCGCGTGCTCGAACCCTTTCCTTCTTTTTCAAACGACATTTGAAACTGCTTTGTCTTTACCCTTTCCTTGTTCTTGTTCGGCAATCTGGCGGTGCAGGTCAGCAACTTCTATGGCCGAAACGGCCGCTTCATAGCCTTTATTTCCTGCCTTTACACCGCAGCGATTTATCGCTTGTTCGAGCGTGTTGGTCGTAACTACGCCGAACATCACCGGCACGCCGGTCGAAAGCCCGACCTGTGCGATACCGCTTGCGGCTTGCCCGGCAACGTAATCAAAATGCGGCGTTTCGCCTTTTATCACTACGCCAAGTGCGATCACCGCATCAAAGCGGCCGCTTGTCGCGACGGCGTTTGCCGTGAACGGCAGCTCGAAGGCGCCGGGGACCATAAACACTTCAACGTCCGCTTCCGCGGCTCCGTGTGAATCTAGTGCATCGACCGCGCCATCGATCAATTTCGATGTCAAAAAATCGTTCCAACGGCTAGCTACTATCGCAAACCGCATTCCGTCCGCTTGAAGTTTTCCACGATGCATCTTGGGCTTCACTTGATATCTCCGAATCGGCAATATTGCCGTAACACAAAGTATAGAGAACCCTGTTTCAAATTGACAAGGCAAAAGGTAAATAGTGAACAGCGAATAGTGAAGAGTGAATAGTGAAAATCAGCGTGTTTCAGTGGAAACCTCCTTTTCGTTCATAAAGTCCGATTTTTGTTCGGTGTTCGGATCGCCCGACCCGAACACGTCCGAACAAGAATGGGCATTTTTCGCAATTATGCCTTCCGGCGTTTGGTCGTGGCGACCTTTATTCAAATATGAAGAAACGGTCGAAAGGGCGATGCCAAGCTTCTCGGCGATCTCGCGGACGGTGTCGCCGGCGTTCGACATTTCGACGGCGCGTTTCATTTTGTCTTCGCGGATGGCGTCGGTTAGAGCGGCGCCGCGAAGGTAGCCTTCAATGTGGCGGGCTTCGGGTTCGCTATCTAGATAGGTAAACCCGAGCATTCGCCCTTCTCGCGTGAGACGAAAGACCGGTACGCATTTTTCGTCGAATCTCGCTGCGGTATTCCGCTGCTTGAGCGGTTTTAGATAGCGGAGGTCTTTTCCGCGGCTGCTTCGCCCCATTCCGATAATGTTATCTGCAAAGTTCGCGAGCATTTTCGAACCCTGCAGATGATTGAGTTCGATCGGAAGCCCGCGTCGCACTTTCGGCGTGTGTGCGATGACCAATATCGACAGCCCGAGCCGGTTCTTTAGCTCGACGAGCGTCCGCATCAGGCGTTGAGCGGCGGCCGAATGTTCGGTGCTCGCAGAAAGCCAGGTTATGTTATCGACGATAACGGTGCGTGCTCGCGAATACTTGATCATGTAAGTCACCGAATTGATCAGAAATGCGTGATGATCATCGAAGTCTTCGAGCATGAAAGGATCGGTGAGCGGAGCGCAGCGGATTAACTCGTCCGGGAAAAGCTTTTCGTCCTCGGACTCGTTGCGGCCATCAGGGTCGGTGTATCTTGCAGAAAACTGCGCGTCGGTCAGCTCAAAATCCAGATAAAGCACGCGATGCGGTTCGGTCGTCGGGGCAAACGGCTCTACGGGCTCGCCGCCCGCAAGAGCTGCCCCGATCTGCATCGCCAAAACGCTTTTGCCCAAACCCGTATCGGCAAACAGCAACATTAGCTCGCCTTCTTTCCACAGTTCGCCAAACAGATGGCGTTTGGTGGGACGCTCGATCGGCGTATTAAGAAACGCATTCGCCGTCCGTGCGGTAAAGAAATTGTCGATCCGCTTGAAGTGCAGGTCCGGCAGGTGTTCGTCGGTCAGGTCAGTATCGTAATGGTAATTCGTGCCGTTCTCGCTAACGTAATGCTCTTCCGCAAAATGCCTCGCTTTGATCTCTTCCAGGGCCTTTTGATACTTCGCCGGAACTCTTACCCGATCGTCATCATCTTCATCGTCGACAATGCTGTCCGTCCTTTTAACTTGGTGCTGAACCGTAGCGTTA
>JBGSXX010000025.1:0-252955 GCA_041751195.1 Pyrinomonadaceae bacterium | reverse complement strand
CAGGTTGAGGAAGTTCTCGACATCGTTATCGACGAGCTTCGTTCGGTCGTAAGAGACGGAATCACTCGAGACGAGCTCGACCTGATGAAGGAGCAGACACGTGCAAACGTCCTGCTCGGGCTCGAAGATTCCGCAGGGCGTGCCGGATCACTCGCGCAATGCGAGATGGTCCATGGAAGGCAGATCCCGGTGGAAGAATCGCTCGCAAATCTCGCGGCGGTCACGATCGAAGACATTCAGTCGCTCGCCGCCGAATGCTTCCAAACCGACAAGATCGCGTTCGTCGCTCTCGGCGACCTCGACGGCCTCACCGTCACCCGCGACCGCCTTACAATTTAGGGTCACCTTCGGCTACTGATCGCGAACGATTAGGCGTATGTGATCGGATCTTCGACGCCCGCCTGCTCAAATCCTCTCAACCTCAACGCGCAGGAATCGCAAGTGCCGCACGCTAGATTTTCGCTGCGGTAGCACGACCACGTCAGGTGCAGAGGAGCGTTTAGCTCGGTGCCTTTCTTCACTATCTCACCCTTTGTCAGATCGATGATCGGTGTGCGGATCTCGATGCGTGTGTCGGGTTTTGTACCGGTATTGATGGTCTGTTGAAACGCTTCGTAGAACTCAGGCCGGCAATCTGGATATCCGCTCGAATCTTCGGCAACCACTCCGATGTAAATGCTCGTCGCCCCGATGACCTCCGCCCAACTCGTCGCGATCGCCAGCATATTCGCGTTGCGAAACGGCACGTAGCTGGTTGGAATCTCCGTCGATTCGAGGTCCGCCTCAGTCACCTGCATCGAAGCGTCAGTTAACGACGATCCGCCGATCTTCGCGAGATACTCGATTGACACCTCGAGCCGATCCTTCACACCATAAAAATCCGCGATGTCGTGAAACGCCCTCCGCTCGCGAGCTTCGGTCCGCTGGCCGTAAGAGATATGGAGAAATGCGACATCATCGTTTTCCACAGCCGCAATCGCGGTCGAAACGCACGAATCCATTCCGCCTGAAACAAGTACTATCGCTTCAGACCCCATGTACGTCTGCCCCCCAGATATATTTGTGCAATTGCAGATTAACCCGCACCCTCAGTCCGCTCCGCGAGACAGCCTCGGCGAGCGGCCGCATATCGATTCCGTGGACGGGCGACATAAGGACCTCTTTGCATCGATTCGTAAGGTCGTATTTCTCGATCACGTCCTTCGCAAACTCCCAGTCGCCCAGATCCGCGACGACAAACTTTACCTCGTCCATTTCCGGCCGGAGCAGATCGAGATTGGGCCAATGGTTCCGTTGCTCCTCGCCAGATGCGGGACACTTCACGTCCAGAATGATCTTCGCTCGCGGGTCGACATTCTCTGTCGAAACAAAACCGCCAGTCTCGATCAGCACTTCGTAGCCGCGGTCGCACAGTTCGGTGATAAACGGAAACACATTCTTCTGCGCCAGCGGCTCGCCGCCCGTAATCTCGACCAGCGGACAGCCAAACTCCTCCAATCGCGCAAAAATATCCTCGAATGACATCCTCTCGCCGCCCGTGAACGTGTATTCACTATCGCACCAAACGCACCGCATCGGGCACCCCGTCAGCCGCACGAACGAACACGGCCGCCCCGCGTGCGACGACTCGCCCTGTATCGACAAAAATATCTCTGTTATCCGTAAGGTTTCCGCCACGATTCTTTAGAATGATTTAGCCACGGATGAACCCATTTTCACAAACACGTTTCAGGCGCCGCTAAAACAAACCTCAATTTTAAGTTAAACTATTTGCACTTATGCGAGACCAGCTCAAACGATTTATCGATCAAATGGCGGACAACTCCATCGCGATCATCCCCGCTGCTCACGAAAAAACGCGCAGCTACGACACCGAATACAAGTTCCGTCAGGATTCGGACTTCTGGTACCTGACCGGCTTTCCCGAACCCGACTCCATCGCCGTCATCGATCCCAAAAACAAACGTGCGCCCTACACGCTTTACGTCCGCCCGCGCGACCCTCTCATGGAAACATGGTACGGCCGCCGCCAGGGCACCGAGGGAGCCCAAAAAAATCACGGGGCCAACAAAGCTTTCCCGATCGATAGATTCGAAAAAGATCTTCCCAAGCTCCTAGACGGCCACGACAAGCTCTACTACCGCTTCTCCGTCGATGCCGATCTCGACCGCCAGATCCTTGCATATCTTTCAGGCCAGCGCGTTCGCCGTCTCAAAACGGCCTACCCGCCCCACACCATTATCGACCCGACCATCATTCTCGGCGAAATGCGTCTGTACAAATCCGAGCAAGAGGTCGAAATGATGCAGACTGCCGCGACCATCGCCGCCGAAGCCCACATCCTTGCGATGAAAAAGGTCAGACCCGGAATGAGCGAGGGCCAGGTCGAAGCACTGATGGAGGCCTTTATGAAAGATAAAGGCGCTAGCGGCGTCGCCTACAACTCCATCGTCGGCGGCGGCGACAACGCGACCATTCTTCACTACGTTGAAAACAACGCCGAACTCAAAGACGGCGACCTGCTCCTCATCGACGCTGGTGCCGAATATCAAGGCTACGCGAGCGACATAACACGCACCTTCCCCGTTAACGGCAAGTTCACCCCTGCTCAGCGTGAGGTCTACGACGTCGTGCTCGATGTTCAGGAAAAATGTGTCGCATATACAAGCGTCGGCAACACCGTAAAAGCCCGCCAAGACTATTCGATCGAACTCCTGACCGAAGGTATGCAGAAGCTCGGCCTCTTAAAAGGCAAAACGTCCGACCTCATCAAGAAAAAAGCGTATCTGAAATATTACATGCATGGCGTCGGCCACTATCTCGGCCTCGACGTCCACGACGCCGGCCGCTACTTCACTGATCAGGAAGCAAGAAATTCGCGTCCATTCGCGCCCGGTATGGTACTCACTGTCGAACCCGGCATTTACGTCCCGGCTGATGACAAGTCAGCCCCCGCAAAATACCGCGGGATCGGCATCCGTATCGAAGACGACGTGCTGGTAACCGAAAATGGCCCCCGCAACCTAACGGCTAAGGTCACCAAAAACCCCGACGAGATCGAATCGCTCATGCAGCGCTCGTCCCGCAAATAGATGCAGCTTGACCAATTTATATACAATCTTCCCGCGCTCTTCGCCGCCGCCTTCACGGCGATCCTCTTCATCCAATCGGGCCTCGATAAGGTCTTCGACTGGAGCGGCAACCTCGAATGGCTCACCGGCCATTTCGCAAAAACTTTCATCGCCGGCATGGTCCCCGTGATGCTCGGCACGATCACCATATTCGAGCTCGCCACAGGCTTCCTCGCCGCCGCCGGCATCATCTATTTCCTCGCGACCGGTTCGCCCACCCTCATTTTCTACTCCGGCGTCATCGGTGCAACCTCGATCACCGCACTCTTCTTCGGCCAACGCCTCGCAAAAGACTACGCAGGCGCCGCAGTCCTCGTTCCCTATTTCATCCTCATGCTCATCGTAATGTTCCTAACCCGCCCGACGGTGACATAAAAACGCCCCGGCCAAGAAAGACCGAGGCACCACCACAAACACCTGCGATAATAACGAACTACCGCCGAGCCTCAAACTGCACGCCCGCGGTGTCTAACGCCCTTATACGCGCCTTCACCGCCTGAGTCAGCATCGATATCTCAGCTCCCGAATAGTTCGCCGCGCGAAAAGCGTCTGAGATCTGCTTATCGCTCAGTTGCTTCAGAAGTTTTGCGAGCCACTGTGCGTCCTCAACCCTCAGGTCATCCATCATCCACGAATCTTTCCCTGAGTAAGCAACGTTTAAAAACCCGTCAGGCTCCACACTCTTGATAAACTTAGCCTTCGCATAATCCTTCGGCTTGTTCACACTGCGCCCCAGCCGCGTCAAGATCGGATTGCTCGAGAACGACAGCTTCCCGAATGTGGCCCCAAGGTCGCTCACGACGTACTGCCGCTCACCGCGCGTCTGAAACACAACTGTGTTCGTATCCTTCAGGTCCCAGTTGTTCATTAGCGCCATCATCAGCTTTAATCCTTGAAACTCCGGCTTGCCGACGAACGGATTCGACTCCCAACTCCAACGCCCGTCCCTTTCCACGTTATCGGGACGTGCCTCTAACCGAACGTTTTCATGTACCTTCTTTCCCGGTATCGCCAAACGCGGGAGCAGATAGTCGACTTCCGTCCGATACCCGATCGCCCACAAGAGCCGATTTGCCGCCGTCTCGGGCTGAGACTCATCCGCGATCTTCGCCACCCATGTCCGGCCCTTCGCATCTTTTATCCGGTATTTCAGATTGTTCCCACCGGTTTCCTTCCGGATGAACTCGACCCGCCTAACGTCCGGAACCATCGAACGCCCGCCCGGTCCGAAATAAAGATCCCGTGCCTTGATGTTCACCGGCTCCCACATCACCGGCTTTCCGCCTTTATTTGTTGACTGAGCTGTAACCGCGGTCGCAACCACTAAGAATCCAACCAAGCCAAGCAAAGATCGCCCTAATGTCCTCATCATTACAATTCCCCCCTGATTGTTCGTTTTTCGTTCCCACTGCTTCTTTCGTCATTCCACGATTCTCGATGATGCCCTTGTCCACTGTCTTTCCGGTTCGCGATACCGCTTGAAAGTGCATCCGGTTCCCGACCACTTCGACCATCATGAACGAAAGATCGCTATCAAATCCGCTCGCCGTAAGCTTTGAATTTCGTCGGATATCCCCGCTGCGAACCTCCCCCCCGGCACCCGTAACAAAATAAAAGATCCCGTCCTGCGGAACGATCCGCTCGTAAAAATGATCGTGCCCCGTGAAAACGACGTCGACCCCATGCTCCACAAATATCGGGTGAAGCGCCTCACGAGTTTTGTTGTCTGAACCATGCCGGCCGCCCGAGGAATAGGGCGGGTGATGAAAGAAGGCCACCTTCCACGGCATCTCGTCCGCTGCCAACTCCGCCTTTAGCCAGTCTATCTGTTTGGGGTCGAGGTAATTCGTGTTAAGTGCATAAAACGCAACGTTTCCCTCGGTGTAGCGGTAATAATAGTTGCCGCCCATGTTGAAGTATTTATAGTTTATCTGCGCGTCCTCATCATGGTTCCCGAGAGTCGCGTAAAACTTCACGTCCCGATCTAGCAGCGTACGATAAGGATCCTCAAACTTTGCCTTATAATCCGCGGGCGTCTCCGGCCCGTATAGGTTGTCGCCCGTCAAGATCACGGACGTAAACGGAAAAGCGTTGTGAAAGAAAGCCATTCGGCGGCCGAGGTCGTGCTGCACTCGATTCCCGCGCCCCGTGTCACCGGTCGCCACAAATTTTACCGATGCCGCTTCGTTCGGCAGAGTCACCAGCACGTTCTCAGCCGCTTCAACCGGAATGAATATATTCTCGTCGCTCTCCGAGGGCTGTCCCAAAACCCCCGCCGCCAGTAACGTCAGTATGATCAAACCTAGAAATGCGTTCTTCATATCTGAATTCCCCCTCGAGTTACTAGATTGCGTCGGACATATGGTCGACGATGAGACCGTTCTCTCGGTCTATCAGTAGCAAGTGCTTGCCGACGAATCTATACTGCAAGACCTCCGGTAACTGTGGCAGCGCCTCCAACAGTTTCGGCGGCATCTCTACCTTCTCCTTACTATCGGGATACTGAGCATGCACCTTTACCGGCACTCCGTCAGTCTCCGCTTCTACCAGAGTTTTTCGCAGTTCCGCGAGTTCCGCCTCCGTATACGCAGCTTTGATCGTATCCTTTATGTAATTCTCCGCTTCCGGCGTAAAGATCATTCCCCGCTCGGCCTCAGCTCGCTCCTTTCTCACACCCGCAAGAACACCCGCTCTCCATGCGGCGATCTCCTCAGGTGTCGCCTCCGTAGACAACGGCGTTAGCGTCGCCCCAACCCGCGACCTAATCTCCGCATACCCCGCCGCACGTGTCTCGAAATCAGTACGAACGTCGACAGTCTGGCCCGCGATCGCGGACATTCCGAACGCGATTATCAGCAAAATCTTGTAACAATTTCTTACACTTATCATTGCCTTACGACCTCTCTGTGAAGCCAAAATGCAACGTCCGTGCCAACTCAATAAATCCCGCGCCCGAATGTATGCTGCATTACAACGCCTCCCGCCCGGTTCAATACAATGCGGCGTGAACACCAACAATTAGGCAGTCAAGAGTTAGGAGAAACTATGAAATTTACACCTTACAACTTAGCAGCGCGGCGCACTTTTTTGCGTTCGCTGGCATTCACCGTAGCGCTCGTCCTTTTCGCATCCCTCTCGCCGTCCTCGGTCTCGGCGCAAGGCAAAGGCAGTGGCAGAGGCAATGGGAACGGCAACAACAGCTGCGATAGAGCGTGCCTCCAGGCTCTCGCCGCCGCCCGTGCAGCAACCGCACGCTATCACCGCTATGCCGCGGCTGTGCAGGATGACTTTGTCCCGGTTAGCCCGTGCGTTTCCTCTCCCTTGGGGACGATGGGATTTCACTATATGAACTTTGAGCGGCTGCTCGATGGTGAACTCGACCCCGCCGAACCAGAGGTGCTCCTTTTTCTACCCAATAGTCAGGGCCGAATGCAGCTCGTTGGAGTCGAATACGTGCTGCCTGGAACGGGCGACGAAGACACCCCGCTGCTTTTCGGCCAACCGATGCACTTTTCCGAAGAACGCTCTTCCTGGGAACTGCACGCCTGGATCTGGCAGAACAATCCCGCAGGAATGTTCGCCGACTTCAACCCCCGTCTCTCATGCCCTGAGTAGAAACGAAGAAGCAAAAAGGCTTTGCCACACAACTGGCAAAGCCTTTCGCTTACTTGAATCATCTTTCTATTCGGGTTTTTTAACGACCTTCATTCGTGCCGTGTAATCTTCTTTCCTCAATTCAACGCCTTCCTTCGGATACGGGTCCAACGCAACAAGGCTAAACACATAACCTTCAAACTCGAACGTCTCATCACCCTGCATCGTATTGAACGTAAAAATCTGCGGCTCGCCCATCCGCGACGTCACCTTCACACGTACAACGGCATTTCCCGCGTGGACGCAATCAACACCCTCCGGACACCGGGAATCCTCAACCACAGCCAAAAGTTCGACCTTCAGGTCAGTATCACAAACGATAGCTTGCTCAGCGAGCTTAACCACCACTTCCGCGTTTTTTTGCCCGTTTAAGCTGATAACCGCCCCCAATAATGCGACCGCCGTCAATAAATAAACTCTCTTTAACATAAGGCCCTCCGCCTGTACTTAGAACGGCACAGCCCCCGACGAGTTGCATCCCTTAACTCATCTTCGCAATGATCGCACTAGCAAAATCCGCCGTATTCGCTGTGCCGCCCAGATCGCGCGTCAGGCTCTTCCCTTCGGCAAACACCGCCAACATCGCTTTCTCGGTCTTTTCCGCAGCGTCTATTTCCCCGATGTGCCGCAGCATCATCAGCCCCGACATCAATATCGCCGTCGGGTTCGCGATCCCCTGCCCCGCGATATCCGGCGCCGAACCATGCACCGCCTCAAACACCGCGCCCTGCTCGCCAATATTAGCTCCCGGCGCCAGCCCCAGCCCGCCGATCAGCCCAGCGCAAAGGTCCGACAAAATATCGCCATAAAGATTTTCCATCACCAGCACATCAAACTGCTCCGGCCTCATCACCAGCTGCATACAGCAGTTATCAATGATCTTGTCCTCTTTCTCTATCTCGGGATAATCCTTTGCAACACGTTCGAAACATTCCAAAAACAGCCCGTCCGAAAGCTTCATTATATTGGCCTTATGAACAGCCGTGACCTTCTTCCGCCCGTTGTCCCTCGCGAAATCAAACGCATATTTCACGATCCGCGTAGAGGCCTTCTCCGTGATGATCTTCAGACTCTCAACGACTCCTGGGATCACGATATGCTCCAGTCCGGAGTAAAGCCCCTCCGTATTTTCCCGCACGATCACCAGGTCCAACTCCGGATACCGGCACGGCACGTTCGGCAAGGCCTTTACCGGCCGCACATTCGCATAAAGGTCTAACGCCTTGCGCAAGCCGACGTTCACCGAGGTAAATCCCTTTCCCACCGGCGTCATTATCGGCCCCTTCAGCGCAACGCGGTTACGCTTGATCGATTCGATCGCATCGGCCGGCAGCGTTTCACCATATTTTTCCTGAGCCTGCGCCCCCAAAATATGCGTCTCCCACTCAACGTCGACGCCCGCCGCCTCAATTATCCGAACCGTCGCCGAAGTGATCTCCGGTCCGATCCCGTCGCCGGGGATCAATGTAATAGTGTGTTTAGCCATAAAATGTCTGATCTAAGCTCTTTATTTATAATAGCAAACCAACCGCTGCCAGCGTGAGCACGCCCGCGTTTTCTCTAACACGTCGGGTTTACTATCATTGAATCAATGTCGGACATCGCTTCATTCGACCATCTCATCATCGGCGGCGGCATCATCGGCCTCACCATCGCACGCGAACTTCACCGCCGCGGCGAACGCAGCATCGCCGTTGTGGATCAAGGCATAATCGGAAACGAAGCCTCGTGGGCCGCCGCCGGGATGCTCGCCCCCAACATCGAAGCTCACCGCTCCGTCGAGTTCTGCCGCGTTTGCAGCGATTCCCTCGCCCTCTATCCCGGTTTCATATCCGATCTGCAAGCCGAAACAGACATTGCCATCGACTTCAACACGAACGGCATCCTTCTCGTCTCGTTCAACGAAGACCCCCTGCCCGAAAATTCCGGCAAGACCCTCTCTCGCACCGAGATTAACCACCTAGAACCCCGCGTTTCCCCCAACGTCCGCGATGGCGTCCTCTTCCCGAACGAAGGCCAAGTCGACAACCGTATATTGCTCAAAGCGCTTCGCCGATACGCCGTGATCAACGACATCCGTCTATTCGAGAATACTCAGATCACCGAACTCCTCGTCAAAGACGGTCGAGCACAGGGTGCGGTCGGCCCAACCGCCCGGTTCAGTGCCGCCAGCACGATCGTTGCAACCGGCGCCTGGACCAGCCTCATCACAATCAGCGGAAAACCGTCGCCGTTTGAGATCAAACCCGTAAAAGGTCAAATGATCGCACTAAATTCCTCCATCGATCTTTCCCACGTCATCTTTTCGCCCCGCGGATATCTCGTCCCGCGCTCTGCTGGCAAGATCCTCGTCGGTGCCACGGTCGAAAACACTGGCTTCGACAAACGCTTCACGCCTGATGCCGCGCGCGAACTTCACGTGGCCGCCGCCGAGATGGTTCCCGACCTCGCCAGCGCAAAGATCGTGGACCAATGGGCCGGTCTCCGCCCCCATGCACCAAACGGTACGCCCATCATCGGCCCCGTTCCCGACGTAAGAGACCTATACCTCGCCACCGGCCATTTCCGAAACGGCATCCTTCTCGCCCCCTTGACCGCCGCCTACATCGCCGACGACGTGCAGGGCAAGACCCCCAGTTCTGAGCGTCACCCGTTCCTCCCCGAGCGCACATCCCACGCCAAAACTGTTAACATCTAAACATCGATGAAGTATTTTCTGATCATAGTTTTATTGGCGTCAGCCGCGCTCGCTCAATCGGGCCGCGTCGGCCCTGCGCACACGACCGCGGCGCCCGCCGACGAAAGCACCGAACCTCGCACCGTTAAAGAACTCTTCGAAGAGGCTAATGCCTACAACCGCACTAAATTTGCCGAATTTGAACGCAACAACGTCCGCTACAGCGAAGAGCTCCGCATCAATACCGAAAGGGAGCAAAAACAACTCTCTGCCAAATACGCCGCAATGGCAGAACAGCGACAGCTTTTGTCCGATGAGGACCGCTACTACACGGGCCTCCTCCACTGGATCGCCGAAAACTTAGAGGGCACAGAACGCCACCTCTCTGTTTTCGCAGACAGCGATTTCGATAACGTAGAGCGCAAACAAACCGCCCGCTCGCTCGTTATCATCGCCCGCGCGAAGCAAAAGAAAATGGCCGAGGCCGAGCAAGCGTTAACAGAATACCGCCGCGGCCCCGCCGGCCGTATCACCGAGCTCGCCCGCCTCTACGGCGAACTCGCGAAAGCCTATCTCGCTGACCAGAAATATACCGAGGCGGCGCCCCACGCCGAGCAGGCGTACCGCAACGCCAAGGCTATGATCGCCGACGAATCCCTCCGCACCACGGCCCTCGATCAGATCCTCGACACCGGCATGCTCGTTTTCGAAGCTCAGAGCGAACTTGCGAACACAAAGGCCGCTGACGACGTATTGATCGATATGAAAGACACTGCGGCGTCCGTAGGCTCGACTACATTCTTTTATTACGCTGCAAATAGACTGATCACATACCGGATCGAATCCGGAAGAAAGGCGCTCGGTCTGGAAACATACGCTGCAGCCCTGACACAGGCTGCCCGCGAAATGCCTTCACGCGGGGGCAGCAACGACGCCGTGGCCCGGCTCAAACAGCGTGAAAAGCATTACCGCCTTCTCAACGAACCGGCGCCCGAACTCGTCGCGATCGACAAATGGTTTCCAGGGACGAGCAAACCCCTGTCCGAATACCGCGGCCGCGTCGTCCTCTTAGACTTTTGGGCCACATGGTGCATGCCTTGTTTCGAGGCGTTCCCCCATCTGACCGAGTGGCAGGAAGACTTCGCTGATCAGGGATTCACCATCCTAGGCATCACGCGCTATTACGGACGTGCCGATGGCTTCGGCGTAGACAACGCGAATGAACTGGAGTTTTTGAAGCGTTTTAAGGTTAAATACAATTTGCCTTATGATTTCGTCGTCACGAGCGACCAGCGATCGCAGCTCGTCTACGGAGCGACCTCGCTGCCTACAGCCGTCCTTATCGACCGCAAAGGCGTGGTTCGCTATATCGAGCCCGGCACCAGTTCATCTCGAATGGCTGAGATCAGGGCAATGATCGTAAAATTATTGGCTGAAGAATAGTTCTTTATGGCAAGGCCGGTCCCGAAACCGAATCAAGCGAATACCCAAAATTTCTACGACCGCATCGCCGAGGTCCACAATCTCGCGCTCAGGATCAACGGTTATCGCGCGTCCGTAGCCAAGTTTCTCCGCTCTCTTGAGCTCGGGCTCGGGCCGGACTCACTGGTCCTGGACGCCGGCAGCGGCACGGGCATCGTCACCCTCGGTTTCCATGATGCAGGCCTTCGACCCAAACAGATCGTCGCCTTAGACCTGTCGCACAAATCGCTCATCGTCGCACGCGATCAATTCAGAAAAGAGAAAAAAACCGAAGTGCGTCGAATGGCACCAGCACAATCCGACATTCTGCGAATGCCCTTCGCCGACAACACCTTCGATTGCGTCCTAAGCTGCGGCGTTCTCGAATACGTTTCGCTCGATGGCGGCCTTGCCGAAATGGCTCGCGTGCTCAAACCCGGCGGCAAGCTAGTTTTCATCCCCGTTAAGCCATCAGTCGTCGGCACCGTCCTTGAGTTTCTATACAAATTTAAAACCCACAAACTCAAAGACGTTAAGAAGAGCGCGCAAGAACATTTCAGGATCCTCGGCAATCACGAGTTCCCCATTAACGAACCCATCTCCTGGTCCAAGACCATCTTTCTTCTCGAAAAGCATCGATCCGAACCGTCCGAATGACCAAGCCTGCTCCGCTCATCTTCGCTCATCGCGGTGCCAGCGCCGACGCTCCCGAAAACACTCTTGCCGCCTTCAGCCTAGCCGCCGAAGCCGGCGCGGACGGCGTTGAATTTGACGTCCGCATCGCAAGCGACGGCGTCCCGGTCGTGTTCCACGACCCCGATCTAAAGCGTATTGCGGGCATCCGAAAAAAGCGGGTCATTCAACTGACCTCGTCCGAGTTGGCCAAGATCGACGCCGGTTCATGGTTCAATCGCGTACGGCCGCAAGCGTCCAACCCCGCTTACACGTCCGAGCGAATCCCAACTCTCGAAACAACTTTCCGCCACCTGAACAATTTCCCCGGCGAGCTGTACATCGAGATAAAAACCGAACCGGGAAAGGACACCGAAAACGAAAACGAAGACGCTTTGAGACGTGCGGAGGTCGTCGCCGAACTCGCCGCAGCATCCCCGCTCGCTCCCCGCGTGACGGTCAAAAGCTTCAGCTTGCCCACGATGAGCCATCTTGTCAAAAACTTCCCAACCCTGCGCACTGCTGTCCTCTTCCAACCAAGCTGGCGCCGCTTCTTATACAGCCATCGCGAACTCATACGCTGGGCAGTCGACGCCGGCGTGCAGGAAGTCTCCGTCCACTATTCCCTAGCGGTCCATTCGCTTCTGGACGAAGCCCAAAAGCAAAATATATCCGTCGTCATCTGGACCGTCGACAGCCCCCGCTGGATAAAAATAGCCGCGGACTATAATATCCGCGGCATCATTACCAACCGTCCGGCAGCTCTCATCGCTGCCCGCTCCGAACTCCCTTAGGTCTTCGGCATCTCAAACATTGCGTCCGTCACGACAACGTCGTGCTTCACTTCTTCAACCGTCATTTTTATTTCAAACTGCGGCGTCACCGTCCGGATCACAAAAGGCACCAGCACCCCGTCAACCTTCCGCATATCATCATAATATGTCGTCAGCTTGCTCGAACCCTCCGGCGAAATTATCGTTGAATCGGTCCTGATCAAATGGCCCGTAGCCTGATCAAAATACACAAGCTCCTCAGGCAGATCACCCTTCGTCAACACGAGCACATCCGCCGTCTTTTCACCGACCTTCTCCACGCCTCTCAACTCAACCTTGTCATAGATCTTGTTGAGATCCAGTTCGCGCCGAAAATAGCTGATCAACTTATATTGTTCCAGTTCCTTCCCGGTCCGCTCTCGACTGCCCTGGATAGGATTGATCGCCCAACCTTTCGTCCCATCCGTCCCTTCCATCATCTCACCTATGCCCGCAAGGTTCAGCTTCGACACCGAACGCGCCGCCGGGGCCGCGACCGTCTCAAACGTGCCCTTCACACCCATCGGAACGATCTCCACCGTTCCCTTCGTCATTCGCGATTTGATATCGCCCAACGCCGTCTTCCCGCCGATCGCCTCAACATATCGGTCGATCACCTGCTGCGCCGTTTTCGGGCCCTGCGTGCGCGAGTTAGACGCTGCCTGGTCGGCACTCTGCCCAAACGCGGCAGCGCCAAAAACTGAAATCATAATTGCTGAAAAAACTGCTTTCATTTTCATTTAATTCCCTTTTCCCTTTTCCAAAATAATCTTCACCGCCGCTTCCAACTGTTCGTCGCCGCCATTCAACAACGCCTGTCGCGTCTGCCTTACTTGGCGGTCCGGAAAAACTCCACGCCCCTCGATCAATACCGACTTCGGCGAACGGTAATCCGACACCGCATATTGAAATATCGCCCCCGTCGGAAGCGTATCAAACACCGACGGAAGCACCGCACCCGCCGATGGCGTCCCAACAACCGTCGCACGTCCCAGGTCCTGCAATCCCGCCGCAAAAACTTCACTCGTCGAGCCTGTTCCGTGGTCCGTCAAGATCACCACCGGCCCCGCAAAAGGCGTCTGTTGCGGATAAACAATGAAATCAGTCACCCCTTCCCGCGAACGCATCGAACCAAGCGAAGCCTGTTCCTTCATCATCAGCCCCGCAAGCCCCGTCGCCATTCCACCGACACCGCCGGGGTTCCCACGCAGATCGACGATTACGCCGGACGCGTCCCCAAACTCACGCATCGCCGCCCGCAGCTTCATCATCTGCGGTATCACCCACATGTTGAACCGCATATACCCGACGTTGCCATCGAGCCGCCTCGACTCAAATATCACTTCTTGCGGCGGAAAATTCCCCATCGCCTGGGAAAATTCCCTCTCAGCCTCACGCCTTTCAAGCTCGACCGTCACCTTTCGGTCCCGCCGATCCAAAAGCTCAACCTTGACCATGGTTCCGGTCCGCCCATTCAGCGCCGCCGCCAGCGCCCGCTCGCGATAGAGGTTTTTCGACGCATCCGTCAGCGGTCGCCCCGCGAGCGATTCGTTCATCGGCTTTATTATCTCAGTCGCCGATTTTCCGTCGATCTTGTTTAAAACATAACCGGGTCGCACGTTCGACTCTGCCGCAGACAACCCTGCTTCAACTCGAAAAACCACCGGTTTGCCGTCGACCATCACAAGCTCGATCCCCGTCACACCACGTGCCCCATCACCCGGCTGCGGCGGCGGCATCTTAGGAAACACCGAAAAATGCGATAGCCCCAGTTCCCCGAGCATCTTTCGCAATACACCGTGCAGCTCATCATCGCTCGCCGCCTTTTCCGCCAGCGGACGATAATCGTCACGGACCTTCGCCCAATTGACTCCGCCAAACGTCGGATCATAATGCCGCGAATTCACCGTCGACCACACCTTCTCAAACGAAGCCATCCGCAGCTTCGCCGGATCCGTTTCGACTGCAACTGCCGCCGTCGCTACGGCCTGCGAATAAACCCCCGCCGAACTCAGCGCAAACAACAGCGGTAAAAAGAGGTAAAATAATTTCGATCTCATTGTCTATTTATACGTCCGGCGTAATATCATCGTTTCAATTTTGCGTCCCGGCAAACTCCGATTATCATTGATAGATTCCTGCACTTCTTGGATAAAAATGAAATTTTACGACAACATTCTAGGACTCATCGGCAACACTCCGCTCGTCCGCGTCAACCACCTCACTAAACAGCATAATATTAAAGCGACCGTGCTGGCGAAGATGGAAAGCCTCAATCCCGGTTATTCCGTCAAAGACCGCATCGGCGTCTCGATGATCGATTGGGCCGAAAACGAAGGCGTGCTCAAGCCGGGAGGAACAATTATCGAGGCGACATCAGGCAATACCGGCATCGGCCTCGCCCTCGTCGCAGCCGTCCGCGGCTACAAATGCATCTTCGTCCTTACTGAAAAGGTCTCGGTCGAAAAGATGCGTTACCTCAAGTCTCTCGGTGCTGACATCGTTGTCTGCCCGGCCGCCGCCAAACACGGCACGCCCGACCACTACGTCGAAACAGCGAAACGCATATCACACGAAATTCCCAATTCCTTCTATCCCGATCAATACTTTCACCCCGCGAACCCCGCAGCACACTATCGCACGACGGGCCCAGAGGTCTGGAACGACACCGACGGCAAAATAACGCACTTCGTTTCGGGCATCGGCACCGGCGGCACGATAAGCGGCACCGGGCGTTATCTGAAAGAAAAGAACCCGGACATCAAGATCATCGGCGCCGACCCCTACGGCTCTATCTTCAAAACTTATAAAGACTCCGGCCACGTCCCCGAGGCGACGCCCTACCTCGTGGAAGGCATCGGCCAAAGCCTCCCCGTCGGTAATGCCGATATGAAGATCATCGACGAAGTGATCAACATCACAGACCGCGAATCGTTCGAATACGCACGCCTCCTATCCCGCCGCGAGGGCATTTTCTGCGGCGGCTCGACCGGCACCAATTTCGCGGCCGCGTTAAAGGTCGCCGAAACACTTGACGAAAACGGACTTGTGGTGTTTATTGTTTGCGACACCGGTGAACATTATTTAAGCAAGTTCCACTCCGATGAGTGGATGAAAGAAAAGCTTTTGCTCGAGCCGCAGCGAATAACCGCCGGATTGATCGCCGAGACAAAAAACTCCGGTGCACCTGCTGAATTGATCTTCGTCGCCCCCGGCGATACGGTAAGCGAGGCACTAGCAAAAATGAATCAGAGCGGCGTCACCCAGATACCGGTGATAGACGACAATCGTTCCGTCGGCAGCCTTCGCGAGAGCCGCGTACTTCAAAAGCTGCTTAAGGATCGCGACCTGCTTGACTCGACCGTCGGCGATGTAATGGACGAAAGCTTTCCCGTCATCGAGGTCGACACGAACATGAACGAGATCAAGAAAAAGCTGCAAAAGGCACCCGCAGTTTTGATAGAAGATTTCAAACGCATCACCGGCATCATCACCCGTTCAGATGTGCTTGAACTCGACCGATGACGGAACTTTTCAATTGAGGTGGTCACGCTATGAACGAAGAAGAATTAGGTAACCGACAAACCACTCCTGATTCCGAAATGGATACCACCCCGCCCAACCCCGGCGACCCAAAACAAGTGCACGGCTGGCAGATGCCGCAGCCCGTTTTTCGCCAGTCCAGCGGCTATTTGCCCGAAGGATATCTCGATCAGATCGCCGAATTCGAAGCCGCTGCTGAGGCGGTGACCGACCAGCCCAATTCCGATTCGCCCGCCGCAGCGTCCGCAGCCGCCCCCGTTCCTACTTCCGAGTGGTCTGAGCCGGATGACGTTCCCGCGCCGCCGCCTGATGATGACGAGCGTCTCGTCGTTGACGAAGATTTCACGCCGATACCCATCGACGACTCCGCCGATGTCGAGCCGCAGCCCGACGTTAGCGAAGAGATCGCCGTCGACAACCTCGCCGCCGCAGGTGCCGTACCCGCGCCCGACCGAAGTGGTGCCGCCCGCGTCATCGCGTTCCTTCTTTTCGCACTCGTTTTCCTTGTCATCGCACTCGCTATTATCGGCGTCGCCTATTATTTGTTCCTCGCGGACTCTCCGGTAAACGGCAATTTTTGATGGCAGATCTTCGCCACACCCGTCGTCGAAACAATTATCATGCGACCGGAACTGCTGTATCATCCTTGTTAGAAACAGCACTATCTGAACCGCCTTTATTGCGATCGAATGCGTGAACCGCGACTAACATATGACGGACACGAGGTACTGCTCGTCAACACAGTCACGACGATCGGCCGAACGCCCGACAACGACGTTTCGTTTCCCGGCGACCCTAACGTCTCGCGCTTTCATGCCGAGATCGAGATTCGCGGCGACGAATTCTGCCTCATCGACCTAAACAGCAGCAACGGTACCACCGTCAATGGAAACAAGGTCAGCGGCGAAACCTATCTATCCCACGGCGACGAGATCCGGCTCGGCGACTCCGCGTCTCTAACGTTTTTAACAGAAGAAGTTCAGACCGGGGCCGCACCCGAAGCCGGAGCCGCCGCTTCCGAGACCCCCCGCGACGCCCCAACTGATCCGTCCGTAGCAGCGACCGGAGCAGCACCCGCAGTCGCAGCAGCCGCTCCCGACGTCTCAGGCGGCTCGAACCACCTTTTGCTTATAGCCGGCGCAATGTTCCTAGTCGCGATCCTCTTCGTAGGACTCGCAGCCGGCATCTATCTTTTGACTCGCAGCTCGTCGTGCACAGCAACCGCAACCATTCTCCAACCCGAGAACGGCGACATCCTTATCGAACCCACCGAAGTGCAAGTCGAGGTTTCCGATGCGGCCTGCGTAGCGGAGGTCATATACACGATCGCCGGCATCGAGGTCGCATCCGTCAAACAAGCTCCGTTCGACACCACCATCGATCCGAACGAATTCCCGGATCTCTCCGACGGCTTCGATCATCCGCTCGGCATCATCCTTGTCGACGTTGAGGGCAAGCGCATCCCCCAGGGCGAACCCGTCTTTCTCGCTTTCGAGACCCGCGAAGTCGAAAAGCCTCCTGTTGACATCACAGGCGGCGCTGACCCCGGCGGCCCCGCCCCTCCGCCCACGCCAAAGGCGGACGGAGCAACGCTCATCGAGGTTCACGAGATGGCTAAAGCTCTGACTAAACAGATCCCGAACGGCGCCGCTTACAACATCTCGAACAAGCAGTTTCTTCAGGAGATCCAAAAGGCGACCGCCGAGTTCGCAAAACCCGGCTATTACAACCGCGCCGCAGCATACCGCGACGTCATCAATGTCGCCTATGCCAGAGAGCAAAACATCGAAGCCTCCATCGGCTATCTGCTTGCGATGAGCCGCAGTCAGTTCAACAATCAAAAGGCTGGCGAAACCGAAGGCCTCTGGCAAATGTCACGACAGTTCGTCACCGACAACGGCTACGGCGGCCTTTGCGGCGACGAACCCCTCGATCATCCGTCGCAAAATTGTGCTGCCAAGTCGTCCGCGCTTTATATGAAAGCCATGATCTTCGGCGCCTTCGACGGCGATGTCCTCTACAGTGTCGCAGCTTTCGGCAAATCGCCGCAGGACGCGATCGCGTGGAAAGCAACTCTGCCCACCGAACGTTCCGACATCTGGAATGCGATAACCGCTCCCGACGAACGTCAAAAGCTCGTCCGCTTCTTCGCGGCCGCCCTCGTCACCGAAAATCCGCAAAAGTTCGGGCTCAAGGATGACCGCCCGCTATCGGAGTTATATCGTGTGACGTTGTAATATAGTGTCTGTATGTTAGAGGTCACGCTTACATACCCTGCACCCGAAGGTTCCCGCGAGATCACCATCGACGGCGAACGCCTTTCCTTCGGCCGCGGCAGCGATGCGGATCACGTGATCACAGACCAAGGCCTCTCGCGCCTCCACGCAACCGTTTATCGCGACGGCGATCGCGTCTGGATCGTCGACGAAAATTCATCTAACGGCACGTTCGTCAACGGTTCGCCCGTAAGCCCGGGAGGCACCCCGCTCAGCAACGGCGACCGCATCAACATCGGCAACGAAACAGTCCTGCACGTCCGGTTCGCGGAGGCACGCGCCGCGGCACCGACGCCGTCCGCAGCGCCCGCGATGGCGACCGCAGCCACCACCTCTTCCAGTGTTTCGGGCGGATTCACCACCGGCATACTACCCGTCGCGCTCATTGCCGGGGCAATCTTCCTCGTAAGCGTCACAGCCGTCTTCATTGTATTAGCAGTTTTCACGAGCGGATCGTCGCAGGTCGCACAGTCAAACGAATTTCAGTTCGAAGAAGATTTCGACGAACCCGCGGTGAAGGCAACATCAACGCCGGAACCAAAGCCAACGGCAAGCTCCTCATCCGTATCCGACGACGACATCGGCCCGATCGGCAACACCGCTTCGCCGCCGCCCACCAACCCCGGGTTCCCCAGTGGCAAAAAATATCTCGATATGACCGACGCGGAAAAGCGTGCCTATATCGCCGACCGCTCAATGCGGCTCGCACAGGTCATCGGCAACCGCGACAGTGGCCAGATCCCGTCCGAGGCACTCGACCGAATCAAATCATTCACCGACGCATACGCCAAGCGCGTTAACGTCAAACCCATCGGCGGGTGCCGCTTTGGCGACAACCTCCAAGTAACGTACGAACGCGCCAGCAAGAACGCGCCGTTCATCGTCCGGGCGTTCAACGAAAAAGGCATCGACCCCCGCATCGGCATCTATCTAGCCATGATCGAATCCGAGCACTGCGTCTGCCTGCAAAGCCCGACTGGCCCGCTCGGGATGTTCCAGTTCGCGTTCGCTACCGCCAAGACCCATTTCGACCCGAGTGAGGGCGTAATAAAAGGAGCATCGCCGTCGAACCCCGACGACCGCTGCAAACCGGAGCCGTCCGCTCGTGCCGCGGCTTCATATATGAAAGCACTGACCGGCCGCTTCGGCACGGGCCCCGCTAGCGTTCCGCTCGCCATCGGCAGCTACAACAGCGGCGAGGGCGGCCTCAGTTCCAATCTGGTCAAGGCGCTCCAGTCCGGCGACGGCCTCCCGCGCGATTTCTGGACGCTGATCTCAAAGGGCGACATGCTCTCGGCTCAGTTCCAATCCGAAAATTTCAAATACGTCCCAAAATTTTTCGGCGCGGCCATCATCGGCGAAAATCCTCAGGATTTCGGCTTAACCTTACAGCCGCTTTCAACGTACACGAAGTAACCTCGCGGTTCACCAATGGCAGAGCTTTCGCTGAAATTCACCGACCCCGCAACTTACGAGGACCTCACTGTCCTCGTCGACCGCGACGAGTTTTTCATAGGCCGCCACCCCGACTGCGACCTCCCCATCTCCGACGCACGCCTTTCCCGCGAGCACCTAAAGATCTCGCGCTACGGTGACGACTTCATCGCCGCCGACCGAGGTTCCAGCAACGGCACAAAACTCAACTTCACTCCGCTCGACGACCCCACCCGCATCTCCAGCGGTGACATACTTGACCTCGGCGGCCTGCAGATCAACGTCGAGATCGCATATGGCAGCTCCGTCACGCACGCGCCCCCCGCCGCCGATTCGCCGCAACTCGCCGTGCCCGAAGCCTCTGTCAACCCGGTTGGAGTTCCACCGCCGTCGGGCGCTCCGTCTGCCTCTAACGGGATTCCCGTCGCCGTTCTCGTACTCATCCCGATCTTCGCCCTATTCGTCATCGTCCTTGCCGGTGGCCTCATTTATTTCCTCGGCGGCGACTCGACCCCAACCACAGCTACCACCCGCAATACCGGTAGCTCGGACGACTTCGACGACTTCGACAAGCCCGCAAAGAAAGATCCCAAAACCGACATCGCGTCCCCGGTCCCGGGCGCGGCGAATACGAACACGACAACCGGCACCCCCATCGCTCCTCCTTCAAATCTTCCCGCTCAGGATCTCTCCGGTTCAGCGAAGATCGAACAAAACGGTGCACTCTTCCTGCGCAAGGTCGCACAGAATGAACCAAAGGCATTCATGACACGCGAACAGGCGGCTGCCGTCGATGCCAAGATCAAGCAGCTCAGCTCAAACCCAGCGCTGGCGGCGAACATCGAGGCCGCACGCAAAAGTTCATCGCAGATCAGCTCCCTCGCCGCCACAAAGAACATGAAGCCGCAGTTCCTCGCCGTTGCCGCCCTAACGCGGCTGGGAAACAATCGCGGTGACGTCGCGCAAACAGCACAGTCCATGCTCGACGTCCTCAACGTCCTCAGTCTGCAGATCGGGAATGAACTCGCCGAGGACACTCTTCTCGTCATCGCCGCCTACGACCAGGGCGCAGCCGGCGAAACAATGAAGATGCGCAACATGCTCCAAAACCTCTCAAATCAGTTTCCGGATAGTTCGCGTTCGATTCGGTCTGTCTTCTTCCTGCAAAAGAACCAAAAGATCACGCAGGCGGAATTCGACCGGGCCCTGACATTCCTCGCCATCGGCACGATTGCGCAAAATCCAAAAGACTTCGGCGTCAATGCAGAGGCTCTTAATTTGTAGTGGCAAAAAATGAGCGATACCGCGTGGAAAACCGGATCGATCAGACTGAACATTGGCGGAAGGCCGGCAACCTTGGAAGTCTCCGTTCCCGCCGAGCCTGTAAAGCCACACCGGATGCTCCCGGTCTTTCAAAAAATGGCGAACGGTCTCGTCAGCCTTAGCGTAAAGGCTGCCGAAGCCAACGGCGAATCGATCTCCTGCAAAGCAGGCTGCGGCGCCTGCTGCCGCCAGCCGGCCCCTCTTTCTGAGATCGAGGTTTACCACATCGCCGAACTCGTCGAGGCCATCCCCGAACCTCGACGAACTGAGGTAAAAGCACGGTTCGACAGTGCAGCACGCCATTTTCAGGATTCCGGATGGTTCGATCGAATGAGGGGATGTGCAGAGCTGCTCGGTAACCGACCGCCAGAGGTCATTCAGGATCGCATTCACGAACTCGTCACTGAGTATTTTCGCGAGGGCATTCCATGTCCGTTCCTGGAGAACGAGTCTTGCTCGATCCACGAAGATCGGCCCATCGTCTGCCGCGAGTATCTTGTGACCACACCGGCAGAAAATTGTTCGAAATGGGATCGCAGCACGATCACAAAAGTAGGGCTTTTCGGCCAGGTATCAAAGATGATCCAAAACTTTGCAGCGACGGGCGATATGGACAAGCACGGACTACTCCCTCTGATTCGGGCAGTCGAGCTCGTAGCCAAATATCCGAGCACGTCCCCACTGCGTACGGGTGACGAATGGATGAGCGAGATTCTCACGCCGCCGACAGTCGCCAAACGCCGCTTAGTCACTAGAACACGAAAAAAGCGGCGAAACCGCTAATTTCCCATTTCTGTTGTCCGCTGTTTACTATTTGGGAAACTAGCTTTACTATTTACGTCTAATTCACTTATGAGCAAGTATCGCAAGATCGTCTGGAACGAGGGGATGCTCCTGACACCCCACCACTTTCAGCAGTGGGACAACTACCACGAAGAGCTGCTCAACTCGCGCGTACGGTCAATGATGCCTTACGAATACGGCGTCATCGATCTTCAGGTTAACAACGAGGCAATAGCGAACGGCAACTTTCAGATCGCCGCCTGCCGCGCCGTCCTACCCGACGGACTGATGGTCAATGTCCCCGATGCCGAAGCGGTCCCCGACCTTCGTCCAGTAGGCGATCACTTCAGGGTCGAGGCAGAAAAGCTCGGTGTCCATCTCGCGATACCCGCGACCAAAATGGGCGAGGCCAATTACCAGCCCAGCGGCGGCAACGCAGCCAGCAATCTCCGCTTCCATCAAGAAGGCGTCCTCGTCAAAGACGAAACGACCGGCACTAACGAACAACCCATCGCCTACGCCAAAAGCAATTTCCGCATAATCTTCGACGACGAACTTCGCGACGGCTTTACGTCAATGAAGATCGCCGAACTCAAACGCACGCCGACCGGCCAGCTCAAGATCTCTGACGAATACATTCCGCCGATCCTGAACGTGACAGCATCGTCATGGCTCGTCAGCATGCTTCGCCAGATCGTTGAGATCCTCATAACCAAAAGCGGCTCGCTCGGCGAACAGCGCCGCCAGCGAAACGCCTCGCTCGCCGATTTCACAACATCCGAGGTCGCCGTCTTTTGGCTTCTTCACACGATCAATTCCTCCATTCCCGGGATGTCGCACTATTTCCGGTCCCCCGTCGTGCACCCCGAAAAAATCTATCTCGCACTGGCCGAACTCGTCGGCAAGCTGATGACCTTCTCCATCGACGTTCAGCCAAAGGACATCGTCAAATATGATCACGACGATCTCTATTTCACGTTCTACAATTTGTCGAACCAGCTCAAAGATCTGCTCGAAACCGTCATCCCCAGCCGCTGCGTCCCGATCCCGCTTGAGAAAACTCGCGAAACGTTATATGTTGGCCGCATCGAGGATGAACGTCTTCTGAAAGAAGCAGGTTTTTACCTCGCCGTCAGGGCGCAAATGCCGGAAGCGAAGATCATCGACGGCGTCCCGCGCGTCGTAAAGGTCGCCTCGCGCGACGTCATCGATTCAGTCATCGGCTCAGCCCTGCCGGGTGTAGTTTTGACGCATGCAAACCCGCCGCCCGCGCCCATCCCAAGCCGCGTCGGGTTCAAATATTTTCAGTTAGACAACATTGGGCCTTATTGGAGCGGAATCGCGGGCTCTAAGGTCATCTCGATCTACGTGCCCGATGAGATCCCGGACGAAAAGCTCGAGCTTTACGCCGTTAAACCGTAAAAAATGTCCGCACCAGCAAAGAACGATTTGATCGCTTTCGCAGGCCCAGTCTTTGACCTGATCCTCAGGCTCAGGGCGGGCATCGTCACTCCGTCAAACGATCTGCGGCCAAAGGTTTCCGGCATGCTCGCCGATTTTGAAAAGCGTGCCGAGCGGTATCGCTTCAATCACAAGATCGTATCGGTTTCAAAATTTGCCCTCGCGGCGTTTGTTGACGAAACCGTACTCACCAACAACTTTCCGCTCCGTAACGAATGGGAGCGAAATCCGCTCCAACTTGAGCTATTTGGCGAACAACTCGCCGGCAACAAGTTTTTTGACAAGCTCGACGCGATGCTCAAGCAGATCGAGACGACGCAAGACGCCGTCGAGGTTTACTACTACTGTATGCTCCTCGGCTTTAAGGGCCGATATGCCGTGTATGAGCACGACAAATTTCTAGCGATCATGCAGAATACCGCCAACTCTCTGGTAAAAGTTGGCAAGATAGTTCCCACCGAGCTCGCTCCGCACTGGCTCGCAAACGATCAACCAACACCGCCGGAAAAGCGCCGAATGCCCGTCTGGGCAAAAATTGCCGCCGGAAGCGGTCTAGGATTAGGCCTAATAGTTTATTTGATAATGTTCTTACTTTCGTCGAGGTTCACCAACACAACGATCGAACGGCTCCCGCTATAGCTGTGCGGCCCCCGCTCGCTCTCGTTGCGAGTGCGCCGCCAAACAAAAGACCTTCCCGACAGAAAAGCCTTCGCTTTGCGGCGCGGCTGTGAACTACTGTCCGGGATCGACGACGCATCGGCCTGCGGCTCATGCCGCAAACTTTCGAATTTATGGCATCGTTCCACACCCCACAACTTAAATACGCGCTCGGCCTCGGCGGCATCATGTCGTTTTACGGCGTGGTCTCCATCATCGTGATGATGCTCCCCGCGGGTTCGATGGGCAAAAACACGAGGATCGTCACGATCGCTCTGATCCTCCTGACCATGCCATTCGTGATGCTGTTCGGCTATCTCGCCAGTCGCCGCAAACGCAAAGCCGAAGAAAAGAAAGCAGCCGAAAAAGAGGCCGCAGCCGCCGGTGGTACTCAGCCCCCGGAAACAGTGCAAAAGCAAGCACCCGCTGCCCATTTTCAAGATATCGACGCCGGTTCCGAAGAAGCGGTTCAATTCATCAAAAGCTCGAACCTCGGCTCCGCCGGCAAAGAGGCCGTTTACTCACTTCCCTGGTACATCGTCGCCGGCGCCCCGCGTTCCGGCAAAAGCTCGTTCGTTCTAAGCTCAAATCTCGATTTCCAAGCGCTGCCGAGCCAGCGTCAATCCGAGCTGAAATTCGTCCGCCCGACACGCAATGTTGATTGGCGCATCACGAATGAGGCCGTCTTCATCGACACCGCTGGCCGTTACCAGTCCGAAGGCGTCGATGGCGAAGAGTGGTCCGCACTGCTCGAGAACGTCCGCAAACAGCGCCCAAATCGGGCCATCGACGGGTTCATCCTCGTCATTAATTGCGAGTCGATCCTGAAAGGGAACGAACGCGCCGTTGAGGAAATGGCAAAGACGCTTCGCGCCCGCCTCGACGACGCGATGCAGCGGTTAAAGGTGAATTTCCCGGTCTACGTCGTTTTTACCAACGCCGACTCGATCGAAGGCTTCCGCGATTCATTTTCTACGTCCAAGAACGAAGACAAAACGCTCGTCTGGGGTTCGACCATTCCGCTCGAAAAAAGCGCCAACGCACAAGCCCTTTTCGACGGCGAATACGAGATCCTTCACGATTCGCTGATGAAACGCCGGATCGCGCGCCTCTCGGCCCCGTTCCCGCCCGTGCGTCAGCTTCGCATTTTCAACTTCCCGCTGCACTTCGGATCGGCACGCCGCAAGTTCGGTGCATTTATAAACACACTTTTCCGGCCAAATCCGTTCAGCCAAAATCCGTTTCTGCGCGGCTTTTACTTCGCCGCGGCACCTCCGTCTAAATCCGGCGGAGCACCAACGATCGGAGCCAGCTATTTCTCAGAACGCCTTTTCCGTGATGTGATCCTTCGCGACAAAGACCTCGTACGCACGTTCATCGCCCAGCGCCAACGCCCCCCGATCATGGGCTGGCTTCTCACCCTGCTCGGAGCGTTCCTCGTTACTGCCTTTCTCACACTGGCCGGCGTCTCGCTCTGGTCTAATCGCCAAATGCTCGCGGATGCCCAAACGCGCGGTGAACAGGTACTCACGCTTCGAAAGGCTGACGCCAACAAGGACATTCTTGCCAAGAATGAGTCCGAAACGCGTGCCGAGATGGAAACGCTCCGTAACTTCCTCGCGTTGCTCACGCAGCTCGATGATTACGAACGCAACAGCCCGCCGCTCTACATGCGCTTTGGGTTATATTCCGGGAACCGCGTTTACAACAATGCTATGCTACCGATCTACTATTCGATGGTCGAACAGCGTTTCAGAAATCCGACGATCAAACGGATGGAGGCCGATCTTCGCAAGTTCTCCGCCACCAGCAAGGTTGCAAATCCCGGCAATCTGAGCAAGGAAGAAGAAGATAACCTCGATAAACATTACAAGCTTCTCAAGGCATATCTCATGATATCCGGTGGCAAATACAAGCTAGGCGCCGAGGAACTCGAATTCCGCGATAAGGCCGAGCCGACCGAGATCATGAGCGCCGTCGAAGAATATTGGGTCACCGAATCAAAAGTTCCCGAAGACCAAAAGGCCGCGGCTCTCCAGCATCTGGAATTCTGGGTAAAACAGGTCGACCGCAAGGAGGGTTCGGGCCGATTCCCGTTCATCGCCCTTGATCAAAAGCTCGTCGAAGAAGCTCGTGAAAAACTCCGCGCTTTCCCGGCTGAATATCGCTATTACAGCCGTAAAGTGAGCGAGGTCTCAAAAGAGATCGATGACACCATCGGGCCCACCACCGTCGATGCGATCCTGACCCGCAACGGCACCGGCTCCACGTATATGGAAGGTCGGTACCGCGTGCCGGGAGCCTTCACCCGCGCCGGCTATGATCCAATGATCGAAGCGATCGGGGCCGCTGCCGAAGAGATCGGCAAAGACGATTGGGTGATGGGCGAACAGGGCCGTCGCGACCTTTCGACCACTGCGGATTCTACCCGCATCCAGGAACGCTACCACCGCGACTACGCCGACCACTGGCGCAATTTTGTCCGCGGCATCGACATCCGTTCCTATCAAAACAAAGACGACGCGGCCGGAGCGCTTCAGGAGTTCTCGCTCACAAATTCGCCGATAAAGATAGTCGCGCAGGATATTGCCCGCAATACAAATCTATCGGCGCCACCCGAAAACCCCGGGATCATCGCGTGGGTTATGAGCTTCATATCTCGGCGCACATCAACCGAGACAGGCAATTCCGAACCCGAGCGCCAGTTTCGGCCGCTGTTCACTTTCGTCGGCACTGCTGACCAGCAAGGCAACGCCGCCATGGACAGCTATCTCAGCCAGCTCAGCAACCTCGGCGGCAATATCGCGACCATCTCCGAAGACAGGTTCAAGGCAGCCGCCCAGGAAATGGCGGCCGAAAAAGATCCTCTCAAGATCAGCAATAGCGAAAAGGCGATCACCAGTCTCATCGCCGGCTTCAAGGAAACGCCCTCGTCCCAAGACATGGCATCGCTCCTCCAGCGGCCGCTCGACAATCTCAAGGCGCTTCTCGGCAGCGGTATCCGCCAGCAGATCGAGAAACAGTGGAACGAGCAGATCCTCGCCGCAGCAAAAACCGTCGAGCGCGGATACCCGTTTGAGGACAGCACCGACGATACAAACATCACCGCCTTGACCGAGTTCCTCAACCCGGCCACCGGCAGGTTCTCGCAGTTCTACGACCAACAGCTCGCCCGCTATTTCGAAGAATCGGGGGGCGTGCTCAAGGTAAAAGAGACGTCCGAACTCAAATTCAGCGACGAGTTCGTGGCCTATCTCAACAATGTTATGGCCATCCGCCGTGCACTTTACGGCTCAAGCCCGACGCCGAAATTCGATTACGAATTCACGCTGCAGCCCGTCACCGGCGGGATGGTAGAGGTCACGCTTGACGGCCAAAAGGTCACATCTGAGGGCACCGGCTCGTTCAAAGCAACGTTCCCATCCGCGACCGCCGAGACTGGGGTACTGATAAACATGGTCTCGATGGGAGGCTCACCGCCGCCGCTGTCACCGCCGCCGCCTTCGGCAGCAAATTCAAATTCTGCCACTGCCTCGGCCCAGCAGCGCACGTTCCCCGGAACGTGGGGGCTCTTCAGGTTCGTCGATGCGTCGAACCCGCAAAAACAGCCGGGCGGCGAATATAGCCTGAGTTTCGCGATCGGCGGCTCCAACGTCTCTGCAACGATCAAACCGACGGGCGGGGATGTTTTCGACAGAAATATGTTCCGCCAAACTCGTGCTCCGCAGAGTTTCTTAAAATAGTACGGGCGGCAGCCATTACGGCACGGGAGATCAGAGATTATGAATGATGCAAAAAAATATCTGGATGCGGGCGAATTGACCAAAGCGGTCGAGTCCGGCGTTAACCTCGTCAAAACTAATCCCGGCGACCCGCGCGCTCGTATCTTCCTGTTTGAACTCTCCCTGTTCTCAGGTGAATGGGATCGTGCCGAACGGCAGCTCGATGTCATCAGCCATCAGGACAACAACGCGTTGATCGGCGGAGCTATGTACAAAGGCAACATTAAAGCCGAACAGGACCGCCTTAAATATTTCTCAGAGGCGCTCAAGCCCGAGACGATGACTGCCTCGCCCGTCTATATCAACGATCTGATAGACGCTAACAAGCGCGTCATTGAGGGCAACATCGCCGACGCCCGCCAACTCCTCGACAAGGTCGAAGAAGAGCGGCCCGCTTTCCCCTGCAAGGTCAATGGCGAATCGTTTTCCGACCTCCGCGATTACAACGACCTGACAATGTGCGTGCTCGAAGTTGTGTTCAAAGGGTCCTACATCTGGCTGCCGTTCGAACAGATCGTAAAGATCGAGTTCTTCAAGCCCAAATCGCTTCGCGACCTCTATTGGGTCCACGGCAACGTCGAGCTTCTCAACGGCACGAATGGCGAGATGTTCTTCCCCGCACTCTACGCCGGAACGTGGAAAAGCTCCGACGACAAAGTACGCCTCGGCCGCATGACGGACTGGCGCGATCTTGGCAGCGAACTGTTTGTCGGCGAAGGGACGAAGGCCTTTTGGATGGACGGCCGCGACAAGTCGATCCTCGATATCGAGTCCATCGAGTTCCAACACGAGGACATCGGCCAGATCGAATAAAAATAGTGCGCTAATTGACGTTTTAGTTTATTATAGGTGAAACCTTCATACCCTGGGAAAATCTTAGTTTCACCGTAGTTCCGAAAGACTTAGGAGTTTTTTGATGAGCGACGAACTGCAAATTCCGCCTGTTATCGACCTCGAAGCAATGCTTCACCCGATACCTGGCGAAAACCCGTCTGGCGAATACCTCCGGTACTCTCCCCTATACGACCAGATTTCCGAGGCACGTCGTGCCGACATGGACGTCAATCAAGGTGAATGGAAGACCGAACTCAAAGTTGCCGATTTTCCTCAGGTCATCCAACTTGCTGTTCCCGCACTCATAACTCAAACGAAAGATCTTCAGATCGCCGCCTGGCTGTCAGAGGCACTTGTAAAAGAGCACGGCTTTGCCGGCCTTCGTGACAGCATGAAGCTACTCTCGGGCCTCCAGGCGAATCTCTGGG
Organism: Pyrinomonadaceae bacterium; assembly: GCA_041751195.1. Taxonomy (GTDB): domain Bacteria; phylum Acidobacteriota; class Blastocatellia; order Pyrinomonadales; family Pyrinomonadaceae; genus OLB17. The sequence continues at coordinate 224,027 of JBGSXX010000025.1, read as the reverse complement.
ACAGCCTCCATCCCGAGATCGACGAAGGCGATATGGAAGGCCGCGCCAACGCCCTTTCGTGGTTTGACACACAGGCCGCACTCGCCGTCCGCGGCGTCGCCATCACTGGCAGCGTCGGCTACAGCCTCAACGATTACGAAGACTCAAAGATCTTTGACTTCCCGGACAATATCGAGAGTCTGTCTACTGAGGAGCAAAAGAAATACAGCGCGCTCAAAGAAAAGGCCGAGCGCGAAAACCGCGTTACCCCGTCGCAGTGGGCAGCCGAGACTGCTGCTTCCAAACGCGCGGCGTGCGAAAGGATCGAGCTCGCTATCCAGGAGTGTTGGGAGGCTTATAACGAGCTGAACACGACCACCGAGGAAAAGTTCGACCGCAACCAGGTGCCCAGCCTCGGCCAACTCAAAAAATCTCTCGATGCCGTGCACACCCAGGCGAAGAAACTACTTGAGGAAAAACGTCTCGAAGAACCCGATGCAGAACCCGAAGAAGAGGTCGTCGAGGGTGCCGACGGTGAGGCCGCGGTCGCCGGCGGAGTTGCGGCCAAAGCGGGCGTTACCGCCGGCGCGATCCAAAGCCGAGGCGACGCACTCAAACGGCTCGCGGAGATCGCGTCGTTCTTCCACAAGACCGAACCCCACAGTCCCGTCTCCTATCTCGTTCAGCGGGCAGTCAAATGGGGCAATATGCCGCTTGAGGGTTGGCTTCAAGAGGTTATTAAAGATCAGTCCGTTCTGTTCCAGCTTAAGGAAACCCTTGGCTTCGGCGCAGGCGGGTCGGATGAAGGCGGCAGCCCGCCATCAGCTTAAGCAAGTGGGCGCGTGTCGTTCCGGTCAGAATTGATACAACCCGCAGTTATTTAATTAGTTAAGGAGAAAAGCAAATGCCAAAGAAAGAGAGTTTACAACACAAAATAGACCGCGTCCGACCGCCCCGCATTCAGATCACTTATGATGTCGAGGTCGGCGGCTCGATCGAGCTGAAAGAACTGCCGTTCGTCGTCGGCGTCATGGGCGACTTTGTCGGCAAACCCGAAGAGCCCCTTGCACCGTTCAAGAACCGCAAGTTTGTCGAGATCGACCCCGACAACTTTAATCAGGTCCTTGCGGGGATGAAACCCCGTCTCGCTTACACCGTCGACAACAAACTGCAGGACGACGGAAGCAAAATGGGCGTTGAGCTAAAGTTCAACAGCATTGAGGATTTCGAACCCGACGCAGTCGTCCAACAGGTTGAACCGCTTCGTAAATTGGTCGAAGCCCGGCAAAAGCTTTCCGACCTTTTATCCAAAATGGACGGCAACGACAAGCTCGAAACCATGCTCGAAGACATTCTCGCAAACGCCGACAAGCAAAAAGAATTGAGTGACGCACTCGGTATCGAAGCTAAGGAGGAATAAGAAACATATGGCCACACAGAAAGAAAAGGGAACTGCCGTCCAAGAGGTAGAACAAACCGAAGAAGGCGGACTTCTGGACAAGATCTTAACCGAGGGGCGGCTCGCACGTGACGAATTTCAAAAAGAGCGATCGAAAGACATGATCGCCGAGTTCGTCAGCCAGGTCATGGGCGGCCAGCTCACCATGTCAAAGAACATGGACCTCGCCATCAACTCTCGCATCGCCGAGATCGATCGCCTCGTATCTGCACAGATGAACGCCATCATGCACCACGAGGATTACCAAAAGCTCGAAGGCTCATGGCGCGGACTTCACTACCTTGTGAAAAACAGCCTCACCGGCCCTCAGCTCAAGATCCGCGTTCTGAGCGTCAACAAAAAGGACCTTTTGAAAGATTTTGAAAGAGCCCTTGAGTTTGACCAGTCAAATCTCTTCAAGAAGATCTACGAAGAAGAGTACGGCACTTTCGGCGGCGCCCCCTACGGTGCACTCATCGGCGACTACGAGTTCGGCAACCATCCTCAGGATCTTGCCCTTCTCGAAAATCTCTCGCAGGTCGCCGCAGCCGCTCACGCACCGTTCTTCAGCGCTGCGTCTGCCGGTCTCTTCGGTTGGGACACCTTCTCAGAAATGAGCGAGGTACGCGACGTCTCTAAGATCTTCGACCGTACGGAGTATGCAAAATGGCGCAGCTTCCGCGAATCAGAAGATTCACGTTACGTCGGCCTGACCCTTCCCCACGTGCTCATGCGCGAACCTTACGGCGCAGCCACAAAGCCGACCGAAACGTTCCGCTTTGAAGAAGACGTCGACGGCACCGACCACAAGAAATATCTGTGGGGAAATGCCGCCTATGCGATGGGCGTTCGCCTCACGGAAGCCTTCTCAATGCACGGCTGGTGCGTCGCTGTCCGCGGTGTCGAAGGCGGCGGACTCGTCGATGGCCTCCCGACTCATACTTTCTCAACCGACGAAGGCGAGGTCGCTATGAAGTGCCCCACCGAGGTCGCGATCACTGACCGTCGCGAAAAAGAGTTCGCGGACAACGGCTTCATCCCGCTCGTCCACTGCAAGGGAACCGACTACGCAGCCTTTTTCGCCGTTCAATCGGCTAACAAGGCTAAGAAGTACGACTCCGACGCAGCTAACGCGAACGCGCGGCTCTCAACGCAGATGCAGTACATTATGGCTACGTCCCGCTTCGCTCACTATTTGAAATCGATGATGCGCGACAAGGTCGGCAGCTTTATGTCACGCGAGGAAGCTCACCTGTTCCTCAATCGCTGGATCGCAAATTACGTCCTCGACAACGACGTCGCCAGTGCTGCGGCAAAGGCAAAACGTCCGCTCCGCGAGGCACGTATCGACGTTGCAGAGGTCCCGGGCAAGCCCGGCGTTTATCGTGCAGTAGCTTTCATGCGGCCGCACTTCCAGCTCGACGAACTTTCAGTATCGTTGCGTCTGGTCGCCGAACTTCCGCAGCCTGCAAAGTGATCTGACGGCATTACGCGAAGCTAATTTTTAGCTTCGCTTTGCAAAATGACAAAGACTCCCACGTCATCCGAATGTAGCCGAAGTTGAGGACGCCGAAAGCAGGCTCTTAACAGGGGCGACGTGGAATAACAAATTAGGAGTTTAGAGAAGAAAATAGGAGAGATAAATAATTATGGCTACTGACATGTTGATCAAATTTGACGGAGTTGAAGGCGAATCCACGATGGCGGCCCACGAAGGCTGGATCGAGATCATGAGTTACACCGAAGGTCTTTCGTCGCCCTCAGGCGCTGCTTTTGGTACGGGTTCTTCGGCAGGTAAAACGACACTTAGCGAGTCGAGCTTCTCAGTTATGGAAGGCAAGCACACCACCGAGATCATCAAAAAGGGAACCGGCGGAAAGCACTTCCCCAAGGTCGAGGTTCACTACCTGAAGAACACCGGTGCAGACAAGCCTGACATCTATCGCACATGCATTATGGAAGAGGTCTACATCACAGGCTGGAACTCGTCCAAATCATCTGATAGCCCGGCGTTTGAATCGTTCTCAATGTCGGCTACCAAGGCTACTTGGGAATACTTCGCACAGAACGCTGACGGACAGCTCACGAGCACCGGCTCCGCAGCTTACGACCAGAAGACTGCGATGACCGCATAGTCGCTACCATCGGCATCCCAGTCAAGCAGTCAACGGATGCCATTTCAAACACGAAACTAATTGCCGGCAAGTTCGCGAACCGGCAATTAGTTTCGATATTTTCAGACTTTATCCACTGACGGTCCGGCAATTTGATAGACAGAAGCGTAAACATCACCCCGTCCGTTCTCGACCGCCTGATCGACCTCGATCCGCGAAACACTGCGGAAGCACCCAAGGCCCGCTTCGGCGGCCTGGCGGAGTTAAAGAATTCAGTTCGACGCGATCTCGAGTGGCTGCTTAACTCGCGAATGCCGCTCGGTGTGATCGACGAAAAACTCGAGGAGGTCCCGCGTTCCCTCGCCACTTTTGGCCTGCCCGATTTTACCGGCAAGGGCGCAAAGAACGCCGACGAACAAGAAGGAATGATAAAAGCGATCGAACGTGCCATCGCTAATTTTGAACCGCGGTTTCGCGATGTTGTCGTAACGCTCGAACCCGTGAGCAATATCGACAAACAGCTAGTTTTTAGAATTGCGGCAAATCTCGACCTTGAACCCACCCCCGAGCCGATCGTGTTTGACACGACCCTTGAGTTCGGCAGCGGCGAGATCACTGTCAGAGAGGCTTAGGCTGCCCTGCCGCCCAAAGCCCAAGGTTTTCATTTAACACCTCCGCGGCAGCTCAATTGTCCGCGCTTATCTCATGCGTGACGAACTTTTAGGATATTACGAACGCGAACTTATCTTTCTGCGCCGCATGGGTGCCGAGTTCGCTCGTAAATACCCCAAGATCGCCGCCCGCCTTCTGCTCGACGAGGACAAAATAGAAGATCCCCACGTCGAACGGATGATCGAGGCGTTCGCGTTCCTCGCCGGCCGCGTATCGCTCAAACTCGACGATGAGCTTCCCGAGATAACCGAATCGTTCCTCAACATTCTCTATCCCCACTATCTCGCGCCCATCCCGTCAATGGCGGTCACGCAGTTCACTTTCGGTTCGCCCAACGATAAGATCACCGCCGGCCAGGTCCTCGAACGCGGTTCGCGTCTCAACTCGCGCCCGGTCGATGGCACGCCGTGCCAGTTTCGCACAGCATACGATGTTCAACTTCTCCCCTTCACCCTCGAATCCGCATCGCTCGATTCGCCCGCACCAAAAAATTCGCAGGGCCGCTTCGCCGAAGCTCAGATCAAGCTTGGCTTTCAATGCTACGGTGGTGCCAATCTCAGCGAGATCAAACTCGCAGCAACCGGCAACGCCCCAGAGTTCGTCCGCTTCTACATAGACGGCGATCCGCAGCTCATCTTTCCGCTTTACGAGATGATCTTTAATCATGCGGTCTCAGTCGAGATCCGTCCGAAAGAAGCGCCTCTCGGCAACCGGACGCTAAAGACGCTGACCAATCTTCAGCTCAAGCTGCCAGATCCCGTCATCCTCACTCCCGAGGAATCGATCCGTCAGGTCGGGTTCGAAGACAATGAGGCGATCCTCCCGTTCACAAAGCGTTCGTTCAAGGGCTATCGGCTCTTGACCGAATATTTCGCGTTTCCGTACAAGTTTCTTTTCTTTGATGTCCACGGTCTCGACCGCGCCGCCGCCAATAAATTCGGCAGCCATTTCGAGATCATCATAAATCTAAAAGACGTAGAGCCGCCAAAGGCTCCCGTCACGGCCGATACGTTCAAGCTCAACTGCGTGCCGATCGTCAATCTGTTCAACAAACTGGCGGACCCCATTTATATCTCGCAGCAAAAATACGAGTACATCATCATCCCCGACGCCCACCGGCAAACCACTACCGAGATCTACTCGATCGACGGCGTGTACGCCAGCGACCCCAAAACCGGCGCAACACGCGAGTTTTCGCCGTTCTATTCCTTGCGTCACGTGCACGGCGAACAGATGGAAAAGTCATTCTGGTACGCCGCGCGTCGACCCTCTCAGCGCGAAAATGACGAGGGGACCGACATCTATATGTCGCTCGTCGACGCCCAGTTTGACCCCCGCGTTCCTGCTATCGAAGTGCTCAACGTTCGCACGACGTGCACCAATCGAGACCTCCCCGCGCGTCTCCCTTTCGGCGGAAAGGACGGCGATCTCGATGTTGAGGGCACCGCTCTCGTCTCGCGTGCACGCTGCCTGACAAAACCGACCGAGACGATCCGGCCGCCGCAGCGTCGGTCCGCGCAGTGGCGTCTGATATCGCATCTCAACCTCAATTTTGTCTCCCTGCTCAGCAACGAGGACGGATCGCCCGAACCGCTGCAGGAGATCTTGCACCTCTACAACTTTGACGATTCCTCCACCACGCGAAAACAAATTCTCGGTATTACCAGGATAAAGACCGAACACGTCGTCCGCCAGATCGGCGAACGCATCGGCACCGGCTTCGTACGTGGCGTCGAAACGACCTTGACACTCGACGAGGAGCAATACGTCGGCAGCGGCATGTTCCTTTTCACGTGCGTCCTTGAACGCTTTATGGGGCTCTATGCCTCCGTCAATTCGTTTAACCAATTGACCATCGCCAGCGAACAGCGTGAGGAACCGCTAAAGACGTTCTCGCCGCGCGCCGGCGAACAAGTTTTGCTCTGATGTCCGCGACTGCCGAATGAAGCAAACGGAGATAGATCGATTATGAATTTAACCCAAGGATCCCGCGGCGATGGCGTCCGTTCCTTACAAAATAATCTCAATAACGTACTCAACGCCGAGCGTCCGCCGCTCAACCCGGACGGCGTATTCGGCATGAAGACCAAGGATCGCGTCGTCAAATTTCAACGCATGAACGGCCTCGTCGCGGACGGGATCGCGGGCCCAAAAACAATGACCAAGCTGCAGTCTAAACTTGGCCCCGGCACCCCGGGGGTCATCACGCCGCCGCAGCCCCCTCAACCCCCTGCTGTCGGCGGTGCCAAGTTCAAATCGGAGATGCACGAGGTCTTCGTCAAGGAAAAAGCCGAGAGCGAATGGCCCGCCTATATCGCGGCGTTCGAACAGGGTTCGATCCCTGCGATGAAGCAGTTCCTCACCGTCATCGGCCGCGCCGAAGATGCCCGAATGGTCGCAACGTTCTTTATCAACCTGCGCCGCTGGGGACTCACCGCTCAAGAGATCGGATTGATATTCGACAAGATCAAAAATTTCAACACGCTTCAGGCGGTCAAATTTTTTGAGGCCACCACTGCTCCTACCAGCAAGTTCGCCTCCGCGCTCAAGGCTGTCGGCGAAGGCGCCGCGAAAGTGGGACTCGTCCTCACTGCTATCGAGTGCGCCATCCACGCCTCTCGCGGCGATTATTCCGTCATCCCTGCCGAGATATACAAATATGCGATGGGCAAAGGCGTCCCCTGGGCCGCTGTCATCGAGGGTATCGGCTCAATGATGGACAGCTTCGTCCCCGAAAACACGCGTAAGAACAGCCTTATGTTCAAGATGCTGCGGAGCCTCGACCCCATCGGCCTAGGAGCCGTCGCCGTTGATTCCATGGCGTCCATCGTCCTGACCGGTTACGACATGGCAATCGCAGGTAAGATCAACGCCGACGTCGTGACACCGCGCCTCTCGCGGCTTGTTGACCGAATGAAAAGCAGCCCTGCAAACATCTTCGTTCAGATCGGCGAAGACTGCGGCGACGCTCTGTACGAGCTCTCGATCATGGAAGAGATCGATTTCCGCGCTATGTACAACTACACATGGATGGAGATCAAAGAATTTTTCGGCGCTGATTAATGGAAAAGAAAACGCTTAAAGAAAAACTGCACGAAGAACCGTTCGGATTCGAGTTCTTTCAGGCAGTGCGTTTGCTCGAAAGGATGCTGCCCGACCGCAAAGCTGTCGGCGGCGACGCCCTCCCCCATGAAGAATCCGTCCGTTTTCGCTCACGCGTAACGCTCGAATTCCCCGGCAGCGAGATCCACGAACTCCGCGAAGCCATCTCCTCAAAAGGCGACGACACCTATCTCGAGATGATCGTCAACTTTATGGGTATGGTCGGCCCAAGCGGCGTGCTCCCCGTTCCCTACACCGAACTCACGCTCGACCGGGTCCGCCATCGCGATAACGCGCTCTGGGAATTCCTCGACATCTTTCAACACCGTGCCGTTTCGCTTTTCTTCCGCGCATGGGCAAAATACCGCTTTCCGGTCGCATACGAACGCGGGAACGACGTCTTCACGTCCTACCTTTTCGACCTCAGCGGGCTCGGCACCAACAATATTCGCGGGCGTCTCGGCATCGACGACGAAACCCTTTTGCCTTATTCGGGCCTGATCGCGCAAAAGCCGCATTCCTGCAACGCGGTTGAAAACGTCATTGGCGATTACTTCGGCGTCACCGCAAAGGTCGTTCAGTTTTTCGGCCAGTGGCTCGACCTCGGTCCCACCGACGTCACGCGACTTGGAAAACAGAACAGTCATCTCGGCCGCAGCGCACTCGTCGGAAATCGCGTCTGGGATCAGCAATCGAAAATGCGCATCCGGCTCGAGGGTCTCACATTCAACCAGTTCCAGGGCTTTCTGCCAAACGGTTCGGCGCACGAGCCGCTCCGTTCAATTACAAAATTCATGGCCGGCATCGAGTTCGATTATGATGTCCAGCTCCAGCTCAAGGCCAAACAGGTTCCCGGCCTCGTTCTGACAACCCGAGCCGTCCGCAAACCGATGCTCGGCTGGACGACGTGGCTCAAAACAAAACCGTTTCGAAAAGACGATGAACAGATTATACTGTCGCAAAACTTAAACTAAATGAGCGCTAGGCTACCGCGGTGTGAGGCAAAGTCCCACTAATACCAGACCCGTGTTTCCGGCTCGCACTAAAGGGAGAAACACTATGAATGTAAATTTAAAATCACTCGTTGGCAGGCTTAATGATGTTTCGAGAAACGCACTCGAAGGGGCCGCCGGCCTCTGTCTTTCGCGCACCAACTACGACGTCGAGGTCGAGCACGTCCTCGCAAAGCTGCTCGAAGATAACGACACCGATCTGAACAAGATCTGCAGCCACTTTGAGGTCAACATCGATCGCCTGTCAAAAGATGTCAGCACCGCGCTCGAACGTCTCAAATCCGGCAACTCCCGCACGCCCGGCCTCAGCGACCGTATCCCGCAATGGTTCCAGGACGCCTGGCTCGTCGCATCCGTAGAATACGGCGCCGCCCGTGTACGCTCGGGCCACCTGATTCTTGCGTTGCTCGCAACCGACAGCCTCGCACGCATCGCCCGCGACATTTCTAAAGAGTTTGACCACGTCTCGGTCGAAACGCTTCGCTCCGAGCTCGAGTCCATCACAGGCGATTCCGGCGAGGCTCGTGATGCCGTCGCACTCGGCGAAGCCCCCGGCATGTCCGGCGGCGATTCCGTCGCATCCGGCGTTCCCGGTAAAACGAAAGCACTCGACCAATACACCGAGGACCTCACCGCAAAAGCACGCGCCGGCAAAATCGACCCCGTTCTCGGACGCGATTTCGAGATCCGCCAGATCGTCGACATCCTCACACGCCGCCGCCAAAATAACCCGATCCTTACCGGCGAGGCAGGCGTCGGTAAAACCGCCGTGGTCGAAGGCTTTGCACTCCGCATTGCCGAAGGCGACGTGCCCGATCCGCTCAAGAACGTTTCCGTCCGTTCGCTCGACATGGGCCTGCTCCAGGCGGGCGCGGGCATAAAAGGCGAATTCGAAAACCGCCTCAAATCCGTCATCGACGAGGTAAAAGCATCGCCGCAGCCCATTATCATGTTCATCGACGAAGCTCACACCATGATCGGAGCCGGCGGCACGGCCGGACAGAATGACGCGGCAAACCTGCTCAAACCCGCACTCGCCCGCGGCGAACTTCGCACGATGGCAGCAACCACCTGGGCCGAATACAAAAAGTATTTCGAAAAAGACGCCGCCCTCGCCCGCCGCTTCCAAGTCGTCAAGGTCGAAGAGCCCGATGAAGAGAAAGCCATCGCGATGATGCGCGGCATCGCCGACAAAATGGAAGGCCATCACAACGTCCGTATCCTCGACGAAGCTGTCGTCGATTGCGTCAAGCTTTCGCACCGTTACATCACCGGCCGGCAGCTTCCCGACAAATCCGTGTCCGTTCTCGACACCGCTTGTGCAAAGGTCGCGATCGGCCAGGGCTCAACGCCCGCCGCGGTCGAAGACCTCACCCGCCGGCTCCAGCGTCTCAGCAAAGAAAATGAGGCACTCGAACGCGAACAGATCACGGGTGCTGAACACGACGAACGGCTCGAAGAGATCAAACAACAGCGTGCGGATGACGAAGCCGCACTCGAAAAGCTCAACGAACAGTGGGCCAAAGAAAAAGAACTCACGGCTCAGATCGGCGTCATCCGCCAAAAGCTCGAGCTTTCTCGCCACGACGGCGCTCTCGCCGACGCCGTAGCCAATAACGGGTCCCCCGAAGGCGGCGAATCTGCAGCCGCCGCCACTGCCGAGACCGATCAGGCCGCAGGCGATGATACCGGCTCCGCGACAGCAGCCGCAACAGCACCCGAAACCGCTCAGCCTGCCGACACCGAGTTCCTTAGATCAGAACTCAAACGTCTAAACGCCGAGCTGAAAGAGGTCCAGGGCGACAGCCCGCTAATGCAGCCCGTCGTCAACGGCCAGGCAGTCGCCGAGATCATCTCCGGCTGGACCGGCATCCCCATCGGCAAGATGGTCGCCGACGAGATCAACGCCGTCATCAACCTGCACGAAACGCTCCGCGAACGCGTCCTCGGCCAGGACCACGCCCTTGAGGCGATCGCTCAGCGCATCCGCACCTCGCGTGCCGGCCTCACCGACCCGAAACGCCCCATCGGCGTATTCATGCTCGTCGGCACATCCGGCGTCGGTAAGACCGAGACCGCTCTCGCTCTAGCCGAGGCTCTTTACGGCGGCGAACGCAATCTGATCTCGATCAACATGAGCGAATATCAGGAAGCCCACACCGTCTCCAGCCTCAAAGGTTCGCCTCCCGGATACGTCGGTTACGGCGAAGGCGGGGTACTGACCGAGGCCGTCCGCCGCAAGCCCTATTCCGTCGTCCTCCTCGATGAGGTCGAAAAGGCCCACCCCGACGTCATGGAACTCTTCTTCCAGGTCTTCGACAAGGGCGTGCTCGAAGACGGCGAAGGCCGCGAGATCGATTTCAAAAACTGCATTATCCTGCTGACGTCCAATATCGGAACGGCAACGATAATGAAGCTGTGCGCCGATCCTGAAACCAAACCGGAACCTGTAGGCCTCGTCGACGCGCTAAAACCGGAGCTCAACCAGGCGTTCAAACCTGCACTTCTGGGCCGCATGGTGACCGTGCCGTTCTACCCGATCTCCGACGAGATCCTCCGGCTCATCATCAAGCTGCAGCTCGGACGCATCAAAGACCGCATTGCGGACAATCACAACGCGAAGTTCTCCTATGACGACGCGGTCATCGAAACCGTCGCGAAACGCTGCACCGACGTCGACAGCGGCGCCCGCAATGTGCTCAACATTCTCACCGGTTCTCTGCTGCCCGCAATGAGCGGCGAGGTGCTCTCACGAATGGCCGCCGGCGAAGGCATTTCAAAGGTACACGTTGGCGTCAGCCCTGACGAGCAATTCACTTACGACATCGCGTGATGTCGTCAGCTTAACGGGCAATTGCGGCGGGCCGGCCACACAAAGCCGGCCGTCGCAGCATCGCCTTTAAGCTTTCCGAACAAAGGGTTTGGCATTAGAATTAGAAGCCTCTCACATACCGGAACGCAATTTCCGATGCTCCTTACCGTCATACGTATTGGCAAGATCGGGGCAAGGCTGCTAAGCCCTGACGAGGACGCGAAACGATGGCAAGAAAGTACACACAAGAAGCCCGGCTGCTCGGCATCAAAACACCGCTCGGCGAGGACTATTTCCTTCTTCAGCATTTTGAGGCGCGCGAGGCCATCTCAGAACTCTATGAGATAAAGGTCGAACTTTATCATCACGACGATCGCGAACGTTTCAAGCATAATCCTATAAAAGCTGCCGACATCCTCGGCAAGGCGGCAACCATTCGCATCGATCAATACACCGACGAAGCCGATAGCCGCCATTTTTCAGGGATCTTCAATACGTTTTCCCAGGGCACGAGAAATGACACTTTCTCCATCTACCACGCCACCATCGTGCCCAACGTTTGGCTGCTAACCCAAAAGACGCAAAGCCGCATCTTTCAGCACAAATCCATTCGCGACATCCTTGACGAGGTCCTATCGGATTTCACAAGATCCATAGAACTCACCGGAACATACGAACCGCGCAATTACATTGTCCAATATCGAGAGACCGATTGGGATTTCCTTTCGCGTTTGATGGAAGAAGAGGGCATCTACTATTACTTCGTCCACGACGGACAGATGGAGAAGCTGATAATCTCGGATTCGCCGCAGTCGAACATCGAATGCCCGAACAACGCCACCTTCCCCTTCCATTACGAAGAACTCGAAGACGACAAGCTCGTCACCTCCATCAAGACCTGGCACACCGACAACGTCCTGCAAACCGGAAAGGTCACGTTGTGGGACTACAATTTCCAATTGCCAACCCAAAATCTCGACATCGAGCAGCCCAGTCGCTTCACCGTTGGCGACAATCAAAAGCTTGAGATGTACGACTTCCCCGGCGGTTATGCGAATAACTATGACGGCATCGAAAAAGGGGGCGGCGAATCCGCGGGCGACCTGCAAAAGATCTACCCGGACCGCCAAAACACCGCCAAGGTCCTAATGGAAGCGCTCGACGCAAAATACGAGGTCTCGTTCGGTTCTTCGCAGTGTTCACCGATGACCGCCGGCCACAAATTCACGATGACGGGGAATCCCCAGTCGGAATTGAACCGATCATATTTGCTAACGTCGATCAGCCATGATGCCTATCAGCATCCCGATTATTTTGACGATCGCGAGCTCGACAAACCGTACACCAACACCTTTGAGTGCATCCCCCATGGTGGCGATGTACCTGCGTTCCGTCCCGGTCGAAAGACGGAGAAGCCAACGATCTACGGCAGCCAGACCGCCGTCGTCGTCGGCCCTGGCGGCGAAGAGATCTTTACAGACAAATACGGTCGCGTAAAGGTCCAGTTCAAATGGGACCGCGCCAGCCAGGCTGACGCAACCAGTTCGTGCTGGGTACGCGTGGCTCAATCGTGGGCTGGCAACAAATGGGGCTCGATGTACATTCCGCGTATCGGAATGGAGGTCCTCGTTCACTTTATCGAAGGTGACCCCGACCAACCGATAATCACCGGTTGCGTTTATAATCCCGAAACAATGCCCCCGTACGTCTTGCCCGACCACAAGACCAAATCCGGCATCAAGACCAATTCTTCGACCGGCGGCGGCGGGTTCAACGAACTTCGTTTCGAGGACAAAAAGAACGAAGAGCAGATCTTCGTTCACGCAGAAAAGAATGTCGACGTCCGTGTCAAGAACGATTATCTTGAGCTGATCCAGCACGACCGCCATCTGATCATCGAGAACGAACAGTTCGAAGAGGTCCACAAAGACAAGCACCTAAAGGTCAAAGGCGACCAGAACGAAGAGGTCAGCGGCTCCGTATCGCTTAAAGCCGGTGCAGATCTCGATCAAAAGATCTCGAGCAATTTCGCGCTCGAAGCCGGTCAGGCCGTTCACATCAAAGCTGGCATGAGCGCCGTTATCGAAGCAGGAACAGCACTAACGCTCAAGGTCGGCGGCAACTTCATCAACATCAACTCAGGCGGCATTTTCATCAAGGGCACGATGGTCATGCTCAACAGCGGCGGTGCAGCCGGCTCCGGCGCCGGGGCCAATCCCGATCCGCCAAAACCGCCAACCGAGGCCGACAACGCAGAGCCCGGCAACACACCAAGGCCGCCCGAACCGAAGCCTCCCCCACCGCCCGTACGCTTCAGCCCAATGGCCATTTCACTCAAGCGGGCGGCCGAAAGCGGCACTCCGTTCTGTGCCATCTGTGAAAAACTTCGAAAGGAGCGCGAACAAGAACAGCAGCAGAATACCTGATGACGAAAGAACAGATTGAAAGCATAATATTCGGCGAGCGGGCGCTAGTGTTTGGCATCTTCGACGGCGCCTCGATTCCTGAGCTCCCTCAGCAGATCCATAAGATGGGTCCGCCCTCAGTCTGCATCTTCCGCGGCGATCTGGAACCCGATATCGCATCCGTCGCCCCCTATCTTGTCAACCTTCAACCCGGCTCGGCGTTCACCAACTGGGTACTCGACGAGGGCTTCGGCAAACATCGCGGCATCTTCCTTCATACGCGGCGCTCAATGCTTGAAATGCGAAAGCATTTCCGCGGCCTTGTCACTGTTTTCAATGAGGAAGGCAATCCGATGATATTTCGCTACTACGATCCGCGTGTGCTCACAAAATATCTGCCGACCTGTAACACAGAAGAGCTTGCTTCCTTCTTCGGGGATGTCGATCAGCTCTTCGCCGAACTGCCCGAAAACGACCAACTCGTCTCCTACAAACTAGCCGGCGGTGCTCTGAAAACCAACCCGATCGACGCGAGACAAGATAATTAGCCCGAGGCACTCAATAAAATGATCATCCGCGATGCACAACTGAAAGTTCTCGAAGCAGCATCCGTCGACGGTTTCGTGCGCGAACTTTGTGAGCACTGCAAAGAATTTGCACCCGACCTCATCGGCCCAATGTCTGACGAGCAACTCCTCGACGCGGTCCGCCGTGGTATGGAACGGGCCGAATCTCATGGGTTCAACAAACGCGGCCCGGTCCGATTTTATGTCGATATGATGATCGCCTTCGGTTCCGGCTTCGACTCAGACCCGCAATACCCTTGGGCAGCGGAGATTCTATCGGAACGCGAAGATCTCGAACAGATGGCGCTCTCCGACGCACTCCACGCAAAATCCGTCGAAGCATTCAGCATCGTGTTTGGCCCCGATAACGAACACAGCAAAAAAGCCGCGCGCCAAATGCTCAACCGCATCGGCGACGGCATCCAGTTCAAGCGTGAGAATTTCCGTCAGGACATGCTCGTCCTTCTTAAAGAGATTCACCCGCTCAAGTATGATCTCGTCGGCGAGAAAGCACTTACCGAGTTGGTCAATCTTGGCATCTCGCGCGGTCGCGACCGCTACGGCTTCAAGGCACCCCGTTCGATGGCACTGATGGTCCTGATGATGTTCGCCCTCGGCCACAAATTCGACCAGGACCCCTTTCATCCATGGGTAGCACAATCACTTCTAGTAGAGTCGTCAGAAGAACCTGACGAGGTGGCTGAGATCATGGAGCGTCGTGCTGTTACATGGTTTAACGTCGCGGCTAACGGCGCGAGGGAGGGTAAATAGATGGGCTCCAAAAAAGCGCCTAGCTCCCCATCCACCGGCAAGAACGCCTCCGATCCAGTCAAGGAGCCAAAAAAAGAGTGCCCGGAAGAGAAATGCTGGACAAAGGACGCGGAAAAAAACATCTCTGTAAATTCTTACGGTCGATACTTCAAAAAATACAAGAATGACGGCACCGAGTATAGCTACACCTTCAACAAGAAATACAAACTGGTTGTCCCCGCTAAATCCGGGGGCGACATCAAGGTACAGGTCAAATTCAAACCCGAAACCCAGGATGGTGTCACCGACGAAGACGCCGCGTCGGCGAAGACTAAGTTGGTAGACGGCGTGAACACCCACTGGAATAGCAAATTCACCCTTGTCGCCGAAGACCCCGAATGTCCAAGCAAATCGTTCAAGATCGTCTACGAGATCGTATGGGTAGAGTCGGGGCAGGATTACACGATAAAGATTCACGACACATACCCACGCGAGGGCCTTTCAGGCACAACGATGAATGTTGCCAAAGACACTTCTGACTGGGTTTACGCCCACGAATTCGCCCATTGCATTGGTCTTCCGGATGAGTACTCATACTCGACTGAGGATGAGACGGTCAAATACCTTAAACCCGACGGAACACTAGACGCTGCCGTTTCCGCTCCTCCATTTAAGGCCAAGACCGAAGCGGACGCAACGATAATGTCATCACACAGCAATAACACGACAAAGAAGCGGCACGCGTGGAATATAGCCATCGAGGCGCAGGAACTTCTAACATCTAAGCTGGGGCGTGAGATAAAATGCAAAATTTCGTAGTGTTACCGTTTCTATTAACGTTCCTGATCTTCGGGCAGGTCGCGGATTGTAGTAAAAGGAAGGATATCCATATGAATGAAGCTCTCTCTGTTAAGGTCACGTGCAACGACAATCCCCGGTGTCTTTTCGAGGGTAAAGATCTCTTTATCACAATATCGATTTCGAACACTAGCAGCTCCCGCGTGGGATTTCCGCTCCAGTTCGTAAAAGATCGCGGCCCCATAATCAAACTCACGGACACCGAAACCGGCGCTGATACCAACCTGCCCACCCATCCGGCTGACAGCGACCTTCTCGAAGATTTTACGTCCGTCGAACCCGGAGGATCTGTCCAGATGGAATGGGTGATGGATCCCGAAGAACTCTCGCAATTCAGACACAAACACGTCGATCTTTCTGCCGAAGTGACCATAATGGCCGATATAGTTGTTGATGGCAAAAAGAGCAAATTCATCGGATCGGACACGATCCGCGTCATCAGTATAGATAAACCGAAAGAGAATTCTCAAAACTAATGGGAAGTAAGTCACCGCCATCGTCACCTTCAGCCGCCCCCGGAGCAGCCGATCCGGTCAAGCAACCAAAAAAGGAATGTCCAGATGATTGTACTAAGAAGGTGTTCCCGCCCAAGGAGGTAAGCAACAGCGTATCCGAGGTCATCAGCAACGCACCCGCAGCATACGCCGCATGGAACGGCACCTATGGTTGGAAATCAAACTTCACTGTTGAGGCCACACGTTCCCCGTGCAAGGTAAACGTGATAATGAAGCTCAAGATCAGCGGCACGATAACGGACGCTCAAAAAGCCGCTTGGAAGTCCGCCATTCAAGGCAAGTGGAGCGGTAAGGTAAAACTCAAATGCCCGGATGCTAAGTGCGCCGATGCGTGTCCCGGTGGTTATTCTGTTAGCGTGGAAGTAAAGTGGGTTGACTCCGGCGAGCATTATACGATCACCGCTAACCAGCCCGCCGCAACCGAAGGTGGCCGCGCCGGTATCGGCGGGACAACAAGCATGACCGGCTGGGGAGTTAATGACACGACGGACATCACTCACGAGTTCGGCCACATGCTAGGCTGCCCCGAAGAGTATTTCACCACTGACGGCATCGATTATACTAAAGGCGGAACTAAGTCCGGCTTCCGTGACCCCGCCGGTGGCATTATGAATAATCCGTCAAACAATCCGAAGCCGAAGAACTTTGATGCCGTCAAGAAGGCGGCCGAGTCAGCCATGGGACTAACGTGCACAACCGAGGCAGCATAGATCTATGAAATTCCTGATCTTATTTATCTCAATGTTCGGTTTGGCCTTGTTTCAGGAATGTGAAACGCGAAAGTCAGATAATAGAGGCGAAATGAGCAACAGCGAAGTTAGAGCATCATCGAACAATTTGGAAGTAAGGTTCAAAGTCGAACGTGCAACGATCAAAACTGCCGATGACTTTCTTGCCACTGCCGTGTTTACGAACCGCGGTTCACAGCGAATGCGGTTGAACACCATGTTCCTTGGCTTCGCCCCCATCCTTCTTAAGATACAGCATCATGACGGGACGCCGGTCGATCCGACATCTCCCCCCTTCCCTCCGGAAGACGACGGTGAGGAGGGCCGTGTTTTTCTAATGCCGAATGAATCTGTATCATTCCAATACCGTGGCGTAGATCTTTTCGGCAACGTTCTGGCCGACGGACGCTACCAGGTTCGTTTTCGTCACGAAAATACGGTGACTGCTTATCGCGACTGGGTCGGGACCATTGAGACCGACTGGGTGAGTTTTGACGTGGATAGCAGTAATGACGCAGTTCCCGAAACGTCGCTCGAAAGTCCGCCAGCGGCCGAACCGGACGCATAGCAAATCAGGGCGGAGTCTAACGTCTTATTTATTAGGAAAGGATAATAGAGTACTATGCCAACAGGACCAGCAGCCAGAATCACTGATAACGTTGCACACCCGTTACCGCCCGTCCTAACGCCGGGTCCGGGAAGCTCGAATGTGCTTATCGGTTTCTTGCCCGCATGGCGTGGGATTCCTGCCGCCGCCGCCGCAGCACTACAGGCCGCAAAACAAGCGTCTGACATCACGATTCAGGCCGCCGAAGCCGCAACAAAAGCCGCCGCTGGAACACCGGGTGCGCCTGCCGCTCTCGCCGCCGAACAGGCAGCGAAGACCGCAGCCCTCGCAGCTCTCAGCTCCACTATCAGCTCAATGGCCGGCATGTCCGACATCCACGCCTGCGTGGTACCGTCGCCCGTGCCCCCGCATGGCCCCGGCGTCGTCATCGATGGGTCAGCCACCGTCATGGTAAACAACATGCCCGCGTGCCGCCTCGGCGACACCATACTTGAACCGCTAGGCCCGCCCAACAAGATCGTAAAGGGCGAAACCACCGTCATCATCGGCGGCTGATCGCTAGGGCCGCGTCATAGCCTCCGGCTTCACAAGCTCGTCGAACTTTTCTTCCGTCAACAGCTCAAGCTGCACGGCCGCCTCCTTTAAAGACAGTCCGTTCTTGTGCGCGTGCTTTGCCAGTTTCGCCGCGTTGTCATACCCAATGTGCTGGTTCAAAGCAGTCACCAGCATCAGCGAATCGTTCAAATATTCATCGATCTGCTCGCGATTCAGCTGTATCCCCGCAACGCAATAATCCACAAAGCCGTGACACGCATCGTGCATCAGCCGCACCGATTGCAAAAAATTGTGTATCATCACCGGCTTAAAAACATTCAGCTCAAAATTCCCCTGCGAACCCGCGAACCCGATCGCCGCGTCGTTCCCCATCACCTGCGCCGCCACCATCGTCATCGCCTCTGACTGCGTCGGGTTCACCTTTCCAGGCATTATCGATGAGCCCGGCTCATTCTCCGGCAGCGTGATCTCGCCGATCCCACACCGCGGCCCTGACGCGAGCCACCTGATGTCATTCGCAATTTTCATCAAGCTCCCCGCCAGCGTCTTGAGCGCTCCCGAGGCGAACACAACCTCATCATGCGCCGAAAGCGCCGCGAACTTGTCCGGATGCGACTTGAACGGCAGCCCCGTCAGCTCCGCGATCTTCGCCGCAGCCCGCTCCGCAAACTCCGGATGCGCGTTCAGCCCCGTTCCCACCGCCGTTCCGCCTATCGCCAGGTCCATCAACCCCGGCAGCACCATCTCCAGCCGCTCAATGTCGCGCTTTATCAAATTAGCCCAGCCGCCGAATTCTTGCCCAACGGTCAGCGGCGTCGCGTCCTGCAAATGCGTCCGCCCGATCTTCACAACATCGCCAAACTCCCTCGCCTTCGCCTCTATCGCCTCTTGGACTTTCCGCACCTCCGGGATCAGCGCCGTCAGCCGCTCCGCCGCCGCAATGTACATCGCCGTCGGGAACGTATCGTTCGACGACTGCGACTTGTTCACGTCGTCGTTCGGATGTACCGGCGACTTCGACCCCATCTCGCCACCCGCCAGCTCTATCGCTCGGTTCGAGATGACCTCGTTCGCATTCATGTTCGTCTGCGTCCCCGAACCAGTCTGCCAAACCCTTAGCGGAAAATGCTCATCCAGCTTCCCGTCGATCACCTCGTCCGCCGCTTGCTCTATCAGCTTTAGCTTATCTTCCGGCAGTTTGCCCAGATCAAAATTGACTATCGCCGCGGCCTTTTTCAAAACCCCCAACGCGCGGATCATCTCCCGCGGCATCACATCAAACCCGATATCAAAGTGCTTCAGCGAACGCTGGGTCTGCGCACCCCAATAAACATCCGCCGGCACCTCGATCTCGCCCATCGAATCCGCCTCGATCCGCACTTTTGTTGTATTTTCCGTCATACTCTTTTTTCTACTTGCCGCCCATCGGCAGCCCCGCAGCTTCCCACGCCGGCGTTCCGCCTTCGATGCTGAAAACTCTCCGATATCCGTTCGCCGTCAATATCTTACCGGCCTCCATTGACCGTCGCCCCGACTGACAGATCAGATATATCTGTTTATTCTTGTCGATTCTATTCAGGCTATCTTCAAATTCGTCCAACGGAATATTCTCCGCACCTTCCGCATGCCCCGCGCCAAACTCAGTCGCACTACGCACGTCAATGAACTGAGCCTCCTCGCCGCCCGCACCTTTCGTCCGCGGCGCCGCATCAACCGCCGACATCTCGATCACGACCGGATCGGTCGACACCGGTGCCGGCCCCATTTCCGGTTCCGCCTGCCCAACCTGCTCGGTCGTACACCCGACAAGCACCAACGCCAAACACATCCACAAAACTGCAGCTGATCGCTTCATCATCCCTCCTTCTCGTAAACTACGACCCACCGATCCGGTTCATCCTCTTCACGCGCAAAAACACGAAAGTCCTTCTCTACCAAATGATGCTCGGCAAACCGGGCCAACTCCGCTCGCGACATCGGCCACGGCACCTCGTCTGGCAATCCCTCATCATCCTCCCGAGCATGCGTCACCACCACAAGCTCCCCGCCCGGCTTAACAAGCGCTGCAACAGCATCTATAGCCCGATCCCGCATCTCAACCGGGAGCGGCTGTATCGTATAAACCTCAAGCACAAAATCAAAAGCCCGCAACCAGCCCCGAAACGGCTCAAAAAGGTCCATCACCTCAAATCGAATTTCCGTATCCGAATGCAGCCGCTTCGCCCATTCGATCGCCGCCCGCGAAATATCAAAAGCCGTCACTTCAAACCCGCGGTCATATAAAAACCGAGCATCGTCCCCGAGCCCGCACCCAATCACCAACGCCTTCTTGCCGCTGCCCGCGAGTCCCACGTCATTCGCCCACTCGGCGAAATACTTATTTGGCTCCAGATCCGCCCACGAAACCTTGTCGATGTCGCCTGCTGCTTCCCTGTACAGCTCATCAAACCACCCCGTCGCATCGCCGCGCCCCGCATACTCCGCAGAAATTTCCCGTGCCCGCGCACGGGCCGCTTCCTTCACTGCGTCACTATTCATAGATTTCCCTGTCCGCCTACCGTTCGCAACCACGTCTCCCACATTGGTAATTAAACCAATAATACAATTTCGAGAGGTAAATTATGAAAAAGGTAACTATTAGTTTGTTGATGGCCGCTGTCACGATCCTTTCCGCCTGCAGCAAAGATGCCGAGGTTAACGCCTTCGTTCAGGAACTCGATGCAGCAACGCATGAGATCGTCACCACCATCGACGCTGAACCCACAGCCGCCGGGGTCGAAAAAGCGCAGAGCGCCTTCGACAACCGCAAAGCTCAGCTCAGTGACAGCTGGATCGCGATCAAAGACGCCGTCGGCGCCCAGGTGAGCGCCGATACGAAAAAGAAGTTAGAAGAAAGTGTTGCAAGCAATATGCAAGCGCTTACCGCAGCCTCGATCCGCAACATGATGAAGATGGCCGCCGACAAAGAAGCATCGGCAAAATTCCAACGCCTGATGGAGGACTACTCGAAAACTTTTCGACAATAGCAGACTTTCATTTATTCGGCGCTTTCGTCTGTCCCGCCGGCTCAACGCACGGGGCAGGCGAAAGCTCCTTCGCCTTCGCGTAACTCGCGACCGAAGCTCGTATCATCGCACGTGCGTTCTCTGCTGACTGCACGCCCCGTAATTCAACGAGCTTCCTCCCCTGCGGCAATAACTTATAGGTTCGAAAGAAAAATTCCAGACGCTCCCGCTCGATCACAGGAAGATCCTCGAAACTGTTGATCTCCGCATACGTCGGATCCACATTTGCCGTCGGCACCGCTATCACTTTGTCGTCTTCGAAACCGCCATCCAGCATCTTTAAGATCCCGATCGGGCGAACGCGAATGATCGCACCGGACTGTATCGGCGTCCTGGTATACACCACCACATCAAGGTTGTCGCCGTCGCCAGCGAGCGACTGCGTGATCACGCCGTAGTTTGCCGGATAGAACATCGGGACCGATTGAAACCGACCAACAACAACGTGCCCGGTTGTAGGGTCAAGCTCATACTTTATATAGCTTCCTGCCGGGATCTCGATAACCGCAACTACCTCATTCGGGCAACTGTTGCTCTGAGGAAAATCAAAAGGATGAACCCACGATTGGCCAAACGCGGCAACGTTAAAGAACAGGATCGCCGCAACATGGATGAGAGCAAGATATAAACTCTTCATATATATGCAAAGTGAAAACGGTTTAGAGGCGGTTGTTTCCCGCCCCTAAACCGGAAGTTAACTCAACCAAGGTTGATTAAAATACGAACCGAACGCCAAGCTGCAGCTGCCGCGGCCCGCCAAATCGTGCTGTCGATGGTGCAAAGAGGGGGACGCCAGCATTCGCTTCCGACGGCGATCCATCCGGCAACGGTTCCCCGAAGAAGCTAACTGCATCATTACCGAAGTTCTTATTCGAAGCCTTGGTAACGTTGAAGACCTCCGCCGAAAAGTCCAGCCGCTTCGTCTCGCCAAACCGGAAAGCCTTAAGCAGCCGAAGGTCCAAGTTAAAGAACTTGGGCTGTCGGAACGAGTTCCGGTCCACGACCCTACCGTTCACGATCGCCCGGTCGTTGTCGTCGTTTCCATCATTCTGGGTGTCGAACCCGATCACCGCCGTATACGGGAAGCCGGAACGCGTGATCAGCACACCCGACATTGTAAATCCGTAGCCGAGGTCGACGAGTCCGCTCATATTGAAGTTGTGGCGAACATCCTGTTTCGAATAAGCACGCTCGATCGAAAGGTCGAACGGGTTCAACGCCGGTTCCTGAGAGAAGTTCCGCTCGTTCGAATCGTCATCCACATTTCGTGCCAGCGTATAGTTGATCTGCCCCTGAAAGCGGTTCGCAAACCTTCGCGTCAGCGTCAGAGTCATTCCGTCATATGTTGAATGAGCAGTGGATTCATTGATCGAAAGCCACTCTACGCCGGGAAACGGTCGATCATCAGGAAAAATTGGCATTCCAGTCTCGTCAATCGTCGGTGGAAACAGATTGCGGTTTAACCGACGTTGAAGGTTCCAGGTCGAATTTCGGATGTAACCCACCGAGAAAATCACGTCGTCCGTAAGTCGCTGCTCAAGAGTTGCCGAGGCTTGAAATGACCTGGGATTCTTGAAATCCGGGTCAAACCCAAAGATCCGAGGGTCCTGGATGAACTGCTCAAATCCGGCTGGAATCGAGGTCAAAGCATTGGGGAACGTGAAGATCGCGTCCGGCCCACGAAGCCTGCATCCTGGTCGGTTTACGTCTGCCGAATTACGACACGCCCCGGGTTCCGCGATTTCGATCGCCTGCGTCGTCAAACCATTGTTCGTGAACACCCGCTGGAAAAGATTCGCGGGCGTGCGAGCTGCGAAGATCCCGGCTGAAACCCTGATCACCGTATCGCCCGTTCCGCGAACGTCATATGCCATTCCGAGCCGCGGCTGAATCATCTTCAGATCGTTTGGTATCCGCCCTGTCTCCGGAATGCCGGGAAACGGATCAGTCGGCTGGGGGTTGATCTGTCCCTCCCACCTCAGCCCGGCATCCACGGTCAAGCGCGGCGTCACCCTGATCTTGTCATGCACGAACAGTGCATATTCCTGCTGAGTACCGCGGAATATCGAAGACTCTTGATCTTGCGGAGCCAGCGTTTGACGAAAGCGTCGGGGGCGACCGGCGATGTATTGTTCCAGCCCCGTTGTGGGAACGCCTCCCAGCGTACGGTTCTCAAAATCCCAGCGGCCTTGGATTCTCGTTTCGCGTCGCTGTAAAACGCGGTTGATGTTGGATTCGAATCCAACGCGTACCTGGTGCCGCCCGCTCGTTGCACTTACATTATTCGCAAGCTGGAATCTTGTTGATTCGAATTGACGAGGACGACCATCGTTTCCGCCGATATCGCCGAAACCGGCGATGTTGATCCGGGGCATCGTCGAATTCGGCTCTTCGAGCCTGTTGTCTGTCGCTATCTGGCCCCGAAACTCGTTGATCACATTTGGAGAGAATACTGTTACCAAAGATCCTTTCAATCCATTACTGGAGCCGGCACGGGTGTAATTGCCGGATTCCGCAGTCGTCTGGCGAGGCGAATCAAAGTCGAAGTTTTCACCTCTCATTCGCGTATATGTGTATTGCAGATTTAGCGTGTTGCTGTTATTCAAGATGAAATCCGTCCGCCCAAACAGAGCCGTCGGATTGTTCGTCCCTCTCTTCTCACCCTCAAGTGCAGCAAGCTCCGCCGGTATCGCAACGCCCGGAACATCCTGAAATTCTACGACAAATGGAACCCTCAACAGGTTCTGTTCAAGGCTAAAAAAGAAGAAGGCTCGGTCTTTCATGAGAGGCCCGCCTATCGATCCACCGAACTGGTTCTGTGCGTTATCAAGCTTTCGCCCAAACGCATTCTCTGATGTCAGATGGCGGTTGCGGTTGAAGTAGAAACCCTCTCCGCGAAAATCGTTCGTGCCCGACTTCGTAACGACGTTCACAAATCCCGCCGTCGTCCGTCCGACCTCTGCACTCGCACCAGACCGAACTACCTGAAATTCCCTGACCGCCGATTGCGGAAAAAAGAAAACCGACTCGTTGCCGCCACGCTGATTGCCTTGAACCGGATCATTAAAGTCTGCACCGTCAACCGCGATGTTCGAGTTGATCGAACGCTGTCCAGCGATAACCAGCCCGCTTCTGTCCGCCTCCTGCACGACCGCCGGCGTCAGCGTTACAAATTCCGTAAAATTGCGTCCACGCACCGGCAAGTCGGCGACCAACCGCTCGCTGATGACCGTGCCGGTCGTTGCCGTTTCCGTATCGACCAGGTCCGCACCCGCGACGATATCTACCTGAGCCGTAATGTCTGACGGCTGAATGGAAACACTAACTGGCGTCGTCTCGCCGACCCGCAGCACAACATTTTCACGCCGTGCTGATGAAAAGCCGTTTGCCTCGATGGTCAACGCATAGCCACCGACTGGCAGCACACGCGACGAAAATCGTCCGTTGCTATCGGTCACCGTGTTCCGTTCCAGGCCTGTTTCAAGGTTTCTGATATTAACCGACGCTCCCGCAACCGCGGCTCCATTCGCATCGACCACCGTGCCTTCTATGGCCGCGCTTCCGCTTTCTGCCTGGGCCGCGACGTTTACCATCGTGATCGCCGCGATCAAAGCAATAGAAAAGACGCGCAATGCACTTTTAAATATGTTCATTAGATTATGTTCTGACTCCTGTTTAGGGTGAAGGTCATGCCGCAACCCGTCATTTGCAATGCCGGGGGGGGCAAATTATTTAATTCAAATAGGGATTTCAAACTAGGAGCTTAAGGCGGTCGTGTTACGGCGAGTTGACGTTACTGTTAACATTTTATGAACAATTTAACAGCGTCCCGCGATTCATCTATCCCTTTTGTTTGTCGCCCCCCGACTCGTTATAATGTTGAGTTTGACTTAAACCTTTTACTTAACGAGGAATAAACCATTGGCAGAACAATTTGACGTAACCATTATCGGAGCCGGCCCGGGCGGCTATGTCGCCGCAGTCCGCGGTGCGCAACTCGGCCTAAAAGTAGCGATCATCGAGAAAGAAAAAGACGCTAAGCTCGGCGGCACTTGCGGCCTTCGCGGCTGCATCCCGACCAAGGCGCTCCTCAACGCCGCGCACCTTTATCAAAAAGCGGGTGAGTTCGAAAAGTTCGGCCTAAAGGTAAGCGGCCTCGATTACGATTGGGCAGGCGTCCAGAACTACAAAGCGGGCATCGTCGATAAGAACGCTGCCGGGGTGACCTATCTGATGAAGAAAAACAAGGTCACTGTCTTCAACGGCTTCGGCAAGATCACAGGTAAAGGCAAGGTCCTGTTCGACCTCGCCGATGGAAAGAAAGAAACGATCGAGACCAAGAACATCATAATAGCCACCGGATCCGTCGTACGCCCGATTCCCGGCTTTGAGGTCGACGGAAAACAGGTCGTCAACTCCGACCAGATCCTCGAACTCCAGAAAGTTCCCAAATCCATGATCGTCATGGGCTCCGGCGCCGTCGGTGTCGAATTTGCCAGCGTCTATCACCGGTTCGGCTGCGAAACCACCGTCGTCGAACTCCTCGATCGCATCGTGCCCATCGAAGACGCCGACGTATCAAAAGAACTCCAACGCTCCTTCAAAAAGCAGGGCATCAAATGCGAGACCGGAATCAAACTCGACAAACTCGACAAGTCCAAAAAAGGCGTTAAGGTCTCCGGTAAGAACGCGAAAGGCGACGCCGTCACCTTCGAAGCAGAAATCCTCCTCGTCGCCGTCGGCCGGATGCCATACCTCGAGAACCTCGGCCTCGAAAACACCAAGGTCAAGGTCAAAGAGCGTGGCACCGTCCAAGTCAACGAGTTCTGCGAGACCGACGAACCCGGCATCTACGCCATTGGCGACGTCATTGACACTGCATGGCTTGCCCACCTTGCCTCTAAAGAAGGCATTATGGTAGTAGAAAAGATCGCCGGCAAAAAGGTCGAACCGATCAAGCAAAACCTCGTGCCGAACTGCACTTACTGCGACCCCGAGGTCGCCAGCGTCGGCCTCACCGAAGCTAAAGCGAAAGAGGCAGGCTACGACGTCCGCGTCGGCAAATTCCCCTTCTCTGCCTCCGGCAAGGCACGCATCCTCGGCGAAACCGACGGCTTCGTTAAAGTTGTCGCCGAAACAAAATACGATGAGGTGCTCGGCGTTCACATCATCGGCCCCCACGCCACAGAACTCCTCGCCGAATGCGTCGTCGCAATGGCACTGGAAACCACTGCCGATGAACTCGGCCGCATAATCCACGCTCACCCAACAGTCTCCGAAGCCATCATGGAAGCGGCCGAAGGGGTCCACGGCATGACCATCCATATGTAATAGGCGGCCTGCGGCTTCGTAATCGTTCAACGAGAGGGCCTAACCACCCTCTCGTTTTCTTGTTATAATCACCTTTCTAATTATGACATCCCCGGCAACATCCTATCCCCGCAGCAAGATCAAGATTCTTTTGCTCGAGAATATAGCCGACTCTGCGGTGCGCGAACTTGGCGCGGGCGGTTACACTGCGGTCCGCCGTATGGGCGGGGCACTCTCCGAGGCGGAGCTTGCCGAAGCTATCAAAGGCGTCCACATCCTCGGCATCCGCTCCAAAACGCAGGTGACCAAGACTGTGATCGAGGCCGCTGACAAACTTCTCGCCATCGGGGCGTTCTGCATCGGAACGAACCAAGTCGATCTTCCCGCAGCGACCCAAAAAGGCATCGCTGTCTTCAACGCACCATATTCCAACACGCGCTCGGTCGCCGAACTCATTATCGGCCTCTGCGTCATCCTTATCCGCCGCATCGCCGACAAGAACGCGGCCGCCCATCGCGGCGAGTGGCTTAAAGAGGCCAAGGGCAGCTTCGAACTCCGCGGCAAAACACTAGGCATCGTCGGCTACGGCAACATCGGGTCACAAGTCTCGATCATGGCCGAGGCCATGGGCATGCACGTCCTCTATTACGATATCGCCAACAAACTCCCGCACGGCAATGCCAAGCAGGTACGGGATCTCAAAGACCTGCTCAAGCAATCACACATCGTCACGCTCCATGTCCCGTCGGACAAATCGACAAAAAACCTTCTCGATGCGTCTTCAATCAAAATCATGCGCCGCGGCGCAATTCTTATCAACCACAGCCGCGGCGACGTGGTCGATCTCGACGCTCTTAATCGAGCCCTTTGCTCCGGCAAGCTCGGCGGCGCCGCCATCGACGTTTTTCCGGAAGAACCAGAAACCAACACCGCTCCGTTCGATTGCGTCCTTCAAAACCTCCCTAACGTTATTCTCACGCCGCACATCGGCGGCTCGACCGTAGAGGCTCAAGCCAACATCGGTCACGATGTCACCGATAAGCTCGTAAAATATCTGGAACTCGGCACCACCGAAGGCTCGCACACCGTCCCGCCCGTCAGCCTTCCGCCCCAAGCCGGCACCCACCGAATCCTCCACATTCACAAGAATGTCCCGGGCGTTCTGGGCAGCATAAACTCGCGCCTCTCCAAAAACGGCATCAACATCGTCGGCCAATACCTAAACACCAACCCAGACATCGGCTACGTCATCCTCGATGTCGACCAAAAGATCTCCAAAGAGGCGTTAGAGATCCTAAAAGGAATAAAGGGCACGATCCGCGCAAGGATGGTTTACTGATGAAAATTGTCATCCCCGGCGGCTCCGGCCAGGTCGGCACATTGCTCGCTCGCAGGTTCCATTCTGACGGCCACGACGTCACTGTTCTCAGCCGCAAACCCGCGCAATCGCCGTGGCAAACCGCGATGTGGGACGGCAAGTCCCTCAGTGAATGGACATCTTACCTCGACGGCGCCGATGTCGTAATAAATCTCGCCGGACGCAGCGTCAATTGCCGCTACAATGACGAAAATCGCCGCCAGATGATGGATAGCCGCGTCGATTCAACTCGCGCCGTCGGCGAAGCTATCGCAGAATCGGCCAATCCCCCAAAGATCTGGCTTCAGGCGAGCACAGCCACGATCTACGCACATCGCTTCGACGCCCCGAACGACGACGTCACCGGCATTCTCGGCGGCAACGAACCCGACGCTCCCGACACCTGGCGTTTCAGCATCGAAGTCGCGACCGCGTGGGAACGCACCGCCCTCGAAGCTGAAACTCCCCACACCCGCAAGGTCCTGATGCGCTCCGCAATGACCATGAGCCCCGACCCTGACGGCATCTTCGACGTAATGCTCGGCCTAGTCCGTAAAGGCCTCGGCGGTACCGCCGCCACCGGCCGCCAATACATTTCCTGGATCCATGACGAAGACTTCATCCGCTCAGTCTACTGGCTCATCGATCACGACAAACTCAGCGGCCCCATCAACTTATCCTCGCCCAACCCGCTGCCCAACCGCGACTTCATGAAGATCTTTCGCAACGTCGCCCGAGCCCCGTTCGGACTCCCCGCCGCCGAATGGCAGCTCGCCATCGGCGCATTCTTCATGCGTACCGAGACCGAACTCATCCTAAAAAGCCGCCGCGTCGTCCCGAAACTCCTCACCGACTCCGGGTTCCAGTTCAATTTCCCCCACTGGGAAACCGCTGCCGCCGATCTCTTTGACCGCTGGAAAACGGCGAAATAGTCCGGAACGCCACAACCGTCCTTTCCGATTTTCGCTTCCGCAAATTTCCTTGCTAAAATTAAGGTGTAACCAGAACCCCTGCAATAATTTCGTCGATCGGTACCGTTTCGACCTCGACCCGAATTTTCATTCGAACCCGAAGAATAGATGAAAAATTACGCGCTCTTCTCTCATTTAGCTCTTCTAATTGTGGCGTCATTTGTTTCGCTTACAAATGCGCAAGCAGTTCCCAACATCTCCACCAAAGAAGCTCTAACAGCCTCAATACAAACAGTTCCGTGTGAACGCAGTGACCGACGCGAAGGCGTAGAGCAACTATTCCTTGATGCAGGAGCTTCACCTGACGAGATCGAAGTCGCGAGGTTCGAAAAAGAAAAAGTCTCAAATGTGATCGTCCGCAAGAAAGGCAAGTCGAACGACACCATCGTGATCGGTGCTCATTATGACCGAACTGCTAGTGGATGTGGGGTCATCGACAACTGGACCGGGGTCGCAATGATCACACATATCTACAGGACGCTTCGACCATTGAGCACAGAGAAATCATATGTGTTCGTCGCGTTTGATCGTGAAGGAGATGGCCTTATCGGCTCAAAGCGTTTCGTAAAAGAAATGGAAAAATCTCAGGTGGAAGCAACGTGCTCTATGGTCAACTTCGACAGTTTTGGGCAAGCTCGCCCGATGGCATTGCGAAACGCATCATCCTCAAAACTCGTCAAACTTGCCGAGACCATTGCCGAGGAAAGTGAGCTCAAATTTCAGGCTGTAACAATAGAAGGTGCAAGTTCCGATTCCGCATCTTTCAAGAACAAGAAAATACCCGCCATCACCTTTAGCGGCTTAGGGTCTGACTGGCAAAAAGTGTTGCACACATCGTCGGACCAGATCGACAAAGTCGATTTCGACAGCGTATACCTCGGATACCGTTTCGGCCTAATATATATTGCAAAGCTCGACGCAGCAGGATGTGCTGCGTACAAATAGTATGTCAAAACCAACCAAGATACTCATCGCTTACGACGGCTCTAAATTTTCCGATGCCGCCATCGCCGACCTCGAACGTGCAGGCCTCCCGGACTCTGCCGAAGCCGTTGTTCTTAGCGTTACCGACGCCTGGGAACTTCCCGAGCTGGCCGACCAGGTCCTGCCCGAACCGGGCAAAGTTTCACGCGAATCCGCTGAAACGATCCGCCGTCATCTCGAAGAGGCCGCCGAAAAAATGCGTGGTATGGCCGAAACCGCCGCCGACCGCGTTCGCGGCTTGTTCCCCTCGTGGGACGTCACCGCGAAAGTGAATATGGGCAAGGCTGCCTTTGAGCTCATCAAAACTGCGGACAGCTGGAAGGCCGATCTCATCGTTATCGGTTCTCACGGGCGCGGCTTCATGGGCCGCGCTGTTCTCGGCAGCGTTTCATTGAAGGTATTGCACGAGGCAGCCTGCTCCGTCCGCATAGCTCGAGCCCGTGCTGCCGAATCGGATAGCCCCACTCGCGTTCTCATCGCCGCAGACGGCTCTCCAAACGCTGAACTAGCTATCGATCACGCCCTTGCACGAAGCTGGCCCGAAAACGCTGAGTTTCGCCTCATCACGGCCGACGACGACCCCAGTGCACGGCCTGAAACAAAATACCTCGACATGGTCGTCCCCGAGGACAAAGAAGATTCACCTGAGGCAAAAGAGTGGGTCGATCGCGTGCTGCGCAATCCTTCCCGCAGGCTTAAAGCGGCAGGCCTCAATGTCACACAGGCGTGCCGCTGGGGCGATGCCCGCGACGTCATCCTAAACGAAGCTCACGGTTGGAATGCCGACAGTCTCTTCATGGGTGCCCGCGGGCTCGGACGTTTTCACCGCCTTCTCATCGGCAGCGTGTCAGCCGGCGTTGCCGCCAAGGCAAAATGCAGCGTCGAAATCGTCCGCGACAATTCGGGCAAACCGTTGCTCCCGGAATAGATGTTAAACACCGCACACGCAGACCGCCGCCTCAACCGCGTAGCCGTCATTGGCTGCGGGCATGTCGGCTCTGCCTCCGCCTTCGCCCTTCTCGCAAGCGGCGTCGCGCAGGAAATTGTGCTCGTCGACACCGACGAAGACCGGCTCGAAGGTGAGGTCATGGACCTTCAGCACGCGGTCCCGCTCCTTCACCCCGTAAAAGTATGGGGCGGGGATTATCGCGACGTAGCCGCTGCCGATATCGCCGTCATCACCGCCGGCGCCAGTAGTAAACCCGGTCAATCCCGACTCGACCTACTCCGCGATAACGGCAGGGTCACCAGCAGCATCGTCAAGGAGATGATGGATGCCGGCTTCGACGGCGTCATCCTCATGACCACTAACCCCGTCGACGTCCTCGCACAGATCGCTCAACGCCACAGCGGGCTCCCCGTCGAACGCGTCATCAGTTCCGGCACCGTACTCGACACCGCGCGCCTGCGTTCCATCCTCGGCGAAGAACTCGGCATCGAATCGCGCTCCATCCACGCCTACATCATCGGCGAACACGGCGATTCTGAGATCGCGACCTGGAGCTCCGCCACTGTCGCCGGCGTCCCGCTCCGCGAATTTGCCAAAAGATTCAACATAGATTTTGACGCCGTTCTCGAACGTGTCCGCCGGGCCGCACCGAAGATCGTCGAAAAGAAGGGCTACACCGCAACTGCCATCGCCACATCCGTCGCCCGCATCTGTGAGGCCATCCTCCGCGACGAAAGCACCGTCCTGCCCGTGTCCACCCTCACATCCGGCCAATACGGCATCAGCGATGTTTATCTCAGCCTCCCCTGCGTAGTCGGCCGACGCGGCGTCGAGAGCGTGATCGAGATCCCCCTCGATGACGAGGAACTGAGGGGCATCCGAGCCTCTGCCAAGGTCCTTTCCGAGACACTCGCAAAGGTCCTCCCCGATTAGTTGAATGCTATGCCCAACCCCTCCAACATCCCCCTGCACCGTGGGCTAACTTCAGACGAGGCTGCCGACCGGCTAGAGCGGTTCGGCCCAAATTCCACACCCGAAACTCCTCCCAAATCGCTCATCGCCCGCTTCGTCGACCAGTTCCGCTCGCCCCTGATTTACATTCTCCTCATCGCCCTCGTCGTCGATCTCTTCATCTGGATCTACGAGGGTGCCTCCGGATTCCCTGTCGAGTCGATCGCTATCGCTCTAATCCTTATTCTGAATTCGACCCTAGGCATCTATCAGGAAGGACGCTCGGAAGCCGCTCTTGCTCGACTCAAAGCCATGGCCGCACCGCTCGCATGGGCGCTCCGCGACGGGCATTTCGTTCACATACCGGCGTCTGAGATCGTGCCCGGCGATATCATCCGCATCGAATCCGGCGACCGCGTCCCTGCCGACGGCGAGATCCGCAGCCCCGAAGGCGTACTCGTCGACGAGTCGATCCTCACCGGCGAATCGGTCCCCGTAGAAAAAGAAACATCCGACGAACTTCTCAGCGGCACTCTTCTGATGCGCGGAAAAGCCCTCTTTGAGGTCACCCGCACCGGCAGCCACAGTGCCATGGGCAAACTCGCCGTCATGATCGGCGAGATCGAGGTCGGAAAGACACCGCTCGAACTTCGCCTCGAGGTCTTTGCCCATCAGATCGCCAAGGTTATCCTCGCGCTCGCCGTCCTTATTACCGTCGCCGGATTCATCATCGAAGGTACTGATCGCATCGGCCACGTTCTCATCTTCGCGGTCGCCCTCGCTGTCGCAGCAATTCCCGAGGGACTCCCGGCCGTCCTCACGCTAACGCTCGCCCTTGGCGTCGAGCGTATGGCGAAACGTAAGGCCGTCGTCCGCCGCCTCAGCTCTGTCGAAGCCCTCGGCTCCGTTACCGTAATCACCACCGACAAAACGGGCACGCTCACCGAGAACAAAATGGTCGTCCGCGGCATCGACAGCGCCGACGAAACCAGAGCCTTTCGCGCCATGGTCATCGCCAACGACGCGGACCCCGATGCCGAGATCGGCGATCCGCTCGAACTCGCTCTTCTCTACCACGCCGCCGAAAGCGGCATCGACCTGACCGCACTACGCAACACTGCCGTTCGCACATCCACACTCCCCTTCGACAGTTCATACAAATTTATGCGCGTCACCGTCGAAGAAGATGGCGGCGAAACAAGCTATTTAAAAGGGGCTCCCGAAGTCCTGCTCAGCGGCAGCACTCTCACCGCCGACGAGCAAAAAGCATGGCATTCCCGTATTGAAAAATATGCCGCTGAAGGCTTCCGCATCCTCGCCGTCGGCTGTCGCGACGGCCGAGGCGACGACGAGATCGAGTTCCTGGGCGTAATCAAGCTCTGGGACCCGCCCCGCCCCGAGGTTGCCGGTGCAATGCGCGAAGCCCATGCCGCCGGCATCCGCGTCATCATGGCAACCGGCGATCACCCCGAAACCGCCAAAGCGATCGCAGGCGTCATCGGCATCCCCGCCGAACACGTCCTCACCGGTGCCGACGTGGAATCCATGTCCGACGACCAACTAGCCGAGGCCGTTCGCGCAACCACCATCTTCGCCCGCGTCGCCCCCGAACATAAGTTCCGTCTTGTCGAATCGCTCCAAAAGAATGGCGAAGTCGTCGCAATGACCGGCGACGGCGTGAACGACGCACCCGCTCTCAAACGATCCGATGTCGGCGTCGCCATGGGTCAACGCGGCAGCGACGTCTCACGCGAGGTCGCCGACCTCGTCCTCATGGACGACAACTTCGCCACCATCGTGGCCGCTATCGAAGAGGGCCGCAGCATCTACGAGAACATCCAAAAGTTCATCCGCTTCTTATTCTCGACAAACCTCGCACTCGTGCTCCTCGTCGTGGGCGGAGCCTTCGGTTCGTTCCTGATGGGCCTTACTGATGAATTTGGCGGCCTCCTTCTGCCGTTGACCGCGGTCCAGCTTTTGTGGATCAACATCGTCGCCGACGGCCCGCCCGCTCTCGCCCTCGGCCTCGACCGCAACCCTGGCTTGATGCTGCAGCCGCCTCGCGACCCTGCCGAACCTCTTCTGGACCGCGCTTCGATCCGCTTTATCCTCTCAACCGGGATATTCAAGGCTTTGATGGGCGGCATCCTTCTCGTCTTCCTCCCGCGACTCGGTTACAGCCTGCTCGCAACACGTAGCGGCGTTTTCCTTTTCGAATCGATCGTCCAGCTCGTCATGGCGTACCCTTCCCGCAAGATATCCGTCGCACCCCGAAGCAACCCTCTGCTGCACGCCGCAGTCTTCGGCGGAATATTACTGCAGCTCGCGACCATCTATTTCACCCCGCTTCGAACCCTGCTCGGCCTGGACACTCTTAATGCCGCCGCGATCGGCATCATCGCCGCCGCGATCATCATTACTTGGCTCGCCGCCGAATTGTTCCTATCATTTGAACGCCGGCACCATCCGACCCCCACGGTGGCTAAATGAACGATTACGTGATTCTCATCCTAGGCCTCGCAGCCGCCGGCATTGGCGGCGAACTCTTCGTTCGCGGAGCCGTCGGCCTCGCTAAATGGGCACGCATCCCCGCATCCATCATTGGAGCAACGATCGCCGCATTCGCAACGTCCAGCCCCGAACTGGCAATTGCTATCGGGGCTTCTCTCGACGGCACACCGCAAATCGCTTTAGGCGATGCTCTGGGGGCAAATGTTGTCAATATTAGCCTTATACTGGGGATTGCGCTGATCATATCGGCGATCCGAGTTCCACAGGACATAATCCGACGCGATATTCCTGTGGCCGTGGCCGGTCCCATCGTTCTTGTTCTGCTCGCTTGGGACGGTGAACTTTCACGAGTCGACGGCTTGATCCTGCTCGCAATATTTCTTGTCTGGCTTATCGCCATAGTTCGTCACGTTCGCAAAAAGCGCAGTGAGCGCACCGTGGAAATTCTTGCTGAGCACCGACACTGGCTTACCATCGTTTCGATTGTCGCCGGACTCGGAGCCCTCATCCTCGCCGGAGAACTCGTTGTTTCGGGCGCGAAGGGAATTGCCGCTTCTTATGGACTCGACGAGTTCGTTATCGGAGCCACTATAGTGGCGATCGGAACGACCATGCCTGAATTGGCAACGGTCGTGATCTCGAAAATTCGCGGCCACGACGAAGTCGGTCTCGGCACAATACTCGGAAGCAATATATTCAACAGCTACTGGATCATCTCCGTCGCTTCGTTGATTTACCCGTCCGCCGAACTCCCTATGCGAGAGGTGGGTGTAGCATTGGGCTTCGCCGCTGTTACTGTAGCACTGATCATTCCGGGATTTCGCCGAACGTTGGGCCGACGCCGCGGCATCTTTTTGGTCGTTCTATACATTTCGTATGTGGTCACAATATTGTGGATTTGATTCAAAATTGAGAGTCTTTATCTCGAGCTCTCCCCTCTGCAACTACACTCCGGTACCCGCCAGCGCGTCTCTCGCCTTCGTTGGTCGATCCTCGTCACGCTATACGTCGTTTATACCATCACCATTCTCAACAGTTGATCTGCCAATTTCGGCTTTCCTTCGTTTGAATTTTCCCACCGATTCGATAGTCTATTTGTTTTAGGAAAAGCCATTTGCAATGACGACCAATCGTTCAGATCTCATGAAAAAGCCGGCGAAACCGCTGTCCTGCACCTCGAAAACCTCGCTCTCAACAGAGCGCAAGATCGAGCTCTATCACTTTCTCAAAATGACCCGGCTTTTCGATGAAAAGACGGTCGCCCTAAAACGTCAATCAAAGCTCACCGGCGGCGTCTTCACATCGCTCGGCCAGGAAGCCACCGCGGTTGGTACTGCGTTCGCCCTTCAGCCTCAAGATTTCATCGCACCGCTCATCCGCGACATCGGCGCCTGCTTCGTCAAAGGCATCGAACCGCGCACGATCTTTCTCCAATATCTCGGCCGCGGCACCGCCCCAAGCCGGGCCGCTGACGTCCAGTTCCATTTCGCCGATCTCGAAAAAGGCTTCATCGGCCCCATCTCGCATCTTGGCGACATGATCCCGGTCATGACGGGCATCCTGCTCGCGTCGCGGATGAAAAAAGAAGATCGCGTCGCTGTCGCCTATCTGGGCGAAGGAGCCAGTTCCACAGGTGCATTCCACGAAGGCGTAAATTTCGCCGCCGTCCAAAAACTCCCGCTCATTACTGTCATCGAAAACAACGGCTACGCCTATTCCACGCCCACGCGCAATCAAGCAGCTTGCGCCGCGTTCGTCGATAAGGCGGTCGGCTACGGCATCAAAGGCCTCTCCGTCGACGGCAACGACGTCATCGCCTGTTTCGAAGTGATGAAAGAAGCACGCGAACATGCCGCTTCCGGCTCTGGTTCCGTACTCATCGAGGCCCACACCTATCGCCGAAAAGGCCACGCCGAACACGACAACCAGTCGTACGTGCCCGCCGGCGAGATCGATTGGTGGGCAGAACACAACGACCCGATCACCCGTTACGAAAAGTTTTTGATTGATAACGATCTGATGACACGCGACGAAATGGACACAAAGGTCGCAGAGATCAAAGCGTTCCTTGCCGAAGAGGCCGAGTGGGCCGAATCGCAGCCCGAACCTACACCCGAATCCGCGGCTTACGACGTGTTCGACAACTCCGTCGTGCCGCCGGCTTTCAAAAGGACGGTTTTGGAACGCTAGTACGCATTTGCATTAAAAGATGGCAAAAGAAATTCGAACACAACGGCTAACAAAAGCCTTTAAGGAATTTGTCGATAATGAGCGGTCCAGTGCGATCGTCCTCATTTTTTGCACCGTCATTTCTCTGGCGATAGCCAACTCGTTCTGGGGCACCGGCTATTTGGAGTTTTGGCAATCCTATGTCGAAGGCCTGCCTATCCGCCTTAGTGTCGAACACTGGATCAACGACGGCCTGATGGTCATCTTCTTTCTCCTCATCGGCCTCGAACTAGAACGCGAACTCTACGCCGGTGAACTATCGAGCTTCCGCAACGCCTTACTCCCCATTGTCGGAGCGATCGGTGGGCTAGCCATTCCTGCGCTTATCCACTTCGGTTTCAATGCAGGCACCCCGACCCAAGCCGGTATCGGCATCCCGATGGCGACTGACATAGCTTTCGCGATTGGCGTACTCGCCCTGCTCGGCAGCCGCGTCCCCGCGTCGCTGAAGGTCTTTCTCGTCGCCCTTGCCGTAATGGACGACCTCGGCGCGATCATCGTCATAGCCATCTTCTACACCGCCGATCTGTCCATCCTTTATTTAGCGATCGCTCTCGGCGTCTTTGGGTTGCTCATTGTCATCAACCGCTTGGGCTTCATGTCCCTATTCCCCTACCTCGTCGGCGGTCTGGTGATGTGGTATTTCATGCTCCTCTCCGGCGTTCACGCGACCATCGCCGGCGTCCTGCTCGCATTCGCGATACCATTCTCGAACCTCCGTGACGATGAAAAATCGCCATCGTATAAACTCGAGCACTTCCTCCACAAGCCCGTCGCGTTTTTCATTTTGCCGGTATTTGCGCTGGCAAACACTGGCATCGTCATTGGCGGTGATTGGGCGTCAGATATAATGTCGGCCAATAGTCTCGGCATCATTTTCGGACTCGTCCTCGGCAAACCTTTCGGCATCACGCTTCTCGCCTTCATAGCCGTGACCGTCGGGATCTGCCGACTGCCCCTCGACCTTAACTGGAAGCACATCATGGGCGCGGGTATGCTGGGCGGCATCGGCTTCACAATGTCGATATTCATTACTAATCTTGCCTTCGTCGGCGGCGAAGCCGGCTTTGTTGCAAGCACTGTTAACGCCTCGAAAATGGCGATCCTATTCGCATCGCTGACGGCAGGCACCGCCGGCTTCGTCTGGCTTAAGCTTCTCGGAGCACCCAACATGGGTGACCTTGATATGGACACGATGGATTTCGAAGAGGACGGCCCTGACGTGGCCACATCAAACTAATGAACCAAGGATTCATCAGCGTTCCCTTTAAGACAGAGAGCACCCACGGCCTGACAACCGTCAATGGCATCGCAAAATTCTCTTCCGCCGGGATCGTACTTGAGTTCGAATCGAAACTCTTAGGTCTCATCGCCGGCGGCGTCAAAGAGGTCCGCCTCCCACTCTCAGAGATCCTTGACATCACCTTCAAGAAAGGTTTTCTCGGCCGGAGTGCTAAGATCCAGGTCCGTACACGCTCATACGCCGCCCTCGCTGAGCTCCCCGCTGACGATGGCAAGCTGACCCTTAAGCTCGTCAAGGATGACATAGAGCGCGGACGTAACGCCGTCGACCATATCCGCCGCGAGGTCACAGAATACGAGGCAGAACTCCCCCCTCCGCAAACGCCTGTCAGTCAGCTATTTCACGACGAATCAGAGGACGAGACCAAAAAGTTAGAACGCTAGAAATTTCACGCAAACAAATGTCATCCCCGGCAAAATCAGAAGCAAAAGGCGTTTCGATGATCGAAGCGATCCGCGCCGCACTTTGGGAAGAAATGACCGCCGACGAGACCGTATTCGTCATCGGCGAAGACGTCGGTGCGTACGGCGGAGCCTTCAAGCTCACCGAGGGATTCATCGATCAATTTGGCCCCGAGCGCATGATCGACACGCCCATCTCCGAAGCCGCCATCGTCGGCGCCGCCTGCGGTTCCGCCCTGATGGGAATGAAACCGGTTGCCGAATTTCAATTCATCGACTTCATCTCGTGCGGCTTCGATATGCTCACAAACTACGCCGCAAAATCGCGCTACCGCGGCTGCGGCGCTATCCAGGCCGTTTTCCGCGGCCCCTGCGGCTCCGGCGTTCGCGGCGGCCCGTTTCATTCGCTCAATGCCGAATCGTTCTTTCTCAACACAGCCGGCCTAAAAATGGTCGAACCATCGACCGCCTACGACGCCAAAGGATTGATGAAGGCTGCCATCCGCGACCCCGACCCAGTCCTTTTCTTCGAGCACAAAAAGCTGTATCGCCTGCCGCGGCTTCGCGAGGAACTCCCCGATGACGACTACATCGTCGAGATCGGCAAGGCCCGCACCGCCCGCGAAGGCACCGATCTTTCAATCATTACCTTTGGCGCCGAGGTCCTCAACGCCCTCGACGCCGCCGACGCCCTCGAAAAAGATGACGGCCTGACGGTGGAGGTCATCGACCTCCGCACCCTTTCCCCTCTCGATAAGGAAGCGATTATTTCTACCGTCAAAAAGACGAATCGCGCTATGATTCTTCACGAAGCAAGTCTGACCGGCGGCATCGGCGGCGAGATCTCCGCCATCATTGCCGAAGAAGCATTCGAATGGCTCGACGCCCCCGTCATTCGCGTCGCCTCGATCGACACGCCAGTGCCCTTCGCTCCGCAGATGGAGGATTATTTCCTTCCGAGCATCAGCGAGATCGTCACGGCAGCGCGTCGCCTTGCTAACTACTAAACAGGAGATAACCGAATGCCTAAATACGTGATCGAACGCGACATCCCCGGTGCTGGCTCAATGTCCCCAATCGACCTCCAGGGAGCGTCCGCCAAATCTTGCGACGTCCTCAACAAACTCGGCGCTGAGATACAATGGATCCACAGTTACGTCACCGACGACAAGATCTATTGCGTATACACCGCTCCGAGCGCCGAACTCATCGAAGAACATGCACGCGAAAGCGGCTTCCCCGCAAATCGCATTTCCGAGGTAAAGGCGATCATTGACCCCACCCGTGCAGGCTGATCCGTCTCAAGCTACCGAGTCGCCCCGCCGGCTCGGTAAACTCATCGCAGTTCACGGAGCCGCCCCCGCCTCGCTTCAACGCGCAGCCGTCGTCGCCGTACTCTCATTCATCTTCTTCCTCGGCACCCTCTTCCTCTTCTACACCCGCCAACAGCTCGGCTTCTTCATGATCTCGTCCGCCTTCCTCGTCGTGTATCTCTTCACCCTCTCCGGCATCTGGATGCAAAAACGCCGCACTGTGAAGCTTTACGAAAACGGCCTCACTTACCGAAAAGAGACCGCGTTCTGGCAAGACATCACCGCCGCCACCCCCGGCGAACAAGACCTCACGCTCGAACGGAAAAAAGGCGCACCGATCAAGTTACCCGCGGCCCTCCACCATTTCGAACACCTCCGCGCCTACATCCTCGACCGCACTCGTTCCTGAAGGCCACTCGCTTTTTTTCCGCCTCATATTTTAGTATTCTATTCGTTTGAACTTTCTTTTGTACCGCAGTTATAAGCTGGAGATCATATGAGCACTGAAGTCGTAATGCCCCAAATGGGCGAATCGATAACCGAGGGGACCGTTTCTAAGTGGCTAAAGGCCGTCGGTGACAAGATCGAAAAGGATGAACCCATCCTTGAGATATCCACTGATAAGGTCGACGCCGAGGTCCCGAGCCCCGGCGAGGGCATCCTCCTCGAAATACGACATCAGGAAGGCGAGACCGTAGAGGTAGGCACGATCGTCGCCGTCATCGGTGCCGAAGGCGAGTCCGCTGCGCTGTCAGCAGCTCCCGCTCAAGCTGCAGCCGAACCAGCGCCTGAACCCGAATCGGTTCAAGCCTCGGAACCCGAACCCGAAGCCGCTCCCGAACCGGCACCAGCTCAACCAGCCGAGCAACCAAAAGCTGCTCCGGCAACCGCCTCCGCCGGCGCTGCGACCGAGATCGTGATGCCCCAGATGGGTGAATCCATCACCGAAGGCACCGTATCAAAATGGCTCAAAGCCGTCGGCGATACTATCGAAAAAGACGAACCGCTACTTGAGATCTCCACCGACAAGGTCGACGCCGAGGTTCCCTCCCCCGCAGCCGGCACCCTTCTCGAGATCAAGGTTCAGGAAGGTGAGACCGTCGAAGTTGGAGCCATCCTCGCAATGGTCGGCGCCGAAGGAGCCGCCCCCGCAGCTGCACCTGCACAGCCGGCACAGGCCGCAGCTGCCGGATCCGGCCGTGCTGTTGACGCCGCTCAAGCAGCCATGAGCACCGACGTCCCGACAACCGCCGTCGCAAAAGAAGAGGTCTCGGCCCGCCGCGAAGCCCAAAGCGGCAACGGAGCGTCCGGCAACGGCCAAATGTCCGTCGACGAACTGCGTCGCACAAAATCAAGCCCGCTGGTCCGCAACATTGCAAAAGAGCACGGCGTCGACATCTCGCGCATCCCGGGCTCCGGGATGAGCGGCCGCGTCACGAAAAAAGACATCCTGTCGTTCATCGAAACAGGCGCCGCCCTCCGCCCCGAAGACCTCCTGCAGCGGGCACCCGGATCACCTGCCACCCGACCGGCGGCGCCCACTGCTAAAGCAGAGTACAAGCCCGCAGCCGTCACAGCATCCGTGGGCGACCGCACCGAGAAAATGTCGGTCATGCGCAAGAAGATCGCGGAGCACATGACGTTCTCAAAACAGACCTCCGCCCACGTTACCAGCGTGTACGAGATCGACATGACCAACGTCGCACGCTTCCGCGAACGTAGTAAGGCAGAGTTCCAGTCCCGATACGGCACAAAGCTCACCTATATGCCGTTCATCTTCCAGGCAGTGACGAACGCCATCCGCAAGTTCCCCGTCGTTAATTCACAGATCGACGGCGAGAATGTTATTTACAAAGGCGATATTAACCTGGGCATGGCAGTCGCGCTCGACTGGGGCCTCATCGTTCCGGTCATTAAAAAGGCTGACACCCTCTCGCTCTCGGGCCTCGCCCTCGCAGCGAACGACCTAGCGGACCGTGCACGCTCCAAAAAACTCAGCCCCGACGAGGTTACCGGTGGGACATTTACTATCACAAACCCCGGCGTATTCGGCGGACTCTTCGGCACGCCGATCATCAATCAGCCGCAGGTCGCGATCCTCTGCGTCGGCACGATCGAAAAGCGCCCCAAAGTATTCACCTCCTCCGAAGGTGACGATTACATTGCGATCCGCCACATGGCTTATTTCGCTCTCACGTACGATCATCGGATTGTCGACGGAGCTGATGCCGAGAAGTTTCTCGCAGATATGAAACAGTTTCTTGAGAACGGGCAGTTCAGCTACTAAATGCCCCAAAAAACATATTGCATTTTCCACAGAAAGCTGTATTCTTCACTTTAGTGGCCCAAAATGTCGCTTTTCGCATCGTAAACGTACAATATTCGCAATTGCGCCAAGTTTCCGTATTTATTGCATACGCAACCGGGCCGCGCGATTTTCGTTCAGTGATCTTCCCGATTACCACAACCAACACGTTCACAAGAATTATGCATTAGACACACCGATGTGGCACGGCGCTTGTTAAACGCACTACCGAAGAAACGCTTGACGCCGGCGCTGTCCACGGGTTGCACAGCAACCTAATACGCCACTTTGGCGTCTACCTACAGAGTTTCGACGAAATCTTTGCGCAGGAGTAAGAAGTATATGTTGAAAAAAATTTCCGCTATCGTGTTAACAATGACGCTCGGAGTCGTGAGCCTTATGGCTCAAGACGCTCAGATCCGTAATCTGGTAAACGGCCAGAGGTATGACATTAAGGGCGTCGTAGTCGCTAAAGAAGATGACAGCACGCTGATCGTTCGAGACTCGGTTGGTGTTGACACTCGCGTCGTGATCGCACCAAATGCAAGCATTCGTGCTAATTCTTTCTGGGGCAGTGGTGATCGTTTCCCTGCCCAGTCGCTTGTTCGCGGCCTCAACCTTGAGGTAGAGGGACGCGGCGACGGTATGGGAAACCTAGCGGCTACCAAGGTCCGCTTTGACCGAAGCAACCTCCAAACTGCTCAAGCTATCGATTCGCGCGTGACGCCTGCAGAAGTTCGCCTCACAGCGGCTGAGCAGAATGCAGAGCGTGTTTCTGGCCAGATCGATGAGCTGATGGCTATCTCTAACGCAGCTCGCGGCGGTGCCCGGGCAGCTCAGGATACAGCGGACGCAGCTGTCGCCGGTGTTAATGCAACCAATCAGCGTATTTCGGCACTCGACGACTATGTTGTTTCAGAGAGCGCTACCGTTAACTTCCGAGTTAACAGTGCAGTTCTTTCGCCGGAAGCCCGTGCTGACCTCGACCAAGTAGCAGCTCAGGCAATGACGCTCAATGGTTACATCATCGAAGTGACAGGTTTCGCATCGGCCGAGGGTAATGCTGCGGCTAACAAGCGTCTCAGCGAACGCCGTGCTCAGGCTGTCAAAGACTACCTGATCCAAACTCACAATGTACCGCTTCGTCGTTTCGGTACTTCTTATGGTTACGGCGTTCTCCAGCCGGTAGCCGACAACACGACCCGAGAAGGCCGTGAGATGAATCGACGTGTTGAGGTCAAGCTGCTCGTAAGCCGGGGCTTGAATCAGAACGTTGAGGTTCGCCAGATCGAGTCGGACGATAACGACTAATTGTTGGATCCACGGGGAGCGGGACCATTGACTCAAGCCCGCTCCCTTTTCTATCAGATCTCACCCGTAATAACTCTCGCCCCAGTAGTACCTATGAGAACCCGCTCATTCAATTTCTTCGCCATCATTCTGTCCGCAGGCTTATTCGCCGCGAACTTGTCCGCACAAACACCGACACCACCGCCCTTTGAGGACGATTCGGTCATTAAAGTGGATTCGCGGCTTGTGGTCGTTCCGGTATCGGTTATTGATGCGGCCGGCAATCCGGTTCAGGGCCTGACCACGACCGACTTTCGCATTCTCGAAGAAAATCGCCATCAGGTTATTGATCACGTTGGCACCGCCGAGGCACTCCCGCTCGACATCGCTCTGCTTTTCGACGTATCGGCAAGCACCGATTCCATGTTCCGCTTTCAGCAAGAGACCGCTGCGAAGTTCCTGCAGGAGGTGATGCGTGCCGATGACCGCGCCACGATCATAACCGTCGGCGAAAAAGCCGCTATCCACGCTGACCGTCAGCCGACAGCAGCCGCCGTTGCCGCGCTCACCAGCATTACGCCGACTAAAGAGCAGACCGCATTTTACGATTCCGTACGCTTTGCGGCCGAACACCTTAACAGTACGATCCCCGCGGGCCGTCGAAAGGTCATCGTAGTTATCTCTGATGGCGAAGACACCAATAGCGCCGGCGTTCTCCGGGCTATCTGGAACGCCGAGCGAAAAGTGACCGCTGGAATCCAGGGTGCCCCGCTCCGCGAACTCCGTGTCCGCGCACGCGATACCGCAAAGGCTCAAGAACAGGTCCGTGTCCTCAAAGCTCTGCAGGATGCGGACACAGTCTTCTACTCGATCAATCCCGGCGGCAGCTCATATCAGCTCAACAGCATGAGCCGTTTTGGTCAGGACAACATGCAGAAGTTCGCCGACGACACTGGCGGCACCGCATTTCTGCCCCAGTTCGCACCGATCGATACGCCGGTCGCGCTCAACAACTCGCTCAACGCAAAGCGAAACACCGAGATCCTAGAGCGCATTTTCCGCCAGCTCACAAGCGAGCTTAGAGCGCAGTATCTAGTGCAGTATTACTCTGAGGCCGAGTACCCGGATAACCGGTTTATCCGCCTAAACGTAGGCCTCAACGGCCGTCCGGACCTCCGCGTGAGGGCACGCCAGGGCTACTACGTTCGCAACTAAACTGTTTCCCCTCAATCTCTTCTAAAACGAATTAGTGGAAATTTCCCTTCCTCTTACGGTATTCTAGTAATTGACTGCCGGATCGCCTCGCCGTTCTGCCGGCCTCTATATGCAGCAGCCCCAAGCAAAGCCGCGTGACCTTCGTCCCGCATTGGTCTTTCTTACCGGAGACCTCATCGCAGTTCCAATACCTCTGGAGCGTGACGAGGTAATTCTCGGGCGCGCTCTCGCCGCCGACGTCCGGATCAACGATTCCAACATCTCCCGCCGCCACGCGACGATCACTAAGACCCTCGATGAGAACGGCGAAGAGACCTACGTCATCACCGACGGCGGCTCCCGAAACGGAACATTTGTCAACGGCCAACGCATCACCTCCACCGTACTCGCGAGCGGCGATAAGATCTCGCTCGGCAAAGATATGCTTCGCTTCGAACTCCTCGACGAGATCGACCGCGAATACCAGCGGCAGATTCACCGCCTCATCTCGCACGACGATCTCACCGGTCTCCTTTCGAGCCGTTCGTTCTTTTTCGAGCTCCGCCGCGAGGCGGCCCGCGCCGCCATCGAGGGCCGCTCTTTCTGCGTGATGATGCTGGACGTCGATCATTTCAAAGCGGTCAACGACACCTACGGCCACCTCACCGGCA
Source organism: Pyrinomonadaceae bacterium (assembly GCA_041751195.1). GTDB lineage: Bacteria > Acidobacteriota > Blastocatellia > Pyrinomonadales > Pyrinomonadaceae > OLB17. The sequence continues at coordinate 179,148 of JBGSXX010000025.1, read as the reverse complement.
GCAAAACTCTCGAGGAGATCGGCGCGTGCATAATCAGCATTCTCCGCTCCGGCGACGCCGCCTCCCGCTTCGGCGGCGAGGAGTTTGCCGCTTTCCTCCTCGACGCCGACATCGCCCAAGCCCTGGTCGCCGCCGAACGCATTCGTGCAGCCATCGAAACGCACGGTTTTAGCATCGTAAGACACGGACGCCCCGCCGAAACACATCATGTGACGATCAGCATCGGTGTCGCGACATATCCCGAGGATTCCCGCGAACCTATCGAGCTCGTCGAAATGGCAGATTCAGCCCTGTATCGGGCGAAACGCGAGGGCCGCAACCGCGTCTGCGCCTATCGCGAGGTGACCGACGACGAGGTTAACCGCGACCTGCCGCCGCGACGCGATTAATTTTGCAACTAACCGGACGGTTTACCGTGAAAATATAGGTTCCGTGTTAGAATTTCACTTCCGGCTCGCGCACGGCTGGCGTTATTCTCAAGACTTTCACAGCGGATTTTTATTGTGATAGCCAAACTAAATTTAGCCAGTAATCCATTTCGCAACCGCACAACCCCGTATGTTCTGGCAGTTCTTCTGCTCGCATTCGCCGTTGGCGGAGCGCTCATCTGCTTTTCTTGGATCGCAAACACCCAGGACGAGATCGCGATCGTTCGCGGCCAGATCGAAGAGATGCGGGATGAGGTCACGCGGCTCAACGCCGAGGGCCAAAAAGTACAGCAACAGCTTTCGCCGCAGCAGCGCGAACTGCTCGTCGCCGCCCATCGTCTCGTCGCTAACAAGACCTTCGGCTGGTCACGCCTCTTCGCAGATCTCGAAGGCGTCATCCCGCCCAGCGTCAGCGCTTCCCGAATTGCCGTTCAAAACGTCTTTCGCGAAGGAGACAGCGTTAAAGCCGAACTCGATTTTGCCGTCCTAAGCCGCGATTATCAGGGCGTAATGGCCATGATCGACCGTATGAACAACTCCGGCCTCTTCCAAGCCGAACTGAGGTCCCAGAACCTGCAGTCAAGCCAGCGGATGACCTACACCGAATTCACACTTCGGCTCATCTATACGCCCGCCGCCGGCTATGCACCGGTTTCCGCGACCGACGTCGCGAGATCTCTTGAAGGAGGAGCGCAATAATGCAAGACAACGAACGCGACGACGCAGCTCGCTCCGAACCCGAAATTCTTACAAATCAGTACGGCGCAGCCCGTGACAATGCCGTCGTCATCGACGAAAAGGACCGCACCGTCCTGCTAACCGATGACGAAACGCTTATTGTAGAAAAGCAGCCCGACATGCCCATAACCCCGACGAACCGCCCGCGCAAGGTTTACGCGGGAATGTGGGGTCCGATCGAAATAGCCACCGTCGGCGTAGGCATATTTGCCATCATGGCCGTCATGATCCTTTACTTTTTCCAGGTCGTTCCGGCACAGCGCGAGCTTGAAAGCCGCCGTCTTGAACGCGACCGCATAGAGGCCGACTTCATCGCAGCCCGAGGTAAATACGGCGATATCACCAGTATCGAAACTCAGGTAGCCAAGCTCGTCACCAGCGTCGACGATTTTGAATCAGCATATCTCCCCATTAGTTCCATCGGTCAAACAGCGCTCTACCAACGCATCAACGGCCTCATCTCGGGTTATGGACTGATCAACACGAACGGCCCAAACTACGCGCCGCTCGACATAAACGACGTCGATCAGCCTAATCAGTCTGAAAATGAACGCGGCCGCACGCGGTTCCGCAGCCTCTTCCCCGGCATCTATATTACGATGACCGTCGAGGGCCCATATCAGAACATCCGACGCTTCATCCGCGAGATCGAGACCGGTCGCGAGTTCGTTATCATTAGCTCTGTCGAGCTTGCGCCGTCAGAATCGGCCGCATCACGCGAAACGCCGAACGTACAGACTATCGAGCCGCAGCCGCAGGTGCAGCAGATGGATCCGCGCATCCTGCAGTCACCAAATCTGACACCGCAGCAGCGTGCACAGCTTCAGCAGCAGCTCCGGCAGCAACAACAGTTTCAACAGCCCGCGCCGCAGCCCGTTCAGCCGCCGGCACAGCGCGGCACCACTCACGGCCAGGTTGTAAGCCTCCGGCTTGAGATGGCATCATATTTCCGTCGGCCCGGCGGGTTGGCCGAGCCGTCCGTAACCGGCGGATTTTAATAGAACGTAATGAATATTTTTGAGGGCAAGAGCCCCGAGGAAAGAAACAAGATCATCGCAGCCGCCGTGCTCGGCGTACTCGCGCTCGGTTCACTCTTCTTCGCTTTCGGCCCCTCGCTTCGCGGCAGCTCGACCACCGTCACTGTAACGGCAAGCCCGTCGCCTAGCCCGTCATCGCGCGACCGCGAACTCCGCGCCGTGACGATGCCGTCTCAGTCTCAGCAGGATTTCGAGTACGAAAGCACGCCGATCTTCTATCGCCCCGGCAGCTTTATGGCGCCGGATCCCGGCCGCAACATCTTTGCTTTCTACGAGCCGCCGCTGCCGACGCCTTATGTTCCGACGCCGATCCCGGTTGAGCCAATGAGGACACCGGTGCCAACGCCCACGCCGCCGTTCCTGCTCGCATACGTAATGCCGCAGAACGTCTATGCCGGCTCGCGTGCGTTCCGGCTCGAGATCCACGGTGACAAGTTCACGCCCGAATCGCGAGTCTATTTCAGCCAAAGCCCGCTGCCGACACAATTCATCAGCCCGCAGCGGCTAGCGGTCGAAGTTCCCGCGAACTTCATCGCCAGCGAGGGCCCGCGTCAGATCATCATCCAGACGCCCGACGGGAAGCTTTATTCGAATCAGATCTTTTTCAACGTACAGGCGCCGCCGCGTCCCGCGTTCCAGTACATCGGGCTCATCGCCCGCCGCATGGCGAACAACGATACGGCATATTTTACCGAACCCGGACGCCCCGCCCCATTTACAGCACGCCTCAACGACGTGGTCGGCGGACGTTTCCGACTCACTAGTATCTCAACTGAGAACGTGATCCTACAGGACGTAAATCTTGGCTTTACGCACACGCTCGCTCTCGTTCGCCCAGATCCGGCAACCCTGCAAAGCACGCTCCCGCCTCCGGGCCGCGGCGGTCAGCGCTTCCCGAACGTTCAGCCGCCGGTCCCCGTGCCGCAGCAGGTGATCCCGCAGGGCGTTCCGCCAAACGTCCCCCGTGTCCCGCGTGCAAATGCGAATCAGGCTAAGCCGGATGAAAGCAAAGACGACAGCAACGACGACGACCCGCGTTAGATGACCGAGTATGAGAACGTCGCTCCGACATTCCGCTGATAACCAAACAGGCATGACGCTGCTGGCCGTCATGGGGCTCATGGTCATCGTCGCCGTTACGCTCCTCGCCGTTGCCCCCTCAGTTCAGCAAGAGATCCTCCGTGAACGTGAGGTGGAGGCCATAAGCCGCGGCGAAGAGGTCGCCGAGGCGATCCGCCAGTATGTCGTTCACTACCAGGGCCGTCAGCTTCCCGAATCAGTGGACGACCTCCTCGAAGGCCTCCCTCAAGGCACGAAGACCCGGCAGATCCTTCGCCCATCGGCCGCGATAGACCCGCTCAGTGAGGATGGCAAGTGGCGTCTCATCCGCCCCGATCCGCAAACAGTAGCCGCATTCGCCAAACGCGTTCAGGATTACAATAACGGCATCCTCCCCTCAAACCCGACGCCGGTGCTCGACCGTTATTCGATCGTTATCGTTAATTCCATCAACACAGGCTCCGCCATCGATGAAGCCGATGAACTCGATTTCGATGTCGTAACCGACAACACCCCCTTCATCGGCGTCGCCAGCCAGAGCCGAAGCCGCTCCGTCTTAACCTACTACGGCATCGAACGCCATTCCTCGTGGGTTTTTACCCCCCTCTTCCGCGGCGGCGGCAATGCATCCAACGTCAATCCTGGTACAGTTCCTACAGTCGGAAACAGAAGGCCTTGATATACTAATTTCCCGTTAAACTAGCGGCCGCGCCGCATTGACTTTTGTAGATGCTAGAATTAGAATAATTCTAAATACTGAGGAGAAATTATGGAACTGCATAACTCTAAGATCGACATCTCTGAAGACACCAGAGAGCAGGTGATCAACCTATTGAACAGATCGCTGGCCGACGCCATCGACCTCAAATTCCAGGCCAAGCAAGCGCATTGGAACGTAAAAGGCCCGAGCTTCATCGCGCTCCACGAGCTTTTCGATCAAGTCGCGACCGGTATCGATACTCACATCGACGACCTCGCCGAGCGTGTAACGGCCTTGGGCGGAACCGCACTCGGCACCGTTCGCGTTGCTGCCGAAAATTCGGCGCTGAGCGAATACCCGCACGAGATCGTGGACGGCACGGCCCACGTCGACGCGCTTTCAACAGCGATGTCCGATTTCGGAAAACGCGTCCGCAAAGACATCGACACCACTGACGAACTCGGTGACGCCGTCACGGCTGATCTTTACACCGGAATCTCCCGCGAGATCGACAAACTCTTATGGTTCGTCGAAGCGCACAACCAAGCCTAAGATGAGAGGGCCGGTCAGTCCGGCCCCTTTCAGTTCGCGTAATCAAACACGAGATTAACGAATGCCTTCACACCTACATCCAGCCGGCTGTCATCCAGCTTGAAATCCGGCGTATGATGCGGCGCCGCATCCTTTGGATTCATCTTCGGGTCCATCCCGCCGAGCCAGAAAAAGAACGCCGGCGCCTTTTCCCTAAAGAACGAAAAATCCTCAGCGCCCATAACCCACGCAGATTCCACCACATTCGCATCGCCCGCCGCCTTCCTTAGCGAAGGCAGCATCTTCTCGACCAACTCCGGCGTGTTATACGTCACCATCGTCTTTGTGTCGATTGACACCTCGGCCGTCATTCCCATGCTCTCTGCGATCTTCGTCGCCGTCTGCCTCACCTTCTCATGCACTTCTTTGTGCATCTCCGGGTCAAGCGTCCTTATCGTCCCCGCCATCGTCAGCTCTTCCGAGATAATATTCTCGCGAACGCCGCCATTTATCCTGCCGACCGTGATCACCACCGGTGCTTTCGTCAGATCGGACTGGCGCGAAACAATCATCTGCAGCCCCTGTATTATCTGCGCCGCAGCCGCTATTGGGTCCGCCCCCAACCACGGATAAGCACCGTGCGTCTGTGAACCCTTGATCTTGATCTCAAACCAATCCGCCGCCGCCATCATCGACCCCGACTTATATTTGATCGTCCCCGCCGGCGTCTGCGAATTAATGTGCAGCCCAAATATCGCATCGATCTTCGGGTTGTCCATCACGCCTTCCTTTATCATCAGCGGAGCACCGCCCTCTTCGCCCGCCGGGGCTCCTTCCTCAGCAGGCTGAAAGATGAACACGACCGTGCCCTTCACCTTCTCACGCATCCCGCTCAGCACCTCGGCCGCGCCCATCAGCATCGCCACATGCGTGTCGTGCCCGCACGCGTGCATGACGCCCACCTGCTGCCCGTTATACTCCGCCACCTCACGCGAACGGAACGTCAGCTCGTTCCTCTCCGTCACCGGCAGCGCGTCCATATCCGCACGCAGGCCCACCACCGGCCCCGGCTGCCCGCCCTTCAATATCCCGACGACACCCGTATGAGCGATCCCCGTCCGCACCTCCATCCCCAACTTCCGCAAATGCTCCTCAACATACTTCGCCGTCTTAAACTCCCGATTCGACAGCTCCGGATACTGGTGAATGTGCCGTCGCCACTCGATCACCTTCGGCAAAATATTTTCAGCAGCCTGATCAATGTCATTCTTCATATCATTCCCGCCAGCTACCGGCGAAACCATCATCGCCGCCAACAACACACACAAGAACAGCTTTTTCATCATTCTCTCCACCGCCACAAATTTGCTCAATTCTACCCCCATAACAAAAAAACGCCAATCAAGGCGTTTTCTTGAGCTAGAAATAGGTATGACAACACCTATTGCAGATACTTCGTCACCGCCTCCGCCGCACCGGCGACCAGACGACCCATGGGCGCCCCATTATCTCCCGGCCTGCTCGAATTCACCTGCATCGCCACCGCAAATTTCCTGTGCGGAAAATACATCATCTCTGTCAGATATCCCGGAAAAAATCCGCTGTGCCCATACGTCATACCGGCCGGTGTTGGCTTGATGATCACACCTAATCCATATTTCGTCTCAGGCCCCAGGGGAGTTGCCGCAACCCCGTCGAGCATCATAGCCCGCTCTTTATCCGTCAGCGCTTTACCCTCGTACAGCAGCTTAGCCCACCGCGTCAGGTCGCCCGATGTCGACACATACCCGCCGCCCGTCCACTCAAATTCCGGATCGAATGGCAGAGCCCCGTCCACGATCATCTCGTCCCGAATATGCAAAGGGTTCCCCTCGCCCGTATAACCTTGTATCAGTCCCTCGATCTTCGGCCCATACGACGGCGTCGTTTCCTTGAGCTTGAACTTACTCACAAACCTCTTATCCGCCAGATCGTAAAACCTTCGCCCCGTCACTTTCTCCATGATCATCCCTAACACAATGAAATTCGTGTCGGAATATACCCAACCCTCGCCCGCCTTAAATTGCGCCTCGTCATCAAAAACGAACGCGATCTGTTCCAGCGGCTTCCATTTCTTCGTCGGGTTGGCTATCAGCGCCTTCAGAAACTCTGGCTTGAACTCATACCGAATTACCCCGCTCGTATGCGTCATCAAATGCCGCACCGTGATATCCCGCGCATTCGGCAGCCGGTCAAACCATTCCTCGTCGCCCAGGTATTTCGAGATCTTCTCATCCAGCCCGATCTTCCCCTCGCTTATCAACTGCACTGCGACCGCCGCTGCGAATGTCTTTCCCACGCTCCCGGCCAGCATCCGCGAATTCGGCTCCATCCGCGTTTTCTTCTCACGGTCAACATAACCCGCCGCAAAGGCTAGCGTCGCACCATCCGGCAGCGTCACCGCCAGCGTCGCACCCGGAGCCTTTCCCGCCGCGTGCCACTCTGTCAGCTTCGCCTGCAGCTCCTGCTTCAGCGCGGCCTTCTTCGCCGCCGCGCTCATCGCCGCCCCCTGCCCGGCAACCATCACCCCCGCAGAAGCTACCGACACCAACACCGTCAAAAAATAAAATAATTTAGATTTCATATATTTACGGCTTCATCTGCTTCTCTTTGTCCGTACAATCTGTCGGGTCGATCGTCGAAGCTCCGTTCGCTATCTTCCACTCACCGCCGACCCTAACCAAATTAAATTGATTTATCCCGCAATGCGACAACTTGTCGTCCACCCAGAACACGTACCGCCCCCAAACCATCGCCCAGTCGCCGCTCACCTCAACCTTCGGGTCATACATCACCTCCTTCATCTTCCGCGATTTATCCGTGAACATCTTAGAAAAGGCATCCCCATTTATCGCCTGCACCCGCGTCGACCCGTCCTTCTGACGAAAGATCGCAACCAGATCCGAAGTCGGCGTATGCAGCGCCAATATCCCCGCCGGATTCGCCGCTGCCATCTCGTCAAACAACTTATTCACCACCCCAACAATCGCCGCCTTATCATCCACCTTCTGCCCCATCACGCTTGCTGCCGCCATTAACAAAAACATCATCACTAAGATCATCTTCATAGTTCATCCCTCAAAAGTTCAGAATCCAAAAACCGCCACACCATCCGGCCCCGCACCCGAATCAACCGACCCCAGCACCTCGCCTGTCTCTAAATTGATCTTGTACACGATATCCGGCTGCACCGCCGTTACAAACGCCGTCTTCCCATCCTTCGAAAAATCAATACCCATAGGCACACTTTCAACCTTTATCCGCCGAACGTCTTTCCGCGTCGCCGCGTCCATCACGAGCACTTCTCGCGATTGCAATATCGTATTCACAACCCACTTTCCGTCAGGCGTGAACCTCACACGATACGGCCGCCCACCGGTCGCTACCTTCGCCACTGACTTCCCCGCCGCCGTGTCGATTATTTCCACAGAATTCTCCGCGTTCAGCCCGATCCAAACCTCCTTCCCGTCCGGCGAAAGGTCGATCGCCTCCGGCTGCCGCCCCGTAGGTATTTGCACAATCTTAGAACCCGCAGGCGGAACCGCCCCAAATTCAAACATCGTCACACTGTCCGATCCAATATTGGCGGTATAAAACCGCCGTTGATCCGCCGATCCCACGACCATATGCGAGCCGTTCTGACCCGTGCCCATTATCCAATCAACCTTGCCCGTCGCGGGATCAAGCCTCGCAATCGCCCGGCTAACCTCAGCCGTAAAGTAAAGCTTTCCGCCGATCAGCTGTATCCCATGTGGCCTCAGCAGCGGCCCAAGGTCAACCCGGCTCGTCTCCTTCATCGACGCGATATCAATGATCGAGACCGTGTTGCCCGGTTGCTGCGCACCGTAGTTCGCAACATAAGCCGTCCGCCCATCCGCCGACAGAACTACTTCGTGCGGCCCATCCCCCACAGGCACCCTTCCCCGAATCTTCATCGAGCCCGGATCAATTATCACCGCTTCGTTCGCACCCTTATTCAGCACGACCAATACCGGTTCCGCCGTCTGCCCGATCACGATCACCGTGTTACCAAATGCAACCACGATCCCCACCACCAGCGTCGCCAACAACCGAACACCCCAAACCTTCATATTTCACACCTCCAAATCTAACCCTCTTCCTACTGTCTTCTGCCTACTGTCTCCTGGCTACTACCCACCGTCTCGCTTCTACTGACTGCCCTCAAACATCTCCAAAAACCTTTCCCGATAATTCCTACTCAACGCCAGTTCCGTCCCGTCATGCAGCATCACGGAATAATCCCCGCTAAACAGCGGATGCAGTTCCTTTATCCGATCAACATTCACCAGCGTCGATCGATGTATCCTCACAAACCGCTCCGGATCCAGTTTCCCTTCGATCCCGCTCATCGTCTCGCGCAGCATGTGCCCGTCACGCCCCACGTGCAGCTTCACATAATTACCAGCCGCCTCTATCCAATCTATCTCGTCCACCTTCAAAAAATAGACACGACCGACCGTCTTCACCACTAACCGCTCCAAAAACTTTCGCTCCGTCTTAAGGTCCGCCAGCAGGGACACCAGCCGCTCATCGAGGCTCCCCACTCGCCGCCGCCCGATATGTTCACGAGCCCGCTCCACCGCCTTGCGTATCCGCTCTTGATTAAATGGCTTCAGCAAATAATCCAGTGCGTGCACCTCAAAAGCCTGCAGCGCATATTGGTCATATGCCGTCACAAATATGATCGTCGGCATCGTATCTGCTTTCAGCGACCGGACCACCTCGAACCCGTCCTTTTCCGGCATCTGAATATCCAAAAAGACCAGGTCCGGCTTCGTCTCCGTGATCGCCGCCACCGCGTCACGCCCGTTCGTGCACTCACCGACGATCTCGACATCGGCTTCCGGTTTCAAAAACCGCTTCACCCGGTCGCGCGCCAAACTCTCGTCGTCAACTATCAGCGTTCGAATGCTCATTCAGCCTCCCGAAAAGGAATTGCAAGCCTCACCGCCACACCCTCCGTCTCCCCATTCGTTATCGCGAACCGCTGCTCGTCGCCATACAAATGCTTCAGCCGCCGCCGCGTATTCGAAAGCCCGACGCCCTCGTCCCTCGCATTCGCATCCGAAAGTCCGCGCCCATCGTCGATTACGGCCAGCTCAAGCTTCCCGTTCTTACGTGCCGCCGAGATCTCGATCGTCCCGCCCGAAGACCGCGGACCTATCCCGTGCTTTATCGCATTCTCAACCAGCGGCTGCAAGATCATATTCGGCACGCTCGCATCCAGCACCTCCGGCGGTATCGAAAGATTCACCTTCAACCGATCATGGAAACGCATCTGCTCGATCTTCAAGTACTTGCCCAAAAAATCAAGCTCCTGCCGGAGGGGCACCTCCTGCACCTCCAAACTTTCAAACGAAAGCCGTAGCAGATCGCTCAGGTCCGTAAGCATCCGATCCGCCGAGTCCGGGTCCGTATGCATCAGCTCCGATATCGCGTTCAGCGTATTGAACAAAAAATGCGGATGCAGCTGCATCTTCAAAACCTGCAGCCGCGACTGCGCGAGCCTCGCCTCCAGTTGCGACGTTGTCAGTTCCCGCTCTCTATATTTCTGATAATTTGTGTACGCAGACTTTATCCCGACGACGCCCCAGTAGATCAAAATGCTAAGGTGCAAATTGATAAAAAGGAAGAACTGATACGCTTCCCAAAAGCTCGCAAATGTGCGTCCCGGCGGGTAACCCATCCGCGTCAGGAGCACCGCGTCCACCGCCAGCACGACCAAAGCGATCACAAAACTCGCCGCGATGTGCACCGGCACCGATGTCTTCCACTTCCCTTTCTCGAACGGAAAGCGCCCGGCCAAAAACAGTATCGCCGGGCTCAGTGCAAACCACACGTAACCCGACACCATCTGCCACGACAATATCTGCCAAAACGGCACCGGATTGCGCGAAAACTGATTCTGCAGCGAGAACTGCGACGCAAAGAAAAACCCGAACAGCGTCCAGAGCCCAAACAGCCCGAGCCATTTGATCACGCGCCTGCGGTTCTTATCAGGGGGAAGTTGCATGCGTTGTAAGGTTCACACGAGATAGTGCGAGAGGGCAAGGGTAAGGTGACGAACCGAAAGTTTACAAGGATGAAGCGTTCGTTGCGGTAATCGGCTCTTCTTTCAGCCGCTCTTCCAGCAGCCTCGTAGAAACCGTCAGAAAATCCTGCGCAGTCAAGATCCCGGCAAGCTTGCCTCTCGAGATGACCGGCAAGCAACCAATGCCTCGTTCCCTCATTAGGTACAAAGCGTCCAACGTCTGCGTCTCCGGGGTGATCGTGATCAGATCCGTCTTCATCAGATCTTTCACTATCAGTTCACCGCCCGCTCGAGATTCTTCGTCAGCAATAAAGGTCAACAGGTCCCGATGCGAGATCAAGCCGACCAACTCCCCGTGATCGTTCTCTACCGGCACATGCCTTACATGTTTCCACTCCATCAGGCTGGCCGCCAAGTCAAGCACATCGTCCGGACGCACCGTAAACAGATCGCGTGACATAAACTGCTCAACAGTCCGATAATTATCTACCCAGTCGCTTTTTTCCGCGATCCGCGCCAGTTCCCACGTATGCACCGGCTCTCCCGAGGCCTGGTTCTCAAGCATGGTTGCCGTCAGCGCCCTCATACGCACGTTCGTCTTCGCCAATCGGTCCATTGATGCAAGCGAATCCAGCATCCACTTCGACCCGGTGCATCGCTTCCGCACGCGCTCTTCTAGCACCCCAAGGTAACGGTCCGAATCCTCCCGATCGATCCCCGCCGCAGCTAACCCTTCACGCGCCTGCGGCAGCAGTTCGTTCAATATCAGCTCGTGCGCACTGTAAGCCTCGCCGTCCAACCAACAAAGCTGCGACCTTAGCCCGTGACGCGCAGCGCTGAAAAAGTTTGACTTAGCATCATCGAAATTCAGCTTATCCCGAACATCACCATAATGCTCTGGCAGGAACCTCATCAACCCAAGCAAAAATGCCGAATTCGCCATCTGATCAATGATCGACGGCCCAGCCGGAAGATACCTCGCCTCTACTCGCAGGCTCGGCTTTCCGTCCATGATTCCGTAACACGGCCGGTTCCAACGCCACACCGTTCCGTTGTGCATCCGCCAAGCGTCCAACTTCGGCACGCCCCCGCCTGCCAGTGTCTCAAGCGAATTCTCCTCAAGCTCACGCGTTAAGATGATCCGGAACCGCGCAACGTCTTCGTGGAATACGTCCAGGATCGAATTGTCCAGCCACCCCCGCCCAAACGTCACCCGGGCGGGCCGATTCCGTTCATGATGAGCCCTTGACCGCTCATCCACCGCGTGCTGAAACAAAGCCAGTCGCGTCTCGTGCCACAACCGATGCCCAAGCAGCAGCGGAGAGTTGACCGCCGAGGCCAACACCGGAGCCGTTATCGCCTGTGCCCAGTTATACGCGTTCGTATACTCGTCGATTGGCACCTGCAAATGAAGCTGAAAACTCGTGTTGCAAAACTCAATATAAGTGTCCGCCAGGTGCAGCCTGATCTCGTCCAGACCCTTTATATGCACAACCCGGTCCGTCCCATGCAGTGCCGTCAAGATGCGGTTGAGCTCAGCATACCGTGGCCCGGGCGTCAGGTTCCGCTCCACAAGATCGGATTGCTGGATCGTTGGCAATATCCCGCAAAGCACTGCGTCGCCGTTGAACGACGCCATCGTTCGCTTCACGATCCCGAGCACCTCTTCTAACTCGTGTTCCATATCACGCAAAGCCGAGCCTGAAAAATTGCGCGGGGTCAGATTTGCTTCGAGGTTAAATCTGCCGATCTCCGTAGTCAGGCGCGGTTCATTCGCCGCTTCTATTACCTCAACGGCAAGCGGGGCGGGATGCATCGACGAATTGATCAGAAATATCTCTTGCTCGGCTCCGATCCGGCTGGCATCAGCCTCCATCGCACCGGTCGCGAGCATTTTTTCTAAGGCATGTAGATCGTTCAGGACGGCGCGCGTAAACGAGCGCAGGTTGGATTCATCTGATCCTGTGGACACTCGTTTGTCACCCATACTAGTGGTAGCCAAATCATATAGGACAACACCGGTTTTGTAAATCCTTTTCGCCGGCTAGCGAAACGGCCCCTTTCGGTCGAATTTTCGCCGGCTAACCACTAACTGCCCCTCCGTCCACCTAAGCTTTCTGAAACCGAGCAGATGAAAGATCTGGAGCGGAAAGTACCGTGCGACATTCGTATCTATCTCAAGCACATCTGCCTGCTTATCGCTCCGCCGCACACCCGGCAAGATCGGCATCAGATCGCCGATCCTCAGCCGCCTCACGACCCCGGACAACCATATCCAAAACGGCGGAACCTCTCGCCCGATGAAGAACCCGTCCTCGCCCAGCTTCTGATACAGCGGCATTAGCACCATCCCTGTCTCTGGCGCCTGCACCTCAAGCCCGTTCTGCGTCGCCAGCACCAAGCCCCGCTTCACCGGATCAAAATTCTCAAACCCAGGACGCATCTCAAATAAATCGCCCTCTGCGACCATCTGTCGATACCTAACCTCGACGATTCGCTTTCGCCCAGTCGCGTTCGCCAGCGTTGCCTCCGCCTCTTCGATCGGCAAATTCTCGCCCGACGTGATCCCCGAGTGCACCAGCGCAAGAGTCACCAACGCCGCATGCGTCTCCACCGTAGATTCCGCATAGTGCTGCCCACCCTCAAACCCGAGCGTCACCACCCCAAGGTTATTCAAATATTCAAGCAGCGTCCCTTCGAGCTGTTCCTCGATTCCAAGCAGAACCGTTATCGGAAACTTCTGCGCAAACGTGCGGTTCCGCAGCGTGTCCCCCACGGTCGCAAACGGCACCCCCTCCGCCGACGTCGAATGCAGATCGATCGCGTACACCTCATCCTGTGCCGTTGCGAGCATCGGCACAAGTATCTTCAAGAGCTCCGTCTGTTCCCGGTCCTCAGCCAACTGCGGCGGTATTGCAGTCTCCGGCAAATTCCGGATCACATTCGTACCCGACCAATGCCGGTTCAGGTCCGCATCGATAAATCGCACACCCGCTGCAACCGCACGCATGTTCCCCGCCAAAAAATACACGCGACCCCGCAGCGATAGATCCCGCTCTTCCACCACCACCGCCACACGCCTGAGCGCCGCGACACCCGCCGCCTCGTTCCCGTGAAGGCCGCCAAAAACGATCAGCGTCGGCCCCGCTTCATCGCCTACAAATCGGGCGATCACGTGGTCCGCATCGGCATTCGAGTGGTCGTCCATCTTCTGCTATACTTGCGTGCATTGTCGAGTTTTATCCCGCTTTATGCAACCATCCAGCACCGCAGACGCACTAACCGGAACGGTCAAAGGACCCGGTGAACTTCCCCACGAATTCGAGTTCATCACCACCGATAACGATCGCACCCGTATCGGCGAGTTCGTCTATTACACCGCCGACGTCGGCGGTAAACCGCGCTCCATCATCGGCGTCATCAACGCCCGCGAACTCGTTCGCTCGCTCCCGGACACATTCTTCCGCGACCCGCGCGTCGCACCACTTGATGTCGCATCGCTGATTAGCCCGGGCTCGGCCGATGCCGAGATCTATCAGATAACCGCCTCTACCATCGGCTATTTCGACACCGCGCTCAACGACTTTGTTAACCCCCGCATCCCGCCGAAACCGGGAATGCCGCTCTACCTCGCGTCTTCCGACACACTCGCCGAAATGCTCAGCCCCAAGCGCTCCGGCGACCCCGGCTCAGCCGCCATCGGAAGCCTCCTAACCCGCGACGCCGGCGAGGTCCCGATCGTCCTATCCGTCAAAGACGTCGTCTCGACCCATCTTGCCATTCTCGCATCCACTGGCTCCGGCAAATCCTACACCGCCGGGGTTCTGATCGAAGAACTCCTCCAGTCCTACAACCGCGCCGCCGTCCTCGTTGTCGACCCCCACGGCGAATATCACACGATGGCGTCTATCCAAGGCGACGACCGCTTCGCCGCACCCGACGGCTATCGCCCCGAGGTCAAGATCTTCAGCCCTGACAAGATCAAGGTCCGCTTCTCAACGCTCACCGAAGCCGACATCAAATACCTCCTCCCGGAGGGCACGTCCGACAAAATGCTCCACTTCCTCCGCCAGGCGTTCCGCAGCATGACGGACAAGCATAAGGCCGAGGGCCGCCGCGATTACCTCTATAGCTACCACGACCTCCGCGATGCCGTGACCGAACAGCAATACGGCAAAGACGACAAAGACGTGGGCGACGGCGGTAACGTCTCATCCATCCAAGGTCTCCTCTGGCGTCTCGATTCGCGCTTCGACCGCACCGACGGTATCTTCAGCTCGCACGAGCACCTTGAGCTTCAGGAACTCTACAAGCCCGGACGCGTCACCATCCTCGACCTCTCAGACATCGAGCAAAACGAGCAACAGGTTATCGTCGGCACCCTTCTCCGCCGCATCAACAAAGCGCGCGTGATGACCACCCGCGGCGAAGCCGACAAAGGCGAGAACTTCCTCGACTATCCCGTTTTCACCTTGCTCGAGGAAGCGCACCGCTTCGCACCAGCAGGTGCCAGTGTCGTCTCGACTAACGTATTGAAACAGATTCTAAGCGAAGGCCGAAAGTTCGGCGTCGGCATCGGGCTCATAACCCAACGCCCCGGCAAGCTCGACCAAGACGTCCTCTCACAGTGCATGACCCAGATCATCATGCGCATCGTCAACCCCATCGATCAGCAGACAATCGCCCAGTCCGTCGAAGGCGCCGGCCGGGCCATGCTCGCCGAACTCCCCGCCCTCACAAAAGGTCAGGCCATCATTTCCGGCGTCGGTATCAACACCCCCGTAATGTGCCGCATCCGCCCCCGCATCACCAAGCACGGCGGCGAAACGTTCGACGCCCCCGCCGAATGGCTCCGCTGGCACTCGTCCGGCGAATCCGGCAAACGCGACCAAGACAACGCCCCCTACCTAAAACCGACCCCAGAAAAAAAGCGTGAAAAATTCGGCGACGTCCGGATCTAGTCAACGCAATATTTGAACAAGAGGCCCTCACGGCTTTATTGTATTCAACCTATAAAGCTCCTGCCCGTCCGGCCCGATCAGGTCCTTTCTCACCAGCAGCACCAGATCGACCCCCGGCCGTAATCCATACGAACCTACATACGCATATTGGGCCGAGTACCTCTTGATGACCTCCGCGTCCTGCTGCCCTTTTTTTGCCACGATCATCTCCGAACCTCTGGGCTCGACCGGCCTCGCCTGAAAGATCACATTTGGCCGATCACGCGTATACCAAACCATCGGCCAGTAATCCGGCGAGATCACATCAACTGCCGCCGCTTTCCCCTTCCCGCTAAAATCCGAGAACCGTTCGATCTCATCCATCAGATCGTGAAATTCCCGCTTCGTGTGAGCATAGATATAGGCCGCATCATTGTCATCGTACCTGACAAAATTCAGATCATATGTCTGATACGCCAAGACGATCGAAGCCCCCGCTGCCAGCACGACCGCCACACCCTTCGCCGCCTGCTGCTTCATCGTAGCGAGCTCGTTGATCGCATATCCGGCCGCAATGCACATCGGCAGCAGGAACGACAACATCAGCCACGGCGTTTTATAAGGGATGATCGAATACGCCATCAATAGCCCCACAGCCCACAGTCCCGCAAACATCGCGAGCCTGTGCCGCCCCAACGCGAACGCGATCACCACACCTACGCCGGCCAATAAAAATATCGGCGCCTCCAGCTCCATCCCCCACTTCAGATAAGCCCACGGCCCATTCTGGGTATGGTCGCTGCTCCCCGTCTTCGTCCAAAATGAATATGCCTCGATAGCCTTGCTCATCCCATCCCCATACGTGAAATACGAAGAAAAGAACAGCACATTCAAATAAAGAAAAGTGAATACCCCCGCCAGCAGCAACAGCACCCTATCGATCCCTGTGCCCACCGCCTCCTGAAAGTTCGCCCACGTCAGAGCCTTATCCCCCCGCTCATCTTCCGCCGCGGGCCGCCCCGCAACCTTCGGATATATCCGCCGCCAGATCCAAATACAGCCCACGGCGATCGACATCGTCCCCAACGTGATAAATGCCGTCTCCTTCGTCGCGAACATCAATGCCGCACTCGCCGCCGCTAAGATAAAATAGATCGGCCGCCCAGCACGCCATGTTTGCAGCATCCTCAGCACAAACCCGATCAGCACCATCGAAACTACCAGCAGCAGTCCCGCCACAAAGTAATAAGTCGTATCGCTATCCTCGCCCGCGGCGGCAGCCATGTTCAGCGTTGTCGGATAGAACGAGATCAGCATCAGCAGCGCCATCCAAAAATACGCGAACGGCCCGGCCTTCTCGCGGTCGATAAAATAGACCACCGCCACCACTACCGCCAACGCAAGGAAAACAAACAGTATCTCGTGAATAAAATACCGAGAGATATACACCATCCCCGGCGAAAGGCTCAAAAACAACGCCGCGAACAGCGCACCTGCCCTCCCGATATACCGGCTCAAAAACAACGCCAGCACCACCATCAGCACGCCAAATATCGCCATGCTCATCCGCACCGGCACCGTCTCGAGCCCAAGCCATTTCGCAAAAACAAGCGAGATGTAATAAAGCGTTGGCCCGTGATAATTCGACGGGTCATACCGATAGATCCCGTCCCGAATAAGATTCGTCAGAAAGAACCCGTTCACGCCCTCATCATGATGCAGCGGCTTCAACCCCAGCCAGAAAAAGCGTAAAAAAGCCGCAACCGCGACCACCAGCGCGCTGCTCACCCACCACATCGTGTCCGAAAAGACCGGCTCACGAACCTCTTCAGGTTTGGGCATCCCTTGCGTCGGCGGTAAGTCTTGCTGCTCCTTCTTCTTCGTTTTTTTCGCCATCAGTTCATTCCGTTATTCGGTAAACTCGATACTCCCCCGCCTGTGCGGTGATCGGATACTGCGTGAAAAATTCCTCATTCGGATTCATCGAATTCTTCTCCTCGGGCGACACCATCACATACCCGACGCCCCATTTCCTCATCATCTCTTTCGCCTGCGGGCCGCCTGCGTATATCGATCTGATGTCCTGCTCTCGCTCGCGATAATCGATCCCGTGTGACCCCAAATGTCCCGGATACCTCATGAGTGAAGGCCGCCCCGACAGCACTACCGCCGAGTTATACGTTGTCGCGTTTACAAACAACGCATCTCGCGGCGTCGTAGCCTTTATCCTATCGGCGACCGCCACCGCATCCGCACTGAAGACGGTCCAGTTGATCTGCCCGTTCGTCACCCGCCAGACATCGAGCGCCCCGGCAGCCGTCAGTGAGAACAAAAGCACCGCCGCCGCTATCTTATGCCCCACCGCCTGCCGCCACAGCCACGACAAAAAGAATGCGATAAATGCCGCCGAGACCACATACCAATAGATCAGCAGTTTAATGTTGTCCCACTCCCACGGCGCAAACTTAGCCGCATTGGACGCCACAAATATGAAAACGAACGGAACATAAAAAAGCGCAGCCTTCAGCCCGTCATGATAAGCCGCAGCCGCCGGCTTCACCTTCACCTTTTTCTTCTTCGTATCCGGTACCGGCTCCACTTCGCTCCGGCTCGTTTTGATCAGCAAATATATCCCCACCGCTATCGACGGTATCGCGATCCCCGTGTTCTTGACCCAAAACCAAACGAATGAATGCTCGCGCTTATCCCACCCGAAATGCCATGAGAAGAACTCCGTCGCCCTACTCGAACTCCCCGTCAGCGACCAGATCAGCTCCGGCACCGCCCCCAACGCGACGGAAACGCCGAACACCATCATCGCCTTGATAAAGCCCGCACTTGGCTTCAGCATCATCAAAAACAGGCTGACGATAAACAGCACCATCAGGCTGTGCAGATGCACCATTACCAATAGTCCCGCTAAAAGCCCGATAACAACCATGCCTCGATGCGCCCCAAGGAACGCACCGAACGTCCGAGCCGTCTCCGCAGGCCCATCCTCCCGCCGAAACATCTCCCAAAGCGCCCCCAGCACCAACAACGTCAGCGGCATCCCTAGCAGCATTCCCCTCTGCGTGATGAACAGCGTCGTCAGCGAATTCCCCCACCGAAACTCATCGCCGATCGTATAGTCTTTCGGCATCTGCCCCAAAAACTGAAAGAACCCCGTAGCCTGCCCCCACCAATCCGAAAAGAACCATGCAAATCCCAGCCCGCCGCTAAGCATCAACAGCACCGGCGCAAGCTTGGCCGCCAACCTGTCCCCGACCAGCCCAAACACGAACCGTTCAAATATCACCACCAGCGAAAACGCCCACATCAAATTCTGAGCATGCATCGCGTCCCTGATGCTTATCCCCAACATCATAAAACACGCCGACACCAGGTCCGCGATAAACGGATACGAAAACTTGGTCCCCGCAAACGAAGGGTTCATCGGCGGAAAATTGTTCCCGTCAACGAACGATGCGATCGCTCCCAAATGAAACGGCAGGTCCCCGAGATTGTTGGACCCGCCAGTCAGTATCGCGCCGTCGCTCACCATCATCGCCCGGTCAAAAAAGAACAGGAACAGCAAGAAGAACAGCGCGTAATACAAGAATCGCATTCCCGCCGCCGCATTCCAGGTCCCGACCCGATTCCGCGCTAATCCCCACTCCTGCCGGAACGCCTGGCCCGCCGATGTCCCCTTCTTCAAAAGCACCACCGGCAGCATCGCCAAGACTAACGCCACGAGCACCGTGAATGTGTTAAACCCGAACAGACTCGCCAACACGAACGCCGCCGTCCCGAACACAGCCGAGCCAACAACGCACCCCGCCGCCATCCGCCACAACAGTGTCGCCTTAGCTGCAAAAAGGTACGTCAGGCCCGCTCCCCCGAGCGACAACGCCAACATCAAAATTAATGAAAGGATCATGCGTTTACGCCGAATGGCACGTTTTAAATTATCTCAATTCCACATCCGCACAAAATGAACATTCTACCCGCTTTAGTTTATCCCGCCCGAGCGTTAGAATATCAGTTTTCGAAATTTAGCTTTACTTACACCTATATGCTTCAGGCAGGAATCGTCGGATTGCCCAATGTCGGCAAATCAACTCTCTTTAACGCCCTCACCGCTCAAGAGGCAGCTCTCGCGGCAAACTACCCCTTCGCCACCATCGAACCCAACGTCGGAGTCGTCGCCGTACCAGACGAACGCCTCGCCGTTCTGGAAACGATGAACAAAGCGCAACGCGTGGTCCCCGCAACCGTCGAATTTGTCGACATCGCCGGCCTCGTCCGCGGTGCTTCAAAGGGCGAAGGCCTCGGCAACCAGTTCCTCGCCAACATTCGCGAAACCGACGCCGTCATCCAGGTCGTCCGCTGCTTCGAAGACGACAACATCATCCACGTCGAAGGCTCCGTCGATCCCATCCGCGATATCGAGACCATCCAGATCGAACTCGCACTCGCAGACCTCGCCTCCGTCGAAAAACGAAAAGAAAAAGCCGCCCGCTCTGCCAAATCGGGCGACAAAGAGGCCATCCGCGAGATCGCCATCATCGAAAAGATCCTACCAGTGCTCGAAGAGGGACGCGCCGTCCGCGCCGCCGACCTCACCGACGACGAACGCGCCGCCGTCCGCCGATGGTTCTTCCTCACCAGCAAGCCGACCATCTACGCCGCCAACGTCGACGAAGCCACCCTCGCCGACCCCGAAAGCAATCCCCATGTACAAAAGGTCATAGCGCATGCAAAGTCTGAAAATGCCGACGTCGTCCCTATCTGCGCCAAGCTCGAAGCCGAACTCGTCGCCCTCGACGCCGCCGAACGCGGCGAATATCTCCGGGACCTCGGTCTCGAATCCTCTGGCGTCGATAAGCTCATCAAAGCCGCCTACCATATGCTCGGGCTGATGAGCTATCTCACCGCCGGCGAAAAAGAGGTCCGCGCCTGGACGATCCCAGTCGGCACCCGTGCTCCACAAGCAGCCGGGGCCATTCACACCGACTTCGAACGCGGCTTCATCCGCGCCGAGATCGTCTCTTATAACGACCTCGTAGCCTCCGGCTCAATGAATGCCGCGAAAGAAAAAGGCCTCGTCCGCCTCGAAGGCAAAGATTACGTAATGAAAGAAGGCGATGTCGTAAATTTCCGATTTAACGTCTAACTCGTATCTGATATAATCGTCGTGTTTGCAGATCGCAACCACTTATTGACCCTGCACTATCAAGTAACCGATCGACTATACGGAGTAATATTATGAAAACAAGACTTTTGATCATTGTAGCGATCATGGCGGTTCTCGGTCTTTCAGCTGCTGCCTTCGCCCTGAATCAAAGTTCGTCCGCAACGCCCCTTGCAGTCGCCGACTGTTGTAAGAAAGACGGCGCCGATGCATGCCCGATGAAGGCGAAAGGTAAGGGCCACGATATGCACAAAGATGAGAACGGTGCGAAATCCTGCCCCATGAAAAAGGGCGATGCCGTCGCATCCGCCGATGCTAAAGGCTGCTGCGCATACTGCACCGACTCCTGCCCGATGAAAAAAGACGGAGCTGTCGTAAAAACTACCGGCACTGAAGAGGGTAAGAAATGCTGCGGATGTGACTGCTGTGGCGGCATGGAAGGCCACGCCGATCACACCGACGTTTAACAACATTCAGATATGGCCAAATCACGGGAGTAGTCGTTCATTCGCTGCTCCCGTTTTAATTTATGCATTCACCCATCCTGCTTTTTTTGTTCGTCGTCACACTCGCCGTCGCGGGCTACGCCCAGCCTGCAAAGGTCACGCTCAAAGGCCAACTCGTTTGCTCGGTATGCTGGACTGAGGCCGATGATCGCAAGAAAGTTCCCTACGGCACCGCTGCCGACATGGACTGCGCGCTCGAATGTTCCGAAATGGACATCCCGCAGGCGCTCGCCGTCGAAGACGAAAAAGGATTCACTCTATACGTCCTCGAACCCGGCGCCTACAAACCAGACGGCAAAGACTTCCTCGCCCTCGTTCCCAAAATGGTCGAGATCGACGGAACTCTCCGCACCGAGAACAACAAACGCATCCTCAAGGTCAACGCCCTTCGCGTTCTTGCCGACGCACCGCCGAAACCGGTTCCCGCGTCCAACGATGCATCACTTACTCTCAGGGACCTCACAGGCACCGAACAATCTCTCGCAGCCTATCGGGGCCGGTTCGTCGTCCTCAATTTCTGGGCCACCTGGTGCGAACCCTGCCGGGCCGAAATGCCCGATCTCGCCGCCATTCAAAATGACTACGCCGCTCTCGGTGTTCAGGTCATTGGCGCATCTGCAGACACAATGGTCGACGCGCCAAAGGTGCTTCAGTTCATCCGCGAATATAAAGTCAACTTTCCCGTATGGCTCGGCGCCGCCACCGCCGATATGCAGCGATTCGGCCTTGGCGAGGTCCTTCCCGCTACATCCATCATCGACCGCGAGGGCAAGATCGTATGGCGGGAGATCGGCATCGTCAAACCAGCCGAGCTCCGCAAGCAGCTCGACGCCTTCCTCCTCCCGAGCGTAGAAGCCGCCGCTAAACAAGCACGATCTGAAAGGCGGCAAAACGCCTCGCTCGTCCCCGCCTGACCGGTCTGACCGGGCGAAGGCCAGGCTGTCCGGGGGACGGCCGATAACCCTAAGAAGTTCACCGCCGGGTTCCGGCTCATCAGCGGCCAAGTTGATCGGGCAGCCGTGCGCGCGACTCTAATGTACCGCTTCCACCCGCGTTTCCACGTCGGAATCGAATACAACCCGAAGGTCGGCGAGGTCCACCCGCTCGTCACCTTTATCGCCGTTACCGAAACGCTCAACCGTCCCGCGGTCATCCTCGGCATCAGTTCCGACCGCATCGGCACTCCGAGCGGGACCAGCCTATACGCTACGGCTAGCAAAGACCTCGAACGCTGGACCGGCCTCCCCATAGCTCCCTACGCCGGCATCGTCTACGGCTCGCACGAAAAGAAGGTCCGCGCTATCGGCGGCCTCAACATCCGCCTCCACCGCAACTTCACCGCACTAATGCAATTCGACGGCGTCAAGCTCCACCCCAGCCTCACCTACAGTTTCAACGACACCCACGCTCTTACCTTCCTCTTGATCCAGGGCAAAAAACCCGGCTTCACATACACCTTCTCCTTCTAATGCATCTCGACTTCCTAGACTTCCTAGACTTCCTAGACTAAAATGGTTCCTTCCCGGCGCCTTCGTCTATCGGTTAGGACGCAAGATTCTCATTCTTGAAAGAGGGGTTCGATTCCCCTAGGCGCTACCACCTCTTCTCATTCGTTAGATTTTTTTGGAAACCGTTTCAGCCGCTCCGACGAAAAGCGCATTTCTGAACAACAAAAGCCGCCGATCAACCGATCAGCGGCTTTCAAATTGACATTGGTGCCCTCGGTAGGATTCGAACCTACAGCCAACAGATTATGAGTCTGCTGCTCTAACCATTGAGCTACAAGGGCACGAATAGTTAGTCTAGAGCAATCCCCTCTACCGCGCAAACCTCATAGCCGACCATCAAAACTCGGCGGCGGCGGCAGGTCCGAAACCTGCATCCCGAGCCGTGCCTGCCGCTTTTCCTGCCTGTCGCTTATGTCCCGGATTATCGTGATGACTGCCACCAACGATATTACGTGCAGCGCGTTCGATATGATGAAAAAATAGAAATACGTGCTCGAAACTGCCCCGTCAATTGGGAGCATACGTTCCGCGATCCGGCCTAGTATGTTGCCCGCCAAGAACGTCGCCCACCAGAGCCCCATTATTGCCGGGGCCGAAAGCGTAGTCGGCAGAAACGCAAGCTCCGCTTCATATTCCGGATCGCTCTCAACCCATATCTCCTTCATCACCTGAAAAGGCTTCACCAAATTTGCGAACGGTATGAACCACCACCCGACCGCCCAGCCCGGCGAATGGCTAAGCCCGGATGCCTGCAGCGGCTCCAGGTTCTTGTACGCCTTATATATCCAAACGAGAAAGACCACGATGCCGCCCAGCCACACGGGAATATGGAGCAAAGCCACAAGCCCAATCAGCATCACGAAAACCGAGACTGACCCTTCGTCGTCAAATTCCACTTCCTGCGGAACGACAAGTTCACCGACGCTAAACAATATAAAGATCGCGTAGCACACAGCCATTGCGGCAAAAAGCACCGTCACAGCAAGCGTTATTCCCTTGATCGATGCAAAGGGCTTGCCAAATTGATCCGCAGAGATCATTGATTATCCTCCAAAGCGCTATAAAAAATAGGCCCAATAACGCCCCAACTTCAGCTTTTGTTTTTGTATTAACGGGTTTCGGAATATAACTTAATTTGCTATATTTCCCTAACTCTCTTGAAATCTCAAACTTAAAACGAGGAAAACTAAATGAGCGCTGTTATCGACGCGGAACAGAGAAATGCCACCGGCGGCTTCTTCGGTCATCCAAAGGGCCTCTCTACCTTGTTCTTTACCGAGATGTGGGAACGCTTCTCCTTCTACGGGATCCGCCCCCTCATGGTCCTCTTCATGGCAGCCGCCCTTACCGAAGGCGGCTATGCCTACGACCGCGGCTACGCAGGAGCCATCGTCGGCATCTACGCCGGCTCCGTCTATCTGTCCGCACTCCCCGGCGGTTGGATCGCCGACCGCATCCTCGGCCTTCGCAAAGCAATTCTCTTCGGTGCGATCCTGATCTCCGCCGGCCACCTCGCCATCGGCCTATCCGCTTTTGCCGGCGGGCCCGCGGCCTTCTTTATCGGCCTCGTTCTCATCGTCCTCGGTACCGGGCTGCTCAAGCCCAATATCTCCGCCATCGTCGGTGATCTCTATCCCGAAGGCGGCGAACGCCGGGACGCCGGCTTCTCCATCTTCTACATGGGCATCAACATCGGTGCCTTCGCCGGTCAGCTCGTCACCGGCTTCCTCGGCGAAGTTTACGGCTGGCACTGGGGCTTTGGCGCGGCCGGTGTCGGCATGCTCATCGGAACAATCGTTTTCGCCGTCCGCGCCCG
The DNA here is from genome assembly GCA_041751195.1 of Pyrinomonadaceae bacterium. Lineage (GTDB taxonomy): Bacteria > Acidobacteriota > Blastocatellia > Pyrinomonadales > Pyrinomonadaceae > OLB17. The sequence goes on along the minus strand of JBGSXX010000025.1, from coordinate 154,621 downwards.
CCAAACCCTAGGCGACATCGGCGTCGATCCCACTAAACACCCCGACCCGGCAATCCAGCGCACCCAGATGAGCCGTGCAAAGATCGCTCTTTACGCCGGCCTCGGTATCCTCGCTCTCGTTATCGCGCTCGCCATTACGAATACGATCACGCTCGACCCCGTTTTGATCGGCAACTCGATGGTCTACGTCATTCTCGGCCTTGCGTTCGCGTTCTTTGCATATGTGATTTTCTTCGGCGGCCTGACGTCAGACGAGGTAAAACGGATGATCGTCATCATCGTCCTCTTCCTCGCCGCCGCGGTCTTTTGGTCTGCATTCGAACAGGCACCGACGTCACTCAACCTCTTCGCGCTCGATTTCACCAATCGCGACTTCTACGGCTGGCTTATTCCCGCGACGTGGTTCCAGTCCGTCAACTCGCTGTTTATCATCGCGCTCGCCCCCGTCTTCGCCATTATGTGGACGCGGCTAGGCTCTAAGGGCATCAATTTGTCTTATCCCATAAAGTTCGCGCTCGGCCTCGCCTTCGCCGGCATCGGTTTTCTCGTGATGATCTTCGCCGCCAACATCGTCGTCAGCGGCGGTGCCGAAACCCGCGTCGCACCCTGGTGGCTCGTCGCGAGCTATTTTTTCCAGACGGTAGGGGAATTGTTCTTAAGCCCGGTCGGGCTCGCCTCGATGACTGTACTTTCGCCCAAACGCTATGTCGGCCAGATGATGGGCATCTGGTTCATGGCGTCCGCCCTCGGCAATCTCATCGGAGGCCTCGTCAGCGGCAACGTCGACCCCGAACGCCTTGAGCAGATGCCCATCCTATTCACATGGACCGCAGGCTCGCTCATCGCCGCCGCTATCGTGCTCGCACTCCTGGCGATCCCGATCTCTCGAATGATGAAAAACGTTAAGAGTGAGAAACAGGTGCTAGAGGACGCGGCAGCCGTAACTACGGATCTCCCGCCCGAAGTCCCCTCTGACAGGCCGCGGGAATGATCTAATTTTCGCGATTGCGCTGCTTAAACGCCTGCATCGCTTCCGCCGCCCCCGCGTGCATTATCTCGGGTTTGTGGTATTTCCAGTACTTTTCAAACTCCTCATCCGAAAACTCGGGCTGCTCCGCCCGGGTCTTTTCCTTTAAATATTGCTCCGCCCACGCACGAATTTCTTCGTTCGTATTCAACGCGGTGCGTGCTCCGTGCATCAAATTGTCACGTTCCATATATTTGATCTCCGTATGTTAGATTAAATATTAACGGGCGGCCCGATGCCCTTTACAGATTAGCAAGGCCGCGATTTTTTGCGAAACGCTCGGTGGACCAACGCCGCAGCGTCATTTTTTACCCGGAGATTTTTGTGAAAAGATCGTTAATTGGCCTGCTCTTTCTGGCTTTCTTTCTACCCTCAACGGCGTTAGCCCAAAATTCGACAGCCCGCACGCCGGCGACAGCAGCGGCTGCTGCACCAGCCCAGACGCGCCCGACATTCGAGGTCCCGTTCGTCAACAAAACACTGGCTAACGGCCTTGAGGTCATCGTGCTGCCCGACTCAAGCGTGCCCATCGTAACGGTCGAACTCGCCGTCCGCAACGGTTCGTTCACCGAACCGCCCGAGCTCAACGGCTTGTCACACCTCTACGAGCACATGTTCTTCAAGCCTAACATGGCAGCGATGCTCGGGCAGTGCGAACAGCTCATCCTCCGCGGTGGCAGCAACCCCGTCTGCGAAGACCCGATACGCCTCCGTCCGCAGATCGGCGACGTATCATATCTCAGAAACATCGACACGCTTGGCATTTCCTATAACGGAACGACTCGCGAAGAGGTCGTTAACTACTATTTCACAACCACCAGCCCTAACGTCGAAACCGCTGTCCGTGTGATCAACCACGGCGTCCGCTTTCCGCGTTTTGATCAGCAGGATCTCGAAGATGAAAAGCGTGTCGTTATCGGCGAACTAGACCGCAACGAGGCGAACCCGTTCTCATATCTCTTCCGCGCCGTCAACGACAAACTTTTCTACAAGCACCCGACTCGCAAAAATCCCGGCGGCACCCGCGAAACCGTCGCCGCCGCGACCACCGCAAAGATGCGAATCATTCAGGAGCGATATTATCATCCCAACAACGCCGCCATCATCGTAACCGGCGACGTCCGCCCGGACGATGTATTCAAGCTTGTCGAATCGATCATGGGCGATTGGAAACCGCGAGCCGTCGACCCGTTCAAAGAATTCCCGCTTGTCGAGCATCCGCCGCTCACGAAAAGCGAAGCCGTCGTCATTGAAAAGAACACGGGCCAGGAAAATCAGAGCGAAGAGCAGAACGTCTTTATCCAGATCGGCTGGCACGGCCCCTCGATCGGCAAAGATGACGCCGGTACCTACGCCGCCGACGTTTTCTCATACATCCTGACCCAGCCCGACCACCGCTTTCAGCGTAACTTGGTCGATAGCGGCCTCGCATCCGCCGCGTCCATTAACTACTACACCCAGCGGAACGTCGGCCCGATCAGCATTTTCCTGATCACTACGCCGGAAAAAGCAAAAGCAGCGCTCAAGGCAACATACGCCGAGATCGCGCTCTTCAACACGCCGGGCTACTACACCGACGAAGAACTTGAGAACTCAAAGACCATTCTCGAATCCAGCGACCTCTTTGACCGCGAAAAGCCCAGCGAATATGCGCACACGCTCGGCTTCTGGTGGTCGTCAACCGGCATCGATTATTTCCGCGGTTATCACAAAAGCCTCCGTGCCGTGTCGCGTGGGGATATCAACCGCTACGTCAACACATACATCCTCGGGAAGCCGCGCGTAGCCATAGCTATGCTCTCGCCCGAAGTAAAAGAAAAAGCGAACCTGACCGATGCTGACCTGATCGGCCCCGTCCGATAATTTAACGAATATGAAGTTTTTATCCCGCCCTTTATTGCTCGCCGCGATGTTCTCCGTCTTCGGAGCCCTTGCTTTCGGCCAGACTGCAGCACGCACATGGAATGTCGCAGAACACGCTGCTCTAGTTACCGAATTTGAGGTCAACGGCCTGAAAGTTCTGGTAAAGCGTCGCGAAGCAGCGCCGACCGTCGCTGCCGGCCTCTTCTTCCGCGGCGGCGCCCGCAACATCAATGAAAAGAACGCCGGCATCGAAAGCCTGACGCTCAACGCGGCGCTCGAAGCCGGCAAAAACGTCACGCGCCAGCAGGCACGCCGCCAGCTCTCCGCCACCGGCAGTTCCGTCGGTGCGGGCTCGGCCAAAGATTACAGCGTCGTCTCACTTGCCGCCACACGTGCAAATTTTGACCGTACCTGGGATATCTTCACCGACCTCATCGTCAACCCGGCATTCGCCGCCGAAGACGTTGCACGCGTCCGCCAGCAGATGATCGCCAGCCTGCGTGAGATCGAAACCAGCCCCGACGGCGCCCTCAACGTCCTCCAAGACCGCATCGTCTATCAGGGCCACCCCTACGGAACGCCCGTCGTCGGCACCCCCGCGACTGTGGCAGCTATCGCCCCGGCCGACCTCGCCGCATATCACGCTTCGCTGATGCAGACCTCACGTATGCTCCTCGTCGTCGTAGGTGACATCGACGCGGCTGAGCTCAAGGCAAAGGTCACACAGAGCTTTGGCAAACTCCCGGTCGGCAACTACAAAGAACCCCAGCTCCCCGCACTCGATTTCAGCAAACCGACCATCGACGTTACAACCCGCGCCATCGGCACCAACTACGTCCAAGGCGCATTTAACGCACCGGCTCTCAATAATCCGGACTATTTCGCAATGCGGGTCGCCATCACCCTGCTCCAGCAGCTCGTCTATCAGGAGGTCCGCGTTCGCCGCCAGCTCTCCTACGCACCCAACGCCGAACTCAACAACTTCGGCTCAAACACCGCAACCATCTACGTCACGGCGGTCGACGCTAACCAGGCCGTTGAGGTAATGATGGATCAGATCGACCAGCTAAAAACCGAACTCATCCGAAGCGAATTTATCGACGGGATGGCCGGGTCGTTTCTCACGAACTACTACGTAAATCAGGAAACCAACGCCGCCCAAGTCGTCGAACTCGCGCGCTACGAACTTATCGGCGGCGGCTGGCGCAACTCCTTCGAATTCCTCGACCGCATGGAAAAAGTAACAGCCGAAGACGTCCGAAACGTCGCCCGCAAATACATGAACAACATCCGATTCGCCGTTATCGGCGACCCACAGGCTATTGACCGCAACATTTTCCTCCGGGCCTCCACCGTCCCCTTTAGATAACAATCGCCGCAGTGTCGTTCATTTGCGAATAGAAAAGAGGCCGTCTGATCTCACTCAGACAGCCTCCTTTTTTTCCCTTTGCATCGTAGCGGCCTCGCGGAAGATCTTCCTCCTCGCCAACTCGCCAAACGCGCTAACCATCCTTCTTCGCCCCATCACCCCGAGCAGGTGACGGCGCCGGCTTAGGATCAGCACTTCGCGACGGTGCAGGTTCAGATCTTGCGGGAGGCGTGCTCCGCGTCGGAGCCGGTTCTGACCTAGCCGGGGGCGAACGCCGCGTCGGTACAGGTGCCGACCGTGCCGGAGGCGTGCTCCTCGTCGGGGCTGGCTCAGACCTCACAGGCGGCGTCGACCGCGCCGGTGCATTTCGTGTCGGCTGCTCATTTCTCGGCTGAGGAGCCGTCCGCGTCGGGGGAACAAACGGCGGTGTCGCCGCAGCCGGTGTTTCGACCTTCTGCCCCGATCTAGTCGCGGGCGCCCGGGTTACCGGCGTTCGTGACACAGGCGTCACAGGCCTTTCGACCGCACCCGTCCTCGTTTGCCTAACAGCTCCCGCAGGCTTTTCAGGCTCCGCGGTCCGCACAACTGGCTGCCGACCCCCAAGCATTCTCGACCTTTGCAGCTGCGGATCCAACGGCGCCGCCTGTGTTCGCGGTGCCGCACCCGTCTTCGTCTCCGAATCCGAATTCGACCTAGCAACAGTACCCGGAACAACCTTCACCTGCGCCGGCCCAACGTCTCTGTACGTCGGTAAGATCGGCAACTCAAGCCTCGTCGGCTCCTGTGCCAGTATCGTAGTGGCTGCATCGTCAGAGGCCTTAGTAAATCCGCCCCTCGCCCGGCCAAATTCCTTCTGATCGACCGAGATCACACCCGTCGGAGGCACAACATCTCGGGGCGCTTTCACCGGCATCGTGCCCTGCATCCTCCGCCTCGGATCAGGCGTCGGCTGCGGCACCGGCTGATTCGCCCGCGGCCGCCTCGGCCTATTCCGATAATAATTATGGTTGTAGTTGTAATAGCTGTAATAGTACGGCAGCGGATACCAGCAAACCCTGTTATTCCAAACCCCAAGCACCACCAGCGCCGGCCGCCAAATGCTCCGCCCATACCGATACTGTGCGTACGGCGACCAATACCACGCCCCGTGATGCCAGATCCATCGGCCGTAATGGTACGTCGCCCAGCCCCAGGGCTCGTCGTTCACCCACGTCCAACCAAACGCCGGCAGCCATCGCCAGTGTCCATACTGATAGGGCGACCAGTTCGCGTAATGTCTTATCGCCGAAGACGAAGGCCGCCAAACGTACCCGTAGTCCTGGGTATGCGACCACGTCCCATAACTTGTCAGGTCTTCTGCGCCGTAAATATCCTGGTCGTAATACTGATCAAAATGCGCGGTGTCCATCCGCTGGCTGATCTCGGTTTCACGTACCGCCACCCACGCCTCAAATGCGTCGGCATATTCCGAAATATCAGCCATGTCCCACTCGCCGGCATTCCGTCCGGTCGTCATCACCTTTGCGATACGTCCGTCGCCGACCGTAAACCCAGCAGTTTCGGAATAAACCCGGGCCGCCCCGCCGTTGGATACCGAAACCCTTATCTCAGCATCATGGATCCCGGTCCCCGCATCAACGCGGTAGCGACCGGCCCGCTGCAGCGCGACCGTCGTCTGTGGTGCGTCCACTTCAAAGAACTTCTCGGAATCAAACGCAGACGCCGTCACTGCCAAACTGCCACGTGTAAGGCTGACCGCTACCCCCGCATCGCTTAGCGTCACGATCTTCACAACCGACCGCTCCGAAGCCCGCAGATGCGTGTTGATGTCGAACTGAATCTCGAACTTCCCGCTCTCCTCAGCCACGATCTCGTCGCCCTCGACGATCGGTAAGTTCAAGACAACTTGCTCCCATTCGTCAGTGTCGGCCCGTCGTATCTGAACAACCCCGTCAACCGAACTGATCCGCGCGACCCTATCGGTCACGTCCGGGATCACATCGTCGTTCCCCAGCACCGGCAACCCGACCGCGAGCGCAAAAAGGCCGACGAAAAATATCGAAAAAATTCGTGTATGTGGACGCATATAGACTCCTTTAGATCGAACTGGTCGGTTCCGCGGGAGCCGGAAACCGGCTTTGTATTGATCTGGTGCAATAATTATACCTTATTGAATCTATACCCCAAATTTTTTCGGCGCCCCTAGTTTACGGCTTTTTGCCCAGACCCAACGTAGCTCCGCCCCGACCTGATTGAACCAAATCGTGCGCCCCAACCCCAAACATTTCACCAAATAGTGCGCGCCACCCGTTTTGAACTTCCGAGACTTTCTAGATTCAAAATCCGATACGCTGCTTCACCACATAGGGCCGCGACGCTACAAACATCTCTCCACTATCATTGATCGCCATCCCAAACGCCTGCGTCGCCTTTACCACCTTTAACATCCGTCCGTCCGGGTCCAAAACATGAATGGAATTCGTATCGGAAAGATAGATCCGCCCCTCCGCGTCTAGTGCGATATCATTCGGCGACCGCACCTCCGTCTTGATCCGATTCAGGAATTTCCCCGCCCCCGAAAAAACAATCACTTCGTCTCGCGGCCTCCCGAGCATGAACATCGTCCCTTTTCCATCGACCGCCACTTTTTCAAACCCAAACGAAGAATTAGCCGCCTCCGCAGCATCCTCAAACTCCCTTGTCTGCTTCAACTCGCCGTCGTAGATCACAATCCCCTGGCGTCCGACCGCGACGACATTTCCCTCCAGCGTCACGGCTAATCCCCGCAACCGCCTTTCATCCACCTTTGCCAAAAGTTTGCCTGTGGCCCCCTCATACGCTCGAATCCCACGGTTGGTCAGCACATAGAGCGTGCCCGCGCGGTTCGCGGCTATGCTGAAAACCAGAGATCCGTCCTCAAGCAACCACTGCCCGCTGAAATTCCCTTCGGCGTCAAACCTTTGCATCCGCCCGCCCGAGTAATCCGCACTGTAAATATTACCGGTGCCGTCCACCGCGACTTCGCGATTATCCTCAAATCGTCCGGCACCCGTCCCCTTTCCGCCTATCCTCATCAGTTCGACTGTTTCAGGCTGGGCTCCCGACGCGGCAACGCGGCCCGAACTCTCCTCCGCCATCAGGGTTGCCGGCGCAGGCACCATCAAAAATGCGAATACGATCCCCGCGACCGCCACGACAAGAGCCGACAGCACCGCGACTGAGATCCCAAACCCGCTCCGCCGCCGCCGCCTACCACCGGCAAATTGCGGGTCCATCGCATCCACCGCATCTTTCGCGGTCCTCAGATCCGTTTTGAATGTCTCAAAATAAAGCTTGATGGCCCCGATCTTGTTCCCGCGCTCGAGCTCCGCGCGCACGGCCGCCAGCCGCGGATCCTCTCCGTTCGCAGCTTTCCCGCGAGCCTCCGCCGCATAGAACATCTCCGGCGGCACGACTACCGTCCCACCACAGAAGCCGCACTTCTGCATCATTGTTCCTTCAAATTCCAACGGCGCCGAACACGCCGCACACTTAAAGATCTGTGGCATATCTTTCGTCTCTTAAATGATCTCGATACCGGGTGAATACCGTCAGAAATTATAGCCGCATCCCCGAAAAAATGACAAAAAAAGGACGAGTCACCTCGCCCTTCTTGCGTTCTACAAATTTTCGCGTACCTAGTTGTTCTGATAATTCGGTCCGAGCTTCGTTTTTTCGCCCTCCGCCAAACTACCCACCAACTCATAATCAAAGTAGTCAAACCGAGCCGCGACCGCAGGCTGCACCCGCTTGTCATACATCTCGCGCGACCTGTCTATCGCATCCCGCAGCCGGTCGTAAAGGTCACCTGCCTCACGCCCCTCAGTCACTTTCTGCTCGTTATAAAGCTTGATCTCCGAAACCAGCAGCCGCGCGAAACGCCGCGCCTCATTGTGTGGCTTCCTCTCGTCCTCTGCGACCTCGATGGGCAGATCAACCTGCCGCTCGCTCAGCCTTGGCCTGCTCACAAATCCCGGATCCGGCTCAAACGATGCACTCGGCAACTCCTCGGACCCCGGTTGTATCGGCGCATCCCCCGCCGCTATCGATTGTGCCGGCGCCGATACCGGCTCCTCGTAAACTATCGCAGGTTCAGCAGCCACCGGTGCGAACGGTGCTTCCGGACTCACATCCCCGTACTCCACCTCAGCCGCCGGCTGCTCATCCGCTACAAACTCAAATCGCTCCGGCTCAGCTTCTGCGGGTTCATACTCGATGACCTCCGGATCCTCGCTCGCCGCGGTCTCCTCTACCGGCTCAACGAACTCGTATGATGCCTCAGCCGCCGGGGCCAGATGATCCTCACCGCTTTCATGTGCCGTCTCGGTCGCTTCTTCGCGAGCCGCCTCAACTTGCTGAGGCATTTGCTGCTGTTCGGCAGGCGCCGTTCCTTGCCCCATGACCGCAGCTCTGGCCGTCTGCGAAGCCGCGAGCAACTCCACCGTCAACCCCGCAACCCGCACCAGCGTCTCAAGCGCCTCAACGTCCAAACGCGCGCCGCGAGTTCCATAATCCGCGTACATCACCGCAACGCCGCGTCCGCGTGCTACTAGCGGTATCGCGTACATCCGGTCCGGCGTTCCAAAATCCAAGGGCGCAAGGTAATCCCCGTCTGCCTCAAACTTTCCATAAGCCCCGTCACGCGTATCCAGATCGTTCACCGCATGGGCCAGCAGGGTATCCGCGCTCATCGGAATGCGTACCTCGCCCACAAGATGGTCCTCCATCTCGGTCTCGCCGCCGAACGCCTTCCAACCCACTAGCGTGTCGCCCTTAACGATAAAGAAAGCCCCACGTGGTGCAAACGTGGCCGCATGCTGCACCAGCACCTTCAATATCGACGCCTGCGTAGTCTCCGCACTTATCGCATTTACCGCATCTCGCACCGAACTGTAATTCGCCGGAGCTTCTGTGCTGTCCTTTAGTTTCTCCGCTTCCCCAAACGCCGTCGCCGCAAGCTGGGCACCTTCGTCACGTGCCAATCGCAAATGCTCGGTCACAGACCCAATGAACATGTTGTCAAACTCAGGATCAGCTTCCAGCCGCGTCAAAAGGCTTCGAAAAGCCTCCTCGGTCTGAACCCTGTGCTTTTCGAATTCAGCGTCAAGCGTTTTCTGAAAGTCCGAAACGTCCGTTCGCATCTTCGCGATAACGTCCTTTATCTGCTGCTCGAATTCAGTTCTTAAACTCATTTCGAGTTCTTCTGTGTTCACTAGGGTTAGTCCTCCAAATTTTGAAAATAGCTAATTTAGGCGTGCCGGGTACTAAGGCGGAATTGAGCCGTTATCACGACTTGAGGGTGGACAAAGACTTCGCGAAAAATCTTCGCCCTACAAATTATTGCGAACAACAGGCTTTAATGTCAAGAATTTCTTGTGGTGGGTGAATACAAAAGGACTGAATCAGACCGCGATAACCTCGATCTCAGGGTCGATCTCTTCTTTGATCATGTTCTCGATCGCCATCAAAGTTCCAGTCAGCGAGCTCGGGCAGCTTCCGCACGCGCCCTCGTATCTGATCTTCAATGTGCTCCCTACAAGTTCCACTACCTCAAGCCATCCGCCGTCGCTTGCGAGATACGGCCGAATGCGGTCGTCAAGAAGATCGTTGATCTCCGCGACCTTCGGGTCGTCCGAGACCGCCGCTGCGATTGCACCCCCGACCGACGCCGCAGCACTTCCATTTCCGTTCGAACGCGCCACCGTCTCCGCCGCCCTTATCGGGATCGCAAGCCTTGGCAATATCTCATCCCATTCCGCATCATCGGTTTTTTCTACCGTGATCATCTTGTCCATGTAAAAGACCAAGACCACGTCACCGACGTCAAAGATAGGCGCCGCGATCGAATCATCCACCGCGTCTTCAGCGTTCTTGAACGAATGTGATGTCCCGTGCGATACGGGCTCCTTTAAAATGAACTTGACCGCGTTGGGATTTGGCGTTTCTTGTATGTCCGATATTTTGGGCATTTTTCTCTAATCTACTCCCCTGCTCAATCTAAAGGATATCGAATCATTACTTTTTTGTAAACATTAGACGGGCATTTCCGGCCACAAAAAAACGGATGTCCGGCCAACGTCGCCACACCCGCTTCTGTCTGTCTATTAAGCCCCTGCTTACGCGAGTGGCTTTCTATTCCGTGATATGAATATCTTCGTTCTTATTAACCCTACCCGACATGAATAACGCAACGAGCACAACCGTCGCTGCCAAAGCTAGCAAGGCCACCACGATATACAACGTCTGCCGAGACTGGACGTAATAATAAAGCGAACCGCCTGTGATGAGAAGGGTTACAAGACCAATTAAGAGATACAGCATTTCCTACACCTCCATGAGAACTAAAGATCGTCGGCGAGCACTCCGCTTGCTTGCACCGAATTGGGCGCGAATACAATGACGAAGAACGATGTCAAAACTGCTTGGAAAGAACACGGTAATCATAATCCGAAAATCCTCCGAACGCAAGCAAATCTTGTTATCCAATTATTTACCAGTTCAAATCCACCCCTGCCCTAACCGCCTTAACCACACGGTCAATACCTCGCAGGTCCTTCTTAAACCTGATCTCTTTCAACCCCCTTTCATATAAGAGTTCCTCGACACTCTCCGCCTGCCCCGCCCCTATCTCCATCATCAAAGCGCCTCCGTCCGCTAAATGGCCGGGCGCCTGCTCGATTATTGCCCTGATCACGCCCAGCCCATCTCCCTCGTCCGTCAACGCAGAGCGCGGCTCAAAATCCCTGACCTCTGCCTGCAGCGACTCCATCTCGCCCACTGAAATATAAGGCGGGTTTGTCACAATAAGGTCAAACCGCTCATCGCCCGCCGTCTCAAAAAGGTCACCCACTGTCACCATCAGACGATCCGCCACCCCGTGCTTCTCTGCGTTCTCCATCGCGCACTCCACTGCCGCTCGCGAAATGTCCGCCGCAACTCCCGTCGCCGAAGGCACTTCACAAACGATCGAAACCGAAATACACCCAGTCCCCGGCCCCACCTCATAAAACCTAGGTTGAGCCTGTCCCGCCAAAAACCCGACTGCCTCCGCCACCAAGATCTCGGTCTCCGGCCTCGGGATCAGCACCCCCTTCGCCACCTCAAACTTCCGCCCGAAAAACTCCACCTGCCCCGCAATGTACTGCAGCGGCTCACGCCCCGCCCGGCGCCTCAAATTATTCCTAAACTGCGACAGTTCATTCTCCGTCAACTCATACTCCGGATGGGCATACAAAAAAGCTCGGTCACGCCCCGTCGCAAGAATCACCAAGCTCACCGCCTCGCGCGCCGACTCCTCGACACCGGCGGCCTTCAACACCTCCGCCGCTTCCTTAATGTGTGCATCAACTCTGCTCATCGACATCCGACGTATCAACTATAGCGCTCAACACAGCTCCGCGTTTTGCCCTTTAGCCCCAAAATCGACATAATAGCTAACGGATTCACACGTCCTCGAAATGAAATTTTTGTCAGATATCCGACTTCTAATTCTCGCGATCTGGCTGGGGGCAGCATGTTTCTTTATTGTTGTCGCTCAAAGCGCTTTCGCCGTTCTGCCCGAACGCGAAATGGCTGGTGCGATCGTTAACCGCACCCTTGCTGTATTGAACTACGCGGGCTTGGCAATCGGCCTTATTCTTCTCGCGTCGTCCTGGATCGGCTCCACGGTCGGGAGCAAGATCTTGATCTGGCTCGAACGGATTCTTTTCCTTGTGATAGCCGCCGCGTGTGCCATCGGTCAATTTGTTATAGCATGGTGGCTGTTGCTCGTGCGGCAGGAAATGGGCCGTCCCATCGATCAGGTCCCGATCGAAGACCCCCTCCGTATCCAGTTCAACACCCTGCACGAGTACTCAGTCTGGGTCCTGTTCACCGCGATGGCCGCGGCGCTGATCGCATTCTTTGTGATCGCGAATAAAAAGTTCACACCGCCGCCGGCAAACGACCCGATGGCAGATTTCAAGTTCGACAACGATTTTAAGATATAGCTTCTATGGAGATCCTGGAAAAAAAAGGCGAATTCTCTTCCCGCTTTCGACGTTGGAATCCCAATGAAAACTTGTCGGGCTATCCGTTCGTCACTAACGAACACGCGCCCTTCGTGGCTAGCCGCCGCGCATTGCCGATGCTCAACCTCGGCCTCATCTCGTCCGCAGGCGCCTATATCGACGGGACTGAGCCCTTTGATCTCGAATCAAAAGACGGCGATCTGGAATTCCGCGAGATCCCCATCGAAGTCGGAGCTGATGACCTTCGCTACGCCGCCAAGGGTTATGACCCCGCCGCCGTGATCGAAGACCGTAACGTCCAGATACCGATCGACCGGCTCGAAGAATATAACGAGAACAACGTCATCGGCGGTTTCAACGATGTCTGGTGGAGCCTCAGCAGCTACATCCCAAACGCCGCCCGGCTCGCCGACGAGGTGGCCCCCCGCATCGCCGAACGCCTCGCTCGTTACAATGTCCAGGCCGCGTTGCTGATCCCGGCATCCCGCCTGTGCCACCAAACCCTTGGCATCGTCGCCCGCGGCATCGAAGCCGCCGGCATCCCAACTATCCTCCTCGCGGTCGATCGCCCAGCAACTGACATGGTCCGCCCTCCGCGCACCGCCTATTACAAAGGTGAGCTAGGATCCGTAGCCGGCCAGCCCAACTGGCCTCAACACCAAATGCGCATCCTCGATGAAACGCTCCGTTGGATCGAGACATTCGACCAACCCGGTTCACGACGGCTCGCCGTGGCACTTCAAACCGAAGTCGAAGCCGCACGCGGAGAGCGCTAACTTACGCCCCCTGCCAAGCTTTGATTCCCTCTATTGGGAAGATAAGCATCACTATATTCAGAAGCAAGCTGTCCCGTATCCACAAAAGCAACAGCACTTCCACCACGACAAAAAACACCAGCGACCGCCACATCCCAAACTTGATCGCGATCGCAAACCCCACAACGCACGCCGCCAGATCGCCCACCGAATTCGCTATCGAATCGCCAAAATAATCTAGCGACGCAGTATTCTCCCGGTACCGCTCGATGATGAAATCCGTATTCTCCAACACCTCCCAGCCCGCTTCCGCCACCAAAGCCGCCGCCATCCGCCAGGGCATCGCCAGCCCCTTCCACAACCCCGACACCCAAAAGAAAAGCACACCATGAAGGACGTGCGTAAAACTATAGGGATCAAATAAATGCTGCGACGTATGGCTGCTGCTCCAAGCCTCATTTACATAGATCGCACCGTCCCCCAGCTCGCACCACCAAACCCTTCCCATCAGAAAAAGCCACACAACCATCCCGACGGTCGCAACAACCATCGCCAACCCAGCCTTCCCCCATTCTTCACGCTCCGCCACCCCTCGATTCTCAGCCAAGTCACCCACAAACACAACCCAAACTAACCCTGCTAAAGCATCTAAAGTTGCTGGCTGATAGCTGGCGGCTGATAGCTGGCGGCTGATAGTTGGCGGCTAATAGCTGAATTATTAAATCCAGAAAAGAAAAACGGTCGTGCGCTTGCAAGTCGAACCGCACAGCTCGTAGCGCAGCGACATTCCTTGCCGGCTGACAGCTGACAGCTGTCAGCTAATATCTAAAACCGTCTTTCCTTCCAATCTACACAAACCGCTTCTGATCCACCTGGTCCTCACAATCCCATTTCGAAGATCGTAATCCCTAATCGCCTTGACACCCGCACCCCCCAAAAAGTATATTTTGAAGTTCGGCCTCAAGCCGCCCTAGCTCAGTTGGTAGAGCATTCGATTCGTAATCGAAAGGTCGTCGGTTCGACTCCGATGGGCGGCTCCACATATCTCCAATCATTCGTTCATTTACAGAATAACGGATGTACCCAAATCTTGGTTCGATTGTAAATAGGACTCAAATTAGGACTCACGGGGTGACGTTTCGCACATCATTAGTTATCGCGCCTAGCTTCAATCTAACCACAAGACGTACCCTTGCTGGGTTCTCCTTAGAAATGCGTCAATGCAACAATCTCAGAAGCACTTCGCGCTAAACGGCGGTCGTCAAAACCTGAAAACTCGGCTTATATCGATTAGAATGGCTAAGAAGATTTCGCTAGCGCTCGCAATGCTCCTTCTGCTTTCGAGTATTAGCTCGCCTCAGACGAGCAAAAGAAAACTTTCGGCCCAAAATGTTTCGAAGAACCTGACCCATTCAAGCGTAGTCGTATTTTCGGCGAGTACCATCAACCACCACATTTGCCGCCCGAGTAGTCATGGCTACCTATCTCTGAAAAATCGCGTACGCCAGCAGCAGAAACAAGGACAGATGCAGACGTTCTTATCCGCAAAAAGTCATACGGGTTCGGCATCCGTCGAGATTCTAGTAACCGAGCCTAAGCTGAATTGAAGACACATTGATTTCCATAGAAGCAACGTCACTTTTCATGGATGTGACATCGGATGCAACTTCGGATAGGTCCATGCCGACACCTTTAATCACACTTTCGACTTCGTCGAGCCTGGTCTCGACTCCGTCTAGGTCACACTCCGAGGACGAGGAAATATCGTTGACCTTTCGTTCAATCCGTTCAAGATCGGCTTTTATTTCATTCACCGAAGAAATGGCAGTCTGATACGTTGCGTAATAGTATCCTCCAAAAGCGCTAGCCGCTAACGCAATCACAGCGACTATCGAGGTAAGGACGATTCTCAGCATAGAATCTGTGCGCTTAGATTCGTCAGGGCCCTCCGCGACCGGTTCATCGAACACACTTTTGTACATACGGTTCTTCTCTCCTAAATGCGAAATACCTTCATCACCTCGTCGCCGAGGTGGTTGATCACTTTTACGGCGATGCGGCCGGATGAGGGGCGTTTGAAGGGGCGCGATATGTCGCTATTTAAGGTTCTCCACGCGTCTTCGTTTATCTCGGCTTTGAGTGACGTCTTCAGCGATTTGTACGGGTCGTTTTGGCCGAGGAAGTAGGCGTGGCGGACGAAGAAGCTCTCTTCGTTGTAATCGGTATCAATGAACCAGCAGGCAATGCCATCGGCTCCGTCGCTGCGGACCTCGCCACTCTTGGGGTCAAAGACGTCCACACCCTTTACCTTGACCTGTATCTTGTCATCCGGTGCGTCGTAGATGTCGATGTCCGGCTCGCCGAAGATGACAAACAGATTGCCTTTGCCGGTATTCTTTAGGTCGTCCGCCATGTGCAGATCGGCGTTCATCCTTGCCTTCAGCACTGGGATGCGGCCGAGCTTGTCGAACTCGGACGAATGAGCATCATAATTGAACGCACATGCGATCAGCACGTCGAAGCCGGCATCACCTGCTTCGCGGGCGGCAGCGACGAGGTCTGAGCGCGAGACAGTGCCGAACTCGGGTCCGATGAAGATGCCGGCGCGTTTGGAGCCGCCGCTTTCGTCATACCGAGCCTCGGCACAGACATAATGGCCGGGCCAGCCGGTCGGGCCGTGCGTAAATGTGATCTTGTCTTCTTTGTGCGCCTGCTGTACGCCGGCGGTCTTTAGGTTCTCCAGGATCATCGAGGTGAAGTCCTGCACGGATGCAGCCGTCCCTATTTCCCGTCGCGCTGCCGGGTCGATCACCTCATCGTTCTCATCTAAGCCGAGTGTGCGATGCGGCGATAGGCTTTCTACTGTAAACGGACCGGCGACGCGAACCTTCTTGTTATCCGTGTAAGGCTTGTCGTAGAGATACTCGGAATCGGCTTTTGCGGCGATCGAGGCATCTACCTCTTTCTGCCGGGCGATACGCGCATCCCAGAAAGCACTGTGCAGTTGACGGGCGGCACCGGGCCAACTGTCGGGCTGTGCGCGGGGCACCTCCCATTCTTCAAACGTTTTCTCAGCGCCGACTGTTTCTGCCAACTGTCTTCGAAGCGGTGCTAGCTGCTCTTCCCATTTCTCCCAGATCACATCGATCTCAGTGTTGTTCGCGATGGATTTGAGGGTGATGTGGGGGACGCGTTCATAAACGAATCCATGGCGGAGGTTGCCGAGTGTCTGCTGGCTCGAGGGAACGGTGCCTGTGACCTCAGCTTCCTTCTGCTGGCCGTCGGGCGAATCGGCAAGCAGATAATACGGATAACGGGCCCCCATTATGCGGGCACGGGCCAGAGCGAGCGCGACACGGGAGGTATCGATCGTTATCCAGCGCCTTCCCCATTGCTCGGCGACAAACGCTGTAGTGCCCGAACCGCATGTCGGATCAAGAACAAGATCGCCGGGGTCGGTAGCCATCAGAAGGCAGCGTTGAATTGGAGCCGTACCCGTTTGTACGACGTAAACCTTTGGATCCGATCTACTCTGAACTGCTCCTCCAATGTCCATCCACACGTTGTGAATCGCTTGGTAAGGATGATCTTCGAAGAAGCGAATGTAGTTAATTATCGAGCTGCTTCGTCGCATTCGGCCCGCAAGTGCAACTCGGCGCATCCCAGTTTCCGAAGATGACCAACCACGAGTACCGCTCGGAGTAAAATTTTCTCCCTCAAACCGAATCGGAAACCGAGTGTTCTCCGTTCCGGTTTGGCTATCAATTCCACTCAGCCGAAAAATCCTCGATCCGTCCGGAAGAATTTGTAGCCCATTCTTTTCCGCTGGAAACATTGCTCGACGCATGAAATCTTTCAGCTCTAGCTGGTCGTACTTAGAAAAAGGATCTCCAATCGGGAATGGTTTCGGAAGAAACAACGTTCTGAACTTAACCTTTTCCTTAACTCTTGCGTACCAGAGAATTGTGTCGTTTACGGTAGCCAAGTTACCAGCCGTAGCAGAGCTTGTTTTCGAAAAAATGATTTGAGCCACACTGTTCCCGTCGCCGAAGACTTCATCCATGACCGTCCGAACTCGGTGAACATTCTCATCACTAATCTGTACAAAGATCGAGCCCGATTCGGTGAGCAGATCGCGTGCAACGGTAAGGCGATCCCGTAAATATGTGAGATATGAGTGAATACCGTCCCGCCAGGTGTCGCGAAAAGCCTTTACCTGTTCGGGTTCGCGTGTGATGTGGTCGGTGTTGCCGTCCTTTACGTCGCGGCTAGTGGTTGACCATTGGAAATTGCTGTTGAACTTGATGCCGTATGGCGGGTCGATGTAAATGCACTGTACCTGCCCGCGAAGCCCTTCGCGTTCGGCAAGGCTCGCCATTACCTGCAGGCTGTCGCCGAGGATCGTCCGGTTCGACCAGTTCTGATCATGCTGATAGAACTCGGTCTTTGCACCGTCCTCGAGCCCATTGAAAGCACTGTAAAGATCGGCGAACAGCGCGTGCTGTATCTCTTCCTTTTCCTCTGTCCGCTCCGTCCGACGTCGCAGATCGTCGATCAGCACTTTCGGATGTACCTTCTCCTGTATAGAAAGTGGCGGAGCCTGCACCACCAAGTCCGACCAGTCCTGCTCGTCCTTCCCACGCCACACAAGCTGCGGATCAAGGTCACGATTCCGCCGTTCATACGCAACCTGGATCGGCGTCTTCTGCTCCTCAAACATCACCGACTCATGCTCCGCCGTCGGAATGTTCTTCCGCTTCGACTCGTCGTGGATAAAGGTCTCGACTGATTTCTTGTTGTTTGCTTTCGCCATCGTTTATCACTGACTAGGTCAACGGCCTTAAAATTTTCACCACGGCTGCTTCGTACTCGTTCACTCGCCGAGCGAGCCAGTCGATCAAAGAATCACGGATAGTCGCATCCGTGTATTCTCCTTTCATCGAATCTGAGAAAAAATACTTCAACGAATCACCCATCCCGACTCCTAACTCATTGGTCAGTTCTGGTTCTTTTGCAGAGAGGAGTGCATATGTTTCCTCGCCAGATCCATTGCGCGGAGGTCGCAGAAAGATCCCTACCTGTCCCTTGCCCGCGTAAATCGAGATGATCAGATCAGGATTTGCGACGACCCTCCATCGGTTGCTCCAGTAGTCAGGTTTGCCGTCCTGTTCTTCGGCCCCAGGAACGCGATCGCAGTACGCGGTCCAAAATGCGAACCGATTCTCCGAGAGCGGCGAGCGAGTGGTTGTATCTGCTAGAGCTTGGACTTCGCGATCCCAAGTGTTCGGCTTCTCAATTACATCGAATATAGGAGCGAAAGGCGAATTTGCGATTTGCACCACTTTCACACGGATCGCGAAGAAAGAAAAACCTTCTTCGGTGTGCTGGTTCAGCCACTTTAAAGCTGAAAGGTGTTCGTCGGTGAAGCTCGACGCAATCCATACGACGGTCTTCGCATCAAGCCCCGCCAGATAAGTGAGGATCTGGCCTAAGTGGTTGTGGTTACCCGCTTCAAGTTGGTTTTCAATCAAAATGCGTGTATCGTCCGAAGGGTTACGGGCAAGTATATCCGCATTAAATCGCCCGACCCTTACTTCAGAGCCTTCCGCTACCAAAGGAATCCCGATCGCATCGCTGATGTGGTCGAGATTGCTTAAAAGCCAGGGGGTAAAACCATAAGCCTCATGCGGCCATGCGTCTCGCAGTTGGGCTTCGACGAGTTTCGCGATTTGCGGTTGCTCAATCATTGTTCAGTTAATCCTCCGAGAGATGCGGCCTCGATCAGCTTGTTAAACTCTGATTCGATCTTAGACTCGAAGTCCGTTTCCATTTGATAAACGTCCGTGAACTCAGCGAACGCCCAACGGCCGTGCGTTCCCAGGTTGTTGACGCCGGGGATCCAGTACGTGTCCATCGTGGACTTCTTGATTACGGCATCTTCGCCACGGTAGCCTTTTATTTCGACGATCAGGTGGAGCGGATCTTCAGGTCCGCTGCCGTCATCGACTACGACGATGAAATCCGGGATATATGTGCGTATATCGCTGCCGAATCGATACGGGACTTCGAGCCCGAGATTGCGGTTCTTAACGTAAGCAAGCACCTTTGGATGCTGCTCCGCGACGCGGCAGAACTCTGCTTCCCAATCACTGTCGAAGATCACCCAGTTGAGGTGGCATTTCGGCGGGGGTCCGAGAGTATCCCAACGCGTGAGTTTAGACGTTGTGAAGTTGACGTGCATCGACGAGCCGGTGGGGTTATAGGGGTCAAGCACTGCTTTCACCGGGTTGGTACCAATATGTGCACGCGTGATGGCGTGGGTGATCTTATCGGACGCCATGTCGGCGAGCGTTTTGTACTTGAGCTGTGCCGGATATGTGCCGCCCTTGCAGACGAGATAGTGCTTGATCCAGTCACGAGTAATTCGATGGAGCTGATTGAAATGCGACAATCGTGGATTTCCGTCGTCGTCTCTCCATTTGTTAAGAAGAAGGTGCGCTGTTAGTTCGTAGCTCACTTGCGACGGTCGTACATCACCCGTGTGAGCGAGATTGAGGCTTACAGGAGCGCCGATTATACCGGCGTTCTCGGTTTCCGCGGCACCGACAAGCTCGGGTGTAAGCTCCATCGCTGAGTCGTCGTTGAAATTAGCAGTTAGCCGTTCTTCCGGCAGTTCGACACGGAAACCTTTGACGCGCGGGAACCGGACCTCAAGATGGTCACGCTCGGGCCGAACTGCCTTCACCTGGATCGTCTCTCGTGGCGGTTGTGGCGGTGCGATTACTGGCTTGGCCGTGAAGTCGAATGGGATTCCGAGCACATCAGCATATTCGGTGCTGAACAGACCTTCTGAGTTGAGTTCATACGATTGTCGTCGAAGGGCACGGCCGATCACCTGTTCGCAGAGAAGCTGTGTGCCGAACGCTCGCACGCCTAGGACATGGGTGACGGTGTTTGCGTCCCAGCCCTCGGTGAGCATAGATACTGAAACGACGCAGCGAATGTCGCCGCCTAACCGGCCCTGTTTGCCAACGGTGTTCATCACTTCGCGAAGAAGATCCTGATCGGTGAGCTTCTCAGCCTGAGAACGATCGCCGGTACGTTCTATGACTTCGCGTCGGTACTGATCGATCTCGGGCTTTGCGACCTTTCGAAAGTTCTCATCGAGAGCTTCGCCGGATTCAAGCTGTTCGCTATCGATCAACAAGGTACGCGGACGAGCGAGCGGATTTCCGTGCTCGTCGTGATTTCTGAAGAGCGGGAGCCGGCCGTACTCAAGCTCGCTCGATCCATCCTCTTTCTCGCGGCGGAAACCAGAGATGTAGTCGTAAACAAGTTTTGATGTCGACGTATTATTACAGACCACGATGAAGCACGGTGGTACGGAGATTCCCGCCTGCTGCCAGAGTTCAAAAGTCGTTTTGTAGTGGCCGTAAAGGGCCTCAAGGGCGGTCTGAAGCTGCGGGGGCAGATCGAGCGGGTTGAGGCCCTCGGACTGTCCCCGCCCTTTTTTCGGCATCTTTTTGCCGATGTGATCCCAAAGGTTGCGGAACATCGGCATTTCTTCGCCCGGGATGTTATCCGCTACCGGGACGCGAGGGAGTTTAACGATCCCGCACTCGATGGCATCCATCAGCGAGAAATCACTCATCGTCCATGGGAAGAGCGTGCCTTCAGCGTAGCCGGATCCGCGAAGGAAAAACGGCGTGGCCGAAAGATCGATGACCCTATTGACGCCGAGTTTTCGCTTGACCGTTTCTATTCCGTTTATCCAAAGCCGTGCGGCTTCGTTGTTCTTCGCCGCTTCTTTCTTCTCGTCACCCTTCAGCTCGGCAACTTCCTGCGTTTGAGGCTTCTCTCGGTAGCAGTGATGCGCCTCGTCGTTGATGACCATCACGTTCTTAATGCCCATCAGCTCCGGCATTACCCGCTGGATCATCTGCCCTTCGGTTTCGATCGTGTTAAGCGGTTCCCCGTTCCGCCCCTGAAGCAGCGAGCGCCCGCCCTTTGATATGTCCATTCGCTCGCGAAGTTTGAAGGCGTGGTAGTTCGTGATGACGATCTTCGCACGCTCAAGCTCGCGGATCATTTCAGTCGGGATGATCTCACGGGTCTTGTAGTAGCTGTCAGGATCGTTCGGTTGAAGTACTCGGAGCCGGTCTTTGATGGTGAGCCCGGGGGCGACGATAAGGAATCCGCGGGTGAAGTTCTTGCTGCCTTCGTGACGCACAGCATTCACCGTCTGCCATGCAATCAGCATCGCCATTACTGTCGTCTTGCCGGCACCGGTTGCCAGTTTGAGAGCGAGTCGATCAAGGCCGGGATTCGCGTCGTTATTGGCATTGATCAGATGTTCGATGAACCCTTTACCGCGTGTGCCGAGTTTTGGCGCTACCTCGGTTAGCCAGATTGCGACTTCGACCGCCTCGACCTGACAGAAAAAGGGACGAATGTGTGAAAATTGATGATGCCTCCAGTATTTAAGCAGGCTCGCCGTGGCTGGAGTTACATTCCAGTCAGATGGGCTCGGCAGCAGTCGCCACTGATCAACGTATCCGCGAACCTCGTTGATGATTGATGTCGGGTCGTACTTCTGTTCGGAATCTCCAAGTGTATTACCGAAATCGAGGTCAACCTGGTCGGTCCCACGCTTCCTTTTCTTAGGCTGGGGTATCGGAGTGACGAAATCTGCCCGACGCCTGAAATTGAGAATGTTCTGGGTAGGCTGTCCGTCTTCCTCAAGTTCCCAATGTCGCTGAGGGTACTCATACGGGGAGTTCAATATGGGACGTTCGAAAAAAAGATCGCTCATTAAGGCAAATTGATAATTCGGGTTCTAAACGCTCCATGAAGACATGGAGTCTATTTTGAGCAGAGCGGAACGAACGAAAACGGACCTCGGAATATCGAATTCTGATGATATTACGATGAAACTGTTTTGATTCCAACTGGAAACGCAAAAAAGTGATTGACGGAGCCAGACTCTTGGCCGTTGCAGGAGTCGCATTTGCACGCGCTCCGGCCCTTGCAATGAATCACAGTGCCATTCGGCGCTGAACTCCCTTGGGTGATCAAAAGAACCGATAACCAAATCCGCTCGGTTACGGTTTGATGGCTCTATGGGCGTATGGTAGAATGGCTCTTCCAGACATTTAATAAAAGGAGCTTCAGAATGAAAAGCAAAACTTCCAAAGACAATAAAATCTCGGTTTCGGAAAGCGCTCTCATAAGGCGCATGAATCGGAAACTTATCGGCGAAGATCAAGTGCTGCGCAAATCGCGCAGTAGTCGCAGCCTACACGAAACCGGAGAATTCTTTATAATCAATACCATGCATGGCGGAATGGACGAATCGCATGTTGATATTGAAGCACTCGGGCGCGAAATCGGCGCCTTGAAGGCCTACGAAAAGTTAGCAGAATAGTCAGCGGAAGCGAGGCCGAGAGATCAAACCTTTGAATATCGGACCAGAGTTACCCTCCCGACGACGATCAATACCGATAAAGCAGAGGGTTGTCATGATTGACATATACCGTTATTCGAGTATTCTTAAATGTGAGACGTCCTACGATAGAGTTGATTCGGTTCGCAGCCGTAGACAACTACATTCGTAGGGCTTTTTTGCGCTTCCAACCCTTCCATTTTCTAGTCAGACAATTTTACAAAATAATGATGCGCGACAGAGAAGATGTTGGAATGCATCCACGGACTCGTCCGCGCGACGCACCGCGTAAAGTCGAACCGGTTACCGCAGATGAGACTAAATGGAAAAATGTGTGAGCTATGATCATTCCTGATCCACTGAAGAAAACGGTAAAGATTCCTATCAGAATCGTCGAGGGAAACGCTGAATACTTTTACGGAGGTCCGTTTCCCAAGATCAGAAACGTTACTGGTGACCTTGTCGTACCGGCGTTCTCGGTAATTGAAGCACCGTTCGCGGACGAGTGTTCCGAGACCGATCGCTCCGAGATCTTGCCAGAAGGTACACGTCTTATGGTGAACGTTTGGGCAGAGGAAAGGGCTGAAGGTCTCGCCAATGGAGTGCTTTGCGGACCCCTTTCTGGGAATGTTCAGGTCGAGTTGTTAGAAACACTATATCTGTGGCATCGCGGCACAAAGAGCAGCGTTCTCGCACCCTGTAAATGCTACATTCCTGCTCTTGAGGAGGAGGCGGCGAGTCTCAATCATGCATACACGAACATATCTAAGAGGTTCGAAACCAAGCGCCGAACGAACACGGGAAACGTCTTCAAGAAGGTTTACTTTCAACAAAACGGGCACTGGCAGACGTTGCAGATATTGCGTGAGAAATTTGACGATCAGTTTGAGCAGCGATTCACGGCAATTCGGCGGCAAGAAGCGTCACTCCTTTCTCTGTCTGATTCGGACGTGATCGATCACTCCGTGCTTTGGGAAGACTACGAGGGCCGAATGATTGCGTCCGTCGAACCGGATGGCTTGAGGATTGAAGAGCAGGAATACGGCAGAAATGACAAGAAGGACGTAACGCGAACGGTCAAGACCGGCTCGATACACAAAATACTGTTCGAGCTCTTGAAAGAAAGATTTGCTACCGTAACTGAGTTCGATAGATGGTTGGGCAAGAAAGGACTTCCTACGGACTTACGCACGGGCTTACCGAATGAGACTCCGGGTGCCTTCGACGAGTTGTTTAAGATAATTGACCAGGTTTTTGCAGACGAAGAAGTTGGTGCAGTGTACTCCGCAGAATCACTCCTTACCCTCGATGGGGATGATGAAAAAAGAGTGCTCGTAAATGAGAATTCTTACAGTCTACTCGATGAGTTCCTCGCGTCGGGCTGGATACATGTCGGCGGCTACTTCAAACGGAGCCCGCTTTATCGGTCTAAACCCGAACCACGCCGCAATATCCCGGTTCGCATTCGGCTTAAGGATTTTTCGCTATCAAAACACCAGAGACGGGTTTTGAGGAAGAATGCGGATGTGAAATTCGAGATTGGGCCACCCTTCATCACAAGAGAAGACGAAGAGCTGTTTGATCGACATAAGAGTCGATTTAACGTTACTCCCCCCAAATCGATCAATGATGTCGTTCCATCGTTGTCATTGACCGAGATCAAAAAGATCACAGTCACAGCAGATGATCGCCTCTTAGCGTTGAGTTTTTTGGATGTCGGCAAAACATCAACTTACTCCATGTATGGAGTATTTGAACCGACCATCATCTGGCGCAGTCTCGGGATCTTGACCATCCTCAAAGAAATCGACATTTCGATCTACGAAGGGAAAGAGTTTTATTATCTGGGCTTTGTTTATGACGGGCCGTCGTTCTACGACTACAAAAAGCATTTTCGCGGACTTGAGTATTTCGACTGGCATGGCAAGTGGATAAAGGCTGAGGACTGTCCGAATCGGTCAGAAACCGACCCAAACGGATGACGAATCTAATCCTGATTTGAGAGGAGAACGAATATGACAAATAAATTGGGCGATAGTACCCCAAAAATCCAAGATGCTCACAAAACAAAAATAGTTTATGTAGATATGGACAACGTCCTTGTCGACTTCCCTTCCGGCATTGCCCGCCTCAGCGATGAGGATCGAGAGAAGTACGACGGCGACATAGACGATTGTCCTGGCATTTTCAGTCTCATGGATCCAATGCCGGATGCTATAGAGAGTTTCCGAACGCTTTCTAAATCGTTCGACGCATATATTCTGTCAACCTCACCTTGGCTCAATCCCTCAGGATGGATGCACAAGCTGGAGTGGGTACAAAAGCACTTTGGCACCGGCAAGGACTCACCGGCGTATAAGCGCCTGATCATCAGCCATCACAAGAATCTCAACCATGGCGACTTTTTGATCGACGATCGGACAAAGAACGGTGCCGCAGAGTTCAAAGGTGAACACATCCACTTCGGAACCGACCCGCATTTTCCGGATTGGAAAAGCGTAATAGATTATCTAGTACCACAGGCTGCCCCTTAGATCATTAGCGTTGCTACGGGATCCCTTGTTCGTTTATCCCTTGTTTTCGGCTCAGCTCCAATCTGAGAACATCAATGCCGCGACGTTCACCTTAACCCTTGATCATATTTTGCTTGGAGTCATCAATTATGTTTCCTGAAACTGAAAAGAAATTAGCGGCCATGTCCGATGAGGACAAACGAGCCGCCGATAGGTGGATAGAGCTCAACACCAACAGCAAGTCTTTGGCCTCGTACATCGAGGGCATAGAGTCCAGACTAAAACGCCCGCTCGGAACCTTGGATTCGATGGTCAAGCTCGGCAAACTGGCGTTCAAAGCCAAAATCGCCGAAGGATATACCGATCCTGACTTCGTGTCCTCGGTTTAAGCCATCAAATAGCTGGCGTCCTGTCACCGTGTCTAGCCTTCCCCGGGCCACGCCTAAATCAGAACAGTATGGGTGGGGCGATCGGCAGGGCTCGGGCTTTGGAACATTCATATCAAGGCGGTGGGCGTCCAGCCTCTCGGCGCACCCCCCGCGCGCGAAAGCGAACCAGGCCCAGCCGCACTTGGGACATGCCACCTCGAGCTTTGCACCCGGAAGGCGATAGTCTTTGATCGGGATGGGGCTGATGATCATCGCGCCCTTTGTTACTTGTGCGGATTCTTTCGGAGTTCCTCGTCCGCCCACTCCCCGTCCTCTTGAAACTCTGCAGCATCGAGGCGAGTTCGGAGTCGGTCAAGAGCTTGCCGTCTGACTGGGCGTCCTTGAGCCTGCCGTGCTTCCAGACGTGATCCGCTTCGGCGTGGTGCCGCCTCACTTGCTCTCTCATTTGCTGCAAGGATAAGGGACGCTTCGACATTTCTGCGACCGCCCGCTTGCCTGCCTCGCTCGCCTTGTCGATCAATGCGGTTAATCTCAAGCTCTCCGCGTTCAATTCTTCCTGCGACACATAATTTATGCCCCCGTCGTTATTGTACCGAAAATCGAACGAAAGGAAGATCATTGGTCGAACGGAGGATGGTGGGGAGGCCTTCTTGTCCAAACTCCGTCGGATGAATGCCAGATCTACGTTGCCTTCGGCTTCGGTTGCGTCACTACAACGGGCTTGCCCGCCATCAGCGTCTTGTGGATCGCTCTGCCGACTAGCTTCGCTTGCTCCGGCGACATCCGCTCCAATGCTTTCCTGGCGAGTTCGATACTCGCGGAAGAGGGCGTCCGGCAATTTCGGCGAGATTCCGGCGGCTTCGATCCGGTGTTGGTATTCTGCGGTTTCATCGTTTCGCGGTAGGGCCTTGAGCGCAACATTGCGCTCGTTTTGACATACATCAGGTTGACTTAGTTTATCAGCTCGTCCCGCCGTTGCACTTGTTCGCGTTCATGCCGCCCGCTTTAGCCCCAGTCTCGTCGAGTAGGTTGATCTGCGGGACACCGGCGCCAAAGTCCGACATTTGGCCGTTCGCCTCCATCGGGACGCCGGAGGCGTCAAGCCAGAAGCCACCGTCTATTATCGCGATCCAGACCACAGGTTCGACCGACGATACCGCACGCACCGACTCAACCAGTTGCCAGGCGTGAACTATGCGCGACCGCCCCGAGAGCGCGGGCCAATCAAAAGGGTTACTGCCCCCCATATTGGGCGGCAGAAAAAATGCGCTAGGTGTAGCGTGAGCGCTTCAAAATGAAGGCGGTATCCGAGGCCAAAAAACCGCCGTTCTTGGAATGGTGGAACGTAAAGGCCGAGTTCGGGCGAAGGCCCATCCGAACAATCAAGGCAAGCATGCTATGGGTTTCGCGATTCTAGAGCGATTAACTCCCCCGAAGGTGGTTCAGGGGGCTGTAAGCCTTTTCTTTCTTGTAAGGCATACACACACTTGAAAGGCATACACACACGCTAACACGTTAGAGGATCGCTAACCCAAAGAGCGCGATTTAGTGCCTTAAAATCTTACTAGACTTTGAAATCGATTTTAGATATAGTTGGGAAACGGTGATATTACCAGTATCACCGTTTCAATCAGCTTTAGCTGATTAAGGCGGGTTAATCAAAGTTTCAACACTACCGTCTTGGTTAACGATAGTTACGATGACATCCCCGGACGCTAGGTAAACAACGGTCGTCATACCGTGTTTACCCCTCTTAACGCAGTACCGCGTACTGCGAGGTGATTGTTTTTCCATAGGATTGAGCTCCGATTGCAAACGTCGGAGCTTTTCTGCGTTTGCAGAAATGGCTGGGATAACAAACAACCCAAGTGAAACTTTCAAAGATCAGACCGACCTCTCGTAAACCTGCGGTGAACGTCCGACAGACGGTATCTTGATTCTAGCCAACCCCCGGTCACACAGATCACGGAGCACACCGGCGAGGGTGTTGGGATTCAGCTTAACCATTCCTTCACGGCGTTCGTGAATAAGGGCTTCGACATCATTCTTGGTGAACTGGGTGGGCAATTCGTTCACGTATCGCCGTGCGAGTGCCTTTAATCCGATGTGAGCATCGTCTTGGTTCTCGTTTTTCGCTGAGACCCGTTGAGGGGTTTCGGTACTCGATACGGTACCACCAAATTGTCGGATAACCACATCTAGTGCCTCGATAGCGTCATCCAGGTCACGCTTACGTTTAGCAATTCTTTCAAATTCAGCCTCAAGAGTTGGACGTGTAGTTTCCAACTCTGCCCGTTTGGCCTGCAATGCGTTAAGGATCATAGCCCGTTCTGCCATTCTCTGATTATCAGGGCGCAAACAGGATTAGTCAAGACAAATCGCGTAGGGTGTCCAATTATTTTTCAACTTAAGGACGGGGTAGGGTGTTGATTGGTGTTCTAACCCACTTTGTTGCACGGAAGAAACGCGAAAGAGTCTCCGGGGATGACTATGGAGATGCATCCGAATCGACTCAGTTTCGCCTCGAACGGAACGGAGCTCCGATTCAGACAATGCGTTCCAAAAGATGATTTGGCCGTTTTGGATTTAGTATACTAGGTGTAGTGGGCTCGGAACAGTAGCTCCAACGGTAGAGCGGGGCACTAGAATTAAGACGGCTCGAATAATGCTCGCGATGTCGGTTCGACTCCGACCTGTTCCACCAAATCATTAAGAGCCGTTTTCAACTAAGCCACCTTCAGCGGTGGCTTCTATTTCTCTCTCAACTTCCAAGTCGACCCCGACTTCAACCTTTACAGTTTCGAAAATTAGATAATATGCAAACAATGAAGAAACATTTGCTCGCCTTTCTCTTCGGGGTTTTTCTTGTGATCGATCTGGCTGCGCAGACGACAACTAATCCTTCAGTTCACAGCTCATTTCCCGAAACTTCTAAGATAACGAAAATTGAGCTTTTGGCAGACTCTACAAGAGTAACGGTTGACTATGTGAAAACAGAATCGAGTTGGTCGCAAGATTGGGTCCGATTTGATTCCTCCACATTTATTCGAGATAGAGACTCGGACACATACTTCAAAATACGGAGACTCGGCAATGGCATGATACTAAACCAAAAATATCCCACACCAGACAGTATCGGCACGGTGTACACGTTTGTTTTGGTTTTTCCGAAATTGCCGGCAGGTGTTGAGAATATCGATTTAATAGCCGAAGGCGGGTTTAGTTGGGAAATGGTTCGCATCTCGAATCCTGGAACTATCGGGTCTGGCTCGACTACCATGGTTTCTGCCGTTTCACCGCCTGCTGAAGAATCTGCAGAACGATCAGCGGCTATTACCATCGATTCAAGACCTGATCCAGATACTGCAGCACGCGGCGAAAGTGTTTCGACCGCTGCCACAATCGAACTGGATATAAAAGGTAAACTATTGCGAAGCGTCAAACCGAAATATCCGAGGAACGCACGCAGAGCAGGGGTGACGGGCATTGTTGAAGTGGGAGTCGTTATCAGTGAAACAGGAGATGTAATTTCAGCGGAAGCCCTAACCGGACCCGCCGAACTGCGAAAAGCTGCTGAGGAAGCCGCCATGAGAGCCAAGTTTAGCCCGTCGTATTCGGGAGGTGCGGCGGTCAAAGTTAAGGCAAAGATATTATTCGCATTTAAGAAGAATTGAGGAACACATCGTGTCCGAAGAGGACCGTCCGGAAGTCAAGATTTCGCTCGAAACGTGATAAGCAAGGAATTTGTCGCGTTGATCAATTCTCTCAGGGGGGGGGGGACAATCGGGGTGATACAGATAAGCATAGAAATTCGAGCGCGAAAGCCGCTCCCGCCCAAGCTGATCAAAATGCTGCACCGCGACCTTCTTTTTGTCAAGTCGCCGCGTGATTCATGAAAAGTAAAATATCTCAATAATTATCACGTTATCCGACCTCCATTTTACCCAGCCATAATTAATTGTCGATTGCGATTCAGTGGGAGAATCCCACCTAACCTTCAACCAGTCCCCTTCAATCTGAATCGGATGAAGAGTCGCTTCTTTGGTGCCGTTGATTAATTTACCCGTTCTGGACGGAGTATTCCGTATTGGATTGGATTCGTCATCGATGCTCACGGCAAACGCTTTGACAATGTGCTCTTCCAAGCTCTCCAACGCAAATGCCGGATCACTTTTCTTGATAAACTTCTTTAGCCCCGTTTCTTCGTTTACAATGACCTCATAAACGGCGTCATGTTCCCCGATGCATTTGAGAGCTAATAAGAAATTATCAGGATGAAATGAAAATGGAGCAAAGTCATCATTCGCGTACGGAAATGCTCCATCCTTGTCATTAAAAAAGAACGTAAATTGATACCATAAACTCCCATCTGAGTTGTAAAATCGCAGGAAGTCGTTCTTTCCATATCCCTCGGAAAGAACAATCATTCCAATTGTTTTCGCGATGTTTGTACGTCTGGTCTGTTGAGACTTCATTTCAGTGTTAAATCGTTCTCCATCCCGATTCGGAGCTTGAACAATCGACGTCAACTCCGGACTGTTCGAAGCTCCCGAAGAACAACCCGTAGATACGAGCAATAATACAACTGTCCAAATAATGTTCATATAACGTTTCCTTCCTGACAGTAGGATCAAAACACTGGCCGAAAAACTCCGTTCCATAACGACACCCCCTGCGCCTTCGTTATTCTCGCACTTTTGGCCTCATAGCCCAGATGGCCATGGTCATTATGACCGCCCACAGCTTTCGGTCCGGTAAGGCCTGTTTTTCTGCCCTGAGTATTCCCCTGAAAATTTGCCGTGAACCCAAAAGTACTGGCGGTGTCAAAGACGGCTTGATTCATTGACACACTAAATTGTGAGTCAGATCTCGCCGTCTTACTTTGGAAACTCTCTCCCTTATCGTTTATGTATCTGAAATCAACATCTAGTCCTGATCTGTCATTATGACCGTGGCCTTTATGATGGTCGAAACCCGGCTGCCACGGATCCCTGCCATTGGACGACGACATATCCCCATAAGACATCGTGATACCGTGTTCATCTTTGAGAACTGCAGAAACTCCGAACAATGCCGCTGCAACTTCCGGCTTTAAGAAATGATCTCCTGGGCCGTGATCCCCCCCGCCAGAATCAATAACACCGTATCGTCCGAAGAAATTCATTTCTGCCGGAAACTCAACAAGCCCTGCTGCGTTCTCTTGGAGAGTTGTAATCTTTCTGTAGTCTCCCGACCCTTTATCAGTTTCGATATAATAACTATGGCATTTGCAATCGTTCTCGACAATAATCACACTTCCATCGCGATTAATGAAATGGTCATCGACAGCAACCAGACCCGACGGATCGATATATCTCGATGGTCTGTTCATCACATAAACGTACCGATTGAAGGTTTGAGGATTTGCGGACTTGCCGGACGCAAGTAGAGGGTCCACCGCCGTAAATCTTCCGTGCAGGTTCTGATACATCCTCGCTTCGGCGAAGTCTAGGTTGGTTTCGTCGTCCTTCTGGTAGCCGGTGAACTTCTGGCGGACGTCGTCTTGGCTTGAGGAGTATTTCAGGCCGGTGTCGCCTGTTCGGTTGCCGACGCCAACATACAGTTCTTCGCCGAAGGGCATGAAGTCTCTTCGGGAGCTGACCTGACCGAGTTCGTTTGTGATGACTCTGGGACTGCCAAGATGGTCTGTGGTTGTGTAGCTGACCGAGGGCGTCTGTGAAGTTGCCGTCGAGTATTCCGCGATGAGTTTGCCGCCTGAGTGAACAAAGACCGTCGTTTCAGTGTCCGTGACCTTCTTGACCCTGCGGCCCTCACCGTCATAATAATACCGACCAATCGTAACGCCGTTCTGCTTCACCTCCGTCTGCTTGTTGTCGCCGTTGAAAAGGAACTCTCTCGGCAACGAACTTACGACGTCGATGTCATCAACAATATTGCCGTTATTGTCATAGCCGAAGCCTTGGCTGCCGCTGAACCTGTTCGTCGCCGCATCAACCGACGGGGTTACATTCATTGTCAAAGATCCGATCGTCTGGTCGATGCCTATCCTATTCCCATATCGATCATAGTCGAAATCCTGCGACCAGTTCGTCGTGCTGCCAGTCTTTTCAACCGCCGTCGTCAATCGCTGGAGCGAATCGTATTCATAGCTCTGAACAAAGCTCGTACCCGGTACCGTCAAAGTCTGCTGTGCAATGTTCCCCGAATTCTTCGAAGCATCAACTGTGCCGTTCGTCTGCAACTCACCAAACTCGTAATCGACCTTCCATAAATTTGCCCCGGTCGCCACAGTCCCGAGACCAAGCTGCGTTGATTGTAATCGCGAATTGAGTTGTGCCGTCTCCCAAAGACCGTTGCCCAATTGAACTTTCGTCACAGCCCCCGCCGCGTTGTAGGTAAAATGTTGTGCATAATTCCAGAACCCAGCGGCCGTGTCCTTCTTGCTTTGCACTAAAGAAAAATTGCCCGTGGCATCGAGCACGTTCTTCACGACTCGCCCGCTGGGATATTCTTCTTCAACAAGTGCCCCCGAAAGGTTGTAGGCGTATTTCGAGGTATAGGTCACGCCGTCGGTGATCTGCTGATATTGTTTGAGCCTGCCGACGATGTCGAATTCCGTATAGCGAGAATCCGAGACGCTGCTGCTCACTCTGGTCAGTTGGCCTTTTGAGTAGTTCGGCACCGACGGGAGTCCGCCTCCGTCGTAATAGTTCGTCACCGTCGGCGTTCCGTCAGAGTATGAGCGTGTCAGCGGGCGGTTCAATGCGTCGTATGTGCTTGTGATAACGACGTTGTTCGCGTCGCGTGAGGTCAGAAGGTTCGAGTTGTCATCGTATGTGAACCCGATCGTCCAACTGTTGTTGTCGGGGTTGCCGGATGTGTTCAGGTTTGTATTGACTTCCTGCTCTGGTTGTCGGACGCGGAGCAGCCGCCCGAGCGAATCGTGCATAAAATAGCGGTTCTGCACGCCTTGATTCACCCTCACCATATTGCCGAGGGTGTTGTAGTAGTAATACGTCGGCTGGTTGGGGCTGGCGACGGTGCCGAGCCCTGCCGCAGTTGGTTCATCAACGCGGATGAGCTGGCCTAGGGCGTTCGTTATCGAGCGGCGCTGTTTGCCGGCCTGGTCTGTAACTGTTGTGGCATTCGCATCTGTGAGGGACTCGACCACGCCGCTAGAGTTCGTGTTGCTGCCGCCGAATGCCGGGGGCAGGGCGGCTCCGGCGAATGTTTCGATTTCGCTGTAGCGGCCGTCGTTGCGCGACTGCGAGACCGTCCAGCCCATCGTCTCTTCGCCCGTGGCAGCACCCGACGTCGCCGCACGATAAGGATTCGACGAAAGCTGTGCCGAGCACCCCGCACCCGAATCGAACGTACAGACCCCGCCCGCCTTGTACCGTGTCTGCACCTTTATCCCGTGCTGTTCGTTGTAGGGGCTTTCGGAGAAGATGTTCTCAATCGTTCGCGAAAGCCGCTCCCGCCCAAGCTGATCAAAATGCTGCACCGCGACTTTTTTTCCGTCTCCTTTTACTTCAAGATCGGATCTTACAACGACGAATCTGTCCTCATCGTAATACTCGCTGGTTGTCCAGCTTTCAAGCGCGGTTCCTTGTGCTGAGATCGACTTCACCGGTCGCCCAAGGTCGTCATACTGGACCGCGTTCGTAATGTTGTTATCAACATCTGTCGTGGTCAGCACCGCCCCCGTGAAAAAGTCATACGTAACCGCCGACGTCCTCGCCAATCCCGTCCCATACGCCGCCACCGTCTGCGTAGGATAAAGATCCGTCACCGTCCCGTTCGGCGTCGAAATACTCCCATAAGTGATCGCCGTCACCGTCCCCTTAGCATCCGTCGTCGTCAACGGCATCCCATAACTGTTGTACGTCGTCGTTGACGAGATCGAGTTTGTCGACGTTAGCGGGTTGCTGTACGCGCGCGCCTGCCCGCCTTTGTACGAGTCCCACGATTTAGTTTCGATCAAATTCGCCGTTGTCGACGCATTATCGTATGTGAACTCAGTACGAGAAACCGGAGTGTTGTTTCCGTCCCGAATTTCGGTTGATTTCATGGCACTTCGAACATTCGGAGATCCCGTTTGCCAGTACCCGTTGCTCATCGAGGAAAATACGGAATTGTAGTACTCGTTGATGGTGATCCTTTTGAGCGACGCCTGCTGCGGAATCCCGGAAGGATTATTTTGTCCGTCCTTGGGCACTAAACTGTACGCTACCCAATCGTATTCGAAGACGCCGGTAACATTACCATTCAAGTCATGCTCGTAATCGACGATCTTAGTAAAGTACGGATTCCCGCTGATGTCCGGAACAGTAGTAAACTCCGTTTTTACAAACGAATTCAGCGCGACATTCGAATGTGTGAACGGCTCGCTTTGATGCTGCCATATCTTGTGATTTAGGGTCCCGTTCGAGCTCAGGGTTTTATAAACCAGTCCGCGATTTTTGTGACTATAGCTCGTGTCACCATGGTATTCGGTCACGTAGGAGCCATCTGGATTCGTGATGGTGCTCGACTGAGATCCGATCGCGTATGTCCAGGTCTCTGTGATCGGGGTTGAACTTCCGTCGTATTCGGACCAGTACGAGAGCGTCTTCTGAGAAGGGTACCTCTGAAGGAGCTTGTCTGTGTTCTCCTGTTGCTGAGGCGTCGCGAACTCATACTCCGCCACCGCGCCGGAGGGCAGCGTGATCTTTGAGATCTCCCCCCAACCAGTTCCCGTACCATCGGTGTTGTACTCGAACTCGTACTCCAAATTGTCGAGTTGGTCAGGTAAAACGATTCGGTCCACCACCCGGAACGATCCAATGAAATTTTGATCAGAGGTTCCACCTCTTTCCATGCCTCCGCTGTAGCCGGTAGTCTCGTAGTCTTTATCGACCTCAATATCTCTCCAGAAAACCTTCCAGACCAGTTCTTCACCATCAACCCCCGTCATCGAGACATGGTCTTCGTTCGTATTCACATTCGCTTGTAGCGAAAGCAGACGACCAAATGAATCGGTGGCGCCTTCAATATAATTCCCATTCTTGTCATATACGCGCGTGGGACTTGACGTGGCTCCGGTTACTTTACTCCCGTCCGGCATATACATTGTCCAAGGATTTGTGGCTCCATTACCGGTGGGGTTTGCCACGTAATCCACGATCAGCTTGATATAACTTCCATCTGTACTGTAATACGTCATTCCACTGTTGGAATAGACCGTCGGATTTGTCGGGCATGGATGGTACTCGAAACCGGCCGGTGTAACGTTGAAATAGCCTTGAGCTCCCCAATCTGTCTTCCCCACAGGACGAAACTCTTTTAAGCTCCCGTCCGGCATCTCCATTTCTAGCTTCCAAGCGTGAACGGCCTCTACGCCGCAACTGCTTGGCGCCGCGTGATACGCCCAGCGATTTGTCAGCCGTAAGTGATAGCCATTACTGCCTGTGTACTTCCACCCGCCAGTTGCGCCTGGGGCCATAAAATTCTGCAGAGAGAGCTGATTACTATGATCAGCCGTTTCGTTGACGATCGTGTCGTAAAGTTTGGAGTTGTACATCAAACCGATCGACGCTCCAACACTTCCTCTGCCTTGCGGTAGGCTGACGAGCGGGATTCGCAACATCAGATTACCGTTTGTCGTGTTGATCGTCTCAATATCTGAGATCGCGAAGGATGCCCCCTTCGTCACTCCGCGCTCTGGGTTGGCGATGTCCTGCTGAGCGATCACAATTGACGAAGTGACAGACAGCGCAAGTCCTATTGCAAGCAGCGCGCGGGTGCAAACAGAAAGTCGATTAACGATACGAGTAAATGTGGTCATCTCTATCTCCAAAGGTAACGATACAAAGAGCAATCCGTTCAGTGACAATGGAAAACTATCTCCGGTAATAAGCCGGCACCGGGATGTCGCCGGATTGGCCCCAGTGGACGGTGCGGAGTTCACCCTGCTGACCTAGGAGTGAGCTTTGGCGGATGTACCAGTAGCCAGTCGAGTCTCTCCAGACGGCGATGTCAACAATGCCGTCGCCGTCGTAATCGTTCTGCACAGGGATGTCTCCGGACTGTTGGAACGCGATGGTCGAGACGGCGGTCTTTGCGGCGTTCATTATCAGCCAGTCGGCGCCGTTCTTGAGTGCGTAGTTCGCTTTGCCGTCACCGTCGAAATCTGCGCTGACAGGAGTGCCCGATACTGCGAACGTTGCGGTCTCGGTCGTCCACGTCGAGCTAAGAGTTGTAGAGAACGTCTTTGTCGATGCCGTGAAGTAAGAAAGGTCCGCTTTGCCGTCACCGTCGAGGTCAGCAGGGAATGGTATATCAGTCGATGAGCCGAACTGATGCGAGAGGATCGCATTGTTTGAACTGAACAATATGTACCAGGTGCCGTTCGACGGGCGATAAACTGCGACATCTGTCTTGCCGTCGCCGTCGTAATCCGCCGGGACGGGGATGTCGCCGCTCTGCCCCCAGAGGACGTAAGCCCAGTTCAGGTCGCTGCTGCGGATTGCGTACCACTCGCCGGTCGAAGGACGAAAGATCGAGAAGTCTGTCTTGCCATCGCCGTCAAAGTCGCCGGGTGCCGGAATGTCTGTGCCGTACCCCCAGACCTGAGTGGTCTGCTGCGAACCAGGCCCACCGAGCACATACCACATGCCCGAAGACGGCCGCCACACAGCCAGATCTGCAGGTGGAGCCGCGTTGGCATTCGCGTCTTCGACCGCAAGAAGGCGGCTGCCGGCGTAAATGTATTCTTTCGAGAGCTGCGGCGTTGGCGTCGGGTTCAGTGGGACCATCGGGTTCCAACTATTCGCCGCGTTCTTTGGCAGCTTCTTGCCGAACCAGCCCGTCTTCGCTCCCGTCAACGCGTCGGTGTGCGGAAACCAGTTGTTGCGCGCCATCACGCCCGAGCCGACAAGGGCCGCGAGCACAAGTACAAAAAAGCCGGTGACGAGGCGCTTGCGCCTTTCACCGGTCATTGATCCGGACATAGATGTCTCCTGTTGTTAACGCGAAAGCCGAAGAGCGCTTCGCGAACGGGGAAAGATGCAAAGAAAGATCCACTGACACTCCACGTTATCAAGAACCTAAGGGAAACAAATTGTTTCGCTCAATGGGCACCGCAGCGGGTAATTTCGCAGCAGCAAGAAAGTTGATGCAGTAATCTAAAACACTTTGACCGAAGTTGTCAAGACATTTTTTATTTCGTTGTAGGTAGCACAATATAGGTCCGGTTGTAGCAGCAAATGAGATGTCCGCTTTAGGGGCGAGGGGTAGAAGATTGAAAGCAGGAGAAAATAACTGCGATGAGATCAGACTCTGGAGCCTCATGGGAGCGGGCGATGAATCGAGACGAGATAATGCGAGGGCGTTGCGAAGAAGATCAGTTGGATACAGGCGGCTGAGATCTTGGGGACGAGTTGCCGGCATTTGAGGCGGGTACGGGACAAGTACGCAAACCGCATCGCAAACTGTAATCGGAGAGAGGCTGGGTGCTGCATTGCACAGGAATGACAAAGCGTTGAATTATCACGTCTTATTCCGTCCCTTTCGTTCGTCCACGTTTAGTCGGAGCCGCTACGTTCACCTGTTTTCCTCCTTCAGCGGCGATATTCACCTGGCCGGCACTGCTGATCGTGAGCGGCGAGTGTCTTCGTAGTTCTCGAAGCTGCCTTAACGTTCGCATGTACATGCGATTCCAACGGTCGGCCGTCACTATCGCATGATCCATCGCATCCTGCTCCTCAACGTATGGCGGGAACCAAAAACCTGTAGCCCAGCTCTTCGCATGCTTAAGTTCTTCTTGGTCTCGCTTCCATTCGCGGTAGGCGGGGTGCTCCATACGCGGCTCTGTCTCGGTGCGGGTGACGGACTGCTCGAGCCAATACTGCCACTGAAAAAAGCATTGAGTTAACATATCGATCAGGCTCATCTCGATACCGCCCTTAGGCTTCCACTCTGCAATGAATGACTCCCGCACGCCGATAAACCTCGCAATGTTCCAAACTTGCTTTTGATAGCCAACCGGAAAACTTATATTCGCCGCGAGATGTCCGCTCACGAACTCCTTCCCCGCCTCCCGCTTTACATGTTCCCACAAGCGTTCCGCTACCCGAGGAGCATTTTGATGAAGTTCCAGCAAATCGACGAAATGAAGGGTTTCGACTGGCAACTTCAAGAGGCTATCCAACTCCTTTAGAGCCTCATCCCGATCTTTGCAGGGATGAAACGCACGTTTCCTAGCCTCCTCTAAAGATAATGCCCCACCCAGTTCCGAACGATGGTAGGCGATCCGCCGGACATACGCTTGATGCATCTGCCGAAAGAGGGAGCTGTAACCGATGGACGCTTCGAGCGAGTCCGCCGCAATAGGAATCTTACGATCGCGTGGGGCGAATTCGGCAGACTCCCATTTTTCGAAAGCCTCTCGGATGCTTTCATCGACGGCCGTTTCGGATTCTCCCGATTTGGCCTCAAGCGGATCCTCGTCCGGTGGAAGGGACCCTTGTTCCCGAGCGGCTATTTCGTCTGGTTTTTGGTTATTAGGCGTGGCGTTCGTCTCCGAAGCCAGTTCGTTTGTATTTCTACTCTTCATTGGGTTCCTTTTTCGTCTGTCTAGGGATTGGGACGGCTCGATCAGTCTGCGTCCAAATTCTGCAGAAACGATTTGAATCGGTGCAGCTTCATTTTGTCTTCGTCCAAAAGCCTTCGTTTTGCGGTCCGCAGTTTTCGAGACTCGGCGACCAATTGGACCATCGACTCGACCTCGTCCTTACGCAAGTAGCGTTTGTGCTGCTTCCCGCCAGTCCGCGAAATGAAGTAGTAAGCAACATGGTTCTCACCCGGCTTAACGCACCGGCAGGTCCGTTTCCCACATCGTACCTGTTGCCGATATACTCCGCCATTAGTTAGCTCGCGAGCCGTCTTAGGTAACATTTTTTCCATTTTTCGCTCCTCCTTTCTTTCAGATATGATTCTGTCTCGTGCCGATCCCTAGGAGCAGAATAGGCAAAGCCCGTCGTGTTCCTTGGCAGGCCGTGACCGGCAGTTCGTGCATTGTCCTGGATTATTCGTAAAAACCCCCTCAGTAGTGTGCGAAGGGTGCGCTAGTGTCTGGGATACCTGTAAACCGTTGAAAACGCTATCGTTTACGGCTTGTACACTTTGCTGCACACTTTGCACACTTGCGCATGCTTTACCGTTCGAAGTGTGCGGCCCTAAGTCTGCTGTTTTCAGCGTTTGCATGGCCCGAACACCTGCGCATACTTCTGAGGGGGTTTTTCTAGGCTTGGTAGTAATTTTTACAACTGACTTTCGATCGATTTTTTCCGGGAATGTAATGTTGATGTCCCGAGCGGCCAGTGCTGGAGACAATCGCGAGAGATCGTTCCGCAGCTTCTGTGTGTTATTCGGCCAATCCCGACGTCGGGATCGTTGATCGCCGGCCTTTTCTTTCAGTTCGGACAGTAGGTCCGCCATAAATATCGGACCGTCCGCAAATAGGCCTTTCTTTTCCGCATAAAGTTCCAGAAATACTTCCGCCACAAGCGAACCGTCAAGGACGCTACCCTGCTCCCTCTCGTGGCTAGAGTTGAACGCTTTGAGAAACGCTCCAGTCTCGCAGCCGAACGACTCCTCCGCAGCAACTGCCCAGATCGCGAAGTCGGCCATTCGCGGCAGTTCTTCCACCCGCGTTGACTCAACGTTCCGTAATGCCATCGACACAGCGTCGAACACCGCCCCGAGTAATCGCGGCTTTGCCTCCTCGAACTCAGCCAGCACCTCGCGTTCGGTTTTTCGTTCCGTAGGCGGGATCGCATCAAGTTCAATCGAGATTAGGCGGTTCACGAAGTCTGTACGCATCGCATAGCCGCCGATGCCGTTGAAAATTTGCGGACGCCTCGCCGTGAAAGTCGTCTCGTCGGAGTCCGCGTGCAACGTTCTCCGCCCTATGCCGCCCCCCGTTGATAACCTGCAATGCGCATCACTCATGGCGTCTGAAAGCGTGCTCACGTTATCGAATGAGACGAGGTGGCCATTCTGCGCGGCAATGAGCAGATCCTCATCTTTTCTCGGGCACGAACGATGGGGCATACTCGCCGGATCGATAAGATCCTTCACCAAACGCGCAGCGGTACTCTTCGCCGACCCCGGCGGACCACTGAAGGCTAATATCGGGTAAGGGATATTCGGAGCGAAGCAGCCGACGATGAACGCTTGGAGCAGAAGTGCGGCATCATCGTCTTTTACGCGCACGTACCTTCTTATGTCAGAGAGAATACCTCCGCTTTCAGGTGTGCAAAGTGCGCGCAGTGTGTCCGGTCGCCGAAACCGCACCGGCGAAACGGACGCCTCAATCACACTCCATTTTGATGGTGTTATCTCGACTTGCTGCCAGTCATCGTTGCATAGATCGACGTAAACGTTGCCGCCGTGACCAGCGATTCGGACGTGAACCTCACGCTCGACACCGTCAAAGCGAGCCCGGCCATTGAGCGTGTTTATGGCGTCCTGAACCGCCTGAGTGCTTGGGGCTGAGTTTTCCGCTCGGTAGAACTCGCGGGCAAGGTAATCACGGAACGCTTTGGAGTTTAGCCTGTACGTCTCCAGATGCCCGCCGATGACGACCGAAGCGAATGCTTGTCCGTCCGCATCATGAAAGTATTCGGCATCGCTTGCTAATGCGGCGAGCCGGTCGGCCTGCTTCTGTTTGGGCGGTATGAACTCTTTTGCATTATCGAGAATCCCTGCGAGAGTCAACACAGCGTACTCTTCATCCAAATCGCGCTCCAACTCTCCCAGAAGGTCATCGATACCATTGCCCGTGAAGTCCTCGGGAATATCCGCGAAGAATACTTTCGCACCCCTCTCCGTCAATGCCCTCGCGAATTGCATGCGAGCTGCCGCCACGCTCTCA
Organism: Pyrinomonadaceae bacterium; assembly: GCA_041751195.1. Lineage (GTDB taxonomy): Bacteria > Acidobacteriota > Blastocatellia > Pyrinomonadales > Pyrinomonadaceae > OLB17. Next base: position 114,298 of record JBGSXX010000025.1, on the reverse strand, counting down.
TTCGTTCGGACATTCGTGTCGAATAAAATGAAAGCTTGCCGATCCGCCAACTCGATCAAATCGAAATCCGACAGCATGCCCTTCACGTCTCGACGTTCCCCCCCCGGGCCCTGAGTCTTGCCCACAACACCGCGGAAGTTCCAAACCCCTGAAAGCCCGATCGGTATAAACTTTCGCGGTGCGAGTGTCGCTACCCGCGACAGAGCGAGCGTCTTCTTTTCGCCCTCGACAAACACGACGGGAATGGCGGAGTCTCGTAATTGTGCACCCGTTGTGTCTCGTGCAAAATACAGCATATTGCCCCGGACCGGTGGGGACAGATACTTTCCCCGCTCCGTGAGACTGCCGTCGGCTTTCCGCTCCAAGTCCGGTTCGTCTCGCCGTAGACGATACTCGCGCGGATTATCGTTACCCGGCAGAAAGTAAGGAAAGATGACTCCCGTGTAGCTTGTCTCCCCGCTCCTCCGGCGGCCAACAAGGGCGGCGCCCTCCTCGTCGGAAACACGCCGGAGACCGGCATGCTCTGCGATCTGCTTCGTTATGAACGACGCGGCGAGGGACTCAATGTCCTTGTCTGTCAACGGTTCACCACGTGTCACGCCTGCACCCCCTCGCCGACGGCACCCCTTACGTTCGCCCGTTTCGCGAGCGAAGGGCGTTCGCGAGTCACGAATTCTGCGCGTTGCTGACATCGCTGGCAAAAGCCGTTCAGTGAGAACCGCATATAGTCAGAGCCGCAATATTTGCATTGATGCGAATGCGGAAATAGCTTATAATCCGAAATGAAGGACCGCTTTGACGTGCCCGTTAAATGTTTTTCATTCGAGCCGATCCCGCCAAGGTCGGCTTTTCTATTTTTAACCATTCGTGCTTTCCTCCTTGCCTTTCCGCGTTGCCGTTTTCCAGGACCGCGGTTCACAAAAGTGGGCTTCCAAATCGGAAATTTTGTAACATACGAAAGCGCCCAATCTCACAAACGGCAAACCCTTTTTCCTCGCCCGAATCAACGTAGCCTTCGACATGGGCCACTGCTCTAATACATCTTTCTCACGGATAAATTCTGTCAATTTCATTGTTTTTTCTTCCTCCAATAGTTTGAAGCTTTCTGCAAAACGCAAAAAGGCTGTGGCAACTCCCGCCACAGCCATAACACCATTTTAATCCGCCCCTGTCTGGACAATTACGTTGGGGTAGTTTTTTTGTCCACTAACATTTTAATGAAGTCGTGCCAACTGTCGTAGCCGTTTGCCCTTATTTCCCGGTCCAGAGTTTTCTCCGTCGTATTCATGGCAAACGCCAAATTTACGCGAGTCGGCTTTAAGCCATCCGCTTTAAGTTGCCAATAGGTCTTGACAGCCTGGGCAAGAAACTCCACTCGCTCTTTCGCCAAAGTGTCGCGATGTTTTATCAGTCCTCCAAATGTTTTCGCCAGATCCTTGGTATTGGCATTGAAACGAGCGATCTCTTGGGCTATTGACTCGTCTCTGAACTGTTTCTTCATTTCTGGGAATATGTCGCGATGCAGGCCAAAAGACAGCCCCGCCTCAAGGCCTAACATCCTGAAAAACAGAAGCTCTACCGCCCCAGGAAAATGTTCTTCCATGTACTTGAGCATCAATACACCGCTCTGTTCGTGGTAATCGTAATTGTCTCGGATCGTTTCATCATCATCCGCCATGTTGCTCAACTCAGCGAAGAATGCCGCACAGTCGGACTCTTTCAGTACTGCCTTGACATTCTCTGGGCCATTGCACGCGGGGAGCCCGTTCTCGTCCATCTCTAATGCAACAGCTACCACAAACCTCGCTTCATACACGGTCTTCTTTCGGCCATGATTCCTACTCATAGTACTCCTGTATTCCTCCCAGGGAATGAACGATCGCTCATGAGCCCCGCACTGCTTGCTTTTCCCATGACCGCCGGCGTGTTGGGTGGTGATCACGGTCGAAACTACATCTCCTCAACTATTTCGGGCCATAGCTCATGCCGAGCGTTGTTAGCAGCATTTATCCTTGCTGCGGCGTCCCGAATGACCGCCGCGTTATCGATCGATGTGTAGTGCTTTTGCGTTGTTTCGAGACGCGAATGCCCTGCAAGTTCTGCTGCTATCCCGATCGATATTCCGCCAGTTTGTAAACGTGTCACAAAAGTGCGGCGCAGATCGTGAAACGTTAGCCTGTCGACTTTGGCAACTTTTAGTGCCGTCATCCATGACCGTTTAAAGTCAGTGAACGGGAAAAGCTGTCCTTCGGTTCTAAAGTTCGGGAGTGCTTTCAGCTCCGCCTCCGTTCTGCTCGTCATTGGCACGTATCGAGTTCGTTGAGTTTTCGTGTGCGTTCCGAGAATCTTGATCATCCCCGCATCAAAGTCGATGTCCGTCCATTCGAGCTTTAGGATCTCAGCGCGCCTCATTCCTGAATCCAGCCCAAGCAAAATGATGGCCCGAAGATACGGATTATCCGCTTCAATAATTGCTGTGACGGATTTTCCCTTCCGATTGTAGGCAATCTTTCGAGTTCCGGTACAGGAAGCAAGCAATCGCATTTCTTCGGCATCCGTCAGCGTCCGCGTCCGGGCCGTTTCCGCGTCGTTATCGATTGCGTTCGAGCCAAGTGTTATATCGTGACTTATCCAACCTTCTGCGTGAGCGAATTTGACCAAATGCTTAAAGATTGCGAGATCGCGGTTCACCGTGGAGATCTTGACCGGGTTTCTTTCCGCGAGCTTAAGTTTTCCCTTCGTTCCCCGTCGATCACCTTGCTTCAGTCGCCAAGACTTGTAGCCTTCAAGATCATTCCGCGTAAGACTGGCAAGTTTTCGGGCGCCGAAGTAACCAATAAGAGAGTCGATGGCGGCGTATGTCGGCTTATGCGATTTGATGCCCGCAATCTTTCGGCCTTCGACAAACTCGGCCGGACGGTAGAAGGTTCGCTTCGCGTGTTCGACAAGATTCTGAAACGTCATCTTATCCCCGATTACACTTTGGCCATTCGTCGATTTTAAGTCCGCTTCCAATTTCGCCCGTGCATCTTTCGCGTCGCTGCGAGTGGCGAACTGATAGGTCTTGCGTTTTACTGCACCCTGTTGGTCCTTGAACGTAAATCGAAGCGTCCAGGCCTTCTGATAGGACTTGGCGTCATCAGCACCTTTCTTTCCACGCCTAAAAATTGTGTGTTTGATTTCCATGACTGGCCTTTCATACTGTAGGACTCATTTTAGGACTCAGCATCAGTCCTAATCCTGTATAATTGTGACAGACCATGCAAAACGATGCAAAGTACATATTGGGCTTATCGCCAATGCTTGCAGGCTATTTCGGCGGCCAAACCTGCATTTACCGAATAGTTCTCACACCTAGAGCATTTCATTCGTAATCGAAAGGTCGTCGGTTCGACTCCGATGGGCCACGCCAGTAATGACGGGCGTTTCAGCTACTCCGCTGAAACGCCCATTTCCAACCTCGGCTTCCCGGTAACCAAAACAAAAAAAGAGGTGCTCGGCGAACACCTCGACCACGATACTCTGTGGAAATATCATTCTTTGCGAAGGACACAGGAAAGTGTCGATTTGATTTCATCCCGGCTGTGCCCTCACACCAAACCTGATGGTGACGAGACGCCCCTCGAACCATGCAACTTGAGTTGCGGACACATGCCGGGACGAAAGATCATGACCAACGGCGGCTACAAACACCCACCGCCGTTCGCCATGAATGTCGTTAAGGCTCGATGATCGCTTCCGTGAGGTTCCAATTCGTGTGGGCACGTTCTCATCTCAACTCACATCCGCGATCAAAACTCTTCGACACTGCTTGTCAACAAAACGGGGAAGCTCATCCTGCGGGTTCCCACGGCAACAGACGCCCCTGTCGCCGTTGGACCCGATTACTAACTTCCCGCCTTTGAATGCAAAAAACCATGCAAACGTTACACCGTCCCAAAAAATTCTTATCGGTTCGGTCAGAAAACAAGATTGACTATTCACCGAGTCGTAACTAGAATGTAACCACTCAAATCGAAACGCTCATTGTTTCTCACCACAAGATGGCCCACGACACTCCGAAACTGCCGGAAGAGTTTAAGAACTTACTGCGCTGGCTCGCCCACGACAGCGATGCGGCTGTCGAAAAATACCTGGCCATTCGCAAAGGGCTGATCAAGGTATTTGAGGTTCGCGGATCCCCCGAACCCGAAGCCCTCGCCGACGAAACTATCGACCGCGTACTGCAAAAGCTCGATTCCATCGCCGACACGTATGAGGGCGACCCCGCCGCCTACTTCTACGGCGTCGCCAAGTTCGTATTTCTCGAGGACACTCGGCGCCCGCGAACGGAGCCGCTATCTGATCATCATCCCTCGACTGTTCAGCAAATTGACGACGAAACGGAGGCAGGTCTCACGTGTTTAGACAAGTGCATCGCCACCCTGTCTGCCGTCGACCGGCGAATGGTATCGGAGTACTACGCCTATGATGAAGGGGAAAAAATAAGTTGGCGAAAGCGCTTAGCCAGCGAGCTAGGTATGTCTACGGGCCTACTTCGCACAAAAGTTTTCAGGCTTCGCGAGAAACTGCGTATGTGCGTTACCGATTGTTTGGCGTGTTAAGGCCGACATCGAACGCCCGTAATTTGCATAAGTAAATAGAGTTATGTCGGCTAAAAACGTCACGCAACAGCAGATCAGACAGTACCTACTAGACACGCTGTCGGATGACGAAGTGCGCGAGACCATCGAACTTTCGCTTATCGCTGACCCCGAATTCCTCGAAAACGTCCGCGAAGAAGAGGACGAACTAATCGATGATTATGTCGCCGGCGAACTATCCGGCAGCGACCGGGAGCTTTTCGAATCCCGGTTCTTTCTCACAACCGAACGCCGCTTGCGACTTCAATTGACCCAAGCCCTGCGCTCCCGAGCATTAGCCGAGAAAGCCCAAACCCCCGCGCCCATTACCAGGCTACTCGGCTGGTTTGCTGCATCCACATTCAGACCATTCGCTGTCGCGGCGGCCGCTCTGATCGTTGTCTCGCTCTTCGCATGGTTCGTGTGGTCGCCCGGTTCGCAGGATGACCAAACTCTCGCGTCTCTCAACCGCGCGTTCCGTATAGAACGCCCGCTCGAATCTCGCATCTCAGGTTTCGAGTATGCCCCCAAAACCGATCTTCGCGGCGAGCGTCCAGACACCGTCGACACCATAGCCCTAAACCGGGCGGAACGGCTTGCTCTCGATGCAGCCGCTGAAAACGAAGGGCCCGCCCAACTTCATGCTCTCGCCCGCATTCATCTTGCAAAAGGCGAATTCGACCAGGCGATTCAGCTGCTCGAACGTTCGATCGCTGCCCCCCCGCCCAACGCGCAAACACTAAACGATCTTGGCACCGCCCGTCTCGAAAAAGCCAAAGGCATGGACGACACCCCCGGCGATCGGACAAAGTTGCTCGCCTCGGCGCTCGACAATTTCGAGAACGCGATCGAAAACGACCCCAAGCTCCCGGAACCCAAGTTCAACCGCGCCCTCACACTTTCCGCGATGAACCTCCCATTGCAAGAAGCCAAGGCATGGGAAGCTTATCTAGAGTTCGACTCCACCTCGCGATGGGCCGATGAGGCACGCCAACGGCTTGAGATTCTCGGCACCGACTCGCAACAACGCCGAAGCCGAACGTCCGACGAGCTCCTCCAAGAATTCCTTACAGCGTATCGCCACAACGACGACGATACAGCGTACAAACTGGTTAGCGAAAATCGGGAAATGATAACAAGCAAGCTTATTCCTCAAAAGCTTGCTTTTTCATTTTCCTCCTCTGAGCCCGGCTCCGCCGCCGCGTTAGAATATCTCGCCGCCCTCCGATACATCGGCGAACTCGAGCTAGCACGCACCAAAGATCCGTTCTGGCTAATACTTTCCGACTTCTACACCATCCGCGGCACAGCCCACCACGCCGACATGCGGACCGCGCATCAAAAATTAACACAGGCCTTCGACGACAGTGCCAACAACCGGTACGTCCAAGGCCTCGCTAACGCCGAAGCCGCTTATGAAGTCCTTACTTCCATCGGGAACACCGCCGAAGCCTCTATAGCCGAATACTGGGTCGCGTATCTGACCGATCGGAACGGAGCCCGCCGCGAAGCAGAGGCGATCTTTTCCCCTGCATCAGCGCGTGCGGCAAGCAGCGGCCATCACTGGCTCGCCGCACAGCATTACGCCTGGCGCGCACAGATCGCCATGGCGTTCAACGAAAAATCCAAGGCGCTGCGTTACAGCACCGACGCGCTCGATCACGCCGGTCGAGCCGCCGATCATTACCTGCTCCAAAAGGTGAGTGCCCACCGCGGGCTGATCTATCAATCACTCGGTGCACTCGATCATGCCCTCGATGCCTGCGAAGGGGTCCGGAACTCGCTTAGTCCCGAAGATCACCCTACCCGGCAGCACTACTGGGCGCTCAACGTGGCCGGCGACGTTTTGATCGCCCTGAAGCACACCGCCGCCGCCCGCGCCGTTCAATACGAAGCGCTGGACATCGCGCGCGCGGGGATCGAAGATCGCAGTTTTCAACTAGGCGCCCTCATTCAACTCGGGATGATCGCCGCTCTGGAACGCGACAAACACACCGCTCTCAGTCTCCTCGAACAGGCGCGAAACGTCGTCGCCACGTTCGACCCCGCGGACCGTCGCCGCAGCGACGCATGGGTGGACCTGACCTACGCCAATATCCTCCGCGATTTCGACGACTGCGACCCGGCACTATCCTTCTACGAACGGGCCATCGATTATCACTCCCAGGGCGAATTTCCGGCCGATCGTTTCGACTCCCACCGGGGCCGGCTGATCTGCCGCATTAATCTCAACCAAACACACGAGGTTGATGCCGAGACGGCCGCTACCCTTCAGATCTTGGACGAGTATCGTGTCGAGATCCGCGAAGAATCAATGCGAAACAGCTTCTTCGGCGGCGTGCAAGACCTCTTCGACGCGTTGATCGCGTACGAATTGCGCGTCGGCCGCCCGGAACGCGCCTTCGATTATTCTGAGTCGTCACGAGCCCGTTCGCTCCTAGACCTTATGTCTGCCGGTGCCGATATCAATCTCGATACAGACGAGGTCCAACTACCCGACAAATTCTCCCAGCCCCAAAGCCTGCAAGAGATCCAACACGCATTGCCCGCCCGCGTCCAACTTGTCCAATATTCACTCCACCGCACCGGCCTCGCCGCTTTCATCGTGACCCGCGATTCCTTCCGATCGATCAATATCCCCATCGAACCGGAAGAACTCCAAACGCGTCTGCAGCATTTCATCACCAAGATCTCGACACCCGGGGTCGCTCACGAAGAATCTGCTCGATGGCTCGGCCAACACCTTTTCACACCGCTCCGGCCACATCTCGACGCGGAAAACGCGGTCGTTATCGTCCCCGACAAAGAACTCGCGGCCCTGCCCTTCGCCGCCCTGATCGACCCCGCGAGCGGACGCTATCTCGTCGAAGATCATGAGCTCCATTACGCCCCAAGCTCCAACGTATTCGTCTCAGCAAACTCTCGACTCATCCACGCCGGTACCGATGAGGAGTTGCTCGCCGTCGGCGACCCCGCATTCGACCGCACAAAGCATCCCGACTACACACGCCTGCCCGCAGCCGAGCGCGAGATCCATCGCATCTCTACCAAGTTCAAAAGCTCGCAAAAATTAACCGACTCCGACGCTACAATAGAGCGCGTCCTCAACGCCATGGAATCCAGCGAGGTCTTTCACTTTGCCGGCCACTACGTTTACAGTTCCCGCAACCCTACGCTTTCCGGAATGCTCCTCGCCGGCGATGAAGACACGCTTCTTACCAATGCCGAGATCGCACGCAGGCGCTTCCCAAGACTGCGCCTCGTCGTCCTCTCCGCCTGCAAAACAGGCTCGGAACAGCTCATCGGCGGCGAAGGAATGATGGGCGCCGCCCGCACGTTCCTCGCCGGTGGCATCCCCGTCGTCGTCGCAAGCCACTGGCCTGTAGACAGCGAAGCCACTGCCGAACTCATGGAGCAATTCTACAAAGCGCGTCGCGCAGCCGCCGGCACCACTGGCACAGCTCCCGCCTCCCAAGCCCTGCGCAGCGCCCAACTTAGCATGCTAAACAGCCCCGTCGAACGCCTTCGACACCCATTCTACTGGGCCCCCTTCATCTCGATCGGCGCCCTAACAACTAACCAATAAGGAGACTAAATGATCGCAATAACCGACCCTCTTTCTTACTTCAGATCCCCGGCTAATCCGGATGCAAACGTTACTGTTTATTTAGGAGGGCTGATCGTAGCTCATCGAAACGCCAATCAAAGTTGGGATGCTTTGATTTTCGAAGGGATTAAGACGCATCAACTTTATATCGGGGTCTTCATCTATGACAATGGGATACTCACCGCTCAGGCCTTGGAAACTATAAAAGGGCCTGGTCATGATGCAACGCGAATTTCGATTTCGGGAACGTCCGGTGAAACGGGAGTGTATTCTGGCTCTTTAACTGATAGACGAAGCTTCAATCTTCTTACCGATTTTTCACTCATGCATTCACCCATGGGTGGAAGCTCGATTCCAATTTCGCTCAGAAAGGGGCAGAGTAGTGTTGTCGGATTTTCTATTCCCGATGGCATCGGGTACACTGCGCGAGAGTGTGGGGCAGGCGACTCAGCATCGGATTTATATCGATATTATCTAGGTGACGGCCATTCTACACCGTACTCAGTTCTCGGTCAGTGGGTCGGCATCGATAGTAAAGTCGAGGTCGGGAAATCGCTCATTTTGACTAAAACGCATCCAGATTTTCCGATTGCACACAAAATCCAAATGCCCCCGCGGCGCGAAGTGCGCGTACTAATCTGTAATGCGTGCGAAGATACCTCAACCGACACTCCTGGTGACTTCCACCACTATTATCGAGACAATGAAAGCGGCGGCGGGGTAATCAACGGTCACAAACCTGCAATATTAGAAAGAAAGGGGTACGTCGGGAGCCATCGAATCGGCTGCAATGCGACTATTATCTCCAAATTAGATCCGTCGGTGTCCTCGCTGCTTGAGATTTTGTGAGCCTTTTTCCCACACTCATACATTCCATCTTGCTCTCCCACTTCTAATGGTCAACCGCCAGAACGCTCAAACAAAACTGTCATCTCCCTCAGACGATCTCCCGTTTTCTCTGGATCCCACTCCTCGCCCATCCTCCATCCCCAGTTCCCCCCGGCCGTCGCGGGAACGTTCATCCGAGCCTCATTCCCCAACCCCAAAACATCCTGCATCGGCGCGATCGCTGTGTCCGCCACCGACATCCACGCCGCCCTGATCAGGTCCCAACTGATGTCTTCTCCTTCAGTCCGCAGGTACTCGCGCAAATGCCCGACCGTCGGCGGCTCATCCTCCGCCTCGATCATCGCGTCCCACCAACCCTTCGTGGTGTCATTGTCGTGCGTCCCTGTATAAACGACGCAGTTCGCCGAATAGTTGTGCGGCAAAAACTCGTTCCCCGCGTCCCCGCCAAACGCATATTGTAGGATCTTCATCCCAGGGAATCCGAACGCCTCACGCAGCGCTACAACATCCGGCGTGATATGCCCCAGATCCTCCGCAATGAACGGTAGCTCGCCCAATGCCGCCTTCACGGCCGTAAAAACTTCGTGCCCCGGGTCCGTCGTCCAGCTCCCGTTTACAGCAGTCTTGTTTTTCCCCGGCACCGCCCACACCCCGCAAAATCCCCTAAAATGATCAATGCGCACCACGTCAAACATCCGCATCGCAAATTCAAACCGCGCCGTCCACCACCCGAAACCATCCTCCCTCATCCGGTCCCAGTCATACAACGGGTTCCCCCACAGCTGCCCCTTCGACGAAAAATAATCCGGCGGAACCCCCGCCACAAACTTCGGCGATCCGTCCGCGTCCAACTGAAACTTATCCTGATTGCACCAAACATCCGCCGAATCAAGCGCCACAAACAGCGGAACATCGCCGATCAGCTTGATCCCAAGTTCCCTGATATATTCCCGCAGCCGCTCCAGTTGCCGAAAGAACAAAAACTGCTGAGCCTTCTCCTGCTCAACGTCCTCCGCATACTGCGACCGCGCCGCCGCCAAGGCGCCCGGCTCCCGTAGCTTCAGCGAATCAGGCCATTCAAACCAAGCCTTATGACCATTTCGCTTTCGCAGCGCGGTAAACAACGCATTATCATCCAGCCACCACCCGTTCTCCGCCTCAAATCTCTTCAGCTCCTCGCGAATCTGCTTTGGCCACTCTGCACGCTCAGAACACACTTCCGCCAACATACGCGACTTCCACTCATAAACCCCGCCGTAATCAACCCGCTCCGTCGCAAACTCCGGAAGATCCTCAAGATAATCCCCAGTCAACAACCCGTCCTCGACAAGGTCCTCTGGCGATATCAAAAGCACGTTCCCCGCAAACGCCGAAAACGCCTGATACGGCGAATCGCCATAACCCGTCGGCCCCAGCGGGAGCACCTGCCAATAAGTCTGCCCCGCCGCCGCCAAAAAATCAGCAAACTTCCGTGCCTCCGGCCCAAGGTCGCCGATACCAAACCGCCCGGGCAAACTCGTTATGTGCAGCAATACGCCCGACGCTCGCGGAAATCTCATAAAATAAAAAAGGGCTATCCGCCCGCGGATGCCCTTTAAAACTTGGTGGAGTCGAGGGGGATCGAACCCCTGACCTCATGAATGCCATTCATGCGCTCTCCCAGCTGAGCTACGACCCCTGAACGCTTTCGCCGGCCGATCCGGCAAAGTCTGAATTTAACCAATATCAACCCGGTCGTCAAGGTAATCCTCAACGTCCCTTAAATTCCGGCTTGCGCTTCTCCAGAAACGCCGCGACACCCTCGGTCTTATCTGCTGTCGAAAAACATATTGCAAAAAGATCAGCCTCACGCCGGAGTCCCTCATCCAGATTCGACCTCGACGAAAACTTCACGGCCTCTTTACACAGCTGCAATGCGATCGGCGCCTTGCTGGCGATCTTCTCAGCCAGTTCCATCGTCTTCGGCTCCAGCTCTTCCGCCGAACAAACTTGATTCACCAGCCCGAACCGATGCGCCGTCTCGGCATCTATCATGTCACCGGTCAAGATCATCTCCATCGCACGCCCTTCGCCGACCAACTGCGAAAGCCTCTGCGTACCGCCTCCGCCCGGAATGATCCCGAGATTTATCTCCGGCTGCGAAAATTTCGAACGCTCGCTGCAAATCCGAATATCACACGCCAACGCCAGCTCATTCCCGCCGCCTAGACAAAACCCGTTGATCATCGCGATCACCGGCTTCGGAAACGTATCCAGCGAGTTAAACAGCGTCGGCCGCTGAAAACTCGTCCGCTGCGACATCGGCGTCTCATCCGCGAATTCAGAAATGTCCGCACCCGCAACGAATGCCTTCTCCCCTGCGCCCGTTATCACCAAGACGCCGACATCGCTGTCATCGCGCATTTCCTCCAGCGCGGCAACGCCCTCCGCATGCACCTCGCTGTTCAGAGCATTCAGCTTGTCCGGCCGGTTGATCGTCAACACCGCAACCCGCCCCCGCCGCTCTACCGTTATCGAATTGTACTCACTCATAAAAAATTAAGACAGGCCCTAAGCCTGTCGGAAATTGATCAATATTCGCTAGCGTCCGCTGCTATTCCTCAAGCCCTTCCGCTACATTATCATCCGCGATCCACGCCACAAAAAGCCTGATCCAATTGTCCTTCGCCTCAGTAATAGTCACGCCGACTCTCATCGTCCCATAACTGGCCGCCGTCAAACGCACAACCTTCGCCTTAACCTCGACCGGCACCCCATCCGGCCGGTGCGATCTAATATAAAGCGTGTCGCCATACTCAATGTCCTGGTTAAGCTGAAACAGCGCACCCAACGTCGAAATATCGTCGGTCTCCGTCGGTTCGCTCCATGCCGCTCCGTCGTCGGTCCGTCCCGAGACCACTATCGGCAGCCTCAGCGCCATCCGAAGGGCAAACCGTTTCTCCTCAAATTGAGGCTGCATACTTGTTAACATTAATTGCGATCGAGAAATGCAATTCCACCCTTTGTCCTGCTCCTCTACCGAACCCATTCGGATGGGCGTTTCATTTAATGAATTCGGTCGGTGATCGGGTGACGATATCTTTCTGTTCGAACGCAGGTTCGACGAACCTGATATCCGATAGTTATACTATAAAGATAGTATCTAGTTCAAACTATTAATCTTCTGAGGACAGCAAACTTTAAAATGGCTCAAGATCAAATGCGCAGAAAAGTAGTAATTCTTGGTTCAGGCCCTGCCGGCCTGACCGCCGCTATATACGCGTCGCGTGCACAACTCGAACCGCTCGTCATCGACGGACCCCAGCCCGGCGGCCAGCTCACCATCACGACCGATGTCGAAAACTATCCCGGATTTTCAAAGGGCATAATGGGCCCTGCCCTTATGGAAGAGTTTCGCGCCCAAGCCGAACGCTTCGGCTCCGAGATCATCAACGTCTGGATCGACAGCGTCGACCTCTCGTCGCGCCCCTTCAAGCTCTACGGCAAATCAAGCGAAGATGCAGCCGAGATAACGACCGAGATCCTCGCCGATACCCTCATCATCTCAACCGGCGCCTCCGCAAAATGGCTCGGCATTCCTGGCGAAGAGCCCGTGCCCGAGGGCCTCGGTGGCAATGGCGTCTCGGCCTGCGCCACCTGCGACGGATTCTTCTTCCGTGACAAACCGATCACCGTAGTGGGCGGCGGCGATACCGCCATGGAAGAGGCTCTCTTCCTCACCCGCTTCGCCTCGTCCGTTACCCTCATCCACCGCCGCGACGAGTTCCGCGCCTCAAAAATAATGCAGGAACGCGTGCTCGCCCACGAAAAGATCACTGTCGTCTGGAACACCGAGGTCAACGAGATTCACGGCACTAAAGAAACCGGGGTCGAAGCGATCACCTTGTTCAACAACCAAACGAACCAGACCAGCCGCTTTCCCACCGAAGGCGTCTTCATTGCGATCGGCCACAAACCCAACACCGACCTCTTCAAGGGCGTCCTCGATATGGACGACGTTGGCTATCTGGTCACCGAAGGCAAAACAATGAAGACCAACATCCCCGGCGTCTTCGCCTGTGGCGATGCTCAAGATTCATATTACCGTCAGGCCGTTACCGCCGCCGGCACCGGCTGCATGGCAGCAATTGACGCCGAACGCTTCCTCGTCGAACACGACGACGAGGTCGAAAAACAAACGGCAACAAACTACTGACGCTCGTTCACGCCGCCCGGCAAGACATCTCAGGACATCGATATCAACGAGGTCATGCAGGAGTTTTTTGTTGAACACCAGAAAGACTGGAGTTTAGTGGCGAAGGTGCGAGCGTAAACTACTTGGCGTCCTTCTCGCGGCCGTCGAGCAGCCGCGTCGTGTTTTCGGTAACCGATATCGGGGCTGCCAGCTCAGCTGCGTCGTACGGCACACCAACGAGATCGCGGGCGGGCACGCTTTGCTCGGGCCGTAGGGCGCGAGAGCTCGGGTTTGCACTTAATTGTTCGGGTGGGTTCGACCGGGACGTTGGCGAGAGGGCTTTGGCCTTAGATACACCTTCTTCGAAACCGAACGCGTAGATCAAACGCATGATCCCCGCGAACAAAAATACTCCGGCCGCAACCTCGCCGTAAATCTCTGGCAGCCCAATCATGCTCTGCAGGATCGACAGCATGAACACGATGATCACCCCGACGAAAACGAGCAGCATACCCTGTCGGACCCCCGCCTGCCGCGGTGTCAGTTCGCCCCTGAGTTCCGCCGCGGCTGCCTGCGTCAACACGCCGTCGGTTTTGACCAATTCGGCAACCACATTTGTCGCAAACCCGCACCGCGAACAGAACCGCAGTTGATCCGATATCTCTTGGCCGCATTTTGGACAATACATCAAAGCAATAGCTATTTTGACAAACAATTTAGGAAAGTGCCAGCCTCACTCGCTCCCGTGCGGCTCCAGAGTATGATCCCATCACAGTTATTTTCTCCTGCTTTCAATCTTCTACCTTCGCTCCTATAGCAGAGATCTCTTCTTTTGCTACTACAACCGCACGTATACTGTGCTAGCTACACTAAGAGAACTATAATTGCACTTACGGTTTGATTAAGATTATCTTAGTTGTTGATGACGAAATTATAATATGCCGATATACGAATATAGATGTAACAATTGCGGTGCTCATGTCGAAAAGCGCCAGAGTGTTTCCGAAGAGCCCCTGACCGTCTGCGACGGCTGCGGCGGCCGCCTCGAAAAACAGTGGTCCCTCTCGGGCTTCCAGTTCAAGGGCGAAGGTTGGTATCTGACCGATTACGCGGGTAAAAAAAGCGGCAACGATAAGGATGCGCCCGAAAAATCCTCAACGTCCGATTCAACCGAAACGAAAGATACTGCATCCAAGAAAAATACGGAACCTGCAGCAGCGGCAAAAACCGATAGTTCCTCCGGAAAAGATTGATCGATGGTTATGACGCTGGCGAAAACCTTTCTGACCTGTTCCCTCTTGCTTTCTATAACAGCAGCGGGCTTCTCACAGTCGCGCCACAGCAACCGCGGGAATGAGATAGAAGGCAGCATCATAAGCGTCACCGCGTGGAGGACCGACGCCGCCAAAGATCCGATCAAGCTCGACGACCTCTATCTCTACGAGAACGGCCTCGAACAGCGGATCCGCAATTTTAGCTACGACCCCTCGCCCTCGCGCATAGTCCTCCTCGTCGATAATTCGCAGACCGTCAACATGGACACCGAGCGGATGAAGGCCGCGGCGATGGAATTTGCCTACGAGATCTTTGAAGGCGACCAGCTTTACGTCATCGCCTATGACGAAAAGCCTGAGATCATTCAGGAGTGGACCGACAACGCGCAAACCCTCGAGGCATCCTTCGCAAACTTCCGCAAGAAAGGCAACCCGCATCTCTTTGACGCCCTAAACGCCGCCGCTAAAGAGATACTTCTCCCGCTAATGCCCGGCACGCGTAAGACGGCAGTCGTCGTCATCGGCGACGGCCTCGACCGCGGAAGCGTCTCAAAATTCGACGCCACTCTCGCGATGCTCCAGGACCTTGACGTCACGGTATACGCCCTCCAGCTTCCCGACCGCACGGGCGGTGCATATCGCCGCGATCAACCTAAAGCCGGGGCCGTTCTGAACCAACTTGCCGAGGGCACGGGCGGCAAGATTTTTCCATTCGAAGAGGCTCAGACAGGCGCTAAATTTATCTGCGACGAACTTCGCAAAAATCGTTATCTGCTCTCATATCTCCCGGTCAACACATCGTCCTTTGAACCCCGCCGAGTTTTCCTCGTCGCTAACGAAGGCATCAACGTCCGCACAAAAATGGCGCAGCCGCCCAACATCAAATAGCGCCCCCGCACGACACTGACCGGTTTGAGTTAAATCCGCCATAGTTCTTGTGATAGAATTGGCGCTTGACCTTGTTCCTGCCTTACTACTAAGGAGAAAAGCGATCCGTGAGTGATTCGAATAGAAATCCCGGTCCACCGCCCGATGATTGGGACAAGACGCGCCCAAACATCAACATCCCCGACGACGCCGGCAGCTCCGACTGGGATAAGACGAATTACAACTACCCCAAACAGCCCGCGGGCGATGACTGGGGTAAGACGGTAACCAACCTTCGCCCGATCGACACAGAAAATCAAGATTACGGCAAGACTATGCACCCCGGCGCCGCACGCGACGCCGGCGAGGTCGACTGGGGTTTCACCCGCCCGAACATCAACGTCTCCGACACAGATTTCGGCCCGTCCTCCGGCGGCGGCGGCGGTCAGCAGACTTACGACAAAACAACACCATACTTCCAGCTTCCCGAGGCAGAACGCCAGAAATATCAGGAGCTCCCGCCCACCCCGACCGAACAGGCTGCAAAAGATGAACAGGCACGACGCGAGAGTGGCGGCATCCCAATGTGGGTCTGGATCACCGCGGGCCTCCTGATGATGTTCTTCTTCGCCGTTCTCATCCTGCTGGCCGCGTATATGCTCTCGTCCGGCACGACCAACTTCAACGTCACCGTCCGGATGGCACCCGCCGGCAGCGACGTCCGCGTCGATAAAACGCCCTGGGGCATCACACGTCTCGACGGCACTATCGAACTCGTAAACCTCAGCCCCGGCACGAAGACGATAACGATCGAGCACCCGAGTTACGAATGCACTCCGTTAAAGGTGGAAGGCGGCAACGGCATTAACCCTCCGCCCCTCATCGCTGAGTGTACCGAAGCAAAAGGCCCGCCGCCCGAAGATTGCGGCAATATTCGTATGGGCGAAGAAGACAAGGCCGAACGCTGCTACAACGCCGCGCTCGACGGCCTTCCCGACCCGTTCACGCCCGAAGACCTTGTTAGGGCGCTCAACATCCTGATCATCAATTTCGAATCGGACAAGTTCGACGTACCGCCACGCCGGCTCGCTGCACTGCAGAAAGGGGCGAAGTTCATCCAGAAGCTCCCGGCCGACATAACGCTCGAGGTCAGCGGACACACGGACAATCGCGGCAGTGACGCCGCCAATCAGGTCCTTTCTGATAATCGTGCAAAGGCGGTTAAGGATGCACTCACCGGCTTCGGCGTACGGCAGGATGCTCTGCTAACCAGAGGCTTCGGCGCCGCTCGGCCCAAAACCGAGAACGAGACCGAACAAGGAAGGTTCTACAATCGCAGAATAGAGTATTCCGTAGTGAAAAAGTAGACGTTAAACCGCGACAGGCGCCGCGATCTTCGCATGCGGGTTATATCCAGTCAGCTCAAGATTCTCAAACTTAAAATTTAGCAGCCCGTCCAGGCTCCTCAGTTCATCTGCCCCGGTTATTTTTAGCCGGGGCAATTCTTTCGGCTCACGCCCAAGCAACTCCTCCACCTGTTCAAAATGATTCGAATAAATATGCACGTCCCCAAACGTGTGCACAAACTCCCCCACCTCCAGCCCGCACACATGCGCGACCAAATGCGTCAGCAAAGCATAGCTTGAAATATTGAACGGCACACCCAGAAACGCGTCCGCCGAGCGCTGATAGAGCTGGCAATGCAGCGTTCCCTCATTCTCGACCTTAAACTGAAACAGCGTATGGCACGGCGGCAACGCCACTTCATCGCACGTCTCAGGGTTCCAACCGGTCACGATCAGTCGCCGCGAATTCGGGTTCGTCTCGATCTCCGTTATAAGTCTCGCGATCTGATCAACCCCATCTCTCGCCGGATAACTGCCGCCGAACGAACGCCACAAATATCCATAAACCGGCCCAAGGTCGCCGACTTCCCGTCCAAAACGCGCGGTCTGCTCCGCCGTCGCCCATTCTTCCCAAATATCAACGCCACGCGCCCGAAGGTCCGCCTCATCGGTCGACCCGCTCAAAAACCAAAACAGCTCCTCCGCCACCCACCGAAACGGGATGCGCTTCGTCGTCACGATCGGAAAGCCGTCCCGCAGATCGAACCGCGTCTGATATCCAAAACTCGATATCGTCCCCACCCCGGTCCGGTCCTCATGCCGCACCCCGGTTTCCATTACATGCCGTAAAAGTTCCTGATATTGACGCATTTCTATTTGTCGAACGACCTGCTAGAAGTTACCATATTTCCCTTATGACGCAGAAGCTTGAGGTCAGTTTCAACAGCCCCCAGTGCGGATGGATGTCCATCGGCTTCGACGACGGCTCAACCGAATTCCACACCACCACCGCGCACGCACCGCACGCCACCGCGCTGCCCGACCTGATGCGCATTCTGACCGCCCTCGCTGACCCAGCGTCTCCTCAAAGCGAATACCTCCTCAAATGGAACCGCAACCCCGAAGAGTTCGATTTCCGCTTCGTCCGCGCCGGTGAAAACCTCCTTCTCGAAATTTACCAATACCCCACCAAAGACCGCGACGCCGCCGAACGCGAACTCGTTTACTCCTTTCACGGCCCTATAGTGACCGTCACCGCCGCTTTCGCCGAAACCTTTCACCAACTCTACGAAGACCGCGACACCGATGAATTCGAGTTCAACTGGCGCCAACCGTTTCCTCAGAAAGAATACGAAGAGTTCAATCGTGTCCATCCGCGGCTCTAGTTCTTATTCGCCTGCCCGCGAGATCCGCGATAATATTCTTATTTGACGACTTGTGTGTGAATGAAAGAAAAACTTTTAAACCTTCTAGCCTGTCCCACCTGCGGCGGTGACATCTTGCTGGCTTACGCGAGTAAGTATGACGGCAAAGAGATCATCGACGGCGTGCTGACTTGCAAAAAATGCAGCCGCGAATACAAGGTCGTCCGCGGCGTGCCGCGCTTTGCCGACCTTCACAAGATCGAATCCGACAAAGCCGAGACCGCAGAGAACTTCGGCTGGCAATGGACCCATTTCACCCAAGAGGACCCCAAATATAACGAACAGTTCCTCGGCTGGCTCCAACCGGTCACACCTGATTTCTTTGAAGGCAAGGTCGTGCTCGAAGGCGGCTGCGGCAAAGGCCGCCACACAAAACTCGCCGCCCAATGGGGAGCGAAAGAGGTCGTCGGCATCGACCTGGGCGACGCCGTCGAATCCGCCTTCGCTGCCACGCGCCACCTTCCGAACGCCCACATCGTGCAGTGCGACATCTATAAATTGCCGCTCAAACGCGCCTTCGATTACGCATTCAGCATCGGCGTCCTCCACCACACGCCCGACCCCAAAAAAGCATTCACATCCCTCGCCGGAAAGGTCGTAAAAGGCGGCCATATCTCCGCATGGGTATACGGCGCCGAAAACAACGAGTGGATAACGAAATACGTTAACCCCGTCCGCGAAAGCTTCACCTCAAAAATGAGCCCGCCCGTGCTCTATCAGCTTTCAAAACTCCCGACACTCTCGCTCTTTCTCACGACAAAGCTCCTCTACCGCCCGGCAAATATTGCAGCAAAAGGCGCCGCTAAACACCTTTTCTACAACGACTACTTAAACCACCTCGGCACGTTCGGCTGGCGCGAACAGCACAACATCGTATTCGACCACCTCGTCGCTCCGACCGCCTTTTACATCCCAAAATATGATTTCGAGAAGTGGTGGGAAGACATCCGTGCCGAGAATGTCGAGATAATTCATCACAATCGCAACAGCTGGTGCGGCTTCGGCCAGGTTTGCGCCGGCAAAGCTGCGACTAGCGCCGGATAGATGATCCATCACTCTTCAATTTCCCGCACCCACGCCGCCATGCTCGACGCCGCCGTCGAAACAATTCTCGAACGCGGCAACGAAACTCACCGCAAAACCGTCAATGCCCTGGTCAAAGGCGACACAGAGATCCGCCTTGTCCCGCTCGACAAGATCGGCTGCTCCGGCGTCACGGGACTCGTCAACCGCCCGCGCACAAACCGACACATCCGCGCCGGCCGCATGGGGATTATTGAATCCTTCGGCGAGGTCCACATCACCTTTGCCGATTGGACATTCGACACCGCCGGCTCCCGCGGCGTCGAGGGCACCCTCGTTCACGAAGGTCTCCACGCCTGCGACTTCGCCCACATTATCTCCAGCTTCTCCCGTGCTGAAACCGACCCGCTCGACATCTTCGATCTCTCGCTATACGAACTTGAACGCCGCGCCGCCGTTGCCTCCGGCGAATATCTCAGCCTCATCGCCGCCCCCGATTACATTCACGAAGGCCAGCAACTCGGGCTCGTAACCCTCGATCCGGCCGGCACCCCCCGCGTCGACATCGCCGGTATTGAATCCCGTATGCAAAACGGCTACGGTGTCAACCACCTCGACCAAGGCGTCATGATCAGCAATCTCCTACGCCTCCGCCCTCGCGACAGCAGCTTCAGCCTAAGAGGCGTGCTCGGCCTATAAGTCTCTCAAGATCGTAAAGAGCCTTACGTGATATCGTGTATAATTGAACGTCACGTTCACCATAATTCCCCTGAGGCGACCTATGTTAAAAGTATCTCTTCGACTCCTGCTGCCCATTAGCTTGCTTCTCTTCCTTCAGTTTCCCGTACTCACACAGGAGAGCGAAAATGACCCTGCGCGAAAACTCTTCAGTGAGGGTCTCGTCCTGCTCCGAGAAGGTAATTTCGAACACGCTCTCGCGGCATTCGAAAAAAGCGCTGCGTTAAACCCCAACCAACCCGCGACCTTGGGCAATATCGGAACCGCAGCCATTCGCCTCGGCATGCTCGAAAAAGCCGAATCGGCTTTCCGGCAAGCGATAAAATTACAGCCCGACCAGTCCGGCTTCCACGCCAATCTCTGCGAGGCTCTCGGCCGTCAGAAAAAGCTTAGCGAAGCCATCGAAGCGTGCAATGAGGGCGTCCGCCTTAATCCGACCGGCGAAATGGAGAACGCCTCCCGACTCACAGCCTATTTTCAAGCGGGCCATCCCGACGACGAACTCGAACGGCTGTTTGCAGTGACCACAAATCTCCTCGCCCAAAGCGAGGTCGTAAATTCGATCGCAGCGAATTATTACATTCGGCAAGGCAACTATCCGCGTGCTGTGGCGATTCTCGAATCTTTGGTCCGCCTCCGACCCTCAGTCTCGCGGTATCACGGCATGCTCGCTAATACATATGTAAGGCTAGAGCGCGACTCCGATGCTCTCGCTTCCGCCCGCACAGCCCTACAGATCGATCCGCAAGATTCTTTCGCCAATTTCGCAATGGGTTCGATCTTCTTCGAACTCGGGCAGCATGTCGGAGCGATCGAGTCCTTTTCAAGAGTCAGCCTAGACCACCCCGATTCTGACCTTGCGCGGTTCCACCACGCTCTCAGCGAGATCCGCCGCGGACGCCAGGCTGACGGCATCGTTATACTCCAAAGGCTTGTTGCGCAATATCCTGCGAATTTTGAGTATGTCCGCGAACTAGGACAAGCCCTCTCCGATTCAGATAGATTCGAAGAATCAGGAACAGCCTATGCTCACGCCATGAAGCTTGAACCCGAGGATATCCGCGCAATTGGCGGTCTCGGGATGACGCTCATGATGCGCGGCGATTTTGATGCCGCGATCCGCTATTTTGAGCAGGCATTCAAAATTGCTCCGTCGAACGAGATCGTCAAGATGTTTCTCG
This sequence comes from Pyrinomonadaceae bacterium, assembly GCA_041751195.1. GTDB lineage: Bacteria > Acidobacteriota > Blastocatellia > Pyrinomonadales > Pyrinomonadaceae > OLB17. Next base: position 93,193 of record JBGSXX010000025.1, on the reverse strand, counting down.
GCGTCGCCCGGTCGCGCCGCACAATTGTTAGTCGCATTCCCGATTTCGAACGGGCCGTCCGCGAATCGCCGAACAGCGTTCAGCGAAGGATGGATCTCGCACGAGCTTTGGCCTTCGCAGGCCGCAACGAGGAAGCAAGCAAACATTTCGGTGTGGTTTATAAGCTTGACCCATCTGATGACGAGATCTTCCATATCATCGGCGTTGTTTACTCTGAAATGGGCCTCGACGAAAAGGCCGCGTTCGCCTTTCGTAAGGCGATCGAGAAAGGTGACAATGTTGGATCGCATTTTAATCTCGCCCTGATGTATAGCTTGGCGGGGGATTTCGAACGAGCATCTGCCTCGTACGCCAAAGGAATTTCCATCAAACCCGACTCCCCCTATTTCATCAAGCGGTACGGGGATTTGCTGCAAGAAAACGGCAAACGCCGCGAAGCTCTAGAAATGTACAAGCGTGCCCTCGCAATAAGGCCAAGCGAACCGGGCTTCATTTTCGATGCGGCCGTTCTTTCCCTAAGACTTGGCGACAAGGACGCGGCCCTCACTTATCTCAATATATTAAGGTCGATCGACCCGAACCGTGCGCGTCGGCTAGAGCAGTGCTTCCTGATCTGGGGATAATGTTCTTATGAGTCACCCACTTCCCCAGGAAATGCAGCAGCATACCTACGCAATCATGGACCGCGTGGAGGATTCCCACTGGTGGTTCGTCGGCAGGCGCGCCATCCTCGAATCGTTTCTCCGCCAGATCATCCATGATCCGAAATTCGAGATCCGAGATCCGAAATTACTGGACATCGGCTGCGGCACGGGTGCAAACCTTGAAATGCTGGAGCAATTCGGCACCGCCGAAGGCGTCGATGTCTCTGACGAAGCCCTCGACTTCTGCCGCAAAAAAGGCCTCAATGTCCAAAAGGGCCTCGCCGAAACGCTGCCCTACGACGACGACACCTTCGACATCACCACCGCCCTCGACGTCATCGAACACCTCGATGACGACGTCGCCGGGCTCAAAGAAATGCACCGCGTGACCAAGCCCGGCGGCCACGCGCTCATATTCGTACCCGCCTTCATGTGGCTCTGGGGCGTACAAGACGACATCTCGCATCACCGCATCCGCTACACACGGAAACAGATCGTCGAACGGCTCGAACGCGCGGGCTTCCGCGTCGAACGCGCAACCTACGCAAACTTCACGTTCTTCGCGCCCATCCTCGCCGGCCGAACCATAATGAAACTCACCGGCCTCAAACCCGAATCCGAAAACAACGTGAACATCTCCGCCCTCAACGGCCTTTTTGGCAAGATCTTCTCCGCCGAACGACTCATCCTCGACCGAGCAAATTTCCCTTTCGGCGTCTCGATCGTTGTCATCGCGCGGAAAGACGAAAATCAGAATTAGCCGGCCAAGTCGAGAAGCAAGAATTGCTCGCTAAACATCAAAACCAGCTCGCCGATTCAAACACTTTCCCTTCCGGAAAATCTCCATTCGTCACCGCATACGTAAAACCTTTCTGTATCGCAAACGCCCCGATCTCGCCCTTCCGCGATATTGCCACAAACCCGACCTGAATCTCCTTCGCACGGCCTGCATCGCGTTTCACGATTCGCCGGATCGCCTCGCGGCATGCTTGCTCAGCCGAACGCCCTGCCCGCATCTGCTCTACCACCGTATGCGTCCCACAGATCCTGATCACCTCTTCGCCTACGCCGGACGACGTCGCCGCGCCCACCTCATCATCTACAAATAACCCCGCTCCAACTATCGGCGAATCTCCCACGCGCCCGCGCATCTTGAACGCCATTCCGCTGGTCGTCACCGCGCCTGCCAGCTTGCCGTCCGCACCTATTGCGATCGACCCCATCGTGTCATGGTTCGCCGTCCCATCCTCAAAAAACGGCGGTGCCGCCTGCGGCATCGGCCCGCGCCCTTCCAGATTCTCAACGTTCACGACCGGCTTATATTCGGACTTTTCCAGCCATTTCTTCCATTCCTTATCCGCCGAAGGCGATAGCTTGCCGGATCCCAACGGGAATCCGTTCTCCACAGCAAACTGCCGAGCCCCCTCGCCCGACAGCAGAACGTGCGGCGTCGTCTCCATCACTTTCCGCGCGACCGAGATCGGGTGCTTGATCCGCTCGAGGAATGCGACGCTTCCGCAATCGCCGTTGCCGTTCATCAAACAGGCGTCCAAGGTCACCCGCCCGTCACGATCAGGATATCCCCCTATCCCGACACAGCAGCTCACCTCCTCTTCCGCCGACCTCGCAGCCGCCTCCGCCGCATCCAACGCCGACCCCTTCGCCGACAACACGCTCCACCCCGCGGCGTTCGCCCTGACCCCGCTGTCCCATGTCGAGACCATTGCCGGCAGCCTGACCGTCATCGACGATCGCGTCTCAACTTTCACCTGCTGCGCCAACACCGCCCCCGGCGCCGCCAGCAGCGTTAGCCCCAAAAACTTACGTCGATCGATCATAGCCTCGTCTCCTCGTCGTCCATCGTTCGCGAGATCTTTTCAAGATTCAAACTCCGCGCCGACGCATTAAATATCTCAAAATATGTCCCCCGCTTGTCATAAAGCTCGTCGTGCGTCCCTATCTCCACAACCCGCCCTTCCTTCATCACATAGATCAGGTCCGAGTCGATTATCTGCGAGATGCTGTGCGATATAACAACCACCGTCCGATCCTGTTTGATCGCGTCCAAACTGTTCTTGATCTGCTCTGTCGCCACTGCGTCCAGGCTCGCGGTCGGCTCATCCAAAAAGATTATCGGCGGATCCTTCAAAAACAGCCGGGCGATCGCGATGCGCTGCTGCTGCCCGCCCGAAAGCAGTTGCGCCTCCGACTGATACTTATTTGGTAGTAACTCCACCTGGTCGTGCAGATACGCTTTCCATGAGGCCCTCGCCACATCCTCAAACGGTGCATCCATATCGCCGTATCTGATATTCTCTTCGATCGTCCCCCGAAAGATGTGATTCTTCTGCAGCACCAACCCGATCTTCCGCCGCAAGAGCCGCGTGTCGTATTCCAATATATCTTCGCCGTCCAAGCATATCTGCCCCTCCGTCGGCGCATAGAACTTGCACAGCAGATTGAGTAGAGTCGATTTTCCCGCCCCGGACAGCCCGACAAACGCCACCGTCGCACCCGCCGGAATCGTCATGTTCACATCAAAAAGCGCTTGCGTTCCGTTCGGATAAACAAAGCTCACATTCTTCAGCTCAAACTCGCCCTTGAGATGTTCCGTCGTACGCTCGCCGCTCTCTTCCACGGCATCGTCCGCGTCCAGGATCTCAAAGAACCCTTCCGCGTAGGTCAGAGCCTCATTTATCTCATCGTATATCCGATGAAGCTGGCGGATCGGCGCCGACACATTGTTAAAGAGCAAGATGTGAAACATTATCGCCCCGATCGACATCTGGTCGCCCAATACCAGATAGGCCGTAAGGATTATGATCAGCGTCAGCCCCACTTGCTCCGAAAACGTCTTCAACGCATCAAAAACATAATTCGTCTTCCGCTGCTTCAATTGTGCATTGATCAAATCTTGCTGCAATCCCGCCTGCTTCTCGCGTTCATATTCTTCCCGCACGAACGACTTGATCACGATTATCGATTCAATGATATTGAACAGTCCGTTCGTCTTCTGCTCGCGCAGATTACGCAGGCCACGCCTTACGCCCTTCAGCAAACTCGCCTGCCGCCAGCTCAGCAGAAAGTAAAAGGGCATGATCACAGACGCGACCAGCCCCACATAAAAGTTGGCAATAAACATAACCACCAGCGCCATTCCCGCGTTAGCAAACAGCGGCAGCAGATCGATAAATATCCGCTGCACAAACCGCGTCAGGCTCTCGGCACCTCGGTCCATCCGCACCTGCAGCTTGCCCGTCGCATTCTCCCCCTCTGTGTAAAACGCGTAGCGATACGTCAGAACACGCTCGACCGCATACTGCGAAAGCCGGCTCGAAAGGTTGATGCGGATCCGTTCGCCTAACATGCTCTGAGCGTATTTGACGATGATATTGACGATCTCTTTCCCAAAAAGCACCGCCGTTATAAAGATCAAAAGCGGCCATGCACCCTCCGCCGCACGCCCCTCGTCCAGCAGAGTTTGGATCGAATCCACCGTGTACCGCAGCACTATCGGGTTCACCTGCGCCGCCACCGCACCAACCAAAGTAAAGATCAGCGAAGCAAAAACAAGCCATTTATACGGCCGCACAAACGGCACCAAACGCGCGATTATCTGCCAAATGTTCACTCAAACCAATTTACCACACGCCCCGGAATCGGCACCCCAAGCTGTATTTTCCCGCCCAAACGTTCTACATTATTTAGTTTGCTGAACCTTTGATGATGGATTCTGCCCAAACCACAAACACCGAAACCGGCCCCGAGCTCTCGCTCTTTCTGCCCGTGCTCGACGAAGAAGATAACCTTCGCCCGATGCATGCAAAGATCGCCGCCGCGCTCGACACTCTAGGCAAAACCGCCGAGGTCATTTACGTCGATGACGGCTCCACCGACCGCTCGCTCGAGATCCTTCGCGAGATCGCCGCGTCCGACACCCGCGTCCGCGTCATCTCGCTCCGCCGCAACTACGGCCAGACCGCCGCGATGTCCGCCGGCATTGACGCTGCTCACGGCAAGATCCTCATCCCGATGGATGCCGATCTCCAAAACGACCCCGCCGACATCGCACGCCTTCTCGAAAAGCTCGACGAGGGCTACGACGTAGTCTCAGGCTGGCGACGTAACCGGCAAGACAAGATGATCTCCCGCAAATTACCGTCAATGATCGCCAACCGCATCATTTCCTGGATCGGCGGTGTACATCTACACGACTACGGCTGTTCGCTCAAGGCGTACCGCCGCGACGTCCTCAAAGACGTAAAGCTCTACGGCGAAATGCACCGCTTCATCCCGATCTACGCCAGCTGGGCCGGCGCCCGCGTCACCGAGATCCCCGTCGACCACCACGCACGCACCGCCGGCAAGTCAAAATACGGCATTTCGCGCACGGTCAAAGTGATATTCGACCTGATAACGATCAAGTTCATGGCGGAGTACCACACCAAACCCCTATACGTCTTCGGCTCTTTCGGCATCCTGGCCTTCGTCGCATCGATGCTCTCCGGGCTCTACGCCGTATTCCTAAAACTCGCCGGCGTACTCGGCCTCCCTCAATTCCAGGCTGACTTTGTCGAAACCCCCCTCCCCATCATGTGCATAGTGATGTTCGCCATCTCCGTCCAATTCTTCCTGATGGGCCTCCTGGCGGAACTGCTAGTCCGCACCTATCACGAATCCCAGGACAAGACGATCTACTCGGTCCGAGAACGCATCGGCTTCGATCCAAATCTGGCTGAAAGCTGATAGCTGTCGGCTGTTAGCTTATAATCTTCCCTATGTGCGGAATCGCTGGTTTCCTAAACCTCACCACATCTACCCCAAACCACGACGCCGAGGCCGTACTCCACTCGATGTGCGACCGCATTGTCCACCGCGGTCCTGATAGCAAGGGGTTGTGGTCTGACGATCAAGCCGCTCTTGGCATGCGCCGCCTATCCATCATCGACCTCCACACCGGCGACCAACCCGTCTTCAGCTGCGACTGCTCCGTCGTCGTCATGATGAACGGCGAGCTCTACAACTATCGCGAGGTCCGCGCCGAACTCGAGGCAAAAGGCCACAAGTTCACAACGCAATCTGACACCGAGATCCTTCCCCATCTTTACGAAGAATACGGTGACGCCCTCGTCGATCATCTCAACGGAATGTTCGCCTTCTCGCTCTGGGACACTCGCCGCAAAAAGCTCATTATCGCCCGCGACCGCTTTGGTGAAAAACCTCTCTACTACGGCACTTTCGACGGGAAACTCATCTGGGCATCTGAGTTAAAGGCGCTCACCGCCCACCCTTCCGTCAACCCCGAACTCGACTTGGGCGCGCTTCGTCACTACGTCTCGTTCGACTACGTCCCCGCACCGATGTCCATCTTCAAAGGCATCCATAAACTCCCCGCCGCCCACATCCTCATCGCTCAAAATGGCGCCGTTCAAACACATAGATATTGGGACCTAAATTGGAGCGCGTCCGACAGTTCAGAGCCGGGAGCGGTAGCGACTGGCTCAAACTCAACCGCCCTCGACCCCCGGGCGGCCGAACTCCGCACCCTCCTTTCCGACGCTGTTCGCATGCGTCTCGTCTCCGACGTCCCGCTCGGAATTCTCCTCTCCGGCGGTATCGACTCATCCACCGTCGCCGCATTCGCAGTCGAGCACGCCACCGAACGGGTCAAGACGTTCTCCATCGGCTTCAGCGAAGATTCATTCGACGAATCCAAATTCGCGCGCCAAGTCGCTGCCCACCTCGGCACCGAACATCACGAAGAAACACTCTCCGCCGAAACTGCCGGTGACCTGATCTCCGAGATCGGCGGGTGGCTCGACGAACCCATGTCCGACGGCTCGCTCATCCCTACATTCTTGCTCGCACGCTTTGTCCGCAAACACGTCACTGTCGCACTCGGCGGCGACGGAGGCGACGAACTCTTCGCCGGCTATCCGATGTATTACGCCCACACCGTAGCCGCGAAATATCTACGCCTTCCCTCACTTATTCGCGGCAGCCTCATCGAGCCAGTCGTCAACGCCCTTCCCGTTTCAACGAAAAACCTCGCGTTCGATTACAAAGCAAAACGCTTCATCCGCGCGGCCAAACACGACCCCATCACTCGTCATCACTCCTGGTTCGGCTCATTCGCTCTCGACAGCCACCCTCAGCTTTTCACCGACGATGTCCTCGCCCAAACCGACGCCGATATTTACCGCGGCGTCCGCGAACTGGTCGGTGCGTCAAGCGCAAAAACCGTCATCGAACAAATGCAATACGCGGACATCAATTTCTATCTCGCCGAAGACATCCTAACGAAGGTGGACCGCGCCGCTATGGCTGTCTCGCTCGAAACCCGTGCCCCGTTCCTCGATCCCCGAGTCGCCCAATTCGCCGCCTCCATCCCCGTCAACTACAAGCTCCGAGGCAAAAGCGGCAAGTACATTCTCAAGCACGCCATGAAAGATCTCATCCCCCACAACATCCTCCACCGCCCCAAAAAAGGCTTTGGCATCCCCGTCGCCGAGTGGCTCAAGGGCCGCCTCAACCCTCTAATGCACGACATGCTCTCCCCCGAACGCCTGAGATCCCAAGGCATCTTCAACCCCGATTATGTAGCACGCTTAATCGCCGAACACGAATCCGCTCGCGCCTCCCACCACAAAGAACTCTGGACCCTCCTAGTCTTCCAACTCTGGCACGACAACTTCCTATAAATTGCCGTCGCCTTTAGGCGGCGGGTCTCGTATATCAGAATTCGGGCTTTAGCCCAACTTCTAATGCCAACCAATTTCAACATTCCGCCGAATTCCCGTATCATCTACCCTTATGAAAACTCTTTACCCCGATATCGAACCCTTCGATTCCGGCATGCTCAAGGTCTCTGACATTCACGAGATGTACTACGAGCGCGTCGGCAACCCCGAAGGCATTCCCGTCGTCTTCCTCCACGGCGGACCGGGTGGCGGCCTGATCCCAATGTATCGCCAGTTCTTCGATCCGAAGGCATATCATGTCATCCTTTTCGATCAGCGCGGCTCTGGCAAATCGACCCCCCACGCCGAACTCCGCGAGAACACCACGTGGGATCTTATCAACGATATCGAAACGCTTCGCGAGAAATTCAACATCGACAAATGGTACGTCTTCGGCGGCTCATGGGGCAGCACCCTCAGCCTCGCTTACGGCATCAGTCACCCCGACCGCTGCCTCGGGCTCGTCCTTCGCGGCATATTTCTCACCCGCAAAAAAGAACTCCAATGGTTCTACCAATACGGCGCGTCTGAGATCTTCCCCGACTACTGGGAACGCTACCGCGACGAGATCCCCGAGGCGGAACGAGGCGACTTCATCACCGCCTACCACAAACGTCTCACGAGCGACGACGAAGCCACGCGTCTCTCCGCCGCCCGCGCCTGGAGCACGTGGGAAGGGGCAACATCAAAACTTTATCCGGACCAGGACCTGATGGACCATTGGGAAGAGGAGCAAGAAGCCCTCAGCCTCGCCCGCATTGAGTGCCACTATTTCGTGAACGGCTCCTTCTTCCCGTCCGAAGATTATCTTCTCGAGAATGTCGACAAGATCCGCGGTATCCCCACCATCATCGTTCAGGGCCGCTACGACGTTGTCTGTCCCATGACCTCGGCATGGGAACTCCACCGCGCCCTGCCCGAAGCCGAGTTCGTGATTGCCCCCGACTCCGGCCACTCCGTATCCGAAAAGGGAATAACATCCGCGCTGGTCGATGCGATGGACCGGTTCAAAACTGCAGGCCAATAACTGTGCGTGTGATATAATCTGACCGAAACAGATGAGCGATATGTTAGCAATTGCCCTTGGAACAACTGAGATCATTCTGATCGTAGCCGTCCTTTTTCTTCTTTTCGGCGCCTCGCGTTTGCCCCAGCTCGCCAAATCGCTGGGCCAGTCGCGAAAGGCTTTCAAAGAAGGCCTGCGCGAAGCCGAAGAAGAAGAGCTCGCAGAAAAACAGCTGCGCTCTGTCGAAACTCCAAAGGTTACAGAAATGAGCGACGACGATCTGGCGGAAGAAATGCGCCGTCGCCAAGAAGCTCGAATGCAGTAACTACGCTTTCTGCCCCGTCAGCACCGTCGCCTTCACCGTAAACCGAAAGGTGATTGTCCCGTCCTCCGCTTCTATCAATTCTCCAAGCTTTGCCGTCACCCGGTCCCTGTCGTCATCCGATAGTGTTTCCAGCCACCTCGGCATAAGGAAATCCATTACCAGCGGCGACGCGAAAAAAGCCTCCGCATCGTCATAGTCAAACGCCTCGCTCGCCACGTGAGTCTTCACCTTCTTTAGTCCGGCTGCGGCCGCCCACTCTTCGATCTGCCCGGTTGTCGGGATCGACGCGATCAGGTCCTCTGCGATCCGCCCGCTGTCAGGCATCTCGCTAAAGAACGCCTCCCACAATAGCGAAAATATCTCCCCAAAACTCCCCGCCGTCGGCAACATCAGCAGCACGCTTGCACCAGGACTCGCTACCCTCGCCGCCTCTGTGATCAGCTCCGAGATATCACCCGGCTCGGTCAAACTCCCCTCAGCGATCACAGCATCAAATGCGCCGTCTTCAAACTCGCTCGTCGAATAATCGACGTCCGCTTTCACCGCCAAAGCTTTATCCCGCGCGATGTTCACAAGCTCTTCGTCCTCGCACCTCGCAAATATCGCCGTCTCCTCATCGATCGTATCCCGCAATGCAAGACAGTGCGTCCCCGTCCCCGCATTCAGATACAAAACGTTCTCCGCCTTCCTCACGTCCAAATGCTTATCCGCCAGCTCCGTAAACCGCCGCGTCCAATCTTCCTGAATATATAAGTCCCGCAGAAATGCGAGCTCCCGCTGAGTTTTCTCCATAATTCCATTTAACTGAAAACCCGCCGCCTAGTCCAATTACGCCCGCGTCCGTCCACCCGATTTATGATAGACTCTGCTTTTCAAACCAATGCCTAAACACGTCCAAGAACTCTTTGACCTGACCGGCAAAACCGCGCTCGTAACCGGCGGCTCACGCGGCCTCGGGAAGGAGATGGCAGAAGCTCTCGCCGAGGCCGGAGCATCACTCATGCTCTGCGCCCGCCGTCAGGAATGGCTCGACGAAACCGTCGCCGAGTTTACTGACCGCGGTTTCAAAGTTGAAGGGATGACCGCCGACGTCTCCAAACCTACTGACGTCGAAAATGCCGTCAATGAAACTATATCGAAATTCGGTACCATCGACGTCCTCATCAATAACGCCGGCATTTCCTGGGGAGAGATGCCCGAAGACATGCCGCTCGAAAAATGGCAAAATGTCATCGATGTTAACCTCACCGGCTGTTTCCTCATGGCGCAGGCTGCCGGTCGCGAAATGCTCAAACAAGGCCGCGGTTCCATCATCAACATCACGTCCATAAGCGGCATTACCTCATCCGCAAACGGCCCGTTTTACGCCGGCTACGTCGCCAGCAAAGCCGGCCTCATCGGCCTCACCCGCGAACTCGCTGCCAGCTGGGGCCGGCGCGGCATTCGCGTAAACGCCATCGCACCGGGCTTCTTCCCGTCACGTCTAGCTGACGCCGTCATCGACATCTACGAACGCCGCATCCAGGAAGACAACATTATTCCCCGCGTCGGCCGCTCCGGCGAACTAAAAGGCGTCACCGTCTTTCTCGCCTCCGAAGCGTCAAGCTACATCACCGGCCAAACCATCGTCGTTGACGGCGGCCTAACAGTCTGAAGAACGTTACTAAGAACTATGGAATCGATTCTTGAACCATCCTCCGACCAAACGACCATCGGCCTTTTGCTGATCGGCTTCCTCTTCGGCCTCTATCACGCCCGCGAAGCCGACCACCTCGCCGCCGTCTCGGCGATCGTCAGCGAGCGCAAGAATATCCTCGCCGCATCGATCGTCGGCGGCTTCTGGGGCCTCGGACACACCATCTCGCTCTTTGCCGTTGGAGCCCTCGTCATCTTCGCAAAACTCCAGATATCCGAATCCGCCGAAGCATGGCTCGAAGGCATCGTCGGCATCATGCTCGTCCTCCTGGGCATCAACGCCATCCGCAAGATCTTCACCGCCGAAAAGGTCCATAGCCACGCGCACGAACACAACGGGCATGTACACACGCACGTCCACGCCCATCACGACGAATCCGCCGAAACCTCACATCACCGCTTCGCCCCGCGAACCGTCGCCGTCGGCATGGTTCACGGCCTCGCTGGCAGTGCAGGCCTCATGCTCCTGGTCCTGCCGACGATCCCATCACCCGCCGTCGCGCTCCTCTACATCGCCATCTTCGGCATCGGCTCCATCGCAGGCATGATGCTCATGAGCCTCGTCCTCGGCGCCCCCCTCTACTTCACATCCGGCCGGCTTACCTGGGCAAACAAAGCCCTGCGCCTTGCCGCCGGCCTCTTCAGCCTAACCTGGGGCGCTCTCCTTATAAACGAAAAACTCCTCACGGGCTAACCTATTCAAACCAAAACTCACCAAAAGCCTCCGGGACATGAAATTGCGGCTCCGCCGTCCTAGTCGGAACCCAAGCCAGATATCCCCGAGTCTCACCGCTCCCCACCTGTCTAAAAATATTTCCCAACCAAACCTCACCAGCCTCCGGTCGCCGTCCAAATCCTTTATCCCACGGCACCCGAAACGCCATCGCCACCTCACTGTCATCGATCCGAGCCCAACACTCCATTCCCGAATCGAAATCCCAATCCCGCGGCTCGCCCTTCTTCCGCCAATCAACCATGAGGTCCAGCCACTCCCCCGTCGGGGCTATCTCAAACTCCGCATATCTCCGCGGCTCATCCCTATCCGGAGCCAAGAAAAGCTCACAAACATCCCGGTCCCACAAACGCATCGTCTTCCTATTCAAAACAGGCTCCGCCGAAACCGTCAGCGGCTCCCCCTGCTCGCAATCAAACCGAACATACAAATGCTCATCCGACCACAACATCCGCACATCAAACCGCCGCCCCTCCGGCACCGACTCCCCCGACCAGTACGTCCCCACCCGCACCAAACTCGCCCCGTCCCAAACCGCGTCCCCCAACTCCCCGACCTCGATCTGGTCACGGATCCTTCGCACGGTCAAACGCATTCTCGCATCATCCCCAGTCTGGTTCATTTAATTCTATCCATCAGTGTACCCACGTGGGGCGTTGCCGTACCTCAAATGACTTAATGAAAACGCGCATTTCACTCGGTGAAGGGGTCAAGGCCGCATCCCGAGATCCGTCGATTTGCTCGGCGATCTTCTTTACGTAATCGCGAAACTTCGCCCGATTTTCCACCCTGTCGTAATCCTGAGGAAGTCCGTAATCCTTTGCAAATACTGGATCATTGTTCGGAGGAAGCCCTTCCATTTCTGCCGAAAAGCTCATTTCGACGAAGTACACCCCGTCATCCGTTAAACCCTGAAAAAAATATTGCAGCCCTTGGTTGGTAACGAGCGGTAGGTCTTGGCCGATCTGAGTTAACATCAGCAAACCGCGGCCGCCGCGAAAGTTTACGATCTGTGCTTTTGCATAGAAGTAGTGGTGAGCATCCATCCAACGAACGTGCACGGGTTCGTCTATCCCCCATGAGTTCTCGAGTTTACTTGTTCTGATAAGTGACACAAGATTACTGTCCCGCTGCTCGATATAATGGGGAAAACCCGTGAATGCGTCTCTGTACTCAGCGATCTTGAAAACAGTGATTCGTGCACGCTCCCCCGTCTTCTCCAAAACGAATTCAAGTGACCGGCCACCTATCCCGTCCGGCTTAATGTCTGCGTCCTCAAGTTTTGCAGCCGGTATCACGTTAACTCTAACCTTCTCAACGCTACTCCGATCAAACTGAAATCGAACATTCTCAAACTCGACGAATCCGTCCGTAAAAAGGGTCGGTCGCGGCGACACAGAAGCAGCAGGTGCTCCAAATTGAGGATCGCTTGCCAGAATCCCCTCCGATCGGCACGACCCACCAAGTATCAAAATACCCACGATCAGACCGGCGAGTTGATAATTACCTCGATTCCAGGACATACGACTCCTCTTTAGAAAACCATCGGTCCACATAGGTCCAAAGCGCCTCGCCAATCGCTGAGCAGGCATAGAATTCCGGACGTCACCGACTCAACAGCATAAGAGCCGCCGCCATATCCCGATCCGCACCGCCGCACACGTCCTTCGCCGTCCACTTCGTTTCGACGTGCGGCGTCACCGGTTCATCTATTACCGGCTTTCCGTCAGGTCCCCAGCCTGAATGCGTCGGCACGCCAAGTCGCCACCCGCCCGCCAACGTGAAGTACTCGGCGCCCAACAACGCCCCCGCGGTCTTTTTTTTGATAAGCGTAGCATCAGTCTTGAGCTTCATATGCCACGCAAAACCCTCAGCAGCGCTCGCGGTCTCTTCATTTATCAACACCGCAACTTTGCCCTTATAACTGTAGGTCCCTAGATCCTCGGAGTAAATACCTACAGCACCGCCGTTGCTGCTCATTGCCGCGAAAACCGCCTCGTCCGAATACGTCCTGCTTGCTTTCGGAAGCTTTCCGGGATCGATCGAACTCGGTATCACCCCTTGCGTCTGCAAATAATGCCGCGTTAACAACGCAGCAACCAAATGCTCGCCCCGGGCAAAATAGCTGCTGAGCCGCACAAACGACATGTTCCCCCCCGAGTTGTCGCGAACGTCAATGATAATGCCCTGAGTATTCTTCAATTCCGCCATCGCAGCGTCGACTAACGGCGCCACGTCGTCATCAAAACGCACGGCCTTTATATATCCGATCCGCTTACCTTCACCAATTGAAAATGTCCGCCATCTGATCGAGGGCCGTTCCGGCTGCCCATGCGATTCCCGTCGGACCTTCACCGTGCGCGTACGTCCGTCACAGCCCCGCAGCCGCATATCAAAAACCGACCCAAGCGCTCCCGACTCCTCCGACGGATTCAACACCGTGTCCCCAACCTTTACTCCTTTCGCCCGCGCGTCTGATGCCTCAGGCACCCCAACGACAACTGTGCGCCCCTCAACGTCGTGCGTCCGAATCCCCGTGCCGACCGATCCTCGCCCGCGCGGCATGGAAATATGTAGATGCGAAACCGGCAGCTCCTTCAGCATCTTCTGCATCGATGCCAAAAACTCCGCATCATTGCCGGCCCGCCCCGCCAACGGCCGATATCTTTCACCAACCGCTTTCCAATCGACCCCCGTAAAACTCGGATCGTAAAATCTCTCATTAACAGTTTCCCAAACCGCTTGAAAAACCTCCGAGTACGGACGCTTATCAGCCGCCGTTTGCCCCAGTCCATGCAACGGCATCACCAAACAAAGCCCTGCCAATATCCACCTAACAGCAACGTTTCTCATTTTCCCGTATTCAACACCGTCTTCACAGCCATCTTCGCCAGCTTCCACGTCCGGTTCCAATCGATCTTGCCGCCGTCGTCGCGTCCCATCAGCTTGCCGACAAACATCTTCCTGAAATCCGCCCCTTCACGTTTCAGCATAAATTCTTTCGCATACGGCTTCGCCGTCTCAAAAAAGTTAAACTCCGGGTCCGTGATGATCCCGATTCCCTCAAGCGTCATCAACGCCCGCATTATATAGGTAAAATTCGACGGTAGCCTGAACGGATAGTCATACATTACATCCGCAAGATCATACGTTAGCTCCTTAAAATTCACATCCTTGAGCTTCAAATTCAGATGGAACTCAAACATCTTCTCAACCACCGGCTTCACTACCCGCGGGTCCGTTCCCGGCTTTAAGAAATCAAGGTCGATCAGGTCTTGCGCGATCCCCGCCGGGTCCTTCCCAACTACATGGAAAAACGCATCGATCATCTTCGCCTGAAGCTCCGGCGTTATCCGCCCAACCATCCCAAAATCAAAAAACGCCAGCCGCCCGTCCGGCATCACCAACAGATTCCCCGGGTGCGGGTCCGCATGAAAAAACCCGTCCTCCAACAACTGCTTCAAATACGTCCGGATCAACAGCCGATTCACCTTCTCCGGCCCGATCCCCTGCTCGGTCAACTTTTCCAGGTCCGTCACCTTCGTGCCGTGAATGTATTCCATCGTCAGGACCTTCGACGTGGTCGCGTTCCAAAATATCTGCGGAACGTGAACGTTCTCCCAGCTCCCGAAATTCGCCCGAAAACGCTCCGCGTTCTGCCCTTCGGCAACGTAATCCATTTCCTCATGGATCGTCTCGTTAAATTCGCGCAGCATGCCCGCCCAATCCGCGTTCTCGTTCAGTTGCGGAAATCGCTCCGCAAAATTCGCGACCTTTTTCAATATTTCGAGGTCGCCCGTTATCGTCGCTTCAAGGTTCGGCCGCTGCACCTTGACCGCCACCTCTTCACCGGTGAAAAGCCGCGCACGATAAACCTGCCCCAGCGAAGCCGCCGCCACCGGCTCCAGCTCAAATTCCTTGTATACCTCGTTGATCTTCAGCCCAAGCTCTTTCTCTATCCGCGCAAATGCAATCTCATTATCAAACGGCGGAACATTATCCTGCAGCTCACCGAGCGCCACCACAAACGGCAGCGGCAAAAGGTCCGCCCGCGTCCCCATCGACTGCCCTATTTTTATGAATGTCGGCCCAAGCTCGATCAGCTTTTCCTTCAACCAGATCGCCTGCTTCTCCTGATTCCGCTCCCGATCCGTCTCCGTCCCCAAAAAGAAATAACGCAATACCAGCAGGAACCGGTGAAAGAACCATAGCCGGACACCGTGCAGATACTCACCGTATACAGCCGCCCGCGTCAGCCTCTCTGCCCGCCCCATCCGCTCTTTCGCGTGCTTCAACTGCTGCGTCATATGCAGGTCAAGCTGGTCAAGGTAGAGATAAAGCCCAAGCTTCCCGATCACCGCCGAAACGTGCAATATCCGCCAATATCCGCGCAATCCCACATACCGGGCGCGAACCTCGTCTTCCTTCGCCGCTAAAAACTGTTCTTCAGCAATCAACTGCTCATTACTGACCTGCTTTGCGATCGGCAGCTCACGCGTCGGAGTCATCGGCCTCGCACCGTTGCCCCCACTGGCGTCGCCTGTCGTCGCTAAAGCCGTACCCGCCACCACCCGTTCTTTCTCTAATAATTCTTCCATCTAAATAAAGTCAGTTCGATGCCCCCGCCCATGTCCGATTTGCCAAGTATATCCTGTCTTCAGTCCCAAAACACTTACGGTTTCGCCACTCCGATTGTTCAGCCGCACACAAAAAAGCCGCCGTGCCCCATGGCCGCAGCGGCGTCCCATCCCGATCCACAAAGCTCACGGATTGGTCGCAAGTTGTGCACGCCCAGGGGTCTCCGGCACCAACCGCATAACGCGGTCATCCTCCGCCGCAGGACTGCCCCTGCCGTCCCTGTTCGATGTCGAAAAATATATAAACCCGTCGGGCCCTTCCGCTACCTCGCGTATCCGTCCCACGTTCCCCTCTAACAGATTCTCCTGCCTCACAACGGTTCGCCCATCAAG
Organism: Pyrinomonadaceae bacterium; assembly: GCA_041751195.1. GTDB lineage: Bacteria > Acidobacteriota > Blastocatellia > Pyrinomonadales > Pyrinomonadaceae > OLB17. Next base: position 77,080 of record JBGSXX010000025.1, on the reverse strand, counting down.
CACAACACGAATGATCCGCGTCCCTCGCAGACATCCGAAAAAGAAGTTCCCACGGAATTCTGGAAACTGATCGCCGCCATAAAACGCCGCACTAGCAGGCGCACACGCTGGCGAATATTCCAACAACGGTGGCTCCATCCCTGCCTGCGTCCGTGTTCCCCAGATCACCGGCCAGCCATAATTCTTACCGGCCTCAACAATATTCACTTCATCGGCACCACCGCCGCGCCCCTCAAACTGGCTCGGCCCGTGCTCCGTCTGAAACATTAGCCCCGTACCCGGCTGCCAAGCCAACCCCTGCGCGTTCCGATGCCCCGTCGACCATATCTCCGGTCGGGACCCCTCGCGCCCAACAAACGGATTATCCGTCGGCACCGACCCGTCCGGATTCAGCCTCAACGTCTTTCCCGCAAGCGAATTGTTGTCCTGCGCCAGATTCCACTCCGTCGCATCCCCCGTCGTAACGTACAGCATCCCGTCCGGCCCAAACCTCGCCCGCGTTCCTGCATGGTTCGGCGCCGCCGGAATATCCTGAATAACGATCGTCGGCTCCGCAAACTTTCCGTCCGCATATCTATACCGCACGATCTTCACCCGCTTACCGTCCGCGTCGTATGCATACGCGAGGTACACAAAACTATTCGAAGCGAATGCCGGGTCAACCGCAATGTCCATCAACCCGCTCTCACTCGAAGGCTCAACATCCGGCACGACATAAACGGGCTCTGCTTGCAGCGTGCGACCCGCGATCAGTCGAACACGACCCGGCCGCTCCGTCAACAACATATCGCCGTTCGGAAGCCATGCAAATGCCCACGGCACCTCCAGTCCCGTCGCGACCGTCTCTACCCGATACTTCGTCGACTGCTGCTCATCATTTGCCGCAAAGACCTGCTCATTCGTCACGCCTGTCGGCGCCGGGTCCGAACATGCGAACACCGCCGCCGACATCATGACTAATGCTAAGACCTTAATGCGTCTCATCTCTTACCGAGTACCGGTCTCCGCGGGTACGGCCAACAATTTCTTCTGCTCTTCCTTTGTGGGGATCGTCCAGAAATAGATCGTCGCCCCGTCCACTATCCGAGTTTCCTGCGGCTTCCAGTCACCCATCGAAAACGCGTGCGAGACGATCCGCGTCCCGGGCTTCAACTGCTCCCACAATATCGGCCTCAGCTTCAGATTGATATTCGGCAAAAGATAAAGCGTCACAACCGTCGCTTCACTAAAATCAAAGTCAAACAGATCTCCCGTCGTGAATTTGACCTTGTCCGAAACCTTAGCTTCTTCCGCATTTTTCTTCGCCTGTTCCACTAGCGACGGATTGATATCAATGCCCACGCCCCGTGCGCCGTGCCGCGACGCTGCCGTGATCGGAATACGCCCGTCGCCGGAACCCAGGTCATACAAAACATCCGTTTTGCCCACCTTTGCCAGCTCAAGCATTGCGTTCACGACCGTCTGGCTAGTCGGCACATAAGGCACGTCCGGCAGCCTGCTCGGCGAACTCTCGTTCTGTGCGATCACCGCCGTTGCGGCCAGCGTTATCATCATCCCTATCCCCAATAATCTTGTCTTTAACATAATTACCTCCTTGTCTATCAAGCCCTTACTTCTTCTCTGGCACGCGCCAGAAATAAACATAATGATCAACGCCCGAATCCGAAGTGACCTTCTTGCTCTTCTCCGGTGTCCAGTCGCCCATATCATAATTGTGCGAAACAACCCGCGTTCCCGGCTTCATTTCACGTATTCTATCTCGCAGCTTCAAATTCACATCCGGCAGCAGATATAGCGTGACCACCGTTGCTTCGCTGAAATCCTCTTTGAAGATATCGCCCACTACGAACCGGACCTTGTCCGTCACATTCGCTTCCTTCGCGTTCTGATTCGCCTCTTCGACACGCACCGGGTTTAAATCGATCCCGACCCCCCGGGTCCCAAACTTTTTCGCCGCCTCGATCGGTATTCGCCCGTCGCCCGAGCCAAGGTCATAAAGCACGTCGTCCCCCGTCACTTCGGCCATCGCGAGCATTTCGTTGACTACCGACATCGGCGTCGGCACATAGGGCACGTCAAGCTTCACATCGTTTGATCCGCGCACCGGCGTCGGATCGTCAACCACCGGGATCACAACCGTATTACTCGCCGTATTCGTACCAGTCGCACTTTGCTCGGCGCACCCGAACGAAAACAGTGCCAGCATCAATATCACGCAAAGATTAAATTGCGGAAATTTCATCTTCTTTTCTCCTTTCATCATTCTTATGTAAGTGGGCATCTAAAAACGGGAGGACCGCTAATACGAGTGCGCCGAGCCCCAGCACCGCAACTCCGACCAATGCTCCCATGCCAGTGTAAGTAAGACTAGAGTACAACAAGTAGGCACTCGTCATACAAAAAATAATCGGCGCTACGGGGTAGAATGGCACCTTGAACGGCCTCGGAACGTCAGGTTCTTTACGCCTCAGAACAAACAGCGATATCCCGACGAGCAGAAAAAAGAACCAGAACACCGGTGCCGTATATTCCACTATCGACGAGATCCCTTCACGCGTCCAAATGCTCAACCCCACCAACGCGATCGCGATCAAACCCTGAACGATAAACGCATTGATCGGCGCATCCGCCCGGTCATTCCATTTCCCGAGAAACTGAAAAATTCGGAAATCGCGCCCCAGCGCATAATTCGTCCGAGCCCCCGTAAAGATCGTCGCATTGGCCGAGGTCACGGCAGCCACAGCCACTATCAACCCGATCACCCACGCCGCCCCCTCGCCAAACGTCGCCCGCATCACATCACTTGCGACCGCGGACGATCCCGCGACGCCGCCCATCCCCAACACGTTCACAAATGCCATGTTAACCAGCACGTATAGCGCCGTGATGACAAAGATTCCCAAGATCAGCGCCGTCGCGATCTGCTTGCTGCCCCGCCGCATCTCAGACGAGATATAAGCCGCCTCGTTCCATCCCCCAAAGGTAAGCAGGACAAAGACCATCGCCAGCCCCAACGTCGTTATACCCGTCGTCGAAGTGTCCGCACCCGTCGCCTCGGCAACGGCCGAACCTGCTTCTGGCGCAAAGAAAAACCCCGCAGCAATTATGGTGAGTATCCCCGTGATCTGCAGGGTCGTAAGCACCTTCTGGATGCCCGCACCAAACTGTATGCCGATTATATTAATGACCGTCAGCACAACGATCACGCCGCCAGCATACATCATCGGCGAATATGTCCCGAGGTCATAAAACTGCGTTGCGTAATCCCCAAAAATGAACGCCAGTATCGCTACCGAACCCGTCTGTATTACGCTCATCCGCGCCCACGCAAACAAAAACGACAGCTTGTCCCCAAACGCCCGCCGCAAAAAATGATAGTCGCCGCCCGCACTCGGAAACGTAGAAGCAAGCTCGGCGTAACACAACGCGCCCACCAGCGACACGAACCCACCAAGCACCCACACTAAAATAAATGTGCCTGTGCCTGCAGTGTTCGCGGCTACTAATGACGGAAAGCTAAAGATCCCGGCACCGATCACGATGCCGACGATCAACGCGACTGCGTCAAAGAGTCCTAAAACCTGCTGTGGCCCACCATTCCCGGGCGGGCCAAAGCTCTCTGCTTCACTGTCTGATGCGCGTAACCCCTTGTCAGAACTTCTCATAAAGATATCGATCCGGCGCTGTTTACGGCCGCAAACAGCGCAGGCCGACAACAATATTCCTCAGTCAAATTTGAGATACGATGCACGCTCCCCCACAGACAGTAGTCTGCAACCGGTTTGCTAACAAAACTTTACAGTTCTGCTATAATACCACGAACCAAGCAAAAGTTTTCAGGGGAGCCACAACGGCTGAGAGTTGCCGCAGAGCGCGTCATTACCCTAAAAACCTGATGCGGATAATACCGACGAAGGGAGTAAAACCATGAAAGAACCTGTCACCAACGGGCACATTAGCCCTGCCGATCACCCAATTCTCGAACTCAAAAGCGACAACGTAAAGCTGCCGGCATCACAAAAGACTTACGTTAGCCGCAGCGTTGCGCACGGGAGCAGCATCGAACTCCGCGTCCCTTTCCGCGAGATATCCCTCTCGCCCTCGAAAGCGATGGACGGCTCGCTCGAAGAAAATGCACCCGTCCGCGTCTACGACACAAGCGGCCCCTGGACCGACCCCGCACAAAAATGCACTGTCCGCGAAGGCCTCCCCCGCCTCCGCCAACAGTGGATCGAACAGCGAAACGATGTGGAACCGTACACCGGTCGCGAGATTGTCCCCCAAGATAACGGCTACCTAACCAAAGGTGCCGAAGAGATCGCCCGTGTCCGAGATAACGGCCAGCTCGAAGAGTTCCCCGCGCTCCGCCACTCCCCCCTCCGCGCCCGCCCCGGCAACTGCGTCACCCAGATGCACTATGCCCGCCGCGGCATCATAACCCCCGAAATGGAGTACGTCGCCGTCCGCGAAAACTTAGGGAGGAGCGCGGACACTCTTGTCCGCAAAGCGGAGCGAAGCGACCGCTCTTCCTTGGGCCACCAGCACCCCGGCCAATCCTTCGGCGCCTCTATTCCCGAATTCGTCACCCCCGAATTCGTCCGCGACGAGATCGCCCGCGGCCGCGCGATCATCCCGGCGAACATCAATCATCCCGAATCCGAGCCGATGATCATCGGGCGAAACTTCCTCGTCAAGATCAACGCCAACATCGGCAATTCCGCCGTCGCCTCCTCCATCGAAGAAGAGGTCGAAAAGATGCGTTGGGCCACCCTGTGGGGCGCCGACACCGTCATGGATCTCTCCACCGGCAAGAACATTCACGCCACGCGCGAATGGATCCTTCGCAACTCCCCCGTCCCCATCGGCACCGTCCCCATCTATCAAGCTCTCGAAAAGGTCGGCGGCAAAGCCGAAGAGCTCACCTGGGAGATCTACCGCGACACGCTCATCGAACAAGCTGAACAAGGCGTCGATTACTTCACCATCCACGCCGGCGTCCGGCTGCCCTACATCCCCATGACCGCCAACCGCACGACGGGCATCGTCAGCCGCGGCGGCTCCATCATGGCAAAATGGTGCCTCGCTCACCATCAGGAAAGTTTTCTCTACACACGATTCCGCGAGATCTGCGAAATTATGCGTACCTACGACGTCAGCTTCTCGCTCGGCGACGGCCTCCGCCCCGGCTCCATTGCGGACGCCAATGACGAAGCGCAGTTCGCCGAACTCGAGACCCTCGGCGAACTCACCAAGATCGCTTGGGAAATGGATTGCCAAACAATGATCGAAGGCCCCGGCCACGTCCCCATGCACCTCATCAAAGAGAACATGGACAAACAGCTCGAGGTCTGCGGCGAAGCCCCCTTTTACACCCTCGGCCCCCTCACCACCGACATTGCACCCGGCTATGATCACATCACCAGCGGTATCGGCGCCGCCATGATCGGCTGGTTCGGAACCGCCATGCTCTGTTACGTCACCCCCAAAGAGCACCTTGGCCTGCCCAACAAACAAGACGTAAAAGAAGGGGTCATCACCTATAAGCTCGCCGCCCACGCCGCCAACCTCGCAAAGGGTCACCCCGGCGCGCAATATCGCGACAACGCCCTCTCACGCGCCCGCTTCGAGTTCCGCTGGGAAGACCAATTCAACCTCGGCCTCGACCCCGAAAAAGCAAAAGAGTTTCACGACGAGACCCTTCCCGCCGAAGGCGCAAAACTCGCTCATTTCTGCTCCATGTGCGGCCCTCACTTTTGCTCAATGAAGATCACCCAGGACGTCCGCGAATACGCCAAAAACCAAAACCTGGAAGAAGAAAAAGCCTTAGCCGCCGGCATGTCCCAAAAAGCCGCCGAATTCGTAGCCACCGGCTCCGAGATCTACCACGGCAACAAACCCGAAAACACCACCGACCATCACTGATCGAAAAAGGGAGCAGAGGTCCCTCATCTCTGCTCCCGCTCAGCTTATCTAAATTCCGTCGACTTCAACCATCCGGGCCGCGCCATCTCGCCGTTTTCCGCCTCCAGAGCAAACCCCGCAAACGTATCGCAATTCATCGCCCTCTCCGCCGGCGTCAGCTTAACCATCCCCGGGTCCGTCACCCAGCCCTTCCCAAAATGCCCCGTCTGCCCCTCACGTTCCACAAAATGCCGCAGCTCATGAATAAAAACGAACGCCGCGAAATCCTGCCCCAGGGTTGCGAAATATGCCCCACGCCGAAACACGATCTTCCCGCTCAGGTCCTGCTTATCAAACAGCCCGCCCAACCGCGCAAACGCCACCGAGCTTATCCCCTCGCCCCGATCGTCCGTATCCAACGTAAAGAACTCCGTCGGTCGGTCCAGCACCGTCAGCATTTGCCCATAAACGTCAAATATTTTCTGCAGCACCGGACGCTTCGGCGAAGGCCCGGCATCCACCGCAAAGTGCCGATTCGCCAGGTCCATCGCCGTCCCGCCCGCAAACGAATCAGCCCCGCCCATCGCTACTGATATATTCTGCCGAGCTGCCGCGACGTACCGCTTTGTATACGGCACATGCTTCACCATATCCGCTAACAGCCACCCATCCGCCGATAAGCTCAGCGGCAAATACGGATATGTATGATGATTCTGCTTTTCATTGATCTTCTTTAGCGTCTGCTTACCCGGGTCGATCCGCCCGTCGCACCCCGCCCAGCCAAAATGCTTCTTTTGAAATTCCTTTATCGCCGCGATCGTCTTCGGTCCGCATTTACCATCGCAAACCAACTGGGGCATTGGTCCCCCGTCAATCGGCGCGATTTTGTCGAGTGAGTATTGGATCTTAAATACGTCGTCCGGCACGTTCCTTCCGCCTTGCCCCACCGACGCCGTGATCACCGTATCGCCCGTTATTCGCCGCGGGTCATTAACCGCATTTCCATTGTGAACATACGGCGCTACCTTGCACCCGCCGTCGTCCAACATATGTGCACACATTCCCATCGTCTAATTTCCTCGCTCCAAGAATTCTGTCGGAATCAGACGTGTTTGCCGGGTCAAATTTGCACAACGTCAGAAATCGCACCGGATATCGACCGGCCTCGATCCTCCATTCAGCCGCCCCCGCGCCATTGACAATCCGACCTTCGTAATTACAATGTAATTATGAAATCGCAGATCATCCGCATCGGCAATTCACAAGGCATCCGCATCCCCAAAATCATGCTCGAAGAAACCGGCATCTCCGGCGATGTCGACCTCGAGATTTTCGAAGGCGGTATTCTCATCCGCAACGTAACAAAACCCCGCGGCAGCTGGGAAGCCGCGTTCGCTAGAATGGCCGACACGGACGACGATCTCGCCGGTGGCAGGGAGTGGCAATGGTAAACCGCTTTGACGTCTATCTCATCAACCTCGACGAAGAGCCTTCGGAGGACGCAAAGAACACGCGTCCCGGCGTAGTCATTTCCCCCGATGAACTCAATCGTCACCTCACCCACGTCATCATCGCGCCCCTGGCCTCGACCAACGCACGTTACCCCACTCGTGTCGCAACCGAATTCCTAAACGCCGAACGCTTCGTCATCCTCGACCAACCCCGCACCGTCGACCAATCGCGCCTAGTAAAAAAGATCGGATCACTCGACACCGTAACGCGCGAAACCATCACCCGCATACTCCTCGAGATGTTCTCCTAACAAAAAAAGAGGCCCCCGAAAGGACCTCTTTATTACCGCCGTCATTTTGTGCCTATCTCTTAGGCTGCCCGGTAGCCGGCTGATTCGGCGTCGAACCGCTCGGACTCGAACCGCTCGTACTCGAACCGGTCGGCCCCTTCTGTCCGCCCGCACCGCTCTGTCCCTTTTGGCTACCCATGCTCGAACCCGACTTGCCTTCGGCGCCGCCTTCGCTCAGGCCCAACTCCTTCGACGCAGCCTCACCAACATTCGAAGCAGCCTCTTTCGCCTGATCCACAAGGTCGCCCGCTGTCGCTTCAGCCTTGTTCCAAAGGTTGTCACGGGTCTCGCCCATCATGTCTGATTCATACCGGCTAGACGGGATAGCAAACCCTATCGCCGCGCCAACTGCAACCGCAGCCGCTGCCAATGCCAGCGGCTTCTCTTCCGCGTAATATTCGTAATTTTCCTGAACTGTATGTCCCAGATCGCCGGCCCTGTCTTTAGCTTTGCCGACAAATCCGGCGGCTCCTGAATAAGCACTGTCCGCCACGCCGGCTACGCTATCATAAGCCGAGCCCGCCGCGCCCGATACCGAATCGTACGCATTATCATACGTATGCTTCGCCTTATCCATCACGCCCTCGCCCGATGTGCCCTCGATTGTCGTTTTGACAGAACCCGCACCCGAACTCGTCAACGCTCTACGGTTACCCGACTGCGCCGATCGCCCAAGATACTCAGCCCTCGCTGTGCCCTTTCCTTTTAGATTCATCAGCAGCATTGCCGTGCCTGCACCGATCAACACAAATGGGATCGGGTTCTGCATAACCGTTCGTCCAACTGCCGTATGTCTAAATTCGTCACCTGTTTCTTTCATAAAATTCACCGCCTTAGCTATCGTCGCGTCATATGCGGTTGTCTTAACCGATTCGATCGCGGAATTGACCTGCTCCGATACCTGATCTGAGATATTTTGGACGCTCAGTCTTTCCTGTATCTCGTCAAGCGTCCCACCCATCTCCGAACGCGTCTCATCGATCTTCGCCCGAATATGCTCGCTATCTTCACTGCGATGGATCGTCTGATCAACCGCAGTTGTCGTCGCCGTTCGGCTCTGCTCTTCTGTCAACGCACCACCCGTTGTCGTCGCCAGTGCAGCCGAATCTTCCTTATGCTCTTCTCTTCTTATTCCACCTGTTTCTTGAGCCATTCTGCATCCTCCTTGATCGATTCTATCGACTCCCGCGGAGCCCAATTTGTTTCCTTCATCTCCGTCAAAGCAGAACTGACCATCAGATACGACGCTATCGCTAGCGCCGCACCTACGATCAACGCCGCTGCCCACAATGGCACGACGTAGGAGAGAATAACTACTACCCCAGCCAATATGAACAGCAACCCTGCATACCCAATAAAGCCGCCCACCGCCAAAAAGCCGACGTTCTTGCCTGCTATCGACGCTTTCTCAACCAACTCTGCCTGCATCAAGGCCGCTTCCTGCTTCACAAGCGTTCCGGCCTGTTCGCCGAGTTGGGAGAACAATTCTACCAGGCTCGCGTTGTCGTTCGCCGTATGTCTTGCTAACTGCTGTTGTGCCATGTTTCCCTCCTTGTCGTGCCGACCCGCTGCCTAGTAGCGTGACCCTGGCGTATGCGCTCCGGGCGCAGTATTCTGCGTACCCTTCGTTACCGGCGTTCCGCTGCCCCTGTTCAAACTCCGTGCGCCATGTGATCCACTGAGCGATCTCGATCTTGAGCTTGTACTCTTCAAGAACCTCGCCGCCAAAAATCCGAGTGCAAACGCGCCCCCGACGAAGATCGCCGGGTTCTGCCTCGCCAGATCTTCCACATCGTGATAGATCGCTTCGACATCGTGCTTCTCAAAATACTTGGCCGCCTGCTCGATCTTGTCCGCTGCAGTATCACCGTAGGTCGCCGCCGACTTCGCCAGTCCGCCCTCGGCGCCTTCGTCTCCAAAATTCTTACCCAGCTTTCTGATGTTGTCCGCGACCGACGTCAGGCTGCTCGTAAGCGTGCTCTTCTGCTCTTCAAGCTTTTCAGCCGCCTTCGAGGTCGCAGTGCCGTAAGCATCTGCCGCCGTGCTCCTGACCTGATTCATTAAACTCTTATCGGACGTGCTATCGATGCCGTTGTCCATCGATGCACCCGGATTCTGCCGACCCGCCGTTGGATCCGGCGTGGCCATGCTCCGCTGCGTTGCCGAACCGCCTTGGCCCCCTTGCGTCAATGGTGACGACGATGATGACGAAGAAGGTGTCGATGATTTCGAATGTCCCTGATTTTTATCTTGCTGTGCCATATACCTAAACTCCTTGTTCTATTTTTTCACTGATCCGCTCTTATCATCCTCGCCATGAGTCTCGCCAACAGTAGCATTCGTTACATTGAAACTACTTTTCAGCGATTGCCTCAGTGCTAAGCCTCAGCTCAGCCTACGCGGATCGATCCATTTCCGATTACAAGGCCTAAGGTGCAACACCCGTGCCATTCCAAGCGGGCCACTTTTATGGAACGATGAAATACGAAACCCCGCCAATGAGCGGGGTAGTCGCGGAACTACTATATTAAAATCGAACACTTCTAGAGGCTCACTCACGAGACTTCGAGAGATCCCACAGCCGGTCCATCTCTTCAAGGTCCGCCTCCTTGGGCGATCTCCCCGCACTCTTCAGTTCGTCCTCGATGAACCGAAACCGCTTCCTAAACTTCCGGTTGGTACGCTTCAGCGCCGTCTCCGGCTCGACCTCCAGCCGCCGAGCAAGATTTACCACCGCAAACAAAAGGTCCCCAACCTCATCCTCCAAAGCATCCCGATCGCCGTCCTCTATCTCTCGTCGCAGTTCCCCGATCTCCTCCTCGATCTTCTCGAAGATGTGCTCCGCGCTTTCCCAATCGAAACCGACCCTCGCCGCCTTCTTCGTAAGTTTCAGCGCCTCCAGCAATCCCGGGAAATGCACCGGTACATCTTCGAGTATCGACTCTTTCTCCTTGGACTCCTTCCCCGAAGCCTTCCTCTCGTTCGCCTTTAGCGTGTCCCAGTTATCCAAAACATCCTGGGCCCTTTCGAGCTTCGCGTCCCCGAACACATGCGGATGCCGCAGCACTAGCTTCTTCGAAACCCCCGCCGCGACATCATCGATCGAAAACTCTCCACGTTCCGTCCCGATCGTCGAATGAAAAACTACCTGCAGGAGCAGATCTCCCAGTTCTTCCTTCAGATTCGCCACATCCCCCGTCGCCTCCGCCTCCTGAATTGCGTCAAACGTCTCGTACGCTTCCTCCAGCAGATACTGCGACAGCGAGCCATAAGTCTGCTCCGCATCCCAGGGGCAACCGCCGGGAGCCCTCAGCCGCTTCATCACCGCTATCAATTCATCAACTTTTTCAGACATAAGCCAAATATGAGCCAAATAGAAAGCTCAATTATCTACACACTTTAAGAGGGAGAACAAACCGCTCCCCGGAATTTTGAAATCGCTTTTCGCAAAATGCTACTATCTTCTAAAGGTTGAAGAATTATGATCGGAACAAACGAGAACCAGGAAGACGTCGAACTGAGGGTCACCGACCGTCGCAAGTTCAATCCTGACGGCTCATTACGCGAAGGCGTCGAGCTATCCCCGGAATCGCCCCCGGCACCCGAGTCGCATCCGGCACCCGAGTCGCAGCCGGCGACCCAGGCAACACCCGTCGCTCAAACTGATCAGCCGACGCCCGCCGCCGAGCCGGCGGATATTCCCGCTGACCATGCCGCCGAACTGGCTGATTTAGTCGAAGAAGATATTCCTGGAGCCGACGACCCCGCCAGCTTTGTAAACTTTCTTTCGACGCTGGCAACGAACGCCGCCGCATCGCTCGGCGCCGTCCCCCACCCGGCCACCGGCCAACGTGCGCTCGATCTCGACACCGGCAAATATTGGCTCGACGTACTGGGTATGGTCAGAGAAAAAACTAAAGGCAATCTCCATCCGCAGGAGGCTCGCCTCCTCGATGGCCTCCTCGCCGACCTGCGTATGCAGTATGTCACGATGGTCCGCGCCACCGAAGACAAACTAAAAGCGCAAGCCGCCCAAAAGTTCTCCGGCGCCGACATTCTCGGCAAAAAGTGAAATTAACTTTCCTCGGTACCGGCACATCCACAGGCGTTCCGTCGATCGCATGTGACTGCGAAACGTGCATGTCGAGCGACCCGCGCGACAAACGCCTCCGCGTCTCGATCCTCATCGAACACGCGGGCAAAACGATCCTAGTCGACACATCTTCTGACTTTCGCCAGCAAGCACTCCGCGCCAACATCCGACGCCTCGACGCTGTGCTCATCACCCACTGCCACGTCGATCATGTCTTCGGCCTCGACGACATCCGCCCGCTAAACTTTCGCTACGGAGCGATGCCGATCTTCGCCAACGACATAGCGTGGACCGACCTCCGCCGCATCTTTCGATACATCTTCGAACCGACCCACTTCGGCGGCGGCCTCCCCCAACTCATCCCGCATACGGTCATCCCCAACGCGCCCTTCTGCATCGGCAGCGACATAACCGTCACCCCCCTCGAAGTCATTCACGGCAAACTGCCCGTCATCGCCTATCGTTTTAACGACTTTGCCTACGCCACCGATCTCAAATTCATCCCGCCCGCATCCATGGACGGCCTACGCGACCTAGACGTTTTCGTCCTAGATTGCGTCCGCATCAAACCACACTCCACGCACCTCTGCCTCGACGAAGCCCTCGCCATCATCGAAGACCTAAAACCCAAACGCGCCTACCTCACCCACTTAAACCACGACATCCTCCACGCCCGCGACTCACGCCTGCTCCCCGAAAACGTCCACTTCGCCCACGACACCTTAAAGATCGAATAACCCGAACCAGCCCCGCAGCGGCCGCGATCACTGGCGCGGGGCTTTCGACGTGCGGCCGTTTTGGGTGAACTCGATCGCAGTCACCTTTCCTGATTCGTCCTTTAGGAACTTTAATTGGGCGTCGACTACCGTGAGGAAGAACTCGGTATTGGATTCCGCGAACAGTGGACGCTTTGGTTGTCCGGTCGGCTCGACGACGAGGCCATCGCCGTCGCGGGTGATCTTGAAGCTAAAATTGGGGGCGAGTCGATATTCGCCAACGTAAGTATCGAGGATCGCGGGATCGGCCTTTACCGCGACGCGCTTCTTCGGCATTGTGTACGGCTGGCCGAAATAGATTGCCGTCAACGTTCGCAGGACGTCGGACGCGTTGCCGCGGTCGTTGTTTACCAGGGCTGCAATGAACACCTTCTCGGTAGGAAAGTAAACAGCATCGGAACTGAACCCCTCGATCCCGCCGTTGTGAGTGATGCGTTTGCGGCCGTTAGGGTCAGTCATCACCGCAATGCCGTATGCGTAATCGTCCTTTACGGGCGTCAGCATGGCTTCGAGCGTTTCTTTCTTTTTGAATACTCGGCCGTTCAGCAAAGCGTCCTGCCAGGTGAAAAGATCGCCAGTGGTAGAATAAAGTCCGCCGGCCGACCAGGGGATCGTCATACTTGCAGCATCTGCCCGTGCGATCTCTCCGTCACGTCGTGTGTAGCCGAGTGCCGAATTTGGCAGCCGCTCTTTGCCGTGGTCGTAGCCGGTATTCGTCATCTTCAGCGGCTTGGTGATCCGGTCCGCAAGAAACGCTTCATAGCTCTTTCCTGATAGCCTTTCGATCAGCATACCGAGGAGGATGTAATTTGTGTTGCTATAATCGAATACCTCGCCGGGTTTCGCTTTTAACGGCTGGTCGATGACTAGTGCGACCGATTCGGAGGGCTTCATGTCCTTGATACGGAGCTCGCCCCAATTCGGAAGCCCCGTGAAGCTGGGAATGCCCGAGGTCATCGAGAGCAGATTATGAATTGTCACGGGCTGCCATGCCTTGCCGCAGGGGTCGATGTGCTTGCAGATCGAATCTTGAACGTTCAGCTTTCCGTCTTCTTGAAGCAGTAGAACAAGGGCCGCGGTGAACTGCTTGGTGACGGAAGCGATCCGAAACTTAGTGTCCGCGGCATTGGGTTGTTTAGTCGCCTCGTCCGCAAGGCCGTAGCCGGCCGCGATGACGGGAGAGCCTTCCTTCATGACAAGCACGGTGCCGCCGTAGCCGCGGACGTCGAGGCGGGCTTTCATGAATTCGTCAACTTTTCCCTTTACATCCGCAGCTGCAGTTGCGGACGGTTGCGCACTACCAGCGACGGCGTAAAAGCACACCGCCGCAACAAAAACAAGCGACTTGAACAGTGATTTTCTCTTCATACAAAAAGTCAATACGAGGCGAAATGCTTATTGTTCATCTTTTCTGTAGCAAGTTTCGCCTTCGGCCTCTGCTATGCAAAGCAAACCGCGGCCTTGTTCATCCTGTCGGATCTCGTAACTCAGTTCTTTTTTCGTCGGTGCCTGTGTTCGTTCCTTGTTGCCGCTAGCGGCGCATGAGTTTGTGTTTTTCCAAAAGTCCCGGCTGGGGGACAGCTCGATGCTGCTGCCGCTGACCTTGTACTTACCCTTTATCTCATTGAAAAGCGTAGTCGTGCAGTTATATATCGTGACCTCCATGTATCCGATAAATTCATACGAGCCGTCGGCTTTGAAGTCGTATGCGAAGTACCTGCCCCTCCCCGGCCTTGTCGCACCGGTGGCTCGGTTTTGGTATGAGATCAAACCCACACTTCCGTTGGTCCATTTCCCTTCTACTGGGTCACGCTGCGCCAAAACAGGTGTCGCCACGATCGCCACGATCATCACTGCTAAAACCATTGATAAAACTCTCATTCTTTTGAAATCTCCCTTTCCGTCTTGCTCTGCCAAAACGTCACGCGAAGCCCGAAGCGCGAAAGTATCAGGGCGGGGTTGGCTATATTTCAAATGTTGCTAAGATAAGGTTTATCTAGTGATTTCAGGGAGCGATCAGTATGAGCAACATTCAGGATGGACAGGATTTCCTTGCAAGCGTCGACCATTACTTCAACAAAGCGGCGGCGCTGACCGACCATCCGCAGGGCCTTTTGAATCAGATCAAGGTCTGCAACAGCGTCTATTCTTTTCAGTTTCCCGTTCGGACGGATGACGGTTATCGCGTCGTGAAGGCGTGGCGCGCCCAGCACAGCCATCACAAGCTGCCCGTTAAGGGCGGCATTCGCTACTCCGCCGACGCGAACGAAGACGAGGTGATCGCCCTTGCAACGCTCATGAGCTATAAATGCGCGATCGTGGACGTGCCGTTCGGAGGCGCAAAAGGGGCTATTCAGATAGACCCGAAATCCATAAGTGTTGACGAGCTTCAGCGTGTGACGCGCCGCTACACCGCCGAGCTGATCAAGAAAAACTTCATCGGGCCAGCGCTCGACGTTCCGGCACCCGACTACGGCAGCAGTTCGCGTGAGATGGCTTGGATCGCAGATACGTACCTCGCATTCCACCCGGAACAGATCGACGCGCTCGGGTGTGTTACGGGCAAGTCCGTAAGCCAGGGCGGAATCCGCGGGCGAACCGAGGCAACCGGGCTCGGGGTATTTTACGGCACCCGCGAGATCTGCGACCACGCGGACGACATGAAGGCTCTGGGGCTAAGCAAAGGGATCGAGGGAAAGACCTTCGTGATCCAGGGCCTGGGTAACGTCGGGTATCACGCAGCAAAGTATTTTTCTGAGGCGGGAGCGGTGATGGTCGGCGTGGCCGAATATGAAGGAGCGATCCACGATCCGAAAGGCATCGACCTCGAGAAGCTGATCGCTCACCGTAAAGCCACCGGTTCGATATTGAACTTTCCGGGGGCCGAAAATCTTGCATCGCGCGAAGCGGGATTAGAACTGGAGTGCGACATCCTGATACCTGCCGCGTTGGAGAATCAGATAACCGATGTTAACGCACCGCGTATCAATGCGAAGATCATCGTAGAAGCTGCCAACGGGCCTGTAACATCCGCCGCGGAGGTTGTTCTCTCGCAAAAAGGTATCATGATAGTGCCCGATGTTTACATCAATGCGGGTGGTGTGACGGTTTCGTATTTCGAATGGTTGAAGAACCTGTCGCGGGTGAGATTCGGACGGATCGAGAAACGTTTTGAACAAGCTGCGTTTGACCGCATCCTTAGCATTGTCGAACGAGAATCCGGTCGGCCGCTTACTGCTGACGAACGAGCGGCAGCCACACGTGGCGCCGATGAGTCTGACCTTGTTTATTCGGGTTTGGAAGAAACGATGATCACCGCATATCACCAGATCCGTGAGATATCGAAGTTAAAAGAGGTCGACAATCTTCGCACGGCCGCATTTGTTAATGCCATCGACAAGATCGCGGTTTCGTACATGGAAATGGGGATCTTCCCTTAATGATCCCTGCGGGCTGCTATCGATGCGGCTACGCTTTTTTCAACATCCGATCTTATTTCGGCAAGATCAGCTTCTGACCCGGATTCGAATCGCAGCACGAGCAGCGCTTGGGTATTGGAAGCTCTTACTAATCCCCAACCGCCCTCGAACAATATCCGCGCGCCGTCAATTGTAATTACATCGTGACCACTTTCATATTGTCGTGCAATATCCTGCACGACATCAAACTTAATGCTGTCTGCGCATTCCACCCTCAACTCCGGCGTTGAGTACGTTTTTGGCAGGTCGGAAAGAAGTTCCGAAAGCGGCTTGTCCGCCTTGGACAAGATCTCAAAAAGGCGGGCACCTGCGTAGGTAGCGTCGTCAAAACCGTAGAATCGATCCGCAAAAAAGATGTGGCCGCTCATCTCGCCGGCCAGAAGCGCACCGGTCTCTTTCATCTTGGCCTTTATCAAAGAGTGTCCGGCTTTCCACATGAGAGGCTCGCCGCCTGATCGGCGAATGTCATCGAATAGCGTTTGCGAACACTTTACCTCCGCGATGATCACGGCCCCGGGATTCTCGCTTAACACCGACCGCGACAACAGCACCATCAATTCGTCGCCCCAGATGATGCGTCCCGTCTCATCGACCACACCGATACGATCGGCGTCTCCGTCAAAGGCGATGCCGATATCTGCTTTTTGCTCGCTGACAGCCGAGATGAGGTCCTGAAGATTCTCGGTAACCGTTGGGTCGGGGTGATGATTGGGAAAGTTTGAGTCAGGCTCGATGAAAAGCGTCGTCATGTCTATGCCGAGCCGCTCGTAAACGGGAACTGCGGTCACACCGCCCATACCGTTACCGGCGTCGATCACAGCCCGTATCTTACGCCTGCCCATCACGATCCTACCTGCGATATCGTCGACGTATCCGTTCAGGACGTCGAGCGCCTCGGCCTCGCCGTTGCCATCGACGAACTCTCCGCTGACGATGATGTCGCGGATCTCTCGAATCTGCGAGCCGAATAATGCCTGCGTGCCGAGGCATATCTTAAAGCCGTTGTGGTCTGGCGGGTTATGCGAGCCTGTGATCATGACCCCGCCGTCAACATCTTTGGTGAAAACCGTGTGATAGAGCACCGGTGTCGGCACCATCCCGATCGACACCACGGAGCAGCCTGACGCGGTAAATGCATCTGCCAGCAACTGGAAAAATCGGGGGGAACTTTCTCGTGCGTCATAGCCGATAGCGATGTTTGAGGCGCCGTTGCGGCGAAAAAACGCAGCTATCCCTTGGCCGAGACTCGCCACGGTCTCGTCGGTCAACTGCGTTCCTACTATGCCGCGTATGTCATACTCGCGAAAGATGTTTTGATCCATAATCCTTTTGCACAATTTTGTATTATCGGTGTGGCCTTAGCAACGGACAATTTCAACATCCTGATGGTTTCGCCATCAAACCCCGATATTTGCTATACTTTCGGTTTACCTTAGGGCAACACCGCTTGTCCCAACCGCATCGAAAACGTTGCACAGCTTCGAACTTCTAACACTCAAGTTATGAAAAATCTGTCCGGATCGTTTTTCACTTTCGCTATCGCTATTATTGCGTCGTTTGCTGCCTCCGTCGGCGCGCAGACGCCGTCGGCAACTCCGCCGATCGATGACGCGGGCCCGATCAAAACCTTTGAGGTTCGTCTGCCGGTGACTGTCACTGACAAGCGTGACCTTGTGAAAGGGCTGCAGCGCGGCGATTTTGTTGTGCTGGAGAACGGCGTTCAGCAGAACATCACATTTTTTAGTGACGAGAAGACGAATCCGCCGGTGTTCGTCGGCGTGCTGATGGACACATCACCCTCAACAGCGGGCAAGCTGAAGTTTTCGCGCGAAGCTGCAAAGAACTTTATTTACACCGTGACACGATTGCGGAAAGATAAGGCCGCGTTCATGACGTTTGATCATGAGGTAGTGCTGCATCAGGATTTCACTGATCGTCTGGACCAGCTTGATCGAGCCGTTGATGCGGTGACAAAAACGGGCTCACAGACCGCTCTATACGATGCCATCTGGCAGTTCTCGGACGAAAAGCTTCGGACTATCCCGGGCCGTCGTGTGATCGTGCTGATCACAGACGGTGATGACACATTTAGCCGTGCACAGCTTAACGACGCGATCGACATTGCCCAGCGGACGGAAACGACTATTTTTGGCATCTCAACGAAGGCAGGCTTCCTCGGTTCTGTCCCTGGGGTGACGGCGGGAACGGTCAAGGACCGCGGCGACCGGTTACTGGAACAACTGTGCGAAGCGACGGGCGGCCAAGCTTTTTTCACCGGTAATATGCTGGATCTGGAACGTGCATTCACGCGGATCTCACAAGAACTTCGGTCGCAATACATCATCACGTATCAGCCGGCGAATCAGAATTATGACGGTGCCGAACGCAAGGTTGAGATCAAGTTGAGCGACCCTGCGAAGGCAAAGCGGTATCGGGTAAGAACGAAGTCTAGCTATCGAGCCGTCCGCGATTCACTATAAGCTCGCCCCAACGACAACGTTTGGAGAATTAGTATGTTGTTCAGAAAACTATCGATCTTTGCGGTCACAGCGCTGCTTTTTGGCCTGGCCCTTTTCTCGGCCGATCACATCGACAGGCCGCTTGCACAGTCGCCGTCGGCTACACCCACGCCGCCTCCGATCGTAGAGGAAGATGACGAGGTCATCACTATCGATACGGAAGCCGTCAGCGTGCTGTTTACGGCACAGGATCGCAGCCGCAGATTGCTTACAAACCTGACGGGCGACGATATCGAGGTTCGTGAGAACGGCGAGGTGCAGGAGATCGTTTCGTTCTCACGGCAAGTGGACCTTCCGCTTAGCCTTGCCATATTGATTGACACGAGTGCCTCGCAGGAGCGCACGCTGCCCGAAGAGAAATCAGCGGCAACGAGTTTTTTGGAGTACGCGGTTCGGAGCGGAAAGGACGAAGTTGCGATCGTTTCATTCACGGGCGAGTCGACACTTGAGCAGGGAATGACGAGCAATATGGCACGTCTTCGACGTGCGATCGAGCGGGTACAGTTTGTCCCGCCATCGGGCTATATTGGCGGCGGCGTTGTCGCGGGCGGCGGGCGTGTTCCCGGGACCCCGCCTATGTCCGGACGCAATCAGGCGGTCGCGGGGTCAACTGCGATCTGGGATGCGATCTGGATCACGGCGGACGAGGTTTTGGGGCCGGCACCTGAGCAAACCCGGCGGGCGATCATTTTGCTATCAGACGGTGTAAATACGTTCGGCTCTAAGAAGCTTGATGATGCGGTCCAGGCGGCACAGCGTGCTGAGGCGGTGATTTATTCGATCGGCATCGGCGACAATTTTTTCAGCGGTGTGGATAAGGGTGCGCTGCAGAAAGTTTCCGAACGCACTGGCGGACGGGCGTACTTTCCGCGAAATGAACAGCAGCTTCGCGAAGCCTTTCAGCAGATCAACGAAGAGATGCGCTCGCAGTATCTGGTGGCATACGAGCCGGCGAATCAAGCTCTCGACGGATCTTACAGAACGATCGAGATTAGAATAAAGAATCCCGCGCTCCAGAAAGAAAAGATCACGGTCACGCACCGGCAGGGCTATTTTGCTAAGACCGCCGGTAACTAGAAACGAGTAAAACTGGAATACGAAACCCGAAGCATGCTGATTTGCAAGCTTCGGGTTTTCCTTATGAACGAGATTTAATTTCCTTCCAGCGCGGGCGCGATGTGGCTCAAAACGCACAGCCATTTGCCGTCACGTTTAACAAATACATCTGAGGTCCATTCGTCGGCTTCGAACTGCTGGCCTCCGAAGTGCGCGGTGTTGATGACTCGGCAGGTGAGCACTGCCGAATCGCCGTAAATGCGGATACGTTCGTCCCCGATCGATTCGAAATTACTATGCGTCAATTGCCCGGATCTGACGAATTCAAGGAAGTGCTCTTTCGCAGAGACTCCGCGTTCAGAGACGATCACCCATTCGTCGGCCATAAAGCTGCCGATGCGGTCAGCGTCATTAGACACCATAGCCTCCGCCCAATCGTCGGCCGTCTGTCGCAATTCGATCTCAGATTTATCCATCTCTGCTGGGTTAGTCCTTCCAACCCCACGGAGCTGGCGGGGCTTCGATTTCTTTAGTCAGGTCAAACTTGACCGAAAAGATCCTGCCGCGTCCGAGCCTTCTGAGGTTGTAGATATAATGCTCGCCCGGGACGAGTTCGAACCACCAGATGTTCGCCGCCGCGGACGGGGCATTATCCTTCGGCATTTCTACCACTCGCGTGGTTTCGACATCCGCGGGGAAGAATTGTCGTATGGCCTCGCCGTCATTGGTTGACGTCCCGCCGTACATTGTGACCTTGTCGGGTGTGCCGTCTTTGTGACGGTGATCGTGTTTGAGCTCAAGCCGGCCGTCTTTGCGGGTGAGAACCCAGGTTCGCGAGCGGTCGTCGCCGACGAAGAACGGAATGCGGATGCGGTCTTTTTCGCACGAGCGGACGTGCATCACGAGTGCTTTGCCGGTGAAATCGGGGCTCGGGCTGCTGTCTTCGGCTATGGAACCTGCGAAGGCCTTGCCGCAGAGCTTTTGCAGATTTGCCCAGAACGTGTCGAGCGGAGTGGCTGTCTGCGCCGATGCAGCAGTTGGCGCGACAAATAGCGCTATCGCCGCAAAAAGCGAAATTTTCAATAAACGTGATCTCATTTGTGTTTGGTTGGGCCGGCCCGGTGTTGTCACCGCCGGCGATGGCTGAGCAGGGCGACACCTGTAACGATCAGGTTGGAGAGAGCGCCCGCGAGTTTAATAATCCAATAGTTCGACTTTTGTAACTTTACCGTTTTTCAGCCGAATAAGCCATATCACGGAATATTCCGATTCTTCCAGATTGCGGAAAACCTCTTTGCCGGTAAGCAGATTTGCTAATCCGGGAACCGTGTTTGAATGGCCGACAACGATGAATCGCTTCGTTTCGCTTTTCATTATTTCGTCAATCACTTGCTTGGGTTGGCGGGCGTCGTAGATCTGCACGGTTTTCTTTCGCCGCTGCGCGATCGGCGTGGCCGTATCACGTGTCCGGCGGTAATCGGTCGAGTAAACCGCGCCCGGGCGATATCTTCCGATCACCTCCTTTAACCGCTCCGCTCGTCGCTTCCCTGCATCAGAAAGCTCCGGGTCGGGGTTGTCGGTGTTCTCAAGCTCGGCCTTTTCTGCGTGACGGACGAGGATGATGAGTTTGTCTTGGGCTTGGGCGAACGATGGGTTCGCCACAGACAAGACAACGAAGATGAGGAACAGAATGTATTTGCGCATATATGTTGAGTGTCAGCAGCAGTCATACTACGCGCAAAACTGCGATTCGGTTGCACAAGATCAGACAAACATCTTGCCCGGGTTGAGTATTCCTTTTGGGTCGAAGACTTGCTTGATGCATTTCATTATCTCGAGCGTAGGGGCGTCGATGGCGTAGGACATATAGGGGGCTTTCACGTAGCCGATGCCGTGTTCGCCCGAGATGGTGCCGCCGAGTTTGACCGCGAGCCGGAAAGTTTCTGAAACGCACTGGCGAGCGCGGGCGACGGCGTCCGGATCGTCACGGTCGACGACGAAGTTTACGTGAATGTTGCCGTCACCGGCGTGACCGAAGTTGGCGACGAAGGTGTCGTGACGCTTGCCGATCGCTTCTATCTCAGCCACTAGTTCCGGAACCTTCGAACGCGGCACGACGACGTCTTCGTTGATCTTCAGCGTGCCGTATTTCATCAACGAAGGCGAGATCGCTCGGCGGACATCCCAGAGCTTGTCCTCTTCTTCTTTTGAGCGTGAGCGGAGAATGTCGAATCCGCAGTTGTCTGCGATTATCTGCTCGATCATCTCGGCATCGCGGGCGACCTGCTCCCTCGATCCGTCGACAGCGACGAGTAGCAGCGCCTCGGCATCTTTCGATAGGCCGAATGCGAAGTTTTCCTCAACGGCTGCGACGCAAAATTCGTCGATGACCTCCATGGCCATCGGCAGCAGGCCGTGCGGGGTGAACTTAGTGAGCACCTCGCAGGCCTCTTTCATAGAGCGAAAGCTTGCACGCACCGTGGAAGTGGCCTCAGGCATTGGCATCAGCTTCAGCGTCGCTTCAGTAATGATACCGAGCATGCCTTCGCTACCGCACATCAGGCCGGTGAGGTCAAAACCGACGACGTTCTTGACCGTTTTGCCGCCGGTGCGAATCACTTCGCCTGTCGCGGTTACCACCTCGAGCCCCAGCACGTGATGCTTGGTCACTCCGTATTTCGGTGTGCGCATGCCGCCGGCATTCTCGGCGATGTTGCCGCCGATGAACGAATCTTTGTAGCTTGCGGGGTCGGGTGCGAAAAGAAGTCCTTTTTCCGCTGCTGCCTGCTGGAGTGCGTAAGTGGTGACGCCGGGCTCGCATATCGCATAGAGATCATCGGCGTTGATCTCGATAATGCGGTTCATCCGGTCCGTGCCGATGACGATACCGCCGTCCACAGGGACCGCGCCGCCGGTGTAACCGACTCCCCCGCCGCGGGCGGTGACGGGGAATACGTGTTCGTTCGCGATCTTAAGTATCGCGACCATCTCAGCTGTACTCGCGGGAAACACCACAGCTTCGGGCGGGAACTTTTCCTTCACGGCGTCGGCCCCATACGGCTCGACCTTGTCGGCTTCGACCAGGACGTTATCGAACCCGACGGCTGCCTGGAGTTTCTCGATCACTTCGGGCCGCGATGCCGCGGTCGTCTTTCGGCCTGATGATTCGAAATGGATCGAGCTGAACGACGTCATATTACTTCATCGAGCCGGTCGTCCCAGTTCTTCGTCTCCGGATCGCCGAGCTTGCCGAGCGACTTCGCCACGATCATGGAAACGGTCGCGTCACCGGTCACGTTGATCGTCGTGCGGCACATATCGAGCGGCCGGTCGATCGCGAAAATAAGTGCGAGGCCGACCTCGGGGATGCCCGCCTGTGCAAGCACGATGACTAGCATGACCATGCCGGCACCCGGCACGGCGGCGCTGCCGATCGACGCAAGCGTGGCTGTGAGGATGATACCAAGCTGCGCACCGATGCTGAGGTCCATGCCGAATGCCTGAGCGATAAACACGGCGGCAATGGCCTGATAAAGGCTTGTTCCGTCCATGTTAACGGTCGCGCCAATGGGCAATACGAAACTCGCAACTTCGCTGTCTACGCCGAGGTGTTCCTCCACGCGCTCCATTGTTACCGGAAGAGTCGCGGCGCTTGAGCTGGTCGAAAATGCCAGAAGTTGGGCCGGAGCGATCCCGGTCAAAAAGAATCGCGGCGTGCGTTGTGTAAATACCCACACCAGCCCGACATAAGCGAAGTACAAGATCGCGAGGCCGAGTAAAACGGAAAAGGCATACCACAGCAAGGCGATGAACAGGTCGGTCCCCGGCGCCTCTGCAATGATCGCCGCGAGAAGCGCAAATACACCAAATGGCGCAGCGAGCATGATGAGATCGATCATCTTGAGCACTACGTCATTCAGCCCCCCGAAGAATCCCTTGACCGGGGCCGCTTTGTCGGGCGGGATGAGGATGAGCCCGATACCGAAGAAAAGCGCAAAGATGATGACCTGCAGCATATTGCCGTTCGAACTCGCCGCACCGATGATGTTCTCGGGTACAAGGTCCTCTAACGGCTTGAGCGGCCCGGCCTCTTTCTGCTTCTCAGCGGCGGTGATCCGTGTCGATGCGTCAGTCTGATAGCTGCTGATCAGTTGAGCCCGCGTTTCTTCTGTGACGGCGTTCCCCGGCTGAATAATATTGACGATGGCAAGGCCAAGGCTCACTGCCATGACCGTAGTGCCGATATATATCAGGATCGTCCGAAACCCCATTTTTGAAAGCTGGGTGATATTATTCAGGTCAGAGATTCCCTTGATGAGCGAGCCGAGGATCAACGGGATAGCGATCAATTTGAGGGCGTTGATGAAGATCGTGCCGAAAGGTTTGATCCAATCGATGATGAACTGCGGCCCCCATTCGAACCTGATCAGGATCGCGGCGAAGAGGACGCCGGCAGCCATGCCAAGAAGAATTCTCCAGTGAAGCGCGAGGTTTTTCATGTTCGGAAGTTTCCCCTTTTTTCTCCCGTAAATCAAACGTGCGAGCCGGGCGGGCCCGTCGACCTCCGAAATGCGATGGGAACAGACGCCTTCAGAATTGTCGTGGGGAGGGTCAAGTCGTTGTGAACGCGATTTGCAGATGGGCAATGATGCGGTAAGATTCTGTACTCGTTTATTACAGGGAGATAAATATGTTTCCTATCGGCGACGATAACTCGGACGTAAAGATCGTTCCCTTTGTGAATTATCTTTTTATCGGACTGAACATTCTCGTGTTCCTTTTCCTTCAGCAGTTGGGCTCGAACGACTCGTTCACATATGCCTACTCCCTTGTGCCGCAGGAGATCATGACGGGGGTGGATCTTTCGGGTGCTCAGGTTGTCCGCGATTCGATGGGCAACACCGCGCAGATCCAGCATTACACGACGCCGCTGCCCGTTTATTTCAACTTTATCAGCTCGATGTTCATGCACGGTGATATTGCCCATATATTCGGCAATATGCTGTTCCTTTTTATCTTTGGTGACAATCTTGAGAACCTGATGGGCCATATCAGGTTCGCCGCTTTCTATATTGTCTGCGGTATTGCTGCGGCGCTCGCGCAGGTCTTTATGGATACCGACTCGGTGATCCCGATGCTCGGGGCGTCAGGTGCGATCTCAGGCGTGATGGGCGGTTATATTCTCCTGTTCCCGCAGCGAAAGGTACGGGCGATCATCTTTAATTTTCTCACCACGGTTCCTGCTTTCATCGCACTTGGGATCTGGATCGGATACCAAATGCTTCTCGGATTCATGACGCCGGCGGGTTCAGGTGGCGTCGCTTACGCCGCCCATATCGGTGGTTTCATAGCGGGTGTGGCTTTGGTCAAATTATTCACGCTCGGGCGCGATGTCTGATCATTGCCGCGGAAACTCGGGCGTGTACGGGTACAAGAGTCACCGAAGAACCGATGGCGTGAGCAATTGTTGACGGTGCAACAGAATTGGGGTGAGCGACATCTTATCTTCGAGTTTCCCAGAAAGTAGGTTAGAATACCCTTTACCCAACTAGTATTTATGCGAAAACCACGTTTCACAATATATCTGTTGCTGTTCGCCGTTCTGTTTTCGGCGGACGCGATCTCTGCCCAGACCGAGACGTTCAGCGATCCAAATGTCGAATACACGTTCGAAGTTCCTGACCCGCGTTGGAAGATGACGGTCAAACCTTCGGCCACGTCGCCCAATGTTGAGTATGTATTCACCGACCGCAACGACGGACATCTCGAAGTTCGGAAGCTTTCACCGACTAAAAACGCCCAACTGACCGACGTGATACGGGACGAAGAGCAGAAGCTTCGCTTTTTGCAGGGCTATGTCGCTGGCCGAGAAGAGACATTTCGCGGCAAGCTTAATGGAACCGTATTTAATTTTGAGTTTGTGCGAGCCGGACGTGCGATGAGCGGCCGTTTTTATTTCCTGCGCGCGGGCGATGATGTTTATCTTCTTAGATTTACGGGACATCGTGACAGCCTGAGAACGATCCGAACCTTTACCGACATCATCGGACGCACCTTCTCAGCAGGCTGATCGTGGCCATTGTGTACCATATTTCCCCGCCTCGGGCTTGCGTCCGAGGCTTTTCTCTGTTTAGAATGCAAAATTTTTGTCTTTATAGGTTAAACACTGGCACGGCCTTTGCGAAGCAAGGGTATGATCTCCCATCCACTGGGCCATGAGCCTGTGATACAGCAAATCCCCGAAAAGGCTAGTTACCGGCCGTCCAAAGTCTTTCCCTCTATGATCAACAACCTCGAAGGCATCGAGCAACAGAAGGCCCGCGTGCTCATCATTGATGATGAAGAGCTCGTGCGGAATGTCTTGTTCGACCTTTTGAGTGACAGTTACGAATGCACCACGGCGGCGTCGGGCGAAGAGGTTTTTGAGCTGCTGAAAAAGCAATCGTATGACGTCGTGCTTAGCGATATCGACCTTGGCGACATCAACGGAATTGAGCTGGTGCCCCGGGTACTCGCGTCCTGTCCGGATGCCGCCGTTGTAATGATCAGCGGAAACCAGACGATCGATCACGCGATCGAAGCAATGCGTGTGGGTGCGTTTGATTATATAAAAAAGCCTTTCGAACTCGATTTTGTTGAGATGGCTGTTCGGCGTGCGTTTGTTCATCATCTTCTGGTTTCCGAGCGTCGCCGTCACGCCACGCAGCTCGAGGACCTTGTGAAGGAAAGGACCGAGCAGCTCAATCACATTGCCTTTCATGACGTACTCACGGGACTTCCAAACCGTTCGCTGTTCGAAGATCGCCTCAAGCAGGCGGTGCTCAGCGCTGACGAAAAGAAAAAGGTCGCGGTGCTTTATTTGGAGCTTGGCGGTTTTACGAAAGTTCAAGACACGCTGGGTCACGCCATCGCGGACAAAACCTTGATCGAGATATCACAGCGACTGCAGCGTACGGTCGACGCAAGGGTTACGATCTCGCGATTTGAAGCCGACGAGTTCGTTCTTATCTACAACGTGCACAACAGCGACCAGGAATTGGTCGATATCTCAAAGAAGATCATTGCAATAGTGCGTCAGCCGGTTGAGGTTGACGGGCATGAGGTTTTCGTCACTCCGAGCGTGGGGGTCAGCGTTTTTCCAAGCGACGGTACTGATTCCGTAATGTTGCTGCGAAATGCAAGGGCGGCCCTTTCGAAGGCACGCGGCCGCAACGGCGATTCGATAGCGTTCTACACTGCTGATATTAATGACCGCGCGATGAAGCGTTTGACGCTTGAGGGCAATCTCTGGCGTGCGTTGGAACGCGGAGAATTTAGAGTTTTCTTTCAACCCAAGGTCGATATAAACACGCGAAAGATCGTCGGCTCTGAGGCGTTGGTGCGATGGCAGCACCCGGAGTTTGGACTGGTGTCGCCAAGCGACTTCATCCCGTCAGCCGAAGAGATCGGGCTGATCGTCCCGCTTGGTGAATGGGTCCTCCGCGAAGCGTGCCGGAAAACAAGCGAATGGCAGAAGGCCGGACGCGACCTATCTATTGCGGTTAATCTCTCGCTTCAGCAAGTTCAGGACTTGGAACTTCCGCAGCGTGTAAAGGCGATCTTGGACGAGACCGGACTAAGGCCGTCCAGGCTCAACCTTGAGATAACGGAAAGTTCACTGATGCGCGATGCGGACGCATCGATCGCAACGCTTACACGGCTGAAAGCGATGGGGATCAAGATATCTTTGGATGACTTCGGGACGGGCTACTCGTCGCTCGGACATTTGAAGAGCCTGCCGATCGATGTGCTCAAGATAGACCGTTCCTTCATTCGAGACGTCTCAACGGACCCCGACGATGCCGCACTCGCGATGGCAATGGTAACGCTCGCGCACAATCTAAGACTGTGTGTTGTTGCGGAGGGCGTCGAAACCGAGGAGCAGTTCAAATTTCTGCATCTTCTACGATGCGATGAGGCTCAAGGATTTCTTTTTGGTGCCCCCCTTCCAGCCGAAGAGTTCGAATCACTCTTCGTAAATTGAACACAAAAAAGCAGCGGATCACGCTGCTTTTCCTGCATTTACATTTGGGGCGACTTTACGTCTTGAAATCGCTTCTCACTGCGTCAAAACACCTTTCGCAAATACCGTGGGACAGAAGAGATTGGGCCGGGATGGGCGTTGGCCCTGCGCACTGCTCCGCTTCATCTATCGTGAGCCAACTGTTCACGCCGATGCGAACGCGCTTGCACCACGAACAGATCACGATCTTGTTGGCATCTTCGCTCGCTTTTTTTTCTTCAGCTTTCGGCATTGCAGGAGTGCAGTCGGACAAGAAATCATTGTTCATTATGCGTATGCCGCGTGCACTACAACTTTGACCTTCGCGCTCTCGCGAGTGCGCCGCATCACTAATCGTTCAAGCTTTGCGACCAGGATCTCGGCATTTCCCGATAAGTCGATAAAGTCATCTGCACCTGAAACGAACATCTCGCGGATGTCGTCGGCATACATGTCGTCTGACCCGAGCACGATGAAGGGCAATGATTCGTTGCCGGTCGTCTCGCGGACGATCTTGCAGAACGAAGCAGCCGAGAGGTCGCTGAGTTCGGCATCGCATAACACGGCGTCGGGGTGCCAATCGTTGATGAACCGAGCACCCTCGATACTGTCGTGCGCAGACCAAACATCGATGCCCAAGCTTCTGAAGTAACCTGGCAAGGTCGGATGATCAATAAAGCCATCGCCTATTACCAGAACTTTGAGCGTGCGCGGTGATGAAAAAGAGCTATTAAATAATAAGTGGGTCATATAGGAGGTCGGGACAGCCGGAGGACGGCGTCGCCCTCTCCAGTTTGCAACGCGCGTGCCAACGGGCGATGCCGCAAGTGCAGGTAAAAAGACGCTTATAAGGGTTTTATCGGACCTGTATGAGGAGTTTCTCCCGCCAGGCGAGAAAGTATCTGAGGAGTATTTTCCGTTATTCGCCCGAGCGGTCGACCATTCGGCTCAGCGTCTTCCGGTCAACGTTAAGGATGCGGGCCGCCGCCTGTTTATTGCCGCCCGTGTGGTCGAGAACGCGTTGGGCATAAGCCGATTGCATTTCGGCCAATGTGACGAAATCGCTCGTTTCAGTAGCGTGCAAATGGGCGCTTTCAGACGAGGCCTTTGCGGCAACTCCGCTTTGGAGGCGTGCGGGCAAGTGTTCGGGAAAGATCGTACCATCGGACATTGAGACCGCGTGGAGTACCGCATTTTCAAGTTCGCGGACGTTACCCGGCCAATCGTAAGCCTTAAGATAGGCGATGGCGGGCTCAGAGAAAGAATATGAGAGTGCTGCTTTATCAAGAAAATGTGCGGCCAGTAGCGGGATATCCTCAACACGTTCGCTGAGAGACGGAAGGTCGATCGTAACGGCGTTCAACCTGTACATAAGATCCTGACGAAACCGACCTTCCTCGACCTCTTTTTCAATGTCGCGGTTTGTCGCCGCAAGAACGCGGACGTCGACCTTAACCGTCCGGTTCGCACCGACCCTGCGGATCTCGCCCTCTTGGATCGCACGAAGCAGTTTGACCTGAAATTGGGGCGTGGTCTCAGTTATTTCATCTAGGAAAATGGTGCCCCCGGCTGCCTCTTCCCAAAGACCGACGCGTTCAGAACTCGCCCCGGTGAACGAGCCGCGGGCATGTCCAAAAAGCTCTGACTCGATCAGTTCGTTGGGTATCGCGCCGCAGTTAACAGTGACGAATTTGTTCGCCGCTCGATTGCTGCGGAGATGGATGGCTGAGGCAACGATCTCTTTGCCGGTTCCCGATTCGCCGGCTATCAGCACGGGCAGATCCGTGGGTGCGACGCGGCCTACCATTTTCAAACACTCGACAAATTTGGGGCTCTTGCCAATTAGCGGGATGTCGGAGATGTACCCGAACGATTCTTCATCCAGGGACGCCGCAACTTTGACCTTGCGGCTCAGATTGTGCTGCGTCACGAGCTTTGAGATCGCGATCACATCATCGACAGCGAAAGGTTTTACGAGATATTCAAAAGCCCCGATCGCGGTTGCATCTAGCGCCCCGGCGGCTGAACCGTGCCCGGTCATCAGCACCACACGAGTATCCGGCTGATCATCTGAAAATTTGCGAAGCACCTCGTAGCCGTCGGTCCCGCCAAGTACGACGTCACAGAACACAAGCGAGAATTTCTGATCACGCATCGCTGCAAACGCTCGCTCCGCGGTCTCAACCTGCGTGACCTCCCAACCTTCTGTCGTCAGTATCTCAGCTACGAACTGTCTGATCTGGGGTTCATCGTCAACAACGAGTGCTCTTGTGGGATTCGGCATGCCCCAATTATATCACGCGCGCAGACAGCAAAGTCGAACCGCCTTTCGGATGTGTAAAATTGACTAAACGCGTTTATGCACTAAGATAGAAATAGGGTACAAGTAGGTTTGGTACTGCTGTCGTATCCTTTCCATTTCGATTACCCTACACGGCGACCTGCACGAAGCCGCTCGCCAGGATTGTCTCCCGATTCATAGATTCCCATTCCCATGCAAGTTTCCCCACCAGCCAGTGAGCTCTTCGACTTTCTTCGCAGCGGAGAAGACGCCGGTCACATAAAGAAGTCACGCTCCGTCGTTGCGATCTTCCCGGCCGCGGCGGGGGGGGGCGCATTCGTTATGGGAGCTGTGGCACTTGTCGGTTCGGCCTTGGGGCTTCCGATTCTCGGCGAAGTTACGCTCACCGAACAGTGGCTAACGCCACTGACCTCTCTGGCACTGATGTTCGCGGGGTCGGCGCTGACGGTGTCAATGATCTCGCGGCTAAATTCGGCGTCGCGACTCGGAACAGCGTTTGCGATCATTGCGGCGCTCATAATGATGGCTGCAGCCGGCGCTAGACTGTGGGGCGCTTCAGTCATAACCCGCGATCACTTCCTTTCCGTTCCCCCGAACGAAACGATGCTAGCAGTGACGCTTGTCTCGCTCGCGATCGCGTTCTCGAATGTGAGGGCTGCACCGCTTCGTAGTTTTGGGCAAGCATTGGCTGTCGCGACGGCCTTCGCAATGCTGCTCGTGGTGTCGGGGTACTTCTATCACGTCCTGCCGGTCGCTACCGAAACACTCGGCATCACTATCTCGATCAATGCAGCAGTAGCCTTGCTGGTGCTGTCGCTGGGCACGCTTGTCGGCTATGGTCCTACGGGCATCACCGGGATCCTCTGGCGAGAAAACTCGGGCGGAACGATGGCCCGGCGCCTTCTGCCGTTTGCGATACTTGTTCCGCTAATATTTGGCTGGCTCGGCCATGATGCCGGGACCGGGGGCTCTTTTGACGCGAACATTAAAGCCGCTCTGTTTGGAGCTCTCACCGTCGCCGTCTTTTCAGTTCTGGTGTGGACTATTGCCCGCTCGATCGCGAGAACTGAACTGCAGAAAGATACCGTTGAACGATCGCTCAAGAATTTTATGGCAGAGGTCGCAAACATTAAGTTTGCGCTCGATGAATCGTCGATTGTTGCTATCACCGACAACAAAGGGCGTATCACATATGTGAACGAGAAGTTCTGTAAGATCTCCGGCTATGAACGCGATGAGCTGATCGGACAAGATCACCGAATAATCAACTCAGGCCATCATCCGCAAGAATTCATTCAGGATCTTTGGAGCACTATATCCAGCGGCCGTGTATGGCACGGCGAGATCAGAAATCGTGCAAAGAACGGCTCATACTATTGGGTCGATACGACCATCGTCCCTTTTCTGGATGAGAAGCTTCGCCCGGTTCAGTACGTTGCCATCCGAAATGATATTACAGATCGGAAGGCATTCGAACACGACCTGCTTGAAGAAAAGGAGTTCAATGACCAGACCGTCAACTCACTGCCGGGCATCTTTTATCTCTTTAACTCGGAAGGACGTTTCATCAGGTGGAATAAAAACTTTGAAATGATCTCGGGCTACTCCGCCGATGAGATAGGAGTGATGCATCCCCTGGACTTCTTCCGCGGAGACGATAAAAACCTGATCGCTGAACGGATCGGGGATGTGCTGGTAACAGGCGGTTCGTGGGCTGAAGCCGGTTTTGTCGCGAAAGACGGTACGTCGATCCCATATTATTTCACCGGACGCCGAATGACCCGTAACGGAGAAATGTGCGTGGTCGGAATGGGTGTCGACATCACGTTTCAGAAGCAGGCCGAGGGTGAGCTTCGCGATTCAGAGAATCGTTATCGCTTCCTTTTCGAAGAGAATCCGTCGCCAATGTGGGTTTACGACATTGGGACACTTCGCTTTCTCGCTGTTAACCGAGCTGCGGTCGAACTGTACGGCTACTCAAAACATGAGTTCATGTCGATGGACATTACGGCGATTCGGCCCAAAGAGGAGATCCCCCGGTTGCTGAAGAATGTTGCCGAGCGGCATGCCGGTGAAACCGATCACGCGGGCATCTGGAAGCATAAGAAACGCGACGGCACCGTGATAGATGTTGAGATAGTGCGCGAAGAGGTGACCTTTGACAATCACAACGCGCGGTTGGTACTTGCCAACGATGTAACCGAACGTCAAAGGCAGGTGCAGCTTCTTCGCGAATCCGAAGAGCGGTACAGGTTACTTTTTGAGAACAACCCCCTCCCGATGTGGGTTTATGACGTCGAATCCCTCCGATTCTTGTCGGTGAACCACGCAGCGGTCGACCATTACGGCTATTCCGAGGAAGAGTTTCTGGGGATGACGATCCGCGATATACGCCCGCGAGAGGATGTAGAGGCGCTCGAGAAGAATCTTGCCGACAATACCGAAGTAATAAGTTTTTCCGGCTCATGGCGGCATCTTCGCAAAGACGGATCCATTATTGAGGTTGAGATCACGTCGCACCTCTTTAGTTTTACTGACCGGACGACGCGGCTTGTGCTCGCCAATGACGTCACCGATAGGAACGAGGCGCTGCGTCGGCTCAAAGAAAGCGAGGCGTTGTTCCGTAACGTGTTTGACCAGCAGTTCCAGTTCATGGCGATCCTTGACCCTAATGGCTGCGTCCGCGAGATGAATGAACTCCCATTGAAGGTCACGGGATTCACGCGCGACCAATTTCTCGGAAAGAAGCTATGGGAAACACCATCTTGGTCGGGAATGCCCCAGTGGGCCGACATCTGGCAAAAACGCTTGCGTGAAGTGGGGAGGTCGGGTGAGACGATCCTCTCAGACGACGTATTTCAACTTGCAGACGGCAACACTCGCTTGGCCGAGGCAGCGACGACTGCCGTGATGGATGGCTCCGGGAACGTTGAGTACTTCATCGTTCAAGCCACGGACGTGACCGAACGCAAACGTGCGGATGATCGCCTACGGGAAAGCGAGAGCCGCTTCCGTACAATGTTCGAGCTAGCGTCGGTTGGGATCGTTCAGGTCGACGCGAATACCGGTAAGCTGCTGTTGTTCAATGAAAAGTTTCGCGAAATTACAGGCTTTTCAACGGGTGAGCTCCGCGGAGTTACGTTCAAAGACATAACGCACCCCGACGATCGCGAAAGCGACACAGCCCTTTTCAAACGTGCCGCCCGTGGGGACATTCCCCAATACATTAACGAAAAGCGTTATCAGCGCAAGGACGGGACGACGGTATGGGTGCGGGTAAACGCGACGTTCCTTAGGGATGACGACGGCAAACCGCTTCGGACAATGGCGATCGTCGAAGACATCACAGAACGCCGCCGTGCCGAGGAGCAGCTGCTCTTACTGAACGAGTCGCTTGAGCAGCGCGTACATGACCGCACGATGGAGCTGAGGGCGGTAAATCGGGAATTGGAAGCGTTCTCGTATTCCGTCTCGCATGATCTACGTGCCCCTCTCAGAGCGATCGACGGGTTTTCGCGTGCCCTACTGGATGACATGTCCGACAAGCTGGATGATCGTGGCAAGGATTATCTCAACCGTGTCGTCGCCGCCGGTTCCCGGATGGGGATCTTGATCGAGGATCTTCTAAAGCTCTCGCGGGTAAGTCGAAGCGACGTCAAACGAACTGAGGTAAACCTTAGCGATCTTTGCACAGATATCCTTGATAATCTCACGCAGCAGGAACCCGAGCGTAAGGTATCGATCAGTATCGAAACGGAGATCGTGGCAAATTGTGACGAGCGGCTCGTCAGGATAGCACTGGAAAATCTGCTCAGTAATGCGTGGAAGTTCACCAGAAATGAGGATGAAACCTCTATTTGGGTCAGTCGGGTGGAATCAGATGGAAACGTCGAGCTTGCAATTCGCGATAACGGTGCCGGCTTTGACATGACATATTCTGACAAGCTTTTCGGAGCATTTCAGCGACTGCACCGAGTGGAGGAATTTGAAGGTACGGGAATCGGACTAGCGACGGTGCAGAGGATCGTTTCGCTCCATGGGGGCAAGGTCAGGGCCGAATCGAGGGTGGGTGAGGGTGCCACATTTTATCTTTCGCTCTAAATATGCCAAATCATACATCGGCAAAATCTGTGATCCTTCTGGTCGAGGACAATGAGGACGATATCGTCCTGACGGTCCGGGCTCTTGAAAAGAACAATATAGCGAACGAGCTGGTCATTGTTCGCGACGGGGCCGAAGCACTCGACTATATGTTCGCCCGGGGCGAATACGATGCCCGTAACATATCAGATATCCCGCGGCTGATCTTGCTTGACCTGAACCTTCCCAAGATAAGCGGCCTTGAAGTGCTAAAGGCACTTCGCAGTGCCCCGGAGACACGCTATGTGCCAGTAGTAGTATTAACATCTTCCGCGGAAGAAAGTGATATAGTGCGCAGCTATGACGGCGGGGCAAACAGCTTTGTTCAGAAGCCGGTCAACTTTAATGAATTTATTGAAGGGGCACGGCAACTCGGACTTTACTGGCTGCTAATCAATCGAACACCCTGAAATTTATCTGATGAAACATCTCAAACTCCTGAATATCGAAGACAGCGAATCAGACTCAGCGCTGCTGAAAATGGAGCTTGAGCGCTCGGGATTCTTAATCGAGAGCGAACGAGTTGAGACCGCCGAAGGCTTGCGCGAGATGCTGAGGGAGCGTGAGTGGGACGTAATAATTTCGGATTATAGCCTGCCGGGATTCTCGGGTCTTGATGCCTTTGAGATCCTGAAACAGAGCGGGCTCGACATTCCTTTCGTCATGATCTCGGGGACGATCGGCGAAGAGACGGCCGTCGCAGCGATGAAGGCCGGCATCAGCGATTATCTGATGAAGGACAATCTCGGCAAGATCGGCCCGACGATCGAGCGCGAGATGGCAGATGCCGCGGTGCGCAAAGCTAGGCATGAGGCGGAGCGGGCACTTGCAGAATCTGAAGAAGATTTTCGCGGGCTGGTCGAAGCGACTACACAGTATGTTTGGGAACTTGACGCGCGCGGCAACCTGGCCCAGTTTCCCCAGTGGTGGCTGGATCTCACCGGGCAGGATTTTGAGGTTAGCCGTAATTACGGATGGGCGGAATTTATTCACCCGGACGACCGCGAAGATGTGACAAGCGCGTACACCAACGCCCTTGAGAAACAGACGCAAGTTTTTGTGACGCTGCGGATACGCGATAAAGAGGGCATCTATCGTTACTATGCCGCACGGGGCGTCCCGCTTCGCCGACCTGACGGGACGTTTCGAAAGTGGATCTGCACGCTGGCAGACATCTCTGAACGAATGCTTGCGCTCGAGGCTGTTAAAAAGAGCGAGGCCGAATTCCGAGAACTCTTTGAGAATGCAAACGATCTCATCTACACGCACGACCTCGAGGGGAACTTTACTTCGCTCAATCGTGCCGGCGAGACGATCACCGGATACCCACGCGAAGAAGCACTCAAGCTTAACGTAATGGATGTGGTGGCACCGGAATTTCGCGAGCTTGCGAAAGAAAAGACACAGACAAAGCTGGGCGGTGAACGATCGACATCTTATGAAACGGTGATCATCCGCAAGGATGGCGGGCGGGTGACGTTAGATCTCAGCACGCGTCTTATCCATAAAGATGGGGCGGCGGTGGGGGTGCAAGGTATTGCACGCGACATCAGCCAGCGAAAGATGGCCGAAGAAGCTTTGAGACGCAGCGAGCAGCAGCTTCGGGTTGTGACAGACACCGTTCCGGCGGTTATAGCTTATGTCGATAACGAGCAGATCTGTCGGTTCGCCAACAGGACTTACTGCGAGTGGCTCGGAAAGCCTATTGAAGATGTGATTGATCGTCATTTGAGTGAGATCCAGACGGAGGAATCGTATAAGTTGATCTTGCCTGAGATAGAGGCCGCCCTCAGTGGTGAACGTTTCACGTTGGAACGGACGTCGAACATTCGAGACGCTCGTGAAGATAGCGACGAACCAAGGCATTTGAGGCTAGACTACGTTCCGGATATAAATGCGGACGGAACTGTTTTGGGCTACTTCGCGTTTGCGATAGACCTTTCGGAAACTAAGCAGGCGCAAGAGGCGCTAAGAAACAGCGAAGAGCAGCTCATGCAGGCGCAAAAGCTGGAATCGATAGGCCGTCTCGCGGGCGGCATCGCGCATGATTTTAACAACATGCTCACAGCGATCACCGGGTACAGCGATCTGGCCCTGCGACGGATGAAGGCCGACGATCCGCTGCGGCATCATGTAGAAGAGATATTAAAGGCGGGTAAGCGTTCCGCGGAACTTACGAATCAGCTTCTCGCGTTTAGCCGCCGGCAGATGCTGCAGCCGCGGATCATCGACGTGAACCACGTAATAACCGACACAATGGTCATGCTGCGGCGTCTGATCGGTGAGGACATCGACCTCACGGTTCAGCTTGGCGAGGAAATGGCGAGTGTTAACGTCGACCCGGGCCAGCTGTCACAGATCCTGGTAAATCTCGTTATCAACTCGCGCGATGCGATGCCCGAGGGCGGCTCGATCGTGATCGAGACGGGCAATCGGAAACTTGATCAGACCTATTCATCTGAGCATCACAACACTCCGCCCGGCGATTATGTGATGATCGCAGTGAGCGATAACGGCGTCGGGATGGACGAAGAGACTCGGTCGCAGATATTCGAGCCGTTCTTCACGACCAAGGAGGTCGGGAAAGGAACGGGCCTCGGCCTGTCGACTGTTTACGGTGTCGTTAAACAGTCAAACGGTAATGTTTGGGTTTATACCGAGCCGGGTCAGGGGACGACGATCAAGATCTATCTGCCAAGCGCAGAGGCGATCGCTCCCGCCGAGGGTCTGAAGGCCCCGTCCGGGCAGATCCGTTTTGGAACGGAGACGATCTTGTTGGTCGAGGACGAAGACGTTGTGCGAAACCTGAGCCGCGAAGTGCTGCAGTCGTGCGGTTACACTGTCATCGAGGCGTCGAACGGAGTTGAAGCTCTAGAAATATTCGAGCGAATGCCGCGTCGTATCGACCTTTTGATGACTGACGTAGTGATGCCGCAGATGGGCGGCCGCGACCTTGCAAAAAAGATCCTCGAACTTCAGCCGGATATCAAGATCCTGTTTACATCCGGCTATACTGACAGCGCAGCCGTTCGCCACGGGGTTCTGGAGAAGGGATCGAACTTTATCGCAAAGCCGTTCACTTTCGGCCAGCTCGCCGGCAAGTTGAAGGAAGTCTTTACCGGCGAGTGATCAAACGAACCGATATTTCGCCGCCGACGGAATAATATATCCCCGCTCGCCACTGCTCATTAGCTCGTCGAGTCGACCGCCGATATTTCCGACCTTTTTCATCCGCATTTTTTCGACATCGTCCTCAGGCAACGAGCACACTATCTCGACATTGTAATTCTCAGCTTTTCTCAGAAGCGTCCAAGCCGTCTGACCGTTGACCTGATACGACTCGCATAACCTCTCCGCCAGTTGGCCGCTGGTCCCCGCCTCGAACCAATTCAGGAAATCGCTTCGGCCCAGGCCGTCAAAGCATTCGGCGATGAACACGATCGTCCCGCCAAGACTGCACGCCGCGGCGGCTGCATCAAGAGATTTATGCGCTTGAATCAGGTTGATGTCGTACGGAGCTCCGCCGGCGTCCACGATTACAAGCGGCCTTTTTTCCGGGAGTTCGATCTTGTGAGCTGCGTCGTAAGCTTCGCAGGCGGCCCGGTGGGACGGTATCCTGTCACCGCAGAACAGGTCGGTGATGCGGCCATCCTGGCTCATGATTGTGTTCACTGCGAAAACGTTCTTGACCGGCGCAGCACATTCTTCGAACGCTTCGTGCACCGGGTTTCCGTCCAAAATTCCGGGCCCCACTCCATTTCGTCGGTCCATGATCGCGCAGTCAAAGGCAATTTTGTGTGTAGCTGCGATAGTACGGGATCCACCCAGGCCCGGACAGATGAGCTTTCGCGCTCCCGTAAATCCGGCGAAATAGTGATACCCGACAGCTCCGATGAGCACGATGTGATCGTACTCCATCAGCGCCCGGTTCAATTCGATAGCAATGCCGCCCGAAGTCTCGCCGACGCGCACAATGCGCATCAGATCGCGGGGGCTGTGGTCGAGCGTCTTCATCCGCTGGGTGATAAAGGGCGTCAGTATCTCGTCCTTTTCCTCGGGCGTGACGGGCCGATGGATGCCGGTCGCAAAGATAATGTTGATGTCATAGGGCATCACGCCGGCGGCTATCAGGCGCCGTGTCAGTAGATTGACAATCTGATCCGCTCCGGCCTGTCGAGTCGCATCGGGAACCACCAAGAGCACTGTTTGCGACGGCCGCACGATGTCGGTCAAGGGCGGCGAGCCGATCGGGGCGTCCAATCGTTCACCGATCTCCACATCGGATATGCCGACGGGATGCACGTCGCTGCCAAGCACGTCGAAGCGCCCCTCGTCAAAGTCGACGCGAATCTGATCACGACCGTATTTTAAGTTGATCAATGCCACGTCTTATCTACCCTCCCCATTACCGGCGGAAGGCTCGAAACATTTGATGCCGGTCTCGCATACGTAAAGCGCCTCGGCCTCTCTGTCTAGCGTTTCCATCTGGATCGTTAAATGGTCGATGTTGAATGCCGTCTTAAGCCGTTCACGAACGCGAACCAAAAGTTCCGAGTGACCAATAGAATCGTCGTGATTGATATGGGCGGACAAAGCGACGATGCCGGACGAGATCGTCCATACATGCAGGTCATGAACGCCCGCGACGCCCTCGGTTTCGCGGATCGTGCGTTCGACCTCAAGTAGTGCGATGTGTTTCGGAGTTCCCTCCAGCAAGACGTTAACCGATTCGAGGATAAGCCGCCACGCGGCGAAAACGATGATCACCGCGATCAAAGCGCTGCAAACGGAATCGGCCCAGTACCAGCCGAAAGTGAGGATCAACAGGCCGGCAATTATCGCTGCGATCGAACCCAGCATGTCGCCCATTACGTGGAGCCATGCGCCCCGAATATTGAGATCGTGCTGGTGATCCGAATAGAGCAGGAACGCGGCTGTGATGTTTACCGCCAGGCCGCCTGCGGCTATCAGCGTCATCTCTAGCCCCATGACCTCGCGTTCGACCTGAAGCCGCTCGAACGCTTCGAACATTATCCAGAGAGCGAGCAGCACGAGCGCGATGCCGTTGACGAATGCCGCGAGGATCTCAAGTCGGTAATAGCCGAAGGTCTTTTTTGCGGTCGCGGGACGCCGTGCAAAGTTGAAAGCGAAGAGCGTTAAAGTGAGGGCTCCGACATCAGTAAGCATGTGACCCGCGTCGGCGAGAAGCGCGAGCGATCCGGTCCACCACCCGCCAACGGCCTCGGCGACCATATAGACGGCCGTGATCGCGAGTGCCGCCTTCAGCTTTAGCAGGCTGCCGGCTGGCCGTCGTTCATTCTGATGCCCGTGTTTGTGAGCCTGTGTGGAGGACAAAACAACCTATCCGTTAAAATCTTCGAAGAACAGAGGCGTTGCGTAATGAGATAACAAATCCCGCGCGGTTCCCTCGGTCGTCAAGAAACTCGAGCGACACCTCGGCCTGTGGCGTTGAGACCTGCATCCTGAAAGAACCGTCGCCCGCGGCGAAGACCTCACGCCCCTGCGTACGCACCAAAAGGCCGGGCCTGGTTCGCCCCGATACTAAATAGACAGTGCCGCCGACTCGTTCAACATTCCACTCGGCAACATCGATCGACGGGCTTGATTCGCCCCGAACGACGCTAAACCTTCCGGGCTCGCTCCAGTCGCTGGTTTGGCCTGACCGGGCGGTGGTCTTTAGACGCCAATAATATGTTCCCGGCTGCATTCCCGCAAGCCGGAAATCTCGGGAAGTGAGAGCCCCGCGGTCGACTAGGATGGCGTCCGACGCAAAGAAGGACGAACGCGATACTTGCAGATGATAATTGAGTACCGGGATCGAGCTGCTGTCTTGCCAATTGAAGGTAATGGTCGTGCCGGATCCGGTCGAATCGACCACCTGCGACGCATTTGCCGGGCCGGTTAACTGCGGGGGCATCAAAAGCTGTTCCTTGCCGCTGAGCTTGCCGCCGGAAAGAGCGGCGAATTCGTTGGCGTTTATGACCGTGCTTTGCGCTCCCACGGTAGTCTCAACGCTGCCACGGCTGATCCGGATCTCACCGCCCTGCGTACGCGGGTCGGCATTAAAGCTCGCATCCGTTTGACCCTGAAGACGCGTTTGCGAATCAAGCATTTCGACAACGTTCCGCGAGTTTTCGCCCTGCTCCTCGGTCCGCACGTTCAGCTGTCCGTCATCAAGAGAAACGCGTATGTTCTGTCCACCGAACAGTGACGAGTTGTCGCGAATGACGATCGAACTATTGGGCCGCACCGTATATTCCGATCCATCCACCATCCGCAGCGTGGCTTTGCCGTCGGCCTGCGTCTGGATGGTGTCGCCCGCGGCCGCGAACGTTTCGCGTGAAACGATGATGGTCTCGCGGGTTGCGGCACGAGTGATACGCACATCCCCTTCAAAGGAGATAATTCGAGCCGCTCCCGGCGGCACCTCCGACGGATCGT
Organism: Pyrinomonadaceae bacterium; assembly: GCA_041751195.1. GTDB lineage: Bacteria > Acidobacteriota > Blastocatellia > Pyrinomonadales > Pyrinomonadaceae > OLB17. The sequence goes on along the minus strand of JBGSXX010000025.1, from coordinate 36,510 downwards.
TTGGCGCAAACCAATCATTGCGGATCGCCCACCATCCGCCGAAGATAAGGACGAACGAAAGCACGACGAGGGCGACGAGGCCCCAGATCGTGCTCTTTCTGATCTTCCACCACTCAACGTAGTATTTGCGAAATTTTTCCTCTGCCATTTGATCAGTGGGCTGTTATGGTTCGAGTTTTTCGATCGTCTCTTCCATTTCTGTCTTATGTTTGGGCGGAAATATAAGAGAAGCGATGATGGACACCGCTATGGCCAACACGACGACTGAGAGCGAAATGTTTACGATCTCATCCTTAAATTCGAGATCAAGGTAGCGCTGGAGAAATACACCGAAGGCGCTGGTGTTGCCTGTGAAATATATCACGATTCCGGCAAAAAGCGGCAAAAGCATCTTGACCCCTATGAAGGTCAGGATGAACGCGAGCCCTATTTTCAGATAGTGAAACCGATCAGCTACGTCCGCTAACACGAAGAAGAACGTCCGAAGGCCGAGGATCGCGAATATGTTCGACGTATAGACGATATACCTGTCCGTCGTGATGCCGAATATCGCCGGGATCGAGTCGACGGCGAAGATCACATCGGTAAATTCAACGACGATGAGCACCAGAAACAGCAGTGTTCCAGTGCGAACGCCGTCTTTTACAATAAAGAACTTATCACCGTGATATTCCTTTGTTATGCGAATGTAACGCGTCGCGAGCTTTACGATGCCGCTGTCGGTCGGGTCAAAATTGTCGTCCGTATCACGGAACATCTTTAGCCCGGTGTATAGCAGAAACGCGCCGAAGACGTAGATGATCCAGTGAAAACGTTCGACAAGTTCCGCGCCGGCAAAGATCATGATCATGCGCATCGCGAGCGCGCCCATAATGCCCCAAAACAGCACGCGATGCTGAAACGCCTTTGGGACCTTAAAGTAGCTGAAGATAAGCAGAAAGACGAAAAGATTGTCTACGGAGAGCGAAAGTTCAATGAGGTAGCCGGTGAAAAAGAGTTGCGCGTGCTGAAGCCCAAACTCGTACCACATGAACACATTGAACGCGAGAGCGAGCGAGACCCAGACGACCGCCCAGCCAAAAGTTTCTTTACGCGAGGGTACATGCGACTTTCGGTTGACGATGCCGATATCGACGAAAAGGGCTGTGAGAACGACAGCAAAGAATAATACCCAGTGCCATGTTTCGTATACGATGGGTTCCATATAAACAGAGACGCACCTTGCCCCCAGCGGGACCGGTTGTCGCCGTGTTAATTCTATCGGAAATCAAAGCAGAACCTAAATGGTAACAGGGGCAGGGCGGACTTAAAGTTTCAGCAAACCGGTCACCCGCTCTAGCCCACGAGCGTCGACTTGGGAAAAGTCGTTGAGCTTGTCGCTGTCAACATCCAGCACCCCGGCGACCTGTCCGTCGGACGTGAAGATCGGCACAACTATCTCAGACTTGCTCAGAGAGCTGCAGGCGATATGGCCCGGAAACTGATCAACATCAGGAACTATCACGGTCTCTCGTTTCTCAAACGCATGGCCGCAGACGCCTTCGCCAAACTTGATGCGCGTGCAAGCCAGCGGGCCTTGGAACGGTGCGAGCACAAGCTGTCCATCCCTGACCAAATAAAAACCGACCCAGAAGAAGCCGAAAGCCTCTTTTAACACCGCGGCGACATTCGCCAAGTTAGCGATCAAATCGGGCTCGTCCGAGATCAGAGATTCGATCTGAGGTACGATCTCGTCGTAGATCACGTTTCGATTTGCAGACCCCGTCAATGCCAAGGTTTCAGCCATATAGGCGAGAGTTTATCCGCTTGCTAGGGGATTGACAATCGCCTGCATAGAAGTCGCCGCCGAAGTTATTCTACGCCGGCGGCGACAAGCGTTCGGGTCGATATCAATTATCCGAATCGTCGTCGGCTTTGTCGTCATCCTCCTCGTCTTCGGTGGACCGCTTGAGGAACTTATACGTGCCGGCCTGTTCTGAGGTGATCTTAGCCCCAAAGAGCTCGGCTGCAAACGCGAGCACCGGATCGTGAGCGTTCTGGACGGCCGCTCGGTTTGGGCCGATCAGATGGTCGGGAATAACGCCTACCTTTTCGAGTCGATTGCCGTCGGACATTATGAGATCGCCGATCGTCACACTGAGACCGAAGAACGAAAGGGTCTCGTAGCCCGGCACCCCTCTCGCGTTCACCATGCCCGCTGATATACTCGTCATGACGGCACCGGCAGTGACATCGCCAACTATTTTTCCGCGCTTCTCAAGCTGAATAACTCGCGAGAAAACTTCCGAGGCTGAACCTGAGTGGCTGTCTGTTAGGACAATAAGTTCGCCGGTGAACGCGTTACGCTTCTGGGGCTTCGCGATCCGATCGCTGGATTTCTGCCGTGTCACCCAAGTGCCGACTTTAACGTCGCGATCGAAGAAATGTCCGACGAGATGCTGGTGCATCTTTACATACCCCCCGCCGTTGCCACGAAGGTCAAGGATCAGCTTTTTGGCACCTGTGGCCTCCTCCATCATACGATCGATGAACTTTCGTTCGACCACGAAAGTCTCAAGACGGCATGCCATGACCTCGGCATTTATCCGGACACACTTATACGGATCTTCTCGCTTCGCCTTTCGGCGTTTCTCGGCGGCCCTGTTCCGCTCTTCGAGCGTCGTGAACGAGGCTTCGACCAACAATGTCTTTTCCGATCCGTCGTCCTGAAGCAGATGAACGGATATCTGTTCGCGCGGATCCAGGGAGTAATACAGATAGTTTCGAATCCAATTCTTATCGCGGGTGACGTTGAAATCGTCAAATCCGACTACGATATCGCCGACCTTGAGTCCTTTCTTTTCAGCATCGCTGCCTTTTTTGACGTCAACGATATAGCAGGTTTGACCCACAAATTGAGTCGAGAATCCATAGGAAACGCGATTGGCTCGTCCCGGCGGAAGGAAGTACGTGTGCGAATCGTCGAGTTCTAGTACGACCGCGGCGATCACGCGGAAAATCTGCGAATTGGTCTCCATCTGCTTGATCATTTCTTCCGCAACTTTAAAGCGTGCGTCGATATCGATCACGCGAAAATTCTTGTCAAAATATCGCTGTTTGATAACTTTCTTTACGTCACTCAGCATATTCAGCCCTCGCGACCTGTTTAGCCGCACATTGGCAGGGCTGGCTTGCTCAGAAATTGAAAGCGATTGAGCTGGGATCGGGACGGAACCTAAGGTTAGAAAACAAAGGACGACTGCAAAACGAAAAAAGGACATAGGGAAATCTCCTGGGGGTTAAAACAATCAAATTTTGTGAGTTTGTCTCTCGGGTGTCTGGCGTGTTCGATTATAAACGAAAAGGGTTTCAAAGAAAAGAAACTTTTAACGCTGTTGATACGCCGCGGCGAGAAGGTCTTTGCGGCGCGGGAAATGCAGGAATATGCCGACAACGCCGAGGACGAACCAGGCGTAGAAGTAGGGGTAGGAGAAGACGACAGCGAGAACGACCCCAAGGATCGAGATCGATTCGCAAAGGGCGCAGCCGATAACGAGACCGGTTTGCACATAGCTGATCTTCTGTTCTGCGACGGCTTGGTCGATCGACCGCTTTCTGAAAACGAATGAGAGGAAGAAATTGGTTACGGCCAGCACCGCGAACATCGCGACGATCACGGGTTCAGAGCCGAGCAGCGGCTGTGAGAGATCGGGCTGAAACACCTCGCCTTTTATTGCGAAGACCACGCCAAGAAACATGAACTGTGACAACAGCAGGATGAACCAAATGGTTGCCAGCGTGCGATATTTGTGGTCGATCTCAGATGTGCTCATAGGTTGCTATTCGGTGTGCTCGAGTTCCTCTTCGAGAAGCTGCCGCTGATGAAGTGCGGCATAAGTGCCTTCATGCCGGAGCAGCTCGTCGTGCGTTCCGCGTTCAATTATACGACCACCGTCAAGAACGCATATGAGGTCGGCGTCTTTAATCGTGGAAACGCGGTGCGACACGATCAGCGTGGTGCGTCCGCGGCGGATCGCTCGCATATTTCTCAAGATCGTTTCTTCTGTGAACGTGTCCACCGCGGAGAGTGAGTCGTCGAGTATCAGAATGCGCGGATCACGCATGATCGCACGAGCGATCGCGGTCCGTTGCTTTTGGCCGCCCGAGAGTGTGATGCCGCGCTCGCCTACGAGCTGGTCATAACCGTTGGGAAAATCTTTCACATCTTCGGCGAGACCTGCGATCTCGGCGGCACGCTCGACGGTGATCGTGCCATTGCTGCTGCTGCCGTTTCCATTTTTGCCCGGCACTTCATCAATGCCGAACGCGATGTTGCTCGCAAGTGAGTCGCTGAATAGAAATGTCTCCTGCGGCACGACGCCGATCGCTCGGCGCAGTTGCTCGAGCGGATAATCGCGGACCGGCACTCCGTCGATGAACACGGTCCCCTCGGGTGCCTCAAGCAAGCGCGGGATGAGCTGCATCAGCGTCGATTTTCCGCTGCCCGTGCGGCCCACGAACGCGACAGTTTCGCCCGGGTTTATCTTTAGGTTTATGTCACTCAACACCCGCTCGTTTTCATATTTAAACGTCAGATCGCGAAACTCGATCCCGCCGCGGATGTCGGGCCTCGGCTCGGCACGTTCGTCGTCTGCGATCGCCGGCTTGGCTTCCAAGACTTGGTTGAATCGCCTTAGTGATGCCGTTCCCCGCTGATAGAGATTTACCACGTAACCGAGAGCGATCAGGTACCATATCATCCGCTGGAGATAGAGGATAAAGGCGGTAAAATCGCCTGCCGTTATCTCTCCGCGCACGGCCATCGGTATGCCGACCGCGACGATGATCACGAAGCCGAGCCCGATGAAGAAAAACAGGAGCGGGCGCATCGCGGCTGAGAACTTTACTAGTCTGAGATTTTGATCTGCGTACTCGCGGTTAAGCTTTTCAAATTCTTCGATTTCAGAGTCTTCCTGGGCGTACGCTCTGATGACGCGTACCCCCGTAATGTTCTCCTGCGCGCGGGCGGTGATATCAGAAAAGAACGCCTGGATCTTTTCGAAACGAACGTGGATCTGCTCGCCAAGATACTTGACCGTCAACGAAACGAGCGGCATCGGTATCAGCAGCAGCAACGTCAGCTTGACCGAGATATTCAGCAAGATCGGCAGCACTATCGCAAGCGCGAATATTGCCTGAAAGCTGTACAGGATCATCGGGCCGACGATCTGTCGTATGGCACCGAGATCGTTGGTCGCTCGCGCCATTAGGTCGCCAACGCGCGTGTTCTGAAAGTATTCGAGCGGTTGATGGACCAGCGCGGCGTAGAAATCGCGACGCATGTCGAACTCGATATGCCGGGAAGCATCAATGAGCAACCGCCGCTGCCAGAAGAGGAAGATGCCGCTTACGAAGTTGACCCCGAGAATAACGAGCGGGTAGTAGATGATCTTGTCCCACGTGATCTCCGCCCCGAGGTCATCGATGGCCTGGCCGATCAAGTGAGGCACGAAAAGGCCAAAACTGAGTGAGACGAGAATACAAAGGATGCCGCCAATCATCTGCCTGCGGTACGGTTTGAAATAGACCGCGAACTTTCGAATCTGTTCCATCGCTAATTCGCCGATCTTATCACGCGGTAAAATTCGGCTGAGGGCACTTTTCTGAATCCCGGGGGCACGTCGAATAACGCCTGGTCCGCCTCCAGTTTGAGGTCGCGTACTTCGATGCTCAGTTGCAGCTGCCGCTCGCCGCCGCGGGTACTAAAAAACTCCTGCCGCACGGGAATTCCAACAGCTTCGTCGATATAAATAATGATCTCGCTCGTTTGGTCCTCAGCCAACCTCGCACGATAGCTTGTCGTGCCGCCCTCGGCCCCGATCTGCTCAAAACTAGAATAGGTCCGTTCGGCCAATAGAAGACGTGTGAGGGACATGTCCTCCGCACTCGGGCCGCTTCCCGGCGCCCCGCTCTCACGTTCTGTGTAGATCTTCTGATCATGGGACGCGACGAGCCGCGCATCAGCGACGATATACGAGATGTGTCCCGGGCTCTCGAAATTGAAATCGGTCCGCCGCTTGATCCCAGAACGTACAAGAAAGAATCTGGACTCGACGCCGCCCGACGTGACGACGACCATTGCCGTGAAATTTTCGGGCTCGCGGGTCAAAAAAGGCGTGTCGCTGGGTGGCAGCACCGCGGTGGGCGCGGCCGTGTTCTGCGTCGGATCAAACCAGCCGCATCCAAGCTGAACAAACAGAATTAACAGACAAATCGGGAAATATTTGGCAAGATTTGACAAACGCATTCGAGTGCTTGAAGTTTAACATACGGACTTTTTTGATGACGATTTCGCTATGAGTTTAACGCGCTGGCAGGCCAAATATTTGATCGGGGGAACGGCGATATTGCCGTTTGCGCCGTTTCTCTACCTGCAGGGGCGGCTCACGCGGCGTAAGATCGGCTTGCTGCCGGGCGCGGGAGGTTCGTCGAGCGGTCTGGTCGGCGAGGGAAGCTCGCCCGCTCGGCTGTTCGTGATCGGCGAATCGACCGTAGCCGGCCTTGGGGCGCGGACGCACGACCAGGCACTTGCCGGCCAGTTCGCCCGACGCCTCAGCCGCCGGATCGAGGCTCCGGTCGAATGGCACGTCGTCGGCAAGAACGGGGTGACAGCACGGCGGGCGATCGATGAACTCTTGCCGCAGATGCCGGAAAAGCCGTTCGATTACATACTGGTCGGCCTTGGCGGCAACGATGTCCTCAAGCTTTCGAGTCCCATCAAATGGCGTCGCGATATGACCGAGCTGCTCGGTAGTCTTCGCGAGAGTCATCCAAAGGCGACGGTGTTTCTTTCGAACTGCCCGATGATAAAGGTATCACCGGCGATCCCGCATCCGATAAAATTCATTCTCTGGGAACTCTCAAAAATGCACGACGAGAACATCAAGGACCTCACCCGTACCATGGACCGTGTTTTCTATTACCATCAACCCCGCAGCGTCAAGGTCGAAGGATTTTTTGCTGACGGCATCCACCCTTCGGAACAAGGTTATTCCGACTGGTCCGAAGCGATGATGGAATTCTTTGACCAAAATTATAAATGGTAGATCACGAGCAGTTTTCCCGGATGCTCGATTCGCATTTTGAGTGGCTGGCCGTTCGCGAAAGCGGCCGGTCGATCCCGCTTCGACGGGACGAGATGGAGGTCGAGAACGGAAACGGCCGCGTTCGGTTCGGCTTCGTAGGTGACGGTGGATTTGCGTTTTACGGACTGCGAGCGGTGGCCGAGGAAGATGGCGATCTCGTGCTTGAGATCGCGGGCGAGTTCGGACGAAATGCTGAAACGCTCCGGCTGATCCCGCGAACGTCCGCCGCGGAACTTAGCGCCAACATCGAGCTTGCGCGGTTGATGAAGGCAAACGAGCTGGCGACGGCGCTTCGGAATGGGTTCGCGGGGTTAAAGGTCGTCAGGGTCGCTTTGAGCCGCGACAACGCTCGGCTCGCCCAGATCGTCGTCCGCGGTGCCGACGGCATCCATCGTGCGGTGCTCGCGGATGTAACGGCCTCGGCTTCGCACGAATCGCTGCTGGCTTCTGCTATGAACTGGCTGGATCGGCTGCGGATCAGGAAAAAAGAACCGATCAGCGAAGTTTGGATCGCCGCGGAAAAACGACAGGCGCGAAATCTGCAGAAGCTCCTGGCAATGCTCACACACGCGGCACGGGCCTCCGTTAACATCGTCGAGATCACGCTGCCCGATGCAGAACCGACTGCAAAGTCACTGCGGCAGTGGACGCTTTCCGACCTTTGGCGAGAAAAGGCAAAGAAGCTTACGCTGCCGGCTTCATTTGAACTCAGCGAAATTGCGCGGAAAGTGACCGCCGCCGCACCCGATGACATCGATGTGATCTTTTCAAAGCATGGCGAGACGCTGCGTTATCGCGGGTTAGCGTTCGCGCGAGTGCGGCGAATGATGGGACAGGAAAAGGCCTGGTTCGGGACGGAAAAGAAGCGAACACCGCTCGTGCCTGACAATCTTTCGGAATTAGAAAAGCTCATCAGCGAACTTCAGTTGCACCGTACAGCGGAAACCGACGACAAGCGTCACGATCTGTATCGGCTTGCGCCGGAGTCGTGGCTCGAGTCGATGCTGAAGCGGAATATAAAGCTGCTCGACCCGAACCTGATACTTTCGCCGATCTACAACCAATTCAAGGCGGCGACGGACAAGATCGATCTGCTGGCGATCCGACGCGACGGCCGGCTCGTTATCATCGAGCTTAAGACCGCACCGGACCGCGAAACGGTTTTCCAGGCTGCTGATTATTGGCGAAAGATCGAGCACCAGCGTCGCCGCGGAATCCTTGCGAAGGCGAATCTCTTTGGAAATCTCACGATCCTTGATCAGCCGGCGCTCATTTACGTTGTGGCACCCGCTCTCAGTTTTCATTATCGGTTCGAGGAATACGCCGCCTCCCTAGCGAAAGAGGTCGAGCTGTGGCGATGGGAGCTTCATGAAGGATGGCGTGAAGAGATCAAGGTCATCGCCCGTAAGAATTATTCGGGCCGCTGGTTAGGAAATACGAACTTGTAACCCACGCCGCGAACGGTTCGGACGATCGTCGGGTTCGCGGGGTCGTCTTCGAGGTACTTTCTCAGCCTGACGATAAAGTTGTCGATCGCACGTGTGTCGGTGTCCTCCTGCAGCCCCCAGACGTCTTCAAGTATAGTCTTGCGTGAGACGGGTGACCCGGCGTGATCGACGAGATAACGCAGCAGCCGTATTTCCATCAGTGTGAGATGGATGGTTTCGTCACCGCTTCTAAGTTCCAGATTTGTGAAATCAATCGTTTTGCCGTTTATCTCGACGGTCTCTGCCTTCGGCTTAGGCGACCCTTCGCGCACCCATGTGCTACGCCTAAGAAGCCCGTTTAGCCGCGCCAGAAAGATCCTCAGCTCAAAAGGCTTTGCAAGATAATCGTCGGTTCCCGCTTCAAATCCGAGCAGCACATCCTCAGGTCTGCCCATCGCTGTTAGCATCATCACGGGCGTGTGGTCTGCACGCTCGCGCATAGTCGCCGCGACATCAAGGCCGGATATGCCGGGAAGCATTATGTCGAGCACCACGGCATCAAACGCGCCGGCGGCGAGTTGTTCGAGGGCAGCCTCGCCGGTTTCGGCGACAACGGCATCGAACCCCTCAGCCTCAAGGTTGAACACCAACCCCGCGGCCAGATTTTTTTCGTCTTCTACAACCAGGATCTTCATTATGAAACTGTCGGAAATTGAACAAAAAATGTGGTGCCTTCGCCCGGACCTTTACTCTCGGCGGTTACCTTTCCGCCGTGACGCTCGACAATGTTCTTGACGATAAAGAGGCCCAGGCCGGTGCCCTTAACGCCCGGCGAAGTGCCCTCCACCCGATAAAATCGTTTGAAAACACGCTTGAGATCTGCCGGGCTAATGCCGACGCCTTTGTCGCGAAAAAGTATCGCCACGCTGTTGCCGATCGCCGCTTGCTTGACCCGAACCGAAAGCCGCGGCTGGCCGCCCGAGTATTTCACCGCATTTTCCAAGAGGTTTGTGAACGCCGTGTTCAGCTCTTCAGCATCGCCGAGTACGATCGGATCATTAGACCCGGGCGTGTATCGGATCGCCGTTTCATCAAGATCAAAGCGGTTTCTGACCTCGTCTATGGACCCGGCAAGAACATCATTGAGCTTTAATTCCACGACATTGTACTGCCGCCGCGGTTCCTTGACCCTGCCGGCCTCAAGCACCTGCTCGACCGTTTTCATCAGACGGTCGCTGTCGGCAAGCATCGTGTCATAAAATTCCTGACGCTTTTCTTCGGGAACCTCGCGGTTCTTTAGTGTCTCGAGATAGATCTTGATGGACGTGATCGGCGTCTTGAGTTCGTGAGTAACGGAATTTAGAAACGTATCGTGCTGTTCGTTGCGGCGGATCTCCCGTACAAGGAACACGGTGTTTAGGATCAGGCCCGTGATGATCAGGGCGAAAAAGATGATGCCAAGTACGAGGACCAGGGCCTCGCGTATGCTTAGCAGGATCCACCCGACGTTGAGCGCAATGGCGAGTATCGACAAACATATGCCGAGCACCAGAAAGAATATGGCTGTCTTTCGCCTGCGCATTACACTCGTAAAGGTAGAAACTAAAAAGGCAAATGTAAACCCGAGGGTCACATTTGCCTTTTACTAACTTAACTTACTGCAACCGAGTTACGCGGCGTCTTGCACGGGGTTGAGGTCCATCGATTCCTGCCGCTTGTCCTCTTCGTGCTGTTTAATGCTGTACGCGTAGACGTCCGTCGCGAGTCCAACCTTTTCGAGCAATTTGATCTGCATCCAGTTGATGTCAAACTCGTACCACGCCAGGCCGTGTTTAGCCGAACGCGGGTAAGCGTGATGGTTGTTATGCCAGCCTTCGCCCCACGACAGAGCTGCGACCAAAGCGTTGTTTCGCGAATCGTCGCGTGTTTCAAACCTGCGGGTTCCCCATAGATGCGTGGCCGAATTTACAAGCCAGGTTGCGTGCCAGCCAAATACGACGCGTGCGAACACTCCCCAAAGGACCATCGAAAATCCGCCGATGGCGAACAGGCCCACAGCTAGGATCGTGATGGGTACCCAGTAATATTTGTTGATCCACTGGTGAAAGCGGTCATTCGCAAAATCGGGACAATAACGCTGCATGTCCGCCCATGTCTGGTTCTGCGCTTTTCCGCGAAGGATCCAGCCGATGTGTGACCAGTAAGTTCCAAAACGCGGGCTGTGCGGATCTTTTTCAGTTTCGGTGAATGCGTGATGGATGCGGTGAGTTGTTACCCAGGTGAGCGGGCCCGACTGCATTGCCAACGTTCCAAGAATGCTAAGGATGTATTCGACCCACTTCGGGGTCTTGAATCCACGATGCGTCAAAAGACGGTGATAGCCTACGCCGATGCCAAGGCTGCCTGCGACCCACCACAATATGAGCCCTGCGGTGAGGTTAGCCCAGCTGAAAGTAAATAGCGCTGCGACCGCCAGCACGTGAAAAATCACGACGGCGACAAGCGTGTTCCAATTGATCTTTTTCGAAGTGTGAGTGTTGTCTATCGTTTCTTGCATCTGTTCCCCCAAAATATCCCCTTGTTCAAATTTTGCATCGGGCAAAGCCCGGCTATCTATGAGCCTAACAGCTTTGGAGCGGGCCCAATGTAAGAGTTTTGTAATTTGCCGGCATGGGTCGTCAAACTGCAATATTTCCATGCGTTTTCGTGTTATTTACGGGAGGTTTGCTATAATCACGCTTGCTCTACCCTTAATACCAAAACTGGAGATCGCAATGTCAGAAAATCCTGTCGCAGAGAAGATCATCAATATCTTTGCTCAGTTCAAGAAAGTCTCGCCCGAAGAGATCTCGATGGAGACGACTTTCGAGGAACTCGGCTTTGATTCGCTTGACGGCTTGAATCTGATATTTGAACTCGAAGAAGAATTTGACATCGTTGTTCCTGACGATAAGGTGCAGTCGATGAGATCGGTGCGCGAGGTGGTCGAAGGCATCGAAACGCTGCTCGCGGATAAAGCCGCAGCCGAAGTCGGCACCTGATATGAGACGAGTTGTGATCACCGGCATCGGCGTAGTTTCCGCCGTTGGCAACGACAAGGCACAGTTTTGGGATTCCGTCAGCAGCGGCCGCTCCGGCATCTCATCGATAACCCGCGTTCCGACAGATAATATTCGCTTCAAAAACGCCGCCGAGGTGCGCGGCCTAACGGCTTCTGACCATTTTGACGAGAAATCGTTGATGTGGCTTGATGCGTTTTCTGTTTACGGCATCATCGCCGCGCGTGAAGCGATCAGCGATTCCGGGATCGAATTCACCGACGCTCTTCGCGAAGAAACCGGCGTTGTCACCGGTTCGTGCCTAGGCGGCAAAGAGAGCGAAGACAAGCATTTCAGCGATCTCTACGACCTTAAAAAAACGCGGTTTCCGCCCACAGCTATCCCGGCCGCAATGGCCAACGCGGTGGCGAGCCACGTGTCGATGGAGTTTGGGCTAACGGGGCCTACTTTCACGATCTCGACGGCTTGTTCGTCGGCGAATCACGCGCTCGGCAATGCATTTTGGCTCGTCAGACAGGGCACCTCAGACGTTTCGATCGCGGGCGGCAGCGAGGCTCCGCTGACATACGGCAACCTTAAAGCTTGGGAGTCCATGCGGGTTGTCGCACCGGAGACGTGCCGGCCGTTCTCGAAGGATCGCACCGGAATGATCCTCGGCGAAGGCGGGGCGATGTTCGTCTTGGAAGAACTCGAGCATGCAAAGGCACGCGGTGCGAAGATCTATGGTGAGATCGCGGGTTTTGGTATGTCGGCTGATGCACATCATTTGACCATGCCGCTTGTCGAGGGTGCCGCAAAGGCAATGAAACGCGCGCTCGCGGACGCGAAGATGGAAGGCTCCGAGGTTGGTTACATTAACGCACACGGGACCGCGACACAGGCAAATGATGTGATGGAATCAAATGCCATCCGCACCGTTTTTGGCGCTCACGCGCCGAACATATTTGTTAGCTCGACCAAATCAATGCACGGGCATGCGCTCGGAGCAGCCGGTGCGCTCGAGGCTGCCGCTACTGTGCTCGGGCTCCATCACGGGCAACTGCCACCCACGGCGAATTTCACCGAAGCAGACCCTGAATGCGATGTAAACGTGATCGCAAATGCGTCGGTCGACTCCTTGCCTGCTGCTGCGCTCTCGAACTCTTTCGCTTTCGGCGGGCTGAACGCCGTACTCGCCTTTCGCCGCTGGAACGGCTGATGTTTAGCTGATGGCAAAAAAGAGCAAAGCTCAGATCCGCAGTGAATACCTGGCGGTTCAGATCATCTTTGGAACACTCACGCTGCTGCCGCGCAAAGCAGCGGTCTGGGCCGGTCTATTACTGGCACGCACGCTATTTCACCTTCTTGGATCGCTTCGAAAAGTTGCGTTCCGCAACCTCAAGATCGCGTTTCCTGACCTCTCCGAATCCGAACGAAAACGACTTGCAAAGGGCTCATTCGAGAATCTGGGCAGGATGTTGGGTGAGATCAGCCAGTTTCCGAAATCGACTCCTGAATCGATCGGCAAGCTCATCGATTTTCGATTTGATCCGGCGACGCTTGCACAGTACGAGGAGATAAAAGCACAGGGGCGGGGTGTGATAATACTCAGCCCGCACATGGGCAATTGGGAACTGCTTGTATTTGCCTGGGCGGCAATTCGGGAACCCATCACCTATCTTGCACGCCCGCTGGACAACCCGCTCATCGAAGATCTGACAATCAGACTGCGGACGCATTTTGGGAATCGTCCGATCAATAAGACCAATGCTGTCGGAGCTGCGCTGACGGTGCTTCGATCTGGCGGCATTCTCGGTATCCTTGCGGACGTGAATGCCCACCCTAAGGAGGGCGTGTTCGTGCCATTTTTCGGTGTGCAAGCGTGTACGTCTTCGGGTCCGGCGCTATTGGCGATGCGTTCGGACGCCGTCATTATCCCCGTCACGTGCGTATGGGTCGAAGAAGAAGGCCGATTTGTCGCGAAACACGGACGGATAATCGAGCCCGTTCGCACCGGGAACCGGGAGGCGGACGTACTGCAGATCACGTCAGATTTCACATCTGAGGTCGAAAAGCTGATCCGCCAGCATCCGGAACAGTGGATGTGGATCCACAAGCGGTGGAAGACACGGCCGCCCGGCGAGCCTGCGATCTACTAGCTTAAGAGAAAGTGCTTCTCTATTTAAACGGTTTGTGATAGTTTAAAACAACTGTCGGCAATACCCGCGCCCGGCTGTGTAATCCAAGAACTCCTAACCTTCCTTTAAGGGCGCACCATGATTCAATATTCCGCTTTCCACACTCGCAGGCGTAAGCTCAAGCATTTTTCCGCTATCGCTGTCATTACCATCTCTGCACTGGCACTTTTGGGAACACTCGCAAATCTCCCTTTACTCACTCAGGGCATTGCGGGATTCCCCTCGATGTCGCAAAGGGCGGCTCTTGCCATGATGCTCGCGGCAGCGGCACTTTACCTAGCCTCGCGCGAGGCGGGTTCGATTCAGCGATGGGCACGAACACTGATGGCGGCGGTCGTACTTTCGCTCGGCGCTAGTGAACTGGTACAGTTCGTTGTCTCGCTCCCGCTGGGTATGTCCGAGGTCGTATTCTCGCCGAACGATGGTTCTGCCGGTGCGTCGATCGGAACGATGTCTCCGCAGGCGGCCGCCAACCTTGTTCTTCTGAGCCTCGCGTTGCTTTTGCTGAACCGCTCGCGCGTTGCCTCAATCGTAGGCGAAGGTTTGGTGCTCGCATCAATGTCACTTACGTTTGCATCCATGTTGGGGCACCTTTACCAGGCAGACCTCCTCAACGGTACAACCCAATTTAACCGATTGTCACTTCCCGCGGCTGCCTGCTTGGCGATAATGGCCGTTGGTTGCCTTGCAGCAAATCGAAAGAGTCGGCTAGTCAAGCTTTTCCTGGCAAACAGCTTGGGCGGAGTGGCTGCTAGGCGGCTGCTGCCCTTGGCCGTCGGTGCCCCAATTATACTTGGCGGGCTGGAAGTATTAGGTTTTTACATGGGCTACTATGACGTCGGCACGGGTAATGCGCTAACCGCCCTCGCAAGTACGATACTTCTCTGCGGATCGATCTACTATTTCTCAGAAAAAATTCATCGCTCGCACGCGAGGCAGAAGGCGTTTCAGACGCAGCTAGTTGAAAGCGAATCACGCTACCGCGACCTTGTTGACCACGGTGCCGGTTTTATAACCACCCACGACCTGGATGGGCGGATGACGATGGTCAATCCTGCCGCTTTGCGAATGGTCGGCTATCGTGAGGACGAGATCGTCGGCAAAACGTTTAGGGACCTAATGCCCAGCGAACACCATGGCGAATTCCACGCTTACCTACGTCAGATCCTGAACGAAGGAATCTCTGAAGGGCTGCTGACCCTGGTAAAAAAGGACGGTGCACGGATCGTTATGCGTTATAAGAACGTCCTGATCACTGAACCATCTGGCAGTTCCTACGTACTTGGCCACGCGCAGGAAGTCACCGAGCTTCTCCGCGCGCAGGCTGAGTTGAAGCGCCTGTCGCTCACTGATGAGTTGACGGGCATCTATAACCGACGCGGCTTTCTGACCTTTGCCGACCAGCAGATAAAGCTCGAAGGCCACAGCGGGACCAGTCGCGGCCTTTCGCTGATATTTGCGGATATGGATGGGTTAAAAGCGATCAATGACAACTACGGGCACGAAGCAGGTTCTGAGGCGCTGGTAGATATTGCACGCGTGTTGAAGTCTGTCGTCCGCGGTGCCGACATCGTGGCCCGTTGGGGCGGCGACGAATTTGTCATTCTTTCGATCGGTGCAAAGGACGAGAACGCGGAAGTAATGATCGACAGGATCCGCGCAAAACTTGACCAACACAATGCGGCCTCGTCTAAGCCTTACAAATTGAGCTGCAGTCTTGGGGTGGTCTCACTCGACGGGGCCTGCGACATCGAAGAGGTGGTCGCAGAAGCCGATGAGCGAATGTATCAGGATAAGAATTTGCGTAAGGCAGAGCGGGACCAAGAAATGCCGCACGTTCAAACACTTTTGCCGCTTACGGCGTCGCCTCAGACACTGCCGCACCAGCGCCCTCGGGTATGATAAAGAGGTTCGCACCCAAGCCATCCAACGTTGACGCGAGTTTGTAAACATCACCCCATCGAGTTGAGGCAGGCGCCCCAAAGGCTACGTCTTTTACAATGCGGTCGCTTACGTCATGGCGAACCTCATTTTCCTCCCGCTGGTCAAAGATCTCCCATAACCTCGCCTCGAGTGCATGAGGATCCGTGATGGTTCCGAGTCTTTCGTCGTTTAGCGTCAATGATCCGTTCTCATGAAGCCGGACGTATAAGAGGCGGCAGTAATGGCTGGCAAGCACCTCTATACACTCGCCTGGCTTAACCTCACGTTCTTCGATGAATGCAATGAACCGACACTGGCTCTCGCCGGCGGACAGGTTCTCATCCAAAACCGGAGGCACCCTAACGATGACCAGATCTTCAAGTGCGATATCTGGTTCATGGACGGCGCGCTCCATTTCGCAACTAGCGACCGTAAGAACCAAAATTAATATCAGCCATCTCATCGTTAAACCAGCTTCCGCGCTTGCGATTGTACCGCAGTTATTGCGACGGCGTCGACAATATCTTCGGCCTTGCATCCGCGTGAGAGGTCGTTGCAGGGGCGGTCGAGGCCTTGGAGAATCGGGCCGATGGCGGTTCCGCCGGTGAGGCGTTCGGTGAGTTTATAAGCGATGTTGCCGGCGTTGAGATCGGGGAAGATCAGCACGTTCGCTTTGCCCGCGACAGGCGAACCCGGCGCTTTTGACTCTGCCACCGATGGGACGATTGCGGCGTCTGCCTGAAGCTCGCCGTCGATGATCAGCTCGGGTGCCCGAGCACGCGCGGTCTTCGTCGCCTCGGTCACCTTGTCGATGGATCGGTCTTTTGCGCTGCCTTTCGTGGAGAAAGAGAGCATCGCAACACGTGGTTCGACACCGAGCAATGCACGGCACGAGTCGGCCGAAGCAAGGGCGATCTCGGCGAGCTGGCCGACGTCGGGGTCGACCACTACTCCGCAATCGGA
The DNA here is from genome assembly GCA_041751195.1 of Pyrinomonadaceae bacterium. Lineage (GTDB taxonomy): Bacteria > Acidobacteriota > Blastocatellia > Pyrinomonadales > Pyrinomonadaceae > OLB17. The sequence continues at coordinate 19,837 of JBGSXX010000025.1, read as the reverse complement.
GTAGATCATCGCGCCTTTCATTCCGATCTTTTTATCGGGAACGACCATTAAGAAGAACGACGAAACGATCTTATACCCCTCGCGCACGCCGATACATCTGATCGCTGCCGCGACGGTATGAGCGGTCGTGTTCGTCGCGCCTGCAACCGAGCCGTCAGCTTTTCCCTGCCTTACTGTAAGGTTTGCGAAATAGAGCGGATCCTTGACGGTCTGCTCGGCTTCCTCAAGCGTTACGCCTTTTGCACGCCGCATCTGGTGGTAAAGCTCGGCCGTGCGGCGAAATTCGTCACCGACGCGATGATCCAGCACTTCGACACCATTTAGGTTAACGCCCGCGTCGGACGCGGCGGACCTGACACGTTCGATATCGCCGATGACCGTGATGCGAGCGATCTTGTCTCGAACGCACATCTCAGCGGCCCGCAATGTCCGGGGGTCATCGCCCTCGGGCAAGATAATATGCTGGCGGTTTGCCGCGGCTCGTTCCCTGATCTGCTGAAGTATCATACTCAAAACCTTAGGGTCGCCCGTCAAATTTACCATACAACGGACCTGCCTAAAACTTGCACAAACATTCAGTTGTACATAGACTTAGGTAAACGAAACGGTCCGGAGAAATATATGGCAAAAGCAGCAACTGCGCTAACTAAACCTGGCCGACGCGAGCGTCGCGAGGCAAAAGGAAGAATGGGTAACTTTCTCATGTTCCTGCCGAATATGGTCACGCTGCTCGGGCGGTTGATGAAAGATGCACGCGTGCCGAAGGCAGAAAAGGCGCTTTTCTTAGGTGCGATAGTCTATGTAATTTCTCCGATCGATCTGATCCCCGACATGCTGCCATTCATTGGGCAGGTAGACGACGCATATGTCGTCGCACTTACGCTTTTGCGGCTGCTCAACCGCACCGACGAGACGGTCGTTCGCGAACATTGGTCCGGCGGCGGCGATATAGTTTCGCTTGCTGATAGCATTGCGGGCATTGCACCTATGCTTTTGCCGAAGCGGGTCGCTCGGATACTTTCGACCGAAGTGAAGCTGGCGCCAGCCGGCCAAGCCATCGGTAAACTCGGCGGCGATGGCGGACCGTTGGTGGTCGAGATCCCGGACGTCGAATTAGACCCCGAACGCATCAAATAGACATTCCTCTCCTCTAGTTCTCTCCTTTCAGGCCCGGTTCTGGATTTTCTCTTTGTTTGCAACTATATAAGGGCAAGCTCATAGAGATCACAATTTAATTAATTAGGATTCGGCTGCCCAACTTCGTTATACTGACGTTATTATTTTCGCGCGGGCCTAGGATCAATTTATGTTCGAACGTTACACAGAACGCTCTCGCCGCGTTATCTTTTTTTCGCGGTACGAAGCTTTGCAATATGGTTCGCCGCTGATCAACCCAGAGCACATTTTGCTCGGGCTGATGCGCGAAGACAAAACCATCCCGGCCCGATTTTTCCCAAATAGAAATTCGCTTAGCGTTGACCTCATCCGACGCGAGGTCGAAGAACGGATCGTCGTTCGCGACCGCATACCGCAATCGGCAGAGCTTCACCTTTCGCCGGAGACAAAACGCATTCTATTTTGGGCGAATGAAGAGAGCCGCCATCTCAAGACACGCCACATCGGACCAGAGCACCTTTTAGCGGGACTGCTGCGGGAAGAGCGCTCGGTCGCGGCTGAGATATTGTTCTCTAACGGGTTGCGCCTTCAGGAGGTGCGTGACGAGATCATCCGCATCGGCGGTTCGACGCGTGTCTTCACCAAAGCCAAGGACGACAACAAAACACCGAGCCTTAACGAATTTACCCGCGACCTTACCGGCGAGGCTGCAAGCGGCAAACTCGATCCGCTTGTGGGCCGCGAGGTCGAGATCGAACGCCTCATCGAGATCCTCTGCCGTCGAACTAAAAACAACCCCGTGCTAATCGGCGAAGCCGGTGTCGGCAAAACGGCGATCATTGAGGGGCTCGCTCAACGCATCGTTGACAGGAGCGTACCGTCATTTCTTGAGGGCAAGAGGGTGCTGTCGCTAGATCTTTCCTCCATCGTCGCCGGCACGAAGTACCGCGGCCAGTTTGAGGAGCGGCTCAAGAAGATCATCACCGAATTAAAAGAGAATTCAGAGAACATCGTATTCATCGACGAGATCCACACGCTCGTTGGGGCGGGTTCAGCAGAAGGGACGCTCGACGCCGCGAATATTCTAAAGCCGGCGCTGTCGCGTGCGGAGATCCAGTGTATAGGTGCGACAACACCTGCCGAGTATCGAAAATCAGTCGAGAAGGACCGAGCGCTCGAGCGGCGCTTTCAGGCTGTTAAGGTTTTACCGCCGAACGAAGAGGACGCACTTGCGATCATTAAAGGTGTCGTCGAACGGTACGAGGCATTTCATCAATTGCGTTACACCGATGGAGCTCTCGAGGCGGCGGTGATCCAGTCGAGTCGTTACATCCCCGACCGCTTCTTACCTGATAAAGCGATTGACGTACTTGATGAGGCAGGCGCGCGTGCCAAGCTGCGATATCAACAAGAGCATCCGGCGGAGCCTTCCTGGAAAGAGACGGTCGAAAATTGGAAGCGGGCGTCTGCGAACGAAGATCAGCTGCTTTCGCTTGAGCTTCGGTCCATCGAAGATTCTTTCATCAGTGTCGAGGTGACCAAAGACGATGTCGATGAGGTCATCGCACGCTGGACGGGCGTCCCTGTCTCGACCGTAAGGCTCGAAGAAGCTGAAAAACTTTTGAAGATCGAAGACGAACTGCACAAGCGCGTCGTTTCCCAACGGCCTGCGATCTCTGCACTCGCCCGTGCCGTTCGCCGCTCGCGCGCCGGACTAAAAAGCCCGAACAAACCGATCGGCTCATTTCTCTTCCTAGGTCCGACGGGTGTCGGCAAGACGGAGGTCGCCCGCACACTCGCCGAATATCTTTTCGGATCTGAGCGAATGCTCATTCGATTCGACATGAGCGAATTCATGGAGAAGCATGCCATTGCCAAATTCATCGGCTCGCCTCCCGGATACATCGGTCACGACGAGGGCGGCCAGCTCACCGAAAGGCTTCGACGATCTCCTTACTCGGTCGTTCTGTTTGATGAGATCGAAAAAGCTCATCCCGACGTTTTCAATATCCTGTTGCAGGTTTTCGAAGACGGCATCCTTACTGATGCTCAGGGCAACACCGTCGACTGTAAGAATGCGATCTTTATAATGACCTCGAACATCGGTGCCCGGTTTATCCAGAAGCGCGGCAATGTCGGGTTCCAGACCGGAGCCGACACTTCTCGTGAAAAAATGGAGGATCAGGTGCTCGCGCAGGTCAAACAGACGTTTGCACCGGAGTTCGTTAACCGCCTCGATGAGATCGTCATCTTTGAGGAACTCACCGACGACGACCTGAGGTCGATAATTGACCTGCAGCTTGACGCGTTGAACAAGATACTTGAAAAGCACAATCGCGATCTCAAAATGTCCCCGGAAGCGGCCACATGGCTGATCGAGAAGACCTGTGCGGATAGAAGCTATGGCGCCCGCCCGCTGAAACGTGCTATTCAAAAATATGTGGAGGACGAGATCTCAGAAGCGCTGATCCGTGGCGAGCTTGCGGAGTTCAGCACGATCACGGTCAATGCATCGCCCGATGGATTGTCTTTCGCGGCGGAACCTCAACACTCCCCCGAGGAAACTACGGCCGTCAACTCGTAAACACACGAGCCAAAACCTTTAGCAGGATCGGAATCTTTTCGGTCCTGCTTTTCTTTTTGGCCGCCTTACCCTGTATAATCCAAAGGTTTGTCGGCACGTTCTGAAAAGGCAACCTGTGATGTGCGGGTAGAATCATAGATTGCGTAAAAATCCGACATTGAAATGCCGCCGGCTTTTGTTTATTCTAGCGTTTTATTTAGACACGGCGGCTTTCCGAGCTTTTAGAAGCCCGCAAGATCGTACAATTTTGGGGACACCGTATTTATGCAGAAATTAACCGCATTCGGATTTGCCGTTTGGAGCTTTTTCTTTTTGGCATCTCCGAGTCCTGCCACGGCGGACACTACTTTGACTGCATCCCCCGCAGCCGAAAACGTAGCAAATCAACAGGTCGTTGAGAGCGTAGACATCCAGGGTAACCGCCGCTTGCGCGACGAGGACCTTATCTACTATATCCGGACCCGTCCGGGTGACGTGTATGACCCGGCCGCACTCGAACGCGACCTCCGCGAACTGCTGGCTCTCAACTGGTTCGACAAAGCCGCGACGCGCGTCCTGACGACGCCCGGCGTCCGCGGCGGCGTCAATGTGATCTTTGAGGTTCGCGAATGGCCGATCATCCGAGACCTTCAGTTCACTGGCCTGCGCGCCGTTCCGGAATCTGATATTCTCCGGGAATTTCGTGAGCAGCGCGCGGGTATCTCGCGCGAAGCGATCTACGATCCGGTAAAAGCACGCGCCGCGACGCGTATCCTCCGCGAACAACTCGCAAACCGGGGTTACCCCAACGCCACTGTTAATATCCGCGAAGAAGAAGTGTCGGCCACATCGGTCGCCATCACGTTCGAAGTTGAACAAGGCTTGCAGTCACGCATCGTCGAGATCGATTTCGAGGGTAACGAAAAGTTTAGTGACGGCGAATTGCGCGGCGCTCTCGAGCTTGTAAGGCAAACGGGGCTCATTGCACGTTTCAAAGGTCAGGACATTCTGGACATGCGTAAGCTGCAATATGATCTGCAGCGCAACGTACGGTCCTACATGTGGTCAAAAGGATATTTCCAGGCACGGATCGGTGAGCCGGTCGTTGAGGGCCTCGGCGCCCAGCGAACAAGCGCTCTTCCGCTCATCACACTGCCGCTCCCGCTCCTCTCGTCGGTAGATGAAACGCTTCGTATAGTAGTACCTGTTACCGAAGGCCGTGTGTTCCGCGTCGGCGAGCTTAGCGTTGAAGGCAACTCGATCTTTTCTGAGCAGCAGATCCTTGCATTTCTCGGTCTTCAGTCGGGTCAGATCGCCGACGGCCGGCGGCTGCAGCAGGGCGTTTATGAACGTCTCAAAGATGTTTACGGCCAGCAGGGCTTTGTTAATTACAACGCCGAGTTTGAACCAAGCTTTAAGGATAATCCCGCGAACCCGGCCGAGGGCATCGTCGACATTGTCGTAAAGATCGAAGAAGGACGTCAGTTCACTCTTCGCCGTCTCGAGTTTACCGGAAACACCTTTACCCGCGACCGCGTGATGCGTCGCGAATTCCTTATAAACGAAGGCGACATTTATAACTCGCGTTTTCTCGATATCTCGGTCGCCCGACTCAACCAGACGCAGTACTTTGACCCGATCGATAAAGATCAGGACGTCGAGATCCGTACTGACGAGGAGCAGGGCGATGTTGATCTGATCGTTAAGATCAAAGAGCGCGGCCGCCAGCAGATATCATTCAACGGCGGAGTCGGCGGCTTGGGCGGTTCCTACTTTGGACTTGAATATTCGACGAATAATCTTGCGGGCCGTGGTGAAGTTCTTTCTTTCGCACTTGGTGCCGGTAACCGGCAGCAGTCGCTGCAAGTTAGCTATCAGGAGCCCTATTTCCGCGACCGTCCCATTTCGGTTGGCGTATCGCTCTTTGCCTCGCGCTACAAGTTCTTTGGCGAAGGAACGTTCCTGACCCAAAATCAGGACCTGCTCAATGATCTGTTCAACCCTCTCGCCCAGGTGCTGACTGACGAGAGCAATTTGTTCACTCAGAGTACCTACGGTGCGACCGTCTTCATGACGGCTCCGCTTTCCGAGCTGTACTTTCGGCGTCGTCAGTTCACACAGTTTTCGCGGGTCGGTCTGACTTATCAGATCTCGGCTACAACGATCGAAGATCCCGAGATCAATCAATCGGATGACCCGTCGCAGCGTATCCCGATCATCTATGCTCAGCCGAACATTCTGACAAGTCGTATCACGGGTTCTTTCGTTTACGACACGCGTCAGCCCGCGGCAAACGGCATCGACACATTGCGCGGCAGCCAATTGGCCCTTTCGGTCGGCTTAGCAGGTCTCGGCGGGGACGTCCGCACGTATCAGCCGAGCATAACGTATTCGCGTTACATGCCGGTTCGCCGAAAGAATTCGAGCAGCCCCGAGGTTTTCGCTTTTCGTGTACAAGCGGGAACTGTCGGCTCGTATGCGTTGTCGGACAAGATCCGCACCGCGAACTCGATCAGCTTCGTTGGCGGCGTCCCGCTTTACGAACGATACTTTCTGGGCAGCGAGAACGACATTCGCGGTTATAACTACCGCTCGATCGGCCCGATCGCTCAGTTCGACACCTATGTGACGATGCGGAACCCGGTGCTTGCTATCAATGCTGCCGGCACGCCGAACACGAATCACGGCATCGTCAACCCGCTGATCGTCGAAGAGATCACAAATCTCGGGTTACTGACGGGCCCGGACGGGGATAATCCGGCGCTGTTCTCGCGTAACTATCGGTTCATCGGTGGTGATACCCAGCTTCTCGGCAACTTTGAATACCGCATACCGATCGCGGGGCCCGCGACTTTGGCATTGTTTGCCGACATCGGCAGCGTGTTCAACCTGCGAAAGTACGACGCACAACGTATTAACAGTGAATTTCTTGAGGACGACCGCTTTCTCGGTGCGGGAAGAGCTACGGCTTTGGCATTGATCAACACGCCGGTGCTCGAAAGCAGCTTTGGCAGCCTCTTGTACTTTAACAACAGGCTCTTGACCAAATCAGACTTTGTTCAGCAATTCTGCCGCGGCAATCGCTTCGGCTGCCCGACAACGCTTTCGCCCGAGATCAGCCAGCTGTACCTTCGCGGTGAGGCTCAGCAGAATTCGCTCTTACGGGCGGACACCGCAGCTTTCAGCGGGTTGGGCGATTTCAAATCGAGTATCGGTGCCGAACTCAGGGTTCAGGTTCCGGTCGTAAACGTACCGTTCCGACTGATCTATTACTACAACCCGAACGCAAAGCTTGGCTTTACCGAAGAGATCCCGGGCATCTTTCTGCCGGGTAAACGTAACGGGTTCCGATTTACGGTCGGACGCACTTTCTAGCACGGTCTGAATGGCCGCATGCGATGTTGTAGACGTGCATAACACCAGTAATTCTCGGGGCTTTCGCGGGCCCCGAAAAATTGACAATCAGAAATCGATGGCATAACATTGTCGTTCTTTTGAGATTTTCTTATTGCACAGGCAACAGTTCGCCCTGTTTTTGTTTCCAATATATTGATTTCACGACACATCTACTTGCCTCGGTAAATTAAGGAGTTTTACGGATAATGAAAAGATTTAGCTTACTCGCCGTTTGTATTATGTTTACGGCAATGTTCAGCGTTTCCGCCGCCGCCCAGGGAGCAGCCGCTCCGACAAAGGTCGGTATGATTGACACAGGTTTTTTTGCTGACGAGAAAGAGGGCATTAAGCGGTACATAAGTGCCTATACCCAGCTCGGTTCCGAGGTCAAACCGAAAGAGCAGGAACTCATCGGAATTCAGACCAAGGTCACCAACATCGCAGCAGAATTAAGAAAGATGCAGGAAGCTGCACCGGCTGTGCCTATTAACGAGAACCAGTTCCGCACTAGACAGGAAGAAGGCGCTCGCCTTCAGCGTGAATTTGAGTTCAAGAAGAAAGAGTACGACGCTTTTGTTGAGAAGCGCGGCGGTGAACTGCTCGGGCCGATCAACCAGGACATCGGCCGTGCGATCCAGGATTACGCCAAGCAAAAGGGATTTGCTGCCATTTTTGATGTAGAGAAATTGGCACAGGCGGGAGCTATTCTCGCTCTTGACCCGTCAGCTGACGTAACGAAAGATTTCATCACCTTTTACAATGCTCGGCCTGCAGGTGCCGCATCCGCAGCCGTTCCTAGATAGTTGATTCGTTTTTGACCGGATAGTCAGCAGTATGGAGGACCGAAGTTTTCCCGCTGCTGACTTTTTAGCGTTTAAGGACTCTTCCAATGACAATCTACGACTCAGTCGCCATCCGCGAGATCCTTCCGCACAGGTACCCCTTTCTGATGGTCGATAAGATCATCGAACTCGAACCGAAAACTCGCATCGTCGGCATAAAGCAGGTCACGATGAATGAGCATTTCTTCGTCGGACATTTTCCCGAAGCGCCCGTTATGCCGGGCGTTTTACAGATTGAGGCCCTTGCTCAGGTTGGTGCTATACTCGCCCTCAGAGAATTTGACGACCGCGATGAAAAGATCCCATTTTTCAGCGGGATCGAGTCGGCAAAGTTTCGACGCCCAGTTGTGCCCGGTGACACCCTAATGCTTGAGGTGACAGCTCTCCGCATCGGCAGCCGCATGCAGAAAATGCGGGGCGTCGCGAGCGTGGACGGGAAGGTTACCGCTGAGGCAATTATCATGAGCGTTATCGCAGATCGTAAACCAAAGGAGTAACAAATGGACATCTTTGAGCTTGGCGACAGCGAGGTTTATCTCTATCTTGCCCTTTCAAATTTCTTGCTAGGAGCGCTCTTCGGCTTTTTCCCCCTGCTCGCCGGGATCAAGATGAAAAACCGAAAGTACGGGGTGACCGGTTTTGTCGGATCTGTATTCGGCGGTGCTATCGCGGGGGTGTTTCTGGCATTTCCGGTAGCAGCTGTTCTCACGTGGCTGATCCTTAAAGACCTTCACGTTACCCCTGAACCGGACGGCGACGTTCACGTTAGCATTGGCCCGGATGTATCTGATAACGACGGCAATGGCGGCGGTGACGGTGACGGTGGCGACTGATCTATGTCAGTATTCATTCACGAAACGGCGATCGTTGATCCTGCCGCAGAACTAGGTGAAGGCTCGTTTGTCGGGCCCTTTTGCGTGGTTGGCGGTGCGGTGCGTTTCAGCGGTAGCGTAAGACTTCACTCACATGTAGTGATCGACGGCGACACGCACATCGGTAACGGCACTGAGATTTATCCGTTCGCATCCATCGGACTCGCACCCCAGGACCTGAAATACGCCGGTGAACCGACCTCGACCCGGATCGGCGGACGAAACCAGATCCGCGAATTCGTAACGATTCACCGCGGCACCGAGGGCGGCGGAGGCGTTACCCAGATCGGCAATGACAACCTTCTGATGGCACAGGCACACGTCGCTCATGACTGTCAGATCGGCGACCACGTCATCATGGCAAATGCGGCCACGCTGGCCGGGCATGTTGAGATAGCAGACCGTGCGAACGTAGGAGCATACTCGGGCGTGCATCAATTTTGCCGCGTCGGGCGCGAAGCTTTTATCGGCGGTTATTCGGTGGTGGTAAAAGACGCTCCCCCTTTTGCGGTCATCCAAGGCAATCATGCGAAGTGCTACGGTTTGAACACCGTGGGGATGAAACGCCGCGGGTATTCGCGTAAGGCCATTAGCGATCTGACAAAAGCCTACCGCCTCCTTCTATCCTCGAAACTAAACACAACGCAGGCCGTCGAACGCATCCGCGAAGAGATCAGCGACTCACCCGAAGTCGATGTTTTGCTCGAATTTATTGAGAGTTCGAAGCGAGGCATAGTAAAATAGCTGAATCGCCCGACCAAGATAACTTACAGAATGGAGAACATCAACAGCGAACAGGTCCTCGCCGACTTCGGCAAACGCATCCAGCGCTGTTATGGATGTTTCATTGCGTATCATTTGAAGGATATGTACCTCGGCGAGGATGTGACGTTCTTTTGCGAACACTGCAAGGACGATTCGATGTTCCATTTCAACGACTTTGCCCGCCAGCTTGATCTTGCCAAGCTGAAAGAAGTGGCGGACGCCGACCACCATCATTAGTTAAATGCCGGAAATTACCCTGACCATCGAGGGGCCCTACGAAACTCGGTCGGTCAACATCAACGATGAACTCTCGATCGGACGCACCGACGCAGCCGACGTGGTCATTGATGATGCGGGGCTGTCGCGCGTCAACACGACGTTTTTCATTGATGATGGCGAACTGTGGGTCGCGGACGAGAATTCAACGAATGGCACATTTGCAAACGGCGAGCGGATCTCCGGCCCGCCGCGTGTTGTTAGGGCGGGCGACGTTTTGCGGATCGGCAGTGAGACGACAATAACGGTCCATTCCCGAGCCGCTGACTCGGCATACCAGCTGTCAGGTTCATTCCCGCAGCCGGATCAGCCCCTCGCAGAACCGCAGTATAGTGTTCCCGCAGGAATTCCGAAGTACGAAGCCCCGGTCACGGCGTCAAAGGGACCGCCCGTACTTTTGATCGCCTCGGTCGTTGCTACGCTCCTCATAATTTTGTTCGGCGGCGTCATCCTTGTGATCATCTCGCAGATGTCTGGCGGCCCCACCGGCGGTGGGGTGCCAAAGACTGCTTCTGCGATCATCCCGCAGCGTGTGATCGACCCGCTCGGCGGTGAGAACGAAGAAGACCTGGATGACCTGATCGCGTCCTGGGAAGTCGCGGAAGAAGAGTTGGTTGCGAGCGACGTTGTCGATATCACAGGCGCGGTCTCCGAGAATGAAGAGATCGACCTCAATGTTTCCTCCGCATTTCTTGCAAGCAGGCAGCAACTTGCGATGGCTCCGCGTACCGGTTCGACGGGCATCCGGCCCGCAGGCCTGAACGTCCCCAAGGAGCTGTACGGCGACGGCGTGGTAAAACAGACACGCAAGCTTCGGGAAATGCGTGAGGCCGGGTATCGGCAGCCGCTCGACTTTGGCGACCTCGCGGAAAAGCGCCTTAGCGGCGAGCTGATCGAACTTCCGATGGCGACCGACAGCTTTTATCTAGACGTCGGCGGTTCTGCACGGGACACTCCGTTCACCTCATTCGTGTTTGGCCAACCTGCTACGGAGATCACCCCCGGCCACCCGAAATATGAAAACTTAAGCCGTCTTGCGTCGAATTTTGCTGGTGTGAAATATGATCTGAATAACCCCGCTGACCGGCGGCAGATGCGAATGCGACTCCTGCGTATGTTCCACCCCCGGTCGCGGCCGATCTTGACAGAACTTGCCGATGCGTACTTCGCCCAGTTTCAGCGGCCGTTGCGTGTGACCTCGCTGACGCGGTCGATGGATTACCAGATATTGCTCAATCAGGGGAACCCGAATTCTTACGTCGTTCGAAGCGAGAATGCTTTGCCGCCGCACACCTCGGGCTGTGCCTTCGACCTTGCCCGCAAGCACATGAACGCCGACGAGCAAAATTTTGTGATGCAAAAACTTGCGGAGATGGAGCGCGAGGGAAGGCTAGACGCACTTATCGAATACGGTGTGAACGCGTGTTTTCACGTGTTCATTTATTCAGACGGGCAGGCCCCCCGTATGGACCTTTTGACTCCTGCCGGCCTCGACCCGTTCCCATTTATTCCCGAACTGGCACATGCGCACTAACGCCGAAATGACCCTTCGCATTGATTAGCTCGTGCCCACTTCATAAACTTGGAGCATGGCCTCGAGCGAGAACGGCGAACATCCAAAGCAAACCCTGACGGGACTGGCTACACGCTTAAGCCGCCTTTCGCCCGAAAAGCGGCGGGCGGCGATAGAGACGAGTGCCGCTCTTGCGGGGGTTAGCCTTCGCGTGAGCCGCGACTTTGTAGAGGCAGTGCCAAAGGCGGCTAAGGTGCTTTCTGCGGACGACCTGCGTGCTTGGGGGGAGTTCGGCCGGAAGCTGGCGATGGGAAATGCGGAGCTCGGCTCGCAATTCTTCCTTGGTGGGGTGGCGAAGTTGAAGAGGGTTCCCCCCGAAGCCATCGAGCCGCTTTTTCAGATCTGCACCAGGCAGCTGGTTATCTCAAGTTCGACCGCCCTCGAAACGCTACGGCTCGTCCCGGACGTCGCCGACGAGGTGTCGGACAAAGCTTTGTTTACGCGGATCATGCGGCTTGCGCTGGATATCGCAAATCGCTCGGCGAAACACAGTTTCGATTTCCTCAAGAAGACGCCCCCGGTCGCCCGGGCAATCGAACAGTTTGGATCGGAGGACGCGCAGCAGGTCGCCGACGCAGTGATCGAACTTGCTACGCAGTTTGCGAGCCGCACCGGTGGAATGACAGCCGACCTTTGGGCCAGTATTCCAAACGGCCTTGGTGGCCTCACGGGGGAAAGCGCAGTGACGCTGTCTCGTCGTGCGACCGAAATGCTCGAGTTCGGCGGCAGTGTGACGCTCAACTTTTTCTCGGCGGGCAGCCAGGTGATGAGATCTTCCCCCGAAGTTTTTGCGGACTGGATCAAGGTCATCGACAAGATCGCACCACAGGGCAACGCGGTCCTGATCGCGTTCCTCCGCGCCACTCCAAATTTTTTCAGACAGATCGATGCCGTCACGCTCCAGACGGCGGGGGACGGGAGCATCAAGACCGCAGCCATCCAACGCGTGCTCGACCTCACGGGTGAGATCGCCGTGACAGACGCAGAGAGTGCGCTCGCCGCACTACGTTCCTCGTCTACGGCGCTCCGCAAGGTCACTCTGGATCAGTTTGAAGAGTGGATCAAGACGGGCCTCGCAGAAATGCTTGAGCAGACGCCGAAGGCACGCCGCAGCTATTTCGCGTTAGAGACGCGTCATTCGAACGATCAGCTCAGCCAAACTCGCGAAGGGCTTCACCTCGAATCCGTTCAGCATGTTTTGCGGCTTTATGTAGAGGCGTTGACCGGACGCGAGATCGAGGTTGCACCGCTGACGGAGATGCCGCAGGAATCGCGGATCGGCGACGGAAACAAGATCTATCTGCCGGGAACCATTGCAGAATTAGGCTCGGACGAGATGGATTTCCGCCTCTACAAGGTGCTCGCCGCGTACGGTGCGGGGCAGATCGAGTTCGGTACTTTCGAGCGAGACACTACAGCTTTGCAAGCGGCATTCGCCGATCTTGCCGAGCTTTACTCGGCGACTGCCGAGCAGGTCGATGCGTTTTCGCTCGCTGGTTACATTGAGGATGTCGGGTCAGGTGAGCGGGCGCTTTCTGACGAGGAGATCCGGAAAGATATTGCCCGCCGCCGCAAAACGCTTCCGAAAGGCTCCGATTACAAAGCCGTCCTCAACATCTTTCCTGAGCCGCGCCTCGCCAAAAAGATCTTTTCAACGATGGAGAACGCGCGGATCGACGGTGTGCTGCGCAACCGCTACCGCGGGCTGCGGAAAGACCTTGATCTGATGCAGGAGTTTTTGAGCAAGAACCGCCCATTCATTTTTGATATTCCATATCATCAGGTTCCGTTCGAACTGCTTTTTCAAATAACGCTCTGCGGCGGCGCGACTGATGATGCTCGCAGCTTCTACGGCCAGATCGTATCTGAGATCGAGACCGTCATCGAAAAGCACTTGATCCCGCAAGAGAGCGTTCCCGCGGAACAGCTCCCAACGGTCGCAGATTCGCTGTTCGCCACAAGCCGTGTCTATAACCTCTTCCAAAACATAACGCCCGAGCAAACGCAGGACGCCGATGCCGAGAGCCCTGAGGAAAAGAGCGAATTTTCGTACGACGACGCGCACGCAGACGAGGCTGCCACTCAGGAAAAGATGAAACGCGAAGAGCGGCCGCAGACGATGCAGGACCTGCGCGACCTTTTCAACGCCTGGAATGAGGAAGACGAAGACGCCGAGCCGGACGACGTAAGTGGGTCGGAAGCGTGGTCGCACAACGAGATGCCGGAGTTCCCGCTTGAGGCGGGCGATGAGGCGTTTGCCTACGATGAGTGGGACCGCGAGCTGAACGATTATCGTGTGGGATGGAGCCGCGTCGTCGAAAAAAAGGTCAAGCAAGGTGACCGGACGTTCGTTGAGCTTGCACGTTCACGCTATCGCGGTGTTATTTCGTCGATCCGCCATCAGTTTCAGCTGATGAAGCCGGAGAACCTGACCAAGATCAACCGGGAACTGGATGGTGAAGATTACGATCTTAATGCTCTTGTAGATTTTGTGATCGACCGCCGAGCCGATGGACGGCAGTCGGAGAATATCTACACGAAGCGCCTCCGCCGTCAGCGAGACGTGGCAGTTTCGTTGCTGCTTGATCAGTCGTCATCGACTGCGCGAACGATAACACGCAACCCGCTTCAGCCGTACACTTATCCCGGCCGTCGAATCATTGAGATAGAGAAAGAGGGGCTGGTGCTAATGAGCGAGGCGCTTGAGGCCGTAGGTGATGTTTATGCTATCAACGGTTTTACCAGCGAAGGCCGTCGGAACGTTAAGTTTTACGTTGTAAAGGATTTCGATGAGCGATATTCCGAAGAAGTTGAGCGGCGGATAGGCGGCATCACTTTTCAAAATAATACGCGGTTAGGCGCGGCCATCCGGCACGCTGCACACAAGCTGCTGCGGCAGGAGAACCGTACAAAACTGCTCATCATCCTTACAGACGGCCGCCCTTACGACCATGATTACGGCGACGCGCGCTACGCACGCGAAGACGTCCGCGAGGCCCTGATCGAGGCAAAAACGCACGGCATCATTCCCTTCTGCATCACCATCGACCGCGAATCAGAAGCGGAACTCCGCGACCTATACGGCGACGTCGGCTACACGATCATCGATGACGTACTCTCGCTTCCTGAACGCATGCCGAATATTTATCGCAGATTGACGAGTTGAGAACAGTCAGCCGGCAAGTCCTTTCAGCAGAACGCCGACGACGTAGGCCAGTACTGCTGCAAGTGAGCCAACTAGAAGGGTTTCGGAGCCCGACCGAAGCCATGATGACGTTGACCATCGGCTTTTGACCGAGCCGATTATGAAGAACGTTAAACCCGTCGCGATGCTCGCGACCAGGAACGACGAGTCCACTCCGATCAGATAGGGGATGAGCGGGATCAGTCCGCATACGATAAAGGCACTAAAGGTGCTCCCGGCCGCCTTCCACGGGGAGCGGATCTCCGCCGGCAGGCCGTATTCCTCAGTCAGCATTGTCTGCACCCATCGGTCACGGTCGCTTGTGATCAGTTCGACGGCCTTCTCAAGTTCCGTCCCCTCAAAACCTTTCTCGCGATAGATCTGACGTATCTCTTCGCGCTCGCCTTCCGGCGCAACGTCGATGTGCCGATGTTCGATTGTTTCCAGGCGTCGATAGTCATCTATTTCAGAACGCGTCGCAAGAAAATTGCCCGCTGCCATGGAAAAGCCATCTGCGAGCAAGTTTGCAGATCCGAGTATAAGAACTATCGACGTCGAAAGCTCTGCTCCGGCCACGCCTGACACCACGGCGAACGTAGTAACCGCGCCATCTACGCCGCCATAGATCCAGTCGCGAACATAATTGTGCTTTACGCCGCTGATCCGCTCGGCGATCGCCTCCCGCGTGTGGTCGTGTTCGAGCTTCGACATCAACCCGATTCTACGCCCGTTTCTAACACAGGAGCAATGTCGAGGCTCGTTGGATTCGTTCCATGGGAGAAAAAGGTGGACAGCGCTCCGATCGGTGGTTTATCATTGTTACACGGCATCTAAGCCAATTCGCATTTCGGCACGTTTAACTTTTTAATTCAGGTCCTCTCCTGTGCGAACTGCCGCCTCTAAAAATCACTTCAAAGGAGCGTAAACTCGAATGATCAGAATGGGAAGAGGTTCCAAACCGGAACAATCAGACGAAATCGGCTATCAAACTCAAACCGCCACTACGGCATATCCGCCCGCCACCGAATCAAACTCAGGAGCACGCGTTGTCAGCGATAGCGAGAACATCGCCCGCGACATTAAAGAGGGCCGGCTCAGCGGCTTTGTCGGCCACGGAACTGTGCTGAATGGCGACACTAACTTTCAGATGATGCTTCGCGTGGATGGGCATCTTACAGGCTCGGTCTCATCAGAAGGCGGGACGCTCATCATCGGCACCAACGGTCAGGTCGACGCTAATGTGTCGGTCGGCATCGCCAATGTGAACGGTGCTGTCAAGGGCGACATTGTCGCATCCGAGAAAATACATCTAGGCCGCACGGCTAAGGTCGCGGGTAACATCACCTGCCCGAAACTAGTTATAGAAGATGGTGCGCTGCTCGAAGGCAGCTGCAGCATGGTGAACGCACGCGAGAAGGCCGAGTCGCAGTCATCCGTTGCAGCCGCCGAGCCGGCATACCAGTCGTCTTCGTACGGTAGCAGCAGCAGCTACGCGAGCACGGCGTCAACGGCCTATTCATCAACCGCGTCGAGCAATGATGATGATGACGATGAAAGTGTCACGGCAGACGATGATGATGAGAAATCAGAATCAGCGTCAGTGTGATCGTCGCGAATAGAAAGAGTGTGAAAAGGGCGGCCAATCGGTCGCCTTTTTTTCTTTGCCTCCCCGCACCTCTATTGATTGAACCCGCTCCTGCTCATATACTTACACCGCCCCTGGAGAAAACATATGCTGAACGATTTCAAGAAATTCATCGCTCGCGGCAACGTGCTCGACCTCGCCATCGGGTTTGTTATGGGTGCTGCGTTTACGACGGTCGTCAAGACATTTACTGACGGCATCATAATGCCATTCGTCGGGCTGCTGACCGGCGGGATAGATTTTAGGTCGAAGTTCTGGGACCTAAGCGGCAGCATTCCGGCGAACGCAACCCAGGAGCAGATCCAGGCCGCGATTGAGGGCGGAGCTCCGCTGGTGATGTATGGGCAGTTCATCAACGACATCATCACATTTCTCATCGTGGCTATCGCGATGTTCTTCCTCGCCCGTTATGCCATCAACATCTTTCGGGGCCTCGAAGCAGAAACGCCCCCACCCGCAGAGGAAGTCTTGCTTACGGAGATCCGCGATTTGCTGAAAGAGAAGCAGGCGGGCTAGCCAAAGCGATAGATTTCGTTCGGCGTGATGACGCGGTCGAGGGGCACGTCTGATCCGTGCACGTCAGCGATCGCGTCGACCGGAGGGAAAAAGCTGAGTCCGATCTTCTTGCAATCGGGACGGCACACGGCGAGCAACCGATCGTAATACCCCTTGCCGTAACCCACTCGGTGGCCACGTTGGTCAAAACACACTAACGGCACAAGGACGACGTCGAGGATCGCTGGGTCCACCCCAATACCGACCGGCTCATGAATCCCCCAGCTATTTTGAATTAGCGTTGTGTCACGCGATATCTTGACCGTCTCCAATACGTCAGTATCGTGACTGAGGCGAGGGGCATAAGTGTCAATCTTGGGATATTCGCTCCAGATCTTCTCGAAGATCGGCCGGGTATCGATCTCGTTCAGCCGCAGAATTGAAAAGAAGCAGTGAAGGGCTTTGACCCGGTCGATCTCGAGCGAGGCAAAGAAAGAAGCTGCGATAACAGAACTAAACCTAGCAGCATCGTCGGGCGCTATTTGCCGACGCTTTTCAAGATATAGCTTTCGAAGGTCGGATTTGTTCACCGGCGTATCGCTATCTATCTGTCGATCCACCCACCGCCGATTACCTCGTCGCCGGTTTCGACGTCGTAGAATATAGTTGCTTGCCCTGGCGTTATCGCACGCTGCGGATCGTCGAATACTACACGCGCACCGCTGCTCGGCAATGTATGGATCGTGGCGGGCGCGGGATCGTGTCGATATCGGACCTTAACCAGGGCCCGAACCGGGTCTGCGGGTTCATCGAAGGCGACCCAGTTCACACCCTTCGCAACAAATTCGGTTCGGTCAAGCTCCTCGGCCTCGCCCACGAGTATCTGGTTCTTTGCCCGCTCGATCTGCACGACGTAAAGCGGCTTTTCGTGCGCGATCCCGAGCCCGCGTCGCTGGCCGACTGTATAGCGATGGATGCCCGTGTGTTCGCCGACGACTTCGCCTGCGGTATTGACGATCGCACCGCGCGCCGGCTGCTCGCCGCTGCGACCTTCGTGCTCAAGATATCGGTCGATAAATTCGGAGTACTTACCGTCGGGCACGAAGCATATCTCCTGCGATTCTTGCTTGTCCGCGATAAATAGATCTGCCTCACGAGCGATGTCGCGCACCTCGCTCTTTTCCATCTCACCGAGCGGAAAATATGAACGCGAAAGCTGATCTTGGGTCAGCTCCCATAGGAAATAAGTCTGATCCTTCCAGTGGTTCTTACCGCGAAATAATCGGTAGCGATCGCCCGCTTCATCGTAATACACCCGGGCATAATGCCCCGTCGCGACCTTGTCACACCCAAGGCTCTGGGCCATTCGGTCAAGCGAAGCAAATTTCAGCCGCGAATTACACGCCACACACGGTATCGGCGTCTCGCCCGAAAGATAGCTCTGTATGAAGGGCTCGACCACCGAATCTTCGAACTCCCGCTCCAGGTTCAAAACATAGAACGGAAATCCGAGCGACTCCGCCACCCGCCGTGCGTCATAGACATCATCAAGCGAACAGCATCGAGACGGCAACGGGTCGCCGTGCTCGTCGACGTTAATGTTCCGCCGCTGATTCCACAGCTGCATCGTAAAGCCGACGAGGTCGTGCCCCTGCTCCTTTAATAACGCAGCCGCCGCCGAACTATCGACGCCGCCGCTCATTGCCACCGCGATCTTCATAAAGAAGTTAGAGTATATAGATTTAGCTAAAGGTTGGAAACTTTTCGGACGAGCAATGGTCCGAGTTTTTGACGGATGGACGCTGCGATCACGGCGGCACCTTCGACGTTAGGATGGCCAATGCTGGCGAGCTCGCAAACCCTCGTGCGGAATTTCAAGTCAGTCCGCTGTCGGAGTTCGTCGAGTGTCGGGCGGCACTCTTCGACCCGCGCGGCACGCATTGGGTCCGCGGCTTTTCCGCGTTTGCCGACGTGCCAGAGGTAGGTTTCGTCGGCTCCGTAGCCGTTCTCTCCGCCAAAGCCCGTGGGTACGAAAACGATCCTCTCCGCTCCCAGCTTTGCGTTCACGTCATCGACAGCTTTGTTGAGATACATCGTCGAATCTTCGTACCAAATCCGCGACCGCTGAATCATCCGCAACCGATATCGCCGCCACACGATCCGCTTTGCGGGATTATTCACCAACGGCCGTGACCATCTTGGCCAGTTATACACCGCGAGCACGTCGTTCATTATCCGCTTCATCGGCGTGTGCCGGGTGATGATCGGATAATACCCGACAAGGGCAAGCGTCGCGTTTGGAAACGCGGCCGCCGTGCGTTCCAGAAGCCGCGTCATGTGCCCATAGCAATACTTCTCGATATCGGCACGAAGCGAATCATTGTCCCGAAATGGATTGATTATGTTAGAGGTCCCGACCTCGGGCACTCCGCCGGACAGCAGCACAAGGCCGACCTCAGCCGGATCAGAATAGCCGGCGCGGGCGACATCGACCTGCGTCTTGATCGACGGAGAAGAAAGATTGATCTCCGGATAGAACTGCAGGTCCTTAGCGATCTGAGCTTTTAGGAATGCTTCGGCTTCTTCGTCGCTGAGCATAATGCTCGAGCCGGAATGGGCCCGGACGTTCAATTTGACCGGACGTCCGCGGAGCACATCATCACGCAGCCATTCTTTCGTCGCGTGATAGAACTTCTGCTCTTCGCGCAGACCCTGGCCCCAGACGAGCGAATCGCCGACGACCAGAAACTCGAACGGAGCATCGCTTTTCGGCAGACCCGCATAAACGCTGCCGCTAACTGCCGCGGCGCCTATCGAGGCACCAATACCAATAAGAAATTTACGTCGGGATAAGGTAGTCATTACGATGCAGTACCCTAGTTTAGTTGACGATCCTGCGTGCAGCGATGCTTCGAATTGGCTACGGGGTGCTGGATCTGAGTCCAGATCGTCGTGATCTGAGTCCAGATCGTCGTGATCTGAGTCCAGATCGTCATGATCTGAGTCCAGATCGTCATGATCTGAGTCCAGATCGTCATGATCTGAGTCCAGATCGTCATGATCTGAGTCCAGATCGTCATGATCTGAGTCCAGATCGTCATGATCTGAGT
>JBGSXX010000024.1:0-38911 GCA_041751195.1 Pyrinomonadaceae bacterium | reverse complement strand
TCGAACCCCGACTAGTCGGCCTCAAATAGTGGCATTCGAAAACTGCTCTCGTCACTGCACAGACAGCCTACCGAATCCCCACAACTACAACTAAATAGAAAACGCCTGCCGAATGTGCACACGGCAGGCGTTTTTGTTTGCGGGCGTAGGGCTAGCCCGCTACTTCGTTATCCCGACCTGGCTCAACGCGTAGGCGTAATCGAAGGCGATCTCTTTTAGGCGGTCGTAGCGGCCTGAGGAGCCGCCGTGGCCGGCTGACATAAGGGTTTTTAGGAGGATGATGCTGTCGCCGGTGTTGTGTTCGCGGACCTTGGCGGCGTACTTGGCGCCTTCCCAATAGAGCACCTGGCTGTCATAGAGCGAGACCTGCACCATCATGTTTGGGTACGCCTGTTTGCGGATGTTATCGTAGGGCGAATATTTGGCCATGTAATCGTAGGCCTCTTTTTCGTTGGGGTTGCCCCACTCTATCCATTCGCCGGTGGTTAGCGGCAGCGTGTCGTCCATCATCGTGTTGAGCACATC
The DNA here is from genome assembly GCA_041751195.1 of Pyrinomonadaceae bacterium. GTDB lineage: Bacteria > Acidobacteriota > Blastocatellia > Pyrinomonadales > Pyrinomonadaceae > OLB17. The sequence continues at coordinate 38,386 of JBGSXX010000024.1, read as the reverse complement.
GACGAACGGAACCTGCACGAGCGCCGCCTTGAACGTCTCCGGCGACATATTCATCACCCCGCCCATCAGCAGCCCGCCGGCGCTGCCGCCCTGGATGACGAGCCTGTCCGGTGACGTGTACTTTTCGCCGATCAGCCACTTTGCCGAATCGACAAAGTCGTGAAAGGTGTTCAGCTTTTTGAACATCCGGCCGTCCTGCCGCCACTTTTCGCCAAGCTCGCTGCCGCCGCGGATGTGTGCGATCGCATAGATCATCCCGCGGTCGACCAGGCTGAGCCGCGCGGTCGAAAAGTTCGGCGTCATCGAATAGCCGTACGAGCCGTAGGCGTAGAGCAGCATCGGCGATTTGCCGTCGAGCTTTGTGCCCTTTTTCATCATCAGCGACACCGGCACCTTTACGCCGTCGCGTGCCGTCGCCCACAGACGCTTTGTCTCATACTTCGCCGCGTCGTGGCCGCTCGGTATCTCCTGCTGCTTGAGCATGTCGCTCTTGCCGGTCTTGAAGTTGTATTCATAGACCGTGTTCGGCGTGATCATCGACGAATAGTTGTAACGCACGACGTCGGTGTCAAATTCGCGGTTCCCGGTCGCCGCCATCGTGTAAACCTCTTCGGTGGTCGGGATGCGAACCGGGGCACGCCGCGTCCGCAGGTCCATCACCTTTAGGTATTCGAGGCCGTTCTCCAGCTCGGAAACGACCGCGTGATCCTTAAAGAAATCGACCCCCTCGATCTTTATCGCCGGGTTATGCGGGATGAAATCTTTCCAGTTCTTCTGTGACGGGTCACTGATCGGCGCCCGCACTACGCGAAAGTTCTCGGCACCTTTGTTGGTGGTTATGTAAAACTCGCCGTTCCAGTGGTCGACCGAGTATTCGTGATCTTTTTCGCGGGGGATGACGACCTTCCACTCCGCCTGCGGCTGATCCGCGGGGATGTAGCGGTATTCCTGCATCGTCGCCGCGTGCGAGGCGAGCATTATCATTTCGCGGTCGCGGCTCTTGCCCACGCCGATGCCGAAAAGCACGTCTTTTTCTTCGTAAAGCTGCTCGTTCTTATCGGTGCCGACGACGTGCCGCCACAAAAGGTTATTGCGCTTGTCCTCTTCGTCCTCGGTCACGTAAAAGACCGTCTTGTTGTCGTTCGCCCACGTGACCGATGTCACCCGCTCGATGCGTTCGGGCGAGACGGCACCCGTGTGCAGGTCTTTGAACTGCAGCGTGTACTGCCGATAGCCCGTCGTGTCGGTGGAATACGCAAGCCACCGGCCGTCGTCGCTAACGCTGAATGCGCCGATCGCGAAGTATTTGTGCCCCTTCGCCATCTCGTTCTGATCAAGCAGCACCTGAGCATCTTTGCCGTCGCGAGCCTTGCTGCGAAGGAATACCGGATACTGCTTGCCTTCCTCGGTCTTTGTGAAATACCAGTGGTCGCCCAGTTTATACGGCACGGTCGTGTCGTCCTGCTTTATCCGGCCGAGCATCTCTTTGTAGAGGTTGTCGACGAAACCCGCGTGTGGGCCCATGTAAGCTTCGGTGTACGCATTCTCTTCTTCAAGATACTTTATGATCTCAGGCGACCGTGGTTCGTTGCGGTCGCGAAGCCAATGATAGTTGTCCACGCGTTCGTAACCGTGGACCTTGGTGACATGGGGCAGCTTTTTAGCGACAGGTGGTTTCATATCGGTTTGCGCAAAGCCGGATTTCGCCGCAGCGAAAATAACGATGCTACATACGGCGAACGACAAGAATGCTCTCATTGCGAAATTCTCCTGGATTTTACAGATTACGGGGCGTTGAAGTAATTTTAGCTTTTTGTCTGCTAAGGGGCAATACCTGTTTTGGTACGCTCGGTATGGGACTCGTCTTCGAGGTGGGATGTAATCTCGTGCAGATCGCGGTCGGTGAGCCTGAGAGCAGCCGCGGGGATGACCCCCTCCGCCTGTTTACGAGTACGCATACCGACGATCGCCGCGTCGACGTGCGGATTGCCGAGTACCCATGCGATCGCAACTTCGGCGACGCTGCACCCGTGGCGGCCCGCGATCGTGCTAAGGGTTTCAACCAGGTCGAGCGCGTCGTCCAGCTCCTGCCCCTGAAACTCGGGCTTTGTGCGGCGGATGTCGTCCTCGGCAAACGCGGCTATTCGCTCGCGCGTCATCTTCCCTGACAGCAGCCCGGATTTGAGCGGCGAATAGGCGAGCACGCCGATCTTGTTCTCGGCACAATATGGCAGGATGTCGGCTTCGATGTGACGGTCGAGTAGTGAATACGGCGGCTGGAGGGTCGTGATCTCCGCGATGCTGCGGGCGAGTTCGAGTTCGTCGGTGTTAAAGTTCGAGACGCCGATGTATCGGATCTTCCCTTCCCGCTGAAGTTGTGCAACCGTGGCGATGCCTTCTTCGATCTCTTCAGCCGGCTTGTTCCAATGAACCTGGTAAAGGTCAATGACTTCTGTACGGAGCCGGCGAAGGCTCGCTTCGCACTCCCGACGGATGCTTTCACGCGTGAGGCAATGTATGATCTGGCCCGTTTCGTCGCAAGGCATCCCGCATTTTGTGAATACGAAAGGGGGATCGGCCATTCCCTCGATCGCACGTTGCACCACATTTTCCGAATGGCCCAAGCCGTAGAGCGGTGCGGTGTCTATCCAATTTACGCCCAGGTCGAGCGCACGGTGAATGGCCGCGATCGAATCCGCATCGTCCTGCGAACCCAGCGCGAACGCCCATCCGCCGCCCCCAGATGCCCACGCACCAAACCCGATGCGCGAAACATTGAGATCGCTCGTTCCCAGCGTGCGAAACTGCATACGATCGTTACGCGCAGGCCGCCTGGCAGAACTGCATCAATCCTCCGCTGCCTTTCTCCTCATGGTTAATTTCGATCGACGGCGCCCGCCAATCCCAGTGCCTCATCATCGGCATCAGGCCCGCGAGGCCTTCGTCAAGCGGCGGCTGAAAATGATATGCCGGGATGTCTTTCGACGTGATCTGCCCCTTCGCGAGGGCCGCGTACACGTCGCTCAACTCTGACGGATTGCGCTTCAGCGTATCCCGATCGAGCCAGTAGATGCCCTGCGGATCTACGCAGCCGCGTGCCTCTTTTACCAGCGAGCACCAGTCTGTGGAATCGATGAAAGGGTACCAGCAGAACCCCTCGAACGTGCCGCCCACCGCGTGCAGATCACGCTCGATTTGTTCGCACTGCTCTGTCATGAACTTTAGCCACGACAGCCTGTCGGTAACATAGCCGCGAATGTTCGTTTCCGTGAGCATGATCGGGCGCCGATAGCGTTCATAATATTCGAGCGCGGTCTGGACGAGCCCCTCCGGTTGGCGGTTCGGATAGATCCGACCGTCCGTGCACCACTCAAGTTCGCAGTGTGCGTAGTAATCAAGGCCGAGGACGTCGATCCGCGTCGGAGCTTTCTGAAAGCTTTCGAGCCGAGCAGGATCTGCGCCGTTAACCACGAGGTACTCGTAAAGCGGGTGATCAACGCCGACTTCGCCGAGGATCATATCCTGAACGAGGAACCGCAAGTTGTTGCTGAACTCCGCGTGACCGGCCGAACGCGAATCGAGCGCACGATGCTTTTCCGCAGCGTCCACGTGAACGAGACGAACATTCGGAACGGTCTGAATGAGCCGATTGCTGACGTTGATCGTCGCTTCGACGACGTTCATCAGCATTGTCACGAAGCTCTCGGCCCCACGGTGATACGGGTACCAATAGCCCTCGTGCCCGCAGAACCACGTCGTAACGAATGGTTCGTTGATGACCGTGTAATTGCGCGCCCACGGGTACCGCGCCGCGACCGCCGTCACAAACTCGAGATACTTTGACGAGAAATCAGGATTGGCAAAGCCGTCGGTCAGCCAGCCGGGAAAACTTGTGTGGTGAAGCGGATCCAGGATCGGATCGATCCCCTGCTCGCGCAGTTCCCTCATCGCAAGGTCCATCCAACGCCAGTCGTACTCGCCCCGGTTTCGCTCGATCGAGTGCCACGGCACGGAATACCTGAGCTGATCAATTCCCGCGTCGCGTACAAGTCTTAGGTCCTTTTTTACAAATTCCGTATGTTTGGTCAGTTCCAATACATCGGTTCCGGATTCGAAAATATAGGTGCTTTCAAACCCGCTTAAAAATTTCACGATCTTATCAATGCCCCCTGGTTATATTGGTCATTCTTATCAATATCCCGGCGACAGTGTAGCCGGTCGTAACGCTAACGCAAATGTCTTCAACATTTGCCGTTCAATCCAATAGTATTAAGGGTTGGATACCGTTCTCATTGTCCGACCGCATACATTAGTGGAAATGTCTTGCGGCATCGTTTTTCTATGTCTCAAATGAGAAGGCCCCGGTTCGCACCGAGGCCCTTCGATGTTTCACATTATGAACGGCGGCTTACCGTTCCTCGATTGGCACATACTTCTGATCGCGCTTTCCGATGTATTCTGCCCGCGGGCGGATCAGTTTGTTGTTCGAATATTGCTCCAGAATATGTCCCGTCCAGCCCGAAATACGGCTGACGGCGAATATCGGCGTATAGAGGTCAAGCGGGATGCCCATCAGGTAATACGTCGATGCCGAGTAGAAGTCGACGTTGGGATGCATTCCCTTTTTCTCGAGCATCAGCTTTTCGATTCGCTGCGACATCTCAAACCACTTGGACTCGCCCTTTCGTTCGGCCATCGTCTTGGAATACTTGCGAAGCCAGGTCGCACGCGGATCCTCGGTCTTGTAGACCGCATGGCCGATACCCATGATCTTTCGCTTTTCTTCGAGGGCAGTTTCTACGAACTGATCGACCTTATCTTCTTTGTCGATCTCGATAAGCATTTTCATCACCGCTGTATTGGCACCGCCGTGCAGCGGGCCCGCGAGTGCGGCGATACCAGCCGTTACTGCACCGTACATATCTGCGAGCGTTCCGGCTACAACGCGGGTGGTGAACGTCGAGGCGTTCAGCTCATGGTCTGCGTGCAGGATAAGAGCTACGTCGAACATCCGCGCTTCTTCCGGGTCGGCTTTCTCGCCCCGGAGCATGTATAGAAAATTCTCCGCGATGGACAGAGATGTGTCGGGCTTGACCACTTCTTTGCCGTTGCGAATGCGATCCCACGCCGCCGCAAGCGTTCCGATCTGCCCGGTGATCTTGATCGCCGCTTTGGTAGCGTTCTCGCGGTCAGTACCGTGGCCGTCACGGTCATAGAAATCAAGTGCCGACACGGTCGTCCGCAGAACATCCATGGGCTCGGCTTCCTTAGGGAAGCTCTTCATCATCTCAATGATGTCCGCGGGAACGGCGTAATGAGCCCTGAACTGTTCGCTCAGATCGTTCAATTCGGCTTTATTCGGCAGCCTGTTGTTCCAAAGCAGAAACACCACTTCTTCAAAGGTGGAGTTTTCCGCCAGGTCGTGGATATCGTAACCCTGATAGATCAGTATCCCGTTTTCCCCATCTACATCACCGATGGCGCTTTGCGCTGCTACTACACCGCGAAGCCCGGCTGATGCAGTTGATTCTGTTGCTGTGCTCATTATTTATGTCTTCCGTCTGATTGAATATAAGTCCTTAAAACGTTCTATTTTAACGGAATCAGAAGGCTTGTACAAGGAGGAACTATTTGGGCAGATATGGGGTTCAGTAAAAAGAACCGCGGACCGCAGCACACCCAAAGGAGAAAAGGGGCTGCGATCCGCGGAACATGTGGTCCAGATCAGCGGATCTGGGTTTCGTAAACGGTCTTGATCCGAAGCTGCTGGTTCTCGTTCAGCTTGATGTGTTTACCGCGTTCAACCACGACGACACCGGCGCCGAACGCCGCTCCGAGCCCCGCGCCGACAGCGGCACCAACAGGCCCGCCGACCAACGCTCCGAGCCCAAGGCCCGCGCCGGTCGAGGCACCGACCTTAACGCCGTCGCCCTTCAGGTCGCGTTTGCCGATCGCCGTTCCCTCTTCATCGACCAGGCGGACGTTATCGCCCCTGATGGGGATGACCTCGGTCAGCATCGCGTTAAAGTTGCTCCAGCGACGCTCGCTGATGATGATGCGGTCAAAGGAAAGGTTCATCTCGGGGCGTCGCTTTAATCGGCCCGGGGTCACGATCTTGTCCACACGGCCCTCGATCTTCGCTCCGCTGATCTCGACCGGCGAAACGATGGTCGCGGTGAACCGATCGCCGATACGATTCTTTTCGGTATTGAGCGGCGTTTCCAGCTCGATGATCAGTTCAGTATCTTTAAGGATGATGATCATCGGCTCTTCCGGATCCGTCTGATAGCTCACCTTTCGGATGTTGGACTCGGCCTGTGCTGATGTCGCGGTGCCATACTCGACCGGAGTTGTCGTCGGGGTGATCTCCGGAACGTTCGGAGTAGCGGCGATCGGCTCTTCGATGATCCTCTCCTCTTCGATGGGTTCGACAGCAACCGTCGCAGGTTCCTCTACAACGGGAGGTTGCACGGCGATCGGTGGTGCCGTCTGAGCCACGGCAGCGAGGCCTCGTTTGGTCAGACCGGCCGGAATGGCGGATTCGAACGAACGCTTTTCAAAACCCGTTTCGTACCCCGATTCGAAGCCTTGTCGATAACCGTCGCGGTATTCCTCGAGAAGGCCGTAATCAGCGCTGTATGCCCGATTCGCGGCTTCATATTCCGAATGACGTACGAAGCTTTTGGCCTCATTGTCGATAGAGTCGCGATACCCGGCCATATAGCCGTCTGAATAGCCGGTGCGATAGCCGCGTTGGAGGGCAGGTGTAGATGTTTGAGCTTGAACGGGAAGTGTGATGAATCCAACAAAACTTAGAGCGAAACACAGAAATAGGGCTAAAGAACTTTTGCCTAGCGTCATAAGGAGCCTCCTTTGGGTCGATGTCAACTGAGTAGGAAACGATGTGTCCGCTTAAAGTTATACACGACTGCTTAAGATTTTACAAGAAGTTTTTAGCACGTGCTTAAGATTTCTTTGCGGCGGCGGCGGGAAATAAAAAAAGACAGTGGGTTGAACAGGCCCACTGTCATAAAAAAGCGTTTTCAGGAGGAACACGCTTAAAAACTCTTCCGAAATAGATACGCTGCTCGGATGAAAAATGTTCTGCTGTTTCTCGCAAATCCGGGCTCATGCTGACCCGTGAACGGGTTATACGCCGAGTAATTGAAATTGTCGTTATAGCCGGCATAAAACGCGGTACCTGGGCTGGGGTTCCAACCGAAAAGCACCTGCCCCGCATAATTGTTACGCGTCGAGTCATAATCGAGCCGCATTCTGGTAAACAGGAACCGTGAGAACTGATATGTAGAACGGATACTGACAATGTCCGAATCAAACGCTCGTATGCGATTGTCGTCCCGCACCAGACGGCTTTTGCGATAGTTGGCTGAGATCCGCAATGGATTGATCGGCTTGAATTCCATCGAGACCTCACCGTCGATCAGTTTTCCAGGGCCCGGATCAAGCAGTCCGTCACGGCGGCCGAAATAGTCGAACGCATTGTTCTGGAACCCCACCATGACAAAGTAATTGAAATACTTGTTAAGGTTTTGGTTCACGTTCATGTAGTAGAGTTGACGAAACGTCGACCGGGTCGGGTCGCCATAGAATGTTCCCAACGGACGTGTCGGTGCACGTTTCAATCCAAATTCTTCTTCATAAAGCTTTTCCTTCGCGATCATGACCTCAGCGCTCACGTAAAGCGAATTCTGGAAGGTGAGCACGACATTCTGCCCGTATCTGGCCAACTGCGTACGCCCCGACCAGTCATGATCTAAGCCGCCGAACTGAGCCCAAGAAAATCTGATCAGGGTCGCCTCGGGTTTGTTTGTCGTTGCCTGGCGGTGAAATCCGTTCAGCGAGTTTGTATTCGTGCGGCGAGTGAAGCCCGCGTCGGCACGGAAATCTCGCGTCCTTCCAACAGCGTCAAATCCCCATCCCTGTTTGTCGGTGTAAGAATTAACACTTGCGAAATAACCGAAGGCACCGGCAGAGCGGTATTCATTGAAAGTGCTCGAATTGCGGTTTAGCTGATCGACCGTTTGATCGCCGAAAATGTTGTAAGTACCAGTGCCGCAGATCTCGCGGTTCCTCTGCGCCTGTATCGGATCGGTCAACGGCTCGAATCCGGGATCGAAAAAGCATCGCCGCCCATAGGTCCCGACGGCCTGAAACTGTGTGGTGAGCTGTGGATTGATCTTGATCCTTGTATCAACGCTCAAGAGAAGATTCTTTTGTTCCGGGAAACCGCGATATGACGCGAACATTCCGATGTTATTTTCTACGCCGAAATCACGCTTTACTCTTGCGACCGCGACGAAAGCGCTGCGGTCAAGGAATTCGTCGATGCGCGGGCGGATCGACGGGTCGTTCCGGTCATCTTCATCGAAGTTGCCCGGCGCCTTGTCCGACGCGACCAAAAATCCGAACGAGTTCTTTCCGATCTTTCCCGTCAGCTTTGTCGCGAAATCCGGGTCCACGATAGACCGCGAATCCCAGATCGACATCACCGTTTGAAATATCTCGTTTCCTTCTAAAAAGAACGGGCGTTTTTCCTGGAAAAAGATCGGAAAACGCTGGTTTGCTGTTACGACCGGAGCATCAGCCTCGATCTCTGCAAAATCAGGATTGATCGCTGCGTCGAGAGTAATGTTTGGCGAAATTGTGTATTTGAGATTGAGCCCGATGTCTTGCTTCAATCCAAAGTCAACAAATCGTCCCGGATCCAAAATATCGTTATTCGGGTTTGTCGCGGGATTGTTGAGAATGTATCTCGGAACGGTTCGGGTTCGACGGCCGCTCTGCGAAACGGTAATGCTCGGGATCAGCTCAAGTGTCCGCTCGTACTTGATCTCGTCGAGTCCGGTAATCTTCCCGTGCTTGATCAGGAATCCGGAAACGTTCCGGTCCTCCGGCAGCCACATATTGAACTCGTCGTTAAATCGATCGATGTTCCTGGCGGCGTTGAAGCCCCACATTTTGCCCGGACCGGCCGTGTATCTCAGCGACTTGAACGGGATCTTAACCTCGACGGACCATCCCCACGGCTCGATCACGCCTTTCGATTCCATCACGATGTCCACGCTGAAATCGGCTCCGCGGCCCTCAGTGTAAATACCGTCTTGCTGAATGCCGTAAGGATTGAATCCGAGAATATAGGCACGACGCTGATCGTTATAGGTATCTAGCCAGATACGAACATTGTCCTCACCAAACACGGCATCGCGCCTTGCCACTGAAGCCCGGATCTTGTCCGGCTCATCCCAGCACTTAAACCCAATGTACAGATGCTTTTCGTCATACATCATGTACACCTCGGTGGGCCGTGACGGAGCGATGTTATCGCCCGGACTCGTCTGGTAAAAGTCTTTGAAGACTGCAGCTGTCCGCCACGCTTCTTCGTCGAGACGTCCGTCAATAACGATCGTGTTAGGTTCGATGATCGGGATATTGATCGCCCGCAGTTTCTCGGGCGGCACGACGACTTTACCCGGGCGAGAGGCTACCGCAGGCGTAGCGCCGTTAGGTGCATCCTCTGAGGGAGTGGCCGGCGGCTGTCCTTCAATGACTGCGACGGAAAATAGAATGATTATGATTGCTAGCAGTCTGTACACAACAGAACCTCGCTAAAAGAGAGTATGAAAGTATGAGAATTGGGCAAGACTCACTAACCAAACGCTTGTCTGCCCCAGAAAGTTTCGAATTGTTCGATTAATTTCTCGCCATCAAATGGTTTGAATTGCGAACGGTAAGGCTAACGTCAGTGAGTTCAAAATCGTATTTGGCACCGCCCGTGCCGAACCGCCATAGGGCATCGCTCTCACGGACTGCCTCAACGCCTTCGGTTTTGATCTCTTCGTTGGCGGCAACCCTGAAGTTTGCTCCGACGGGCACCGTGAGCACGATCACATCGTCCGTCGATTTTGCTCGGAGCGCCGAGAAGTCACCCTCCAGCAGAAGCGTGCTGTCCGCAGTGTCCGACTGCAAAACTCCCTTAAAGCCGATCAGCCTTACGCGGCTGTCGGTTACGGCGATGTTGAGCGTTCCGTCGATCTCACGCAGATCAACCATTCCACCCTCACCTACAAGGTCAACGATACCTGTCACACCTTCAACGCGAAGTTCGCCATCGATATCTATCTTGAGGTTCGAGTTTTTGGGCACAAAAACTTCGATGCGCGCATCTGCGCGCTCGCCGACGAACCCGAATCGCGGGGTTCGATTGCTATCGATAAATCGAAGGTCAACGGTTGAGTCGCTACCCTGCTCCGTAACTTCAAGCGGCTGTCGACCGCGGCGATCGCTTACCTCTGTAAGCGTGTACTTCACCTCGGGCCGGTCCCAACTGCGAATGCGAAGGCTGCAGCCTTTTGCTTCGATATTCACTTGCGGGACCCCATTAACTTTGAACGTGCTGCTGCGTCGTTCCGCATACGGCACCCCGGTGCCCCAGTAAACTTCTCGCAGCCGCGCCAAAGCTTCGGTATTCACCGTCATTGCCTGTTCCATCGCACGGTAGACTTCGGGACTCTTCAGCGTGGCTCGGATCGAGGCATCAACATCGACGGCCGCCCGTGCAAGCTCGGGGCCGATCTTTTCAAGCTCCTTCTTGATGAGGGCCGCTTCCTGCTCTGTCGTCACGCGGACGCCGCGAGCAGCCTCGAGGGCTTCACGTGTTGCTGCTTCGGTGCGGACCATCGCCGCACGATCGCCACCAACACCGCGGGCACCGGTTGTCGTCTGGGAAAGCAGATCGGTCACGCCGCTCGCCGACCGACCGTCCTTACGCCGCGTGATCGAAAGCGAACCGCTAACGCTGTTCAGATCGATCGCCACACCGCCGCTTCCCAGCTGCCCGTGCAAATTACGGCCGACGTATTCGCCTTTACGCACCAGCAGTCCGAGATCGTTCAGGATCGCACCGGTCAGCGAATCAGCCTTGATGGTGGCGTTCGAATCCGAAGGGATCGTCAATGCGACGCGCCCGTTCACAGTTCCAAGCGAAATACGTGCTCCCGTCGTAAGGCTTTCGAAATCGGCGTTCACCTCGCCATTGACCGTCGAGAGATTTGCACCGCCCCGAAGATTTGTCGCCTTGACGCTTCCGTTGACGGCAGAAACTTTCGTGTAGTTAACGAAATCCGAAACATCGACTGAGCCGTTAACAGTTTCGATCTCATCAAGCCTGGCTGTACGGGGCACAGACAGCTTGTACTGGACCTCAAGTCTCTCCGACCTCGACATTACAACCCCGCGATTCCTCGTGTCGCCATAACGCGTCGTGATCGAAAAGGCCTCAGGCCGCGCATCGACATCAACCTCTAGGCGGCTGAGCAGCTCTTTCGAACTGGCGATCTTAGTTGCCTCGAGCCGGACCTCGCTGCGGTCCCATGCTTCTATCACTATCGAACCGTTCACGTTTGAAACGCGCACGCGTCCATCGGGATTGAGCGGGTAACTCTGCTCGATCTTTTCGATCTCGTCCTTTTGCTCGATCTCCAACGCCGGCAGCGTCTCGTAAAATGCGGCCGAAGGTTCCGCGAGATCTGTCCCACCAGAGGAAAGTAGAACGCTTGTAATGATCAATGAATAAAGCCAACTCATATAGATTCTCCGAATTAATTGATGAAATATCCCCGTGTCTAGATAATAAACACCGCAATTTGAAGGTTTGTGACTATTTTTTTTTTCGAGGCGAGAACTATGCGAAAAAGAATGGCATCAATGGACGGGCGCGTTTCATCTGTTATATTTACAAGTGCAGCCAAGTTTGTTAGCTTATAACGTTTGGTAAGGCTGATCGCAAAGACGCAATGCCGCTGAAACAGACCACATTACACCTTCCTAAAAACGTAAAGGAATTAAAAGGGAAAGCCAAAACCGGCGTCTCGCTGCATTGTCATACGCAGCATTCGAAAGAGATGTTGGACTTCGTTCCGCACTACGCGAACAAGCTTCCCGTTATTTCGTTCTTTTGGAAGCGTGAGCAGGTCAAATATCTCGCGCGAACCGGCAAGAAGATCGATTTTAGCGATGCGTTCTGGCTGCCGCCAATGTCAGAGAAGCAGGTTTTCGATATCGAGACCGAGCAGATCAACGAAGCCGGGCTCGACGCGATCGTGTCGCTGACCGATCATGACCGCATTGATGCAAATCTTGCGATAGCAGGTGAGGTAGCCAACGAAGCCGCTCCGATCTCGATGGAATGGACAGTTCCGTATTCCTTCGGATTCTTTCATGTCGGCATCCATAACATCCCTAAAGACGATCCTGAGTCGGTAACGGAAAAGCTGCTTGAGTTTACGTTTGTCGAAGAGTCCCGCAAGCCGGGCCGTCTGGATGAGCTTTTCCAGATGCTGACCGAGATCCCCGGACTGCTTATCGTTCTCAATCATCCGCTCTGGGATATCGAACTTGTCGGCAAAGTGCGTCACCGCGAACTTCTGAGCAACTTTCTTCAGGACCATGGGCGATGGATACACGCTTTTGAAGTGAACGGCTATCGTGCTTGGTCTGAGAACAAGGCTGTCATCGAGCTGGCTGAAGCATGGGATATTCCTCTCGTGACCGGAGGCGATCGCCACGGCTGCCAGCCGAACACGGTGATCAATCTAACGAACGCAAAGTCTTTCGGTGAATTTGCCGAGGAAGTTCGCGTGGATAAGCATACTGAAGTCGTGTTGATGCCCGAATACAAGGCACCTCTTCATTCCCGCCAACTTCAGTCATTCTCAGAGATCTTGAAATATTACCCGGAATTTCCCGAAGGGCGTCAACGCTGGTTCGACCGGATCCATTATGACGTGCTTGACGGTAATGGAGTACGACCCGTTTCAGTTCACTGGGACCGTGGGGGACCTGCGTGGCTCCGTGCTGCGGTTTGGACGCTGGGTGTGGTCGGGCAGCCAACGTTCCGTCCATTTTTCAAGATGTTTATGAAGGCGGAAGACAGGGTTCCGGCCGAGATCAACCGGAAGACGTTCAAGATTCAAGATAAAGATGCCGAAACGACGCCGGCTCTCACTCCTGGATCTGTTCCAGAGGCTCCGTAGCCGAGACTGTTTCAATCATTTGCAAAGTTAGGTAGTAAAGCCGCCGCGAACTTCGGCGGCATCGTAATTTGTGGCACAAGAGACAATTCGCATTGCTTTTTTTGCGGATTCATACAAAGAGGTTGACGGGGTTGCCCTTACCAGTCGAAAGCTTGTCGAGTTTGCCCGCAGCCGTGAGCTTCCATTTCTGTGTGTCCGGGCAGGCGAATCGACTCGGGTTGAACGGTCTGGATATTTCGTAGAGATCATCCTTAAGCGATCACCTGCCGCGATCAGCCTCGATACGCAGCTCAAATATGACCCGTTGTTCAATCGTCACGCGGCGCTGGTCCGAAAAGAATTGAAGGCGTTCGCACCCGACCTCATTCACATAACCGGTCTCAACGACGTCAGTATCATCGGATCGTGGCTCGCATATCGGATGAATATCCCGATGGTGGGTTCGTGGCACACCAACCTTCACGAGTTCGCGGCGAACCGACTAGAAAAGAAGCTTGCGTTTTTGCCGGGAGGCGTACCCGGAAGTATTGCGGGATTCGCTCAGAAGTGGATCTTCAAGGGAGCAGTGCAGTATTACCGAATGCCAAAGCTCAATCTCGCGCCGAATGACGAGCTTCTCGACGTACTGAGCAAAGACACCGGCCGAAAATCTCGGCTGATGGTACGCGGCGTGGATTCTGAGTTTTTCAATCCGGCAAAACGGACTGTCGACGACAATATAATCCGGCTCGGATTCGTCGGCAGGCTGCGATCGGAAAAGAATGTGAGAGTTCTCGCGGGTGTGCAGAAGGCTCTCGACGTGGCCGGTATCACTGGCTATGAGTTTTTGATCGTGGGCGACGGCAGCGAACGTGGTTGGCTGGAAAAGCGCCTCAAGAACGCTGATTTTACGGGATATCTCTCAGGCGAGGCACTGGCAGAGGCTTACGCCAACATGGATATTTTTCTGTTTCCGTCGGAAACCGAGACGTTCGGCAATGTCGTGCAGGAAGCAAACGCGTCCGGCGTACCGGCTATCGTAACTGACAAGGGCGGGCCAAAGTTCATTGTCCGGCATGGCGAGACCGGCTTTATTTCGCACGGCCCGGACGAGTTTGCCGCGAACGTGATCAAGCTTTTTAAAGAACCGTCGCTGCTAGGCCTGATGAAACAACGCTCGCGGGAATTTGCGGAATCTCGCTCTTGGGATGCCGTTTTTGAAAGCGTTTACAACTCATATTTCGAAGCACTCCGGATTGCCCGCGCGCAAGAATCCGCTATCCTAAATAAAGCTAGATGATCGAATCGGAGAAAATACATCTGTCCGTTGCGGACGCTGAAGACGTCGAAGAGGTTCGTGATGATGTCATCACCGTCGGCGACGTTGTGCGTAGCTTGACCTCCCATCCGCTTCAACTGATCACCCGCTGGAACTGGAAAGCGGCACTCCTTGGTTCGGCTCTTCGTGCATCGTTCTATTTCACAGTTTACAAAGCCAGTCGTGAAAGCTGGTTCGTTACAATGAGCGCTGTGGGGGCAGAGTTCGTCTTTCGGATGTTCACATCTGGCGTGTCCGGTGCTATCGTTCAATCGTTCCGGCGTGCGACACCCGTGTGGTTCGCCACGCTGCTCGTCGTACTGCTGCTTCCCACTTTCAGTCACACAGTTGAGTACTTCGTGCACTACATTCAGGAAAACTGGATGACATCGGTCTTCTCGCCTTCGCAGAACAATGCCCGCACCCGCGCCTTCGCGTTCTCGGTCGCCTTCTCGGTGCTATCGGCGTTCTTCAACATCTTCGTTATGCGACACGGCGTGCTGCTTGTAGGCGCGGGTGAGGAGACCAAATCGCTCGGCGCCGACCTGAAACAGATTCCGATGCTGATCGTTGAATTCATTGCCTTTCTCCCGGGTGAAATCGTTCGCCACCTGGGCAGCGGCAAGGTGTTGAATGCACTGGGCATATTTGTTTCGTTCGGTTTATGTGTCGGATTCGTTTTCGGCGTGTTCCGCGGAAAATGGTCGTGGGGCTGGGTAACAGCCGTCGGTGCATGGGTCGTCCTTTTCGCTTTCACCCTCCTCTACGCAGCGGCGGTGAAGATTTACAATTCCCGTGCTCAGCAATAGGTTTTGACTAGAGATGGATGAGACACCGCGGATCGCGTTATTCGCTGACACATTTCACGAGCTAAATGGCGCCGCTAATTTCCTTCGGCGTCTCGTTGATTTTGCGAAACTAAAAAACTACCCGTTTCTCTGCATTCGGTCCGGCGATAAGACCGGCATCGCCGATGACGGTAGCGTTCGCTATCTCGACATAAAACGTGGCCCACTATCGATCCCGCTCGACGGTTCACTACGCTACGACCCTTTGATGTGGAGACATTACGGGCTAATGAAGCGTACGGTCCGCGAGTTTGACCCCTGCGCGCTTCACGTCACCGGGCTGAATGACGTCAGCCAGATGGGATTTTCACTGGCTCACTTTTCGGGGACTCCCGCCGTCGCCACATGGCACACGAACGCTCACGAATATGCCGCGACGCGACTGAAGAGCGTCCTGCCGTGGATCTCTGCAAAGACACGCGAGCGGATAGGCAGCGGAGTCGAATCGATCACGATGAAGGGTCTCATGAAGCTTTACTTCACGGCTCAGATGCAATTAGCTCCCAATCCCGAACTCGTGGACCAGATCAGAGAGCTTACTAAACGGCCTTCATTTTTACTTCGCCGCGGGGTTGATACGGAATTCTTGCATCCGCGAAAGCGCGATCGAAATGACAGCGAGGTCGTGCTGGGGTTTGTCGGCCGATTGCGTCCGGAAAAGAACGTCCGTCTGCTGGCATCCATCGAAAAGCATCTCATCGCAGAAGGTCTGACCAACTATCGCTTCCTGATCGTGGGTGACGGCAGCGAGCGTTCGTGGCTCGAATCGAACCTTAGACGGGGGGAATTTACTGGTGAGATCCACGGGGAAGAGCTTACTCGTGCCTTCGCGAATATGGACCTTTTTGTCTTCCCGTCGCTCACAGACGCCTTTGCTAACGTGGTTCTGGAAGCGATGTCCTCTGGGGTGCCCGCTGTTTCGTTCACGGTCGGCGGGCCGAAATTTCTTATCGAAGAAAACGTGAGCGGCCTCATTGCCGAGGACGAAGCGGACATCGCCGAAAAGATCGCTGCAGTGCTCCGCCACCCTGCATCCATAGGTCCAATGCGTGTCGAAGCTCGGGCATTTGCCGAAGAGCATTCGTGGGAACATATTTTTGAGAAAACCTACGAGTTTTACCGTGTCCTTCGAACATACAAAAAAAATGTGCGCGCGAAAGATGTGCCTCTCACATTCCCCGAACCTGCTCGCTCCTCAGTATTCGAACCTTAAGGCCGCCTTCGCTCACTTTCGCATTTTCTTGGTAATTTGCTAATCTCAGGGCTTGCGACTGTCCCGGTTCACAACCGAGAACGCTTTTTTTGTGCCGATAAAATCCGTCCACATCACTAACTACTATCACCGTCACTCCGGCGGCATCAGTACGTCTTACAACAACCTGATGGACGCCGCGGAGCGCCATCAAAGACACGTACGGCTGATCGTGCCCGGCGAGACCGACTCTGTCGAAGACGTCAACGAATTTGCCCGCATCTATTTTGTCACTGCCAAACAGTCGCCCGTTTTTGATAAACGTTACCGCATTCTTTTACCGTGGCAATATCTGAAAGGCGATTCGAAGATCCGCGAGATACTCCTCGCCGAAAAACCGGATCTCGTCGAAGTTTGCGATAAGTACACCCTAAGTATGATGGGTGCGATGATCTCTCGCGGAAATTTTGCAGAACTCGGCCGGCCCGTTATGGTCCATTTTTCATGCGAGCGGATGGACGACAACGTCGCGTCGTTCATGTCGAAGGGCAGCTTCGGCAAATGGCTGGCAAGCCGCGTTGTCGGCAATTTCCTGATGCCGAGTTTCGACTACCACATAGCAAATTCAACCTATACTGCCGGCGAGTTTGCCGAATCGCTCAAGTTCGACGGTTTCCTCAACCGCACTTGGCGCTTCTTCAAAGCGCCGCGAGTACCGCTCAGCGAACGAACGTTCGTCTGCCCGCGTGGTGTCAACGCGGCGATCTTCCGGCCCGACCGCCGTTCGGATGAAAAGCGGGAGATGTTTCGCGAAAAGGCAGGTATCCCTGCGGACGCTGTAATGATCCTTTACGCCGGACGCATCTCTCCTGAAAAAAATGTCGAGCTGCTTGTCGATGTGATGAACGAGCTGGGCCGTCAGACCGACCGGGACTATCGCCTGTTAGTCGCCGGTGCCGGCCCGAAAGCCGACTGGCTTCGCGAGCAGACAGACGAGCACTTTCCCGGCAAAGTAATGCAACTCGGGCATCTCGACAAAGAAGAACTTGCCGACCTCTATGCCAACGCCGACATCTTTATTCACCCGAATCCGAAAGAGCCCTTCGGCATCGCACCGCTTGAGGCGATGGCGTCAGGTGTGCCCGTGGTCGCACCCCGCTCTGGCGGCATTCTTTCTTATGCAACCGACGACAACGCCTGGCTCGTCGAACCTGTTGGAAGTCAATTTGCCGAGGCGATTTACGATATTGTCGAACATCCCGTTAAAGCAAAAACCAAGACCGAAAACGCCGTTGCAACGGCACTCGAAAACACTCGCGAGGTCGCGACCGACCGACTGTTTGCGACCTACGACGAGTTGTACCAGGATTTTATGAGCCGACGAGAGCTTTTCACTGACAATGACGCCGCTGCCAATTTTGATTACGCCAAGCTGAACCAGAAATGATAGACATCGTCGCCGCAAATCTCCGTGTACGCCCGCTCCGCACATTGATCAGCATCGTCGGCGTGGCTCTCGGCGTCGTTCTTATCATCCTTTTCACCGGCCTTGCGACCGGCATGACCAACGACATGGCTCGGCGCGCGGCCAATTGGAAAGCCGAGATCATCTTCACGCGTCCGGGCGCGACCGACCTGACCAGCTCCAACACCGCCGTTAACATTGGATATGTCGAACGCCTCGCTCAGATCGAGGGTGTCGAATCGACCGTCCCGATCATCCGCTATCTGATGCCCAACACGAAAGGCCGCTGGGGAATTCAGCAACTCGACGGGCTCGACTGGGAACCTTTCGCGCAGATGAACGAGATGCAGTTGCTTGAGGGCCGGGCACCACAGGCGCTCAACGAAGTCATCATCGATGACCGTTATATGCGTGACGAAGAGGTCAGTGTTGGCGACACGCTGGAACTTTTCGGCAATCAACCCTATACGATCGTCGGCGTATTCTCACCGCCCTCGGGTGCACGCATCAAGATGTCGCTCGCAGCGATGCAGGACGCGCTCGAAACCAAAAACGCGAGTTACATTCTTGTGAAAGTTGCGCCCGGTCACATAGTCGATGACGTCGCCGCCCGCATCGATCGAGAGCTTCCGGGCAATAAGATCACGCTTACCCGCGATGTCGTGATCGACGCACAGGAGCGTATTCCCTCCCTGAAAACGTTCCTCAACATCCTCGTCGGGCTAGGGGCATTTGTCAGCACGATCTTCGTCCTGCTTTCGATGTACACGACGGTAACCGAACGACGCAAAGAGATCGGCATCCTCAAATCGCTCGGCGCCTCAAAACTATTCATCATAAAAACGATCGAAGGCGAGGCATTTATGATCGGCGTGCTGGGTATTATCGCCGGCATTGTCACGGCGTTCGTCTCTGCGCGTGTTATTGAGTGGGTGTTCGAGATCCCGTTTGAATTCTCTTTGGGGTGGGTGCTCACCGCGATACTCATCGCGCTTGCGGGCAGCCTCGTCGGTGCTCTATATCCCGCGTGGCGAGCCTCAGCCATCGATCCCGTCGAGGTCATGGTCAACGAATAGCCCGCCCTGCTGCGGCGGCGTGGGGTCAACCGGTTTCGCCGCGATCTCACCGGCCGCGATCGGCTGCATCATCCGTTTCAGCTCTTCAAACGACGTGTCCGGGTCCAGCCACTTTTCGTAATCATATTTATGGATGATCACGGGCATCCGGTTCTTGGTATGGATCGGTCGGACGGTCTCATTCGCCTCAGTCGTAAGGATGACGCCGCAATTCCGTCGCTCGCCTTTCACCTCGCAATCACGCGCAATGCCCGCAAATGCGAATAACGGTTCGTCCATTTCAAAAACGTATTTCTCTTTCGCACGATTCGGAAGGTCCTTCCACTCATAAAACCCGGTCGCCGGTATGAGCACGCGGCCGCGCTTGAAGGCGTCCTTGAACATCTGCACGAATGAGATCGTCTCGCTTTTCGCATTTATCACCTTCCGGGTTATGCCGCGATTATCGCAATCCTCGATCGTCCAAAATATCTTCGCCGCGTGCCGTTCGCGGTCCACAGCGAATATGTCTGTGCCCGGAAAGATCTCCTCGCTCGGCTCAAAATCAAACCCCGCATCGAGGATGTCAAAATGCTTCTGCACGTCGCGATGCTTCGCACTTAGTTTATAACGCCCGCACATTCACTTTTTGAACCCTGTCTTTAGGGTCGAACCAACTATCTTTACCCGCGTAATATTCGGTGGGCCTTCGTATCCACGCAATTCTTCGACAATAATAACCGCCGCCCGAGGCTCAAAGGGACTGAGAAGAACCCCCGCGATCTCAGCGTTCCTGAACCCATTCACATCTTCCTTTTTGTACACATCCTGCCGAATGACCTTCGTACCAAGACGCTTCGAGTCCATGTTCACCGTGACTTTCCCCTCAACTTCAAACACCCCGTCCGTTGTGATGTCGATATCGATCCGCGGGGTGATGACGTCGCCTTCGAAACTGATCCTTGGTCCCAACAACTTAAAATCACGGTGCGGCTCTATCCCGTGTTCCCTAAGTTTCGCCGAATACATTTTCCGTCTCTGCGGCCAAAAGCTGTTCAGGTCCTCTTCAGGCTTTACCTCAATTTCACCGGTATATTGGTCCTGCCAAATGATCTTGTCTGTCTTGAGGTCCTGAATTACGAACTTGGCAAAATAGCACCCGCAAGCCTCGTCGGGCGGTTCCACCAGATACGCGAGCTTTCCGTCACGTGACCAGCCGATCGGGTAAAACGATTCCGTCAGGTACTTTTGCGCTTCCCATCTCACGTCGGGATCCGGCTCGCCCATCCCAACAAGTTTACGCCTTTCCGGCTTGGGGAGCGGCGTGTCAATATCCCGCTTCTGAGCAGTGCCGAGGATGGCGGAACCCGAAACAACCACGGCAGTCAGCAGCAGCATATGCAACATAGGTTTTCTCATAATATCTCGCTCATTCTCCGCCTTCTTGTTCGTCAGCTTCGTGCCCCCGCCGCTCCGGCCGCATGTGCGGGAAGAGGATCACGTCGCGGATAGAATGCTTGTTCGTGATCAGCATCGTCAACCGGTCTATCCCGATGCCGATACCCGCCGCCGGCGGCATGCCGTAGCTCAACGCGCGGATATAATCCTCATCCATCACCATCGCTTCCTCGTCGCCGCGGTCGCGCTCGCTCATCTGGTCAACAAACCGGTCATACTGCTCCCTCGGGTCGTTCAACTCCGAAAAGCCATTCGCGACCTCCATACCGTTGATGAACAGCTCAAACCGCTCCGCGATTTGCGGATCTTCCGGCGATGCTTTTGAAAGTGGAGACACAGACTTCGGAAAATCTACGATAAACGTCGGCTGTAACAGGGTTGCCTCCACCCGATCCTCGAAGGCTCGAAGCAACTCTGCATCCTTCAATCCTTCGTCACCGACTGCCTCCTTCATCGTCAAACGCCGAAAACTCCCAAAATCGATCTCGTTCCCCTCGTAGCTCAATATCAACCTGCCCGTCGCCTTCTGCACCGACTCCCTCAGCAGCTCCTCGCAAAAGTCCATCATCCCGTCAACGTCCATATAGGCACAGTAGAACTCGAGCATCGTGAACTCAGGATTGTGCTTGAACGAGATGCCCTCGTTTCGGAAATTGCGGTTGAGTTCGTAAACCTTTTCGAAACCGCCGACGACGAGCCGTTTCAGGTACAGCTCGGGTGCGATCCGTGCATACAGCGGAATGTCGAGGGCGTTGTGGTGCGTCTCGAACGGCTTGGCGGCGGCACCTGTCGCCTTTGGCGTAAGCATCGGCGTTTCGACCTCTATGTAGCTGTGGTCTTCGAGATAATGGCGGATCGAGGAGATGAGCTTTGCCCGGCGTTCGAAGACTTCGCGTGTCGTCAGGCCGTCGTGTTCGATCTGCAAACTCGAGGCGATCAGGTCCGCGTAACGCTGCCGCTGGCGGATCTCTGGGTCCGCAATGCCGTGCATCTTGTCCGGCATCGGCAGCATTGCCTTTGCCAAAAACTGCAGCTTCTCCACATGGACGGAAAGCTCACCGGTATTCGTAATAAAAAGATAGCCCTCAACACCCAAAAAATCCCCGTGGTCGAGCAGGTTAAACACCTCCCACGCAGCACCCTCGTGAGCCAGTGCCTCACCCGTGTCGTTGCTGATCGCAACCGCGTCCTGTTTACGCACGTATATCTGCAGCCGAGATATCCCGTCTGACATATGCACGAACGCCGCCTTGCCCATCACCCGCGGCGGCACAGCCAACCGCCCCGCGATCCGTACATTCCCCAGACTGCGAAGCTTCTCATTTAACTGTTCCTTCGCTTCCGCAGGCGGGCGTTCACCCTCTCCGAGGGCCGCGACTATCCCCGACATTTCCGTCGCGATCTCTGCAATCGTGGGGTGTTCGGTGAGACTCGTTATTGTGTCCTCGCTGCCGGACAGACGCGATCGCACGAACTTGTTTGGATAGGTATTACCGACCAAACCGCGAAGTTTTTCGAGATGCTCTCGACGGGCTTCGGTCTGATCATTCGGTTCGATTATTTCGTCAAATTCGGGGATCTGCATATTCATCTTGTTTCGGTTGTGAATCTTCGATTAAATCAAACTATCGCACAGAAACGAAGCAATGGGCTCGCAACCTGCTGCGTAATGCGTGCGCGGTCCCACAAACCAGTTCCACGACTCGCTCAAATCGCTCCCCTTCGGCGATTTTGGTAAAACCTGTTAAAATTGGAGTTACGCTGCAATCACACCAATCAAATATGAGCACGGCAGTGCAAGAGACGATCAGGCCCGCAACTGACATCTTGAACTATTCGCTCTTCAGTCTGGGCAATGCGACGATCACTCCGCTGACGCTGATTTATCTGACGATATTCGGCGTTCTGCTGATCTACGTGTCGTCAAAGATGCGAAATCTGCTCATCGGTAAGCTGCTTCAGCGAACCAAACTCGACCAAGGGGCCCAGCAAGCGATCGGGACGATCACCCGATATATTATCCTTTTTGTCGGCTTTCTGGTTATCTTGCAGACCGTCGGGATTGACCTTACGACACTAAATGTTTTGGCGGGTGCTGTCGGTATCGGCATCGGATTTGGCCTGCAAAATATCGCGAACAATTTTATCAGCGGGCTGATCATAATGTTCGAACGACCTATCAAGGTCGGTGACCGCATCGAGGTGGGCGAAGTCCATGGCCGCGTACTGGCGATCGGAGCCCGCAGCACGAGCGTTAGAACGAACGACAACATCGCCATCATCGTCCCGAACAGCAAATTCATCTCAGAAAACGTTATCAACTGGAGTTTTGAGACCGATATCGTTAGGTTTCGGGTCCCAATCGGCGTATCGTACAACTCGGACGTCGACCTGGTGTCGAGGCTCTTGATCGAAGCTGCGACTGACAATGAAGATGTCGTAAGCGACCCGGCACCGTCAGTTCGGTTTCTCAAATTTGAGGACAGCTCGCTCTTTTTCGAGCTTCGAGCCTGGAGCCGCGTCCGGCTACACAAACCCGGACTGTTTCAGAGCAATCTCAATTTCGCGATCTTGCGAAAATTTCGTGAGCACAATATTGAGATTCCATATCCGCAGCGGGACCTTCACATTCGTTCGGGCAATATTACCACCGAACGGATGAAGTCCGCGGACGTCGATTGATCCCGTCGTCGATTTCGCATAGCCACTCGGGTGTGGCATCATTGATCTTTACGCAAACGAACGCCGTCCGCACCTCCCTGCGGATGGCGATCTTTGCGGATAGGTGCGTTTATGTTGGGTGTTCGCAAAGAGATCAACGCAGTCGGTGAACTCGCTGCCGAGGTGAAGAGCGGCCGTCGGGTTATCGCGCTTTCGGGGCTGACCTCGACGGTGTCAAAAGCGTATGCGCTCGAACAGCTGCGTGCGGCAACGGGGCGTCGTTTCGTCATCATCACTGACTCAAATACATCCGCCGATTCGTGGCAAGATGACCTAGCGTTTTTTGGCGGCTTTTCCGATTCGGCCCCCACGATCGTAGAACTGCCATCCTTTGAAACGGATGTTTACTCCGGCGTGTCGCCCCACGCGGAAACGCTGGAGCGTCGGGCACTGGCACTATGGCAGCTGGTCCACAGCAAACCCGACTTCGTTCTATTGCCGCCGCGCGCCCTCATCTCGCGCATGATCACCCCCGCAGAGATCACATCGCTCGGCTTGTTCCTAAAACTCGACGAAGATATGTCGCCGGAGCTGCTTATCGAGGTGCTCGAATCGTCCGGCTATGTCCGCGAAGATCCGATCTTTAACGTCGGCCAGTTCTCGGTCCGAGGCGGCATTCTCGACGTTTGGTCGCCACAATGCAAGCTTCCCTGCCGGCTGGAGTTTTTTGGAGAAACGGTCGATTCGATGCGGGAATTTGACCCCGCCACACAGCTTTCGACCGGACACGTCAAATCCTTTGAGATCGCACCCATGCGCGAGTTTGCCGTCCGGCCTGAGCATTTCAAAGAGTGGGCCGCTGCTGCCGAACGCGAATTCGCCGATGAGCGTTATTCACGCACGCTAAAGGATAGAACGGATTTTGCCGGTCAAGGCGAGTCATTCTCGGGCTGGGAGTTCCTGCTTCCGCTTACACGCCCGCTAAACGGGACCGTGTTCGATTTTCTGAGTGAGGTCGTCTTTGTCATCGATGAGCCGCCAGTCATCGAGTCGGGCCTGAAGAAGTTTTACGACGATACCGACCTGCACTACCGAGCCCTTCTCGAATCCGGTGACATGGGGCTCGAACCTTCCAAGCTATTTCAGACCCGTGAAGAACTTCGCGAACACCTCGCAGGTGCTTCGCGTATTGAGCTTCGCACTCTCGGCATGACCGCCGCCACGACCGACGAAGAATTCGCTTTAAGTGATAGCAGCACGCCGTCCGGATCTCCCCTGTTCCTGTTCCCCACTGCCGAGAAGCCGCCTAATGTAGAGATCCTTTCGCGTCCTAACCGCAAATTCTACGGCAATATCTCCGAGTTCGCTCAGTTTGCCAAGAACCGTTCCGGCGATGGTATTTTCGCGATGCAGACCAAAGGCATGGCCGAACGGATCGAAGAGATCCTGCGTGATTACGAAGTGACGGCCGAAGCGGGCTCGATCGTCATCGGGACGCTTTCGAGCGGATTCGAGCTTCCGGAATATGGGCTAACCGTATTTACCGAAAGCGATATCTTTGGCGAAACCGGCGACGCTCCGCGGTCTACCGAAACGAGAACACCCGGCCGGAAGCCCAGCCTAGGGGCATTCATCTCCGACTTTCGTGACCTAAAAGAAGGCGACTACGTGGTTCATGTGGACCACGGCATCGGCCGGTTCGAGGGCCTCAAGACGATCTCGTCGCAGGGTGCGGAACGCGAGTTTATGCAGCTCGTATACGCCGATGAGGCAAAGCTGTTCGTGCCGGTCGAACGAATGGACCTCGTCTCACGTTACTCATCCGGTGAGGCAACATCGCCAACGATCGACCGCCTCGGCGGCATTGGATGGCAAAAGACCAAAGCGAAGGCCAAACGCGCGATGCGCGATATGGCCGATGAGCTGTTAAAGCTTTACGCCGAACGGCGGCTGGTGCAGGGCTACGCCTTTTCCCCCGACGCGCCGTGGCAGCACGAATTCGAAGACGCATTCCCCTATGACCTAACGGTCGATCAGGGCAAGGCCATCGACGATGTTAAGGCTGATATGGAAACCGCCCGTCCTATGGATCGGCTGATCATCGGCGATGTCGGGTATGGCAAGACTGAGGTGGCAATGCGTGCTGCATTCAAAGCAGTAATGGACGGGAAACAGGCGGCTATCCTTACGCCGACAACGATCCTCGCCTATCAGCATTTCGAATCGTTCCGAAAGCGCTTCGCCGCCTTTCCGGTCACAATCGAACTGCTTTCACGCTTTCGCTCATCAAAAGAGCAAAAAGGCGTGGTCGCCTCCGCTGAAAAAGGGGACGTCGACATTGTCATAGGCACCCACCGCGTTCTTTCAAACGATGTGAAAATGCCGAAACTCGGTCTCGTCGTCGTTGATGAAGAGCAACGTTTTGGCGTCGCTCATAAAGAAAAGCTCAAACAGCTTAAGAAAAAGGTCGATGTTCTTACGCTTTCAGCGACTCCCATCCCGCGCACGCTCAATATGTCGCTGCTCGGAATGCGTGATATGTCCGTCATCGAAACGCCGCCCCGCGACCGCCTCGCGATCAACACCCAAGTCGTGCAGTTCTCAGAGAACGTCATCCGCTCGGCGATCGACCTCGAGATGGCACGCAACGGGCAGGTCTTTTTCTTACATAACCGCGTAGAAACGATTGAGGCCATTGCTGCTCTGATCCAAAAGATCGTCCCCAACGCACGCGTCGCCATCGGCCATGGCCAGATGAACGAAAAAGAAATGGAGCAGGTAATGCTCGATTTCATCGATTACAAATATGACGTCCTTGTCGCGACGACCATTATCGAGAACGGCATCGACATCCCCCGTGCCAACACGATAATCATCAACCGTGCGGACAACTACGGCCTCTCACAGCTTTATCAGCTTCGGGGCCGTGTTGGCCGCTCGAACCGGCGGGCATATGCGTATCTTCTGATCCCAAGTGAGCTTGAGCTGACACCTATCGCCCGGCGCCGGCTTAGCGCGATCCGCGAGTTCTCAGACCTCGGTGCAGGATTCCGCATCGCCGCCCTCGACCTCGAACTCCGCGGCGCCGGCAACATCCTTGGTGGTCAGCAATCCGGCCATCTCGACGCACTCGGCTTCGACCTCTACACGAAGATGCTCGAACGCACGATAGCGGAAATGCGCGGGGAAGAGATCGAGGACGAAACGAGCGTCGCGATAAATCTTGGCATCGATGTTTCGATTCCCAAAGATTACATCAATGAGGCGGGCCAACGGCTGCGAACCTACAAACGCATTTCTTCTGCCGCCAACGAAACAGAACTCGTCGCGATACGCACCGAGATCGAGGACCGCTACGGCAAGATACCCGACTCTGTCGACAACCTACTTATGTACGGACGCCTTCGCCGCATCTCTGAATCGATGAGAATTGTTTCGATCGATCAGTCACAGGCGGGACTCGCGATCAAGTTAAGTGAAAATCCCCGAGTGGATCCCGAACGATTGATGGCAATGGTAAACGAAGAGACGGGTATCACGTTTTCGCCTTCGGGCATACTGAGGCTTCCTGCGACCGGCGGAAACCCGATAAACTCGGCGATTCAAACCCTTGAGGCGATAAAGGGCTAGCGAATATCGATTTAACGGCAATCGTTATATAATGAAACCCATTATAACTTTGGTGCATCAAACACGTTTGTAACCCACATTGGCCACGCTCAACTGATAATTTTGGAGCTATTTATGATTCGTACAACAAGACTGCTTTTTCTAATTGCGGCTATCGCTGTTTTCGGCACCGCGGGATTTGCCCAGGAAACCGAGGAGCGCGTCGTTGATGAGGTCGTCGCGCAGGTAAATGACGGCGTAATCACTCTTTCGCGGATCCGCCGCGAAATGAAGTTGCTCATTGATGCACAGGTTGAACAAGGAAAAGACCGCGCCGCGGCAGAACGCGAGCTGGAAGAGAAAAAAGGCGAGCTTATCTCGAACCTGATCAACGAAGAACTCGTTCTTCAGCGTGCTAAGGAACTGGGCGTGGAGCGTGAGGTCGAAGCCGAGATAAACACCCGTTTTCGCAAGGTCATGAGCGATTACAACCTGACCACCCTTGAGGCGTTGTATCAGGAAATGGAGCGCACGGGCGTTAATCCGCAAGAGATCAGAGAGATGTGGCGCAACCAAATTACCCGCGACATGGTATATCAGCGCGAGGTGCAGGCGAAAATATACTGGGATACCCCGCCTTCGGAAGTGAAGACCTACTACGAAGCCAACAAGGCTAAATTTACGAAGCCGGAGACGGTAACGCTGGCTGAGTTGTTCCTCAGTTTTGCGGGACGCGACGAAGAGGCCGTTCGTACAAAAGCAAAGGAACTGGTCGCCGCGGCACGAAAGGGCACGAGCTTTGAAACGCTGGTTGTCGAGAACTCAGACCGTCCTGATGCTAAACAGAGCAAGGGCCTGGTCGACCCGATTCCGGTGCCGGAACTCGACCCCCGATATGGCGAGTCGATTAAGACTCTCAAGAAAGGTGATGTCAGCGAGCCGATCGAGGTCGACAACGTCGGCATCAGCATCTTGCATATAGTGGACCGTCAGGCTGCGAGTGCCGAGTCGCATTTTGATGACAACCAGGTTCGTCTCGCCATTGTGCGAGAAAAATCCGCCGAGGTCCAAAAGAAGTTCATGTCAGGCCTTCGCCAGGATGCGTACATCAAGATCAACGACGGCTATCGACCGCTAGTTGCTCCGATCCTCTTTGCTGAGGAACGCAAGCCCGGTTCGGAATAATCGATAATCATCATCCAAGAGCCGGTCGTGCCTAGGTTCGTCCGGCTCTTTATTCTTCTGTGAGACTCGACGTATTTCTAAAACTAAGCCGCCTCGCTCCCCGCCGAAGCATTGCGCAACAACTTTGCGATGCAGGCTTAATATTCGTCAACGGGATGCCGGCGAAATCGTCAAAGGATGTAAGCGTTGGCGACGAACTTGACATCAGAAAGGGTGAGACAGTGCGAACGGTCAAAATAGAAAAGGTGTCCTCCGCTAAGCAAGTTTCCCGCAGCGAATCAGGCACTCTTTATATGGTGATTTCGGACACGGGTAACGTGCCGACCTAACTAAGGATCTCCGCTATCGCTTTTTCGAATATTTCAAGTTTCCGCTTTGCTCGGCGCACATCGGGATGCTCCTCGCGATAGTTCTCTCGCAGCTTCCACAGATCCGTTTCAAGCTCGATACGCTGAATGATCAGCTTTCCCAGTGCGAGCGAAAGTTTCGGCACCTGATCCGGTTTCATCGCCTTCATCCGCCCCTTCTCTTTCTCGAGCAGGCCGTGCTCATATTTTAGCTCCTTGACCCGCGGAAAGTCCTCGGTATAATCCAGCAAAACACCCTCAAGCTCAGCCTCGACAGCCGTGCTTTTAAGCAGGATCTCCGCGTACGCAGGGGTCGCTTGTGCACCATTTGATGCTACCGGTGCTGATTTTGAGGGAGCTTGAGCCGCCGCGGTAACACCACACACTAGGAGCAACGCCAGAACTAAATAGTGGTTCATCCTTATCATTAGAATTTGAAAAAGTCTTCGGCAAGTTTTTGGTTGAACATGTACTGGGTGATATCGATAGTCCAGTGATATTCCGCCGTACCACTGTTGCTGTCCGTTATATAGTCGAGTTTGTAGCTGTGTGGCAGAATGATGCCGCCGGCCATTTTGAAATTGCCGAAGGACTCATTGGGGCCCATCTTAACGCCACCCTGTACTCCTAGTACGCCGAAAGCCTGCGGCTTGGCCGGGATCATACGAAAATATTCAGTGCGAAGATGATGAAAGCTCTCCGCATCGAAAAACAGCTTGATGGAAAATTCATCACTCGAAACGCCTCTGGGGTAGTACTCGACGACATACGCACGACGACCGTTTGCTGTTTTCGTACCCGAGGCTCGCACGCGGCCCTTTGTTTTCTCCAGATTAGAAATGGTCCACTGCATCGACATTGTCCCTGTCAGAAGCCCATCCGTCAAGATCTTTTCATGATCCTTGATAGATGCCCCGAGCGGCGAACGCGTGCCGGCCGTGACCCACGGCATATCTATCTTGCCGCCGAAATGACCGATCTTTTCGAAGGGATACTCCTGCGAATTACCGGTCGAAGCGAACATATGATTGCCCGCGTCACTTGCGATAACCGACCGCCCTTCGGTTCGGCGGGCGGGGAGCTTTGACTCAAAAGAGTTCATCCCGACCGCGATCTGGTTCGTCCTGCTCGCACGCAGTTCGTGCCCCCCGATAGCATTCAAGTGTTTCTCCACGATCTCTTCGACACTCTGGTTCTGTCCGAACGCGGTCAAGCCCACGATCGAAATTATGGCCGCGGCCATCAAAATGCGCATATTGATTTCTCCGTTATCTGACGACCGAAGCCGAGACAGCATTTGTGTCCGGCCCGGTTTGGGCAAAAGCGTCGCAGGACATAATATCACTATCTGTCCGATCGGCTTCGATCATCCCGTCGCCGAAATCGTTTCGTTCGGCGAGAGTTCTGAAGTAAATAGAAATGTTATCGAGGATCTCCGCCGCTGAGTGCGAGTGATAAAGCGTTTGCCGAAACTGAGCTCCGCCTACTAGTCCCTTTGTGAACTGCCCGGCGAGTTGTTTCATCTTGCCGAGAGCGACTAGTTCCGGCATTTCTTCGAGACACAGCTCAAAAAACTCGAGCAGCACCGCCTTTTTTTCAGCGAGGTCCGGTTGATATGGTTCACGGCCCGCAAGCACATCTGCAAACTGCCGAAATATCCAGGGGTTCTGCATCGCTCCCCGGCCGATCAGAACGCCGTCGACGCCCGTTTCGCGCCATCGCCGCATTCCGTATTCAAGCGAAGTAATATCGCCGTTGCCCGACACCGGAACGCTCACTGCGTCCTTTACCGCCTTAATCAGGTCCCAGTTCGCCAAGCCCTTATATCCCTGCTCGCGGGTACGGCCGTGTACCTGAATATGCTCAACGCCGCACTGCTCTGCCATCTTCGCGACATCAACTACATTGATGGCCGCGTCAGAAAAACCTGTTCTCAGTTTCAGCGTAAGCGGGATCGTGATCGCTTTTTTGATGGCTTTCAAGATCTCTTCCAGCCGCCCAGGCTCCCGCAGCAGCCCTGACCCTCCGCCGTTCTTCACGACCTTTGGGGCCGGGCAGCCGCAGTTCACATCTAGTATGTCGGCACCGATCTCCTGGGCCATCTCGGCGCCCATCGCCATCCGCTCGGCCCTTCCCCCGAAGATCTGCACAGCGAACGGCCTCTCGCTTTCGTCGAAAAACATCTGACGCTTCGATTTCGGATTGCCCCGCGTCAAACCCTCGACCGATATGAATTCAGACACAACAAGCCCCACCCCGCCGCGACGCTTCACCAGCCGGCGAAAAGTATAGTCCGTCACCCCCGCCATCGGCGAAAGGATAAGCGGCGGATCAATAGCTATGTCTCTGATCTTAAAAGGCTTCATGATGTCACGGCCAATCTTGTTCGATTGGCCGTGAACTGATTAGGTTGCTTTTTTGCGGTTCTTGATCACGAAGATCAAACCGATGATAAATACAAAAAACGTAAGGATGAGAAGTAATACGCCTGGAACTATGCCTAGTGCCGCTTCTTCCCAGCTTGTCCGCCCGTTTGTCGCAAAAGGCAGTGCAACTGAAACGCCTGTGACCAACAAGCTCAGAAGAATTCCGAGCACCCCACGGACAAGAACGACCTTCCAAAACATTGCTACGCTCCTCCTCTCATCACGGACCAAGTGAGGCGGTCTCTTAGACTCTAGCCTTCTTTTGTCAGCACAACGCCCGTCGCATCGAACGACACTTCCGTTACAGTCCCATCGTCGTTGCGGTCCTTAAATACTGCACCGTCGTCATTTATCAGGTGATCGACAACATCTTTTGCGAGGGTCTTCGTTACGAAACGGCCCTCAGCTTTGACCTTCATACCCGCCGAATTCAGCGGAATAAAGAACGCATGGCTGCCAAAGGTGACTCGCACCGACTTGCCGCCGACCTTATCCGCCATCTCCATCCAGCAACCGGCTTTTTGGCACGAGCGAACGATAACGCCTTCGACTGCAAATGTACCCTCGCTATAGTCAGCGGGGTTCTCGAGGCCCTTTTCAACTGAGATCTTAGTTGCCTTGTTCGAAAGGGCTTCTCCCCGAGTGATGGTTTCCCCCGACTTGAGATCGACCGGCGCATTCTGCTCATTACGGTCACTGCTGGCAGCCAACTCCGTCTGAGCAAATCCTGCGACCGCGAAAACGCTCACCAATAACATTACGTAAAAAACTCTCATTTTATAAACTCCTACTTTATTGCTTGTCGTTATCTGTATCTGCATTCGCCGAATAAACCACCCGACCCGCGACCACGGTCATTACTACGTTCGCTTCGGGGATCCGGGCGATGTCGGCTACGAAAATATCATCTGAAAGTATAACAAAATCTGCGAATTTACCCACGGATAAAGTTCCCTTGACCCCATCTGTGAATTCCCCGTACGCAGCCCCCGCCGTGTACGCACGGACCGCTTCTGCGATGGTGATTGGCCCACGATCGCCCCTGTCCCCTATGCCGATACCCCCCAGCACCGCGGCGTAAAGGCCGAGCAACGGGTTAAACTCGGTCATCGGCGCATCCGAACCAAATGCCACCGCCGCGGCGTTCTCAAACATCCTTCGGTAATAGACTGCGTCCGCACCAAAAACCCCGCCGAATAAATAAGGCTGCATCGATGCGACGACACCGAGTTGTTTGATGCGTGCAAGGTCCTCATCCCGCACACCCGTCGCGTGTTCGATCTGCCACCTCCGGTCGCGCGGCCCGCCTTCCTTAGCGATCTTCTCAAACACATCCAGCACAACCGAGTTCGAAACGCCCCCAATCGCGTGAATCGTCAACTGCCAGCCGAGTTTGTCGGCGGCGACCGCGTCCGCCAAAAGCGTCGCGGTCCACTCCTCGCTGCCGTCGCTAAAACTTTTGAGACATCCCGTACGCAGCAGCCCGTTCGTATTCGCCGGCGGCTTGTGCTTCGTCTTTGCCCATTCGGAAAGCTGCAAGCAATCGTAAACACGGGTTTTCAGCTTCCCTTCGCTCTGCATCTGCCGATAGACCGCCGCCATATCATCGCCGTGCGTGTCCATCACGCTTGTCACACCGAGCGACGCTGCATAATTTGACGCGGTCTCCGCCACCTCAGACCATCGCCGCGAATGATCAGGCGGCACCAGCCGAGCGACAAGCGCCACCGCCCGGCCCTTCAACACCCCCGACGGCTCGCCATTGTCATCGCGTACGATCTCGCCGCCCTCCGGATCGCGCGTTGCCTTTGTGATTCCCGCCTTCTGCAATGCCAACCCATTGGCGAAGGCCGTGTTTGGATCAACGTTATACAAGAACACCGGATGATCGGGCGATAGGCGATCAATCTCCGCCCGAGTCGGCAGTGCCGCGCCATCCCACTTCGACTGGTCCCACCCGCCACCTAGTACCCAGCGACCCTTCGGCAGGAAGCGAACGTTGCTCTGGATCCGATCTATCATCGCCTGCGGCCCTGTTGCCGCCCTTAGGTCCATCGACGAGAACGTATTCCCGATCGCCATAAAGTGCACGTGCGAATCGTTGAAACCGGGGATCACCAGGCGGCCCTCCGCATCGATCACGCGTGCGTCCTTGCTTGCCAGCTTCCGAACTTCATCATTGCTCCCAACCGCGACGATCATGCCGTTGCTCACTGCCATCGCTTCCGCTCGCGGCTTGGCGGAGTCCATCGTCCTGATGTTGGCGTTCACAACAATAAGATCGGCCGCGCTTTGTTGAGCCGCGGCCGTCCAAACCAACAACAGAATTGTTGCTATTCCTAACCGAAAGTTCATTTGGCTTCGTATACTACACGTCCATCAACGATAGTTTTCACCACTGTGACATCGCGAATGCGATTCGGATCGATTGTAAAGATGTCGTCGGACAGGATCACAAAATCCGCCAGCTTCCCTACCGCTAACGTACCCTTCACATCGTCCTGAAACTCCGAATAAGCCGATCCCCAAGTGTATGCCCTAATCGTTTCTTCTACCGAGATCTTCTGTGCCGGCACCCAGCCGTTCGGATTCTTGTCATCCAGCGTCCGACGCGTCACCGAACCATAAACGCCGAGCAGCGGATTCAGCGGAGCAACCGGCGAGTCTGATCCGAATGCCAAAACGCCGCCCGTGTCCAACAGCGTCCTGAACGCATATGTGCCCGCGATCCTCGGCTCGTCAAGCCGCTTCCATGCCCACCGACCGTCGTCAATCACGTGAAAGGGCTGCATCGACGCCACGACCTTCTGCGAACCAAATCTCTTGATATCCTCTTGCCGCAGATGCTGCGCGTGTTCGATCCGGAAACGTCGGTCGCGATCGCCGTTAGCTTGAGAAGTCTTCGCAAAGATATCCAGCACCTCCGCGTTCGCCCGGTCGCCGATCGCATGAACGTTGATCTGCAGCCCGGCCCTGTCCGCGTTCAAAACCATCTCAGACATCTTCGGCATCTCATCCGATGCTAAGCCGACCGAATTCGGTGCATCAAGATAAGCCTGAAAGAACCAAGCCGTCGTCGAACCAAGGCTGCCGTCCGAATAGCCCTTCAAACATCCGACTCGAAGCATCGGGCTGCCGAACGCATATCGCACGCCCGTACGCTCCCACCGCGAATGATCGCTGAGCGGTGTGCACCCGTAAACGCGCGTTTTCAACTCGCCGCGACGCAGCAGTTCTTGGTAAACGCCGACGTCGGTTCCCGCCGACATGTCCTGAATACTCGTCACCCCAAGACTCGCGGCATGTTCGGTCGCAGCCTTCGCGGCGTCGATCCGTTCATCCCAAGACGGGCTCGGAATAACCTTGTTGATATACGACATCGCCGCATCCCTGAACACTCCGGCCGGGTTCCCTGCAGCATCCCGCACTATCTCGCCGCCGTCCAATTCCGGCGTATCTCGCGTCACCTTCGCCATCCGCATCGCAAGCGAGTTTGCCAGCGCCATATGCCCATCCAGCCGGTCGATGAACACGGGATTGTCCGGCGTTACCGCGTCGATCATCGCCGCGGTCGGCAGGTTGTTCGGCGTCCAGTTCTCGTGGTCCCATTTTCCTCCCAAGATCCATCGCCCTTTCGGCAGCTTCTTCGCGAACTCGCCGATCCGCCGGGTAAACTCCTCCGGTGTCGGTGCATCGCGCAGATCGACCGCCGAAAGCTGTTGACCCGTCTCCAAAAAGTGAACATGCGAATCGTTAAAGCCCGGTATCACCAGCTTTCCGCCCGCGTCGATCACGCGCGTCCGCGGGCCGATCAACGGCTTTGTCTGCGCATTCGTGCCGACAAGGGCGATCTTATTGCCGATGACCGCTATCGACTGCGCGACAGCCGCATTGGGCTCCATCGAACGCACAACGGCGTTCGTAACCACGAGGTCCGCAACGGGCGCCTGTGCAGACGCGGCGAAACTGAACATTCCCGTAAACAGTGCAAGGAAAAGAACACGTGCAGTAGTCTTCATATATAATTGAATCCAAGGGTGTAGTCTTAGTTGGTCTGTGCCTTTGTAAGTTGCCACATTATAGCAGTGAAAGAAAAGTATATCCACATTCTGGGCATTGCCGTCACGGTTCTGTTCGGCTCGTTTATCGTCTTCCTTTACGCAGCCGAACCGCGCTCGATCGAAGAGATATCGCACAAGGCGGCGCAGACGTTCGAGAATGTAACGACTAAAGGTCAGGTCATCATTGGCCGATACGAGATCGACCAGGCCAAGTTTCAGGAAGGGCTTAACGCATTTCGTCAGGACAATTTCATCGCCGCACGTGACAGCTTTCAACGTGCCGATCCCGAATCACGCGACGCTGCAACGCAGTTCTATATCGCCTACAGCTACTATCGGCAGGGCTGGGGCCGCCTCACCAACGATGACGAGCTGTTCCGGGAAAGCCTCCGGACGCTCGAACGTGTAACGATGCTCAACCCTGACTTCCGCGCGTCGGACGACGACCTGAAGCTTCGCACACCCGCGGAACTTCGCAACGAACTGCAAGAAGGCCTTCGCGTGACGATCTCGGACTTTAACCCGCTCCGAGTGTTTCGCGAACGCAAATAGGTAACGATGCCCATACGCACTACTGAGATCGAAGACGAGATCATCGTCACCGGCGATGTGCCCGACGTGACCGGTGACCTGATCGAAGGCGATGACCGCGAGATCGTCACGGTCGTCACCTCGCGCCCCGCGTCTACGGCCGCGTCGCATCAGCGGCACTACGTACGTTACATCCTTTTGCCCGTCATCTTTCTCACAGTTACGCTGCTTGGCGGGCTTCGCATCAGCGGGCTTGATGGTTCACTCATTTTCCTAAAGCCCGCGTTGCTCTGCCTGATCTTCGCCTCTATCCTGCTCGCGCTATTTTTCCGCGGCGGAATGATCGACCTCAAGGGCTGGATCGACGAGAGCCTTCCGGCCACAAAGAACATTGCCAACGGTGCGATCTTGCTCGCACTTTTCGCCGCCAGCACACAGCTTTTTAACTCGTTGCTGCCCGAACAGGGCTTGCCCTTCTGGGTCGTCGCGTTCTGCTTTTTCTGGACGCTGTGGAATAACCTTTTCGCCGATCTCGGCCCGGTCAAACTTCTCCGCAGCCTCGGTGCTCTGTTCGGCTTCGCCTTCGTCGCGAAATACCTCGTGCTCGCAAACCTGACCGCTCCCGCCGGGCAGAGCTGGCTCCGTGCGATGATCGAGAACCCCGCACAGCAGACGTTCACATGGCTGCTCGACCTCCCGCAATTCGGCGCCGCGACCGGCTATCTGCAGTTTTTCGCAATAATGTTTTATTTGCTCGGGCTCTATCTAATGCCCGCGACCACACGGGATGCCAATGAGATCTGATCTGTTAACACGCTTTGTATTCGTCGCACTCGTCTGTGCCGCCTTTTCTTCCGCGGCAGCAGCACAATCTCCCTCAAAGATCCTCAGCAACGCCGAAAAAGCGTTCGGCGGCGCTAAAGCATTGCGAGCGGTGCAGTCCGTCCGCCGCACGGGTACGATCGTACGTGAGAACGACGGGCTCACCGGCACTTTCACCGACGAAGCCTCACGTCCCGGCCTCTATCGCATCGCCTATTCTTTAGAGGGCTTCGAATACGAATCCGCGTACAACGGCCGCTCCGCATGGTCACGCGATTCACGTGACGGACTCCGCACGCTCACAGGCGATGAAGGATCAGACTTTCAATCGGAAGCTCTTTTCCGCAGCCGCATGTGGCTCGAACGCAAAGCCGAACGCGCCCGCATCACCGCCGGCGGCCGCGTCAACATCAACGAACGCCCCGCGAATGTTGTGATCTACACCACCGCCACGTCCGCTCCGGTCCGCCTTTTTTTCGACGCCGAAACTAACCTCCTCGTCCGAGAGGAGCGTCGGTCCGGCGACGAGTTGAAGACCATCGACTACGCCGACTACCGCGCCAGCGGTGCAGCCAAGTTCCCGCACAAAATAACCGTCGCCGATGGCAACGAAACGCTAACGATCACGCTCGACACCGTTCACGTAAATCCGCAGATCGCCCGCACTGCGTTCGATTTTCCGCCTGCATCCGGCGAGCCGCTGCCCGACATCACCGCCCTGCTCCGTGAGGTGCAGGAGAACGAAGACCGCGTCGAGACCATTCTTGACACATATTCCTTTACCCAGACCATCATCAAACGCGAGCTGCAAAAGAACGGCATCCTTCGCGAAACCGGCTCTGAAACCTTTGACCTCGCCTTCCACAAGGGCAACCGCATTCGCCGCATGGTCGCACGCAACGGCAGGCCGCTGACCGAGCGCGAACAGGCAGCAGAGGATCGCGACGTCGAAAAGCAGATCGAAAACATCGAACGCGACATCGCCCGCAAAGAGGCTCGCGAGGCGCAGGGCCGCCCGTCATCTGACGACGGCAGCCGCGTCTCCATTGCCGAAGTTATGCGTGCCTCACGGCTCGTAAACCCGCGACGCGAACGCTTTCGCGGCCGCGATGTCATCGTCTTCGATTTCGAACCCAACCCTGATTTTGATTACAAGAACGCAGAGAGCGTGCTGAAATTCTTTGGCAAAACGGCGGGCGTTATGTGGATAGACGAACAGGACAAACAGGTCGCTCGGCTCGAAGCCTATCTCGCCGATAGCTTTAACGTAGGCGGCGGCCTGCTCGCCAAGCTCCGCAAAGGCGCCAGCTTTACCCTCGACCAGCAACGCGTCAACGACGAGATCTGGCTCCCCTCACGCGCCGACATCGACCTCTCCGTTCGCGTCCTCCTGGTCCGCGGCCTAAACTTCAACCAGGTCATCCGCTCCTCAAACTACAAAAAGTTCACCACCGACGTCCAAGACTCCCAAGTCGGCGATTCCCCACCCCCGTACAAATAGGCCGGAGCGTGTCCTAAACTTGAGCCAAGAACCTATCGCCCCAAAGCCGATGTCCGCGAAGCGGACCAAATTTCCTTAGCCCACCGATTCATCGGTGGGTAGGGCGTACACGGAACATAGTCCCGCAGGGACGGCTGAATCCACATACGATGTCCGCGAACGGACCTAATTGTTCGATCGGGGGACTTGTTGATATCTACTCGCATTTATCTGTGTAGGTAACCATCATGACCGTATCGTCCTTCCTAACCTGCACATTCATTCCTTTTTGCGGATAAACGAGTTTAATCGGATAATCGAGTGCATTCACGAATTTATTCCGCTCTTGTAATTTCTCAATACACATCGAGTCTTGAGCGGTTATTACATAGTAATCCGAACCGTATTTTCTGATCGCCGCGTCTTTTGTCATTTCGTCTCTAAAGAACAACGAAATACTTTTAACTATCCGTGATTCACTGCCCACAAGCACTCCGGCATTAACTGTTTGAGCGTCTATGCTTATACTTCGATAAACCAATTCTTTCAACAACTCCGGCGTGCGCACTCCTTCCTCCGGGCTCTACTGGATCTCCATTTAAATCAACTTCCTCATCTGGCTTTCCCCAAAGGCGTACAATATCGGTATGCGTCGATCTCCCTAAAGCAATGCCGTTAACCTCAGCAGGAACCCACTGCGTTTTGTCCTTTGACGTTGGCGGGACTGAGAACCTCGATGTATTTTGCTGCACATCATCAGCATCCAAATCGTTGATTTCACTTGGTATGACGTTTTCGTAAACCCTGTGCACCACGGGCGACTCGGACACCCGATTCTTGACCTCTGCTTTCTGGGCCTCCGTCGCTGTTGGATGAAAATTGATCGCCTTGCCCTCA
>JBGSXX010000023.1:0-242484 GCA_041751195.1 Pyrinomonadaceae bacterium | reverse complement strand
TGTCGCGAACCTGCCGGAAGGTGTCGAGATGGTGATGCCGGGCGACAACATCCAGATGGAGATCACGCTTATCGCACCGATCGCCATGGAGAAGGGCCTCCGCTTCGCTATCCGCGAAGGCGGCCGCACGGTGGGTGCAGGAACGGTGTCGGAGATAGTGGAATAGGGACGAGTTGCCGCCTGAGGGCGGGACTCGGAACGACTCAAACGGGAAGTTATGCTAAACGAAAAGATTCGCATCAAGCTCAAGGCCTACGATCACCGCGTGTTGGACCAGTCCACGCAGGAGATCGTTGACACGGCAAAGCGTACGGGAGCAAGGATCGCAGGCCCGATCCCGCTTCCGACGATCAAGAATAAGTGGACGGTACTTCGTTCGCCGCACGTTGATAAGAAGTCACGTGAGCAGTTTGAGATCAGGACCCACAAGCGATTGATGGACATCCTTGATCCGACGGCTGAGACGGTGGACGCACTTATGAAACTTGATCTGCCGGCGGGTGTAGATGTAGAGATCAAGGCTTTTGGCAAGAACTAGGCTAGGAAGTCTGGAAGGTCTGGGAAGCACCGATTTCCGGATGTGAGAAGAATATGATTAGCGGAATCATTGGTAGAAAAGTTGGAATGACGCAGCTCTTTGCTGAGGACGGAACGGTAACGCCGGTGACTGTCATCAAAGCCGGGCCTTGCGTGGTGGTTCAAACGAAGAGCGCAGCAGGACGGGACGGTTATAACGCTGTTCAACTCGGCCTTGTAGAAGAACGCCCTGTCAGGCTGAAGAATGTTACGAAGCCGCTGCGCGGCCATTTTGAGAAGACCGGCGGCGGAGTTCCGCCGACGCGCGTGCTCAAAGAGATACGCCTTGTTGACGAGCCGGATGCGTCGATCGGCGATCAGATCAAAGTTGACGTCTTTGCGGACGGTGACAAGATCGAGGTCGTAGGCCGCTCGAAAGGTCGCGGTTTTGCCGGAACGATCAAGCGACACAACTTTTCACGCGGGCCTGAGTCGCACGGTTCGATGAACGTCCGCAAGCCGGGTTCGATCGGCCAGTCGGCCTATCCGTCGCGGGTGATCAAAGGTACGAAGTCGTCGGGCCATATGGGTGACGATCGTGTGACGATAAAAGGTTTGACCGTCGCCAAGGTTGATGCCGAGAACAATATATTGATGGTTCGCGGTGCGGTGCCGGGAGCGAATGGAAGTTTGGTCGTTGTTAAGAAAAGTTAAGTTACGAGGGACAAGTGAGGAGTGGGAAGTTGCTCATCACTATGCGCTCGAAACTCATTACTGAGGAAAGAGATTATGCCTACCGTAAAGGTTCGCAATTTGAAGAATAAAGAAGTTGGCGAGGTGAGCTTGTCAGACGCCGTGTTTGGCGCGGAGCTTAACGAGTCGCTTATCCATGCCGCGGTCATGAATTATCAGGCCAACGGCCGCCAGGGAACTTCGGCGACGAAGACCCGCGGTAACGTGTCGGGTTCGGGCCGCAAGCTGTGGAAGCAGAAGGGAACGGGCCGTGCCCGTGTCGCGTCGCTTCGATCGCCTTTGTGGAAAGGCGGCGGTAACGTTCACGGACCGCAACCGCGCGATTGGTCATATAACATGCCCAAGAAAATGCGTCGCGGGGCACTGCGTTCGGCACTTTCAGAAAGGTTGCGTGAAGGCAATTTGATCGTTGTGGATGAGTTTGGTTTTGAATCGGCGCGGACGAAGGATTTTCTGGGTGCGATCGGAACACTGGGACTTTCGGAGAATGGGCAGCCGAAGACGCTGATCATTGACTCGCTTGATAATGCGAACTTGATCTTGTCATCGCGGAATGTTCCGAAGACAAAGGTTACGAACAGCTTTGGGCTGAACATCTACGACATCATCTATCACGAAAAACTTTTGATCTCGAAAGCTGCAGTGGAAGAGCTGAACAGGTTGCTGGATCCTAAGGCTCGTGATGAGCAGGCGGTGGAAGTCGAAGAGGCACCGAAGGCGAAGAAGGCTGCAAAGCCGAAAGCTGAGAAAGCCCCGAAAAAGGCCGAGCCGGCTGAAGCCATTGAGGAGCCCGCAGTGACCGAGGACGCCACGGAAACCGGAGAGGAGGCGACGAGCAATGAGTAATAAAAGTGTTTGGGATATTTTGAAGTCGCCGATCGTCACCGAGAAGAGCGTGATCCTAAAAGAGGATTCGACTGATGAGGACAGCGGTCGAAACCAAGGCCAAGTGTTGACGTTTCGCGTTGATAAGAAGGCGAACAAGACGGCGATCAAGGCCGCGATCGAAGAGATCTTTAACGTCAAAGTGGCTTCGGTCCGGACGATCAATTACGAAGGCAAGATCAAGCGTCGGGGGCGACTGGAAGGCAGACGGCCGAGCTGGAAGAAGGCTTACGTCACGCTGAGAAAGGGCGAGCCGATCGTTGATTACGCGGAAGCAATTTAGCGATTTTGGATTTTAGATTTTGGATCTTCGATTGAGGTCCTGAATCGCAATCCAAAATCCCAAATGGAAATATGGGAATCAAGAGATTAAAACCGACATCACCGGCAAGGCGCTATCAGACCTATCTGACGCGTGACGAACTGACGCCGGGCGCGACGCCTGAGAAGGCCTTGCTCGAACCCAAAAAGCGCATTTCGGGTCGGAACAACGACGGACGCATCACGGTTCGACGCCGCGGCGGTGGCCACAAGCGGTTCTACCGGATAATCGATTTCAAGCGGGACAAGGCCGGCATTCCGGGACGCGTTTCGCAGATCGAGTACGATCCGAACCGATCGGCACATATTGCATTGATCGTTTATCTTGACGGTGAGAAGCGTTACATCATCGCTCCTGTCGGGTTGAAGGTCGGAACGCAGATCTTGAGCGGACCTGAGGCTGATATCCTGCCTGGCAACGCATTGCCGATCAAGAATATCCCCCTGGGTACTGAGGTTCATAACATCGAGCTTCGTCCCGGAAAGGGCGGGCAGATGGTTCGGTCGGCGGGCGGATTTGCACAGATCATTGCTAAAGAGGGCGATTATGCACAGCTGAGAATGCCTTCCGGTGAAGTTCGCCGAGTGCCGGTGGTTTGCATGGCCACGGTCGGACAGGTTGGAAATACCGAGCACGAGAACGTTTCGCTAGGTAAGGCGGGGCGTAACCGCTGGAAAGGTAAGAGACCGAAGGTTCGCGGTGTTGCGATGAATCCGGTCGATCACCCCCATGGCGGTGGTGAAGGTAAAACGTCAGGCGGACGCCACCCGGTAACACCGTGGGGACAGCCAACGAGAGGATATAAGACCCGTCGAAATAAGCGCACGACGAACATGATCGTGAAAGACAGACGCAGGAAATAGATTGACTTATGCCACGTTCATTAAAAAAAGGGCCGTTCATTGACCTGAGTGTACAAAAGGCCCTGCGAAAAATTGAGGAAAGCGGTAAGAAGCCGATAGCGATCAAGACTTGGTCGCGGCGTTCGACCATCACGCCTGACATGGTGGGCCTGACATTTGGCGTTCACAACGGCAAACGGCACATCCCGGTATTTGTTACCGAGAACATGGTGGGCCATAAGCTTGGCGAATTTTCACCGACGCGTTTGTTTAAGGGCCACCCCGGAACGAAAGCCGAGAAGCAGGCCAAGCGTAGGTAGTTGCGGGCCGCCGGGCCCAAAGCACGAATTGATATGGAAGCGATAGCAAAAACGAAATATTTGAAAGGGTCGCCGCGAAAGGCTCGGTTGGTCATAGACCTGATCCGCGGGCAGAACGTGTCACGTGCGTTGTCGATCCTGAAGTTTACCGAAAAGCGGGCTGCCGGCCCGATCGCCAAATGCCTTAGCTCAGCGATCGCAAACGCGACGTACATTGCAGAGCAGCAGAACATAGCGATCGATCCGGATGATCTTTGGATCCGCCAGTGCTTCGTGGACATGGGGCCGCACAAGAATCGCAGGCGTGTTCGTCCGGCTCCGCAGGGACGTGCTTATCGTGAACAGCGGCATTATTGCCACATCACGATCGAGGTTACGAGCGACGAAAAGGCGAAGACCGAAAAAGAATTGAAGGCGGAAGCCGCGAGAGCGAAGCGTGCGGCGGAGAAGAAAGACGCTGCTCCGAAGAAAGCTAAGTCCGCTAAGAAGGACGAGAAGAAGGAAACGTTGCCAAAGGCGGAGAATACTGCTGAAGAGCCGCAAGAGAATCTGGAAGCGGCGGCACCAGTAGAGGCTGAAGCTGCGAGCGTTGAGACACCGGCGGTCGAGACCGAAGAGACTGTGGCTGCAGAAACTGCACCGGTTGAAGAGGCGGCGACGGCTGACGATGTGGCTAGTGAAAGCGGCGATGCTGAGGCCGAAGCTTCGGAGAAGAAAGAGAGTTAAATATGGGACAGAAAGTTCATCCATACGGCTTTAGGGTCGGCTATAACAAGGACTGGCACTCGCATTGGTATACCAAACAGGATTTTGCCAAGTTCCTGGCGGAAGACCTCGAGTTAAAGCGGGAGCTGAAGAAGAAGTTTGCGGGCGGCGGTGTATCGCATATCGATATCGAACGTGCGGCTGCTCGGCTCAAGATCATCATCTACACTTCGCGACCGGGAATCATCATCGGCCGAAAGGGTGCTGAGATCGAAAAGCTCCGTGAGGACCTTTCGAGAAAGACGGGACGTGAAGTTTTGATCTCGATTCAGGAGATCCGGCATCCCGAGCTGAATGCTCAGCTCCAAGCCGAGAAGATCGCACAGCAGCTTGAGAAGCGTATCGCTTTTCGCCGTGCGATGAAGAAGACGATGGAAGAGTCGAATCGTTTCGGAGCGCAGGGGATCAAGGTAATGATCTCGGGGCGGCTCAATGGGGCTGAGATCGCGAGGACCGAATGGTCGCTTGAGGGCCGCCTGCCGCTGCACACGCTGCGTGCGGATGTGGATTATGGTTTCGCAGAGGCTCTGACGACTTTTGGAATCATCGGCGTAAAGGTTTGGATCTATCGCGGTGAGATCCTTGACGCTAATGCTTCGATGGCACGCGGGACGACGACCGATCCGGTCAATGAAGTTAAGGCCGACCGTTCGGCAATGCGTGGACGCGGACGTCCGCGACGCGACGACAGGTAGTTAATTAAGTTTTTAATGATCGCCGATGGTGTGATCGGACAAAGTGCGAGGGTTGAATAGTTATGTTAATGCCGAAAAAGGTAAAGCACCGGAAGGTAATGAAAGGACGCATGCGCGGGAAAGCGACGCGCGGCGAGAACCTGGACTTCGGTGAATTTGGCCTGAAAACTCTTGAGGCGGGATGGATAACTGATAGGCAGATCGAAGCTGCACGTATCGCGATGACACGTCACGTGAAACGCGGTGGCAAGATCTGGATCAGGATGTTCCCGGACAAGCCGATCACGAAGAAGCCGGCTGAAACCCGTATGGGAAAAGGTAAGGGAGCTCCGGATCATTGGGTTGCGGTGGTTAAGCCTGGCCGAGTGCTGTATGAGATCCAGGGCGTTGATGAGGCTTTGGCACGCGAGGCAATGCGGCTTGCGGCTCAGAAACTGCCGGTCAAGACCAAATTCGTCACCCGCGCAGATATGGAAGGGGGCGTAGTCTAGATATG
The DNA here is from genome assembly GCA_041751195.1 of Pyrinomonadaceae bacterium. Lineage (GTDB taxonomy): Bacteria > Acidobacteriota > Blastocatellia > Pyrinomonadales > Pyrinomonadaceae > OLB17. Next base: position 236,890 of record JBGSXX010000023.1, on the reverse strand, counting down.
AAACGCAAGGAACAAATGGATCAGCTTCGCGAGATGAACGTCGAAGAACTGACTGAACAGGCCGACGCGCTGAAAGAATCGCTTTTTCGGCTGAAGTTTAGAAAGACGCTCGGGGTTGGTGAGACGATCAACGACATCCGCCGCGAGAAGAAGACGCTGGCACGTGTTTATACGCTGATCGGACAGAAATCAAAGGAAGAGGCCGGCAGCTAGGCTAAGCGGACCCATAAAAGAAAATGGCGAAGAATAAAACAGACGAAGTAGAAGAGAACGTTGATACGGCTGCTGAGCAGGTAGAAACGGAAGCTGCGCCGGAAACTGAGGTTGAGGCGGCGGCGGAAGGTTCAGGTGAGGAGGCGGCAGTTGAGGCGGCATCGACGGAAGATGCAGCCGTAACGGAAGTGGATGAGAAGCCGAAGCGGACGAGGGCGAAGAAAGAGGCAGCCCCCGCTGAGCCGGAGTCATCTGACGATGCTGGTCAAACCCAGAACAAGGGTAAGCGCGCCGAGAAGATCGGCATCGTTTCATCAGACAAGATGACGAATACAGTTGTTGTTCGTGTGGATCGGCTTGTTAAGCATCCGATGTATCGCAAGTACGTCAAGAAGCGCAAGAAATTTATGGCCCATGACGAAATGGGTGCGAAGATCGGTGACCGCGTTCGAATTGTTGAGACGCGTCCCCTTTCAGGGAGAAAGCGATGGCGCGTAGTGGAGATAATCCATAAGGCGCAGCTCTAATATCGAGATTTTCGGCCGCCGAGCGGTCAGTCAGTTTGAGGTGAAGATATGATCCAGATGCAGACCTCGTTAGCGGTCGCAGATAATTCGGGTGCAAAGCGCGTTGAGATGATCGCGCCGATCGGCGGTTCGACCGCGAAGATCGCACGGCTCGGCGACAAGATAAAGGTCACCGTAAAGGAAGCGGCTCCTGATGGTACCGCGAAAAAGGGAAAGGTCTATAACGCGGTTATCGTGAGAACGCGGAAAGAGGTTCGCCGAAAGGACGGAACTTATATTCGCTTTGACGAGAACGCTGCGGTTCTGATCAAGGACGACGGTACGCCGGTGGGAACGCGTGTGTTCGGCCCGGTTGCCCGTGAGCTCCGTGAAAAGAATTTTATGAAGATCGTCAGCCTCGCTCCGGAGGTTATATAAGGATATGAAGACGGCAGGAACAGCAAAAAGCAGGATCAAACGCGGCGACCAAGTTGTGTTCATCGCGGGCAGGGAATATAACCGCTACGACTCTGACGGTAAGCGTCAACCGCTACGCGGAAAGGTCATCGAGGTCGATGCACGGAACGGCAAGGTCAAGATCGAGGGCGCGATGCTGATGAAGCGTCACCGCAAGCCTGTGCCGCAGCTGAATCAGGAAGGCGGCATCAAGGAACAGGAAGCGTGGGTGAACATTTCGAATGTTGCGCTGATCGATCCTAAGACCGGAAAGCCGACGCGTGCACGTTACGAAGTTCGTGATGGCGAAAAGGTTCGCGTCGCCAAGAGCGGCGAAGTGATCCCGATCATTAACGTATTCGGCAAGAAAGAGACGAAGGCCGACAAGGAAGAAGGCGAAGAATAGGAAGTTTGAGTTTCGGTAACGACGGGCCGCAGGCCGCGTCGGGTCCCGAACGAGGATTATCAAACAATGGCACGACTTAGAGAAAAATATAAGAACGAGATCGCTCCGGCACTCGCGAAAGAATTTGAGATCAAGAATCCGATGGCGGTGCCGAAGATCGAGAAGGTCATCGTCAATATGGGACTGGGCGAAGCGAGTTCAAACGCGAAGATCCTTGATGTTGCGACGGAAGAGCTGAAAACGATCACGGGCCAGAAGCCGGTTGTGACGAAGGCTAAGAAATCGATTGCAGCTTTTAAGTTGCGACAGGGGATGAGCATCGGGACGATGGTGACGCTGAGAGGCGACCGGATGTACGAGTTTCTTGACAGGTTGATCTCGGTCGCGCTGCCGCGTGTACGCGATTTTCGCGGAATCTCGGGCAAGGCTTTTGATGGCCGCGGTAACTATACTCTTGGTGTAAAGGAGCAGCTCATTTTCCCGGAGATCGATTTTAATAAGGTCGACAAGACGCGGGGAATGAATATTTCGATCGTGACGACGGCTCCGAATGACGAGCAGGCACGGTCGCTGCTGAAAGCAATGGGAATGCCTTTTAGGCAATAGCATAGATTTAGTAAAGACATGGCAAAGATCAGTAAAATCGTAAAGAACGAAAAGCGTAAGCGCCGCGTAGCCCTTTGGGCCGAGCGTCGTGCCGAAGCGAAGCGCATCATTAACAATCCGCAGTCTTCGACCGAGGAGGTTGATGCGGCTGTGATGAAGCTGCAGAAGATGCCCCGCGACGGCAGCCCAACCAGGGTCCGAAACCGCTGTTCACAGACGGGCCGTTCACGCGGTTTCGTCAGAAAGTTTGGCATCTCGCGAATCGCGCTGCGTGAACTCGCCCTGGAAGGGCAGATCCCCGGCGTCGTGAAATCGAGCTGGTAAAGAATTGGCTGCGGAAGGCGGCGAGAGCCGAACCACCGCAATTTATCACGGAGTTTAAGTAAAATGACAGATCCAATAGCCGACATGCTGACGCGAATTCGCAATGCGATAAGGGCGAATCACCAGCGCGTTGACATCCCGGGTTCGAAATTGAAGTTGGAAGTGGCCCGCATTCTGAAAGAAGAGGGTTACATCAACAGCTTCAGCCCCAAGGGCGAAGGCACGAAATTCGTTATCCGCATCTTTTTGCGTTACGACACGAGGGGAACTTCGTCGATCACACATCTTTCGCGGGTTTCGCGTCCGGGCCGTAGGGTTTATGTCGGGTCCGATGAGATCCCACGCGTGCTTGGCGGATACGGGATCAATATTATCTCGACCTCGCAGGGTTTGATGAGCGGCAAACAGGCGCGAAGTCAGAAGATCGGCGGCGAGGTTCTCGCTCAGGTTTACTAAGAGCGTCGGGCAGATGCCCGTCGAAGCATTAAGATTATGTCACGAGTAGGAAAAAAACCGATCACGATCCCTTCCGGGGTTACCGTGTCGATCAACGATTCGCAGCTTGAGGTCAAAGGCCCGAAGGGAACCCTGACGACTGACATCCCCGCAGGGATCACTTTTAAACAGGAAGAAGCGGCGTTGATCGCTGAACGCTCTAACGAAAAGGACGCGGCGTTTCACGGGCTTGCCCGTGCGCTGGCGAACAACGCGGTAGTCGGCGTCACCGAGGGATTTAAAAAAGAGATGGACGTGGTGGGCGTCGGTTACAAGGCCGAGGTTCAGGGGCAGAAGATCGTTTTCGCTCTTGGATATTCGCACCCCGTGATCTATCAGCTTCCCGAAGGGATCGACGCCAAGGCCGAGCGTGTCGGCACTAAAACGTCGATCAACCAGTATCAGTTGACGCTGACGCTTTCAGGAATCGACAAGCAGAAGCTTGGACAGGTCGCGGCAGAACTCAACCGATTGCGCAAGCCTGATGCATATAAGGGCAAAGGCATTCGCTACGCTGACAAGTTATACCGGCTCAAGCCGGGCAAGACCGGTAAATAGAAATAGTTTCCGCCGAAGGGCGGGCGTGTGTTTGAGAAAACGTTATGGCACAGAAGAGCAGAGGAAGTATCCGCCGTGCGGTTCACAGCCGGATAAGAAAGAAAGTTCGCGGTTCCGCCGAACGGCCGAGGTTAGCGGTTTTTCGCAGCCTGAACCACATCTACGCACAGGTCATCGACGATGACAGCGGCAAAACGCTTGCGACGGCGTCGACGACGGAAAAGGACCTTGGCGGTTCGACCGGCGGCAATATTGACGCAGCGGTCCGTGTCGGTAAGGCGATCGCGGAGCGGGCATCTGCTGCGGGTGTTTCGAACGTAGTGTTCGACCGGGGCGGTTATGTATATCACGGCCGTGTGAAGGCGTTGCTAGATGCGACACGCGAGGGCGGTTTGAACAAGTCTGAGGGAGCTCCGGTAGCTTCGCAGGAAGAAGATAATAGCAATGAATAGTAAACATCGAATTTCTCCGAACGGATTGATCCTCAAAGATCAGTTGATCCACATCAACCGCGTAACGAAGGTTGTAAAGGGCGGTAAAAACATGTCGTTCGCGGCCCTCGTGGTGGTGGGCGATGAAGCGGGGCACGTGGGATTTGGAACCGGAAAGGCGAAAGAGGTTCCGAACGCGATCAAGAAAGCGGTCGAAGCAGCGAAGAATAGCCTGATAAAGGTTCCGCTGATCGACGGTACACTTCCGCACGAGCTTATTGGCGAATACGGCGCGGGCCGCGTTCTGCTGAAGCCGGCGGCAGAAGGTACGGGTGTAATCGCGGGTGGTGCGGTGCGTTTGGTCCTGCAGGCACTGGGCGTTCACAACGTGCGAACAAAGATCCTGGGTTCGAGCAATGCACACAATGTTGTGCGTGCCACGTTCAACGGCTTAACGCGAATGAAGGACCCGACGGAAGTTGCACGGCTTCGAGGAAAGCAGGTCGAAGAATTGGTATAGTCGCGGTCTGGCTGTCATTGATAGCCAAATGACCGGAAGGTAAAAGAAATGGCTAAGAAAACGGAAAGCGAAAACGGCGGGAGCATCAAGATACAGTATTACCGCAGCTCGATCGGGTATTCTAAGAAGCAGAAGACCATCGTTCGCAGCCTGGGTATCACGAAATTGAATCAGTCGGTTGTGCGGCCGGACACGCCTTCGATGAGGGGTATCGTCGCAAAGGTTCCGCACCTGCTTCGGATCATTGATTGATCGTTGAGATGCACGGCGGCTCGCCCGACGGAAGCACTCTGAGGATAGTAAAATGGCACTTACATTAAATAATCTTAAACCGGCACCGGGTTCAACGCACAAAAAGAAGCGCGTGGGCCGCGGCCCGGGTTCGGGGCTGGGCAAGACCGCAGGACGCGGCCACAAGGGCCAGAAGTCGCGGTCTGGCTATAGCAGCCGGCCGGGTTTTGAAGGCGGCCAGATGCCGCTTCAGCGTCGTTTGCCGAAGCGCGGCTTTACGAATATTTTCAAGAAGCAGTGGGTCGAGATCAGCCTGGCTAAGATCGAAGAGAATTTCAACGCGGGTGACGAGGTCACTCCGGAGATTCTGCATGAACGCGGTCTGATCAAGAAGGCGAAGCATGATCTTGTCATTCTTGGCACCGGCGAGATCAACAAGGCTCTGACGATCTCGTCGCATCGGTTCACAAAGACAGCGAAAGAGAAGATCGAGAATGCAGGCGGAACCGCGAAACTGATCGAAAAAGTTAAAGCTGAAGCCGAAGTAGAAGCTTAGACCGGCAGTGGCAGGCAAGGACATCGAAGGGTAGTATATGGAGAAGTTTTTTAGCGCCATCCAAAACATGTTCAGCATTCCCGAGCTGCGCAAGCGTATCTTTTTCACGCTCGGGTTGCTGGCGATCTACCGTCTTGGCGCGCATGTAACGGCTCCCGGCATCGACAGCGTCCGCCTTGAACAGATGTGGGGCGAGGTTGCCGGCACATTGTTAGGTGTGCTTGATCTTTTCTCCGGCGGAAACTTTCGTACGATCTCTGTGTTTGCTCTTGGTGTAATGCCCTACATTACGGCGTCGATCATCATGCAGCTGATGCCGGTGCTCTCGCCTGCAGTCAAGAAGATTCAGGAAGAGGGCGAGGTCGGACGCCAGAAGCTGAATCAGTACACACGTTATCTGACGGTGGTCCTTTGCTCGATCCAGACGTTCTTTATCGCCACGTGGCTCAACCGCAACGGCATTATTGCTGACAACTGGTGGGCGACGGCGATGATCGTGATCACTCTCACGACCGGCACAGTGTTTGTAATGTGGCTGGGTGAGCAGATAACGGAACGCGGCGTCGGAAACGGCATTTCGCTTCTGATCTTCGCAGGTATCGTTATCGGTTTGCCGAGTGCTGTGATGCAGGTGTCGGACCGCATCGGAGCCGGCTCACCGGTGCAGACGCTCGGAGTTATCTTCCTTGTGGCGGTGATGATCGCGTTGATCGCGTTGATCGTTTATGTTGAATCGGCCCGACGAAAGATAGCTATCAGTTACGCCAGCAGGCGTGTGGGTAACGAGACGTTCCGCGGACAGGAAACCAGCCTGCCGCTGAAGATCAATATGGGTGGTGTCATCCCTGTGATCTTTGCTTCGTCAGTGCTCGCGATGCCGCAGACTGTGTTGTCGGCGTTTCCCGCTGACCCGAACAACCCGGACGCGACATGGTCGCGGATCCAGGCGTTCTTTCAGCAGTTTCACGGTGGCGACCCGTATTATGAGCTCGTCTTTATTTCGCTCATTGTGCTGTTCACGTTCTTTTACATCACGATCGTTTTCAACGTCGATGACGTTGCGGACAATCTGAGAAAGCACGGCGGATTTATCGCGGGCATCCGGCCGGGTGCTCCGACAGCGGAATATCTTAACGGCATATTGACGCGTCTTACGACGGTCGGTGCTATTTACCTCGCGTTTGTGGCTTTTGCACCGCAGGTCATATTGAGCGGGTTCAGGGTCGCACGGCTGCCGTTTATCGGGGAACGGCTTGATGCGTTTGTCTCGGCAACGCCGGGGCTTGACTGGATACCGACAGGCATGGGGTATCAGTTCTTCTTTGGCGGAACGTCGCTGCTCATTTTGGTGGGTGTAGCGATGGACACAGTCTCACAGATCGAGGCGCAATTGGTGATGCGTAATTACGAAGGATTCCTCGGGGCCGGTTCAAGGCTTCGCGGACGTCGTAACTAGGACCTTTTTTTGGGCAGGCGTTGTTGCGGAGCATCGCAAGGTGCTCCGTCCGCCGTTTCAGTTGGCAGTTTATTGGTCATGAACAAGATCATTGTGTTGATCGGTGCCCCGGGGGCCGGAAAGGGAACTCAAGCGAGGCTTCTTGAGGAGCGGCGGGGGATACCCCAAATCTCCACCGGCGATATGTTCAGGGAAATGAAAACGCTTGAAACGCCGCTCGCACGTGAAGTTCAAGACATCATGGCGTCGGGGAAGCTGATCTCGGACGATGTCACTTATCAAGTGGTTCGGGTCAGAACGTCGAGGGACGATTGCAAGAACGGATATGTGCTGGACGGATATCCGCGGACGGCGGTCCAGGCGGCGCAGCTGGAAGATCTGGCGATAGAGCAGGCGAAGGAAATTCAGGCGATCGAGGTTCATGTCCCACGCGAAGAGCTGCTGCGGCGGCTGACGGGAAGGCGGTCGTGCCCGGTTTGCGGAGAGATCTATAACGTTTATTCGAAGACCCCGAAGATTGAAGGTTTTTGCGACCTCCATCCTGATACGGAGCTTACACACCGGGCGGACGATCACGAAGACAAGGTCAGCGTAAGGCTCGCGACTTATGACGAGCTAACGAAGCCGCTGATCGATTATTACGAAACGTCGGGCCGGATCAGTAAGGTTAATGGGTCGGGCGACCTCGAGACGATATATTCGGAGATCGAGGGACTGGTAATGAAGTAGGTGATGGCGGCTTCCTCAAAGCTTGGCGGTTTTGTTAGCACGGCATCGGCGGTTCTGTTCGGAAAGAGAATGATCATAGCGAAATCGCAGAAGGATATGGAAAAGATGCGTGCTGTAGGCGAGCTAATCGCGACGGTGCGTGAGACGCTGCGGGGGATGATCGAACCCGGCGTTTCGTCGCTTGATCTGAATGAAGTTGCCGAAAAGATGATGAGGGATGCGGGTGCGATCCCGACCTTTATTGGTTATAAGCCGCGGGGGATGGTGCCGTTTCCGTTCGCAATTTGTGCGTCGGTAAACGAGCAGATCGTGCATGGGTTTTCGACGAAGACGCCGTTGAAAGAGGGCGATATCATGTCGATAGACATGGCTTGCACGCTGGAAGGGTTTGTTGGTGATACGGCGACCACGGTTCCGGTTGGTGAGATCAGCGACGAGTTGAAGCAGCTGATAAGAGTTACCGAGGAGTGTTTGGACAAGGCGATCGCGGTTTGCAAACCGGGGAACAGGGTTGGCGACATTGGGCATGCGGTCCAGTCTCATGCGGAGCCGTATGGTTACGGTCTCGTTCGGGATTATACTGGCCACGGGATTGGCAGGAGCATGCACGAGGCTCCGCAGATTCCGAATTACGGGCGTCCGGGGACGCGGGAAAAGATCCGAGCTGGGTATTGTTTTGCGATCGAGCCGATGCTGAATCTCGGTGCTGCGGAGACGAAAACGCTGGACGATCAGTGGACGGTGGTGACGATCGATGGCAAGCCTTCGGCTCATGCGGAGCATACGATCGCGGTGACTGCTGAGGGGCCGGAGATATTGACGCTGACCAAGGAACAAAAGGCAGCATTAAGGTCGGATAACGAGAAAACCGCCGCCGCGTAACTTGAAAAACGCGGAAAGAAAGGTTAACATTAACGGTTTGTCCAACTAGTCAGGCGGTTGGTATTGGCTACTATGTCAAAAGAAGAAGCAATTGAGGTGACTGCGACCGTGCTGGAGACGCTGCCGAACGCGATGTTCAAGGTGGCTGTCGACGATAATCAGCACGAAGTGCTCGCCCATATCTCGGGGAAAATGCGAAAGAATTTCATCCGCATTCTGCCGGGAGACAAAGTTCTGGTTGAGCTTTCGCCGTATGACTTGAAGCGGGGCCGGATCACATATCGCTATAAGTAGATTGTTGGGGTTGTTATGAAAGTTCGTCCGTCAGTAAAAAAGATCTGCGATAAATGCAAGATCATTCATCGGAAAGGCGTTGTCAGGGTGATTTGCGAAAACCCGAAGCACAAACAGCGTCAGGGATAATTTTGTTCAGGAGTAGAATATGGCTCGCGTAGCAGGTGTAGATTTACCGCCCAACAAAAGGGCACAGATCGGATTGACGTACATTTACGGCGTCGGCAGAAGCCGGGCGACCGAGATCCTTGGCAAAGCTGAGATCAGTACTGACGTTAAGATCCGTGATCTGAGCGAAGAGGAATTGAATAAGATCCGTTCGATACTCGATCAGGGTATTGATATCGAAGGCGACCTTCGTAAGCGCGTGCAGATGGACATCAAGCGATTGATGGACATCGGATGCTATCGCGGGCTGCGTCATCGTCGAAGCCTGCCGGTTCGCGGACAGCGTACGTCGACGAATGCACGGACGCGTAAGGGCCCGAGGAAGGCTGCGGTCGCGAAGAAGAAGGCTCCGGGTAAGAAGTAACTAGTAGTGACGAGTGGCGAGTGGTCAGAACGATCTGATCTTGATTGCTACAAATCACTGACCATCAAATTTATATGGCAAAGGCAGCAGCTAAGAAAAAGACTTTTAAGAAGAAAGAGCGGAAGAATATTCCGTACGGGATCGTGCATATTTCGGCGTCGTTCAACAATACGCTGATCTCGATCACCGACCAGCAGGGTAATTTGATCGCGCAGTCCTCGTCGGGAGCTCGCGGTTTCCGCGGTTCGCGAAAGGGGACGCCGTTCGCGGCACAGCAGGCGGCCGGCGAGGTTGCCCGCAAGGCGATCGACGCGGGGATGCGTGAAGCAGAAGTTCGTGTGAAAGGACCGGGCGGCGGACGCGAGTCGGCGATCCGTGCGATAAATCAGGCTGGCATTCGCGTGACTTCGATCCGCGATACGACGCCGATCCCGCACAACGGCTGCAGGCCGCCGAAGCGCCGGCGCGTTTGATATCTGAATTTTGTTAGTGATCGACGGGTAATGTCGATCGAGACTATCTAAAGGACGAAGGGAAGCACGGTGCTTCCTGTAAACTTTTTCGCAAGGTGTCCCACAAGCTCTTGCCGAAGGCGGAAATAATACTATGGCTAGATATAGAGATGCGGTGTGCCGTTTGTGCCGCCGCGAAGGTGGAAAGTTATTTTTGAAGGGCGACAGGTGTTTTAAACCGTCGTGCGCGATCGAGCGCCGGGGAACTAACCCGCCGGGACAACATGGCGCCGCCCGCCGCAAGATGATGGGCGGTTACGGACAGCAGCTCCGCGAAAAGCAGAAGGTCAAACGTATCTACTTTGTGCTCGAAAAGCAGTTTCGAAATTACTTCGACAAGGCTCTTCGGCAGAAAGGTGTTACGGGCGAAAATCTGCTTTTTATGCTTGAGCGCCGTCTAGACAACGTAGTTTATCGAGCGGGATTTTCAACCTCGCGACGCCAGGCAAGGCAACTCGTAAATCACGGTCATATACACGTAAACGGACGAAAGGTCGATATTCCATCGTTTCAGGTCAAGCCGGGCGATGTGGTCAGCGTGAAAGACGTCAGCCACAAGAACCCGCATGTTGAGGGTGCGTGGCAGACCTCGGCCGGCCGCGGCAGGCCCTCGTGGATCACGCCTGATTCTAAAGATCTGAGCGTTTCGATCTCTTCGCTGCCGACCCGTCAGGACATTGACGCGAACATCAATGAACAGCTGATCGTCGAGCTTTACAGTAAGTAGTTTGTATTAGCGGTCGGCGTTTCAATCTTGCTGAAAGCAGTTTGAAAACGGCGGAAAAAGGCCGGCCGCGACATTGATCTCAGGAACGATATGACACAAAGCAACAATTGGACAAATTTCCAAATGCCGAGCCGCCTGAACGTTGACAGCGACACGCTGACCCCGCGTTACGGCAAATTTTATGCAGAGCCGTTCGAACGTGGTTTCGGGACGACGGTGGGAAATTCGATCCGGCGTGCACTTCTTGCGTCGATCGAAGGTGCGGCAGTAACGGCCGTGAAGATCGAGGGCGTGGAGCATGAGTTCTCTTCGATCAAGGGCGTGGTTGAAGATGCGACCGACGTCATTTTGAATCTGAAGCAGGTGCCGTTCGTTTTGAACGGCAGCGGACCCAAAACGCTTACTATAAGCAAGAAAGGTGCCGGCGAAGTTACGAGCGGCGACATCGAGGCTGACGGCGATGTTGAGGTTCTGGATAAGGACATTCACATCGCGACCATCAATGGATCGGGCTCGTTCAACGTTGAAATGCGTTTGAAGCGTGGACGGGGCTATATTTCGGCTGAGCTCAATAACGATGAAGATCTTTCGGTCGGTTATATCCCTATCGATTCGGTTCATTCGCCGATCAAGAAGGTGAATTACATCGTTGATAAGACGCGGCAGGGATCGAACACAGAGTTTGACAAACTTATTATTGAGGTGTGGACGGACGGTTCGGTCACCCCCGATGATTCGATCGGCCTTGCGGCGAAGCTGGTTAAGGACCACATGTCCATCTTCATCAATTTTGAGGAAGAGGAAGAAGAGTATAAGTACGAGGACATCGCACGTCCGCCGCTGATGCGGAACGACCTGCTGGACAAGCCGGTTGATGAACTTGAGCTTTCGGTACGGTCGTATAACTGCTTGAAGAATGCTGACATCCGCTCGATCCGCGATCTGATAAGGCGCAGCGAGAAGGATATGCTCGGCACGAAGAATTTTGGCAAGAAATCGCTGACGGAAATCAAGGACCTGCTGCATGGCATGGGACTGGATTTCGGTATGGATTTTGATGAGCAGGGTAACCCAATACCGGGAACGGGCGGACGCGACCTGGATTAATGCATCTGGGCGCTGAGGAAATTCGCGTCCGACAACGAAGTAATGAGACACTTAAAGGCACATCGTAAACTGGGACGGACGACGGAACATCGTATTTCGATGCTTCGCAATATGGCCATGTCGCTCATCAACGCTGAAAAGGAACACATCATCACGACCGTTCCGAAGGCGAAAGAGCTGCGGCCGTTCGTGGAGAAGGTGATAACGCTCGCACGCAAGGCACAGCATTTGGAAGGCGACGACGCAGCGGCACAGCGCGTCCATTTGCGACGACAGGCCGCTCGCTACTTCCACGCCGGCAACTCGACCTTTAAGGCTGAGCAGAGCAGGTTTCGTGGTAAAAAGGGCGAACCGAAAGACGCGATCGAAAGAACGGCAGGTGTAAAAGCTGTGCAGCGTTTGTTCGATGAGTTGGGCGAAAGATACAAAGACAGGAATGGCGGCTATACGCGGATCATCCGTCTTGGGCGGCGTTCAGGCGACAATGCGGAACTCGCAGTGATCGAGCTTGTCGATAATCCGCGCGAGATGGCAGCTAAGGGGTAGCAAAGAGGTCAGGTCACTATGAGTGCATCTGAAGCTTCGGCAAAATCAATGGAAAAGGAGAAAGAAACAGCTCCGCGATCAACGTCGGCCAAGAAACGGTCAGCCGATGCCTCGTTCAATATGGACGAGATACGCGAACTTGCTGATCTTGTGGATCAGCACGGTTTTACGGACTTCGAATTTGAAAACGAGAAGATCCGCGTGCGTCTGAGCAAATCTGCTCCAGTCGCCCCACCGGTATATGCGGCTCCGGCACCTGTGGCGGCTGCCGCTCCGACCGCTGCTCAGGAAGCAACGAGTGCAACGGAAGCGAGCGAGGCTTTGGTAGATGCTGATGCGGGACTCTTCAAGATCCTGTCGCCGATCGTGGGCACGTTCTATCGATCCCCGGGACCGGACAAAGACCCGTACGTGAAAGAAGGCGGCAATGTATCGCCTGATTCGGTAGTTTGCATTATCGAGGCGATGAAGCTGATGAACGAGATTCAAGCGGAGACAAGCGGCCAGGTCGTTAAGGTCTATGTTGAAAACGGCCAGCCTGTCGAATTTGGCCAGCCGCTTTTCGGCATAAAGCAATAGCAACCCGACGAATATAGATGCCACGAATAGATTATTGCTCGCTGTTAAGTGCAAGTAATAGTGTTCGTGGCAAAGCTTTTTAATGAAGACCCGAGAGATCCGAAAAATTTTGATCGCCAACCGTGGCGAGATCGCGTGCCGGATAATCTGGACGTGCATGGAGATGGGCATCAAGACCGTCGCAGTGCATTCTGAGGCGGACCGTGACGCGCTGCATGTTCGGTTTGCGGATGAGGCGATCTGCATCGGACCGGCGCCCTCTACTTTGAGCTATTTGAATATTCCGGCGATCATTAGCGCGGCCGAGATCACGAATGTTGATGCGATCCATCCCGGCTACGGATTTCTTGCCGAATCCGCGACCTTTGCGAAAATCTGCGAAGACTGCAATATCAAGTTCATAGGGCCGCGGGCTGATGTTATCGCGATGATGGGCGATAAGGTCGAGGCTCGCCGGACCATGCAGGCCGCTGGGGTTCCGATCCTTCCGGGCAGCCCGGATCCGATCGAATCCGCCGATGAGGCAAAGAGGCTGGCACGCGAGATCGGCTTTCCGGTCATCATTAAAGCGGCGGCCGGCGGCGGCGGACGCGGTATGCGTATCGTTCGCGAGGAATCGGAGCTTGAATCGAACCTGGAGACCGCACAGAACGAGGCGCTCGCAGCGTTCAAGAACGGCGCGGTTTATATCGAACGTTATATTGAGCGGCCGCGGCATATTGAGATCCAGGTGCTGGCGGATGAGTACGGGAATTGTATCCACCTCGGCGAACGCGAGTGTTCGATCCAGCGGCGGCATCAGAAGCTGCTGGAAGAAGCGCCTTCGCCGGTGATCACTGTCGAGCAGCGGGAAGAGATGGGTGCGGTGGCAGTTAAAGCTTGTAAAGAGATCGGCTATTCCAGCGCGGGGACGTTCGAATTTTTGCTGGATGAGGACGGGAGTTTCTATTTCATGGAAATGAACACCCGTATTCAGGTCGAGCATCCGGTGACGGAGATGGTCACGCTGGCGGACATCGTGCGGAATCAGATAAGGATCGCTGCGGGTGAGAATCTGCAGTATGAGCAGAGCGATGTGCGGCTTGTCGGCCACTCGATCGAGTGCCGGATCAATGCGGAGGACCCGGTCAAATTTACGCCGAGCCCAGGCAAGATCACAGCGTTCAATATTCCAGGCGGGCCGGGCGTGCGTGTGGACACGGCGGTTTATCCGGGATATGTGGTTCCGCCCTATTACGATTCGATGATCGCCAAGCTAATTGTGCACGCACGGACGCGGGAATTGGCGATACACAGAATGCAGCGTGCATTGAAGATGATGGTGGTGGAGGGGATCAAGACGACGATCCCGCTGCACCAACGGATAATGGAGGACGAACGCTTTCAGAAGGGCGATTTTTCCACGAAGTTCATGGAAGAATTTCAGTTGTAGGGTTCGTTGAGTTTTGGGTGTCAATCCATTAGAATTGGTTGACGTAAACGTTCGTATTTTTAGACTTAAATCTTCGCGGTTGCCGGCCCTGGCAGTCGGAGTTACTGCGTAAAAGGAGAGGCTGATTTCAGCAAAATAGAATGGCAACATTAAAAGAAGTAAAGGAACAGATAGTGGGTGATTACAAGACCCACGGCTCGGACACCGGATCGTCACAGGTGCAGGTGGCACTGTTGACGCAGCGGATCAACGAGCTTACTGAGCATTTCAGGACGCACAAGAAGGACAATCACTCGCGTAGAGGGCTGCTGAAAATGGTCTCTCGACGACGAAAATTGCTTGATTATCTCAAACGCCGGGATATTGACCAATATCACGAGATAATCAAGAAACTAGGATTAAGAAGATAAGCATCGCGAAGGTTTTCGGGCGTCGGGGCGGTTCGCCGCTATCCGGGCCTGGTCACCATTTGCTAGGTAAATGGCCGCTTCGGGTCTAAAGAACAAGGGTTCTCGCGAAGAATTTGTTTGGGCTGCTGAACGTGACAGCTTTATGGGCTACATACAAAAGGGAACATCCACAATCTGACACACTCCAAGGGCGGCGGTGCTTCACGACTAGCACACGCCGCCTTTTGTATTGAGGAAACAAGATGACAAAGAAATATTTAAATGAATCGATCAAACTAGGTGGAGAAGACCTGGTGGTCGAGACCGGAAAGGTCGCAAAACAAGCCGACGGTTCGGTTGTGATCAAGTATGGCGAAACGATGGTACTGGTTACCGCCGTAAGCATGAAGACCGCGAAAGAGGGACTCGATTTTTTTCCGCTGACGGTTGAGTATCGCGAGTCGAGCTATTCGGCCGGCCGGATTCCCGGGAACTATTTTAGGCGGGAAGGTCGCCCGAGCGAGAAAGAGATCCTAACGTGCCGGTTGATCGACAGGCCGGTTCGCCCGCTTTTCCCGGATGGGTACAGGTTTGAAACGCAGGTTGTTGGTACGGTCATTTCGTCGGACAGCGAGAATGATCCGGACGTGATAGCTCTTACGGGAGCCTCATGTGCGATGTATCTATCGGATATCCCATTCACAACACCCATCGCAGGTGTGCGGATCGGGCTTATCGATGGCAAGTACGTTGTTAACCCGACATATGACGAACGTCGTGAATCGGACCTGAATCTGATCGTTGCCGGAACTGAAGAGGCGATCGTGATGGTCGAGGCCGAAGCGAATGAGGTGTCCGAGAGCATTATGCTCGAGGCTCTTCTTCTCGGTCATAAAGAGATCAAGCGGCTTTGCCTCTGGCAAGTAGAGTTGGGCAAGGCGCTCAACATCACGAAGCGCGAGTTTACGCCGGTCGCGATGGACGAGAAGCTCTTGTCGGAAGTTGAAAAGAACTTTGGTGACCGCCTTCGCAGTGCACTTGATACGACGGGCAAGGACAAGCTTTCGAGCTATGCTGAAGTTGATGCGTTAAAACTTGAGGTTGTGGAGAGCTATCCTGACGATCAGCCGGACGTAAGGAAGATGGCCGGGAAGGCGTTTTCTTCGCTCAAGGAAAAGATCTTTCGCGAAGACATGCTTGGAAATCGTCGCCGTCCGGACGGTCGCAAGTTCTCAGAGATCAGACCGATCTCGTGCGAAGTTGGCTGGCTGCCGCGGGTTCATGGTTCTTCGCTGTTTACGCGTGGCGAGACGCAAGCGATAGTTACGACGACGCTTGGTACGAAAATGGATGGGCAGTTCATGGACGATCTGGAGAAAGGAACAATTGATCGTCGGTTCATGCTTCACTATAACTTCCCGCCATATTCGGTTGGCGAGGCGGGACGCTTCGGCGGAACGTCGCGACGCGAGACAGGGCACGGCAATTTGGCACGTCGGGCGATAGAACCGGTTCTGCCGGATGATGAGGATTTTCCCTACACGCTCCGGATCGTTTCGGACATTACAGAGTCGAATGGATCGTCGTCGATGGCGTCGGTTTGCGGCGGTATCTTGAGCCTGATGGATGCGGGGGTGCCCATCAAGCGACCGGTTGCTGGTGTGGCGATGGGACTGGTAATGGAAGGCAACCGGTATGCGATCCTTTCAGATATTGCTGGTGCAGAAGACCATTACGGCGATATGGATTTTAAGGTTACCGGGACAAGTGAAGGCATCACTGCACTTCAGATGGACATTAAGGTCGCGGGTATCAACCCGATGATCTTGCAGGAGTCGCTGGAGCAGGCTCGCAAGGGGCGGATGCACATCCTTGAGGTGATGAATCAGGCAATAGATAAGCCGCGTGAAGACATTTCGGAGCATGCACCGCGAATCATCACGCTGAAGATCTCGCCGGATAAGATCCGTGACGTTATCGGGCCGGGCGGCAAGATGATCCGTTCGATCACAGAAGAGACGGGTGCTAAGATCGATATCTCGGACGACGGGACGATCCTTATAGCAACGGCTGATGGCGAAGCCGCGAAAGAAGCGATCGCTCGGATCAAGGGATTGACGGCCGAGGCGGAGATCGGCGAGAAGTATCTCGGGACCGTTTCGCGTATAGTGGATTTTGGTGCGTTTGTTGAGATCCTGCCGGGACTCGACGGGCTGCTGCATATTTCGGAGATCTCGGATCGCCGGGTCAAGGAAGTTCGTGATGAACTCAAAGAAGGCCAGCAGATCTTGGTCAAATGCATTGGGAAAGACGGGAATAAGGTCAAGCTTTCTCGAAAGGCGGTGCTCGCTGAGGAGAAAGGCAGCAACAACGGCGGCGATGATAATGACTAGGTTATCTGGGCACGAACATACGAAAAAAGGACGGTTTCGGCCGTCCTTTTTTCATATAACAAAGCCAAGGATGCGAGGTGAATTTGCATGAATTTGACTTTCGTTCGGCAGCTGGTTAGGATGTGTACGAGTGGGGTGAAATATACACATGCGAACCAATATTGAGATAGACGACAAGTTGATGAAAGACACACTCAAGGTCACCGGGCTCAAGACGAAGCGCGAGGTTGTTGAAGTTGCGTTGAAAGAACTGCTCCGGGTTCGGCGTCAGGGTGAAATGAAAAAGCTTCGCGGCAAGTTCCGGTGGGAAGGTGACCTGGAGAAGATGAGGCTGGATCAATGATCTTTGTCGATTCGAGTGTTTGGATCGACTATATAAATCGAATCGACACCCCGCAGACTGAGAAACTGGATTCGGTCTTGGGTGTGCAGGGTATTGTTATCGGCGATCTCGTTCTTGCGGAAGTTTTGCAGGGCTGCAGTGACCCGAGGACCTTTAAGCAAACGGTGAAGCTGTTTGGACTTGCTGAGTTTGTGGTTGTCGGGAGCTATCGAGTGTCGTGGGCAGCGGCACGTAACTACATTACGCTACGTTCGAAGGGCATTACCGTCAGGAAAACGATCGACACGTTGATTGCGACCCGGTGTATTCTCGACGACTACAAACTTTTGCATAGCGATCGTGATTTTCTTCCGTTCGAAGAGCACCTCGGCCTCAGATGTCTACTTTGACCTTTTATGTCAGCACCAAATATTGAAACAATTGTATCGCTATCGAAGCGTAGGGGGTTTGTTTATCCGGCGTCGGAGATCTATGGCGGGTTGGGGTCGTCTTGGGATTACGGGCCCCTGGGGGTGGAGCTTGCGAATAATGTAAAGAAAAGCTGGTGGAACTGGCTGGTTTATGAGCGGGACGACATTGAGGGAATCGATTCGTCGATCGTTCAGAATCGGTTGGTTTGGAAATACTCGGGACACGAGGACACGTTCTCGGATCCGCTGGTGGATTGCCGCGAGTGTAAGTCGCGGCTGCGGCAGGACAAACTGGATCAGGACGCGGACGGGAAGTACGTTTGCTCGAACTGTGGATCGACGGACCTGACGGACCCGCGGCCGTTCAATTTGATGTTTAAGACGACGATCGGGGCGGTTTCTGATGACGATGATCCGATGGCGCTAGCGTATCTGCGGCCGGAGACGGCGCAGGGTATTTTCGCGAATTTTGCGAATGTGCTGAACACGTCGCGGCGGAAGCTGCCGTTTGGCATCGCGCAGATCGGGAAGGCGTTTCGAAATGAGGTTACGCCCGGGAATTTTATATTTCGGACGCGTGAGTTTGAGCAGATGGAGCTGGAGTATTTCGTGAAGCCTGATGAGGCGGCAGCGGCTCATCAGGAGTGGATCGATGGTTTTGATGAGTGGATAAGGTCGCTTGGGATTTCGGGTGAGAATCTGAAGCATTACGAGCAATCGAAACAGGAGCTGGCGCATTATGCCGAGCGGACGGTTGATATTCTGTATCGCTTTTTCCCAGAGCGGGAGGATGAGGAGAAGCAGTGGGATGAGCTGATGGGGATCGCAAATCGGACGGATTACGATCTTCGGGTGCATTCCAAGAAGCCGGAGGATGAGGAAGGCAAGAGGATAAATCCGGATTCGACTGAGGACCTCTCGTTTTTTGACACTGCTACGAACGAGCGGTTTTACCCGTATATCATCGAGCCTTCGGTTGGAGTGAATCGCACCCTGTTGGCAGTGATGATGGATGCGTATACAGAACGAACGAACGATAAGGGTGAGACGCGGGTGATCATGCAGCTGACCCCGGCGTTGGCTCCGATAAAGGTTGCGGTTCTGCCCTTGGCGAAGAACAAGCCTGAGATCGTTGAGATGGCAAGGCGGCTAAAGAAGGACCTTCAGCCCTCGATGCGCGCTGTCTATGACGATACCGGCGGCATCGGCAAGCTTTATGCACGGCAGGATGAGATCGGTACGCCGTTCTGCGTGACGGTAGATCACGAGTCGCTGGAGGATAGCGCGGTTACTGTGCGAAACCGTGATACGTGGGAGCAGGAGCGAATCGCGGCTGAACAACTGAAGGGTTACTTGCAGGAAAAGCTGGGTGTATGAGTCTGCGCCACGCAGGTTGATCACGTGAGACCAGCCTAGTTTTAACTACACGCCTAAATGCTCGGCAGCCTACTCCATGGAAAATGGCTGCCATTCCCTCTTTTTATAAGCTGCAGCGAATATCGGTGGTACAATTTGGGTGATTGATCATCTACAAAGGCCATTTTTCTCATAAACCTGGTGTGTTCTGTAAAATAAAGTGATCGGATAAAACCTGCGGGGAGCCGGAGAAGGAGTTTTTGCGAATGAAAGCGGTGATTTTGGCAGGGGGATATGGTACGCGCATCTCGGAAGAGAGCGGTGTGAGGCCTAAGCCGTTGGTCGAGATCGGCGGGCAGCCGATCCTCTGGCACATTATGAAGATCTACTCCCTGCACGGGATAAACGACTTCATCATATGCTGCGGCTATAAGGGCCATATGATCAAGGAGTATTTCGCGAGCTATTTCCTGCGGCGCTCCGACGTTACATTTGACCTTAGAACGAATGAGATGGAGGTCCATCACACGAATGTGGAGCCTTGGAAGGTCACGCTTGTACATACGGGGTATAGGACGATGACCGGGGGTCGGATCAGACGGGCGGCGGAGTATTTAGGGGATGAGCCGTTCTGTCTAACCTACGGAGACGGGGTTAGCGATGTTGATCTGACTGAGCTGATCAAGTTTCATCGCGCACAGGGGTCGCTTGCGACGGTAACGGGGGTGCAGCCTCCGGGTAGGTTTGGCGTGTTCACGATCGACTCGGAAGACAATCGCATCCACCATTTTAAGGAGAAACCGAATGACGACGGCGCCTGGGTAAACGGGGGTTTCTTTGTTCTTGAACCCGGGGCGCTCGCATATATCACCGACGACAATAGTGTGTGGGAGCAGGAGCCGATGGAACGGCTGGCGCATGATGGCATGCTTTCGGTTTATCGACATTTGGGATTTTGGCAGCCGATGGACACGCTGCGCGACAAACAGGTGTTGGAAGAATTGTGGCAGAGTGAAAAGGCTCCTTGGAAAAAGTGGTAGGCCGGGACTGAACTGATGAATTTGCTTGTTACGGGAACTGACGGTTATATCGGGACGGTGATGGGGCCGGGCCTGCTAGAGCATGGGCACGAGGTCACGGGCCTGGATACGGGGTATTATCGCGATGGGTGGATGTATCACGGCCGCCGGCGAAAGGCTCCGGCGACGCTTGATAAGGATCTGCGGGATATTACGGAAGACGATCTGCGGGGATTTGACGCGGTCGTTCATCTTGCCGAACTATCCAACGACCCGCTTGGACAGCTTAACCCTTCGATCACATACCGGATCAATCACGTCGGCAGCATTGAACTCGCTCGCAAGTGTAAGGCGGTTGGGATAGACCGATTCGTCTATGCTTCGTCGTGCAGCGTTTACGGGATCGGCTCTGATGATTTTAAGACCGAGGAGTCGGCGACAGACCCGCGAACCGCTTATGCGGAATGCAAAGTGATGGTCGAGCGCGGAGTTTCGGAACTGGCGGATGATAGTTTTTCGCCCACGTTCTTACGAAACGCGACCGCATTCGGTGCGTCGCCGCGGATGCGGTTTGACACTGTTTTGAACAACCTTTCGGGGCTGGCATGGACTACGGGGAAGATCGCGCTTACGAGTGACGGGATGCCTTGGCGGCCGCTGGTCCATGTTGCGGATATTTGCCGGGCGGTGATCTGCACGCTCGATGCGGATCGCGACGTTGTGCACGATCAGATCTTCAATGTGGGCGACAGTAAGCTGAATTACCGCGTGAAGGAAATTGGCGAGATAGTATCGGAGGTGTTCCCGGATTGTGAACTGACGCTGGGGCAGAGCGATGCGGACGATCGGAGCTATCGGGTTTCATTCGACAAGATAAATTCGCAGCTTCCCGGCTTCAAGTGTGAGCATGATGCATATAGCGGAGCGCGCGAGCTGCGTGAGATCTTTGAGAGGCTAAAGATGACGCCGGAGACCTTTTCGTCCCGATCTTACACGCGTTTGAAGCAGTTGAACCATCTGATAGAAACGCAGCAGCTAGACGAGGATTTTTTCTGGAGCGATCGATGATATTTACTGAAACAAAACTCGCCGGAGCGTTTGTCATTGACCTGGACCCCATCGAAGATTCGCGGGGTTTTTTTGCACGGTCGTGGAGTGAGGAAGAGTTTGAGAAACACGGACTTACGACCCGTATCAAGCAAGCTAACGTTTCTTTTAACAAGTTCAAAGGGACATTGCGGGGGATGCATCGGCAGGCCGAGCCGTTCGCGGAGGTTAAGCTTGTTCGATGCACGCGGGGAGCGATCGTCGACGTCATCATCGACCTACGGCCGGGTTCGGCTACCTATATGCAGTGGACGAGCGTGAAGCTGACGGCGGAGAATCACCGAATGCTCTACGTTCCCGAGAATTTCGCGCATGGTTTTCAGACCCTCGAGGACAACACCGAGGTGACCTATCAGGTTTCACAGGTGTATACTCCCGCAGCGGAGCGGGGCATCCGATATGACGACCCGGCGTTTGGTATTGAGTGGCCACTGGCGGTCGAAGTGATCTCTGACAAGGATCGGACGTGGGCGGATTTTAGGGCCGAAGAGGTTGCAGTTTAATGATCATCGTTGATACGGCATTGGAGCGCAGAGAAGCGGAGGGCAATCCGATCCGGGTCGGGATGATCGGCGCGGGTTTTATGGGGCGTGGGATCGCTCTGCAGATCGTGAATAACGTACCGGGAATGCGCCTTGTGGCAATCTCTAACCGCAATATTGAGGGTGCCCGCCGAGCATACGCGGAAGCGGGAATCGCGGACGTTGATACTGTCGAAACGACTGCGGAGCTTGAGGACGCGATCCGCTCCGGACGACCCGCGGTGACGGATGATCCGTTTGTCGTGTGCGAAGCCGAGGGAATCGACGCGATCATCGAGGTGACAGGGGCGATCGAGTTTGGGGCTCACGTGGTGATGAGCGCGATCAAGCACGGCAAGCACGTGGTTATGATGAACGCGGAGCTTGACGGAACCGTGGGCGCGATATTGAACGTGTACGCCGACCGTGCGGGTGTTGTTATCACGAATGCGGACGGGGATCAGCCGGGCGTTATGATGAATCTATACCGGTTTGTAAAGGGGATCGGGGTGAAACCGGTGATGTGCGGCAACATCAAGGGGCTGCACGATCCGTATAGGAATCCGACAACGCAGGAGAGTTTTGCCCGGCAGTGGAAGCAGAAGGCGCCGATGGTTACGTCGTTTGCGGACGGCAGCAAGATCTCGTTTGAGCAGGCCATTGTTGCGAATGCGACGGGCATGCGGGTCGCGAAGCGGGGAATGTTTGGACCGACGGTTGAGGCCGGGACGTCGATCCAGGAGGCCGTCGATCTGTTTCCCGTTGATGAGCTGTTAAAAGGGAACGGCATTGTTGATTACGTCGTCGGGGCGTCTCCGGGGCCCGGCGTTTTTGTACTGGGAACGCATGATGATCCGGCTCAGCAGCATTATTTGAATCTTTACAAACTGGGAGCAGGGCCGCTTTATTGCTTTTATACTCCTTACCACTTGTGCCATTTTGAGGTGCACAACACGGTTGCAAGGGCGGTGCTTTTTGGTGATGCGACTCTTGCCCCCGCGGGCGCACCGCAAGTTGAAGTAGTCGCGACAGCGAAGATCGAACTGAAAGAGGGGCAGGAGCTGGACGGTATCGGTTATTACATGACGTACGGGCAGGCGGAAAACGCTGAAGTGGCACACGCGGAAAACCTGCTGCCGATGGGCTTGGCTGAGGGGTGTCGTCTGAAGAGGGATATCGCTAAGGACGAAGTGCTGACCTATGCCGACGTTGAGGTGCCTGCTGGGCGGTTGTGCGACGACCTTCGAGCGGAGCAGGACGCATTTTTCCTGGATTCGATGGAAAAGAGATCTGCCGCCTAAGTGGTGGCGTCGTAGGTTTTGTGGGGGAGAAGTTCTGATGCTTATTGATGCAAGAACGTGCGATGCCGAAGAAGTGGTTGAAACCGACGTTTGCATCGTTGGGGGCGGGCCGGCGGGCATCACTCTTGGCCGGGAAATGGCCGGGCAGGATTTCAGGGTTTGCATACTGGAAAGTGGGGGAACGGAGCCGGACGAGGAGACGCAGGCTTTGGCGGAAGGGGCGACATCGGGCGATTGCATTCAGGAACCGCATACGAGCCGGGCGCGGCTGCTTGGAGGCAGTTCTCATCTTTGGAATAGTGCGGTAGGCAAGGATCAGGTCGGGTTTCGGTCTGGAATTCTTGCGGCGACTGATTTTGAGAAGAAGGACTGGGTTCCGCATAGCGGATGGCCGTTTGGGAAAGAGGAGCTCGACCCGTATTACGAGCGTGCACAGTCCATCTGCCAGCTTGGACCGTATCGTTATGACGGATCAGACTGGGAGTCAGACGATGCGACTCCACTTCCGTTTGACCCGGACGTGCTGACGACATCAGTTTGGCAGTTCAGCGGGCAGAACGTTTTTACTGACGAGCATCGGGAGCGGGTTGTAGACGCACCGAACATCACCACGTACCTTTTCGCTAATGTCATAGAGATTGAGACAAGCGAGGATGGGAATTCGGTGACCCGGTTACGAGTAGCGTGCCTGGATGGCAAGAAGTTTTGGGTCGTGGCAAAGATCTTTGTATTGGCGGCGGGTGGGATAGAGAACGCTCGGCTATTGCTAGTTTCGGACGAGAGGCATAAGGCAGGGATCGGTAATGACAACGATCTTGTGGGGCGATACTTTATGGAGCATCAGGTGGTTCGCACGGGAAGTTTGTTTCCTGCGAGCTCGGATCTGTTCGATCGCGCGGCGTTGTATGATCAAAGGGATGTGGACGGTGCGCTCGTTTTGGGGAAGATCGACGTTACTGACGAGTTTCTGAGACGTGAAAAGCTTTTGAACGTGAGCGCGATGCTGTTGCCCAAGCATAAATGGCACCATCGGGTGAGGCAGGATTCGGCTAATTCGCTTGCCGAGTTGATCAGGGCGGGGCGACGACTGAAGATGCCGAGTGATGCCGGATCTCATTTGAAGAATGTAGTCGGGGGGCTGGATTATGTCGTCGCGACTACTTGCCGCAAGGCGAGTGGGGGACGGCTGTTTCCGTATTTCGTCGATAGCCCCAATCTAATCTCGCCCGGTGGGTGGTCAGAGTTTGATAATAAGCAGAAGCGGTATTCATTTTTTGAGGTTCTACTCCATACGGAACAGGCGCCTGATCCCAACAATCGCGTCAGGCTTGGTGACAAGCGTGATGCACTTGGTTTACGCCGCGTGGTACTGGAATGGCAATGGGGTGAGGTAAACATTGAAAGTATCAGAAGGGCGCAGGAGCTGCTTGCGGCTGAGTTTGCTCGGTCCGGGCGGGGAAAGCTGCGGATCGAGTTAAAAGACGGGAAGCCGAACATGGTCATTTCGGGATTGCATCATCACATGGGAACCACACGAATGAACCCGGACCCGCGCCAAGGTGTCGTCGACGAGCAAGGGAGGGTGCACGGCGTTTCGAACTTGTTTACTGCGGGGTGTTCGGTTTTCCCCACCGGGGGTTACATCAACTGCACACTGACCATTGTGGCGTTGGCCATTCGAATGGCTGATAAACTAAAAAGTTTGATGAAGACCGCGCCGAATTTAAGAACGGCGGAGGTAGCAGCCGACGGCAAAAACCTTGGTTAATATCCGTCAGAATAATGTAGTGTGTCTCCCCCGACGCACAATGCAAAAACGTAATACTCGTGAATAGCCCATATCCACATCCGCTAAATGGAGCTCGAAACACTGTTGCAGTCGTCGTGCCCCTATCTAATCGCAGCGATTTTACCGCTGACGAAGAGATCTCTTTCCGACATCTGAACCACTACCTCGGTGGATACGATAAGTATCTTGTCGCGCCGAAGAGCCTCAAGATAGAACGACCAGGATTTGAGATTAAACGGTTTGACGATCACTTTTTTGGGAGTATTGCGGCACACACCCGGCTGATGTTAGACCCGGTGTTTTACGAGGCGTTTGAGCACTACGAGTTCATACTGACATACCATCTGGACGCTTTGGTCTTTTCCGATCAACTAATGGAGTGGTGTAATCGGGATTATGATTTTATCGGGGCCCCGAGGCTAGGGCAGGCTGATACGCCGCATGTAGTTGGGAATGGCGGATTTGCATTGCGGAAGGTGGAGAGTTTACTGAAGGTTCTAAGGTCCGAAGAGTACGCTGTTGATCCTTCGGTGTTTTGGGAATCGATTAGCGCGGGGAAGCCTTTGCGGATTCAACTTGCGAACTTGCCGCGGAAATATCTCAAGCGTTTGCGGCCGCTGAACAACATCCGGCGGGATGTTGCGGCTTATCTGCATGGTCCTACCCCGTGCGAGGACATATTCTTATCGGAGCGAGCGCTCAGGTATTATCCAGATTTTAAATTTGCCCCGCTCGATGAGGCATTTCGTTTTGCTTTCGACGAAGTGCCGCGGCTTTGTTTTGGACTAACAGGAGAAACCTTGCCCTTTGGTTGCCACGCCTGGCACAAGCAGGATAGAGAATTCTGGGAGCCGTATTTGCTCCCGGAATAGTAGAAAGTAGTATGACAGCAACCAACAAAATGCTAACAGTAGTAGACTTGCCCACGGAGGCAGCGCCCAACTTTTTCAGAACTACCCAAGTTGAAACAATGCCTAACTCAGACGTCCAAGTGCTATTTGTGGGGCTGGTTAGTGGCGAAGGCGGGGCTTCTGCCATCATGCGGAAGATGGCGAGTCGTATGTCAGAACTTGGCGTAAGTGTAAAGATCGTCGTGCCGGCAAGCGACACAGCCGAGGTTTACGCTGAGCAGTGCCGGCAGCGGGGCGTGAGAGTCGAACTAACCGAATTGCTTGTCCCATGGGCTGAGGCGGGACGCTCGCTCATATCGCTCCGAGAACAGTGGGCCGCTTTACGTTTTCTCTACAAGAACCGTGCCCCGATCGTCCATTTCCACCTGGGTGGGACTAGCGCTCTTTCCCACTACTTGCTGCGGGCCATGAGTATCCTGCGGTTCCCCAAGGTTTTCGTCACGCCTAATAACAACGTAGATGATCCCATTCCGGGCAGCCCCTGGGCCCGATTCTGGGCGGCCAATGCACCGCAGCGGATCGGGAAAATAATATGTGTATCGGAAGGCGGACGGCAACGGCAACTTCGATATGGGATCGCACCTGAGCAAACGATTTTAATTAACAATGGGATCGAGCTCGAACACTATTCTAACGGCGATCCATCGGCAATTCGCCGCAGTTTGGGCATAGACGGTCATGCACGACTGGTCGTTGTCACGGGCCGCATCAATCAGGGCAAGCGGCCTCTTGATGCATTGGCTGCTTTCCAGCTAATTTCGGGTAAATTCCCGGACGCTCACCTGGTGTTTGTTGGAAAAGGTTCGTTGACGGAGGAAACGAAGGAAGCAGCGCGGGACGCCGGGTTAGGTGGTCGCGTGCACTTTCCGGGTTATGTATCGAATGTAACGGATTGGTTGGCGGCGGCGACCGTGTGGCTGCTGCCGACGGAGTCAGAGGGGTTTAGTCTCGCGGTTCTTGAAGCGATGGCTGCGCGCTGTGCAGTTGTTACGACGGACTGCCCGGGTAACGACGAAATACTGGTCGATGGGGAAAATGGCTTACTAACGCAGATAGGGGACGTGGGCGGTATCGCTGAAGCTCTGGAGCGGTTGCTAACAGATGACGCACTGTGTACGCGTTTGGGGAACGCAGCATATGTTACGGCCCAAAAGTTTCATCTGGAAACAATGGTGCGGGAAAACTTGAATAGTTATGCCGAGGTGGAGCCGGAATTGTTTACTGTTGCCGAGCTATTAAATGCCGGGAATTGAGCGTAGAACTCGTTCTGGAGAGTGGATCAAAATTCACCCGATCCACTTACCTTTTAACGCACGCGTCTTCACCGTTTGGTGAATTTTGCCCTTCCAACGATATGGCCTATGACGGCGAAAACCTGGTGTCGGTAATCATCCCTTGTTTCAATCATGGGCACCTTGTCAGTGAAGCAATTGAAAGTGTACTGGCGCAGTCTTACGGCAATCATGAGATCGTTTTGGTAGATGACGGATCGACGGACAACACGGCGGGGAACGTGGCAGGGTTTCCGGGGGTCCGCTACGTTCGACAGGAGAATCAGGGCTTAGCCGCAGCGCGCAATACAGGAGCACGCGAAAGTACGGGCGAGTATCTGGTTTTCCTCGATGCTGACGACCTGCTTTTGCCCGATGCGTTGCAAATCGGTCTAAATACCCTCCGCAGCAATCCGGATTGCGCATTTGTGGCGGGTTGGTGCAAATGGATGACGGCAGATGGGACTCCCCTCGAAACGCCTGAACGGGTATGGTCGGGGAAAGAAGATTTCTACCATAAACTGTTGACTTGCAACAACATGGGCGGAATTATGGCGGTAATGTTTCGTCGCTCAGCTTTTGACTCTGTGGGAGGGTTCGATCCGACTTTGCGGTCGGCGGAGGATTACGAATTCTATCTCAGGCTGACCCGGAAATATCCTGTTTACTGTCACGACCAGCCGGTCGCCGAGTACCGCCGCCGCAGTGACAGCCTCTCTCAGAATCCAGCGGCAATGTTGCAGTCTACGCTTTCCGTTTTGAGAGCACAACGTCCTTTTATTAAAGGAAATCGCTTGTACGAGAGCGCGTACCGGACTGGCGTCAAATATTGGCAGAACTGTTATGGTGAGCGGTTGATCGCTCAAGTACGCAGGCACGCACGTGCGGGTGAGTGGAAAGAGGCATTGTCAGGTATGTGGATTCTTCTGCGGCTTCATCCGCGTGGATTCTTTGAAAACGCACAGAGAAAACTTCGAGTAGCTTTTGGGGGCAGAAGCCCCGACGGGTCGCTCCATCCTTGAGAAAGTGAAGCATGAGCAAGTTCGTTTCAGTGGTGATTCCTTGTTATAACCAAGCTCATTATGTGAATGAGGCGATCGAGAGTGTACTGGCACAAACGTATCGGAATTACGAGATCATTGTGGTGGACGATGGGTCGACCGACGGCACGGCTGATGTAGTAGCCCGGTATCCATCGGTCAGGTTGGTTCGACAAGCCAACAAAGGCATCTCGGGAGCAAGAAACGCCGGACTTTGGGAAAGCAAAGGCGATTATCTTGTATTCCTTGATGCGGACGATAGATTGTTGCCAGAGGCATTGGAGATCGGGGTAGATATGCTGCTAGCCAACCCTGAGTGCGGCTTCTTCGTCGGACATGTGCGAACTATTCACGCTGACGGATCGGTTTGGTCGACACCTGAGTTTCGACCGGTCGAGGGTGACTATTATCTTTCTCTTCTGCAGCGGAATGATATTTGGTCGCCGGGTCAGGTTATGTATCCCCGCGCGGTAGTCGTGCAGGCCGGGGGCTTCAATCGTCTCGCCGGGGGCGCGGAGGATTATGGTCTCAATCTTCGCATCTCACGCACGCATAAGATTTGCAGTGACGAAAGGCTGATTTTTGAGTATCGGGTATATGACAGCAGTATGAGCAATAATTACGCTCTTATGCTGAAGCAAACGATGCAGGTCCTCAGCAGGCAGAAGCGGCACCTTAACGGACGCCCGGATTATGAGACGGCGTATAAGATCGGGCGATATACAGCCCAGACGTATTACGGCGAAAGATTACTAGACGCAACCGTGGATCAGGTGCGTGGCGGTCTATGGCGAAGCGCGATACATGCCATTTACCCCCTCGTGCGATACTATCCAAAGGGAATCGCAAAACGAGCACTCCGAAAGGTGACTGGTTCCCGCCCAAGTCTAAGAAAGTTTTAGCCATTTGGAGCAGCGTAAGCAATGAGTAGTAGGTCACTCGTGTCCATCATCACTCCCTTCTTGAATGCCGAGGAGTTTCTCCAAGAATCTATAGAGAGCGCGCTGGCTCAAACATATGAGGAATGGGAACTTTTACTGATTGACGACGGCTCGACTGATCATAGTACGAAAATCGCAATGCAGTACGCGTCGAATCACTCAGATAAAATCCGCTACTTGGAACACGTTCAGCACCAAAATTTGGGCGGGAGCGCGGCACGGAACCTTGGATTGAGCAATGCTAAGGGCGAATTCGTCGCTTTCTTGGACGCGGACGACGTCTACCTTCCAAATAAGTTGGAAGATCAGGTACAACTCCTTGAGTCGAAACCGGATGCGGGTTTGATGTATTCAGCGACGCTTTATTGGTTTAGCTGGACAGGAGATCCGGAGGACGAAGAGCGCGATTGGATGTGGAATAACTTTGGAGTTCCAGCAGAGGGTGTGATTCCCCCTCCTCGGTTACTCACTACGTTTCTTCGCAACGGTTATACGGTGCCTGTTCCGTGCAGCCTACTGGTACGGCGCGATCTGATCGAAAAGGTTGGGGGTTTTGAGGACGCGTTCGTAAACCAATACGATGATCAAGTTCTCTACGCGAAGATGTGTCTTGAGTCTCCCGTTTACGTCGCAGACGACTGCTGGGACAAGTATAGGCAGCACCCAAAATCGTCGTGTTCCATAGCAAAACAGACCGGCGAAGCGGATCGCTCTCGGGAAGCTTACCTTAAATGGCTGGAGGGTTATTTGCGAACCAAGGGAGTTGTGGACGCCGAGTTGTGGGGTGCTCTGCGTAAGGCATTGTGGCCTTATAGATATCCAAGGATACATGGGCTGACGACCGGGGCAAAGCGTTTGGGACGGCGGGCAAGCGATGGGATCTTGAGGACCGTCGTACCGATGTTGCCGGATGTGCTTCGCCGCAGCAAACGTCGGGAGCGAAGAGAGCGCGGATGAACCGAGGAACTGTTTTTCAAAAGTATAACCTGCGTGGTCTTGATAGCTTTGCAACAGTTTCGAGCGGAATTTGAGACGTCGAGCTTGAAGCAGAAGTCAAACCGAATCTGATTATGACGAGAACAACAAATCAAGGCTCCGATGAGCGGGCGTCTGCCGATTCATCGGTGAGCGCCGGTGGCGGACTTTTGCGTCGAACCGCTAAGAAGGTCATGCCTCGGCCCCTGTTTCGGTGGCTGAAGACACGGCTCCGGGGTCCTGAGGAGACGACGGCGGTCGGTGAGTGTGATTTTGGGGATCTGCGGCGTCTGACGCCGATCAGCGCTCGTTGGGGCTATGAACGGGGACGCCCGGTGGATCGGTATTACATTGAGCGGTTCTTGTCTGAACGGTCGGAAGATATCCACGGCACCGTGCTTGAGATCGCGGACAATTCGTACACGGTCAAATATGGCGGCGAACGCGTGACGGCGAGTGAAGTGCTGCACGCGGGGGAAGGGAACGCGAACGCCACGATCGTCGGCGATCTCGCTGTGGGCGACAGCATTCCCTCAGACGCCTTCGACTGCATCATTCTGACGCAGACCCTTTTTTTGATCTATGACGTAAATTCTGCCATACGGACAATTCATCGTACCTTGAAACCGGGGGGCGTTGTGTTGGTCACCGTCCCGGGGGTTAGCCATAAGGTCACGCGTTATGACACGGATCGATGGGATGATTATTGGAGGTTTACGAGCATATCGATCCGGCGGCTCTTTGAAGAGGTGTTTCCAGCGGAAAATTTGGAGGTCGAGGCCCATGGCAATGTGTTGACGGCTGCGGCATTTTTGTACGGGTTGGCTGCCGAAGAGATCACTGAGGAAGAATTCGCCTACGATGATCCGGATTTTGAGGTGTCGATAGCGGTGCGAGCTGTAAAACCCGGGGGGCAGGCATGATTGCCGGCGGCTTGACTAAAATGCGTCGGGTGGCGGGGCGAATCAGGCGTAGTTTCTGGCGTCGGTCGTTGATCCTGCTCTATCACCGCGTCGAGGAAGTTTGGCCTGACCCGTGGGGGCTTGCGGTTTCGCCGGCGAATTTTCGAGAGCATCTGGAAGTGATCAGCGGGTATGGGACGGCGCTTTCGCTGAACGAACTGGTCGAATCGTTGAGGGCCGGGAAAGTCCCGCGGAAGGGGATCGTGCTGACCTTTGATGACGGTTACGCAGACAACCTAAATATCGCTAAACCGCTGCTTGAAGAGATCGGCATCCCGGCGACCGTTTTCGTTGCGACGGGATATATCGGCGGGCAGCGTGAGTTTTGGTGGGATGCACTAGACAAGGTGTTTTTGCAGCCGAATACTCTTCCCAGAGAATTGAGGCTGGCGATCAGGGGGGACGAGCACCAGTGGGATCTGGGCGACGCCGCGGTTTACACAGCGGAGCATGCGGTGCTCGATCGGGTATCCAAAGGGGGCCATGGTTCTGTCGGCGTGCGTCAGAAGACTTATCAAGATGTATGGAAGTTGCTTCACCCGCTGACTGATGTCGAGCGGAGGATGGCTCTCGACGAGCTGCAAGCTTGGAGTGGGGTTGATCCGTCAGTCCGCCCGAGTCATCGGCTTATGTCACGCGAAGAAGTTCGGAAACTGGACGACGGAGATATCGTAGAAGTAGGTGCACATAGCGTTACCCATTCGTCACTTGGGAGCCTGACACGAGACGAGCAGGTGAATGAGATCAGGCAGTGTAAGTCGGTGCTGGAAGATATTCTGGAACGTCCGGTAACGAACTTCGCTTACCCTTTTGGAAAAGACTGGGACTTTAATCAGGACACCATCAATGCGGTGCGCGAAGCTGGTTTCGAATCTGCCTGCTCGACCACACGAACGCACGTAGGACGAGAGGCCGATCTTTTTCAGTTACCGCGGGTCGTTGCATCGGACGTAAACGGGGAGCAGTTCGACAGGTTACTTTTTGATCTTTTCAATGGTTAGCGGACTGAGTCTAGAACGGGAACGATCGTGATGTAATCGGGCTAAACCGATATCCGCCGAGTAACCTTAATTCGATCCATTACGCCCGCGTCTACTGACGAGATGCCGGAAAAGCGTCGACGCTTTTTCGCTACTATGAGCCTCCCATCGCATTGCGGTATAACACATAGATGTCGGACAGGCGTTCGGCGGACGCCGGATCGCTTCGGGAGAGCAGGGTTATTATCTCGTCTCGTTGCGTGAACAAAGGTTTGACGCTCTCACGCTGAGCATCGGTCAGGACCGAATCGGTCTCTCGCTCCGTTTCACCTTGTAGGTTCGTGAAGAAGTCGCTAGCCGATTGACGTGCGGGTTCATATTCACCGCGTCGTGCGTCAATGACCGAAGAGGCAAGCGTGTTCTGAATTTCGGCTGATCTTATCTGGCGTTGAGCGTCAGCGAGATTGGCAGAGCGTTCACGAGCCGTTAACCACATCGGGACGAAACCGAGCGCGAACACGACCAGGAGCACGGCACCATAAATCGCTGTCTTCTTGATCAGCGGATTCTGGCCGGTCGGATCGACGCGTTTCTCGTTTGTGTTCTTCTCTGTATTCATAACTTTTCTCATGTAATGGTCGTTGCTCATGTAATGGTCGTTGAAGGACAAACAACACTTTACCACTATAGATCAGAGGACTTTGTACGACATCGACCAAGAACCCGGGTTTTGCTAAAGCAGATCGTGATAGGGCAAAATGTGAGTTCGTTTTGCAATGTCGATTTTACCAAAGAAAGTGATTGATCTGGCAACGTCTATTCGCGATGCGGGTGGGCGGGGGATGCTTGTGGGTGGGTGTGTGCGGGACGAGTTGATGGGGCGGGAGCCGATGGACTGGGATCTGGAGGTGTATGGCGTTGCACCCGAAAGGTTGAGGAGCTTGCTGGAAGATCTTGTCGCTCGGGAAGATGGATTGTCGCTGAACACGGTTGGTGAAGCGTTCACGGTTTATCGAATTGGCCGAGATCTGGACGTTTCGCTGCCGAGGCGGGATCGGAAGGTGGGGCGTGGGCATCGGGGTTTCGCGATTGAGGGCGACCCGGATATGTCGTTTGAAGAGGCGTGTTCGCGGCGGGATTTTACGGTCAATGCGATCTTGAAGGACCCGCTCGACGGAGAGATCATTGATCCGTTTCGTGGACTTGTGGACATTGAGCGGAAGGTACTGCAACACGTTTCGGATGCTACTTTTGCGGAGGATTCGCTGCGAGTGCTTAGGGCGGCGCAGTTTGCGGCGCGGTTCGAGTTTGATATCGCGGCGGAGACCGTGGAGTTGTGCAAGGCGATCGACGTGACGGACCTGCCGCGGGAGCGGGTTTGGGGTGAGCTTGAAAAGCTTTTGCTGAAGGCTGGACAGCCGTCGATCGGATTGCGGTGGCTTTACGAATTGGGAGTTGTTCGCCGGATATTCCCGGAGATGGATGCGCTGGTTGGGGTCCCGCAGGAGCCAGAGTGGCATCCGGAGGGGGACGTTGATGTGCACACGCTGATGGTGGTCGACGAGGCCCGGAGGCTGATCGATGACTTGCCGTATGAGCGGCAGGTTGCGGTGATGTTGGGGGCGTTGGCACACGATTTTGGGAAGCCGCCGACGACGGAGTTTGTGGAAGGGCGGACGCGTTCGCGTGGGCATGATGAGGCGGGTGTGCCGCTGGCGGAGGCGTTCCTTGATCGATTGGGGATATACACGCTGAACGGGTTCGATGTGCGTGAACAGGTGCTGCAATTAGTGCGTTATCATCTGAAGCCGGGTGAGTTTTATAAGGTGAACCAGCGAGATCCGGTGGGCGATGGGGCATTTCGGCGATTGGCTCGAAAGGTCGAACCCGACCTTCTTTATCGGGTTGCGAAGGCTGATAGTCTTGGACGTTACCCGGATTGGGATCGCAGCAAGATGATATTTGGGTCGGAGGCGCAGGAGTGGTTCATTGAGCGGGTTCGGGAGTTGCAGATCGAGAAGAAGGCTCCGGAGCCGATCTTAATGGGGCGGCACTTGATCGAGATGGGAATGAAGCCGGGGCCTGAGTTCAAGCGTATTTTGGACGCAGTTTACGAGATGCAGTTGGATGGGACTGTTGTGGAATTCGTCCAGGCGATCAGCGAAGCACGCAAGCTGACGGACGGTGGGGGATTTAAAAACAATTGATAATGGGTCGCGAGGTAGTAATTAGACGCTTTGAAACGGAGGACGCGGAGGCCGTCTCTTATGTTATTCGTGAAACGATGCGGGTATCGAATTTAGACGATTATCCAATAGAACGGCTTCAGCCTCTGATCGACTATTTCTCACCCCAAAAAGTGTTGCATTTGAACGCGGAAAGGCATTGTTTGGTGGCAGAAATGGACGATAAGATCGTGGGCACGGCCGCACTTGAGGACTCTGAACTAGTCACATTCTTTGTCCTTCCCGCGTATCAGCGTACAGGTCTGGGAATGCGCCTGTTAAAGGCTATCGAAGAGTTCGCACTTCGAACTGGACTCAGGCAACTCCGGCTTGAAGCTAGCATAATGGGGGTACAGTTCTATGAAACGTTTGGCTATAAAAGGACGGGGTCGGTAAAAGATGGAACAGCAGGTGAGCAAGTAGAATTAGTTAAGAGTTTATGCTGATCGAGGTGGTCGAAAAATCACCCGCAGAGTTGCCGGAGTACGGAACGATCCCGATCGCTTTCAAGGTCGAATCGAGCTTTAGGGTGGTGCCCGTTGATCAGGGGTTGGGCGGTATGTTGTTTATCGACGAGCCGATAACTCCTTACATTAAGGACTACGATGTTTTTGAAGCCGAACGGCCTAGCTCTTGGGCGGAACGGTTCGACCTTTCAAACTGGGGAATCTTTTTTGCAGTTTGCGAAGCTCAGCACGTCGGTGGGGCTGCGGTTGCCTGGCGCTCGCCGGAGATCGGAATGCTGGAAGGGCGTGACGACCTGGCATGTTTGTGGGACTTGCGAGTTCATCCTGATCATCGAAACCGGGGCGTTGGGCAGGTCTTGCTCTCTTATGCTGTTGATTGGTCACGCAAACGAGAATGTCGTCAACTAAAGGTAGAAACGCAGAACATAAATGTTCCTGCTTGCCGGTTTTATGCGAGGCAAGGCTTCGAGCTTGGCAATGTAAACACGCAGGCATATGGTGCGGAACTTGATGAGGTTCAATTGCTTTGGTATCTCGGGCTGTAAAGGTTGCTGACTGCAGCGATCATGCGGGTGCATATTCTAGGGTCACTGTACCTGTTTTGGGATATACCCGATGAGAGCGAAGCTTGAGTTTTGCATTTTGGGCGAGTTCCGGGATCAAAGGAATTCCGCTCCCCAGCAACACGGGGATGACGGTAAGCTCGACGGAATCGACCAGCCCCAGGCCAAGAAAGGTTCGGAAGAGTTCGCCCCCGCCGAATAGCCAGATGTCCTTGCCGTCGGTCTTACGCAGTTCCTCCACTGTGGCTGCAGGATCGGTGCTGACGTGGGCATCGGGGCAATCTTCTTGCCTCAGGGTTCGAGAGAACACGTAGGATCGGACGCCGGGTATGCCGCCGCCTTGCGAACGAGTCGCTTCGTATGTCTTGCGGCCTAGCAGGACGGTGTCGAACGAGTTCATGAGTGCGTTGAAATCGATATCGGAATCCATGACGATCCAGTCGTGTTCCCCGTTCGGACCCGCAAGGAAGCCGTCTACGCTCATTGCTACTGAAAATCGAACCCGTCTCATCTTTTATCCGATCGATCTATCTTATCGTTAGACTGGTAGAATTCTACACGAACCAGCCGTACACGAAAAACGGCGGAACCGAGTCCGCCGTACTTTTTCGTCTGTGTTATGAGTTTACTGTTTTCCTTCGAGGAACGCTTTCAGCCTTCGTGACCGTGAGGGGTGTCGCAGCTTTCTCAGGGCTTTGGCTTCGATCTGGCGAATGCGTTCTCGGGTAACGGCGAAGTGTTGGCCGACCTCTTCGAGAGTGTGTTCGGAGCCGGTGTTGCCGAGGCCGAAACGCATCTTGATCACTTTCTCTTCACGCGGAGTGAGAGTTGCGAGGACCTCGTCGGTGATCTCGCGAAGGTTCGAGAAGGTGACGGATTCTGCCGGGTTCAGGATCGAGCGGTCCTCGATAAAATCGCCAAGGTGCGAATCTTCCTCTTCGCCGATGGGCGTTTCGAGTGAGATGGGTTCCTGAGCGATCTTTAGGACCTTGCGGACCTTGGAGACCGGGATGTCCATCCGCTTTGCGATCTCTTCGCTTGAGGGTTCGCGGCCGAGTTCCTGGACAAGCAGCCGTGATGTGCGGATGAGCTTGTTGATCGTTTCGATCATGTGGACGGGAATCCGGATAGTTCGCGCTTGGTCAGCGATTGCACGGGTGATGGCTTGGCGGATCCACCACGTTGCGTAGGTCGAGAACTTATAGCCGCGACGCCATTCGAATTTGTCGACGGCTTTCATGAGGCCGATGTTGCCTTCCTGGATGAGATCGAGGAACTGGAGGCCGCGGTTGGTGTACTTTTTGGCGATAGACACGACGAGGCGGAGGTTGGCTTCTACCAACTCTCGCTTGGCTTGGTTTGTCTCGAATTCGCCGACGCTGATAGTTTGATAGGAGCGTTTGATCTCGACGACGGACAGCAGATATTTTGCTTCGTACTCTTCGAGACCCGCTTTCGCTTCTTTTATCTTTGCGTTCAGCTCGCGTTTCTCGGCTGCGGCCGGTTTCTTAGATTTTCGCTCGTCGGCTTTTTTGATCGTCCGCTCGTGTTTGCGAATGTCCTCTACGACCTTACGGATCGAGGCGATCAGGGCTTGCATCGAGTGTTCGGTAAGGTTGAGGTTGCGAATCTCGTGAGCGACATCAAGCCGCTGACGGGCGGTTTGATAATTTAGCCGCAGAAGCTTTTTGGACTTCTTGCCCTTTACCATCGCCTTGGGGTTTAGCTCTTCTTTGCGGAGCTGATTCCAGGTCTTGAGGGCGGTCTGATGATTTTTGCGGATGTTCTCGATACCCTCCATCGTCCAACGGAGGTATTCTTCGGCCTTGTCCTCTTCGACAGAGATCTCGGCCTGCTCGGCGAATGCGACGGTTTCGCGGATGGCGGCTTTGCCCTTGGCAAGGTCTTCGCCGATCTTGATGAGTCGTTCGACTGCGATGGGTGAGCGTGCGATGGCCTTGCGGGTCTTGATCTGGCCGCGTTCGATGCGTTTTGCGATCGTGACCTCGCCCTCACGCGTTAGCAGGGGGACGATGCCCATTTCTCGGAGGTAAAGCCGGACCGGGTCGTTTGATTTATCGAGTGCACCAGCGGAGAGGTCTAGGTCGAGATCCTCCTCGTCAGCCTCTTCTTCGTCGTCGAGAGCCATTGACGACGCCTTTTCGAGCATCTGAGCGTCTGATTCGGCGACGGAGATATTCGCACCCTCCAGACGTTCGAGGACGTCTTCGAGGTCGTCGGGCGACATCATGTTTTCCGGGATCTCTCGGTGCAGTTCGTCGAGGCTTAGAAATTTCTTGCGCTTGCCCAGTGCCAGCAAGCGATCCATGAGGTCTTCTTTTTCGTTGTAGTCCGCCATAAATGATAAACGAGTTGGATTAAATGCCGCTCCAATTCGTTGTTCTCTAATTCCCTAGATATTACGTTTTGCGACAGAAAAGTGTTCCGTCAGGGCCGGTAACTTTTAAAATGAAAAGTATATCAGAAATCTTTGATCTTAGTAAGCAGATCGTGCCTCATTCGAGCTAGATCCATTTGTTCCGCGACGAGGTGGTCGACTATGGCTAAGTCGCCTGCTTGTTCGGCTGCGATGAGGTCCTGAGATATCTCCATTATTCGGTTGGAGATGGCCATTGAACGCAGGCTGAGGATGCAGTTTTCGGCAGCGTGAAAGACGTCATCAAGAGCTTCGCCTTCTTCGCGTTTGGGCTCTGTCATCATGAGGAGCGGGACGAGGTCTTCGAGGAATTCGTCGTCGTTTACGAATTCGGACACGCTTTCGAGCGAGAACTCGGTGTCGGATTCGAGGTTTGCATAGAGAGCACGGTAGAGCGGTGCGGTCGCGAGATTTTCGTAATCGGTCTCTTCGAGGATGGGGAGGACTTTTTGCTGGAGGTCGCGGTCGTAGACGAGGAGTTCGAGGAGGTGCTGTTCGGCGACGGTGATCTTGGCTTGGGCAGAGCGACGGACGCGGTGTTTGACCGTAATAGGTTCGGCTCCGCGGTTGTCTTTGATGGAGCGCCAGAGATCGCGGTTGAGTGCACGGTCGTCGATGCGGAAAAAGCTCATGGCATCGTCAAAGCTTTGCCGCTTTTGTATGGGATTGCGGATGGCTGCAAGCGTTGGGAGGACGTCTTCGATCGCGTCTGCCTTGTGTTTGGGGTTGGCGAGGTGGCGGTCGGTCATTGACGCATTGAGCAGGAATGGGAGGAAGGCTCGGGCCTTGCCGCGTTCGGCGTTGTACGCTTCGGCACCATTGGCTCGGACGAAATCGTCGGGGTCCTGGCCATCGGGGAGGACGAGGACCTTAACCTCGAAGTCGAGCGGAAGGAGTTCGTCGATGGCACGGCGGGCAGCGTTGATGCCTGCGGAGTCGCCGTCGTAGTTGATGACGATGCGTTTGCTGAAGCGGCTGAGGAGCTTTGCCTGCTCAGGTGTGAACGCGGTGCCGAGGCTTGCAGCGACGTTGGTGATCCCGAATTGATAGAGGGCGATGAGGTCGAGGTAGCCTTCGACCAGGATGGCGAATTTCTTTTTGCGAATGGCGTCTTTTGATTGGAACAGGCCGTAAAGGTGGCGGCCTTTGACATATGCCGGTGTCTCGGGGGAGTTGAGATATTTGGGCTGATCGTCGCCCATTGCTCGTGCTCCGAAGGCGGTGGGGTCGCCGTTGACGTCGAGGACCGGGAACATAATGCGTCCACGGAAGCGGTCGAAGACACGGTCTTTTTCTTCGTTGACGGAGACTAGGCCGCTTTGTTCGATGAGGGTGTTGTCGATGCCTTTATCGCGCAAAAGGTTGAGCAGAGCGTCCCACGAATCGGGTGAAAAGCCGATGCGGAATTGCTGTTGGACCTCCGGCGAGATGCCGCGTTGTTCGAGGTATTCGCGGGCGGCCTTTGCCTTTGGGTCGGCCGACTGCAGCTCGCTTTCCCAGAAGTCGAGAGCGATCTTGTTGAGTTCAATGACCTGTTCGGAGAGCTGCTTTTTCTCTTCCTTTCGCCTTTTGTTTTGCTGATATTGGCCGTCGTCGATGGGTTCGGGGAGGGGGACGCCTGCCATTTCGGCGATACGCTGGACGGCTTCGGGGAAGTTCAGGCCTTCCATCTCCATCAGAAAGGTGTAGGCGTTGCCGCCCTTGCCGCAGCCGAAGCATTTGTAGAAGCCTTTGGACGGATTTACCGAGAACGACGGCGTTTTCTCCTGATGAAACGGGCAGCACGCCATCCAATTCGCCCCCTTCTTTTTGAGCGGAGCATAAGGCTCGATCAACCGCACCAGATCGGCACGCTCTTTCAGGTCATCGATGAAGTATTGGTCGTAGAGCAAGGGTGAATTATAGCATTCAGTTCTAAGCAAACAGGAAAGGGTGATTGGGGGTGTGGGGGTGTTTATGTTTAGGGGTGTCCGCGAAGCGGATCGCTGGGGTGCGGGAGGTGGTTGGGGAGTGGGACATTCGTCCCTACGGTACTACGTCATTTGTGCGAGGTTCCCACCGATGAATCGGTGGGCTTAGTACATGTAGTCCGCTTCGCGGACAGGGTTGGCATTTCCGCACACGGGGCGGCGTAGCCGCAAGAGTGCGGGCATAGCCGCAGAACTAAGTGTTGACCTTTCGGAAAGGCAGAGCCTTCCCGCACACCAAAGGGCGTAGCCCATAAGGGGAGTTAAACGAGGTGAATCATAAACACCCTAAACACTTAAACGCCTGTAAACAGGTATTGCTGCTTGATTCGAGAGGGTTAAAGCTTCAGCTCGGCGATGGTGGCGCCGTTGCCGCCTTGGTTGGGGGGGGCGAAGGCGAAGCGTTCGATGAGGTCGTGGGTTTTTAGGAAGTGGTGGACGAAGTTTTTTAGGGCTCCGGTGCCGAAGCCGTGGATGATGCGGATGCGGGGGAGCGATGCCATGTAGGCTTCGTCGATGAAGCGGTCAAGTTCGTATTCGGCTTCGGCGGTGGTGTGGCCGAGCAGGTTGAGCTCGACAGGGGCGTCGGGGGAGTCGATGGGTTTGGCGATGGAAGAGGCTACTGCTGCACGATCAGCCTTAACGGACGACTGTGCCGTGGCTCGCAGATCGGTGAGTTTTTCCCGCATACGGATGCTGCCGACAAGCACCTCGGCGGTGTCTTTGTCTATCTTTTCAATGGTGCCGACGCTGCCGAAAGACGTGATGACCTTTGAACCTACGGCGATCTCGGACCGTTCGCCTGCCACGGCTTCTTGGTAAGTCGGTTCAGACGACTGGAACCCTGCCGCTATGGCTCCCGATTCTGACTTAGCGGCCCCGACCTTTGTAAGCACGGCACGGTTAAGCTCGGCTTTGCGGGCGGAGCGTTCCTTGTCGAGCTTGTTCTTTAGGGCTTTATCTTCGATGGAGTCGATGAAGGCCCTCGATTGCCGGTCAAACGATTCGACGGTCTCGGCAAGGGCTCGTTCAAACTCTTTCTGTCGAGCCTTGT
Source organism: Pyrinomonadaceae bacterium (assembly GCA_041751195.1). GTDB lineage: Bacteria > Acidobacteriota > Blastocatellia > Pyrinomonadales > Pyrinomonadaceae > OLB17. The sequence goes on along the minus strand of JBGSXX010000023.1, from coordinate 196,371 downwards.
CCTTCTTTATCGCTTCGACCTCAAGCCCGGCATATTTCATCGCCGTTGCTTCACGCTCTTCTTCTAAAGCGATGCGCAGGTCTTCGGCAAGCTTGGATTCGCGCTGCAGCTTGAGCAGATAAGCCTCGGCGTCCTGGGCAGAGATGTCGAGGTTGTTCCGTGCTTCGTTGATGACCTCCGGGAGGATGCCAAAGCGGCTGGCGATCTGGATGCCGGAGGACGCACCTGCAAGCCCAAGCAGTAGCCGATAGGTCGGCTGAAGCGTCTTTTCGTCGAATTCGACCGAGGCGTTCACTACCCCTTCGTCATTAGCTGCGTAGATCTTGAGCCCGCGGTAATGGGTAGACGCGATGACCTGTGAACCGCAGTTTCGGCGGAAATGATCGACGATCGCTACACCGAGGGCCGAGCCTTCTTCGGGGTCAGTGCCGGTACCGGCTTCGTCGAGGAGGATGAGTGACGGAGCCACGCATTCGCGCATCATGTGGGCGATGTTCGACATGTGCGATGAGAATGTTGAGAGGTTCGCGGATAGCGACTGATGATCGCCGATGTCGGCCAGAACGGAGCGATAGAACGGAATGCGAGCCGCCTTTGCAGGCACAGGCAGCCCGGAGATCGCCATCAAACTAAGCAGCCCGGCTGTCTTGAGCACAACCGTCTTACCACCGGCGTTCGCACCGGAGATGATCATCACAGCTCGGGCGTGTGTGAGCCTAAAAGAACTCGGAACGACCTGCGGTCCACCGTCCTCGGCACGAAGGTGCTCCTCAAGCAGCGGGTGGCGTGCATCGGTCAGTTCGAGCGTGCCGCTTTCCGAGATGTCGGGGACGATGGCCTTGAAGCTGCGGGCGAACACGACCTTGGCGTTGATGAAATCGAGTTCGGCAACGGCTTCGACAGCAGCATTGATCGCCGGGAGCTGCTCGCGCAAGGCCTCAGTGAGCTCAAAGAGTATCCGGGCGATCTCACGTTCTTCTTTGCCTTTGAGGTTCTGCAGTTCGTTGTTAGCTTCGATAGCGTCTAACGGTTCGACAAACACGGTGGCGCCACTGGAAGAGAACCCGTGAGCAACACCGCCGACCTTTCCCCGGAAATCAGCCTTGACGGGAATGACGAACCGGTCGTTGCGGACGGTCACTATCGCGTCCTGAATGGCATCACCGGAGGCACGCATTACGGATTCGAGCGAGCGGGTAAGCCGTGCACGCTGTGCAGAGATCTCTCGGCGGATACGTGCGAGTTCAGGCGAAGCCGAGTCATCGATCTCACCACCGGGAAGGAGCTTTTTGTTGATCTTTTCGAGCACGCCGAGAAGGGCGGGCGGGATGTTCTCAACCACAGCCCAGAGCGTAGGGGCGAAGTCCTTTTCGGGCTGGATCAGCGAACGCGTGAACAGCGCCTGACTGCAAACGCGGGTAACCTCAAGCAGCAGATTCGGTTCAAGCGTAGCATTGCGGATGTTCAGGATAGCGACCGCATCAGCCGGATCAGCCAGTCCGCTGAATGACCAGGAGACCTGCTTCTCTTCATTGAGAACAATCGTCTCGGAGACGGCGGCGAGTGCCCGTTCGAGTTCCGGTCGGTTCTTCAGCGGACGCAGATCGGCAAACCGCTCTTCGCCCATCGGGGTCTGCGCATTACGGCTGACGAGTTCGAGCAGCCTGCCATATTCCAATGTCTCAAGCGAGAATGACATCTATTCAACGATTTCAACGCCTTTCCAAAAGGCAACGTGGCCCTCGATCTCCTTCGCATCAGGCTTGGCTTCGGGGTAATACCACGCAGCATCGCCGTTGATATCACCACCCACGACAACGTCGTAATAGCTGGCGGTACCTTTCCATCCGCACACGGTATGCGTCTCACTCGGCTGGAAATATTCCGTCTTTATCGAGTCCGCAGGGAAGTAATGGTTCCCTTCGACAACCTTGGTGTCGTCGCTCTCTGCTAAAATTGTCTCGTTCCAAATTGCTTTCATAATTTATGATTCCTGAGGCAAAAACCTCGCTCTAACATCCTGTGTCGGCATCATGCAGGCGTCCTGTTTACCGAACATTCGGTACCTGTATTTCGCAAATACCTTATATGCCAAATTGCGAATGGGACGGGGAATGAGCCAAAGGTAATGCGCCGCACTCCACGCACCGTCCAGATGCCGTGCGATCATCACCGCTGCAGAAGAGTACAGATACGTTCGTTCATTCTCGATGAGAATGACGGAATCGGTCTCGCTTGGGTCAATGCCGTGTTCGGCAAGCAGTCTCTGACCGATGTCGCTCTGGATCGGCGTGAATTTGAAATAAGCACGGCTGTCGCGCTCGATAATAAAATTCACCGAGCCGTTACAGAAGTTGCAAACCCCATCGAAAAGGACGATCGCGGACATACGTTAATTCTACAATATCTCAGGTCAGTTGAAGATCGTGCGGATGGAGAAGTATGCCATAAGGGCGACGACGAGCCACCCGGAGATCTGGAGCCACAGTGGGTGAATGTACTCGGCCATCAGTTTGGAGCGGGTGGAGGCGATGAGGACAAGGGCCAGGCCAAAGGGCAGAATGAAGCCGTTGATAGTGCCTGCCCATACAAGGACCTGAACGGGACGGCCAATCAGCACAAAAACGACGGTGGAAAAGACGATAAAGCCGATAATGAGCACATTACTGCGTTGCTCGAGCTTCGGGTGAAAGGTCTTGAAGAAAGATACGGATGTGTAAGCTGCACCAATGACGGAGGTGATAGCGGCGGACCACATTACGATGCCAAAGATCTTGTAGCCGATATTCCCGGCTGCGAGTTGAAACACGGACGCAGGCGGGTTCGCAGGGTCGAGCGTAAGGCCGAGCGAGATAACGCCGAATGCGGCGAGGAACAGCAGGAACCGAATTATCGCGGTAAAGAGAATGCCGGTGACAGCGCTTTGGTTAACTTTCGGGAGGTCGTCCGTACCGGTTATACCTTCGTCGATCAGCCGATGTGCACCTGCGAATGTGATGTAACCGCCAACTGTGCCACCGACGAGGGTGACTATCGCTGCAGCATCTATCGTGAGCGGAATGAACGTGCGGTGGACGGCTTCGGCAATGGGCGGTGCTGAGACGAAAACGACATAAACGATAAGGCAGAGCATCACAACACCGAGCACTTTGACGAAGCGGTCCATCATACGAGCGGCGTCTTTGGCCGAAAAGATGGCGATGGCCACGAGAGCGCTGAGCGCCGCTCCGATCTCGACGGGTATGCCAAAGAGGACGTTCAGGCCAAGGCCGCTGCCGGCGATGTTGCCGATGTTGAATGCGAGACCGCCAAAGACGATCATCGCAGCGAGGATGAAACCCGAGAAGGGGATGGTCTCGTTCGCCAGGTCCTGTCCGCGTTTGCCTGAAACCGTGAGCACCCGCCAGATATTCAACTGAGCGAAGATGTCGAGGATAACCGAAAGCAGGATGACAAAGCCGAAGCTTGCAAGAAGCTGCTGTGTGAATACGGTGGTTTGCGTGAGGAAGCCTGGGCCGACGGCGGAAGTCGCCATGAGGAACGCGGCTCCGAGAATGACAGATCGAATTGAGGCTTGCTTTGCCATGCTGCGCGAGGGAATGATAGCACGCTTTAGCTCTGAGGGTATTTGCCTGTGGGGCGTAAAAATAACAGAATGTAAACGGCCCGAATGAAATACAAACTCCTGAATTTCGCACGACAATTAGGTTTGACACTGCTGGTCATTTGGACGGTGGTGTCGCTTGTGACACTGCTAATCGAACTAGTGCCGGGTTCGCCTGCGACTGCCATCCTGGGCGAAACAGCAACGGTCGAACAGATCGATAACTTCAACCGCAAGCACGGGCTGGATAAACCGGCGTTTTTTGTGACGTACACAAGCGAGGGCGGTCTCGTTTGGAACGGGATGAACAATCGGTACGCTGACTATTTCGGCGGGCTGCTGCAGGGGGATCTCGGGACATCTTTCAGGACCGATCGCCCTGTGCTGGACATGATCATGGAGCGGTATCCCGCGACGATAAAGTTGGCGCTGGCCTCGATGCTGGTAGCGATCGGGATCGCTCTGCCGTTGGGGGTGCTCGCGGGGACGAACAAAGGCGGGATTATTGATAACTTTGCATCGTTCATTGCGTTACTTGGCATCTCGCTGCCGACCTTCGTGGTTGGGCCGTTTCTCGTGTATGTATTCGCGGTGAATCTTGGGTGGTTCTCGCCTACGGGGAGTTTGTATCCCGAGGACATAATTTTGCCTGCGGTGACGCTTGGAGCAGCGCTTTCTGCGATCTTGACGCGAATGGTGCGATCGAGCGTTATCGAAGAGCTTGGCGAAGATTACGTGCGAACGGCTCGGGCAAAGGGCCTGAGTGAGCGAAAGGTTGTTTACAAGCACGTGCTCAAGAACGGGCTTATCCCAGTTGTGACGATCCTTGGGCTGCAGCTTGGAGTGCTGCTGGCGGGGGCGATCATTACGGAAAAGATCTTTAGCTGGCAGGGGCTTGGGCTGCTGCTGCTCGATGAGGGCATACAGAAGCGAGATTACAGACTCGTGCAGGGGTGCGTGTTGGTGATCAGCGTTACATATATTGTAGCGAATTCGGCGACCGACCTTGTTTACCGCTGGCTTGACCCGCGGATCCGGCTTTCATGAACCGACTGACGTACATCGGCCTTGCGATAGCGGGGGTCGTCATATTTGTGGCGATCTTCGCGCCGTTTATCGCCACGCACAGCGTTGAGGTGATGAACCTTGAGAACAGGTTTCAATCGCCGTCGGCGGAGCATTGGTTTGGGACGGATGCGCTGGGGCGGGATGTGTTTTCGCGTGTGCTATTTGGTGCGAGGATCTCGCTTCAGGTAGGCGTGACGGTGGTGGTGGTGTCGGCGTTTGTCGGGATCATTATCGGGTCGTTGGCGGGATTTTACGGCGGGTGGGTCGATCGATTCCTGTCGGGATATTTGTTCAATGTGTTTCTGGCGTTTCCGGGGCTGCTGCTCGCGATCGCTCTGGTGGCATTCTTGGGTGCGGGGTTGGGCAAGCTGATCTTGGCGCTGTGTATCATCGGATGGGTGGGCTATGCACGCGTTATGCGCGGGCAGGTGCTGAAGGTGCGCGAATATGATTTTGTGCAGGCCGCAAAGGCACTGGGTGCGAGCAATATGCGTATTTTGTTTACGCACATAATGCCGAACGCGATACAGCCGCTGATCGTGCAGTCTTCTTTGGGGATGGCGGGTGCGGTGTTGGCTGAGGCTTCGCTGTCGTTTCTGGGGCTGGGCATACCACCGCCGGCGCCGAGTTGGGGGACGATGATCGAGGAGGCACGCAACTATTTTTCGATTTTCCCCTATCTGCTATTTTTCCCGGGTGTTGCGATCGCGTTGACTGTGCTGGCGTTCAACTTTATCGGCGACGGGCTGCGGGAATATCTTGACCCGAAACAGCGGACCCGCTGATGCTAGGATGAGAATATTTTCGCTGGGTGAGAATGCGGTAACGGTGGAGCTTGGGGACGAGATCTCGGACGTCCTCAACCGCCGAGCTATCGCGTTGAGTCGAGACCTTGAGGCTCGGCCATTTGACGGATTTATAGAGGCTGTGCCGGCGTATGCGTCGGTCACGGCTTTTTTTGATGTGGGGGCAGTGAGGCGTGCGAAGCCGGGGATTTCGGCCTGGGCGGCTGTGCGTGACGAATTGAAAGAACGGCTGATCAAGTTGCCTGACGGCGACGCCGATGTTGAGGCAGGGCGGCTGATCGAGGTTCCGGTGGACTTTTCGCAGGGGCCCGACCGTGAGGCTGGTGCTGAGCGTTGCGGGATGCCAGTTGAGCAGTTCGTGACGATCTTTACGGAGCGGACGTATCGCGTTTATATGCTCGGGTTCTATCCGGGCTTTGCATATATGGGCGAGGTTGATGAGCGGATCGAGCTGCCGCGGCTGGCGACGCCGAGGATGAAAGTGCCGAAGGGGAGCGTTGGCATTGCGGGCCGGCAGACGGGGATCTATCCTATCGAATCGCCGGGCGGGTGGCAGTTGATCGGGCGGACGGATGTTGAGCTATTTACGCCGGAAGCTGAGCCGCCGACACTGTTCGCTCCTGGCGACATGTGCCGTTTTGTTGCTGTGAAGAGATGAGCATCGAGATCGAAAAGGCCGGTCTTGCGGCTAGTGTGCAGGATGCCGGGCGGCCGGGGTATAGGCGCTTGGGCATTAACCCGGGCGGGGTAATGGATACGGCAGGGGCCGAGTTGATCAACATTTTGCTTGGCAACGGGCGCGACGCCGCGGTGCTGGAGATGCACTTTCCGGCTTGTGTTATTAGATTTGAAAAGGCCGCGCTATTTGCGTTGGGCGGGGCAGATCTGCGGGCAGAGCTGGACGGAGAGCCGTGCGAGCGTTGGAGGGTGCTGCGGGCTGAAGCCGGATCGGTTTTGAGGTTTCGCGAGCGGGTGAAGGGTGCTCGGGCATATCTGGCGGTGCGGGACGGATTTGCCGCCGATGAGTGGCTGGGCAGCCGGAGTACGAACCTCGCAGCGGGAATCGGCGGAATTGAGGGGCGATTTTTGGTCGACGGGGATTTGATCGCATTCGCAGGCGATGCGGATGAAGAGGCAGGCAGGCCGGCGACGGTCTCGCGATCCCTCGTCCCGATGTATAGCACGTTTCCGACAGTTCGGATCACGGGCGGTGCTGAGCTTGATCGACTGAGCCATGTACAGCGCTCGACGTTTCTTGAGTCACCGTTCGAGGTAACGAACGATTCAAATCGGATGGGCTATCGGCTGCACGGGGAACGTTTGAAGATCGACGGTACGGTCGAGATGCTGTCGTCAGCGGTCGCTTCGGGGACGATACAATTACTTCCGGACGGGCAGCTTGTCGTGCTGATGGCAGATCACCAAACGACGGGCGGCTATCCAAGGCTTGGGCATGTGATCTCCGTCGATCTGCCGTTGCTCGCACAGCTTTCCCCGGGGGATAAGGCGGGTTTTCACTTGGTGTCCATTGAACAGGCTGAGGAACTTGCAGTAGAACGGGAGTCGGATCTACGGATGTTAGAGGTCGCATGCGGATTTACGCGCTAGGATGTAGAGGATGAAGTCGATCGATCTCAATTGCGATCTTGGCGAGGGCTATGCGAACGACGCGGCGCTGATGGAATTTATTTCGTCTGCGAATATAGCCTGCGGCGGGCACGCGGGTGATCGGGCAACGATGAGGTGCACGGCGGAGTTGGCTACGGCAGCGGGCGTCGCGGTCGGTGCACACCCGGGTTATCCGGATAAGTCGAATTTTGGGCGAGCTGCAAAAGTTTGCTCACCGAGTGATGTTCGCGAGATCGTTTGGGGACAGGTTTTGACGATGGCGGACGTCTGCGGAGAACTGGGTATCCGGCTCTGTCATGTAAAGCCGCACGGAGCATTGTATAACCAGGCGGCGATAGACGAAGAGATGGCAGCGGCCATAGTTGAGGGGGTTAAGGCGGCTGATCCGTCATTGATGATCTATGGGCTAGCGGGGAGTCTGTTGATCGAGGCGGCTGAAGCAGCGGGGTTAGTCGGCATTTCTGAAGTGTTTGCGGATCGGACCTATTACGACGACGGCACCCTAACGCCGCGTGACCATGACGATCCGTTTGTGAACGACCCTGACGTTGCGGTTGAACGCGTTTTGCGAATGGCAAGGGAAGGGACAGTGGCGGCAGTGAGCGGCCGAGTGATCAGCCTTACAGCTGAGACAGTTTGTATTCATGGTGACGGGCCTGATGCTGTGGAATTTGCCCGGAGGATCAATGCACGCTTGAGAGGCGAGGGCATCGACATTACCGCACCGCGAGGCGTTTGATAGTAGAAAGGAGTTCCGCTATAGTTTTTTATCATCCTCGCAGCTACATCTGAGACATCATGAAGGAGTCAGCCTCCCACCTTAGAGAACATATGCATCCTACTTCCGCGACCGCGTGGTCTGCCGAATTTAGAAAAGATTTTGCAATACACCAAGAATTGCCGCCGGCTCTTGCGGCTCTTGATCGCCTTTCGATGAACTTTTACTGGTCGTGGCGGCCGGAGGGTGTCGCGCTTTTTCGGGAGCTGGACCCGGCATTGTGGCAGCACTTTGAACAGCATCCCCAGGCACTTTTAGAGAATGTCACCGAATTGCGTTTGTGGCAGAAGGCGGCGGACGCGGAGTACGTAGGGAAGCTGGAACGATTTGCGGCAGAGTTCGATAGCTATATGTCAGACGACGATTCTAGCATCGCGACGGGTGCGGAGATCTCGAGCAGTAATCCCGTTGCTTATTTCTGCGCGGAGTACGGCGTGCATAATTCGCTGCCGAATTATTCGGGCGGCTTGGGGATCTTGGCAGGGGACCATTTGAAGTCGGCGAGCGATTTGAATGTTCCGCTGATCGCGGTTGGGCTGCTGTATCGCTACGGATATTTTCGGCAAAACATCGCACATGACGGCTGGCAGCGGGAGCACTATTTGGATGTGTTCGAGTCGAGCGTTGCGGTCGAGCCCGTTTTTGACCGTGAAGGCGAACGCGTGAAGGTCACGGTGGACATTCGTGGCCGCGAAGTCGTGGCTCAGGCGTGGCGGGCGACGGTGGGGCGTGTCGCGCTATATTTGCTTGATACCAACGTGGCGGAGAATGACGAGGTCGACCGGCTGATCACGGGACATCTCTACGGTGGAAATGCCGAGACGCGCATAGTGCAGGAGAAGGTTTTGGGTATCGGGGGCGTCAGGCTGCTTCGAGCACTCGGTATTAGTCCGGCGGTTTATCATTTGAACGAGGGCCATTCGGCGTTTTTGACGCTTGAGCTTGCGCGGGAACAGATCGCGGAGACTGGTTCGACCTTTGCGGAAGCTGCCGAGGCGATCGGTGCGAGGTGCGTGTTTACAACACACACGCCGGTTGCTGCGGGCAACGATGTTTTTCCGCCGGCGACGCTGCGGGAATGTTTTTCGGACGAGTTTTTGGGTGAGCTTAAGCTTACTGAGAAAGAATTTCTGGCGCTCGGCAGGGTTGACCCTGAGGATCAGGAAGAGGCTTTTGGGATGACGCCGTTCGCGTTGCGGATGACGCGCTCGGCGAATGGGGTTAGCGAAAAACATGGGGCGGTCTCGCGGGAACTTTGGGCGGCGATGTTCGACGGCGAATCACCGATAACCCATGTGACGAACGGTGTGCATGCGCCGACTTGGATCTCGCCGGGATTTCAGCGGATCTTTGGGGAGACGATTGGGGCCGGATGGCATGAGAAGGTGCGGGATGCGGTTGAGTGGGCAGCGGCTGTTAAAGAGCTTTCGGGTGACGAGATTTGGAACGAGCATGTGCGGAATAAGAATTTGCTGATCGCGTTTTTGCGAGAGCGTACGAAGCGGCGCGAGATCGGATTGCGGGATACGATCAACGAGCACCTGGACACGTCAGGGTTGTTTTCGGCAGATGTACTTACGATCGGGTTTGCGAGGCGGGTCGCTCAGTACAAGCGTTGGGACCTGATCCTTTCTGATCTTGGTCGGCTGCTTAAACTTGTGGATCATCAGGAACGTCCGGTCCAATTCATCTTTGCTGGTAAGGCCCACCCTCAGGATGAGACGGCGAAGCGGATACTGCAGGAGCTGATGAGCATCAATCATGACTCGAACTGGCAGAAGCGGGCTGTGTTCATTGAAGATTACGATCAGGAAGTCGCGCGGTATTTGGTGCACGGGGTAGATGTCTGGATGAATGTTCCGCGGCGGCCGCACGAAGCGAGCGGGACCAGCGGGATGAAGGCGGCGATGAACGGCGTTCTCAACTTGTCGATACTCGATGGGTGGTGGATCGAGGGTGATAACGGGAAGAATGGATTTTCGATAGATGTGGATGTCGAGACGGCGGATGAGGCTGCGATCGACGCGGCCGAAGCTGAAGCCCTGTACGCAAAATTGGAAGATGAGATCGTTCCGTTGTTTTATGATAGGGACCCCGATGGGATGCCGCGCGGGTGGATCGAGCGAATGCGAAATTCCATCGAGACACTGACGCCGGCATTTTCTAGTGACCGGATGGTACGAGATTACTTTGAGCAGATATACCAACGATGATGATCGAGCAACAGCATCAACGCGAATTTAACGTCGGCGCGATACGGCCGGTTGAGTGTTACAAAGAGGCCTGGGAGATGATCAAGGACCAATACTGGATGGTCTTTGCGGTGGTCCTGGTCGGGTTGATCATCGGAAGCACGGTGTGGCTCGTGCTGCTTGGGCCGATGATGTGCGGCATCAATCTATGCCTGCTCGACAAAGAGGCTGGACTGCCGGTGTCATTCGACCGGTTGTTCAAAGGATTTAATTTCTTTCTGCCGGGATTTTTGCTTGCGCTGATAATTATGGTTCCGATGGTGATCATGATAGTGCTCGTTTACATTCCGATGGTCGCTTTGGCTTTTGCGGCACCGTCGATGAATGAGGCAGAGTTGATGGCCTTCATTGCGGGGGTCGTTGTCGTTGAGCTGATATTTGCGGTGATCATGGTGATGATACACACGCTTGTGATCTTTTCATACCCGCTAGTAGTTGACAGAGGGCTTTCGGCGATGGAATCGGTTAAACTGAGTGCACGCGCTGTTTGGCATAATCTGAGTGGGGTTGCGGGCCTTTTTGGTGTTGGGTTTTTGGTCGTGCTGGCCGGTTACATGGTATTTTGCGTGGGTGTTTACCTCACGATCCCGCTGGTTTTCGCAGCGACAGTGACTGCTTATCGGAAGGTTTTTCCACGCTTACATCAGCAGTACACAGGTCCGCCGCCGCCGAACTTTTACTCGAACTTATGAGCACTCCTGCAAACTTTAACAAGATGAACGGCGTCAGTGATCTGGACGCCCTTATTGAGCTTTCCGAAAAGAAGCCGGTGGCGATCTTTAAGCACAGCAACCGGTGCGGAATAAGTGCACACGTTTTTGAGATGATGAATGCGGTCACGAACCAGGTCAATTATGTTGTAGTGCAGGAAGACCGCGAGCTGTCGAATGAGATCGAGACGCGTTTGGGCTTTCGACATCATACGCCGCAGGTTTTTGTGATCAGGAACGGGAAGGCCGTGTATCATGCCTCGCATTATTCGATCGACCCGAAGGCAATCGATTCGGAGCTCAACTCGTGAGGATCGAACCGCTCAAAGTTATCGAAGAAAATAACGCGGAGGTGACTATCGAGTGGTCGGACGGGTCGCAGGCTACTTATAACGCACCGGCGCTTCGGCGTTCGTGCCCGTGTGCGGGGTGCATTAATGAATGGACCGGTGAAAAGATTTTGTCTGACGACGATGTACCGGACGATCTTGCGTTTAAGCAGATCGCGATAGTGGGACGCTATGCTTTGAATTTTCAGTTCACCGACGGCCACGACAGTGGTATATTCAGTTTCGATCTGCTCTATAAGTTTGCCCACAGCTGATCTCGCCCACTTTCTCTGAGACATTCCCCCCTTGATTAGTTACAATCGATGTAATGCACGAACGCGATATCTTTGACGAGCGACAAGAGGTTAAAACGGCGAGCTATTCCTGCCCGAATTGCCGGGAGCGGCACGATTACGACGTTCGCTGGATGAAGCGGACGAAGAAGAAAAAGGCGCCGGGCAGATTGAACGAGCACGACCGCGCGCGTTTTGATAAGTCGCGGGATTATATGGTGCGGATCGACGATCAGCTGATGTGCAAAAACATGCGCTGCCGTCGGCGGTTTGAAATTCCGTCGTCGCAATCGGTAGTGTTTATCTAGGCTGCGGGATTTCGCGTGTGATATCCTGAACAAAACTAAAAGGGGGAACAATGGGTATGTCAGGAAAAAATTTGGAGTTTTACGGTAAGGAAGATCCGCCGGATCAGGAGATCTCTGAGCTGATGGAAGACGAGATCGCGCATGCGCCGCAGGCGCCGGGCGAGCTTGAAGAACGGCTGAGCGAGCATCACTCGTCATCGCCGGCGGATTCAGGCGGTGACATTGACGCCTCGTGGGAGGAGGTTAATACTTCGGGTGGCGAGTCGGTCTTTGGACATAACCCGACCCCGGACCAATCGAACGTGGAAGAGAACGCGAGCGCGATGGGGATTCACTTTGAAGATAATGAGCCGCTGGATTTTGTCGAGAAGATAGAGAAGCGGGACCGCGATCGATATGAGATGAACGAGGATTCGCGATCTACGAAAGATTCGCTTTAGATGAAAGTTAAGCAGAAAGAAAAGGGACGAGAATTGGATTCTCGTCCCTTTGTTGTGTCAATCCTTGCTTTCTAATAAAGCGTGAAGTTGTATTCAACCTGGCGAACAACTGCGACAGGAACACCGTCGACCTTACGCGGTTCGAAGCGAAGCTGGCGTGCTGCGGCGATTGCCTGTTCGGTCAATCCGCCGGGAAGTCCGCTAACGGTCGAGATCGAACCGATCTGACCCGAAGGCAGGAAGGTCACGCGGAGCCTAACTGTTCCCTGAACCTGATTTTGACGTGCGGTATCGGTGTATTGAGCACGGGGTTTGGAAATGATCCGAAGGTCCGTGGTTACACGCGGCGGTCGTACAAGAGCCGGAGGGGGCGAGCCTCTTCCATCACCTCGACCTGATCCGTCACCCGTTCCAGTGCCGCTTCCGCTACCGCTGCCGGTTCCGCTACCCTGACCCGTGCCTGTTCCGCTGCCTTGGCCCGTGCCGGTTCCGCTGCCCTGACCGCCGCCGGTGCCGGTGCCGTCAGAGAGGCCTAAGAATTTTGAGTTCGGGTCGCCGTAGGGGTCGGTCGTGCGCGGGGGCGTCTGCCGGCCTTCGGTCGACGCCATCTGTATCAGCTCGGGGTTGTCTCTCTGGATGATCGTTTTTGTCGGCGAAAGCAGAGGCCGTTCGGTCTGTTGTGCAAGCTGGCCCTTTGATGTCGGCTGCTCTTCTTCGCGTCCGCCGCCACCGCCGCCGCCACCCTCATCGTCATCTTTGAGCTGCTCCTCTTCTTCGATCGGCATCGGCACGTCGTCGATAAGGCGTGCTAGTGAAATGTCGTCGCCTATATATGCTACGCCGAGATCTTTGTTGAAAAGTGAAATTCCCCAACCGATGATCGCGGTCATCAACACGAAAGTGGTTGCACCGAGCAACAAGGCGTTGCGCTGTTTGCCGTTACTTTCATTAATGACCGTGACATAGAATCCGCCGTCGTCCTCTTTTGTGACGTTATATGCAGGACGAACTTCGTCGGCATGCATTTCCTTGGTTTTGAAGTATGCCGGAGCTGCGGCTGCGGGCGCTGCAGCAGACGGTATCGCCGCGTCAGCGTACGACTCTTCCTCTTCAGTCTCTTCGACCTCGTTCACCTCGGTCTCAGGAACTGTGTCTGAGGCGTGGAGGATCTCTTCTTCTTTTTCGATGTCTTCAGGAGCGAGGGGGCCGGTCTCCACGGATTCATCCGCGAAAACTTCCGGTTCGTAGTGGAGGGTTTCAGCAGCCATCATCGGCTCTGCGGCCGGGGCCGCTGCCATCTCCATGGGTTCCTCGGCGATCGGTTCTTCAACGACGTTCGGCGCGAGTTCGGTGGTGTCCGGCCGATTGAGGTCGAGGTCGAGAGGTACCGCGAAAGCCGACGCTTCGGCCGGTGCGGACTCGGGTTCCTTAGCCGCGGCCGACGCGGCGACGGGGTTCAGTTCATACGCTTGCAGCGCGGCGCCGCAATCCGGACAAAAGGTGAACCTTTCCGCAAATCCCTCATCACACGAACTGCAAAACTTTAAAATCTTTCCCATCTTTCCAGCCTCTCACGAAAGAATGCCTGAAGGGCACAGGCGGTCTTTGGTAGATATTATAACTTTTTTTCCACAGAAGTTAAGCGTTTTAGATACGGCTTTTTCTGGATAAACATTGCGAATGCTCGCTCAACTGAAATAGATGCCTCGTCGCGGAAGAGCGATGCCCGAATATCTGAAAAAGTTCAAGTTCTTAATTAGCTCGCCCCCGCTATTCGTTAAGACGGTTACAACACTCTGATGGAATTTTGCAACTAAAAGCGGTAATATCGGATTTTCCATAACGAGTACCTACCAATGACAGAACGTAAACATATCGCCATAGTTGCATCATTGATGCTTATGATCGCCGCGGGGTTTGTTGGAGCCGTGAAGGCCCAGGCCCCGCAGCAGGAGCAGTTGTTGAACGGACTGCGGGTTTTGATGTGGCCGAATGCGCAGGGCGACCGCGTAAACGCAAGGCTTCGCATCCATGCAGGCTCAGCTTTTGATCCGCAGGGAAAGGAAGGCACGATGAAGCTCGCGGGCGAAGTGATCTTTCCGAACCAGGCTGCAAGGGATTATTTTGTTGAGGACCTCGGCGGACACATCGAGATCGTCAGTAACTATGATTATGTCCAGATCAACGTTTCGGCACGACCCGGCGAGCTTGTGCCGATGCTGGAAACGCTTGCTGCGGCGTTGACGACGCCGACCATCGATAACGAGACTACGGCGGCGGCTAAAACGTTTCAGTCGAGACAGGTGGCAGAGGCCGAGGCTGATATGGCCATCTATGCGGATAGGGCCGCTCGCGAGAGATTTTTCGGCACTTTTCCGTATGGCCGGCCGCAGATCGGTACGACTGCGACACTGGAAGCGATCGATTTTGCAGATCTTAGATTTGCGTATGACCGGTTTTTTAAGGCGGATAACGCGACGCTTGCACTCTCCGGAAACTTTCAGAGTGATGCGGCTTATCGGGCAGTGCGGCGATTCTTTGGAAATTGGCTGAAGTCGGATCGGCAGATTCCTGCGACGTTCCGTCAGCCCGACGCTCCGTCGACGGCTCTTGAGATCTTGAACGCGACAAGCGGTTCGGGCGCGGCCGAGATAAGGCACGTGATCAGGGGAGTGGCGCGTTCTGACGCCGACTTTCGGGCGGTTGAGGTGTTGACTGCGGTGTTGGATGCGAGATTGAAGCAGCGTGCATCTGTCGACCCGGGGGCAGATGCGTTTGTTCGCAACGAGGCTAATTTGCTGCCCGGTGCGATCGTTTTCGGGGTCTCAAATCTGAATCCGGATATGAAACCGAAGATCTATGGCGGTAGCGTGGAGAGCATCGATGCGGTGAAGCTAGTGGGTTCGCTGATGTCTCTGCCCGTGACATCTGCTGAGTTTCAGACTGCGAGAAACGCGGCATCGTCGGCGGGCGAAAGTTCTGTAGAAGACCTTTGGCTGGATTCTCATACTTATAAGCTCACGGCGGATGCGAATGCGAAGGCGGCTTACCAGAAATTGACGCTGGCAGATGTCGAGCGTGTTCGGCAGCGGTTGGCGAAACAGCCCGCAGTGAGCGTGTGGATCGTTCGAGGGGTTGGAGAGAGCAATTAGTGGATTCCGCAGTAGTCAGTCAGAAGGAAGCTGAACGCGCCCGAGCGGTGCGTTCAATGTTTTCGGGCATCGCTCGCCGTTACGATCTGTTGAACCACGTTCTGTCGATGAACATCGATAAACGCTGGCGGCGGAGGGTGCGGGCAAGCCTCGCGGACGTGCTCGACGACCCGACTGCGATCATTTTGGACGTGGCCTGCGGGACCGGCGACCTTTCAATAGAACTGAAGAGCAATGCGAAGGCGACTGTGATCGGTTCGGATTTTTGCCGTCCGATGCTGGAGGTCGCGAGTAATAAAACGAACCGAGTGCCGTTTCTTGAAGCGGATGCGATGCAGATGTCGTTCGCGGATGAGAGTTTTGACGCGGTTACGATCGCGTTCGGGCTTCGGAATCTTGCGAATGTTGAGAACGGGCTGAGCGAATTGCGCCGCATCATTAAACCCGGCGGACGGTTGGTAGTGCTGGAATTTTCTTCGCCGGTGGTTCCGGGATTTCGCGGGCTGTTCAACTTTTATTTCTCGAACATTTTGCCGAGGATCGGCGGGTTGGTAAGCGGGGACCGTGGCGCGTATGAGTATCTTCCGGATTCTGTTTCGAAGTTTCCCGATCAGAAGGGCTTGAAGTCGATGATGTCGGGCGTCGGGTTCGACAAGGTCGATTTTCAAAACTTGACGGGCGGCATCGCGGCGATTCATACAGGCTTCCGCGTTTAGCTCACCTCAATCTCGTCAGATTCGTTCAGTTCACCCACCGGCATGAGTGTGTAATGGATCGCCACCAGAACTCCAAATATCAGCCCGATAGAACCTAAGACTCCGACAGCTTTTAGCATTATCCACGGGTCGCGGACCATCAGCATTTGCGAAACGACCGCTAACGTGACGCCGCCTGCGGTGAAGAAGAGCGGGATAGCGATCATCTGGTGACGGAACCGATTCGGCCGCATTCTCCGCGAGCGGAAGAGGATCACTTTGAGCCGGTCATATTCCCAAGCTACTAAGAATAATCCTGCGAGCGACATAAAGATCGTGATGAGCCAGGTGCCGTTAAAGCCGACGGAGTTGGTGAGTACCGCGATGTTCACAATTATGGGTAGGAACATCAGCGCCCCGAGGTGCGCGGTCCGGGGAAAGAGCAAGAGAGCCGCGGCTGCGAGTTGTGTCCACCCGAGAAAGTCGTAATAAAATCCGGTGTTATAAAGGGCATCGAAGTAAGCTCCGACAGGATGGGTCGTTGGGATTAGCGTGAATGGCTGGTGCAGTATTTTTGGAATGCTGGGAGGGATGAATGCGATGGCGAGCAGAACACGCGTGAACGCGGCGAATAGCTGCATTGAACGGCGGCGGGTAACTGATGCGTGAATTCCGTCGAGAATGGTTTCGATCGTCATAGGCGTTTCCTGTCTCCGCAGTTATTAACGGGCTAAGTGAACGGAAAGTTTACAGTTTCTGGATATTTGAGCCAGTCGTTTTTGGTTACGGCATTTGTTACAATCGGAGAAATCTTTGGAAAATTCATAAACTTATGATCGAACGCGAACAAATCGAGATGGATGTGGTGTTTGTCGGGGCGGGGCCGGCAAATCTTGCGGCAGCTTTGCACCTGAAGAACAAGATCACAGAGCATGACGAACTTATTGAACGCGGAATAAAGCAGGGGCGGAAGATCGGCGAGATCGAGATCGCGATCGTTGAGAAGGGCCCGTTCGTTGGGGCTCATATCTTATCGGGTGCGGTGATGGACCCGATCGCGATCCGCGAGCTGATGCCGGATTTTCTGGAACAGGGCTGCCCCGTCGATACGGTGGTGACCGAGGATGCTTTTTGGTACCTGACCGAGAAGTCGAGCATTAACGCACCGATCGTTCCGCCGCCGCTGAAAAACAAGGGCAAATACATTCTCAGCCTTAGCAAAATGTGCGAATGGCTTGGTGAGAAGTGTGAGGAAGCAGGCATTAATATCTTTCCGGAATTTCCGGCGGCTGAGGTGCTGTATGACGATAACGAGCGCGTTATCGGGGTTCGAACGGGCGACAAGGGGATAAATAAGAACGGCGAGCCAAAAGCGAATTTTGAGCCGGGAGTTGACATTCTGGCGAAGGTGACGGTGTTGGGCGAAGGCTCGCGCGGTTCGCTTGCAAAACATCTGATGGAGCGGCTTGATCTTAATCGAGACAAGGAACCGCAGGTTTTCTCGCTGGGCGTGAAAGAACTTTGGGAGGTGCCGGCGGGTACATTTCCGGAGGGCAAGATCGTACACACGCTCGGATTCCCGTCGGATATTCAGACCTATGGCGGCGGTTGGATCTACGGGCTCAAGAACAATGCGATCAGCATCGGGTACGTGACCGGGCTGGATTACGTTGATCCGAAGATCGACCCGCATTCGGAGTTTCAGAAATTCAAGACGCACCCGAAGATCGCAGAGGTGCTTGCCGGCGGCAAGATGATCAAGTATGGAGCCAAGACGATCAATGCCGGCGGATATAATACGATGCCGCAGCTTTACGCGGACGGGGTGTTACTAGTTGGAGATTGTGCGTCGTTTTTGAATGGTCAGCGAATCAAGGGAATACATACGGCGATCAAGTCGGGAATGCTCGCGGCGGAGACGATCGTGGGCGCGCTCGACCATGAGGACTACACCTCGCGTACTCTGAGACATTTTGAGGAACGGGTGAACATGAGTTGGATCTATGACGAACTCCACGCCGTTCGGAATTTTCACGGTGCTTTTCAGAAGGGAAGATGGTCGGCGTTGATCAACACCGGGCTGCAGTATTTGACGAAAGGGCTTGCGTGGGGCTTTATGCCCAAGGAACATCACGTTGCCGGATTTGAGAGGATGGCGAAGCTGGACGAGTTGAACGGCAAGGGCGACCCTCAGCGGTACGCGAACCTGAAGTTTGATAAGGAGCTGAGCTTTGACAAGATCACGGATGTGTTCCATGCGGGAGTCTCACACAATGAAGATCAGCCGTCGCATCTTCGGGTGCTTGATACGGAGATCTGTGCAACACGGTGTACTGAAGAATATGGTAATCCGTGCGAGAAGTTCTGTCCGGCAGCCGTTTATGAGATGGAGGAGAACTCGACGACCGGCCGGCGTGAGCTAAAAGTGAATTTTTCGAATTGCGTTCATTGTAAGACGTGCGACATTGCCGACCCGTATCAGATCATCAACTGGGTCACGCCTGAGGGCGGCGGGGGGCCGAACTATAAGGGAATGTAGTGTTCCTATCAGACGGCGAAACCGGCGGGGGCCCAGTTCCCGCCGGTTTTTTATTCGGTACGCCGTTTGCTCTTTGACGGGTATGAAGCTACTGGCCGTATGAATTTGGGTCAGGGCTTAGGGAGAAAAACTATGGGAATTTATAACAAAGACGAAGTAGAAGGAAAATTTGAACAAGGTAAGGGCTGGGTCAAGGACAAGTACGGCGAGGCTACCGGAGATCGGGAAACCGAGATCGAAGGCGAAGCACAGCGTGCTGAAGGTGAGACCCAGGAGACATGGGGCAAGGTCAAACGGGGCGTTTCTGACGCTGTGGATTCGGTCGGTGACGCGATCAGCGATGGAGCCGATAAGATTAACAGGTAAAGTAAAAGGGGCCGTCGCGTGACGGCCCTTTTTCTTAGAATTCTCAGGTAGACGGTTTACTGGGCTGAGGCTTCTGATGCCTGCTCAAGGATGTCGAAGTCAACCTTGCGTTCCTCTAGTTCGCGCATCGCAACCCGGGTGGGTTTGTGCCGCCGAGGGTCCAGGTCAACGCGGGGGATCGCACCTCGCTGAAGCTGTTTGCTACGCTGTGCAGCAAGGATAATCATTCGGTACTTGGAATCGATCTTTGGGGGGTCAGCCTCAGGAATTTCGATCTCTGCCGCCTCTTTCGCATCTGCCATAAAAAAACTATTCTCCGTTCGATTTAACTTTCGATCGCTCGAAACTATCAAGAATACCTTTTATGCGGTCCGTTTGTCTATCTCGTCGTTGCCGTTCTGCACGGATGATAGAGGAAACACGGCGGCAGGCGGAAACCAACTCGTCGTTGATAACGACATAATCGAAGCGTTCGTATTCGGCAACCTCGTCGAAAGAATTTCGCAAACGAAGCGCGAGGTCCTCGGGCGTTTCGGTACTTCGCGACGTTAGTCGGGCTTTCAGAACTTCGAATGACGGCGGAAGGACGAATATGCTGATCGTCGCGCCGGGCAGCCTTTTCATTACCTGGCCGGCGCCCTGAACATCGATCTCCAGGATCACGTCTTTGCCGGCTGAGATCAGGTTTTCAGTCCGTGTGAGCGAGGTGCCGTAGAAATTCCCGTGGACGACGGCGTATTCGAGAAACTCGCCGGTCGCGATTCGGTCTTCGAACTCGGTTTTGGAGATGAAATGATAATCGCGGCCGTCTTCTTCGCCGAAGCGGCGCTCGCGGGTGGTGAATGAGACGGAATATTCCAGGTTTGGGATCGACTGCACGATCTCGCGGATGATAGTTCCCTTACCCCCGCCGGAAGGCGAGCTGATTATGACCAAATTACCTTTTGCCATCCTACGTAGGTGAAGTTCACTCAACATTTTGCACTTGTTCGCGGATCTTTTCAATCTCGCTTTTTATGGCAAGTGCGTTCTCTTTTACCTTTAGGTTGCCCGTTTTTGAGGTTATCGTGTTGGCTTCGCGATTGAGTTCCTGCGTTAGGAAATCGAGTCGCTTTCCGACCTCTTTTTCGTCTTGCATGATCGAGCGAAAATGTTCAAGGTGCGCCCGGAGCCGGCTGATCTCTTCGGAAATGTCGGCACGATCGGCGAGATATGCGACCTCTTGAGCGATGCGACCCTGGTCGATCTCGATCTGCGAATCTGTACGTGCGAGCATCTCGTTGATTCGCTTTGTGAGGCGTTCATAATACTCATCGCCGATCAGCTTCGCTTGCTCTTCGATGGGACCGAGGAGTTCGGCGATCGCATCGAGACGGCCGGAAAGTTCTGTCCGTAGCATTTGACCTTCGTTGGCCCGCATTTTATCTAGGTCTGCGAGCGCGGCTTCGATGGCTCGCTCAACGGCGGCGATGAACTCGGGTGTGACCTCGTCTTTTTTTGTGGTTAGGACGTTGGGCAGCCTGGCGACGACGTTCAGATCGGGCTCGCCCGGGAGTTCGAAATCGGCCTGCATCTGACGGATGGCCTTGAGGTAGCCCTCGATGAGGGGGCGATTCAGCTCATATTCGAGGCTTTCCGTGCGGTCATATTGGACGTTTATATCAACGCGGCCACGAGCGAGCCGATTACCGATGAGCCGCTTGATGTGAGTTTCTAGTTGATTGACCTCTCCGGGTAGGCGCAGATTGACGTCGAGGAATCGGTTGTTAACTGTTTTGATCTCGACTGAGACGGCGATGCCTTCTTCTGCAATTGCGCCGCGGCCGAAACCCGTCATTGATCTCATAATCGGTTCATTTCCAACAGCGGGAGATTTGGAACATTATGCACTACCCGCCCGCCGCTCGCAAAAAGCGGCTCTTTTCACCGCTTTACACACGTGAAGTGCATTGCTATTATTCTCGCGACATTCGTCCCCACTTCAATTCACCAGGAGAACAATACAAGCTATGTCAGTTGACTCGAAAGCCGAGATACGGATCGAACGTGCGAAAGATGATGTTGCAGGGTTTATGTTCAACCCGAAGAACGACCCTCTGTGGATCGTCGGTGTTAATAAGTGCTTTCCGCAGACGGCCGGGCTGATGGCTACAGGGGCTAAGTTCGAGCGAAACGGAACGCTTGCGGGGAAGGGCTACTCGACGACCTATCTCGTAGTGAGAGACGAGCCCGGCGAATTTGTTGAAATGACGGCGGAGGACCCGTTTCAGATGAAGGTCCGCTATGATCTTGCGGAAGACGGCGACGGTACTATTGTTAAGATCAGGCTGCAAGCGTTTGGCGAGCTGAACATGCAGCGGGCGGCTTCGGCAGTGGAAAAGGTCATCACGGATAGCCTTAACGCCGACCTCAAAAAGCTCAAAAATTACGTCGAAAACAATCTCGATTAAGCGTCAAGCTCCTCTTCTTCTACAGCAAATTGAAGCTCGTAAAGCTTTCGGTATTTTCCGCCGTGTTCTAACAGTTCGCGGTGAGTTCCCGTTTCGACGATCGCCCCCCGCTCCATCACAACAATTTTGTCCGCTTTGCGAACCGTTGAGAGGCGGTGAGCAATGACGATCGATGTTTTTCCTTGAAGCAAGTTTGTCAGCGCTTTTTGCACGAGCCGTTCTGATTCGGCATCGAGTGCGGACGTGGCTTCGTCGAGGATGAGTACCGGGGCTCCGACGAGTACGGCGCGAGCGATTGCGATGCGCTGACGCTGTCCACCCGACAGAAACAGCCCGCGTTCGCCGACAAGTGTGTCGTATTTCTGGGGCAGCGCTTCGATAAAATCTGCAGCGAATGCGATGCGGGCGGCTTCTGCCAACTCTTCCTCGGTGCAGTCGGGTTTGCCGTACGAGATGTTGTATCGGATGGATTCGTTGAAGAGGACCGTCTCTTGAGTGACGAGCGCGAGTTGGCGTTTTAGGCTTGAAAGGCGGACGTCGCGGAGATCAACACCGTCCCAGAGGATCGCACCGGCAGTCGGGTCGTAAAGCCGCTGGATGAGACGGATGAGGCTGGATTTACCGCCACCGCTTTCGCCGACGAGTGCGATCATCTGACCCCGCGGGATATCGAGCGAGATCTTATCGAGAATGGTCTTTTCCGGATCGTTCTCGTATTTGAAGGACAGGTCGCGAATCTCGATCTTGTCATTCAGCGTTTTCAGTTCGACGGCGTCGGGCTTTTCCGAAAGCGTTTCGGTCGTGTCCAGGATGTTCCAGACGTCCTTTGCTGCGGCGAACGCTTTGGAAAGTTCGTTGTGCTGCCGTGAGATCTTGCGAAGCGGGTCGTAGCTTCGCAGCAGAAAATAGATGAACGCAAAGAATTGCGGGGCGTCCATGTTGCCGGTATTGATTTCGCGAAGGCCAAAGAAGAAAAGGATGACGAGAACTGTCGAACCGATGATGTCGATGGTGGTCGGTGAAAGTGCAGCGATGCGGCCGCCGCGGAGGTTCGCTTTGGCGATCATTTCTGCGACCTTTGCAAATCGGGTCCGCTCGCGGCCCTCAGCGAGATAGGCTTTGACGATAGTGTGATTGGAGAGCGTTTCCTGTGCCGTGTCCGTGAGCATTTTGTTGCCCTCGAACGATTGCTCGGCGAAGCGGCGGAGGGCTTTACTGAACTTGGTCGTGAGGAACGCGATGATCGGCGCGATCACTATTGCACCGAGCATAAGCCGCCAGTTGAAATAGAATGCGGCTGAGAAGAAAAAGATGAGCATGAACGTTTCGCGCAGAACATCGCGGATGTTTGCGGAAACGGCGTATTCGATAGCGCCGCAGCTTACGACGAGACGTGAGACGAGGTAGTTGGTGCGCTGCTTTTCAAAAAATGATGCTGGTTGGGCGAGGAGGTGGTCGTAAAGTTCGCGTCGAAGATCGAGAACTGCGGATTGACCGATCTTGGACATCAGGTAGGTCGAGAAGTATTCAGCGACCCCTTTTGCAACGGTGAACGAAAGCAGGAGGAGCGAGATCGCCAGCCATGCCTGATACCACGGCTCACGCGGGATATAGTCGTGAAGGTTGAATAGCGTCGATGTGCTTGTGCCCGAGGGGGCGGGCATGAATTGCTCGAAGATCGGAACAAGGAGTGCGCCGGTCGCGGTTTCGAACACCGCGACGCAGATCATCGCGATGACGGCAAAGACGAAAAGTACCCAGTGTGGGCGGACGTAAGTTAGAAGGCGGCGTAATTCGTGCATTATGGAGGCGAACGACAAATATACGGTAAAGGAATACCGGATGTCCACGACACGATGTTTGCAACGCGCCGGCTGTTTATGGCATCTTTTCAAGAACACCGAAGTCTCGGAGATGAATTCATGAACAAATTAAAAGTCCTTTGCGGTTTATTCTCGTTATTATTAGTGTTTTTCGGAATATCAGGCACGATCTTTGGGCAACTTGACGTTCCCAGACGTACAACTGCAATCACTTATCCGTTAGATGAGCGGGTCACGGTGCAGTTCCGCGGCACGACACGTTTTCCCAGAATGGGTGGGCGGGCAAATATAAGGCGGACGGCACGTAACGGGACCGAAATTCAGCTTTCCGTTTTTAAGATGCCGCGGCCGTTCGAGCTTGGCGCGGGATATGCAACCTATGTGCTTTGGGCGGTCTCGCCGAATGGGCAGGTAGATAATCTTGGTGAGATCAAACGTCGAGGCTTTTTTGAATTTGATTCGAATATTCGAGTCACCACGCGCCTTCAGACTTTTGCGTTGTTGATCACGGCAGAGCCGCATTACCTTGTGACCCGTCCGAGTCAGGAGATAATGCTCGAAAATCTGAATGGCTCAGCACGTTCCGGACGTGCGCTAGAGTCGACGGCTGCGGTTCAGTATTTCGGCAACTCGAGCGACTTTTTTAGGGATGCGCGAACGCCGGAGATCGCTGAGATCGACTATTCCAAGACGCCTTCGACCGTTCTTCAAGCTCGGCAGGCTATCGCGCTAGCCCGGTACGCCGGTGCGGGTCGGGATGCGACGGAAGAGTTTCAGGAAGCGGAGACGCTGCTGAATAACGCTGATGAGGCATGGCGTGCTGGCCGGCGTGAAGCGGACGTGGATGTCACTGCACGGCAAGCTATCGGGGCGGCGGTGAAGGCTGAATCGCTCGCGGTCAGCCGCGGCACCGCACGGCAGGCACGGAACGAGCAGTCGCGAACAGATTCGGAAATGCGGACGCTCGAAGACCGGCTGCAGCAGGCGCAGAATGAGATCGCGCAGTTGAAGCAGGAGCTTGCTGGCGAGACGCGGAACAGGGAACTTTCGGAACGTGACGTAGCGAATTATACCCAGCAGATTCGTGACCTTAGAGCAGAGAATACGCGACTGAGCGAAGAGCTTGGACGCGAGCGAGTTGAGGCGAGGAGCCTGCAGGCACGACTTGCGGATTTTGAGTCACGCGAGCAGCAGGAAGTGCGTGCTCAGCGGATTACGCAGATCGAGGCGAGTGAGCCCGAGCTGATGCGGTCGCTGAGAAAATTCGGGACAGTTGCGAAGAACGACCGCGGTGTTGTGCTGACGCTGCCCGAAACGTTCTGGGCGACGCCGCGCGAGTCGAGATTTTCGCCGAACTCGGATCCGACGTTGAATGAACTTGCGACGATCCTTGCAAATAACCCTGATTATCACATCACGATCGAGTCGCATACGGACGACGGCGGTGAGCCGGATGCACTCAACGCTTTGACGCGTCAGCGGTCGACAATCATTG
Source organism: Pyrinomonadaceae bacterium (assembly GCA_041751195.1). Classification (GTDB taxonomy): domain Bacteria; phylum Acidobacteriota; class Blastocatellia; order Pyrinomonadales; family Pyrinomonadaceae; genus OLB17. The sequence continues at coordinate 171,634 of JBGSXX010000023.1, read as the reverse complement.
CGGACCGGCTGCAGTCCTTTGGGATCGAGAATCGACGGATTGAGGCGAAGGGGTTAGGCGCCGCGATCCCGGTCGCTCCGAATACCACAAACGCAAACCGTGCCCGTAATCGACGAGTTCAGCTGATCATGGTGCCGGCGATCTAGTTAAATCAGGAGCCCCGGAGACGAGAGATTTCCGGGGCTTTTTGCTGCTATAAAACGCTAGATTCGGCTCACCGGTTGTGCTAATATAGTTGTTTTCACCCGTTAACCGTACAAAATATAGGGAGTTCTTTCATGAGCAGTTTCGTGTCGTTTTTTAGAGTGGCGGTGTGTGCCATAACTTTTGCAGCGCTTGCGGCGCTTTACTTCGGCTTCGGCGGTGAATCGAATCAGGCGCAAGAGCGCGATCAGCGAGATAAGCCGCAGGACATGATCCGTTTTGACGTGGCGGACGATATCACACATCTGCTGAGGCAGCCGTCGACAGAGGTTGTTCGGATCGAGACGTCCGACGATCTGGAACGGAATGCGGCTGCACGGGTGGGACGTGTGATCGAGGATCACGGTTCGTTTGTAGTTGTTGCAAAAGATGAAACGCGCGACCTTTCGATGTCGCGGCTGCGGGTGCAGAAAGTTGAGAGGACGGTGAACCTTCCGGGTGCCAAGTTTGATCCAGTCAAGGAGCCGCGTGGCAATGCGGTTACCGACAGGGCCGGGGCATCGTACGGCAAAGATTATTACATTGTGCAGCTTGGCGGCACCGTGAAAGAGGATGCGCTTCGGGCTGTGCGTGCGATGGGCGGCGAGGTCGTGCAGTACATTCCGCATCAAGCATTTTTTGTGTACGCGGATGAAGAGGCGATCGAAAGGATCGCGGGGCATTCGCGAGTTCGATGGGTCGGGCAATATCGCAAGGAATATAAAGTTTCGCCGGAGCTGGGACGTGCGGTGCGTGATCGCTCGGGCAGTAAAAAGGGCGAGCTTAATACGTTTGACATCGCAGTTTTTGAGAAGACGGATCTCGGCCAATTTCAGACGGAATTTTTAAGTACGGTGCCTGGTCGGGTTCTGGATGAAATGCGGCTGTCGAACAATTATTTCAACATTTTGCGGGTTGAGATGCCTGCGAGCCAGATCGATCGAGTCGCTGAGATGCGGGGAGTTTTCTCGATAGACCCGTTCATTGCACCTGAGGCTGAGGACGAGCGTGCAGCACAGATCGTCGCGGGGAACTATACGAACACGACGACCATAGCAACACCGGGTTATAACCCGCTGAGCCAGTTTGGAGTGGACGGGACGGGTGTGACGGTAGCGATCGTTGACGACGGGATCGGTATACCCGGCGTGGGCGGGTTTTACGTGACGGCGAATAACGCTGTGGACGGGCCGCTTCGGGGAGCCACAGTCGGAGCAGACGGACACGGACATTTGCAGGCGAGCATCATTGCGGGGGCCGCACCGTTTTCGACGTTGGATCCGACCGGTTACAACTATGGATCGGGCATCGCGCCAGGTGCTCATGTGCTGAACATTCCGCTTTTGCGTACCGGATACAGCGGTTCCGACGCAGCGTTCATGCACGATACCGTGACGACGGCGGGACCGAACGGTGTTCTCGCGACCATCAGCAATAATAGCTGGGGCGCAGGAACGAACGGCAATAGTTATGGTGCGTACGAGGCGTCATATGATGGGTTTGTAAGAGACGCATCGGTCGAAGGGAATATCGACCCGCTCACTATTATATTTTCGGCGGGTAACTCGGGGGCGAGTGGACTGACGCGGCCGAAGATGTCAAAGAACACGATCGCGACTGCGGCGTCGAAGAACCTGCGCCCGGAGCTGGATCTCGGTGCGAACAATATGGATGATATCGCTTCATTCTCGAGCCGCGGACCGGCGGCTGATGGGCGGATCAAGCCCGACATCGCGGCACCGGGGCAAGGGATCTCGGGCGGACGCTCGGGTGGCAACCCGTTATTCGGGAATATCGATGATAATCATCGATGGAGCAATGGGACATCGCACGCAGCTCCACAGGTTGCCGGTGCAGCAGCGCTGTTCACGCAGTTCTGGAAGAACGCGACGAGCGGCTCGGTTCCGAGCCCCGCCGTATTGAAATCTGCAATTTTGCTCACGGGCCAGGAGATGGGCGGGCTATTGGCGACGGCGCCATTGCCCAACGGTAACGAAGGGTGGGGGCGGATCAATCTGCAGTACATGCTTAACACGGGTGTTCCGATGAAGTACATCGACCAGAACGATGAGTTCACGGAGCCTGGACAGTCAGTTGTTTACACGGGCGTCGTGGGAGACTCGAGCAAACCTTTCCGTGTTTCGCTTGTTTGGACGGATCCTCCGGGAACCGGGAATCCGGCACTTGTTAACAATCTAGATTTAGTCGTTACGGTCGGCGGGACGGAGTATAAAGGAAATGTATTTACAAACGGGCTTTCCTCGACCGGGGGCAGCGCGGATGTCGTGAACAACGTTCAGCAGATACGGCTTCCTGCGGGAATCGCCGCGGGTACGCCAGTGACGATCGAGGTTCGGGCGACGGCACTCAACGGCGACGGCATATTGGGCAACGCGGATTCGACGGATCAGCATTTCGGCATGGTTGCGTATAACTTCTCGGAGTCGCAGCTTTCTCTGTTCGCCGTAGGCGGACGTGTTGTTGATCAAGCGGGACGCGGCGTACCGAACGCACTCGTTCGATTGGATGACGGGAACGGTGTGGTTAGGGGAGCGACCACGAATGGCTTTGGCTACTATCGGTTCGACACTGTCATCGGGGGAGCGAGCTATACAATGTCGGTGCGTGACAAGCGCAATAGTTTTACACAGCAGGTAGTCGATGTTAACGGTAATTTGTCGAACGTGAACTTTGTGGGTACGGCAAGTGCGTTCAGATAGGTTTTACTACAATGTATTGAAGAACGGGGCCGACGAGGCCCCTTTTTCATTGTGCGAAGACCCGGATGCGGTCAGGGGGGAGTCCGACCATGCACTCGTCGCCGGGGTTAAGGCCGATCGCGCGTGGGACGGAGGCGGTTAGCGCGAGGCCTTGGCAATTTAGCGAGATAACGGCGAAGTGGCCGAGTTGTTGAACATCTTCGATCGTTCCTTTTATAAGGTTGTCTTCCGGAAAAGATGCCCCGAATGAGATAGAGACCTGCTCGGGGCGGATGCCTAGCAGAATGTTTTGATTAAGCGGGCCAAGCGTTTTGACGTCGGCTCCTTCGGTTGTGAGGCGGTGTTCGCCGTCCATGGTGACAAAAACGGCGGCATCGGCTTTACTCGAACTGAGACGCCTGGCAGAAAATATGTTGTTGCGGCCGACGATTTGGGCGACCGTGGCAGACACCGGGTTTTCGTAGACGTCCTGTGGATTGCCCGTTTGTACGATCTCGCCGTTCGAGAGCACTCCGACTCGATCGCAAAATGCGAGGATGTCGTCAAAGCGTGGAGATGCGAAGAGTGCGACGGCTTGGGTGTCCTTAACTTTTGCCCGAATTTGGTCGAATAGATCAAGACGGTTCCTGAGGTCTAACGAGCAAAACGGGTCGTCGAGCAGGAGGGCCGAATCTTTCCCGACCTCGCTTGATTCGATAAGATCTCGCACCTCGGTCACAACGCTTTTTGCCGGGGTTTTTCTGCCGAATATGCCGGAGAAGAACGAAGGTTCACGGTCGGCGTTTGAGATCGAGATGAGATGTCGTGGGTTAGAGCCGTTGAGAAGGACGGATCCGCCATTTCTGGCACTTTCGCTATGGAGTGAGGCGAGCACTGTGCTCTTGCCGCCGCCGCTGACGCCGAAGATCCCGAAGATCTCGCCCGCGTTCGCCTCAAACGAAGTGTCTTTCAGAACCCAGTCAAATTTGTATCTTTTCGAGACTTTATCGACGATGAGCGACATAGACCGCACAAACGGGGAACTTTAGAGTAAAATGGTCGTGCAAAGAAAAGTATGTCGTTGTCATCGGAATAAAGCAAGTATAAACTCAGGGGGCTTAACACAATGGACAAGGCATCAGTTGGGAAAAAGATCGTCCGAGTAGGGGGCTGGCAACTGTTCAAACGCGGGGCAAAAATGCTGCCTTTTGGCGGGACGGTTGTAGTGCTGACGCTGATTGGCAGCGATATTCGGCGCAAGGGTCTTTTCCGCGGGGTGGTTAACTCTGGTCTGGACGCAACGCCCTTTGTCGGACTCGTTAAGAACGGGATCGAGTTGGTCGCTGGCGATTTTATTCCGGATAAGCCGAAGCTGAAGAGTGGGAAAAATGGAAAATAGATACGCAGGCAAATTTAGGTTTTTCGGTGCGATGGCGTTCGCCGGTTCGATATTTGTTGTCGGAGCAATCGCTGCTGATGCACAGACCCCTCGGCCCACGCCAAGGGCACAGCCTACGGCGACGCCGGGTTTTGAACCGGCGATCGTGAGCCGTGCGGATGATTTTCCGGTTGATGATATGTATGTGGTGCCGCAGCCAGCGGCGACCGAAGCGCCGGTTGAGAGTCCGGAGAGGACGATCTTGGAACTTGAGAACCGGATAAAGACGCTGGAGGTAAACCGGCCTAAGGATCCTGACGCGATGCAGCGGCGGCTGCTTCTGAATCTTGAGATCCTCACCAAAGCTGAACAGCGTGCTGAGGGGCTTCGCAAGCAGCTTTATGACCTATTTGAAAAGGAAAGTGCTTTGCAGACGAAGCTTGCAAATTTGGAAAATGATCTTCGGCCGGAGTCGATCGATCGATCGGTGGCGTTCGTGGGCAGCTTACGTCCGGACGAAATTCGCGAAACTCGTCGGCGTAATCTCGCGGTAGAACGCGAAGGAGTGCAAAACCTTTTGAACGAATTGCAGCGTGCGAAGTCCGGGCTCGATGTGAGCATTCAGCGTGCTGATGCCTTGGTTGAGCGGTTGAGGACGAGGCTTGAGAAGGAGATCGACGACGCCCTCGATGCTCCGGTCGACGGCCCGGACGATACCGATCTTTAGTTTATAACCTCTTCTGCGTCGTCGTCCGTTAGCGGCGCCTTATCGATGCAGTTACCCGCCACGGCGATCACAGCCACCGTCCGCAAAAATTCATCTACGAGAGCACGGGCGTTTGAAAGCGGCAGGTCGTGATCGTCGGTGCTTAGCTCGCGAAAAGTTCCTTCGAGATCATGCCCCGGTAGCGAATACATCACGTAATGTCCGAAGCCCGCACCGGTGATCGCTCGGTTGATCGAAGAACTGAACAGATCAGGCTCTTTCAGTCGATTAGCGATCCTCACTGCTTCTGCTAGTTCGCTGATGGCCGATTCACGATTAACCTCTGCATACTTAGAAGCTAGGCCCAGAGTTAGTCGAACCTTCGTAGGAGAATCTTCCATCTTTTCCACGATCTGACGGACGTTATTTAGGGTTTGCATCACGGCGATCCTGTCGTCAGTGTCTTTCAGTTGTGCTTCGGCAAGTTTGAAGACGAGAAGGGCCCTAAACTCGCTCTCTGGGACTTTTGTGGCGTGGTCTTCCGAATCTCGAAGGCGACGCTGTTCGATCGCCAAAGAAGATCGTTGGAACCAGAAATGGCTGACCGTTTGCGCTCGTGCTTTGTCATCCTTTATTTTTGCGAGCCACGGTTCGAGGCGGCGGAACTGGTCGTCCTGGCGAATATTCGTCCCTGCGACCATTACGATCATGACGTCCTTTAGAGTTCCGAGTTCGTCCGCTTCATCCAGCTTTTGCAGCCGTTCATCGAACGTCATTCCGAAATTCGATATCCGTTCTTCGCTTTGTTCCAACCCCTTGCGGGCGTCGTCGTCTACCAGCGATAGCGCATTCGCTTTCGCCAGCGAGAACATCGGAAGGAGAGCGGGATGCTGTTCAGTGACGATCGGCTCTAGCTCGCTGAGAGCGCTTACCATATAAACCGTTTCGGGCTGACGATAGACGCCGCCGGGCTCTGCTGAGATGATTTGCTCGCGGGTGTATCCTGAAACGCGTGTGAGAAAGGTCGTGAGAAAGAGCTGCTGCAGTTGATGATCAGGTTCGACGCCGGCGGGTATTGTCATTCCGTAACTATATTTGTCCACACCGAAGATCCGATCGTTGGCGAAGGGGAATGCGGAAAAGAGCAGCATACGGCGCGGGGGTTCGTTCCGATAGACCTGCATTAGTTCCCGATAGAGTGCAGCAGCGAGGGAGGCATCTGTTCCTGCCGCTCGATAAAGCGCGACGTACCAATGGAAAGCGACAGGATACCGCATCGCTCGCCGGTATAGGTACCAGCTCAGATCCGGATCTCGTTTAATGTTTTCGTGGGCGACGTCGAGCATCAGGCCGATCTCACGCGACTGGTTCGCCTCGTTCCGGTCGCGGGCGACCTTTTCAAATTCCTCCATTAGATCATTGATCAATCTTCGCGCCCATTCGGAATCGCGTTTGGCGACCGCGCGGATGACGTCGAATCGCAGATCCGGTGCCGTCTGGAAGAACTGGGCAGTGGATTTTTTCTCCTCCTCAGCTTTTTCGCGGAAATCCTCTGTGGCCGCTTTCATTGCCGCGGTGAAGTACTCGCGAGAGCGGGGCTCATGGTACGGCCAGATAAAATCGGCAGAGCGCATTAGAATGCGGGCTCGTTTTGAGGCGTCGCGAAGGCTGCTGCTGGAGCTCACCTGCTGATCGACCAGGGTAAGTGCAAAGTCCTTGTTACAGATGGGGTCGAGACTTTCGGTCTGCTGAGCTGCGGCAACTACTGAGACGAATAGAATGACAGCGATCGTTTTGATTGTCATAGGAGTTCTCCGCGGGCGAATTTAAGGGATTATAAACGATATTTCGCCGAAAAGTTGCAAGAATTTAGAGTTGGCGGCGTTCTGAAGCTGTCCGACAATGGAATCATCCGGTTGACCCTTATCTACGGAGAACTTATGAACGCGAGAATCTTTGGTTTATTCATCGGCCCTTTTGTTTTGGCCGGTTTTGTTTTTGTTCAGCCGGCATCTGCGCAGGGCGTGATAATTCCGCGCCCGTGCGACCGCCGGCCGTGTCCGCCACCCCGGCCGATTCCGGTGCCGCTGCCGAACGTTTTGCCGGTTAAATCGATCACGCTCGACACGAAGATCGACGGGCAAGTTGCGACGACGCATGTTGTGCAGGTGTTTAGGAACGACACGGCTCACACGCTTGAGGGCACTTACTTTTTTCCGATTCCTGAAGGAGCGTCGGTAAGCGAATTTTCGATCTGGGAGAACGGGAAGAAGCTGGCCGGAGAGGTGCGGAGCCGGGAAGAGGCGAGGCGGATCTATGATGAGATAGTGCGGTCGCAGCGCGACCCTGGGCTGCTGGAGTACGCGGGGAAGAATTTGATGCAAGCGTCGATCTTTCCGATCCCGCCGAATTCGGATAAGAAAGTCGAGTTGCGGTACACGCAGGTGCTGAAGGCGGAATCGGGAACGGTGGCTTACCGCTATCCGCTTGGTTCCGGACGAAACCTTTGGCGGACGCAGGTCTCGGACGTGCGGCCAGCCGGGCCGATGCCGGCACAGCGATTTGGCACCGTGTCCGGAAAGATCGAGATCACCGGAAAGGGTGTTTTGCGCAATATCTATTCGCCTTCGCATACTGTGGACGTTGCGCAGAAGGGGGCGAGCGCTGCGACCGCTTCATTTGAGACCAAGGACAACGATAGCGATCTGCAGCTTTTTTATACGCGTTCGGACGAGGACCTTGGGGTATCGCTGATCACTTATCGCGAGCCGGGGAAGGACGGATATTTTCTGATGATGGTTTCGCCGCGGGATGACATCTCGGAGCGCGAGCTTGTGAATAAGGATATTGTTTTTGTGCTGGACACAAGCGGCTCGATGGCTGAGGCGGGCAAAATGGAGAAGGCGCGTGCGGCGCTATTGTTTGGGATAAGAACGCTGCGCGATGGCGACCGGTTCAACGTGATCAATTTTGCCGGCGAAGAACATCTGATGACGACGGGGCTGATAAGCGCGAACGCGGCGGGGAAAAAGCAGGGCGAAGAATTCGTCAACAGGCTGCAGCCGTCTGGGGGGACCAATATCAATGATTCGCTGATCGCTTCGCTCAAGCAGTTCGACAAGAGCGATCGGCCGAAGATGATCGTGTTTATGACGGACGGTGTCGCGACAGTGGGCGAGCGAAATGTGGACGCGATCGTCGCGAACATAAAAAAAGCGAAAGCCGCTGATGTGCGGATCTTTCCTTTCGGTTTTGGGTATGACGTGAACGCTGTGCTGCTCGACAAGATCGGAAGTGAGAATGGCGGGACCTCGGATTATGTTCAGCCGACGGAAGATCTGGAAGTAAAGGTTTCGAATTTCTTCGCGCGGGTCAGCTCGCCGGTTCTTTCTGAGGTGGAGATGAGCCTGGGCGGCGTGCAGACGGAATATATGTATCCGCGTGAACCGGGCGACATTTTCCGAGGGATGCAGGTGGTGATGATCGGCCGCTACAGAAATTCGTCAGACATTAGAAATGCGACGCTAACATTGCGGGGCAAAGCCGGCAGGGATGTGCGAACATTTGCGTATAACGATCTCGATTTTCCGCTGCGTTCGACGGGGAATAATTTTCTTCCGCGATTGTGGGCTACGCGGCGAGTGGGTTGGCTGGTGGAGCAGATCCGCGTAAACGGTGAGACTAAGGAGCTGAAGGATGAGGTAGTGGAGCTTGGGACACGGTTCGGTATTGTGACGCCGTACACTTCGTATTTGGCGACGGATGGGACGCTTGTTCCGATGAGTCGCGACGCGGCGGGCAGGACGATGATAGCACCGGGTGCAGCCGCTGCGATGCGGGTGCAAAGCGGGCAGGGAGCTGTGCAGGAGAGTATGCGGCAGAACCAGATGAAGTCGAATGCGAGCGTTTCGGTAGATGCGGATGATAATGAAACGATCGTCATCCGCCGGTCGCAGGCTAATCAATTTGTGGCTAACCGCAACTTCTTTTATGAGAACAACGCGTGGGTTGATGCTGAGGTGAAGGCAGATACGAAGCTGCCGGAAACACAGCTTCAATTCGCGACCGATGAGTATTACCGCACACTGGAACGCGAGCCGGGGCTTGCACCCTACTTCGCACTCGGACGGAACGTGGCGGTGATCTGGAATGGTCGGGTCTACCGCGTGACCGACTAGGCAAAATCGGCTCAGATGGCCGTCAATAAGGTGATTTACGCTGAAGAATGCGATATTCTTTAGCATAGGTCACCTTTCTTTTTTCACACGTATCGGAGGCTTTAGTGTTGCGCAGTTTAGGTAGCATTTTTCTGGCATTAATGTTGGGGATCGTCGCGTCGTCTTCCATAATGGGACAGGATGGCTGGCGCACGTCGCGAGTCGATTCGGGCGGCGACCTGGTGGCGGTCCATTTTACGACGAATTCCCGAGGATGGATCGGCGGCGACAAGGGCTATGTCGCGATGACAACAGATGCCGGGTTGACGTGGACGCGAATGCCCGTCGATATCACCGAAGATATTAACGAAATATACTTTAGAAATGAACGCGACGGTTATATCGTTGCGGGCCGCAAGCTTTTGATCACGGACGATGCGGGGCGGACGTGGCGGGATTCGACGATCGCCGCGCAGGCAGATCTCGGCCGTAACACTCCATCGTTTCTGAGTATTCAGTTTGGCGACAAGCGAAGGGGGCTGGCGGTCGGTTCGGTGATCAGCCCACAGAATCGCGTAGTCGATTCGCTAATAATGCGGACAGACGACGGCGGTGTGACATGGTCGCGAGTGATGGTGCCGTATAAGACGGAGCTTTACCATCTAGATTTCAGCGGCAGCAGCCGCGTGTGGGTTGCAGGCGACAACGGACTGGTCATTCACTCGCGTGATGGCGGACTCAATTGGCAGATCCAGCAGACCGGAACCCGCGAGCCACTTTTTGATATTCAGTTTCGTGACAATTCTTACGGGTTTGCCGTCGGTCGGGCCGGCACTATATTAAGGACCGAGAATGGCGGCGAATATTGGCAGTCGATAAAGACACCTTATACCGATACGTTGATGCGTGTCGCTTTCACGGACGACCGCAACGGTTGGGCGGTCGGTTTCAACGGCTCGGTGCTGCGCACGACTAACCACGGCCGTACCTGGGAACGTGACGAATGCGATTTTGACGGCCACCTCTACGGCCTATTCGCGAACCGCCGAAACGGCTGGGCAGTAGGTAGAAATGGCACTGTTTTGCAGTATTCCCGCTAGTTTTTTCACCCCTACAAAAAAAAGTGCATTTCAATTAACACTTTTTTAATAGTTGTGCTATCTTACATCATTAATTCTGCACGATAACTCAGTTATCATTAGCGTTCGTTATACTACTAAAACAACTTGGAGGAGTGAGATGGGCAATCTACCTTTTACGAAAGCACTGTTAATGCTGGCTTTTGTATGCTGTGTAAGCGTTTCCGTCATGGCGCAGGGAACAACCTCGCGTATTATCGGAACCGTAACGGACAGCTCAGGAGCGGCAGTAGCTGGTGCAACAGTTACCCTTACACGCGAGGGTACGACGAGTGGCCTCACAACCACTACAAACAACAACGGCGTATACACCTTTGACCTAATTCAGCCGGGGGTCTACACCGTGTCGGTCGAACGAGAAGGATTCAAACGTTTTGAAAGTTCTCGAAACAACGTTCTTGTAAATATACCGGCAACCATCAACGCTACGTTGGAAATCGGTGAAGTTACCGAGGTCGTCCAGGTTGAGGCCTCAGCGGACCTTGTACAAACTGCCACATCAGGCAACGTCGGCACAACGCTTGAAACGCGGGAGATCGAAGCACTTCCGATCGTCGGTGCTCGCGGACGCAACCCGTTAACTCTTCTGAATTATCAGCCTGGAGTCGTCGTAGGATCAAACACGGGTGGCGGTGTGCACGTTCATGGTTCCCGAGATCGTGCCTTTAACTTTACCCTCGATGGTATTGACATTAACGAATCGACCGCTGGCGGTTCGAACTTCACGCCACTTCGGGCGAATACAGATTCGATCCGAGAGGTACAGATCGTAACGAGTAACTTTACTGCTGAACTCGGCCGCTCGTCCGGGGCCCAAGTGTCGTTAACCACTCGTTCAGGATCCAATCGTTTTACTGGCAGCCTCTTTGAGCTATACCAAACGCCGGAGTTGCTGGCGAATGAATTCGAACTCAACAAGCAGGGGATACCGAAACGCCAGTTTGTCCAGCATATTTTCGGCGGAAGCCTCGGCGGACCATTGTTCAATCCTTTTGGAAACAATGAGAACCCCTTTACACTTTTACGTGATCGGGCGTTCTTTTTTGTGAATCTTCAAATGCTCAGGGCAAATGAAACGCGTCTCGCGACGCCGCTTGTTTATACTCCGCTGGCACGTGCCGGTATCATCCGCTACGTTCAGGGCGGAAGAAATGCACCTGCGGGAGCGAACACAACTACGACCTTCCCGACGGGGGCCGCGGTCAACCCCGACGGCACGCCGCGATATCCCAACTGTGGTCCGGGCGTTCCGAATCCCTGCATCCAGTCTTACGACGCTACGACGGGACGTCCCATCACCGTCGATCCGATGATAATGAATCTGCTCGCAGGTCTGCCCGGCCCGAACGATTACACGATCGGCGACGGTCTAAATACCGGCCGGTTCAATTTTGTTGCCCCGCAGAGGGAGAAGCAGTACGATTTCGTCTCGAGATTTGATTTCAAGGTAAATGATCAGAATCAATTCTACATCAGATATGCAAAGGGGGAGCAGAACACTTTTGGCGATATCGCCAATGCCGGACTCCAGCGTTTCCCGGGCCTTCCCAACTGGATCGATACTTTTCGAAATCCGGAGAATTTCGCTTTCAACTATCGGTGGTCGCCTTCGTCCCGTTTTGTGAACGAGTTCCTTTTCGGTATCAACCGTTTTGGATTCAAGTTTGAATACCCCGCCGCGAACCCCAATGTCCCGTTCGTTTTAAATACCGTGACGGACCCCGATCGCAACTTTCAGTACAATGCACGTACATCAAGAACTTGGCAGTTCGTGGACAATATGACCTACGACCTGTCGCCGCACACTCTGAAGTTTGGGATAAACTTCCGCTTTGGTAACCAGATCGACGACCGCTCGTCGGCTGGTGGTCTGATCGAAGGTACCGTCGGCTTTGGAACTGGTGCAAGCGATTTTTCTGGTTGGGGAGTGCCGACCGCAGGCGCGGCAAGCATTAACGTGAATGACCGTAACCTGCTTCTTGCGGCTATCAACAACTACATCGGCAGAATTGGCAGCTTCTCGCAAGGATTTGTGGTCTCTCCAGATAACCCAAATCAGTTTGCGCCAGGGGGCACCCGCTGGGTCTACAACGCCAAATATCCGGAATACGACTTTTATATTCAGGATACATGGCGAGCGCGATCTAATTTGACGTTCGACCTGGGGCTTCGTTGGGAAGTGAAAATGAGCCCGCAGTCGGAAGGCCTCCCGGTTCTTCGTCCCTCACAGCCGTTCACGATCGGTGCAGATCCTACTAACGCACTTCGATGGGAAGAAGGGTCGCTCTATAAGAACGACTGGAACAACTTCTCGCCATCCGTGGGATTTGCGTGGGACCCCTTCAGCGATGGGAAAACTTCGGTTCGAATGAACTACCGCATGGCATACGATCGATTCCCGTCACAAGTGTTTGCGAACTTTGTTTACCAGAGTGCACCGGGCAACACATTTAGCGCGTCCGCTACAGGTATCGGTTCGCAAAACCTCCTTATCAGGAACGGCCTCCCGGATCTAACTCCATCCCTCACACCGGATCAGCTTCGTCAACCTCCGGCATTTTCGACGACCAGCATTGTAACGGTTGATCCGGATATCAAGTTTCCTGAAACTCACCAGTGGTTCGCGGGTATCCAACGTGAACTTTGGGGAGGTAATGTGCTTGAGGTCAACTACATCGGTCGTCGGGGTACGAACCTTTTCGGTGCGTACAACCGTAACCAGGTCGATATCTACGCGACTGATTCACGCTGTGGAAGCCAGACGTTCCTCGAAGCATTCAACCTCGCACGCGGTGGATCGAATGACGTGTGTTTGCTTAATGCTCTATTCACAGGCGACCCGACCAACCCTGCCGGTACTACAACCTTTAGGGGTATCCCGGCCGTGGCGACCACCCTGGGAAGCGGAGCAAGCGGCGGTTCAGTTGCGAACGCCGCCGTGGCTGTTTCCAATCGGACTTGTACATCGGCTGATGTTACGAATGGAATCTGCTCATCGAGCGGGCTGCAACTCATCAGTCAAAGCGTAGGAAATCCGTTCGTTTTCCTGGACTACCCACAATTCTCAGGTGGCTTGAACGTTCTCGAGACCAATGATTATTCCTTGTACAACGGTCTCGAGATAATAACAAAGCGAAGGTTTGCCAATGGATTTAGCTATCAGGCGAGCTACACCTACTCCATGTCGAAAGATAGTAGATCGTGGGATCCGACCTTCGCCACGGCGAGTACGGGAAGTGCTCAGTCCGCGTCCAGTACGCCGTTCGATCTCAACGATCGGTCGCTGAACTATTCGTGGTCTGATTTTGACCGGCGACACGTTGTCCAATCCTATTTCGTCTGGGAGCTTCCGTTCGGTCGCGATCGGGCGATCGGTCGTGGGATGTCTCGCCCGCTTGATCTCCTAATCGGTGGATGGCAAGTTTCGGGATTGGTCAACCTGGCATCGGGTCGTCCGTTCACCCTTTATTCGGGTCGCAATACAGTTACCAACGCTGTTCAATCGACAGTAAACTGCAGTGGATGCTCACGTAATCTAGGTGGTTACACTGAACCGGATGGCGTAGCAACCTGGTTCACCCAGAGCCAACTCGACCAACTGTCGCAACCAGGACCTGGCGAACAAGGCGGTACCCCCCGGAACTTCTTTATTGGGCCGCGTCAGACTAATATTGACATGTCTCTTATGAAGAAGCTTCGCTTTACAGAGCGGTGGAGTCTTGATTTGCGGGCGGAAGCCGTGAACGTGTTCAATATCAAGAACTTCGGCATTCCGAATGCGCTGTTTACTTCGTCAGGCACAGGTCAGATGGGTGTGTTTACCGGAGCCCGAAGGGTTCAGCTGTCAGCTAAGCTGCACTTTTAAAAGGCTGACGGCCAGCAACACGAAGCCCCGCGAGGTAAAGTTCGCGGGGCTTTTTTCTTTGGATGGGGCAACTAGTCTGAAACGTCACGCATCAACTTGTATGAATGAGAAAGTTGCGGTTGTCGCGAGATCTCGGTCACTTTCTGATTCCTCCTGTTTCTACCTGAACCCGCCGCCTTCGGCGGGTTTTTCTATTTCTGGGCGACGGGGCGAGATGCGAGTTGTCGAGCTTGCGGGAGGGTTGCGGTCGCTTCCGTGATCACCGCGTCGGCTGAGGCCTGAACCTGGCCGGCAGCTTTTGTCCCGAAGAGTGCGAGCGTAAACGTGTACTGCAGTTGTTGCGTGATGAAAACGCGATTTCGTTGGATGAGTTCAATGTCGGTAACTGCGAGACGTTTGGCGAACTCGTCGACATGAACCTCACCGACAGTGTTTGGAACGACCAAGATGTTCTGCTCGAGTCTGCGCCGCGTTTCGGGGTTACTGAGCCGATCAACAACAAAGAAGAATATTGGATCTATCAGAGAGGCTTCTTCTTCGGTCACATTTGCAGGGGCGGCCTTCACGTCAGGCGAGATACCGTCGCCGCCGGTCACCGGGCGTCCAGCGTAGGTACGCATGATAAGGCTCCCTGTCTCGATGGTCGCCGCGCGGTTTGTCTGCTTGTAATAATCGTATAGCCCCGCGTCAGAGTAATCGCGCTGCAGCGATCGGCCCGAGGGTAGATAATATCGGGCGGCGGTGAGCGTGATGCCGGACCCGTCACGGAGACCGATTACGTTTTGTACAAGGCCTTTGCCGAACGTTTTCTCACCTACGATCAGTGCTCGATCATTGTCTTGAAGAGCTCCGGCGACGATCTCGGCGGCGGATGCGGTTTGGCCGTCGACTATAACGGTCAGCGGCATTGTTTCGGGAGCTTGATTGCCGGAATACCAAACAAGGTCGTCGTTCCGCGTGCGGCCGCGTTGGGTCAATATTTTGCGCCCTGCGGGTAGAAAATGTTCCGTGACCTTTACGGAGGCTTCGACGATTCCACCTCGGTTGCCTCGCAGGTCTAGCACCAGCGAAGTCGCCCCGCGTGATCGCAGATCGGCCATGGCGGCAACGAATTCGTCGTAGGTCGTGTTGCTAAAGCCGTCGGTCATCGCGATATATCCGACGGTGCCGTCCCCTAGCGTAAAATGATTCTTTATCGACGGACGCGGGAGAGGCTCACGGATCAACGTCACGATGTGCGTCTTTGCGTCGCGCTCGATCACCATCTCGACGGCCGTGCCGCCTTTGCCGCGGATGAGGTTTCGCACGTCGAGCGACGATCGGCCGGAGACCGGCTGGCCCGCGACTGCTACGATACGGTCACCGAATCTAAGTCCCGCGCGATGTGCTGATGAGCCTTCGACAGTGCTGATCACGAACGTTTCGAATCGGCCATTTTGCTCGTACGCAACTATCGTCGAACCCGTTCCGGAGTATTCACCGGCATGCGAGCCCGTGAGCGAGCTAAATTCGTCAGCGTCGTAATAATCGGAATGCGGATCTAGCGAGCGGAGCATCGAGGTGATCGAGGAGCGAGTGAGCTTGTCGGGCCCCTGAACAGAGAAGTGGTTGCGGCGGATAATGGAGAGAGCTTCGTCGATGTCAGAGAGTATGGCAACCGCGGCGGGTTGCGTTGGAACGGTTTCGCGTTTTGCGGCGCTGCGGGTAGCGGAAGCGGCGAATGATCTTCCTCGTTCGAGTTTGAACGGGTCGCCTCCGTTGAGCCCCTCGGCCGTCTGTGCCGCCGCTGACGTCAAGCCCAGACTCAGCGAAAGGCAAATTGTGTAAACGGATCGATAACGTTTCATTCTCTCCTCCGACTGACAAACCTCTACCGATCGCGCCTGGGGGAATTGTGCGGCTCTTGTTCGAATACAATTGATTTACCCCAAAAAAGTGACAATTACAGCCGAGTTCCAGGAAAGCTTAATATTATTTGCCTCACGACCGAAAACGAGTAAAATCAACAAATGCCTGAGCCAATCGACAATGCCCTAATTGAGAAACTTCAACGGCTTATCGCGACCGTGGATATCGCACATCTGCTGACGGAACCCCTCACGCGATCGATAAAGAATTTGTTAGAGGCCTCTGCGGCCGAACTGAATTCGGCGGAGGCCTCTGTGCTGATCCGCGACGGAGACGAAGGGGAGCTACGCTTTCTTGTAGCGATCGGTGCGGTCGCGGATAAGCTCTTTAACATTCGAATCCCGGCGGGCAAGGGCATTGCGGGCTTTGTTCTATCATCGGGCCAACCGCTTGTGGTTTCTGACGTTGACGCGGAAGAGACGTTTTATGACGAGGTGGATAAAACTACCGGCTATTCAACCGAGCTGATCCTCGCTACGCCGCTGCGGCACAACGACGAGGTGATCGGGGTGCTCGAGTACATCAACAGGCGGGGCGAACCGCCATATGAGGCGTTCACTCCGGACGAAATGAATAAGGCGGCGATCTATGCGGACGCCGTCGCCTCGCTCGTCGTCGCCTATGAATCTAGTAAGGTGTCTCGCGAATTCAGTGAACGTGTTCTTGCGACGGATTTTCAGGAGGATATTCCCGCTGTCCGAGCGTGGCTCGCGGGGCTGCGCGATTCGGCCGAGCATCGCGAGATGATGGACCTCGCGGTCCTGCTTCGCGAGATCTCGTCACGGGGCGAGCCCGAGCGGGCCCTCTGCCGCGAGATGCTTGAGTCGATGGTGCGGTATATGGATCACACGGCTGAGACCTCGTTCCTTAATCTTTAATCTTTTCAATTAGCTCCCGATAGCGAAAACGTCTGAAGAGTTCCGGTTCGACTATGGATATTGGCACGCAAAATCTGCTGACATACTTTCAGCTTGACGAGAGTTGGAGGGAGGCGACGGGGCGCGGCATCAGCGTCGCGATCGTCGACAGCGGGATCGACGCTACGCATCCGGAACTCAAGGGTAAAGTGGTCGAATCGGTCGAGGCGCGTGTTGAGAACAAGAAGGTCGTGTTCGAGCCGTCGGATGCCGGCGATTCGGCGGGACACGGGACGGCGTGTGCGGGGATCATCAGCTCGATCGCGCCGAACGCGAAGCTTTGCAGCATCAAGGTCCTTGGCGCGACCGGGTTGGGTGATGGACAGGCGTTCCTTGCTGGCCTTGAATACGCTATCAAACAAAAGTACCGGGTTATTAATCTGAGTCTGGGCACAACAAAGCCGCAGTTTTTTGCGCCGCTGCACGATCTGCTTGACCGGGCGTACCTTGCGGGCTGCGTGGTGGTCGCGGCGGCGAATAACCTTCCGCACCCCAGTTTTCCTTCGGTATTCTCGTCTTCGCTGATCTCGGTTATAAAGAGCACAGACTCCGATCCGCTTAATTTTGGCTTCCGCTTCGGCGAGGTGATCGAGCTGACGGCTCCCGGCGTCGACGTCCGCACCGCATGGCCCGGCGGCGGCCATCGGAACCTGACGGGCAACAGCTTCGCGTGTCCGCACATTTCTGGGATCATTGCCCTAATTCTTGAAAAGCACCCCGAATTCACGCCCTTCCAGGTCAAATCGGCCCTTTACGCGATCGCGCAGCAGAATCAGAAGCCGGCGCCCGCCTGACTCGGCCGGCCGCAGTTTGCCGCCGACCCGGCGCAGTTTGCCGGCGACCCGGCGCAGTTTGCCGGCGACTCACCGCAGTTTGCCGGCGACCCACCGCAGTTTGCCGGCAACCCCGCAGGAAATAAATGTCCGTCGGCTTCGCGGTTGCGGCGAATTCGTTAATAATTAACGTATGACAACCGCTCAGATTGGTATGGTCGGGCTCGGGACGATGGGCCGGAACCTTCTTTTGAACATCGCGGAGAACGGCTTTTCGGCAGTGGGGTATGACCTTGATATTCGAAAGGGCGAACTGCTCGTAGAAGAGGGCAGGGGACTGGAAGTAACGGCCGTTCAGAACCTACCGGATCTTTTCTCGCGTCTCGCTGTTCCACGCACGATCATTCTGCTCGTTCCCGCCGGCGGCATCACCGATACCGTCATCGAAGAACTGGCAGTTTTGTGCGACCCCGGCGATCTGATCATCGACGGCGGGAACTCGCATTTCGCAGACACCGACCGACGCGAGGCTTATCTTGCGACGAAGGAACTTGGCTTTCTTGGGGTTGGTATATCGGGCGGTGCGAAGGGAGCTCGAACGGGGCCGAGCATAATGCCGGGCGGCCGGCTGGATCTTTACGAACGCGTTCAGCCGATGCTTGAGGCCATCGCGGCTAAGGTTGGCGATGAACCGTGCGTGGCGTACATGGGTACGAAGTCCGCCGGGCATTTCGTCAAGATGGTGCACAACGGCATCGAATACGCGATGATGCAGATCCTCGCCGAGGCTTTTGACCTGATGCACCGCGTTTATCGTTTGCCGTACGAAAGGATCGCGCAGGTGTTCGCCGAGTGGAACGGGAGAGAGCTGGAGTCTTATTTGGTCGAGATCTCGGCTACGGTGCTACGCAAACAGGATTACGTCACGGGTGAACCGTTGGTGGCGATGATCATGGACACCGCCGGGCAGAAGGGAACCGGTGTTTGGACGTCGAAAGCGGCACTTGACCTGGGCATACCGGTGCCAACCATCGATGCGGCCGTCACGATGCGGCAGCTTTCGGCTCAGAAGCATCTGCGGCGGATGGTGGCCGAACGGTATGACCTCGGAAGCACGCCGCGGCTCGAAGGCGTCGACATCGATCAGGAACTGCGGGAGCTTGAAGCGGCGGTGCTCGGCGCATTTATTTCTTCTTATACACAGGGGATGGCTCTGCTGCGTGCGGCGTCGGATGAGTTCGGCTACGGTTTGGATCTTGCCGAGATCGCGAAGATCTGGCGTGGCGGATGCATAATCCGCTCAAAGCTGCTGGCCGATATTCGCGAAGCGTTTACGGCGCAGCCAGAGCTTCCGACGCTTTTGCTCGATCCCGATATCAGCCGCCGCATCGGCGATGTGCTCGAAGATTGGCGATATATCACCACAAAATTCGTTGAGACGCCAGTGCTTGGGATGGCGATCGCTTCGGCACTGACCTATGTCGAGGCGGCGGCGACGGAACGGCTGCCCGCCAACCTGACGCAGGCCCAACGGGACATGTTTGGCGAGCACACGTATATGCGGACGGATAAGGACGGCGTCTTTCACACAGACGACTGGTGAGCTCCCAGAGTTTAGGCGCAAAAATGCCCGGCAAGGTTGAGGCCTGCCGGGCATTCTCTATTTAGCGGAGTGATGAATAAGGGTTGTGGAATACCGCGATGCTGTTGCCCCCTAGGAGCGGAGCCTCGAGCGAACGTGCGGACCACTGGATCTCTTTCGAAGCCGCTGCCATGAACGCTTCGATCTCTGCGATCGAACGCGGCAGGGCTTTGGTCATCCATTCAACGCCGTCGGCAGTAACAAGCATGTCATCTTCGATGCGAACGCCGATGTCCTTGTATTTTTCGAACGCCGGGCGGACCTTTGCGATGAACTCTCGGTTAGCCGGCGTGTCGGGCAGATTGTCGAGCGTGTCCTCGCGGATGTAGATGCCGGGTTCGTTCGTGAAGATCATGCCGGGGGCGAACGGGATCCCGTTGCGGCCAACGTCATGGACGTTCATTCCGAGCCAGTGACCAAGCCCGTGCATGTACCAATAACGAAATTGCTGGCCGTCCTTAGCGGTTATCAAACCAAGTTTGAGCAGTCCGTCCTCGATCACGCGGTTTGCTTCGGCTGAGATCTCTGCGAAATTCGCACCCGGCTTTGTTGCGGCGGCGACGGCATTCTGTGCGTCGTAAACGATCTGATAGATCTCGGCCTGCTCCTTTGTGAACTTGCCGTTGACGGGAAATGTGCGGGTTATGTCTGCGGTGTAATGATCGTACTCCGCACCGACGTCCATCAACAGCAGATCGCCAGGCCTTACCTGTCCCTTGGGAATGTTGTAATGCAGCGTGGTCGCATTTGGCCCGCAACCGACAATGGAGGGGTAGCCCCAGTAATCCGCGCCGCGGCGCCGGAACGTGTATTCAACCTCTGCCTGCACCTCATATTCCCACTTCGCACGTCCGACCATCGCCATCGAACGCATATGCGCCTCGTTCGAAATGTCGATCGCGTGCTGCATCAGCTTTATCTCGTACGGCGACTTGATCTGACGAAGCTCGGCAAATATGGGGCGTGCGTTACGCACTTCGTGTTCGGCAACAAGCTGTGAGAACTTGTGCTCCTGGCCATACTCGCGCATCCCGTTTCGGTCGGCGGCACCATTCGGCAATAACAGATAGATGATCGAGGCATCGGTGCCAACCGATTCACCACCGGGGGCGGCAAACTTCGTCTTGCCTTGCACTGCCTTGAGCAGCTCGGCGCCCTGCGACGTGTCCATTATCGTCTTGAGGCCGGAGATGGAGGCCGCCTCTTCAACGGAATACATCTTCCCATCCCAAGTCTCGGTCAGCGGATTGCGTTTGGGTAGCAGCAGATATTCGCTGACGCTGCCGCCATTCTTGGCCATAACGAACATCGAGTTCTTTTGCTTAAGGTTCGTCAGGTAAACGAAGTTGTTCTCTTGCCGGAACACGTAATCAACGCTGTTCGAATAGATCTTCGGCTCGGCAGAGAAAAGGATCAGCATGCTGTTGTCCGCCATCCGAGAGGCGACGGCGGCACGTCGTTTTGCCAACTCCGCCTGTCGTTCTGCGGTGGTGAATGTCGGGGCGGGCGGTGTTCGCTTGATAACAGCAGCCGACGCCGCCGGCGAAGGCTGAGAAAAGACCGCCGCCGTAAGACCGGATAGGACAAAGGCCACGATGATGACCCAGATGATTACTTTTTTCATTTAATGACCTCTATTTATTGACCTCAATAAGTATTTCCTTAACTGTAACATTGCCGAAGAAATCTGCCGCACCAACCCTTACGGTGTATACGCCTGCGGAAAGGGCCGCGGGATCGATGAATCCTTCTTTCATCAACTCGCCGTCAACCCTATTTGATGCGATGAAATTAAAGATCGTCCCGCCTGTCGCACCTGAGCGGCTGCCGGGGGCGTAAACGAACTTTACGGCTTCGCGGAGCGGCATTAGTTCGAACGAAATGTTCCAGGTTATTGCCGCGGGCGGCTTCGAGCCGGCCGGCGTCACGTCCATTCCTATCTGATAAGGTGCCAGACGACGACGATCTGTGTTGCCGTCCTTTCTATCATATGCGGTAACGACGACGCGGGCCTTTTGGTTAATTATAATACGCCCGGCGGCGTTTTGGGTTTCGATGGCGTTCCAATATTCGTCAAGCAATTGGACGCTTTCGATAACGGGCGGGATGCCGTCAGAAATGCCGGGAAGCACAAGGGCGTCCAACGCGTTCATCTCAAACCCCGGCCGGCCTGCTATCAGGTGAACGTGGTTTTGCGAGTTGAGCGTGCCCATCGCCTCGCCCGCGGCGAACCTTGCTCCGCGAGGGACACGCATTACCGGAGGCACGCCTGGGTCGGCGTTGAACTGGAAACGTGCGTCCGGGTAGAAACGTTCGGCAGTTTCGCGGCCGATGCGGATGTGGACGTAGCCCATTGTCGGCATACGGATCAACTCGCGGGCAGTGTTGAAGTTCTGGGCCGCCGCGGGGTCGAGCACTGTTTCGTCGCGGAGGAACCGTGCTGTTTCACCAAAGCTGCCGGGTATGTCGAGGCCGTTGTGAAACCATGCCTCCGACGTCTGGTCGACGATCTCGCCGCGGATCTCGCCTAATGTGCCGGCGATCTCGCGTGTTCGCTCGGGCGGATCATAGGGCCAACGGCCGGGTGCGAGTGCTCGAAACTCTTCGGCAGTGAAATGATGGGCACGCGCGTCGGCGGGGGAGAGCATAGCGGCCTCGTTGTTGTTCGTAAGGGCGCGAATTAACCCGTTATCACTGTCGGCGATCAACAGTTCGCCGGCGTCATTGACTGCAACACCTGATGGGCGGTTAAAGCGTGCGTGATGCGGCAGCCCGTCGGCGAGGCCGCGGCGGCGATGGCTTAGCGTTTCAACATACGCGAACGCACGGCGGCCGATCGCACGTATCGCATTGCCGTCCGCGATGTAAATGATGCCGTGGGCGTCAACGGTGACGGCCGTGGGCGTTTCAAACGACGCCTGAGAAAGGAAACCGTCCTCGCCGTCACGAGTTCCATTGCCCGCAAGCGTCCAAACGCGTCCGTCTGGTTCGACCACGCGGATGCGGCGGTTGCCTGCGTCGGCGACAAGAACCTTATCGCCCTGCCAAACGGCGAGGCCGACGGGGAGTTCGAATTTTGCAGACGCTCCGTGTCCGTCCGCGAACCCGCGAAGTCCGCCCGCGAACGTCCTAACCGTGCCGTTCTCGATGACGCGGATCGCATCGTTGTAAGTATCGGCAACGTAGATGCGGCCGTCGGTTGTGACGGCAACGCCGATAGGTCCCGCGAATCTCGCGTCGGCCGCCGCACCGTCCGCGTCGCCCGGCGTGTTGTCGGCGCCGGCGACCAGCGTGACGGCGCCTGCAGCGTCGATCTGCTTAATGGTATGCGAACCCGTGTCGGCAACTATCAGTGAGCCGTCGGGCGTGAACGCGATGCCGGACGGGGTCGAAAGTCCCGAAGCAAATGTCGAAATGGTCCCATCGGGCGCAATACGGACGACGCCGTCGGCCGTTCCGTCCGAGATGTATGCGGCCCCGTCGCGGACGGCGATGCCAAAAGGTTCGCCAAGAGTGCGGCCCTGTCCGGCAACGGTCGCCACGCGCGTAAAATCAACGGCGACCGGTTCCGGCGAACCGCAGGCTGCCGTGAAGATCGCCGCTGCCAGCGTCAGCCACGCAAATTGTCGTTTGAAATGCACTATAGATCGAAAGCGAATGCTGACATCTATGTTCTTATCTTGTGCGGGATAATTCAAATCGGGGAATTGCACACGCCTGTTGAGCATCTGTTGCCGACGTGGCAAAATTGAACACTTACCTACTCGCCGCGCTTTCCACAAAGCGCGGCATCATCATGAGGAATTATAAATATGGTAGTAGATGGCGATAAATTGCTTCTCACTCTTTTAGAACGTGTTACTCAGATCGAGGCGACGGTGTCGGCAGCCTTTGAATTGCAGGGTACCGAGAACAAAGCGCACACCAACATGCTTATGCAGATGGCGCAGTTCAACCTTACGCTGACATGGGAGCTTTCGCGGATGATCGCGGACTTTAGCGACCGGAAGTTCAACGTCGAACTGCCCGAGATAGTCATCGGCGATTACGCCGAAAAGTATCAGGAAACGTACGACCGCCATTACGAACGCGTCCACGGCGAGATCATGGAAGAGCTCAAGGTCGGCGATGATACAGTCGGCGAGATCCCGGACGACTTTATCCAATAGCGGCTGCCGAAAGTCTAATTTCCTTTGACGCTTTTTAAGGGGAGGTTGGCGAAGTGCTTAATTCCGGTACGGTCCAACGTCCCCAGGATGTGGTCGGCGGTCCGATTTGCCTCTAGATCGGCAAATAGCTTTAGCATCTCCGTCTGGGCCTGTTGTGCGCTTATTTGTTTTTCGAGCGTCGCAATATTCTGGTCCAAACCATCGAGCATATCATCGGGGATATCGAGCACCTTGGCATACCCCTTCGTCCGGAGCCCCTCACGCATATTTACCATAAAAGCGTGAAGCTCGACCGGGGTCATTTTATCGAAGTCCTCGTCGTTGATCCAGCGTTTGCCCTTGGGCGGTTTGGGTGGTTTTCTTCGTATTTTTTTGCTCATGGAAGTTGTTTGTAAAAGTGGAGTACGGACAAACAACGTTATACCACAATCCTTCAGCGGCCCTCAAGCGAAATGTATTCGTTTCAATGACAAAAAGTAACGCGGTGCTCACGGTAAGAGCGATTGGTTGAAAGAACGAAACTGTTTAATGTAAACTATCGTAACTATTCGGGCCCGGCAGGGTAGCGACCAACTTAGCTTATTCCCCAAGCCGTAGCTGGGTTAATCATCCCAACCGGGCCCACCTCAGTTTTACGCCCCCTCTGACGTCCTGTCAGCCAAACCGCGTTCCCGAAAGCTTGCTTGTTGTCCTCACTTGGTATACAACAATACATTCACACATATTTAACACAGTAGGTTCCCCCAGAATGAAAACAATCTTCCATAGCTATAACCTGCGCGGTTCTAAGCGTAATGAGGACGACCCGTTAATTTTTACGGGGTGGTACCGGAGCGCTGCCGGCAACAGCACTGTTCCCACCACGATCTGGGTAGAAGGTGAGTGCCGAGACGAAAGCTGCGTTTGTGAACTCGAAGAGCTCGAAAAGCCCGTGCTCGGCCTCGAATGTGACGAGGACGACGTTTTTCATCTGAAAACGATCGCTGGTAAGCACGTTGAGGACATCTTCAAGCACTCGCCGTCGATCGTTATCTCTGACCCAATTTGCGAGGACCCAAACGCCGAGCCGGGCGATCCCCACGCGACTGCGGGCAAAGAATGGTAGACTCAGATGTCCGCCTTTACCTGAACACCATTTAAGAGGTTCACTGCGCGCCGGTCAGGGCACCTGAGCGTTGGTCTCAGTGCGCCGTAAAGGCGGTACTCTGAATCGCAATTTGTGCTATAAATAATTGCTATGCATGACGAGTGGAAGGCTGGGGTGTGGCGGCAGTTTGGGGCGGGGGTTGATACGTTGGAGCGGGTGATAGAGGCGTGTCCGGATGAGGTTTGGGGCGGCCGCGGGGCGGAGCCGGAGTTTTGGTATCTGTCGTTTCACACGTTGTTTTGGCTGGACCTTTATCTGGGCGGGACGTCAGAGGGTTATCGGCCGCCCGAGCCTTTTGGGCTTGAGGAGATGGACCCGGCCGGGGTGTTGCCGCCGAGGGTTTACAGCAAGGAAGAGCTGTTGGAGTTCCTGCGGTACATCCGCGGGCGGGCCAAGCGGATCATTGCGGAGCTGGACGAGGACGGCGCCCGGCGGATGTGCCATTTCGGCAAGCGGGTCCAGCCGTTTTCGGAACTACTTATCTATAATATGCGGCACGGCCAGCATCATGCGGCGCAGCTTAACCTGCTTTTGCGGCAGCGCACGGGTTCGGCGACGGAGTGGGTCGGCCGCAGCTCGGATGAGCTTTATGGTTGATGGCTTGCTATACTGTGACCTCAGCAAAAATTCGATCAGATAGGGGGGCAAAACGATATGTTTTCGTTACAGGATCTTTTGGGGCAGGAAAATGGCAGCACGGCGGTGAACGAGATCAGCCGGAACGTGGGGGCGGAACCTTCGGCGGTGAATTCGGCGATACAAATGGCGTTGCCGGTGATCCTGGGAGGGCTGACGAGGAACGCTGCGACGCCGGAGGGTGCGCAGAATCTGGATCACGCTCTTAGCCGCGACCACGACGGGAGCGTGCTTGATAATCTCGGCGGCCTTGCGGGGATGATCTTTGGCGGACAGCAGGCGGCGCCTCCTAAGCAGGCGGATGCCGGCGGCATTTTGGGGCACATTCTTGGCGGAAGCCAGGTGCCGGTTGCCGAACAGGTCAGCCAGCAAACCGGGCTCGACAAAGGACAGGTCGCACAGATCATGATGATGCTTGCTCCGATCGTGATGGGCTATCTGGGCCGGCAGAAACAGCAGCAGGGCGTGGGTGCCGACGGGCTTGGCGGGCTGCTTGGCGGCGTGCTCGGGCAGCTTCAGCCGCAGCAGGAAGCATCTACGGGAAATTCGTGGCTGGACATGGCCAGCGGCATGCTCGACCGCGACGGCGACGGCAGTTCAATGGACGACATTGTGTCGATGGCAAGCAATTACCTTCGCGGCCGTTGATGCGTTGACTTGTTTGGGGCTGGGGATTAAACTTTGCCTTAACGTGGTGAGTTATTGCGACTTGCGGCCACGTAAAATAAACGGCTAAACAGCAGGAGCAAAACGTTCAACGAAGACTCTGTGCTGTACAAGCGCAGAGGCTTTTCTATTTGCGAATTGCGAATGTCGATTTGCGATCGCGTAAGCATGATTTTCACAATTATATAGGCGGGCGTGCATCGTATCTATGAATGAAAGGGATCTTTTGTCTCGGACAAAAGTATTTGCGTTGAGGATCATAAAATTTGTGAATGCATTGCCAAATACGATGGTAGGCCAAACGATAGGACGTCAACTGATCAGGTGTGCGACTTCGGTTTCTGCGAATTACCGGGCAGAGAGGCCGATCGAAGGCGGAGTTCATCGCAAAACTGGGAATCGTTGAAGAATAGGCCGATGAATGTTGCCATTGGTTAGAAATAGTTATAGAAGCGAAATTGTTGGAAGAGCGGTTGGTCACTGATCTGCTGCGCGAGGCGAATGAGCTTACCGCGATAATGGTCGCATCGAAAAAGACGGCCAGGGCGCGAATTGATACGGGATCAGCGATCGCAAATCGCAAACCGAAATTCGAAAATGAATAACAACTTTCTCGACATATTAAAAGAGCGCATTGTCGTGTTTGACGGTGCGATGGGCAGTAGTCTGCAGTCGCTGGATCTGACGATCGAGGACTGGGGCGGGGCAAACTTTGAGAACTGTTCGGAGAATCTGCTGTATACGAGGCCGGATTCTATCGAGACGGTTCATTCGAACTTTTTGGAGGTCGGTTGCGACGTCATTGAGACGAACAGCTTTGGGGGGAGCGAGGTCGTTCTTGCCGAGTTTGGCATTGTTGAGAAGACGTACGATGTGAACCGGAAGGCGGCGGAACTGGCGAAGCGTGTGGCGGGCGATTATTCAACGCCGCAGAAACCGCGTTTTGTGGCGGGTTCGATCGGCCCGGGGACGAAGCTTCCGACTCTGGGGCATATCACCTATCGAGATCTGAAGGCGGCGTACGTGCAGCAGATCCGCGGGCTGTTCGACGGCGGGGCGGACATGTTCATTGTTGAGACGTGTCAGGACCTTTTGCAGACAAAGGCCGCGCTGGCGGCGATATTTGATCTGTTTGAGGAGAAGCGGACGCGAATCCCGGTGATCGCTCAGGTTACGATAGAGACGTTTGGGACGATGCTGAACGGGACGGAGATCGGGGCGGCACTGACAGCTCTTGAGCCTTTTCCGATCGACGTCATCGGTATGAACTGCGGTACGGGGCCGAAGCAGATGGCCGACAGCTTCAAATACCTCTGCGACAATTCGCCGATCCCGGTTTCCGTGCTGCCGAACGCCGGGTTGCCGGAGGTGAAGGACGGCAAGCAGCACTACGACGAGACGCCCGAGAGTTTTGCGGCGCAGGTCGAGCACTTTGCGAAGGACCTTGGGGCGAATATTGTCGGTGGTTGCTGCGGGACGTCGCCCGAGCATCTGCGGATGTTGATCGAGCGCGTGGGCGGGCTTGAGCCTAAACGGCGGGAGGCACGGCTTGCACCTTCGGCGTCGTCGATCTACTTTCAGCAGCCTTATACACAGGATGCGTCGTTCCTGATCGTCGGTGAGCGCGTCAACGCTTCGGGGTCGAAGAAGATGCGTGACCTGTTGGACGCCGAGGATTGGGACGGGCTGGTCGCGCTCGCAAAGTCGCAGGAACGCGAGGGGGCGCACATCCTGGACGTCAATGTGGATTTTGTCGGCCGCGACGGCGTGGCGGATATGCACGAGCTTGTTTCGCGTCTGGTCACGCAGGTTAAGATCCCGATCATGCTTGATTCGACCGAGTGGGAGAAGATGGAGGCCGGGCTGGAACACGCGGGTGGTAAGTGCATTCTGAATTCGACGAACTATGAGGATGGGGAGCCGCGGTTCTTGAAGGTGCTCGATCTGGCGAAGGAGTACGGTGCTGCGGTTGTTATCGGGTTGATCGACGAAGATGGGATGGCACGCCGTGCGGATGACAAATTGCGCATCGCCAAGCGTGCGTACGCACAGGTGACGGAGTACGGGATCCCGGGCCACGACATTTTCTTTGATCCGCTGGCGTTGCCGATCTCAACCGGGATCGAAGAGGATCGGAAGAACGCGGAGGAGACGATAACGGCGATCCGTGCGATCCGCGAGGAATTGCCGGAGGCGAATATCATTCTGGGCGTGTCGAATATTTCGTTTGGGCTGAACCCCGCCGCGCGGGTGGTGCTGAATTCCGTGTTCCTGCACGACTGCGTAGAGGCGGGGATGAACTCGGCGATAGTGAACGCGTCGAAGATTTTGCCGCTGATAAGGTTCAACGAACACGAGATAGATACGGCTCGGGACCTGATCTTTGATCGACGGAAGTTTGATGGCGACGTGTGCACTTACGATCCTCTGACGGAGTTTACGACGCTGTTTGAGGGCAAGACGGCGCAGTCGATCAAGCAGGACATTACCGCATTGCCCGTCGAGGAACGGTTGAAGCGGCATATTATCGACGGCGAGAAGATAGGGTTGGAGGATTCGCTGAAACAGGCGATGGAGACCTATCCGCCGCTGGAGATCATCAACAACATATTGCTCGACGGGATGAAGGTTGTGGGCGATCTGTTCGGGTCGGGGCAGATGCAGCTTCCGTTCGTGCTGCAATCGGCAGAAGCGATGAAGGCGGCGGTCCGCTTTCTTGAGCCGTTCATGGAGAAAGCGGATTCGACCAACAAGGGTACGATGGTGCTCGCAACCGTAAAGGGCGATGTGCACGACATCGGGAAGAACCTGGTCGATATCATCCTCACCAATAACGGTTATAAGGTCGTGAACCTCGGCATCAAGCAGACGATAGATGACATATTGAGGGGGTTGGAGGAATCGGAGGCCGACGCGATCGGGATGAGCGGGTTGTTGGTGAAGAGCACGCTGATAATGCGTGACAACCTGCAGATAATGAACGAGCGGGGCATCGCGACGCCTGTCATTTTGGGTGGTGCGGCGTTGAACCGGCGTTATGTTGATAATGATCTGATCCCGCTGTTTGAGGGTAAGCTTTACTACGCCCGCGATGCGTTTGACGGGCTGCACGCGATGGACGAGATCACGGGCGAGAAGCGCGGAGCACGAGCAGCGGAATCGAAAGCGGCAGCGGCGGCGCAGGCGTCGTCAGTGGCTGTGGACTCGGTTGCTGCGGTTGTGGATGACGTTGAAGATCTGGTGGGCGAAGACGCAAAGCTAGGTGCGCAGGCGGCACGGATCTCGGGTAAGCCGGCGGGGGATACGACGCATACGGCAAGGTCGTCGGTCAGCACGGATGTTGATATACCGAAGGCACCATTCTATGGGTCGAAGGTTGTGGAGATCACGGATCTGACGAAGGTTTTTGACTTCATTAATGAGACGGCGTTGTTTAAGGGGCAATGGCAATATAAACAGGGCCGCAAGTCGCCGGAGGAGTATCGGGCGATCGTGGAAGAGACCGTGCTGCCGCAATTCGCCGCGATCAAGGCGAAGGCGACCCGCGAGAAGCTTTTGGAGGCAAAGCTTGTTTACGGGTATTACCCATGCCAGTCGCAGGGCAATGACCTGATCATTTATCAGGACGACGAGCGGACGGAGCGGATGCGGTTTACGTTCCCCCGTCAGCCGGCGGGGCAGGTGGGCAGCAAGAACCTGTGCCTGGCGGATTATTTTGCGTCGGTGGAGTCGGGTCGGATGGACGTTGTGGCATTTGATCTGGTGACGATGGGCAGGCGGGCGAGCGAGCATTCCGCGGAGCTTTTTGCTGCGGACAATTACACGGATTATTTGCTGTTTCACGGGCTGTCGGTCGAATCCGCAGAGGCTCTGGCAGAGATGTGGCACAAACGCATCCGCGAAGAGCTTGGCGTTGCCGGCGCCGACGCACCGCAGCTGACGAAGCTCTTTCATCAGGGCTATCAGGGGTCGCGTTACAGCTTTGGCTACCCGGCGTGTCCGAACATTGAGGATCAGACGAAACTTTTCGAACTGCTGCAGCCTGATCGTATCGGCGTGGAACTCACCGACGAGTTTATGCTGGAGCCCGAGCAGTCGACATCCGCGATCATAGTGCACCATCCGGAGGCGAAGTATTTTAACATCGGATAGACTTTGGCGAAACAGCCGGTTCCCGTTAGATAGAAGCCGTCAGCGATTTCGTCAGACGTCTGGCCGATAATGACCGCTACTTTGCAACGTAGGATTAGCGAATAATTCAAATCAGCAGCTACACAGTTCTATTTTTTCGTTGTAAGATATTTTTTGCCTTAATCGGAGATCCATAACAGTTACTTATGACAAAAACTATCTTTATCGCCGGGTCCGGTGGGATCGGTGAGGCGGCCGCTCTTTTACTGCGCGAATGGTGTGAGTTCGAGATCACCCTTGTCCTGGGGGATATTAGCGAAGATAATTTGGCGAAAGCGAAGGCTTTTGTGACCGAGAATTCGGAAAAGACGACGTCTGTAGAAACCGTTTTGATGCCGATGGCGGGAAGCAGCGAAGAGCTTTCGGCGGCGTTTGACCGGGCTGATGTACTGCTCGATTGTTCGCCGGGCGGCCAGGCTCCGCGGATGGCGCAGTTTGCAGTTAACCATAGCATGCATTATGCGAATTTGACTGAGTATGTTGCGGAGACCGAGGCGATAATGAAGCTCGCGGCCAATGCAAAGACGGGTTTCATTTTGCAGACAGGACTCGCTCCCGGATTTATAAATGTTCAGGCAATGGATCTTTATCAGCAATTCGTCGCGAAGTACGAGAACGAAAAAGTAGAGCGGATCGGGATGAAGGTCGGAGCTCTGACCGCGCACGCGCATGAGCCTTATTTCTATGGTTTCACGTGGTCGCCGATCGGTGTAGCGACGGAGTATGTAAAGAACTCGCGCGTCATTCGCGATTATAAGATAACCGAGAGGCCGGCCCTATCTGATCGCGAGCGGATCGTAATTGGGGCACGCACTTATGAGGCAGACCTGACGTCGGGTGGGGCTGCGGACCTTCCGGATTATTTTGAAGGGAAAGCACGTGATCTTGATTACAAGACGCTGCGGTACCCCGGGCACTATGAATGGGTTGAGACGGTTGAGAAGTCGCTGCCGAAAGATAAGGATCTCCCGAAGCGGCTGGAAGATCTGATGCTGCAGACGATCCCGTCGGTGGAGGACGATCTCGTTCTTGTGCATGCGTCGGTGGACGGGTTTGACTCGGGCGGCCGGCGGCGGATGTTGGAGAAGGCATTTTTCGTCGAGCCGCTGGAGATAAACGGCAAGCATCTGCGGGCCATTCAGACGACGACAGCGGCTCCGCTGTGCGAATCTGCGATGATGCTGCTTAGCGGATATCACCACGGCGTGCTGCTGCAAAGCCAGATAGACCCTGAGAGCTTTTTGCACGGTCGGTTTGTTTCGCGGGTTTATCAGTAAAGGTTTCTAAGGATGAACGGCCGGTTCGTTGTAGAGACGAACCGGCGTTTTGCGCTAGGCCGCGATTCTTACGGCATCGCGAATAATGTTAAACTGCCGCTTTGACGATGGGAAACGACGCCCTCACTAAGAAAGAAAGAGCAACATTGGCGAAAGCGGGCAGCGGGCTGCCGAAGGCGACGGAGTTGGCCCCGCTCAATGGTCTGGAGCGCTCGGCGTTTTATCTGACGCGGCGGATGAACTTCGGGGTGTGGAAGCGTTTTTGGACATTTTGTCAGCGCCACATCGGCTCGCTGTGGATCTACCTCGCGACGTACAACCTGATGAACGTGTTCGGTTTAGAGAACGTTCAGGACAGCGATGATAGCCGGCCGCTGATCCTAGTGGCAAACCACCGGTCGTTCTTTGATATGTACACGGTTTCGAGCGTGCTTTTTCGGCGGACGTCGCGAAAGATGGCTCTTTATTTTCCGGTTCGGGCGAAGTTCTTTTATACCAATCCGGTGGGGTGGTTCGTCAACTTCGTAATGGGATGGTGGTCTATGTATCCGCCCTTCTTTCGAGAAGAAAAGGAAGCGGCAAAACGCGAGTTTGATAAGTTCTCGGTGCGCGAGCTGACGGCATTGTGTGCTTCGGGGGAGGGGCACATCATCGGGTTTCATCCGGAAGGCAAGCGGAATCTGAACGATGACCCGCACACCTTTTTGCCGGCACAGCCGGGGATCGGCAAAGTCATTTATTCTGCGCGGCCCCAGGTTATACCAGTCTTTATTGCAGGATTAGGGAATGACTTGCCGAGGCAGATCTGGGGGAACTGGTCCGGAGGCGAGGATATCCGGATATGGTTTGGGAAGGAGATCGACTTCGCGGAATACTATGCTCGTCCCGACCGCCTCCGGACGCACAAAGAGATCAGCGATCATTTGATGGAGAAGATCGGTGAACTGGCGGAACTAGATAGAGAGCGACCACGTGGTCATTCGTAACTGAGTGCCTCCACAGCATCCAGCCGAGCTGCCCGCAGTGCCGGGTAAAGTCCGCCGACAGCCCCGCCAAGCAATCCAACGACAAAGACGATCGCTATTACAGTC
Organism: Pyrinomonadaceae bacterium; assembly: GCA_041751195.1. Classification (GTDB taxonomy): domain Bacteria; phylum Acidobacteriota; class Blastocatellia; order Pyrinomonadales; family Pyrinomonadaceae; genus OLB17. The sequence goes on along the minus strand of JBGSXX010000023.1, from coordinate 139,090 downwards.
GGGCTTATCTCAACCTGCAGCGTAGTCACAAAATTAAGGCCGTAGCGGAGAACGACGGTCAGAACGATCCCGCCGATGATCCCAAAAAAGCTTATCAACAGTGCCTCCTGCGTTATTGTCCACGCGATCTTGCCGTTGCTCATGCCGAGCGATTTCATTATTCCGATCTGACGGGTGCGTTCGGTCACCGTCGTGTACATTGTGAGGAGAATGACGAGGGCACTGATGACGGCTGCGATACCGATGAATACATTTAGGAAGATGTTCATGGCGGGGTAGCCGGCCATGTAGAGCTCTTCGAGGTCTTCGGTGCGGATGATCTGATTGTCTGGGAAACGCTCGGTCAGAACTGCACCAACATCATCGACGGTGCGGCCCGGCTTTATTTTGACGAGGACCGTCGAGATCTTGCCCTCGCTGCCGAGCTGCTGCTGCATTAGGCCGCGGTCGATCTTCACGCGTGCCCCACCTGCGGGTTCATAGGTGCCAACGACCGTGAAATCACGATCGTAAAGCGGGATGGTATCGCCGACTCGCAGGTTCTTTTGTTGCTGCCAGCCGGTGTCGATAACTGCCTCGTCCGCCATGGGCTGGAATGGTCGGCCCTCGATTATCTTCAAGCCGGACATTGCGGCATACTCGTCAAAATTTATACCGTCGATCAGGCGTTTGCCCGCGTTGCTGTCGGCAGCGTCGACCGAATTTTGGCCGATGCCGACCGCGAATTCAACGCCATCAACCGCGGCAAGTTCAGCAGCGAGGCTTTCGTCGATGCGAAACGCGTCCGATCCGGCCATACCGAGCGAACCGGAGGCACGGACGAAGATCTCCGCCCCCACGTTACCTTCGCGGGATGCCTGCTCGCGGATCGTGCCATTCGCGAGGCCGACCGTGAACACAATGAGCAAAACGCCGACCGAGATACCGAGAACGCTGACGAGCGTCCGCGCCGGCCGGTGGAGCATGTTCGAAAAAACTAAGCTATCCATCAATTAGGTCGTGCGGGAGCGGAAGTATTTGTGTTTGCACCGGCGAGTTGTGTTTCAGACGCGTCAGATAATATTTCTTCGGGTGTTCGCCACCCTGCCTTTCGCAAAAGTTCAACCGCGAAGCTGACGGGCACGGCCATATTTACGGCTGTGTTCTCAGTGAAAACGCCAAAGTTTACGCCGATCACGCGGCCGCTCTGGCCAAATAGCGGAGCTCCGGAGCCGCCCTCAGCGGTCCGTGCGTCATGCACGATGCGTCGAGCGTCGAGATCGGTGATGGCTCCCTGGGTGGTTAGCGGAACGATCTTGCGAGACTGAGCCAAAAAATTTATGAGGTTCTGACGCGAATTTCCGAATCGCGCGTTTATGGATTTTGCCTCGTCATCGTCAACCATTGCGAGCAGGCGGTCGGGCCCGTTGGGATAGCCCATGGTCACAACGGTCTTGCCGACAGTTGCGGCTTCGCCGTTGGTTTCAAGCGGGATCGTTGCGATCTCCTCCGGCATCATCGAAGCGTCGATCGTTGCTACTGCAACGTCCTCGCGCGAATCTGTCTGCCTTAGCTTTAGCGGGAACGGCTGCGGATGGCCCGGGAAGTAGATCACAAGACGCCTAACCCGAGCACGGCCGTTCGAATCGCGCATCATGTTTTTGACCACTTCGTCTTCAGTCCACGGCTGGAGCACGTGCCGGTTTGTGACGATGTAGCCGCCGCCGACGTGAAAACCGGTACCGATAAAGTCATATTCAACGGGGCTGCCGGTGCCTTCGGTCGTAAGCGATGTTTGCGGATTTCCGACCAGAGGCGTGTCATCTTCAGAGGGTACCTGATAAGGATACTCTTCGAGCGCCTGTGGATCAGGGTAGCGAAGGACTCGGCCGCTGCTGCGTTCGACCAGATCATAGACGCCGACGATCAGGCAGATCGCGCTTCCGTATTCCACCCGCACATTCTGAGCAAGTGATTGCGAACGGATGAGGTCTTTATTTGTCTTATCGAGATCGCCGAGCTGCTGGCTCGCGGTCCCAAGTTGGTCTTCAAGCCGGCCGATCATTGCCCGTTGGATCTCGGCCTGTTCGCGGCTGGCGCGAAGTTCGGAGTTGACCGAATAGCCAAGATAAAGAACGCCGGTGAGAAATCCGATGGTCAGGACGAGGATGATAAGTTTTGTCGTCCAGCTTATCTCACGCGCAAGCTCGCGGGTGAATTCGCGAAGAAACGCTTTCGCGTCGTCGCGTTGAGGCGACGCGGCTGCGTCCAGAGCAGCTTCCGCAATGAATGGGGCAACCTGCGGACCCGTGCGCTTTGTCGTTATCAGCGAAGGTTTTTCGGCTAAGGCAAAGAACGTGAACGAGATGTCGGTGTCACTGACGCGTAGCACGTCGCCGTCGTTTATCGCGACGAAGCGGCGGATGGGGCTGTCATTTATGGTGAGGCCGGCGAGGGGGTCAAAGTCGATAACGCGGAACACACCTTCGGTGTTCTCCAGACGCAGCCAGACTCCGGAGGAATCGAGCTGCTTAGTGTGTATCTGAAGGTCGCAATCCTCATCAGAGCCGATGCTCAGCCGATCGTCTGAAAAGAACTCAGTGCGTTTTTCTGAACCGACCGAGATGTGAATGATAATGCCTAGCGCCATCTTGGGTGTAAACAGATTTACGGTTCGATTTTAACACAACCTAGTTTTCTTCGATGCAACACGGAGGCCATTCGTGGCAAAATATTGGCATGGCCGATAAGAAGTTCATTACGGACCGAGCCCAGCTCGAAAAGCTTGCGCCGATGCTGAAAGCGCCGCTGAAAAGACACGTGTTTGTATGCACAGGGAAATCGTGCACGGCGGTTGGCGGCCGGGAAGTGATGGAAGAGTTTGCCCTGCAGCTTGAGAATAGGGGGCTGAGGCAGGGAAAAGAATCGAAGGGGCGCAATCCGATGGGCGAGGTCGTGCTGACGGAGTGCGGCTCCATCGGCTTTTGCTCGGTTGGTACGGCGGTCATGGTCTACCCGGACGGTACGATGTACGGCCAGGTCTGTCCGGAGGACGTTTCGGAAATAGTCGAAAAGCACATAGAAAAGGGCGAGGTTGTGGATCGCCTCGCCCTTGTCCAACTCGAACCCGCTCGATAGGTTCACTTCACCGCCACGACTTCCAGATACTCCGCGAGCGTGTGTGTCCGCCCGCTTTCAGCTTTGTTGTGCTCGGTCCAGAGAGCTTCCATATCGGCGGTTAGAGCGTCGTGATTCTCTTCGGGAATGGCCTTGAAGGCAGTCACCGTTGGGCCAAAATACGTTTTGAAAAATTCGACAACGCCCTCCGGCGGGAAATCGAATGTCATATCCGCCAACCGCGGAGTCATTTGAAGATCGGACACCCCGGCGAGACGTTCCCGGACTGTTTCCTGATCACCCCACAGTACCGGCGGCGGCATGTTGGGCGGGGGTAGGTATTTGGTCGAGAGCTTGAACATCTGGCCGGTAAAACCGGTCGGCGTCCAGTTCGCCATAGCGATCGTTCCGCCGGGCTTACAAACCCTAATAAGCTCGGCAGCCGCGACATCGGGCCGCGGACAAAACATCGCCCCGAACATGGTCATTACCAAATCGAACGTACCGTCGTCATAGGGCATCGCCTCAGCGTCGCCTTGTTCAAACCTGATGTTCAAGCCCAACCTTGCCGCACGCTTCTTTGCCGTGTTTACGAGGTTTTCGGCGATGTCGATGCCAGTGACATCGGCACCTTTCTCGGCGGCTAAGACCGCAAGATTCCCGCTGCCGCAGGCGACATCAAGGACCTTCATTCCGGGCTTTATGTCCAGCCGTTCGACAAATTCAGCCGCGGGTTTTTCGATATGCTGAGCGACTTTGGAAAAATCCCCGGCTTCCCACATCGTCTTCAGACGCGATTTCAACGTGTCCATTTCGAAAGAAACAGCGCTTGCCATGATAGAAATACCTCCTTATCTTGAGTGATAAAACGGGAATATATCACCAAACGGACAAGCCGCGCAAAATTATTTCGCGCATGATCGATATGGTGATTGATAAGTTACTTACCTAATTAGTGATGTCGGACACAACAGGAAATGGCTAACTTCGCAGTGCGGTCAGGATTTCGTCAACTACCTTTTTTGCGTCGCCGAAGAGCATTTGGGTGTTTTCTTTGTAGAAGAGGGGGTTGTCGACGCCGGCGTAGCCGGAGGCCATCGAGCGTTTCATGACGATGGTGTCGCGGGCTTCCCATACGTGGAGCACGGGCATGCCGGCGATGGGCGAGGCGGGGTCGTCGAGGGCGGAGGGGTTGACGATGTCGTTCGCACCGATCACCCATGAAACGTCGGTGCCGGTGAAGTCGTCGTTGACCTCTTCCATTTCAAAGACGATGTCGTACGGGATGTTCGCTTCGGCGAGCAGAACGTTCATGTGGCCCGGGAGGCGGCCGGCCACCGGGTGGATCGCGAATTTCACTTCGGTTCCGCCGTCTTTTAGGATCTTTACGACCTCGGCGAGTGAGTGTTGTGCCTGGGCGACCGCGAGGCCGTAGCCGGGTACGATGACGATCTTTTTGGCTTGCTGCAGCAGGAGTGCAGTGGATTCCGCGTCGATCGAACGCACCTCACCTGCGGGTTGGCCGTCTGCGGAAGCAACTGTGCCGCTCTCTGTGCCGAACCCGCCCAGCATAACGTTGAAGAACGAACGGTTCATCCCGCGGCACATGATGTAGCTGAGAATGGCACCGCTGGAACCGACAAGTGCGCCGGTGATGATCAGCAGGTCGTTCGACAGCATAAACCCTGCGGCCGCGGCCGCCCATCCTGAATAGCTGTTGAGCATTGAAACGACGACCGGCATATCTGCACCGCCGATGGCCATCACGAAATGCGCCCCAAGGATGAAGGTGACGATGGTCGCTGCGAGCAGATATGGGTGGCCCGTGTTTCCGGGCGACATCACGAATAGCACCCCGAGCACGACTGTCGCAACTAGCATCGCAAGGTTGATCAAGTGACGGCCGGGAAGCAGCAGGGGCCTGCCGGAGATCGAGCCTTGCAGCTTTGCGAATGCGATGACGGAACCCGTGAATGTAACAGCGCCAATGCAGACGCCGATGAATATCTCGACCAGCAGCATGCCCGCGCCTTCCGTCGGCGGAGGTCCGGCAAAAGCAGCCTCGTAGGTGCCGAAGCCGACCAGCACCGCCGCGAGGCCGACGAAGCTGTGAAGGATCGCGACCAGCTGAGGCATCGAGGTCATCTGCACACGCGAGGCGACGGCAGCCCCGATCAGCGCACCCGGGATGAGCACGGCGGCCAGCGTGATATAGCCGCTCGGCTCCATCGCCGCGACCGTCGCCGCCAAGGCGATCAGCATTCCGACAATCCCGTACCAATTCCCGCGCCGAGCCGTCTCCTGCTTCGAAAGCCCGCCGAGGCTCAGAATGAACAGCGCGCTAGCGGCGATGTATGCGATTGTTATAAGGCTGGATTTCATTTGAGACAGACTAATTAACTGCAAAAAATTTCTGCACGTCGCTTGCAGCGCGTTGAACTTGTCCAGCGTCCAATTGAAAGCGCAATACGACCGTCCACGATGATCCGTACGGGCTCGAGTTTAGAGTCGCCTCGACATCAACGTGGCCCAGGTTGTCCAATTTACAGTCTAGCTCGAACTCACCCTCAAGCGATGTCCATGATTTTTCGCACTCTTGTCCCATTGCTTCTGCTAATTCTCTAAAAAATCGAGCGAGACCTGCGTTCATTGGGTCGAACGCATATACAGAGCATTCGACATCAATTCCGTCAGTTCTGAGGGCGACCCGATAGCTTTCCGAACCCTCTTTTGACCTCAGGCCATCGCGGCCAGACAGCTCAATCTCAGCAGGGAAATCAGAACCTCGAATGACGACCGACTCCATAGCGCTCACTTTCTGAACATCGCGAGCATCCTGTTCGTGACCATGAACCCGCCGACTATGTTGATGGTTGCGATGAGGACGGCGACGGCTCCGAGGATGGTGGTCAGATTCAGGTTGCCGGTTAGTTGGAGCATGCCGCCGACCAGGATGATGCCGCTGATGGCGTTTGTGACAGACATTAGCGGCGTGTGGAGCGCGGGTTTGACATTCCAGACGACCTGCCAACCGACGAATACTGCCAACATGAATACCGTGAAGTGTGAAAGCTTTGAAGCGGGAACAACGAACCCGAGGCCGATCAGTACTGCGCCGATCGCGACGAGCAGCAGCGGGTCGATGCCTTTCGCATCATCCTGCACACTTGTCTGAGCCGCGAGGAGGGGGGCCGGCGTGCTTTTCGTCGGCACGCCCGGTTCCGGCGGCGCAGGGGGAAGCGGCGGCGGCCACATCATTTTACCCTGGTGCAAGACGATGGCTCCGCGGACGACTTCGTCATCGAGATCGACGTGAAGATGGCCCTTGTCATCCAGAAGGTCTGCTAGAAGTGCGGATACTGTGGCGCCGTAAAGTTGGCTCGACATCGAGGCCATTCGCGATGGCAGATCGGTATAGCCGACGATCGTCACGCCTTTGTGGTGGACGACCTCGCCGGGCTCGGTCAGGACGCAGTTGCCGCCCTGTTCGGCGGCGAGGTCTACGATGACCGATCCGGGCTTCATAGATTCGACCATGCCTTGAGTGATCAGCTTTGGTGCGGGCTTGCCAGGTATAAGAGCTGTTGTGACGATGATGTCGACCTGCATTGCTTGTTGAGCGAAAAGGGCCATCTCGGCCTTCAAAAAGCTGTCCGACATTTCTTTGGCATATCCCCCCTTGCCTTCGCCCTCTTCTTTGACGTCGAGTTCGAGAAACTCCGCACCCATCGACGCGACCTGATCTTTTGTCGCCGAGCGGGGATCAAACGCTCGTACTATCGCACCGAGACCGCGAGCCGCTCCGATAGCTGAGAGCCCTGCGACGCCTGCTCCGATAACCAAAACCTTTGCGGGATCGATGCGCCCGGCGGCGGTTATCTGGCCGGTGAAAAAGCGGGGGAAGTAGTTGGCCGCTTCGATTATTGATCGATAACCGGCGATGTTGGCCATCGCGGAGAGCGTGTCCATTTTTTGCGCACGAGTGATGCGCGGCACGCTGTCCATTGCAAACACGGTCGCCTTTCGCTTGGCTAAACGGTCGATGAGTTCGCGGTTTTGGCCCGGCCAGAGAAAGCCGATAAGCCATCCGCCGGGCCTCAGAAGGTCTGCCTCATGCTCGCCGATATCCGTGTTCATCTCGGGCGGACGCACTTTCATCACGATGTCCGCCGTAGCCCAGAGTTGGCGCACGTCGTCGACTATCGCGGCTCCCGCTTCCTGATATTCAGCGTCAGAACTGTTGATAGCGTCGCCGGCGCCGGACTGAATGGTCACGTAAAAGCCGGCTTTTTTGAGTATTAAAACGGTTTCGGGGGTGGCGGCCACCCGGCGTTCACCCGAGTGGATCTCTTTGGGGATTCCGATGGTTGTCATTAAATAACAGCGGAAAGCGAGTATGGCGATACTGTGATAGCGAGGCGGTGATGGCGCATAGACGCCATTGATGAGGGAGGTTGAGCCTGGTTCCTATCCCATCTTCTGCAGGGTGATGATTACCATCGGCTGGTCGCCTGCGGTCTTCACATAGCTAACCCAGAAACCTTCGGTCGGATACTGCAGCATCTTGTACATGCCGCCGTCCGGCCGTGCTTGAACCTCGCTCCCGAGAACATCTTTAGCCCCGGGCGCGCCCGCTAGCTTGCCGGCATAGGTGATTGAGATAGCGCGAACTAAGCGGTTATCGTCATAGAGTACGCGAGCACTCTCGTCGCCCGAGAACTCAAAGTAGTCTTCGGTGGCCGACTCGTCTTCGGGTTTACCGAGTTTTGCTCGCACGTCATCAGCCGTCGTCCCGATCTGAATGCCGCGATAGCCTGTGTAAACAGGTTTGTCTTGAGCTATGACCTGGACGGTAATCAATAAAAGGGCCAGCAGCGGAACGGCGAACAAGCGAGTTCCGCGACCGTTAAGCTTCGAAAGGTTCAAGTAAATTGTATTCACGTCGCCTCCTTGGTTCAGGGAGTGATAAATGGCACGCCTTCTAGCCGATCTTTCGATCCGGCAGGTAAAGGTCAGACTAGTTTGAGAGTTTTCTAAAGACCTGAACGCTGCGATTCTATTGCAATTCCGCTCATTTTTCAAGAGTCTTGTTTACGCCGCTCGATTTAGGGCTGTGTGTCTTGACGTTCAAGAATATCTTTTAAGCTTGCAAGGCCCTCTTCAAAATCTTTGCCGATCAGGCCGTCCATATCCACGAACAACAGCATTATGTTTAAGGGCCGCGGCATTTGTGTATTGAACGCCCATTTAACCTTTGTCTGAGAGTCACCCATCGACACCGTGGTCAGATACGCGTCGGCACTCGATTCAAAGGGTTCGATGAATCGCAGTTGGGTGTGGACCTTTTCGTCCGGCACAATGTTCATTATCTCCTGTTCGCCCACACCCATCGTCTCGCTTTTCCACCGCGTAACGAACCCGGGCGTTCCGTCTGTGCCGGTGCTTTCCTGGTGCATCGCTGGGTCTTGCTTGAACCAAGGTCCCCAGTCGTTTTGATTCTTAATGTGCTTTACGTATTCGAAGACCACGTCTTTCGGCTGGTCGACCACGATCTCGCGCTCGACAAAGCATTCAGTCGGGGTGAGTGCGACAGCGGCGATGATCGCGACGACTCCCAGAATGACCACAATACCTAAGGCGATCAAAACTTTCTTTAGCATAAGCGTTCTCCTCTTGCCGGAAATGACGTTCAATATATATTGAAACGGGCTGGGATTCCAAGCGCAGAAACGCCGCCGAATTTGCATCCGGCGGCACTCGGAGAGTTGTTTGATGCTACGCAGTTTTTGCCGTCGCTTCCATGTCGGGCTGCCAGCGGAGAACGGGCTTTCGGGCGGCGGCAGCTTCGTCGAGACGGCCGATGCGGGTTGAGTGCGGTGCATCGATGACGAGCTGCGGTTCTTCTTGTGCTTCGCGGTCGATGTCTTTCATTGCTTCGACGAAGGCATCGAGATCCGCACGGCCTACGGACTCGGTGGGTTCGATCAGCATTGCGCCCTCGACCACGAGCGGGAAGTAGATGGTCGGCGGATGAAAGCCGTAGTCGATCAGCCGCTTTGCGATGTCCAGCGTGTGGACGCCCTTTCGCGTTTGGTTCTTATGCGAGAAGATCGCCTCGTGCATGCAGTCTGACTCATACGGCATGTAGTAGGTGTCTTTCAGTTCGTTCGCTACGTATCGTGCGTTGAGAACCGCGGTTTCCGTCGCTTCTTTTAATCCGTCGGCCCCGTGGGTGTAAATATATGAGAGGGCACGGATCATCATTCCGAAATTGCCGAAGAAAGCCTTCACACGACCGATGGAGTTGGGCAGATCGTAATTGAGTTTGTATTGTCCGTCTGCTTTTTCGATCCTCGGCACGGGCAGGAACTCGGCGAGTTCTTCTGTGCAACAGCACGGGCCGCAGCCCGGTCCGCCGCCGCCGTGCGGGGTCGAAAATGTTTTGTGCAAGTTGAGATGGATCACGTCCACGCCCATGTCGCCGGGCCGTGCAACGCCGACCAGTGCGTTCATGTTCGCACCGTCCATATAAACAAGTCCGCCCGCTTCGTGGATGACGTCGCAGATCTCGCGGATGTTCGTTTCAAAAATTCCGACAGTATTTGGATTGGTGAGCATCAGTCCCGCGACACCGCCTTGATCGCACAACTCGCGAAGGTGCTCCATGTCGGTCAGGCCCTGGCTGTTAGATCGGACCGTTTTCACGGTAAAGCCTGCGAGTGCTGCTGACGCCGGATTCGTACCATGAGCGGAATCGGGAATGAGCATTACACGTCGATCACGCGAGGCTTCGCCGTCACGGTTATCAAGGAACGCACGGATGAGCATGACGCCCGTCATCTCGCCTTGTGCGCCGGCTGCGGGCTGGAGCGACACGCCGGGGAGTCCGGTGATCTCCGCCAGATCTTCTTGCAGACGATACATCAGCTCCAATGCACCCTGCGACTCCTCTTCGGGTGCTAGCGGGTGGAGGCCTGTGAATCCGCCGATGCGCGCGACTTTTTCGTTGAGACGCGAGTTGTATTTCATTGTGCAAGAACCGAGTGGATACATGCCCAGGTCGATCGAATAATTCCACGTCGATATGCGGGTGAAATGGCGGATCACGTCCACCTCAGAAACTTCGGGCACACCTTCGAGGTCATCGTCGCGGCGAAGCTCGGCGGGCACGATCTCATCGATCGGCGTCTCGTCCACATCCAAACTGGGAAGCCGATAGCCGACGCGGCCGGTCTGCGACCGCTCGAATATAAGAGCTTCGTTCTGAGACGGATGCTGTGTAACCTTTTTGATACTCATACCTATTTCTTGATGCTCGACGGCAGTTCTTCGAAATTGGAGCTTCGCTCCAGTGCAAGCCACGCGTTCTTCATTTGCTCGGGGGGCTCGATAAGTTTGCGGTTCTCCAAGTGAAGCCACCCACCGATGCTGGTGATGCGGACAGCGTGCTTGCCGTCTTCCTTATATATGTTGTTGATGACGCGAAAACGCGAACCATCTTCGCTGTGCCCGCCGTTTTCCATCGTTACGGAAAGCTTGTCGAGCATTCGCACTTCGCTGAAATATTCGACAAAGTCGCTCTTGATCACCGGGCCAAAGCCGTAACGAGTAAAATCGTCTGGCTGAAAGCCCTGGGTGGCAAAGAAAGATACCCGCGTGTCGACCGCGTACTCCAAATAGACCATGTTCGCGACGTGGCCATTCGGGTCGACATGCCGCCAGCCGGCTTCAAAGGTTTTTTTGAACACGTCACCCATCTTTATTTTCGCCCGAATTTTCGTCTGAAGAATTCTTTTTCTTCACTCGCGAGGGAAGGCTATTCCAGAGAAGAGCCAACCCGGTGATCCAGATGATGAGAAACAGCGGCCCGATGCAAAGGAGAAACTCGCCATAATCGAAAAGATATTTCATCGACCGCTGCTAAGTGAATCGACGAGTTTATCAATATTCGATCTCGACGCCGTTTCGGTTACGCACACGAGAAATTCATTGGGACGGTCGCTGTAATATTTCGACAACGCGAGCCCGCCGATGATGCCGTCGGTGCGAATTTGTTCAAGCGTTTCGATCGCCGGCCCTGAGCCTCGGACAATGAACTCATTGAATGTCGGAGCCGAGAATGGAACGGAGTAACCATCGATTGCGGCGATCTTGCGTTTTGCGTACGCGGCTTTTTGTGCGTTTTGTTCTGCCACTTCTTTCAGGCCCTTCTTGCCCATCGCTTCCATGTATATAGTGGCAGCAAGTGCTATCAGGCCCTGGTTGGTGCAGATGTTCGATGTCGCTTTCTCACGACGAATGTGCTGTTCGCGGGTGGAAAGTGTCAGTGTAAAACCGCGGTTGCCGTTCTTATCGTACGCCACGCCGCAAAGCCGTCCGGGCATCTGCCGCACGAACTTGTTCTGCGTTGCAAAGATGCCGACGTGCGGGCCCCCGAAGCTCATAGGGATCCCGAACGACTGGCCCTCGCCAACGACGATGTCTGCACCGCACGAACCGGGCGACTTCAAAAGACCCATCGAGATCGCCTCGGTCACAACAACTACAAACAGGGCGCCGGCGGCGTGAGCAGCTTCAGAAAGGGACTTAAGGTCTTCGATGCAGCCGAAGAAATTGGGTGATTGAACGACGAGTGCCGCCGTCTGGTCATCGAGCGCGGACGTATCGATGAGCGTGCCGGTCTTTTCGTCAAAGTCGACTTCGACGATCTTCGCGTCGCCGTGCTGTGTGTAGGTGCGTGCGACCTCGCGGTATTCCGGATGGACCGAACGTGCCACAACGATCTTGTCGCGGCGGGTGACCCGCTGGGCCATCACGTAAGCTTCAGCCATCGCGGTCGAACCGTCATACATCGAGGCGTTCGCGACCTCCATACCCGTCAGCTGGCATATCAGCGTTTGAAATTCAAAGATGTACTGCAGTGTTCCCTGCGAGATCTCAGGCTGGTACGGCGTGTACGATGTGAAGAATTCGGAGCGTTGAATGAGATGGTCGACGATCGTTGGCGAGTAGTGCGAGTAAACGCCCGCACCCAAGAACGACGGTTTCGTCGCAGCGGTATTCTTCGCGGCCATTTCTTCCATCGCGGCGATGACCTCGGGTTCCGCGAGGGGATCCGTCACATTTAACTCGCGGCCGAGACGAACGTTTTCGGGAATCGAGCGGAAAAGCTCTTGTTCACTCAAAAGGCCGATCGAAGCAAGCATCTCCTGCCTTTCTTCCGGGGAATTTGGTATATAACGCATTTGTGATCAGTTGTAATGCTGAGAATGGCCCTCCGTGAGGACCGAAAGAACATCAGGCATTTGCCGATAAAAATTCTTCGTACTCTTCGCCCGAAAGCATGCCGTCGGCTTCGCCGGGGTTATCCATTTTGATCTTCACCATCCATCCGTCTCCATAGGGATCGGAGTTGACGGACTCAGGTGAATCGTTGAGTCCCTCGTTGACCTCGATGACCTCGCCGGCGACCGGGGTAAAGATCTCGGAAACGGCTTTGACAGATTCAACCGAGCCGAACGCCTCGTGTGTTGCGACCTTGTCGCCGACGCGAGGAAAGTCGATGTAGACGACATCGCCGAGTGACGATTGTGCGTAATCCGTGATGCCGATGGTTGCGGTATCGCCCTCGACGGAGACCCATTCGTGGTCTTTGCTGTAACGTAAATTTTCAGGAATGTTTGACATAGTGTTTGTATGGTAATTTGGTCGGCACTCAATGTTTAGGCCTTTGCCCGCTTATAAAACGGCGTCGGAACGACCATCGCAGCTATGAGTTTGCCTCGTATATCGATTTTAATTTCCTGTCCCGGTTTTGCAAATTCGACCGGCAGGAATGCAAGTCCTATATTCTTCTTTAGGAACGGTGCCGGCGAGCCCGAACTAACGTATCCGACCTCTTGCCTATCCACCTCGATCTTAAAGCCGTCGCGGGCGATGCCCGGTTCACGCATCTCAAAGCCAACAAGCTTTCGCTTTAGTCCCGCAGCCTTGAGATCAGTTAGGGCTTCGCGGCCGACGAACTCTTCTTGATCTAGTTTCGTGATCCAGCCCAAATTGGCTTCAAGCGGCGTGATCTCGTCGCTGAGCTCGTGGCCGTAAAGCGACATGCCCGCCTCAAGCCGCAGGGTGTTGCGGGCCGCGAGGCCGCACGGCGTGATGCCGTATTCTTCGCCGGCCTCGGTCAGCCGCCGCCAAAGATTTTCCGCCTCGCCCGCAGCGGCGTAAACTTCAAATCCGTCCTCGCCGGTGTAGCCCGTTCGCGAGATGATGGCGTCGACGCCGGCAACCTGCCCGAAAGCGAACCAATAGTATTTGATCTCAGAAAGCTTCGTTTCTGTCAGCTTTTGCAGTGTCACCTCTGCAAAAGGCCCTTGGACTGCGATCTGGCAATATTCTTCGGATGCGTTGAGCAAGGTAACATCCTCGGTTTCGTCAAGGTGCGACTCGAGCCACGCCCAGTCTTTATCAGTAGTTCCGGCATTAACAACAAGAAGCAGTTTGCCCGGCCCGATGCGATATACGAGCAAGTCATCGACCGCACCGCCCTGTTCATTAGTAAAAACGGAGTAGTGTGCCTGCCCGTTCTCAAGCTTCGTTACATCATTCGTTGTCAGCCGATTAACGAATTGCACCGCGTCGGTGCCCTCAACGAAGATCTCGCCCATATGAGAAACGTCGAATAGACCGACCTTCGTACGGGTCGTCATGTGCTCTTCGATCACGCCGGCCGGATATTGTACGGGCATTTCCCAGCCGCCAAAGTCGACCATCTTCCCGCCGAGTTCCCGATGAACGCTGTTCAGCGGGGTCTTCTTCAAATTCGTTTCTGACATATAAAGAGCTAATGTAAATTATCGCCGGACAGCGCTCAACCTCAGAGCTCAGAAAAGCTCCTTACTCCTTATATAAGTGAACTTATTTCTTTGCGGCGGCCTCGAGGATCATTTCGCAGTATTCGACAGCACCGGCGATGGCTCCGAATTCTTTTTCATCGCGAGTCTTTTCACCTGCGGCCTTCAACACCGGAAGGTAGCGTCGGGCGGCCTTGGTGAGTTCGTCCATCGCGCGCGGTATGATGCGGTCGCGGTTCTTCTCGGGCACAAACTGGCCATGACCGCGTTCGACTACCCCTTCCACATCTTCGATCGCTTTTTCCAAAAGCCTGTTTATGTCCGAGTAGAGTTCGACTGTAGTCCCCGTCGGTTCCGGTCCCCAAACCTCATCGGATCGTGGCTTCGACCCGCCAACATCCGTGCCCATTGCCCGGAATCTGCGGTCGATCATCTTTACGATAACTGCGACGCGGGTATCGAGCGCTTGATTTTCCCGAACGAGCTCGATCTCGTCAGTAGTCATGTAGTCTCGCCGCTGTGCACTGCTTTCGGTGGTAAACACGACTGCTGCTGCAAAAAGGACGGCGACCGAAATGATCAGCCGCCGTGTGTAGAAGTTGCGTTTCATAAGATCACATGTCCGAATTGTCCCGAAGGACGGTATCGCCGAATAACGGCTCGGTAGCTCGCGTTCGCGCATCTCGCAGATGTTCCAGTAGCGAGCGAACATAATACTCATGTGTGAGAGGAAATTCGCGTCGGATCAGTTCAAGCCGCGGATTGAATTTTCGAATGCCGATCTCAAAGCGTTTAAAGTTTGTGAGCACCCGCCGGTTCATTTCTTCATGTGCCCCAAGGTAGTCGAGTGCGTCATCCATCAGCGCGTGAAATGCCCCGAGTTCGACAAAAGCCTCGTCGAACGCCTTTCGCGAGCTCAGCGTCTCAGCATTTCCGAGCCGGACGTTCATTAGCTTTAGGGCGAGATCTGTCCGCACCCGCGGGCCGCCGGCTTTTTCAAGCTGTGAGCGCTCATCCTTTGAGAGTGTCTTCAGCGGGGGCGGTGCGGCGAGGTCGTCTTGATACTCATCTTGTGCCGCGGCGGTTGCTCCACCGAAAATTAGGTACATGGCACAGATCGCTAATGCTGTCAGCGCCGAACCCGTCTTGCGTCCATTTATCCTGTCATTCATTTCTCCGTCCCTTGTTTGAGTTTATTTGTCGCTGGAGCGTCGGCAGCCTCAAATTGACGCGGTCGATCTCCAGCCGGTTATCTTCTTTATCGGCGACGCGAAGGAATTGCTGGTAGTTTGCCATTGCGTCCAGATATTCCTTTAGCTGGTCATGGGTCACTGCTAGAAAATAATATGTCGCCGCGATCCCTGGTTGTTTTTCGACGAGCCACTGAAATTGGATCTTCGCATCCTTATATTGCTTCAACTGAAACAATGCGGTCGCGAGATTCGCACGAATCGTCACGTTCTCCGGTTCGACTTGCATCAGCTTGTGAAGCAGTGTCGCCGAATCGGCATATCTGCCGGCCGTCAAAAGCGCTGACGCGTAGCCTACGACATGCTTGATGCTGCTCGGGTCAACCTCTGAAGCCCTTCGGCAGAACTCGAGAGCCTTCTCAGGAGCCTGCGTGCGATATAGGCTGCAAAGCCTTTCGAGTGCTGCGAGATCCTTCGGATCAACAGCGACGCGTGCTTCCAATTCCTCAACGTTAGTGCTTCGTACAGAAATAATTCTATCACGAACAGTCAAGACCTCTTTGCTCGGATCTTTCATCGCGGAGATGACCTTGAGAGCATCGTCATATTCTTCGCGTTCGATCAGAATATTCACCTCAAGCGTTTTAAGCTCATCGGTCTCACCCGCGGCCGCCCGAAGCCTTTTGACAAATTCAGAAGCCCGGTCGATGTCGTCTAGCCCTAGAGCCGCCTGAGCTCCGTTTGCGAGCGCCCCGGGATTCTTTTCGTCGATGGCCAGAGCGGCCGCCGAGCTTGTAGCCGCACTGCGAAAATCTCCCAGCGAATTCTCGATCGATGCACGTGCCACCCAGATCGACACCGGCGGATTCGCTTTCTGCGTCAAGGCGGTGACCGATGCAAGAAGCTCGCGCAGCCTCTCGGAGGGAGTGTTGGTCGCGAGTCGAAGTTCCGTGAGTGCAAAATATGCAGGGAAGTTCTGAGCGTCTAGTTTGATCGCACGGATGAGGAAGGGTTCCGCCTGCGTATAGAGCTGCTTGCGTACGAGAACGCCGCCGAGGTTGGCAAGGGCGAGGGTCCAATCTTCGCGAAGTTCGACGGCTCGTCGGAAAGCCTTTTCGGCTTCGTCGACTTTACCGAGACTCAGGTACGCATTACCCCGCTGCAGCTCCGCTTCGGGGAACTGATCGAAAGCCAGCAACGCGGCCTCATATAACTTGATCGCCCGCTCAAGGTCACCGGCCTCGTGTGCATCTTGCCCTTCGTTAAAGAGTTCGATCGCGCGAGATGTTTCGTCATCGTCGCTTTGGGCATGAGCGGAAGCCCACGCGCCCATTAATAAAATGCAAGCAAAAGCGACGGCTAAGCACCGACGAACCGATGAATTGATCCTGAGAGGCGTAGGCATTTTCTGTCTATTTGGATAATAACATTCGATTACAGCCGTTCGAAATTTCTGTTTTTGAAAGACGTTCAATTTCGGGAATGCACGGTTGCGAACCGCCTATTGCTACGATAAGATTTTGAGTTTGTGATTGCGGAATAGAACCAGGGTGCCGTTACCGGACAATGATCGCGACCCCAGCCAAAAATCAAATACCTCACGTCTCATACACCACAGCCGAAAAGGAATTAAAACTTAGGGCTTTGATGCGCTTGATGGGCAAAGTGTTGATAGCGTATTCGGGCGGCGTAGATAGTTCGTATTTGGCGTGGGTCGCAGGGGACGAGTTGGGGACCGATGCACAATGCGTGCTAGGGATATCACCAAGCGTCTCCGAACATCAGCGTGAGCAGGCGCGAACGTTCGCCGATGAGCACTCGCTTAATTATTTTGAGTTGGAAACTAGCGAAGCGGCGAACCCGGACTATCAGAAGAACGAGTCGAACCGATGTTTTTTCTGTAAGACTGAACTTTATGGAAAGTTGCGCGGGCACGCTGCTATACACGAACTCGCGGTGGTTCTCGATGGCACGAATGCCGATGACCTTTCGGACCATCGGCCTGGGCTAGTGGCAGCGGATGACGCGGGGGTTCGTAGCCCGCTTGTGGAAGTAGGCCTTTCAAAAGATGAGATCCGCGGGCTGAGTCTTCGAGCGGGCCTAGAGACATGGGACCTTCCTGCAAGCCCCTGCCTCGCATCGCGGATCGCACACGGAGTTCCGGTCACGATCGAGAGGCTATCCAAGGTTGAACGAGGGGAAGCAACGCTGAGAGCACTTGGGTTTCGCGAATTTCGGCTCAGAGTCCACGATGAAATCGCCCGGATTGAGATCGCCGCTGATGAAATGGAGCGGCTTGAGCCGACGATGTTCGCGACGATCGATGCGGAGCTGAAAGGCCTTGGTTTTAAATATGTAACGTTGGACCTTGGGGGTTTTCGCTCAGGTTCGATGAATTTGGATCGAACTTTCGAAATAAAAATAGAGGAATAATTTGGAGACTAGGAGTCATGGCAAATCCGATGGCTGATGAGATGCGGCGCTTTAAGGGGAGCGACGAGAAAAATCCTTTTGAAGCGATGAGCGAACGGTTTGACCGCGCCGCGCAATTACTGGGGCTGGACCCCGACCTGTACGCAGTTCTGCGAGTTCCCAGCCGCGAGATAAAGGTCTATATACCTGTAATGATGGACTCGGGCCACATTCAGGTGTTTGAGGGCTTTAGGGTGCAGCATAACTTCGCACGTGGTCCGGCAAAGGGCGGCATCCGCTATGCACCGGATGTTTCGCTCGACGAAGTAAAGGCACTTTCGGCGTGGATGACCTGGAAGTGCGCGGTTGTTAATGTGCCGTTCGGCGGCGGCAAGGGCGGCATCATCTGTAACCCGCAGCAAATGTCGCAAGGCGAGCTGGAACGTCTGACTCGACGCTATACATCTGAGCTGCTTGATTTTATCGGCCCGGAAAAAGATGTGCCGGCTCCGGACATGAATACGAACGAGCAGACGATGGCGTGGATCATGGACACCTATTCGATGCACGCGCGTCATACAGTGACAGCGGTGGTCACCGGGAAGCCGGTCGCCCTCGGCGGTTCGCTGGGGCGGCGCGAAGCGACGGGCCGCGGGGTGATGATCACTGTTAATGAAGCGATCAGGAAGTTTAATCTGACGCCCGAAACCACGACAGTTGCGGTTCAGGGATCAGGAAATGTTGGCGGCATCGGAGCTTCGCTGATGTACGATCAGGGTTACAAGATCGTTGCGATATCCGACGTGTTCGGAGGGATTTACAACTCAAACGGACTGGACATTCCTAAGACGCTTGATTACCTGGCGAAGAATCGCACTCTTGAGGGGTATCCGGAAAGCGAACCGGTTTCTAATAAAGAACTACTTGAGATCGATTGCGACGTTCTGGCGCCGTGTGCGACGGAGAATCAGATAACTTCAGAGAATGCGGATCGTATCCGATGCAAAATATTGGCCGAAGGTGCCAACGGGCCTACTACGCCTAAGGCAGATAAGATACTGCACGATAAGGGTATTTTCGTGATTCCCGACATCCTGGCTAATGCGGGCGGGGTGACAGTTTCGTACTTCGAATGGGTTCAAGACCGCATGGGGTACTTTTGGTCGGAAGATCAAGTCAATGCCCGACTCGAAGAAAAAATGGTCGCAAGTTTTAACGAGCTGGCAGACTTTTCCGAGAAGCACGATGTCGATACGCGAACCGGAGCCTATATGATGGCGATCGACCGGGTAGCTTATGACACGCGGATGCGGGGAATTTACGCCTAAAGTAATTTTCCGCAATTTGTTAAAAATGCTTGATTTTCGTCAAAACTTGCGTTATGGTCATTACAAGGGAAGATCATGCGCTCAGGGGTATTTGTAACCTTTTGATAAGATCTTCTCGCAACTTTGTTCTATTTTTGTTTGTAGTGCTAAATAATTCAGGCTGAACGGTTTGGCAAGATTTTTAGCATGTGCAATACTTGAGTAGCGTCGAAAGATTACAGCTGTTGTTGTTTTTAGGTGCTACAAATTGAAATTTAATTATTTATTCGGCGGAGGAATATGATGAAACTCGTTTACAGAGTATTTATTTTGACGCTGGCCTTTACTCTGTTTGCTACTGCGGCATTTGCCCAGGTAGTTGACAGCAGCAAGAGGTCAGACAATGACGACAGGAACACCGCACCTACTGTCGGAACGGGAGGCCCGATGGGCGGTCCGACCGGTTTGTTCACGGTTTATGATGGACAGACACTAAGGCGCGGGGAACACACCTTCAGTTTTGCGATCAGCAACTATGATCGCGATCCGGGTAATGCGGATATCACTGAGGTGCCGGTCAGTTTTCAGATCGGTGTTACCAACAATTTTGAACTTTACTTTAATACCGACGCTTATCGAGCGGTAAAGGTAAACTCGCCGGGCAATCTGTCGAGTTTCTATCTGCCGAATTCGCAGCTCAATGGGGTGACTCCGGGCGCGATCGTTTTAGCGCCGGGCATGGGCGGTACCTATTTCAATACAGCGGTATATCGACCGGCTGGTTCGCCATTTGTCGGAGCTCCGTACATCGGCGGTGACGCCGGAACATACGGCTATGCATTTCCGCTCTTCTCGGGCCCAATATTCGGCTTCCCGGCAGGAACGAACGCACAGCTTGGACCGATCACCATGGGCGGTGACGGTGCTTCTGAGTTTCGCGGAATCGGTTCGATCTACGGCAGCATACTTCCGGGTATCGTCCTGCAGACAACGAACGTAGTACCGGCTCCCGGCGGCCCGGGCGTTACTGTTCCGACCTCGTTTACCACCGCTCCGAGCTATTTGTTCGACGCTCCGTTCATTAACAGAACGTACGGCGAATCGGCATTCAGCACGCACACGGCTGGTTTCAAATGGCGATGGACCGACATTAACTCGCCGGTTGGTTTCGGTATGGTATTTGGTTACCGCTGGAATCAGGACACAGCGGGCAGTGCACGCGGATGGAATCAGATGCAGCGAGGTGCAGGTCCGGGCGTGAGCTGGAAACGAGGTGATTTCCTCGTTACCATGTTCGCCGATGCTCGTTTGGCTCGCTGGGCGAATCTCTCGGTCAACCTTGGCTACCACCTGAACGCACAGACGCGTGGTGAGTTGCTAGGTGATGACGTAGTTCTTCTAGACCGTGGCGATGAACTGCTGATGTCAGCAGCTCTTGATTTCCCGGTTAACAAGTATTTCCAGCCGATCCTTGAGTTCCGGTCGCTCCGCTATGTTGGTGGACGTACACCGAACGTGTTTGAGAATCATCCGATGGACGCGATCGCCGGTTTCCGGGTATTCCCGAAACGGTGGTTCGGCTTCGGCTTTGCTTACCGTTACCACATCAATCAGCAGGACAGCGGTTCGTTTGACGACGAGTCGTTCAATACTGCGGTAACGCTGCCGTGCTTTGAGGGAACGCAAACCCCGACGGAAGGCGAGCTTTGCACGCCGCTTGTTGTTAATAACACGTTCAGCGGAGTTCCTCCGGGCTTCCAACTTTCTGAGAATCCGCACGGGTACATTGTTCAGTTCTTCATCGGACGCCGCAATGAGCGTGCAACGGACATTCAGAACCAGTGGGCGAACGTTACTGCTCTTAACCTAAGCCGTGAAACGCTTCGCGGACCTGCTTGCCCGGCCGGAACCGAGCCGGTTAGCGGAACCTGCGATGATAACTTCACTATCGACGTTGCTACAACGGCAGTCGATCCTGAAAACGACGTCCTGACCTACAACTACACCGTCTCTGGCGGCCGTATCGTGGGTTCGGGTGCTAACGTTCAGTGGGATCTCACGGGCGCTGCTCCGGGAACCTACACGATCACTGCAGGTGTTGACGATGGCTGTGGAATCTGCGGCCAGACGCAAACTCGCACTGTAACTGTAGAAGCATGCGAATGCCGACAGGTATGTGAATGCCCGTCGATCTCGGTTACTGGACCTGCGGGCGTGACCGATCCGGGTGAGACAATGACCTTTACCGCTAATGTTGTTGGCGGTGGTGCTGTTACCTACAACTGGTCAGTCGATCGCGGAACGATCGAGTCCGGTCAGGGAACACCGAGCATCACGGTTCGTACTTCGGATAATGATGCGAACTCGAACGTTACTGCAACCGTGAACGTTGGCGGATTGCCTGAAGGCTGCGACTGCCCGGCAACTGCTAGCGATAGCGGTCCGGTGGCGCCGAATCCGCAGGCAATTCTCGTGGATGAATTCGGAGCTCTGCAGAATGATGACATTCGAGCACGTCTCGACCAGTTCTTCATCGAACTGCAGAACAACCCGACCAACCAGGGTTACGTCATCAACTATGGTACGAACGCACAGATCGCGGCACGCGAGCGGTTGATTACCAACCACATCACGCTCCGTAGATTTGACCGCAGCCGTATCACATTGGTGAGAGGCGGAGACACCGGAGTCGGCGTAAACACCAGGCTTTACAGAGTACCGCCTGGAGCAGACAATCCGACACCGTAATTGGTCATTAGCTTTGCATCACCATAATGCGAACATTCAAAAGAACGGAGCTTTCGGGCTCCGTTCTTTTTTTGGTAGATGCGTCCAAAGTTAAAGTATTGCGTTAAGGTTTGTGTTCGTGTAGACTGTTGGTTGGTCCCATCGGGCCGAACTTTCCCGAATATATAAGATTCAATTGCTCTGTGAACTAACACGGGGCTGTCGGCATCTAATTGACCGTTCACCGCGTCACCCGGTCTTGTTCAATCTTTGAGGATCTATCATGAATCAACCTTGCAAGCTTTATATACGTTTTACATCAGCATTCATAGTGTTTTCGTTCGTACTTCTCACCGCTGCGGCAACGCTTTTCGCTGACGTTAACGTCTTCACAGATTCTAACGGCTTTAGCCGCTGGACCGTGGTTGGCCCCGCAGGCGGCGACGCGCGTACCGTGACAATTGACCCCAAAGACCCGAATCGCCTTTACATCAGCACATTGGATGGACAGATCCACACCTCGGCAGACGCGGGGCGATCGTGGCGTTTGCTCGTCAATCTTGAGCGGCCGCAGATGATCGTTGACGACCTGCTCGTCGACCTGAACGACTCGAACGTTCTTTACGCGACGGGGCACCGAGGAAATATGTCCGGCGGATTTTTCAAATCGACCGACCGAGGGCTTACTTGGAAAGAGGCAAAGGAGCTTCGAAACGAGGCGATTCACGCGATGACGCAGGCAGACAACGAACCGGGCCGTCTTTTCGTGGGAACGACAAAAGGTGTGTGGACCTCAGCCGATTCGGGCGAGACGTGGACACGAATCCAGTCCGACTCCATGCCGATCAACGTAAATTCGCTTGCCGTTGATCCGGCCGATACCTCTATCATTTACGCAGGCACCCAATGGCGGCCCTACAAGTCGACCGACGACGGCAAGAGTTGGAATTTGATCAAGACCGGCATGATCGACGACTCGGATGTTTTTGCGATCACGATCAATCCGGAAAATCGCAATCACGTCATTGCCTCTGCCTGCAGCGGTATCTATGAATCTTTCAACGGCGGCGAACGGTGGAACAAGATCCAGGGCATCCCTTCGCAATCGCGACGAACACGCGACATCGTTCAGCATCCCACAAACAAAGCCACACTTTACGCAGGCACGACGGAAGGTTTTTGGATGTCGGTGAACGGCGGCAAGGCGTGGAGCATGACCACGCAGCGAAATCTTGAGGTCAACTCCATTGCGGTTCATCCCGATAAGCCGGAACGCGTATTTATCGCCACCAACAATTACGGCGTGATGGTTTCGAACGATGGCGGACGAAACTTCGCGATGACCAACGACAATTTCACAAGTCGCTTCACTTATTCCATAACGCCTGATGCCGAACGCGCGGGCCGGCTTTATGCGACGACCCACAACACGGCCACGAGCGGTGGATATTTTTTCATCAGCAATGACGGCGGAAGCACATGGAACGCGGCGCGCGGACTTGATACGAATCGTGTCGCACCTTATTCCGTTCTTCAGGACAGTGCGGATGCAAACCGCATTTTCCTCGGAACCAACATGGGTGTCTATCGGTCGCTTGACCGCGGCGAATCATGGACCCTGTTGACTCCGCCACCGGCCCGTCGCCTTACGGTGGCTCAACGCAGGGCTGCTGCCGCTGCTGAGGCAAAGCGTAAAGCGGCAGGTGAACCTGAAACCATTTCGGCACTCACCGGCACCGTTCGGGTCTTGAAACATGCCCAGGAAGAATCCATTGGCATCGTCGCCGGCACTGACGATGGCCTGTTCAGCTCTACCGATCCCACAAAAGGCTGGCAAAAGATCGAACTGGGCGAGGGGATCAACCCGAACATATTTGTCATCCACACCACGCCCGCGCTGCCCGGCACTGTCTACGTCGGTACCATGAATTCCGGCGTCCTCGTTTCACGGGACCTTGGTAAGACGTGGACTACGATCGACGTTGCGCCTCGAGGCATCCCGATCACGGCTATTACGATCGATCCGAAGCGGCCCAACAATATCTATGTCGGCACTATTCAGTCGTTGTATCTAAGCCGCGATGGCGGCCGTAGTTGGACACGACGCGGCGGCGGCCTCCCGCTTGGTAAATATACGAGCATCCTGGTAAATCCCGACAATTCGGACGAGATCTTTACTGCCAGCTCGTTGGAGACAGACGGTGGCGTGTTCTACTCTAGCGACGCAGGAGAGCGGTGGACTCGTGTTGACCAGGGCATGCCCGTCCCTAGCCGGCGCGTATGGGCGATGGCATTTGATCCGAACGATCCCAATCGGATATTCGCGGCGTCACACTCGTCGGGCGTTTACCGCATCGACCGCATTGCCGATCGGGCGGCTGATGACCGATAGGCGCTGGCTACCGCAGGCAATTTGTGAGAGGGGCGGCTTTTCGGGGCCGCCTTTTTCTATGGGCTTTGGCTTTGAACGACGCGGGTTTATAATTTCAGCAGAAAGGAGTAATATTCGTGGATCTCGACGTTGCGAGTCGGGCAGCGGTGGGTGCAGTGCCCGATGAGCATCCTTCCGTTCCGTTCTCCGCCATACCCGGACAATCGAAGCTTTTTCTCGACCATCTTTCAGGTGCCGAGCAGGTTCGCGCGTTCTATCCGCACTTGTCGTCGAGGGTTGAGGAGGTTGGGCTCTTCGCTGAAGAGGTATTGCAGAATTATCGGACGGACCGGGGGGCAGTTTGCGACGCTTTGCGAGCGTTCAATCAAAAGATCAACGCTCCGCGTGAGACATTCGACAGCATCGAAATCCTGAGCACGCCTGATACCGTCGCAGTCCTAACCGGTCAGCAGGCGGGCCTTTTTACCGGACCGATTTACACAATTTACAAAGCAGTTTCGGCGATCGCTGCGGCAAAGCGTTTGACTGAAAGCGGCCGGCCGGCGGTGCCAATATTCTGGGCCGCTACCGAAGACCATGATTTTGATGAGGTCTCGCTAGTAAAGGTACTCGATAGAGATGGGCAGTTAGCGGCGGTTCGGTATAGCGACGAAAGCGGCTCCGGGCAGGCTGTGGGCGAATACCGGCTCGATCACGGGGAGATTGCTTCGGCGCTCGATAGCGTATTTGCTGCGTTAGACCGGACTGAGTTTACAACGGACCTTAGGTCAAAGGTCGAAACGTGGTGGGGCGGTGGGCGCTCATTCGGTGAAGCATTCTGTGCGCAGTTAATTGAACTGTTGGGTCCGTACGGTTTGATCGCGGTGTCGCCGACGGAGCCGGCGTTCAAGAAACTTGCCGCTCCGATTTATGAAGCGGCGATAATCAACGTTGCCGGTATTCGCGATGGACTTGTGGCAAGGAACAAAGAGCTTGAGGACGCGGGCTACCATGGGCAGGTCCTGATTGAAGACGATCATTTCCCGATGTTCTGGCGGTCGCCGGAAGGGAAGCGGACGCCACTGCGAATCACAAAAAACGGTAAATTCAGAGCAAAAGACGGGCGGGCCGAGTTTTCCATTGACGAGCTTCTGTCGATCGCTCGGACTGAACCCGAGAATCTAAGTCCCGGTGTGATGCTCCGTGCGGCGGTGCAGGACCATATTTTTCCGACGATTTGCTATTTGGGCGGCGCGGCTGAGGTGGCATATTTTGCTCAGTCAGGTGTGGTTTATGAGACGCTCGGCCGGCCTGTGACCCCGATCTTTCACCGGCAAAGTTTTTCGATCGTTGAACCTAGAAGCGCCAAAACTTTGGGGAAGTACGAGCTCGAATTCGACGATATCTTCACACCGAAAGATGATCTGCTCCGAACCCTTGCAGAAAAGTTGTTTGGCCGCGAGACGGCCCGTACAATCGTTGAGGTGGAGGAGTTGATAAACATTCAGCTCAATCGGTTGGATCGCGAACTATCGGAGAAAGACCCGACTCTCGGTGCGGCGGTGGCGACGCGGCGACGGAAGATCATTTACCACATTGCGGCGCTTCGCGAAAAGTTCTACCGATCGGAACTCAATCGCAACGAGGTTTTTACGCGGCGGATTGACGTCCTTTGCAACGGGCTCTATCCCGAAGGCGGACTGCAGGAACGGAGCATCAACGTTCTTTATCTCTTGAACAAGTACGGCGACGCGTTTATCAAGCGGCTGATCGCGGAAACCGACCCTGACGAACGGCGACATCGCCTGATCTATATTTAGATGAACAAGATCCGAGTTTTACCCGACAACTTAGCAAACCAGATCGCCGCGGGCGAGGTGGTCGAACGGCCGGCGTCCGTTATCAAGGAGCTTGTGGAGAACGCCATCGACGCGGGTGCACGTCGAATCCAGATCGACGTTGAACTCGGCGGCCGCCGGTTAATTCGTATCGCTGATGACGGTGCCGGGATGACGCGGGACGATGCGATCCTTGCATTTGAACGACATGCGACTTCTAAGATCCGCGAGCTTGAAGACCTATCGCAGATCGCGACGCTCGGCTTTCGCGGGGAGGCGCTGGCGTCGATCGCCTCGGTCGCAAAGGTCGAGCTTATAACCTGCGATGACGCTACAGCCGCAACCAAGGTCGTCATCGAAGGCGGCCGGTTGGTAGATGTTAAGGACGCTGCACGGGCGCAGGGAACTACGCTGGCGGTTCGCGACTTGTTTTTTAACACTCCCGCACGCCGCAAATTTATGCGGTCAGAGGCGACTGAGAATTATCACCTCACCTCCATAGTTACGCATTACGCCCTTGCGAACCCGGAGATCGCGATCGTGCTTACGAATAACGGCCGCGAGGTTTTGCATGTGACGCCGGCACGCGATCTTCGCGAGCGAGCTTTCCAGATCTTTGGCGGAGCGATGATCGAGAGCCTGATCCCCGTTAGCGGCGGGCGTGATTTCCTTGCTAAGGTGACGGGGTTTGTTTCGGCTCCGCGGGAACGAAGGACGACTCGCGATTCGCAATATTTCTTTGTGAATAACCGCTATGTCCGCGACAAGGTCATTGCCGACGGGCTCCGCGAAGGGTTTCGCTCAGTGTTGCCGCATGGTGTTTATCCGGTGGCGTTCCTTTTTTTGGATGTGCCGATAGAAGAGATCGACGTGAACGTACATCCGGCGAAGACCGAAGTACGTTTTCGGCGGCAGGAGGCGATCAAGGATGTGATCGCCGAAGCTGTGCGGGAGTCGCTGGCGCGTGCAGGGATCGTTGAACCACGGCCCGACGATGCTGCGGAAGTTGCCGGTGAAGTCCCGTCGAATACGGCAACCATGCAGGAGGCTGACATCCATTCTGCGGGACAAGAGGATGAGCTTGGGCAGATTCCGGCATCGCCCCCACCAACCCCTGATGTGCTCCCCACGGCACCAATGAGCAACGGCCACGTCGACGCGAATCCAGCTGAGACCCCGAGCGTGCCGTTCTCACTTTTTCCCGTAACCGAAATAACTGACGATTCGATAGCGTCGGATTTTGAGACGATTGCCGAACAGCGTGCGGACGACAAACCAATCCGAGTACAGCGGCCCGCAATGCCGGAGCCCGCGGTGTCGTCGCCCGGACACCGTGTCCTGCCGCCGGTCAACTCCGCCGTAAAAGTTGTTTCAACGCCAGATGTCGCCAGTATATCGACCGCGACCGTTAGGCCCATCGCACAACTTCACGAGAGCTTTATCATTGCTGTTGATGACGAAGGATTGCTTTTGATCGACCAGCATGTCGCCCACGAACGTATTCTTTTTGATAAGTTCCGCTCGCGCGAGGTTGATCGGCCCATCGAATCACAGAATCTCCTGCTGCCGGAAACCCTTGATCTGTCGCCCGCACAATCGGAGGCGTTCGGCTTGGTCGAAGACGAGCTTGCGTCGCTCGGGTTTTCTATAATGCGGCTTTCGGGGCGTACCGTGGCGATCAAGTCTGTGCCGAACGACCTTCCGGCATCCGAGGCGCGAAATCTTTTCGCAGAGATCCTGGATGCTGTCGAAGTTTCCAGCCGTAAGGGGGCCAAATCTGCACTTCGTGATGACATCGCAGCAAGCCTTGCGTGCAAAGCGGCAATCAAGATCAACATGAAATTAACCCCCGAAAAGATGCAATGGCTTATCGACCGGCTTGTCATAACATCTTCACCAACAACTTGCCCCCACGGCCGCCCTGTCTTGCTTCGGTTAACGATGAAAGACATCGAGCGCGGGTTTCACAGGAGTTAGAACTATGGACGAAGGAGAGCGGCCGACCACCATCATTGATATCGCCGACCGCCGGTGGCTAAAGGTCTATGCCGCCGTACTCGTGTTCACCGTTTTCATCATCGCGGCCCTTTGGGCCTTTTCCCGATTCTTCTCCGACGCATCTTAGATGAGACATCTTGACTGGGCAATCGTCGTCGCTTACCTCGCTTACGTCATCTGGGATGGCATTCGCCTCTCAAAGAACACCGGCGACGCCGAAGGTTTTTTCCTTGCGAACCGCAGCCTGCCGTGGTGGGCCGTCGGCCTATCGGTAATGGCCACGCAGATGTCTGCGATAACCCTCGTTGGAACTACTGGGCAGGCCTATACAGACGGAATGCGCTTTCTGCAGTTCTATTACGGCCTGCCGCTAGCGATGATCATCCTCTGCGTTACCGTCGTCCCCTTCTTTTCACGTGCCCGCGTCTTCACGGCGTACGAATACCTCGAAAAGCGATTTGATGCAAAGACCCGAAGCCTTACGAGCTTCTGCTTTCTTATGTCGCGAGGCTTGGGCGTTGGTGTTGTCATCGCCGCGCCGTCGGTTGTCCTCTCGGTGCTACTGGGTTGGAGCGAGCTTGTAACGATTCTAGTCATCGGGATGTCGACGACGTTCTATACCATGATCGGCGGCGTTCAGGCGGTAACTTGGACGGACGTAAAGCAGATGGTGCTCATCTTCTTTGGCCTTTTTGTATGCGTCCTCGTCATTATTTCGCAGTTCCCTGAACAAATTTCAGTCACCGACGGACTTTTTCTCGCCGGGGCCCTTGGCAAACTTGAGACCCTCGATACTTCGTTCGATCTCACGGAAAAGTATACGATCTGGTCCGGAGTTTTTGCAGCCTTGTTCCTGTTTCTTTCTTACTTCGGTTGTGACCAATCGCAGGTGCAGAGATTCCTGACTGCCAAGTCGGTTGATCAGGGACGCACCTCGCTATTGATGAGCGCCTTCCTCAAGATCCCGATGCAGTTCATGATATTGCTGATCGGCATCCTGGTGTTTGTTTTCTATCAGTTCGTTACCCCGCCGATGATCTTCAACCCTGTGGAAGGTCAAAAGATTGTTGCGACCGCCGAATACGGACAGCTTTCAGAGAACTACAATGCCGCGCACGCACGCCGGGCCGAGGCGGCCGTCGCATTGGCCGTTGATCAGAACGCAGCAACCCGTGGCGAGTACCAAGCGGCCCACAAAGCCTTTAACGACCAACGGATCCGTGCCACAGACCTTGTGAAAGAGACGACCGGGAACCGTGCGTTCAATGACGTAAACTATGTCTTCCCGTCATTTGTTGTGACCTACATGCCCATAGGTGTCATCGGGTTGATCATTGCTGCGATCTTTGCTGCGGCAATGTCTTCGATCTCGTCGGAACTTAACGCACTGGCGACGGCAACCACCGTCGACTTTTACCGAAGATATGCGAGGCCGAACGCAAGTCCTGGCCAGTTTGTCCGTGCCGGGCGCGTGGCAACATTTTGTTGGGGCATCTTTGCGTGTATCGTGGCAACCTATGCCACAAACCTTGGCTCGCTGATCGAGGTCGTTAACCGCTTCGGATCTTATTTTTACGGCTCGCTGCTGGGTGTTTTCGTCCTTGCGATAGCCGTGCGAAGGGCCACGGCACGCGGGGCGTTCTTCGGCATTATGATCGGAATGGGCTCGGTGGCCCTCGTCAACCGCTACACAAATATTGAGTTCCTCTGGTTTAATGTTGTCGGCTGTCTGGCAACTGTGGCCGCCGGCTACCTTATCAGCCTGACCTCGCGGCAACCCGCGGCAACCCCGGAATAATTACGAATGATAAAGCAAACCTTTCTGAAAGCCTTCGCGTTTGTTGTTTTAACCGCCGTCATTGTTGCATCAACCTTGCCGATATCGGCGCAGGTCCGCCCGCAATATGATCTTGGTGCGGCCGGGCTTGGGCAAAAGCTCAAACGACTGCAGACGACCGCGAGCATTATGCTGACAGCCGCGCACCCTGATGACGAAGACTCCGGCCTTATGTCTTACATGGCCCGCAAGGTTCAGGCACGCACATCTTATTATTCTGTGACCCGCGGTGATGGCGGGCAGAACGTCATCGGCAACGAACTCTCCGAGGCCCTTGGCGTGATACGTACCGAGGAACTTCTTCAAGCCCGCCGTCTTGATGGGGCTGAGCAGTTCTTTGGCAGTGCGCTCGATTACGGATTTTCGAAAGACCTCGCGGAAGCCCGGCGAATGTGGAACGAACGTCAGCAGCTAGGCGACATGGTCCGGGCGATCAGGCTGCACCGTCCGATGGTGCTGGTCTCACGGTTTTCGGGCCAGATCACAGACGGCCACGGCCAGCATCAGATGTCGGGCTATCTCACGCCATTGGCTTTCGCTGCCGCCGGAGATGCGACGCAGTTCCCGGAACAGCTGCAAGAAGGCCTCGTACCCTGGCAGCCTCTAAAGTTTTATCGATCAGGCGGGTTCCAACAGGCGCTGCAGGGCGCCGTTATCAATACGGGCGAGTTCGACAATCTGATAGGCCGCACCTATTTTGAGATCGCCATGGAGGGACGCAGCCAGCACAAATCGCAGGAGATGGGCGTGCTCGAGCTACGCGGGCCGCAGCGTTCGGGGGCCGTGCTTGTTGAAAGCAAACTGCCGCAAACCGGCCCCGACACGGGTTTCTTCGACGGCATTGATACGACGATCACCGGCATACCGACGATAACCGGCGACAACAATCCGGCACTCGCAAAGCAATTGGCGGAGCTCCAGCAGACTGCCGAGGCGGCCCTGCGGGAATATGATCCGTTCGCGCCTGAAAAGCTTATAACCACGCTCGCACGCGGTTACGGCCAGGCTGATGCTGCGATAGCTGTGGCGGAAAATGCGGCAACCCGTCGGATGTTGGAGGACAAACGCCGTGACTTTGCGGAAGCCTTGCAGGCAGCGGCGGGCGTCGTCGTTGATACGCTTGCGGACGCCGAGATCATCAATCCGGGCGGCTCCGTTAATCTTGCAGCCCGCATTTTTGCGCCGGAAGGTTCGCCCGTACGTCTGGTCAACGCCCAACTATTGACGCCGACCGGCTGGCAGGTCAAACAAACCGAAGAGCCACCGGCGCCCGCCGCCACGGGATTTCGTCCGCGTACGGAGATATCTACGGCAGCTGCCTTTTTTTCTGCGCAAGCCCCCGCCGATGCAGTGCCAACCGAGCCCTATTGGCTTGAACGCCCCCTGCAAGGTGCGGAGTTCGACTGGACATCTGCGGGACGCTCGGCCGGGTTGCCGTTCGGCCCCTCCATACTTCGTGTAAGGTCGGCGCTTGAGATCGGAGGCCGCCAGATCATTGTGGAAACCCCCGTGCAGTTCCGTTACGCCGACGACATACGCGGAGAGATCCGCCGTGCGGTCAATGTCGTGCCGGCCGTAACGCTTTCAACCGAATCGGACCTGCTGATCGCCCCCCGCCGGCCAACGCCGACCAACTATCCGATCAAAGTAACGCTCCGCAGTAATTCTCCGACCGCCCTCGAAGGCACGGTCGCCCTCGAGCTTCCCACGGGATGGTCGTCGCAACCCGCGTCAACCAAATTTAACCTTGCGCGAGCCGGCGAGCGACAGACGGCGGAGTTCACGGTAACGGTTCCCGCCAACGCCGAACAGGGAACGCATCGGCTCGGCATTGCGGCAACCTCCGGCAATAAAAGGTTCACCCAGGCGATGCATGAGATCGCTTATCCCCACATCCAAACGCATCGCATCTTTACCGATGCCGCCGTCCGTGCAGAGGTTCTGGACCTTTCGATACCTAAACTAACCGTCGGTTATGTTATGGGAAGCGGCGACCGTGTGCCGGAAGCCCTCCGTCGAATGGGCATTGATGTCACGTTATTGAGTGCGGACGATCTTGCTACCGGCGACCTCTCGCGTTTTAATGCGATCATGCTCGGCATACGTGCGACGCAGGTGCGGCAAGATGTTGCTGCCAACAACGCACGCCTGCTCGCCTTCGCCAATGCCGGGGGAACCTTGATCGTACAGTATCAGCAGGGCGATTATACGCGGGCGGGCCTCCCGCCTTTTCCGGCGGAGATCTCAGGAGTCATGCGGGGCAATCAGCGTTTCTCGAACCTTCGCACAACAGATCCGCAGGCGGCCGTCAACATCCTCGAACCGTCTCACCCAATCTTTAACACGCCAAACAAGATCGTGCAGGCAGACTGGGACGGATGGGTACAGGAACGCAGTCTATATTGCATGACAAAATATGACGAGCGGTTCACACCCCTTCTGGATACGTTCGACCCGGGTGAGGAAGAGAACAAAGGATGTATGGTGTATGCTCCCGTGGGTTCGGGGCACTATATTTACTCTTCGATGGCGTGGTTCCGACAACTTCCGGCGGGCGTCCCGGGTGCATATCGGCTGGTCGCAAATATGCTGAGCCTTTCCGCAACCCCGCGTTAATCGATAACGGCAAGCACATCGCCGGCGGCAACCACCGAGCCTTCGCCTGCATTAATTGTTTTAACGGTACCGGCCTTGGGCGACTTTAGCTCGTTCTGCATCTTCATCGCCTCAACAACCACGACGCCGTCTCCCTTTTCAACGGCGTCGCCTTCGTTAACGAGAACTCTCACAACCTTTCCGGGCATCGCCGTTTTGATCTCCGCCAAACCGTCCGCAGCAGCGGCGTCGGCACCCGCGCCCCGCAGCTTGCGCGGATCAAATATCTTTATCTCGGTCACGGCCCCGTCCATGGTCACAGCATATCCGCCGCCGGCCGCCGGCTGCACCGACGCCTCGTGCACACGTCCGTGGTCGATCATCGAATAAACGCCGGCCTCCGGTTCCGTAACGTCCAGCTCATACTCACGTCCGTCCACGCTCGCCCAAACCTTGCTGCCCTCGCGCCGGACCTCGACATCGACCGTCTCGCCATTCAACTCTGCTTTAACCTTCATACGGTGATTTTGACGAAATAAAAGGCGGCTGTAAAACTAGCCGCCCTTACTTTGCAGATGGTCCTGCTGCTACGCTGTTTGTCCCTGGCCGCCGCCCTGGACCTTGTTCGGCTGGGGCGTGACTCTCAGATAGGGTTTCACCTCTTTCCAGCCGGCGGGGAACTTTTCCTTCGCTTGTTCATTGGTAATAGCGGGAACGATAATGCAGTCGTCGCCGTCTTTCCAATTAACGGGCGTGGCAACACTATAGTTGGCCGTAAGCTGCAGGGAATCGATGACCCTTAACAGCTCATCAAAGTTGCGTCCCGTACTTGCCGGATAGGTCAACATCAACTTAACTTTCTTGTCCGGCCCCACGACATAGACGGAACGGACCGTCATCGTGTCGCTCGCATTCGGGTGGATCATGTCATAAAGGTCCGCGACCTTCTTATCGGCATCGGCGATCATCGGAAAGTTTACCGCCGACCCCTGAGTTTCTTCTATATCCTTCGCCCAACCTTGGTGGGCGTCGAGCGGATCTACGCTCAACCCGATAACTTTTACGTTACGCTTATCAAACTCGGGTTTAAGCTTCGCCGCCATCCCAAGCTCGGTCGTACAAACCGGCGTGTAATCTTTCGGATGCGAAAACAGCACACCCCAACTATCGCCAAGCCAATCATGAAACTTGACCGTCCCTTCCGTAGTCTCCGCCGTAAAATCCGGAGCCTCGTCTCCTAAACGTATAGCCATAAATAACCTCCATCAATAGTGTGTGCCGAGGATTATATCACAAGGCGCCCAACGGCAGACAGACAGGCCCCGGCGCGGGGTCCCTGACAGTTGTGAAGCAATTTAGGCACTTAACTTTGCTGACAAGGTTCTACAGAAACAGAAACATCGTTCGAGTAAACGAATCCTCGCCACACTTCCAATTCCTCGAAGACACTGCGCGAAGTTTGGCCGTACCCGATCTTGAGGGTGTACTTGATCGAAGCGACGATATCATGAGCCTCTACCTTATATTTGGTGTCTGTTTCATATGATTCGCCGGGGTTCAGCACAATAAAATTCGGCTTTGCGGGTCTGCCCGAATGGCTTATGGAGCTTGTCCCTACTCCAACAAACCCCTTCGCTGTCCTGCCAGACCAGCTTCCAATTGTTCGGGTATTTATCATCGTCGTATCAACGATAACAGAATTCTCACTAACATTCTTCATCCAAACGGCTAGTTTCAACGAGTCTTCATTGCAAATTTGTTTTGTCTCTAACTTGATCGTCAACTTCAGCGGACTTTTTTCGTCATCTTGCCCGTGAATGGCCGTATTGCAGCTAATGAGAATCAGAGCTAAAAATATAAGAACTTTCATAAGGGGATGGTGGCGACAGGGCAGGGCATTCCTGTGTGACTATATTACCTGTCTTCGCGAACTGATCGCAAGAATAATGCTGCTGTGGGCGTTTCGTATATCAGCCGCCAGCTATCAGCTTCCAGCCCCCAGCCATCGCATGCGGGCGGCCCCGCGTTTTGAGCGGGCGTCAACGGGTTGGCTGATAGCTGATAGCTGTTAGCTGACAGCTAATAGCCGAAGTTGCGGGAGATTTGGAAATTGGGATTGGTCGTCCTAGATCAAAGGATCGGAAGGTTCGGATCAATGGCTAAAAGCTAATAGCTATTAGCTGATAGCTATAAGCCAGAATCTGATCATTGACCTGCAAGGGGTTGGAGGGTTGCGGCGTGCCGGGCTAAGCGTCTGCGGGTTGGGGGTCGGTTGGAACGGGTTCGGGCTCGGTGTGTTTGCGTAGGCGGACGAGGTGGATGCGTTTCTCGTCGGCTTTCAGGATCTCAATGTCGAGGCCTTTGATAGTCAGGAGCTCGCCTTCCTTTGGGACGTGGCCGGTCTCGCGTGTGATCATGCCTGCCGTAGTTGTATATTCGTCGTCCGCAAGTTCGATGTCGAAGAGCCGCTCTATCTTGTCGATCTCCGTCGATGCAATGACGTCGAAATAACCATCGGTGCTCTCGATGATCTCAATGATCTCTTCTTCTTCAATGTCCTCGTCCTCTATCTCGCCAACGATCTCTTCGACAATATCTTCGACCGTGACGATCCCGGCAACGCCGCCGTATTCATCAATAACAATGGCGATCTGCACATGGTTGGACTGCATGCTTTTTAAAAGCTCGGCGGCAGACTTGGTTTCCGGGATGAAGTAAGGCGACCGAAGGATCTCGGCAATGGGTTGGTTCTCGCGTCCCGCCGACCAGGCCTGGATAAGATCGCGAACATAGATGACGCCCTCAATATGATCGATGGAGTCGCGGAACACCGGGAGGCGTGAATATTTTTGATCGTTGATGAGATCGCGTGCGTCGCGGACCGTCGCATCTATCGGGAGGGCGACAATCTCTGTGCGCGGGGTCATAATTTCGCCGGCGCGGGTTCCCGAGAACTCGATCATGCTCTCAATAAGTTCGCGATCCTTTTCTTCGATAAGGCCCTCGGCGGCCCCGACATCGATGAGGGCTTGCAGATCTTCTGAGAGTTCTTCCGCACGTTCCTCGGCGTTCTCCGGAGTTACCGTGGTCTCGCGAACATCTTCGTCGTCGGTTGCCGCAGATGTCTTGGGGGTTCGCGTAACAATGCCGGCGACCGCAAAAAGCGGACGGACGACGGGAAGCAACTGCAGGAGTTTGCCCTCGGGGTTGTTGCGAACGGCAAAACGTGGGATGACCTGTCGAAAAAGTACGGTGGCGACGAGCGTGATAAGCAGGGCCTGTACCGCGATAAGGACGCGGTCCTGCGTAAACTGCAGCACGGTCATCGTGACAAGGACGGTGAATGAAATAAGTAGGATGTGGATGCCCGAGGATAGGGCGATGCGGAACCGCGATCGGTTGTTGACGGCTTCGTTTAGGAGTGCGAGGGTTCCGGGTCGGGCGGTGCCTTCCAGATCTGTCGTGAGACGCCGCAGCGATATGTCGGACAGATGCGTAAACGCCATGTCGACCGTCGCCAATAGTACGAGCGCTAGCAGAATGACGGATCCAACGACGATCTCTATGAGCATACGTTAACTGGATTGAATGTTAGTTGCGACGGGGTTGAAATGCAAATCTATCGAGGGCGGAGCAGCGACGCCGAACCTTTGTCGAGCAGCCAGTAAAGCCGGCCGGCCTTCGGCATTATGCGTGCCGCCGGCAATTGTTGTTGGTCGAGGACGGCGGATACTGCGGCCGCTTTGCCCTCGCCTGTGACGACTAATGCTATGTTCGCGGCGTTGTTGATGGCATTGAAAGTGAGCGTGAACCGGTTGGTTTCGAGCTGCGGCACATTGTTGGCGACCGCGTAGCGATCGGTTTCGGTTAGGGCGGATGTTCCGGGGAACAGCGAGGCAGTGTGGCCGTCATCGCCCAAACCCAGGAGGACCAGGTCAAAGGTTGGTGCGGGCCCGAATTCGTTGATGAGCTGCTGCTCAAGCTTGCTGGCGACCTCGTCCGGGTTGCCGATCTCCGTCTCCCAACGCAGGACGGCGTTCTCGGGGGTCGGGACGTGTTCGAGCAGGTTTTCGCGAACCATGCGGTAATTGCTTTCGGGGTGCTCAGGGTTGACGCTGCGTTCGTCGCCTATGACGGCGGCCGTGCGTGACCAGTCGATGCGTTCGCGGAAATCCGGGGAAGCCAGCAATTGATAAATGCCGCGCGGCGTGGAACCTCCTGCGAGCACAAACAAAAAGCGGCCGCGTTCCCGTATGGCTGCGGCCGCTTTCTCAATTATCAATTCCGCCGCCCGAAGGTTGAGGGCGTCCTTGTCGTCAAAGATCTCGATCGTCCTCATTAATCTTCAGCGTGAACTGTGTTCTTCCACTTGCGGCCGTCACGTTCCAGAAGGTCGTCAGCTTCTGCGGGGCCCCAGGAACCGGCCTCGTAATTGGGGAAATTTCTCGGCGGGACGGCCGCCCAAACATCGAGGATGGGCGAAACTATTGCCCAGCTTGCTTCCACCATGTCGGCACGCTGGAATAATGTTGCGTCGCCAATCATGCAATCGAAGAGAAGCCGCTCGTAACCTGTGCTGACCTGCTCGCCAAAGTGGTCGACGTAGTTGAAGTCCATATCGACCGCCCCCATCTTTACGACAGGCCCGGGGATCTTTGCGCCGAAGTGCAAGGTTATTCCTTCGTCCGGCTGGATATGTATTTCGATACGGTTGGTGGTCAGGCGTTCCACCGGCGTATCTCGGAAGAGGATGAACGGTGCCTGTTTGAACTGAATGACAATGCTGGAGTGCTTCGTCGGCATACGTTTGCCCGTCCGGACATAGAAGGGGACGTCCGCCCATCTCCAGTTGTCGATCGAAAGTTTGAGGGCGGCGAAAGTCTCTGTCGGCGAGCCTTCCGCAACCTTGTCCTCGGCTCGATACGAAAGGAGATCGGTTCCATCAACATTGCCGCCGCCGTACTGTCCCCGGACGGCGTCGCGAAGAGATGCCTCGGGGGTAAAACATTTAACGGCGTCGAGTATTTTGGTTTGCTCGTCGCGAACGGCATCAGCCTGGAAGGATACCGGAGGTTCCATCGCGGTTAGCGTAACAAGCTGGAAGATGTGGTTGGGGATCATGTCGCGAAGAGCACCTGCGGTGTCGTAGTAACCGCCCCTGCCCTCGACGCCAAGCTTTTCTGCCACGGTTATCTGAACATGATCGACGTAGTTTCGGTTCCAGATGGGCTCAAAAATACTATTGCCGAAACGGAACACGAGAAGGTTCTGAACGGTTTCCTTGCCGAGGTAATGGTCGATGCGGTAGATCTGACGTTCCCGCAGTATCTTCAGGAGTTCCGCATTAAGATTGCGGGCTGATTCGAGGTCGTGGCCGAAGGGTTTCTCAAAAATGAAGCGTCGCCAGTTACCGGTGGTGTCTTCTTTGCCAAGGTTGTTGGCGACGATCTTTTGCGCGACGTTCGCAAAAAGTGCCGGCGGGATCGCCATATAATAAAAGAAGTTCCCAGGAATTTCGTGACGGGTGCAAACTTCATCCGTGAGGGTTTTTATATCGTCGAAGAGCTTCTTGTCATCGTCAAAGTCGCCGCCTGTATAATACGTTCGCTCTTCGAACCATTTCAGCAGATCGTCATCGAGTTCGCCGGGGATAAACTCGCGAAGGTTGTTGATGGTTTCGGCTCGGAAGTCGTCCGTCCAAAGTTTTTGACGGCCGATGCCAATAACGGCGAAGCCTTCCGGAAGGTGCCCGTCCTTAGCAAGATTATAAAGGGCCGGGAAAAGCTTTCGCTTCGTAAGGTCTCCGGTAGCACCGAAGATCATCATCACACAGGGATCAGCGGTTTTGGTCGTGTCGGCCATATCAAGCAATGTTGAGCTTCTCACGCAATTCTAATTCGCGGGCGTTCATTTCGCCGTCGTCGGTCTCATGATCATAACCCGACAGATGTAAAAGGCCGTGCAGGATGAGCTGCTTTATCTCAAGGTCGAGTGTTAGTCCGTTCTCCTCAGCTTGCCTCGCCGCCTGCTCAGCGGATACTACGATGTCGCCCAGAAATGTTCCGCTCTGGCTGTCATCGTGTTCCGTATGGATGTCATCCGCTTCGTGTGGGAAAGAAAGCACATCGGTCGTCCCGTCTTGGCCTCGGAAAAGCTTGTTAAGTTCCCGCATCCGGCGATCGGATACAAGGGCAACAGCCGCATCACCTCCTGCTTCGTCCAAGGCCGATAACGCGTCCGCCAAAAAGCCCGCAAATGAGCGGGCTTCGAGCTTGATCTTGCGTTGGACGTTTACGATCATTTCACTTCTAAGATCTTCAGGTTCGGGAACGCCGCCCGAAAGATCCGTTTATCGAGTGTGACCAGTGAATGTCCCCGAACTGACGCGTGGGCTCCGATGAGGAAGTCGGTCAGCAATCGCTTTGGCTCGTGTTGCTTTTGCCTCCGCCTGCGATTGACGTATCCTTGGTACGCCACCGCTGCCTGTCGCCAAAGGTCCTCACCTGCGACCCAGTCGACGATGATGCCGGTGTCACTCAGAAATCCGTCAACCATCGCCGTCGATCGCCCCTGCCCAACGAGAAGCTCAGCATAGACCGGAGCAAAAATTACGAGGTTCCCTTGCTCGTAAGCACGGTCGAGGGCGGTCTGAGCCAGAACGTTCAAGTTGTCATCGACGTCCCACAGTGCAATCAATATATTCGTATCGATGGCCGTGGTCATTCAAGCTCAGTGTCATCAGGATCGAACCCTCTGATCTCTCTTACATGCTTATTGATCGATTTTGCACCTGTAGCGATGCCAGGGTTACCGCTTCCGCGATATTTCGCGAACGGACTTTCTCCCCTGACTGGCCGAATTGTTATCTCATCCTCGTCATTTCGCTCAAAGGCGATTTTGTCACCCGGGCGCACGCCTAACTCATTACGAACTCTGAGTGGCAATGTGATCTGACCTTTGCTTGTGATTTTCGCCTGCACACTCATATCTCAGTCTCAATCCTTACCTTAGCACATAAGTCCTTACTTTCAAAAAATCTCGGCCTTGGGTTAGTCTACCGCCTCGTTCCGGAATCGTCATCAGTATTCGAATGCGTCTCGTATGCCTGAACGATCATCTGTACGAGTTTGTGACGTACGACGTCTTTGTCGGTGAAGTATATGAACTCGATGCCTTCGAGGTTGGCGAGGACGTGTTCGG
This sequence comes from Pyrinomonadaceae bacterium, assembly GCA_041751195.1. Lineage (GTDB taxonomy): Bacteria > Acidobacteriota > Blastocatellia > Pyrinomonadales > Pyrinomonadaceae > OLB17. The sequence goes on along the minus strand of JBGSXX010000023.1, from coordinate 99,666 downwards.
CTTCTTTCAACCCGCTCTTCTGCCCGCGTGGAAGGTCGATCTGCGTCTTATCGCCTGTAACGACGGCTTTTGATCCGAACCCAATTCGCGTTAGAAACATCTTCATCTGCTCGCTGGTCGTGTTCTGGGCCTCATCCAAGATGATGAAGGCGTCAGCGAGGGTGCGGCCACGCATGAATGCCAGCGGGGCTATCTCGATGATCCGCTTTTCAAGCATCTTCGTGACCTTCTCGGAATCGACCAGATCGAACAAAGCGTCATAGAGCGGCCGAAGATACGGGTCCACTTTGTCCTGCAGGTCTCCCGGCAAAAAGCCGAGTCGCTCGCCGGCCTCGACCGCCGGGCGCGTTAAAATAATACGGCTCACCTGCTTCTTGAATAGTGCATCGACCGCCATCGCGACAGCCAGAAAACTTTTTCCGGTCCCGGCCACGCCGATACCGAAGACGAGATCGTTCGCAGCGATCGCGTCCAGATACTTGCGTTGATTAGCGGTCTTCGGGGCGACAGTTTTCTTGCCGGAAGGATTGAACCGAGCTTTAAGGAAATGATCGCGCAAGCTGTAAGCCCGGTCCTCGGCGATCTGCTTGAACGCATCCTTTAACTCTTTATCGTTGAATGTGTTGCCTTCGCTGAAAAGCTCGCTGAAGTCGTGCAGGATCTGTTCTACTGTCGCGATGTCCTTGGGGTCGCCGTCGATAAGCAGCTCATTGCCACGCGCACCGATGTTCACATCGAGCAGCGATTCGAGATATTTGATGTTCTGGTCCTGGACGCCAAAGAGTGTATTCAAACCCTGCGGCGGAAGTTCGAGTTTTCGCAGATTGCTCAATTAAATTGTCCCCATCGTGTCGTCCTCAATACAAACTGACGTTACTAAAACCACTATTCTATGTCAACAAAATCACTTTCAGCTCTTCATAAATTTACTGGCACGGGCGTTGCAGATATATTCCGCAATCGCACAGAGTGTCCGAATTTCGATAGGTTTCATTAGAAAAAGGGGAATCATAATGCTTACACATCTTAAATTATCAGCAGCGGCAGCCGGAACCGTTACAGAGAGCGTCCGAATTGAGACGAGAGGGCCGTCGTCGCCGGTCATCAAGCGTAAGGCGGGTGCCGAAGGGGCAGCTCCGCGTGAAAACGAACTCTACACTAGGGCATGGGCGATATATAACCGAGCCCGAACGCGTAATGCGGTCCGAGCTTCGAATATTATCTAGAATGAAACCCAGCTCTTCTGCGACAAAGACCGACAAAGATCCCACCGCCGACACGGAGAAGCGCGCGGCTCTCAAACGCGAAACTAAGCGTGAAGCGGCATGGAAAGACGCTAAGATCGAGCGGAAGCGAGACGATGATTCTGGGTCACTGCGTCGGAAGGGTTCCAACATAACGTGATGTCTTCCGCATCACTGCGAACTTTTACATACTATGAGCCAAGGGACAAAACAGACCAGATCAAACGAAGCGGGCGAGCAGGAAGGGGCTAAGCCAAAGGGGCCCCAGCCCAAGCAACAACAGGAGCGCCCCGGTCTGGAATATCTGATCGATCCCGCTCCCCAATTTCTCGCACCAGATTACAAGGGTTCTGAAAAGCTGAAAGGAAAGGTTGCGCTGATTACCGGTGGTGATTCGGGCATTGGCCGCTCGGTCGCCGTACTTTACGCGCGCGAGGGGGCTGACGTAGCGATTGTTCATCTCCCGGCCGAGAAGAAGGACGCAAAGATCACGGCGGAACATGTCGAGAAAGAGGGTGGAAAGTGCCTCACGATGGCGGGCGATGTTTCGGATCCGGCAGTGTGCCGAAAGCTGGTTGCAAAGACCGTCAAGGAATTGGGCCGGCTAGATATCCTCGTCAATAACGCAGCCTATCAGCATCATCAAGAGTCGATCGACGACATAAGCGATGAGCAGTTCGACAAGACATTTAAGACCAACATCTACGGCTACTTCTACCTAGCGAAAGCAGCGCTTCAGCACTTGCCGAAAGGAGGTGCGATCGTCAATTGCGGCTCGATCACCGGTCTAGAGGGCAGTAAAGATCTGATCGACTATTCGGCAACGAAAGGCGCGATCCACGCGTTTACCAAATCGCTGGCGCAGAGTGTGGTCGAAAAGGGCATTCGGGTAAATTGCGTCGCGCCCGGTCCCGTATGGACGCCGCTCAACATCGCTGATAAGGACGCTCAGGACGTAGCCGAGCATGGCGCAGACACCCCTATGAAACGCCCGGCACAACCCGAAGAGATCGCACCGGCGTTCGTATTCTTCGCCTCCAATGCGGACTCCAGCTACATCACGGGTGAAGTGCTGACACTGCTGGGCGGCGAGACGCGGGCTGCGTGACGGTAGTTTTTGCGCGGGGTGACGTTTTAAGACTGCTAGCTATCAGCTATCAGCGATCAACTACTTAAGCGACCCACCGCCACCCCTCTTTGCAACTCGCCACTCCGCTATGATATTCTCACTCCTTTGTAATTCACTTGATTTCTCATCTATTACAGGAGCTTTTAACAAATAATGGCTATTAACGGAGACGTGAAGATCGGCAAGGTCGTTCAGATCATCGGACCGGTCGTGGACGTCGAATTTAACAACTATCTGCCGCCGATCTATCAGGCGTTGCGTATCACATCAGAAGGATTTGACGTTGAGGCGACGATCGATGTGGTTGCTGAAGTTCAGCAGCATCTCGGCGAAGGCCGTGTTCGTGCGGTTTCGATGCTGCCGACAGACGGAATGGTCCGCGGAATGCAGGCGATCGACCTGGGCGGTCCGATCACTGTGCCGGTGGGTGAAGCGACGTTGGGCCGCGTGATGAACGTTATCGGCGACCCTGTGGATGAGCTTGGCGAGGTGCGGTCGGACGAGAGATCGTCGATCCATCGTCACGCACCGAGCTTCGATGAGCAATCGACCTCGCTTGAGATGTTCGAAACGGGTATTAAGGTCATCGACCTCATCCAGCCCTTCCTCCGCGGCGGTAAGATCGGCCTGTTCGGCGGTGCCGGTGTGGGCAAGACGGTCTTGATCATGGAGTTGATCAACAACGTGGCAAAGGGCCGCGAGGGTTACTCTGTGTTCGCAGGTGTCGGCGAGCGTACCCGCGAAGGCAACGACCTTTTGAGGGAAATGGTGGAGTCGAAGGTTATCACCTACGGCGACGCGTTTACCCACAACATGGAAGAGACCGGTGAATTTGATCTTGCAAAGGTTGATAAGGAAGCGATCAAGGGTTCAAAGGTGTCGCTCGTTTATGGGCAGATGACCGAGCCTCCGGGAGCGCGTCTTCGTGTTGCGCTATCGGGACTAACGGTGGCTGAACACTTCCGTGACCAGGGCAACGACGTGCTGTTCTTCGTCGACAACATTTTCCGATTTACGCAGGCAGGTTCTGAGGTCTCCGCACTTCTCGGCCGTATGCCGTCGGCAGTGGGGTATCAGCCGACGCTGGCCTCCGAAATGGGCGAAATGCAGGAACGCATCACATCTACCAAGACGGGAGCTATCACTTCGATCCAGGCTGTTTACGTGCCTGCGGACGACTATACAGACCCTGCTCCGGCAACAACCTTTGCCCACCTCGACGCTGTGACCGCTCTATCGCGGCAGATCGTGGAACTTGGGATCTATCCTGCGGTGGATCCGCTCGCGTCTAACTCGCGAATTCTAGATCCCCAGATCGTTGGCGATGAGCACTACAATACGGCTCAGGAAGTTAAACGTATCCTGCAGCGTTATAAGGACTTGCAGGACATTATTGCAATTCTAGGCTTGGACGAACTCTCAGAAGATGACAAGCTGATCGTCGCACGCGCACGTAAGATCCAGCGGTTCTTCTCGCAGCCGTTCACCGTTGGTGAGCAGTTCACCGGTCTGAAGGGCGAGTACGTGAAGGTCGAAGATACCATTAAGGGCTTTAGGGAAATTCTTGAAGGGAAGTGCGACGATATGCCCGAGCAATCCTTCTACATGGTCGGAACCATCGAACAAGCCCGCGACAAGGCAAAGAAGATGGCGGCGGGAGCCTAAGTCAAATTAGCGGCGGGTGGCCTGGTGGTCACTCGCCATATTAAAAACGATGTTGAAGCTGGAAATTGTAACCCCTGAACGCAAGGTCATCGAAGCGGAAGTCGATTCGGTGACGGTTCCGACGGCGAGCGGCGAAGCAGGGATCATGATGAATCACGCCCCGCTGATCTCGGCTTTGAAGCCGGGGGTCCTGACGGTGACGACCGGGAGCAATGCTGAGAAGCTAGCGGTATCGACGGGTTTCGTCGAAGTCAGCAACAATCAGGTTTCGGTGTTGACGGACGTCGCGGAGGCGCCGGCGGATGTGGATGCTGAAGCGGCGAAGCTGGCAAGGGAAGAGGCGGAAAAGGAACTAGCGGATAATTCGACGGCGGAAGTTGAAGAAAATGAGCCGATCCGTGAGCGACTTGAGCTGGCGAATGCACGGCTGCAAGTGGCTCGTTTACGAGACATTTAGTCCGCTGAAAATTATTTTTGAGAAATTTTCACTTTTCACTTGTATTTGAGTAAAATATAGTTTAATGTATCGCTTTCGGGTGAGGGTCTCCACGGCCGTAACCCGAAAAATGGAAAAGACGCTTTGTACGGTGTGGGAGACGTATTTGGCGTCTTTTCCGCTTTTAAACTGATGCTTTTCGGCGGGACGTGGCTGGGGACTCGATGATCTTCCAGGCGTTCTCGGTTCGCAGTAACTCACTCATAAGCGACGCGTGGATGGCGTGCCCGGTCTTGTGGGCGATGATGCGGCCCAGTACGGGCATGCCGACAAGAGCAACATCGCCGATGATGTCGAGAATCTTGTGGCGGACAAATTCGTCGTTGAACCTGAGCGGTGTCTGATTGAGCATTCCGTCAGGTGTCAGCACGATCGCATTATCAAGCGAGCCGCCTAGGCCGAGGTTGGCTTTTCGCATCATTTCTATTTCGTGAGTAAAGCCGAACGTCCTTGCCGAAGCGATCTCGCGGCCGAATGAGCCGTTCTCCGAAACAAAAAGGAAGCGTTGCTGCTCGATGAAGGGATGCTGAAACTCGATGACGCATTCGATCTCGAATCGATCAGCAGGCACAATCGACATTCTACGGTCGCCTTGTTCGAACGTTACCTCTTTTAAGACTTTCAGAAATCTGCGTGGGGCGTCCTGCTGAACGATGCCGCCTTTTGTGATGGCGTCGATGAACACCTCGCTCGAGCCGTCCATTATGGGCAGTTCGATGTTATCAATATCCACGAAGCAGTTGTCGACACCGCTTCCACGAAGGGCGGAGAGTAGGTGTTCGCAGGTCGATAGCACAACGCCGCGTCGGACGAGGGTTGTTGCGTAGCTGCAGTGGCCAATGAACTCTACAGAAGCTGGGATCTCGAAATTGTCGAGGTCGGTGCGTACGAAGACGTAGCCGGTGTTTTCCGGCGCCGGACGCAGCTTGAGATTCACGGGTGCCCCCGTGTGGAGGCCGACGCCGGTGAGTTCTATCGGTTTTGCGATCGTAGTTTGATTCATGAGTGATGGGAGCCGCTCATTTAATTCAATCCGCGTGCCAATGAGCAGAGATATTAAACCCTCGATTTTCGGCACCTTCGTGTGTGAATTAGTCGTCTGTTGTGGCAAAGACGCCACACAGGTGTAGCCTGATTTACTATTCGGGCATTACCAATTACAATTTTAGAGAACGTATGGCAATTCAAACCGCCGGGCAGAAAACTGCACGGATCGTAAAAATAAGAACGGAAAATCAGGCGACGATCGAACCGCCGAAGGGTACTGAGGAGCAGATCAAGAAAATACTTGATTCCATGCCCGTAGAGCATCTGCGCGGGTTGGAGAAGGTTAAGCTCGTTGATTTCATCGATGATCCGCGGATGAAGAACATCGATATGCCGATGAAAGGCGATCTGCCGGGGCTTTATCATCCGAAGGCAGGGAATCAGAACGCCTATATGGAGATAGCGCTGGGGGCGTTGCTGCAGCCAACCGAAGGATTTGCAAAGCGCTGGATGGCGAAGAGTGCTTTTAAGAGCAATATGGCCGGACTGATCTTTTCGCTGGTAGGGCAGCACTATTATTTGACCCTTAGGCATTCGGTCAAGAAGCAGAACCTTGAGCCCCAGATAAGACAGTATGCGGAAAAGAATCTTCGTGCCTGGAGCGAAGAGCAGAACAAGAATAGTGTGCGTGCCAAGATCTTTAAGCCGATCCGACCGTACGTTGAGCGATGGGCGAAGTGGCTGAACAAAAAGGCCAGTCAGGCCCAAAAATCGAAATAGGAACCCTTTCTAACCCGCAAACATAATGAACTATTGGCTTGTAAAGCAGGAGCCGACGGCTTACTCGTTCGATGACTTCCTGAAAGACGGAACGACCGATTGGACGGGCGTGCGTAATTATCAGGCCCGCAATAACCTGGCGGAAATGAAGAAGAACGATAAGGTGCTGTTCTATCATTCGGTGAATGAAAAATCGGTTGTGGGCACGGCGACGGTTTCGAAGACGTCGTTTCCGGACCCGACAGATGATAAGTGGATCGCGGTTGAGCTGAAGGCGGGAAAGAAGCTTAAGAAACCCATAACACTGGACGAGATCAAGAAAAACCTCGCCCTCGCGAGCATCGCGCTTATCAAGCAATCGCGTCTTTCGGTGATGCCGCTTACGAAAGACGAATACGAAGAGATCATCAGTATGTCGCGGTAGACGACCTATGCTCAAAGAGGCGATCGCCTATTACCACCAACTTCTTGAGGACGATGGCGTCGCGACCGATTCGGCAACGGTGCTGGATGAGGGGCTCGAGCGCTCAAAGCTTATCTTTGACGGTCGGCGGCTGACGCCTTATCTTCGGCCGCATTTCGTGACGGAGTCTGACTGGGGGCACGTTACGCGAACGTGTGAGACGGTCTGGAATGCGTTGCAGAAGGTTAAGGACGCGGCGGTTGAGGACAATACGCTGTTGACTGAGCTTGGGTTTGGGGAGATCGAGCGTGACCTGGTGATGATCGATCCGGGCTATGATCATGTTGCGCCGACGGCTCGGTTGGATTCGTTTTTGACGCCGGGTGGGCTTAGCTTTGTGGAGCTTAACGGCGAGAGCCCGGCGGGAATAGCCTATTCGGATTCGGCCTCGGACATTTTCCGGTCGATGCCGGTGATGGAGAAATTTGGCGAGCGATATATATTCCGAGGACTCGAGGGCCGTCCGAAAATGCTTGAGGTTTTGCTCTCGTGCTATCGCGAGTTTCTCGGCAAGGAGCCAGAGAAGGTGCCGGTGATCGGCATCGTAGACCTGAGGGACTTGCCTACACAAAAGGAATTTGAGCTGTTTAAGGAGTATTTTGAATATAGCGGCTATACGTCGCTCATTTGCTCGCCGGAGCAGCTCGAGTTTGACGGCGAAAAGCTTTATTCCGACGGGATCGCGCTGGACATTGTCTATAAGCGGCTTTTGATAAACGAGTATCTGCCCATAATGGAAGCGTACCCGGCGCTTTTAGACGCCTATCGGGCACATGCGATCTGTATGGTCAACAGCCCCCGCGGCAAGCTTGTTCATAAAAAGGCGATCTTTGCTGTACTGACGAACGAGGATTTCACTCACATCTTTGATGAATCCGAACAGATCGCGATTCGCGAACATATTCCATGGACACGACGATTTCGGCACCAGAATACGCAGCTTTACGGTAAGGATATCGACCTCGTGGAGTGGACGCGCGAGAATTCGCACGAGCTGGTACTAAAGCCGAACGACGATTACGGCGGCCACGGCATCTATATTGGATGGAACTCGAGTGAGAGCGAATGGGACGACGCGATCTCAAAAGCTCTTGATAACGGCGATTATCTTGTGCAGCGGCGGGTGCAGACTGCTAAGGAGCCGTTCCCGATGCTCTATGATGATCTTGGTAACTGGACCATGATCGATCAGCTTGTTGATCTCGATCCGCTGCTTTTTAACGGGAAGGTCGGGTCTGCTTTCACAAGACTGTCATCGACCGAACTTGCCAACGTTTCGAGCGGCGGCGGCATGGTTCCCACTTTCATTCTTCAGGATTAGCAAAAATGAAAAAACTCTACCTTATCTTATTGTTCGCTATTGTGATGGCGGGCTTCGTATTCTTCCACCTACCTTCCACGGTCGAAGCGCAGAGAGGCGAAACGTTGTTTCGAATGGTTACGGAACCGGCCCGAGTCGCTGAGGGGGAACGTTCATCGCCGGGGTCGATCCGGGAAGTGGTGATCTCGTTTGGCTCGAATGCGGGCGAATCGGCGGGTAAAGAACGCCTTCGCATCCCGCTTTTTGACGGGCAGGTTTATGAAGCGGAGCTTACTGCCGTGGAGCGGCGTTCGGTGACCGACTCGACGTGGCGAGGGACGATAAAGCAAGGCGAAGATCATGACGTGATCCTGACCTTCAAGAACGGCTACGTTTCGGGGCTTATTTACACTCAAGATTCTGTTTACGAAATAATGCCGAAAGGCGATGTTCACATCCTGATGGAACTTGACCACAGCCTTTTTCCTGCGTGCGGGGGCGGCGTGTCCAACGATATGCTGGAGACCGATGCGGCCCCGCGTGTGCCGGAGAGCAGCGTGGATTCGGGCGATCGTATCGACGTCCTTGTTGTTTATACGACGGCGGTGAAAAACTTTCTCGGCGGTGATGCGCAGGCGCAGACATTGGCACAGGGCGCTGTCGACTCTACGAACTCGACGTACATCAACAGCAAGATCCGCCAGCGCCTTCGGCTTGTGCACGCTGCGGAGTACGCGTTTGTTGAAACAGGCAATTCGAGCGCAGACCTTGGCACGCTGCGGGCGGACGCGACTGTCCAGGCGTTGCGTAACACCCACAACGCGGACCTCGTGGCTATGCTGGGCGAGGTGAGTGATGTTTGCGGGATCGCGTATCTGGTCGGGACGCCCGGCGGGCAGGCTTCGGGTTATTCGCTGACTGCACGGTCGTGTGCGGTCGGGAATCTTACTTTCGCTCACGAACTCGGGCACAACATGGGCAGTAATCACAACCCGGAAAACGCGGGCGGTGCGATATATCCGTATGGATTTGGCCACTGGGTGAACGGGCAGTTTCGGACCGTGATGTCCTATGTAAACCCGTGCACGAGCGGCTGCACTCGACGTCCGTACTGGTCGAATCCCAACGTCCTTTTCAGCGATATTCCGACCGGGATACACAACGAAAGAGACAATGTCCGCTCACTGAATAACACGACCAACAACGTGGCGAGATATCGATATAGCGGCACGAGCATTTCGCTGACGCGATTTACGGGAGCCGAGATACTCCCGCGGCGGCTTGCGCGGAACGTCACGTGGACCTCGACAAATGTATCGGGCAATGTGCGAATTGAGATGACGCGTGATGAGGGCACGACTTGGCAGACGCTTGTCGCATCGTCGCCCAACACCGGATCGGCCGTCGTAAGGGTCGGCGGGCCCGCGACGAAGCGTGCGCGGATACGGGTTGCCAGCATTGATTCGCCAGGCGTTAGCGACACAAGCACGCGACTGATTTCGATAAAATGAACGACGGAAAGCAAGCTTCGCGGCTCCGGTCGCTGACCGACGACTACCTTCGGCTTGAGCGAAAGCTAAAGCTCGGCGGCGGCCCTGAGAAGATCGAGAAGATCCACAAACAGCGAAAGCTGACGGCTCGTGAGCGAATCGATCTTCTGCTCGACCCGGACAGCTACAGTCAGGAAATCGGGCTGCTGGTTGCGTATGACGAATACAAAGGGCAAGCTCCGGCGGCGGCGGTTGTCACGGTCGTAGGCATGATAAGCGGCCGCGAATGCGTGGTTGTGGCAAACGATGCGACGATCAAGGCGGGGGCGTGGTATCCGGAAACGATCAAAAAGATCCTGCGGGCGCAGGAGATCGCGATGCGCAACCGCGTTCCCATCGTCTATCTTGTTGATTCGGCGGGTGTGAATTTGCCGTATCAGGGCGGGGTGTTCCCGGGTCAATACGGGGCGGCCCGGATCTTTTATTACAATTCGCTGATGCGGCGTTACCTAAAGGTGCCGCAGATCTCGGCGGTGATGGGGATGTGCGTAGCGGGCGGGGCTTATCTTCCGGCGCTGTCCGACGTGATCTTGATGGTTGAGGGCACGTCATTCATGGGGCTGGGCGGTGCGAACCTTGTGAAGGGGGCGACTGGGCAGACGATAGATAACGAAACACTCGGCGGTGCAATGACGCACAATGCGATCTCGGGAGTCGCGCATTACCGCACCAAGGACGACGCCGAATGCCTTGCCAAGATACGGGATCTGGTGGCCGATCTGCCTGAGAAGGAGGTGCCGCGGGTTTCCATAGCGGAGCCCCGCGAACCCCGAGCGAAGCCCGGCGATCTTTACAACCTGCTGCCGACGGACCATCGCGCGCCTTACGATATGATGGCTGTGCTCGACACATTTCTTGACGAAGGCGGTGTCGACGAGTTTCAGGCTGATTTTGCGAAGGAGATGATCTGCGGGACGGCACGCATCGGCGGCGTTCTTGTCGGCGTGATCGCAAATTCGCGCGGTATGTCTAAGGGGAAGCGGGGCGAGCCTCCGCGTTTCGGCGGGATCGTTTACACGGAGTCGGCGGAGAAGACGGCTTATTTCATCGAGAATTGCGATCGGCATTCGACGCCGCTGCTTTTTGTTCAAGACGTTTCCGGATTCATGGTCGGAGCCGAGGCGGAGCATTCCGGCATCATCCGCGCGGGCGCTCGGTTTGTGGAAGCGATGGCTACGGCCCGTGTTCCGAAACTTGTTCTCACGATCAACCATGCATCGGGTGCGGGCTATTATGCGATGGCGGGGCAGGGTTTTGACCCCGACTTTATTTTTTCGCTGCCGACGGGCCGGATGGGTGTGATGGAAGGCGATTCGGCGGTGCAGGCCATCTTCGGCACGCGTCTGGACAAACTGAAAAAAGAGGGCACCGAACCCGATTCTGAACTACTTGACGAGATACAGAAGGTTCGCGAGACGTATGACCGCGAGCTTGACGCAAAACACGCCGCTGCCCGCGGACTCGTCGATGCGATCGTGACGCCCGAGGACCTTCGCCCGGCTCTCATGCTAGCTCTCCAAACCTGCGTCAATACCTCTACGCCGCACATCGGAGCCTTCGTGCTTCCGCCGATCTGATTAGTAAGCTTGGGCTCCTTGCATCTCCGCCTCTCTTTTAACCTTGGGATGGTCGCATTCGCCTTCGACAAGAAGTATTCGAGAAAAAATGCACACGTCGTGTGCAAAATGAGAAAGGGTGCGCTAGCATTATCACACTGACGATCTTTTCAATAGCGACCGAAAGGGCCTGCCGCCATTCTCCTGAAGATCAGTTTTTGCATCCCCCGCTGATCATCCCCGGCTGCAGTCAATCGGACACAAATCGTGAGCCGGCGCGTCCCTACAGCGCAAGGCAAGGTAATTTCACCAATTCAATTTTAGGCACTCGGGATCGGGAATCCCGTTTGCCCTTTTAAGGCTGTGGGGACAGCCTTTTTTTCTGCGCGGCGCTCTGTGGATCTACGGAATTTGCGTAGGAGAACCTGGTTTATCGAAGCTTTCCGGTGAGTTCGGTGTAATCTGCGATCGCGGTCCGGATCACCTCATAGGACGCCTCGCGCCCGTAGGAAAATGCGATCTCGCAGATGTTGGGAGCGTCGGGCAGGCTTTTGTAGGTGAGGAAGTAGTGTTCGAAACGCTCGAGAATGCCCTTGGGGAGTTCGCTTATCTCGCGGTACTGTTCGAACACCTTGTCGCCTTTGAGCACGGCGATGATCTTGTCGTCGGCCTCGTCATCGTCCACCAGACAAAATCCGCCGATAGGCCGGGCTTTCAAAATAATGTCGCCGCGCGGGATGTGGTGCTCCGACAGTACGAGGATGTCGAGCGGGTCGCCGTCGCCGCCGATAATGTTTATGTTTGTGTTTGAGCGGGCAAGATCTGCGACCGCGTCGCCGCAATATGTTTGCGGAATGAAGCCGTAGTTCGCGGGGACGACGTTGGAATACTGCTGCGGACGGTCGATCTTTAAATAGCCTGTTTCTTTATCCACCTCATATTTGACGGTGTCGCGGGGAACGATCTCGATGAACACGGTGACTTCGTCGGGTGCGCCATCGCCGATAGGGATGCCGTGCCACGGGTGGGCTTTGTCAGTTCGGAACATAGCACTTATTATTTAGTCTCGGTAACTGAATGTCTAACCCTATTGTTGTTAAACGTCGCGACCGGTCGATGGTGATCACCTTTGATCGGCCGGAAATCCGCAGCCCGCTGTCTTCGGAGGTGCTGGGACTGATCGAGCGGGCTCTCGACAGGGTTGAAGGTGACGATTCGATCGATCGAGTCGTATTCACCGGAGTCGGCGAGGTATTTGCCTCGGGGGCGGACCTAAAGGAGATCGCGACGTTGGATGCGGAGACCGCGAAGGCTTTTGGCGAACGCGGGCAGCATTTGATGGGGTTCATAGCTTCGCTGAGAGCGGAGACGGTCGCTGCCATCAACGGGTTCTGCTACGGTGGGGCTCTCGATCTCGTACTGGCGTGCGATGTTCGGGTCGCCGCTCCTACTGCGACGTTCTGCCATCCGGGGACGGGGCTCGGGATAATGACCGGCTGGGGCGGCACGCAGCGGCTGCCGCGGCTGATAGGGCACGCGCGGGCGCTGGAGATGTTCTTTACGGCGGCTCCGATCGATGCCGTGACTGCACTGGGCTTCGGGTTGGTTGACGAGATCAGCGACGATCCGATGGAATACGCCGTTCGCCGGCGGAAATGATAATATTTAGCCTTGAAAAAGCTTATGAAAGTACAACTTGTAAAGATCGCGCACGCGCGTTCGGGTGACAAAGGCGACACCGCGAACGTCGGACTCATCGCTCTGAAGGACGAATATTACCCCATCCTTGCCCGCGAAGTGACCGCCGAACGCGTAAAGGAGCATTTCGGTGAAATGGTGAAAGGCAACGTCGAGAGGTTTGAGCTTCCGAATCTCGGCGCTCTCAATTTTCTCCTGCACGGCTCGCTAGGCGGCGGCGGAACCCTGAGTTTGATGACGGACGCTCAGGGGAAGACGTTTTCTACGGCGTTGTTGCGTATGGAGATCGAGGTTGATGACGCGGAAGTCTCGGTCGGCTAAAACAACGAATTAGACAGGCGAAACCGAATGGATGAAATCTTAGTGTCGACGGAGAGTGGCGTTAGGTATCTGACGCTGAACCGGCCGGAGAAGCGGAATGCTTTAAATGCGGATCTGGTTGCGGAGTTGAAGGCGGCATTGCGCGAGTCGGACGCCGATGAAGAACTGCGCGCAATTGTGATCCGGGGGGCGGGAAAGGATTTTTGCTCGGGTGCGGATCTGGCGGAGTTGCAGAAGATCGCGGGAAATTCGTTTGACGAGAACGTTGCGGACGCTCGAGAGCTGGCGGATTTGTTTTTGTTGATACGGCGCGTAAGGGTTCCTGTGATAGCGGCGGTGCATGGGCGGGCGCTTGCCGGGGGATGCGGGTTAGCGACGGCGTGCGATCTGGTGGTTGCGACGCGCTCTGCGAGATTTGGGTATCCGGAGGTTAAGATCGGCTTCGTGCCAGCGATGGTAGCGGCGATCCTGCGTAGGAATCTGGGGGAGAAGAAGAGTTTTGAGCTGTTGACGCAGGGCTTCGAATATTCTGCTGTCGAAGCCGCGTCATTAGGACTGGTGAATCACGTAATTGAGGACGACGAGCTTGAGGCGAGCGTCGCGGAGTATGTCTCCGTCTATACGAAAGTGAGCGGTTCGGCGGTCGCGATGACGAAGCGACTCATCTATGAGGTCGACGGCGAGACGTTTGAAGACGCGGTCGAGCAAGGCGTTCAAACGAACGCTCGGGCTCGAATGACGGAGGATTGTAAGAACGGGGTTGCGAGGTTTTTGAACAATGAGTAAGAGTAGATCCCGAGCTAGTCGGCCAATATAACTATTGCGAAAGGCCGACCATGTAGAACCTACATCAAAGTTCCATGATCTCCATATCGTTACGCAGCAACCGATTAACGATCTGACTTCGATCGACGTTCTTTTCGACCGATAGCTTTTCTACAAACTCCGCGATTTCCGGATCCAGATAGATCGGTAGATTAAAGTCGCCCTCTGGGTTGTGGAACTTACCTCGTACTCCCTTTGAGAAATTATATTCCGTCTTCATAATGTTTGACCTCGGTCTTCGTCGCTTTCCTCGCTGAAATGACTCTAATTCTGGCAGAATCGGCGACGATCGCTTCGAATGTATGTACCAGAACTAACAGTACTCCGCCGTCGTCCGAACCCATTGTAACCCATCTTTCCTCATGCTCGCTATGCTCATCGTCAGGAATCGAGAGGAGATGCGGATCGCGAAAGATCGTCGTGCCGCGTTCGAAGGTGACTCGATGTTTACGAGCGTTTGCCTTCGCTTTCTTGGGATCCCATTCGAAATCATACCGCATGTCTCAAGCCTCGACGATTTCCACATTTGTCTCGATCAGGTTCTTGGGGATCAGAGCCGGGAAGTAGGCCATGATCTCTTCTACTTTTGGGCGGCCGCCGGCGAAGCCGGTTACGCCGGGGGGGCCTGTAAGGATGAGGGGAGCGATCTCTTTGGTGAAACGTTCGACATCGGAACGGTTTTGGCCGCGGACCCCGACTCGGAGTTGGACTTCGGGAATGTCGGGCGACGGGGTTCCCGCAAGGTGGCCGTGAGTGGAGCTGACCCCTACGAATTCCGTGTGAATGAGGTCAAAATGGGCACCGAGGCGGTCCATGCGTTCGCGGAGGATCTTGTCTGCCGCGTGTGCTTTGTCGAGCGCTTCGGGCCACGAATAGACGAGGGTGCCGACTGCTTTCCATCCAGCGGAGTAGGCGATCGATACTTTGTAGAAATCGGTGTTCGGCCGGCCGGTGATTCCGAACACGCAGACGCGGTTCTCACCTGCTTCCTCTAGTTGGATCGACGTGAAATCAGCAACGACGTCGGGCGTGATGTATTCGAGCGGGTCGCCCATTTCGTATAGGAGCTGCTCCTTGATCGATTGAACGCTTACGCGGCCGCCGGTGTTTTCGTGTTTGGTTATGACGAATTCGCCTGACGATGACGCTTCTACGATTGGGAAGCCGACGTTCGCGAGGTCGGGAATGTTCCGCCAGTCATATTGACAATTGCCGCCGCTGGATTGCGCGCCGCATTCGATGATGTGCCCGGCGATAGTGCCGGCGGATAGGAGGTCCCAATTGTCGAAAGTCCAACCGAACTCGTGCATCAAGGGAGCGAGGGTTAAGCCGGTGTCTGTAAGACGGCCTCCGACAACGATCTGCGCTCCGCGGCTGAGTGCTTCGACGAGGCCTCCGGCGCCGAGGTAAACGTTGGCAGCCTGAACTTTGTCGAGGACGTTGGCGAGAGGCTCGCCGGTGTCCATACTATTGATCTCGATGCCGCTGTCGATGAACTCTTGCAAGCGGGGAAGGACGTCGTCTCCCGTGATGACACCGATCTTCAGCTTTCCGCCGAGTCCGAGTTCGCGTGCCGTCTCACGTATGGCATCTGCACAACCGGCGACGTTCACACCGCCCGCGTTCGACATCACTTTTATATCTTTTTCAACTAAGTCGGGGAGGATCTCCCGCATCAGAGAAATGAAGTCGCGAGCATAGCCGGCCTGCGGGTCGCGCGCCCGCTGCTTCTGCATGATGCTCATGGTCACCTCGGCGAGGTAATCGAGCATAAGGTAATCGATCGGGCCGTTCCGTACCTGATCGACGGGTGCGGACAAGAGATCTCCCCAAAAGCCTTGGCCAGCGGCTACTCTAACTTTGTCTTTCATTGCATCAATTAGAAAACAAAAAAATTCGGCGGTCAACGACCGATAAAATTATCGATCGAAGCCGCCGACGGTGCGGGGTTTGAGGAAACTGTTAGTTAGTTGTTATCGTCGACAACGACGTTCTTAGTTGCTGAGGCCGCATCTTTCGATTCGTGCCAGACCTGCTTGGACACCCATTTTGTTCCGTCCCAAGTCGTCGTCGTGTAGTACTTACCCTTTCTTGCAGAACGGTCTACCACATTCTCAGTAACATTTACCGTACGATTGCCGAACGACTTAGTCGCCGAACCGGCCGATTTGGCACCCGAGGCGGCCGCCTTAGCGCCTTTGACCGTTCCATCCTTTACCGCGCCGGCTACTTCAGGCGTCTTGTCAACTGCGGTTTCAAATGCGTCGGACACCACCACAGCTGTTTTCTTGGTTGTGCTAACCGTCACGTCCTTAGTTTTGCCGGCTGCGTCTTTTATTGCATCAACCACTTGGGCATCAGCCGCAGTGTACGCGAACAGTGCAATAGTCAAAGCGGCCGCTGAATTCATTAACTTACGTAATGTCATAATTTACCTCCTAAGATCGTACTGATCTCTAATTCTATACAGATTTAGATAGCACACGTCGTGCCAACGTGTGTGTACTGAATGAGAAATTCCGAGAATGCGAGTTTAGGTGGGGCGAACGTTGGCGTTAATGTACTTTACGATGTCTTCGGTGGATGTTCCGGGCAGGAAAACGGCGGAGACGCCTTTAGCTTTTAAATCTTCGATGTCCTCATTTGGGACGATTCCGCCCACGAGAACCAAAGTGTCCGTCATGCCGTTCTCGTGGAGGAGCTGGACAATGCGTGGACAAAGTGTTTTATGAGCACCGCTGAGGATCGAAATGCCGACGGCGTCGACGTCCTCCTGGACAGCTGCAGCAGCGATCATTTCAGGCGTCTGGCGTAAACCTGTGTAGATCACTTCCATGCCCGCGTCGCGGAGCGCACGTGCGATCACTTTCGCCCCGCGGTCGTGGCCGTCAAGGCCGGGTTTCGCTACCAGAACTCGAATCTTTCGTTCGCTCATAAAACGCTAAGTATATTGAGTGCTAAACCAATCGGCAAGCGGCGAGGTTCAGGCGGCAGGGTGCAGCTTTGCGGTCGGGGGCTCAGGGTCCATGTCGGGTGAACCGAACATGCAGCGAAGTTTGCCGAAGACCGTCGGGCGGCGGCGCATTTCCGCAAACATCTCTGCCCACGCGTGGGTGTTGATCCATAGCGGATTGTAACTTTCGAGGGGTTTTGTGATGCCGTAACGCGGGGTTTCATTTTCTTCGACAAACGAGCCGAAGAGCCGATCCCAGATAATGAGCACTCCGCCGTAATTTTTGTCCAGATACTTTTGGTTAACGCCGTGGTGTACCCGGTGATGCGACGGAGTGTTCAATATCAATTCGAGCGGACCGAGGCGTTTGATGAACTCCGTGTGGATCCAGAACTGATAGATGAGATTAAAGCCGTGCATTACGACAAACATCCACGGCGCGAAACCGATCAGCATCAGAGGGGCGTAAAAGATCCAGTGGAGTAGGCCGCTGAACCAACTTTGCCGTACGGCCACGCTGAGGTTGTAAAATCGGCTGGAATGATGAACGACGTGGAAGTTCCAGAAGATGCGCGATTCGTGGCTGATGCGATGGAACCAGTAGTATGCGAAGTCGTCCGCAAAAAATAGGATTGCCCAGCTCCACCAAGCATCCGCCGGGAATTTGTAGGGAGCCATCTCATATGCGAACAAATAGATCACGCCGATGAACAGTCCAAATAAGGCGCCGGTCGCTACGCTCACGAAGCCGACGAAGATATTTGTGAGCGCGTCGCGTTTCTCGTAGGCATCGCTCTTACGCTTATAAGCGAACCCTGCCTCAAGCCCAATCAAGAGGGCAAAGAGCGGGATCGCAAATGCGGTTGGACTGAGATTCACAACTGCTTTTTATTGTATTACGACACGTCGCGGAAATGAAGTGTTTTCCGGTCCGATGCCGTGCGGAAAGCGGGTTGCAGCAGCAACTCAGAAAAGTATTGCTCACCGACGTCCAACGTGTATATAATATAAAAGGTTCGCCCGATGATCTTTCCCCCGAGCCGAACGCTATCTCACCCTTTTTTCGGAGCATTAAAATGCGAACACCATTCCCCTTTTGCGCTATAGTTCTGTCTTTTTTTATCTTCACCACTAGAGCTGAAGCAGCACCTTTCTACTCCACCCTCTCCTCTTCCGATTCGGAAATATCCAGATTTTCGATGGAGGAGTATCGCATTTATGACCTCGTAAACCGCGTGCGGGCCCGCAACAACCTTAAATTCCTGGTTTGGGATGAGCGACTGGCGGAGGTCGCACGATCGTACTCGTCGCAGATGGCGTCGGCCGGATTCTTCAAGCACGAAGGAATAGACGGTAAGATGGTACAGGACCGTGCGAACGAGGCAGGTATCCGGAACTGGCGGAAGATAGGTGAAAATCTCTTTTACGCACGAGATGTCGATGAATTTTCACCGCTGGCGGTTCGGATGTGGATGGAGTCAGACTCGCATCGCGAAAACATACTTGATCGGAGCTGGACGGCAGCGGCGGTGGGTATCGCTCGGGCTCACGACGGCAAGATCTACGTTACGCATATCTACATTCAGCGATAACCTCGCACAATTATCAAAAATCGGCGTCTTCTCGCACCTTGTAAGAATGGGTTACAATTGATACATGTCCATTCTTAGGATTGTGCATTATCCTGAGCCGGTTCTGCTTGAGGTTGGAAAGCCGTTTGCAGACGACGAGTTCGGTCCCGAACTCGAGCGGCTTGCTGATGACATGTTCGCCACGATGTATGAAGCATCGGGGCTTGGACTTGCTGCGCCGCAGGTGGGGATATCTCGACGTTTATTTGTGATGGATGTAAGGCAGGAGGACGGGCCACCGGTCAAGCACGCTGTTTTTAATCCTGAACTCGTAACGGTCGAGGGTGAGCAGGTGGGTGAAGAAGGCTGTTTATCTTTCCCGGGTTTGTATCAGACGATCAAACGCGAGATGCGGGTGATCTTGAAGGGGAAAGACGCGCTTGGTGATGAGCTTGAGCTTGATCTGCGGGATCTTGCCTCGCGCTGCGCACTGCATGAAACCGACCATTGCGACGGGATAGTGTTCCTGGACAGGATGAGCCCCTTGAAACGTGAACTGGCAAAGCGTAAAATCAAGAGACTCAAACGAACAGGAGCGTGGGAATGAGTTTGGAAGACACAAAACTTACGGGTGAAGTGGGTTCGATCCGCGAACTAAATATGTTCTTGCTGTCCGGATGGAAGCTGCTGCTCACGTATGTTGAGCATTCCCACGACTCGCAATGTCCCAAGTTTGTGATCGGATGGCAGCAAAGTGGGGATCCGATAATCCCGGAGCTTCTGGATGAGTGGGAGCTCCACGAAATGGACAGGCAGATAAAATATCGGTAGGCCGGAGAATTTATGCAGACACAACGAAAAACGGACGATTTTAGGAATGAGCCATTCACAGACTTTTCTGTGGAAGAGAATGCTGAGGCTTTTCGCAACGCTTTGGAGAAGGTGCGGGGCGAACTTGGGCGCGAATATCACTCGATCATAGACGGTGAGAAGGTGACGGCCGAGAGCAAGTTTGAAAGCATCAATCCTGCTCGTAAGAGCGAGGTCGTCGGAATCTTTCCGGAAGGCGATTCGGACCTGTCGATGGTAGAACGGGCGATCGATGCGGCGACGGAAAAGTTCAAGACCTGGCAGTATGTCACGGCGGCGGAGCGTGCCGAATATCTTTTCAAGATCGCGGACATAATGAGGCAACGTAAGCACGAGCTTTCGGCGTGGATGGTGTTCGAAGTCGCAAAGACCTGGGCAGAAGCGGACGGCGATACCGCAGAGGCGATCGATTTTGCTGAGTTTTACGGCCGCGAGATGTTGCGATGGTCGCAGGAGCAGCCGATAACGAAGTTCGAGGGCGAGGACAATAGCCTCGAATATATCCCTCTGGGTGTAGGAGCGGTCATACCGCCCTGGAACTTCCCACTTGCGATCATGTCGGGGATGACAATGGCTGCGTTTGTCACAGGAAATACGGTCGTTGTTAAGCCGTCGTCAGATTCGCCGGCGATCGCGGCCAAGTTCTTGGAGATAGTCGAAGAGGCGGGTGTGCCGGCCGGCGTCGTAAATCTTGTGTTTGGCAGTGCGGAGACCGGCGAAACGATGGTGAGGAGCCCGAAGACCCGGTTCATTTCGTTCACGGGATCAAAGGGCGTTGGACTGCATATAAATGAGGTTGCCGCGAAGCCGCAGGAAGGGCAGATATGGATCAAGCGAGTGGTCGCGGAGATGGGCGGCAAAGATGCGATCGTCGTTTGCGATGACGGGGATCTTGATGAAGCGGCGAAGGGTGTTGTGCAAGCGGCATTTGGATTTCAGGGGCAGAAGTGTTCGGCGTGTTCGCGGCTGATCGTAGATGAAAAGGTGCATGATGAACTGCTTGGCAAGGTGCTCGCACTAACGACAACCCTTAACGTCGGTCAGCCCACTGAAGCAGATACAGATGTTGCAGCAGTTATTAATCAAAAGGCGTTCGATAAAACGATCGGATACATTGAAAAGGCGATCGGCGAGGGCGGTTATGTGATAACGGGTGGTTCGGGTGACGACGGCGAAGGATTCTTCTTGAAGCCGACGATCGTCGATAATGTCGACCCGGGCTCGACGCTCGAACAGGAAGAGGTTTTTGCGCCGGTTCTCGCGGTGATCAAGGCTCGGGATTACGACCATGCTCTTGAGATCGCAAACGGAACCGAATTCGGGCTGACGGGATCGGTATATTCGGCATCTGAAGAAAGGTTGGCACGTGCGAAACGTGAGTTTCACGTGGGGAACTTGTATCTGAACCGAAAGTGCACCGGAGCGTTGGTCGGTGTACATCCGTTCGGCGGATTCAATATGAGCGGTACGGACTCGAAGGCAGGCGGCAGGGAGTATCTGCTGCAGTTCATGCAGGGCAAGTTGGTTTCGCGAAAGGTTTAAGAATGAAAATCGGACGAAGTTTTGTCTTTAAGGTCGTGATTCTGGCGACCGCGTGTGCCATTGCGGCCGTGCCGGCGTACGCCCAGCGGACGCGCACTGTGGCCCAGCCGGCCGTGAAGCCGATCATTTTCGCCGTGATCAATGACGGGAAAACGTTGGAACCTATCGCACACGTGGAGGCCGGCAAACTCACGGCGACGGTCAGCGGCGGCGATGAGGGCAGTTTGGTAAAGGCGTTCAACCAGACATACTACGCCCCGAAGGCGACGTATCGATTGATATTCGGTGGGGCGAATCAAGGTTCTGTTGCGGTCAGCGGTTCAGATGCGGGAGCGGACTGCGGTCCGAATCTGGCACAGGCGACGGTCACATCATCAAAGACTACTCTTAAGGGCAAGGTGATGGCTCTTGCCACGAACCATACGATCAAATCGAAGACAAGCGGAGTTCGAAGGCTGCCTACATGGCCGGAGCGTAATGAGATCGATGCATTGATCCGGGCGGAATACGCGAAGAATCACGTGCCAGTCACCAAGCTGGATTATCATAACCTCACGGCCCTTGATGTTAACGGCGATGGCAAGGCGGAGTTGGTCGGTTCGTTTTGGGACGAGACGGATGCCGAGTCGCGGACGCTCTTGTTCTTTATTGCGGAACGCGGCACGGACGGGAAGTACGCTTTTGGCCACAGCGAATTTCGGGCGATAAAGGCCAGTGAGGTGATGAGCGGCGAGATATCGTCGCTGGATGAGGGAATCTATCACGAGTTGCTGCTGGATGTTTTTGATTACGACGACGACGGCGTGGCTGAGATTTTTACGTATGTCAGGGCCTTTGAAGGTGCGAGCTTTAACGTTTACAAGCGAACGGGCGGAAAGTGGACGAAGGTTTTTGAGGGTTCGAATTATCACTGCGGTTATTAGCTTCTGATGCCAGTTGAGCATCTGCGGGCACGGGCGATGGACATCGTTCCTGCCCTTTTGTTTTGAGAGCTTATGCGGATCGTATTCATGGGCACGCCTGAACCGGCGGCGAAGGCGCTGGAACGGCTGATCGATTCCGGCCACGAGATCGCGGCAGTTTATACACAGCCCGACCGTCCGGCGGGCCGTGGGAAACGGCTTACGCCGTCACCTGTGAAGATGTTCGCAGAGGGCCGTGGGCTGCGCGTGGTTCAACCGGTTTCGGTGAAAACGCCCGAGGCGATCGATGAGTTCAAAAGCCATGAGGCCAATGTCGCGGTTGTTGTTGCGTACGGGCGGATACTGCCGCAGGCCTTTCTCGAGTGTTTTCGGTATGGAGCGATCAATGTCCATTATTCGCTGCTGCCGAAATATCGCGGTGCGGCACCCGTTAACTGGGCGATCGTTAATGGCGAGAAAGCTACCGGCGTGACGACGATGCGGATGGATGTCGGGCTTGATACCGGCGACATCCTGCTGCAAAGAGAAATTGCGATCGGCCCGACGGAAAACTCTGTGGAGTTGATGCGACGCCTTGCAGAAGTTGGTGCGGATCTGCTGATCGAGACGCTCGCGAACATCGACACAATCGAAGCACGGCCGCAGGACCACTCGACGGCTACGCTAGCCCCGATAATGAAGAAATCGGATGGGTTGATCGATTGGTCGTTGTCCGCATCGAAGATCGTGAACCGCATCCGCGGGTTCCAGCCGTATCCCACCGCATTCACCTTTCTTAATGGAACGAGGGTGACTATATGGAGCGCTGAGGTGGACGTGGATAGTGGGGAGGGGGCGCCGGGCGAGATCTTTCGTGCGGATGGGGAAAAGTGGATGGTTCAGTGTGGTGAGGGGACGTTGTTGACGATCACTGAGGCGCAGCAGGAAGGGAAGAGGCGGATGCCGGCAAAGGACGTGATCAACGGATTGAAACCTGGGGTTGGTGAAAAGTTTGCGAATAATGCCGAAGGAAATGTTTGAGATCGTCACATTTTATAAGTTTACACCGATGGGCGATGCAGCCAATTTAGAACGCGTTCGGGATGAACTGCGCTCGGTGATGCGTCAACTAGATATTAGGGGAACGGTTATTGTTGCCAACGAAGGATTCAATTCGACGGTTAGCGGGGAATCTTCTAATGTCGCTGAATTCATTCGTAAGGCGAAGAAGATCTTGGGTGCGGGCATCGAAGTGAAGCGTTCGATGCACGATCAGCGACCGTTCCGGCGCATCGACGTCAAGATCAAGCCGGAGATCGTAACGCTGAAAAAAGATGTAGATGTATCGAAGGGCGAAGGCACGCACGTGGGTTCGAAGGAGTGGAACCATTTGCTGAGTGATCCCGAGGTGTTTGTCCTGGATACCCGGAACGATTACGAGTATCGAAGCGGGACGTTTCAGGGGGCGGTAAACCCGCAGACGGAAAAGTTTAGTGAGCTACCGGGCTTTGTTGAGCAGAATCTTGATCCAAAGGTTCACAAGAAGGTCGCGATGTTTTGCACGGGCGGCATCCGTTGCGAGAAATTCGCTCCATACCTGGTCGCACGCGGATTTCAAGAGGTGTTTCAACTTGAGGGCGGGATTCTTCGATATTTGGAAGAAATCTCCGATGAGGACTCATTATGGGAAGGCGAATGTTTTGTATTCGACGATCGGGTTACTGTTGACGAGAAACTAAGAAAAGGGACCGGGACGGACCACTCAGTACAGAAAGGCAGGTCCGCGAACTGATGGCGAATGCACCGAAGATCTCGCCGGCGCGAACAGCGGCTTTTGACGTGCTTCGGCGGATTGAGAAGGAGCGGGCGTTTTCGTCGGTTGCCCTACCCCAGGCTGAAGAGGGGCTGTCGGAAAAAGACCGGGCGCTTTGTCATGAGATCACGCTCGGGGTGCTTCGAAAACAGTTTCTCCTTGGTCGTTACATCAGCGAATTCGCAACCGGCAAGCGGATCGATCCCGAGGTTCGGCTCGCGCTGCGGATGGGCTTGTACCAGCTTCTATTTCTCGACCGCGTCCCGCCCTATTCTGTGATCAACGAGAGTGTCAACCTTGTCGCTCGTGCAAAAAAGGTTTCTGCAAAGGGATTTGTGAACGCTATTCTGCGTCAAGCAACTAGGGGAATCCCAGAATTACATTTCGCAGGCGAAGCGGACCGCGTCTCCACCCATACGTCCCATCCTCGATGGCTGATCGCAAAATGGGTTGAGCAGTTCGGGGAATCTCGGGCGTTTGCGATAGCGGCAGCTAACAACGCTCCACCGCGGATAACGTTTCGAGTCGTTGATCCGGCAGTTGAGTCGGAGATGCTAAAGCAGGTTGCGGATATTACTTCTTGTGAATTTACCGACGGCTGTTATGTTTCGAATAGCTTTGGAGAAGAGCTCAGGCGGCTGGCAGAATCCGGCCGGATCTATTTGCAGGACCAAGCTTCGCAGCTCGTTGCGGCGTCCATTCCAGTCGCAGCAGGCGAGTCGTTCCTCGACATTTGCGCCGCGCCGGGCGGCAAGACGACCTCGATCGCACGGCGGGTGCCCGGAGCGGTGGTCGTTAGCGGCGACATTCATCTCGAGCGTGTGCGCCAGATCCGCCGAACCTTTCAGCTTCAGCAGTGCGAAAATGTTGAGGTTCTCCAATACGACGCGGAATATGCGTTGCCGTTCGACGAAGCGACATTCGACGTTGTTTTGGTCGATGCGCCGTGTACGGGCACGGGAACGATCCGCCATAATCCGGAGATCGCCCTTTATCTCGACGAAGACGTTTTTACCGCCATTTCTGAAAAACAACTTAATATCCTTCGAAATGCATCAAAGTCAGTTAAACCTGGTGGCTCTCTCGTTTATTCGACGTGTTCGTTGGAGATTGATGAGAATGAGGGGGTTTGCGGGAGGTTCCTTGACGGGAACAGCGACTTTGAACCAGTCGCAGTAGATCTTGACCGCCGCTTTATCACAGACTCCGGGTATGCCCGCACTTTTCCCGACCGCGATGGGATGGACGGATTCTTCATAGCACATTTCCGACGCAAATGACCGTCAACCGTTTGTTGAGCGTGCAAAAGATGATAAAATCCGCGTTTAGTACGAGTCGTAATTTCACATGAGCATTCTGGCACAGGGCCTTTCGGCAATTGGAAAACTGATCTTCGTTGCAGTGCTTTTATTTGCATTCCTGGCGGGAATGGCGGGCGTTGTGTATATGTCGCTTTCGGGCTCGGAAGTCAGGGTTCCTGAGCTTGTTGGCAAAGATTTTGTGGCGAGTGAAAAGGAGCTTGCGGCCCTTGGACTGAAGATCAAGAAACGGGCTGATCGGGCGAGTACGGAGCAGATTAATACTGTGCTCGAACAGTTGCCCAAGCCGGGCGAAACGGTAAAGACTGGGCAGATGATCCTCGTGGTGGTTAGTAAAGCGGCGGTTGCGGGTGAAGAAACGCCCAAATCGCTGATACAGGATATTGAGCAGGACGACACAGAGAAGATCGAAGAGATGATCTCTGATAAACCGAAGAAGCCACGGGCTAATGTTAATTCGAACGCTAATGTCGATCGGAAAAAAGCTGACACGACGCGCGATGTGATCGCGAACTCGTCTTCGACGAACACCTCCTCAAGCGGGACGACGACGCCGGCAGCAGAAGATACGAAGAAAGAACCGCCCTCAACTCCGACGGAGCCGGCCAATCGAAATACGGTGATAACGATACCCAAGCCGCAGGTGCCGCAGTCGGCGAAGCCGCCTTCGGACGGTGCGACCCGGCCGAGAACGACACCGCGTCCATAGAACCTAAGCAACGGACGCGTTTCTCAATGCAACAAAACACGTTAACGAACCGAATGTTTGAAATTGCACCTTCGATACTTTCTGCCGATTTCTCGCGTTTGGCCGAAGATATAGCGGGGGCGGAGGCGGGAGGCGCGACGGTTCTGCATGTCGATGTGATGGACGGTCACTTCGTGCCGAACATTACGATCGGGCTTCCTGTGGTGAGATCGCTGCGAAAAGCGACGTCGATGACGATCGATACGCATCTGATGATCACTGAACCGGGGCGATATGCGGTGGAGTTTGTCGAGGCGGGGGCGGATATGGTTTCGGTACACGTTGAGGCCGACCCGCACCTTCAGCGGACATTGACCACAATAAGAGAGGCGGGGGCGAAAGCAGGGATCGCGATCAACCCGGGAACGCCGCTCGTGGCTCTCGAAGAGACGCTGCCCTATGCGGATTTTGTATTGCTGATGTCAGTCAACCCCGGATTTGGGGGGCAGAGATATATTCCGACGTCAACGGATAAGATCAGACGGCTGCGACAGACGATTTTGGCACGGGGCCTTGATACTCGGATAGAGGTCGATGGCGGCATCGACGAGACGAATATTTCAGAGATAGTGGAAGCCGGAGCGGAACTGATCGTAGCCGGTTCAGCAGTATACGGGCGTGGCGACGCGGCTGCATCGGTCAGGACGCTGATCGAGGCAGGTACGGTTTGGGTGTGAAGTTCCTTTTTTGCGAGTTAATTATGAACCGAAGAAATAGTTTTATTATCGCTTTATTCCTGATATTAGGATTTGCGGGAGCGACCTTTGTTAACGCTCAGACCGGTGGCGGAACGGTAAGCCAGCGGCTTGAGGTGATGCGTGGAAAGCTCGAGACGATAAGACGCTCGGCAACGAGCAGCATCTCAGCTCTCCGGCAGGATGACAGGGACGCGGATGAAGGGAATCTTGACAGCCCACTTAGCCGGCTAAGAAATGTGGAGCGCGAGGCGTCGAGGCTCCAATCGGATGTGAACAACCTCCGCGGCAGAATCGACCGGTCCGAGAAGTTTGAAGCCACTGATGTTGATGAACTTGAAACAGCCGTCGCCGAGCTGCAAAAGAACGCCGACGCCGTTTTGACGGAGACCGCGAGTGCCCGCGCGACTCCCATCTCTACAGAGGGTCAGCCGCGCGAGATCAAAAAGAAAGGAAAGTTCCTCGGCATTTTCGGCGGGGGCGGCAATGATGAATTTGATGAGCTGATCGGCTCAGTTTCGCCGGGCCGCGACCGCGAGCTTTTCATTGTGGCGACACGAGAGGTGCGTCGCAAGAGATTTGATGTAGGCCGCCTATTGTTCCAGACGATCATCACGACGTATCCGGATTCGCCATATTTGCCTATGGCAAAGCTGGCGGTTGCGGACTCGTTCTTTTTAGAAGGTTCGACCAGTGCCTTGATCCAAGCGATTGCGGCTTATCAAGACTGGCTCACGTTCTTTCCGACCCATCCCCTTGCCGACCGCGTCGTGCTGAAGATCGCAGAATCGGAAATGCGTCAGATCGGTCTGCCGGATCGTGACGCTACCCGAGCCCGACGGGCGGAGGTTCGTTTGAAGGCCTTGCTTCAGAGCTATCCTAATTCGATCCTGAAAAACGAGGCGGAGCTTAGACTTGCAGAGGTTCAGAACAATCTTGGGATGCATAACCTGCTCATCGCTAACTACTATTACACGTTGTCGGTGAACCAGGGTAAGGGCGGCCTTAAGGGGGCGCAGTCGCGGTATCGCGAGATCCTTGATAAGTATCCCGAGTTTGAAAATATGGACGAGGCCTTGTTCAAGCTCGCTAATACATATTTGGTCGAAGAGGAAACGGATCAGGCCGCGCGGTACTTTCAGCGTATCGTCGCCGACTATCCGAACAGCGATTATGTCGCGAAGTCGAAAGAGCAGCTGGAACTGATTGGCGCAAGTGTACCCGAGCCCAATTCGGAACGGCTTGCGGTTCTGCCGCCCGAAAAGGTTTCGTTCTTTCAGAACTTTCGAAATCAGCTTTTTGGCATTTATCCGATGACGATCGATAAGAACGGCGTTTTAATGACGCGTGATTTTGACCGTGAGAAGTTCGAATTGATCGATCAGATCATCGAAAATCAGGGTGACATACTTGTGAATCAGATCCCTCAGGCTTTCACAACGGTGATCTCGCAACGACAGGCGACGACGCAGAACGTCTCGACCCCGGAAGAACGTTAATTACGGCGTTCGGCCGAATTTGTTAAAATAGAAGCGGTCCCCCGGAGGCCGCTTTTGTTTTGTTTACTCCCGTATATACCTAATGATGAGATCCATCTTTCTTCCGAGCTTTTTTGCACTATCATTTGCGCTTGCCGCAACCGCCGTGACGGTCGGCCAAGCACCCCCTCTGCCTCCGCCGTCCGCGGCGCCGGAAAGGCTTTCAGAGAGGCTCGCCAAACGGCTTCAAACTGCGGACGTCAAAAAGCCGGCTGCTCGCGTGGATCGAGAACGTGCCCTGGCAAAGATGATGGAGGGGCAGAGCTTTGTGTGGAGGATACAAAGGGTTCGGAGCCAGCGCGAGGTGAGCGCTGCGGCAAGCGCTGCTCAGCAAGCTTATGTTGAAGCGGCTGAGGCCGACCCTTCCATGTCTGAGGCGTACACAGCGCTCGCGGAGATTCACTTAGCAGTTAGCAGCGGGGACGCAGCGGTAAATGAAGCAATGGCTCTTGCGGAGCTTTCGTTACGGGTCGACGCGGATAACTTCGGCGCCCGTCGGCTGCTCGCACGACTCTACACTTTCAAAAGCGGGTTGGGCCGGACGGACCTTGTTGAACCTTATACGACAAGGTCGATCGAGAACTGGACGGCCGTAACTCGACTTGACCCACGAAATAGCGAGGGTTGGGCGGTGCTCAGCCTTTTCTTTGAGAGGCAGGAAAGGGAAAAACAGCAGATCGACGCGCTGCAGAAATGGATCTCGTCGGCACCTCCCATCGATACTCAATTCTTTTCGCGGTTGTTCGGACCTCAGATCGAGCTTACTCCGGAATCCGCGTCCCTGCTCTTGGGCCGCGCGTTTATCAGAGCCGGCAGGATGACGGAGGCGATCGCGGTTCTCAGCCTTATCATTGCGGACGACCCCGAGAATGTTGACGCGATCGGGTATTTGCAAGAAGCCGTAGTCGGCACGTCTGGAGACGCGGCAGCGGAGACGGTTCAATCGCTGCAGCAGGCCGTGTTTGCGAATCCGTCCAGCGCTGCGTTGGTCGGTATCTTAGCTGAATTGATGGTGCGGAACGGCCGGTATGATGACGCGGTGGAAGTGTTCACGCGGGCATCTCAGCGGCTCACTGAAGATCCCGAGGCCGCGGCCGCGCTGCTTATCGCCCGGGGTCAATTTCAGGCTAGACATAACCGTTATGCCGACGCGATCACGTCATTCGAAAAGGCGATCGACACGGTTGAGGCGGTCGATGGTCTTGATGCCATTCGCGATCGCGACTTCATTCATAATGTTTTCGACAAGATCATTGGGGTTTATCGCTCGGGGAATTCGATGAAGGAGGCCCAAGAGGCTGCGGAAAGGGCGCGAAACCTTCTGACACCCGACGATCTGTTCGCAGACCGGCATTTGATAACGCTTTATCGCGAATCGGGTCGAAAGGAAGAAGCGATTGCGGTGATCAGGCAGAGCCGGGTGAAGGCACCGGCGGATCAGGGGCTGATGCGGTTGGAAGCGACAATTCTATCCGAAATGGGATCCGTGGACGAGGCAGTCGCGATTATGCGTAACGGGGGCTCGCCCGGCAGGACGGAGCAGGGCAATGCGGAGGGGATTATAAATCCGCCGCGTGATGCCTTTTCCGACCAGCTTTTTATCTCGGAACTGTACACGCGTGCGAATCGGCATAAAGATGCTGCTGACGCGGCTGAGGCTTCGTACAAGCTTGCACGCGGGCAGGAACGTCAACAGATCGCACGGCTGACGTTGGCGACGGCTCAGCACAGGGCAGGCGACCATGACGGTGCGGAAGCGACGCTGCGCGAGATATTGAAACAGTCCCCACGAAACCCCATCGCGCTGAATAATCTCGGGTATTTTCTCGTCGAACGCGAAGAGCGACTCGAGGAAGCGGCCGAGATGATCCGTAAAGCACTGGCCGTTGACCCGACCAACCCGTCATATCTCGACAGTATGGGATGGGCTTATTTCAAGCTGGGCAAGTATGCTGAAGCAGAGCGATATCTCCGTGATGCGGCCCGCTACAACTCAGGGTCGGCGACGATTCACGAACATTTGGGCGATGTATATGCGAAGCAGGGAAAGGCGGACCTGGCGCGAACGGCTTGGGAACGGGCACTGACGCTTTCGCATGATGAGAACGATTTAAAGAGGTTGCGAGCGAAGTTGGCAAAGTAACTCGTTCTAAATTGAACGAAAAAAAGCGGCACCTTGCGTGCCGCTTTTTTTGTGTCGTGCAAATACTTACCGTTCGGGCGAGGGTGACGGTGCGGGGGTCGGTTCACCTCGACGCTGAAGCTTAGGCGGCCCCGATTCTGACGAGCTAGATTCCGATGAGCTTGATTCACCGGTCGTGTCACCGGCTTCTGCCGGGTCACCGGGTTGTCGGCGGCGAAGCGTCGGTCGTCCCGGTTCTTCGTCATCAACATCACTAACGATGCCTGCGCGTGCGTTGGTAAGCTTCATTAAATGTGCTTTCACCCGCTGAAATTCAGAGGTGCTGATGACGTACTCTTCCTTTTCCGGGAAGCGAGCCACGAGCGCAAGGCTGTCGTCACGTCTGTCGAGTGATTGCGGATGCGAAGTGAATATTTGCGAAAGCGTGCCGGGTTTTTTGCGATTCTTTTCGGCAAGCTTTTCGAACATCGTCGCCATTGCCGTCGGATCATAACCTGCGGCATATAAGTACTGGACACCGAGCATATCCGCTTCGCGTTCAGCATTACGGCTGAACTTCAGGAAGCCGAGCAACTGGCCAAATCCGCCCGCGTTCTGAGCGACTGCTCCTGCTATACCGCCGCCGAAGATGATAGTTGCGATAAGCCCGTAATTGATAGCCTGCAGCTTGCCCTGGTTCTCCATGGCGTGGCGGGCCGCAACGTGCGCTATCTCGTGAGCCATTACGCCGGCAAGTTCTGCCTCGTTGTCAGCAGCCAGTATTAAACCGCGATTTACGTAGAAGTAACCACCGGGGAGGGCGAAAGCATTAACCTCATCACTGTCGATGACTTTGATAGTGAACGGTACCTTTGCGTCTGAGTGAAGGACGATGTTTTGCCCCACGCGATTGACGTATTCGGTAACGATCGGGTCCTCGACCATCTTCGCTGTCTGTTCGATCTCAAGCGAGAGCTGACGCCCGATGGCGATCTCACGCTGCTGAGAACCTCCGAGCCAGCCGAAGAACTTGTCTGTGCCACTGTTGATCTTCCGTTTGCCGATCTGAGCGGGATCTTCCTTCGTCTTTAGCGGCTTGCCTCGTTGCTCTGCCGCCGAATCTAGAACAGCCCTATCCTTGTCGTCATCGCTCGTCTGAGCTCCGACGTTGATGGGAACCACCGCGAACGAAGCCAACCAAAGACTTACAAAAAGAAGAAGGGCGCCTGATCTTCTCAAAATGCTGTCACGCATTAAAACCTCCAAAATACTCGTTAACTGTCCAATGGTAAATCGAATTTCGATCTAAATCAATGAACTTATGATGCAAATTCTAAGCACCGCGTTGCGAAATTCGCCTGAAAATCGTTCAAGTGAGAAATATCTTTCACTAAGACCCCCCGTTTTGATAAAATGGAAAGGTGCGGGTGTTCTACCCGTGGTCCCGCCTCACACGTCTATGCCGTTAACTCTAGTCACCTTTCCTCCACGAGCACGAGCAATCTCTACATAAATCATAACCGATAATGAAGCGAATTCAGGAAAAAGTTAAAGACATCGTCGAGGTTCGCCGTTACGAGAGCCTTAAGGATTTCACGGCGGATCCTGCCGCGACGCTCAAGAATTATTTCTTTACGGATCTGACGGCGGATCTGATGTCAAAGTGGCTGCAGGCCGTGACACGCGTCTCGCCGGAGGGCGGTTCCGCTTTTGCACTTGCGGGGTACCGCGGCGTCGGAAAAAGTCACCTTCTGGCGACGCTCGGTGCCATCATTTCTCAGCCGGAGCTTCGGTCACGAATCAGCGATCCGTTAGTGTCGAGTTCGGCGCAGGACCTGCTGCGTCGGCACTATCCGGTTGTTTACGTGCGTCGCGGTACGGGCGAGACCCTTCTTGACGAACTGACAGCGGCGATCGTAAGTGTTCTGGGGATCTCGCCGGCGGATGATAAGGCTGAATCGCTGCTGAAGGCTGCGGTTGCAAAAACAGGCGACCTTCCGCTCATTTTGATGATCGACACGGCGTTCGAGCGTGGCGAACGCGTGGCACGCGACGACGGGCACATGCTTGCCGAGATCGCAGAATTTGCTAAGCACAACAATGTGTTTGTTGGCGTTGCACTGGACGACGACATCGCCGGTGCCGATGGGGCGAATTCGGGAATAGCTCGTACGTTCTCGATCGACTACTTAGATCAGGAACATCTTTATAAGATCGTCAATTCTAACGTCTTCCCTAAGAACGACGCGCTGCGGCCGGTGATCTCGGATGTGTACGAGTATTTTCGCGAGGTCATCCCGGGCTTCAGGTGGAGCGAGCAGCGATTTTCGGCATTGTATCCCCTACATCCCGCTATTTTGGAAGTCGCGCCTTTTGTTCGTTTGTATGTACACGACTTTGCGCTTCTGGGTTTTGCAGCCGAAGCCGGTGAACGCATCCTGGGCCGTCCAGCAAATTCGCTGATCGCTTTGGACGAGGTCTTTGACAGTGCGGAAGCGGACTTGCGGAAAGTTCGCGATCTGGAAGAGGCTTTTAGGGCATACGATAAGCTCAATTCTGAGGTTGTCGGCAAGATACCGGTAATGCAGCGATTGCAGGCGAAGCTGATATTGAAAGCTTTGCTGCTTCTTTCGCTGGAGGGCCGTGGAACCACGCCGGAACAGATCGGCGCCGGGATGTTGATCTTTGACGAGGACGATCCCGCGAAAGCGATCCAGTCAGTTCAGGAAATTATTCATACTTTTGCTGAGGCCCTACCGAACGATGTAGTCGTCCAGCAGGACGAGGGCCGCGAACCGAGGTTCGGTTTCCGGGTCAGCAGTAAGGACAATCTAAACAAAGCGCTTGCTGAGGCGGCTCAGTCGCAGCCGGCGTCGGTCGTTTACGATGTCGCTCGGCGCTTGTTCAAAGAGCGTTTTCAGGACTGCACATTCACAAACGAATTCGATGCGGTGCAGCGAAATTGGATGGAAGGCCATATCGAGTGGCGCGGCGGACGCCGTCGGGGCCGGATCTTGTGGCTGGGCGATGGATTACAGTTTTCTGAGTTTGCGTCGCTGCCGGACAGCTCAGTAATGGACTGGGAGGTCGTCATTGACCTAACGGACGACCGGATCGGTACTGAGCTGCCATTGAACGGCGACGTTTCGCGGGTCATATGGAAGCCATCTGCGTTTAGGAAGGACGAAGCCGAGCTCCTTGCCAGACTCCACGTTTTGTCGACAAATGCCGAATTACGTGCGGAATTTGCAGAACAGGTCCGCCCGACGCTTCATTCGCATACCGTTTCGGCGGAGCATATTTTTAACCGCGTATTTTCGGAAGATGGCGTGATCGAGATCGACGGCTTTGACTACAATTTGACTGGCGACGCGCGAAAGGAGTCGAATCTCGCGGGGCTGTTCTCGATAATGCTCGAACCGTTGTTCGAGACTCGCTATCCTGAGCATCCCGTATTTCCTGAGACACTTGGTGTTTCCGAAGTTGCGGTCGCGATATCTGATTTTTTTAGCGGTCGGCGGCAGGATACGCCCGAAGCTCAAAGGCTCGCACGGCAGTTCGCCATGCCCCTCGGCCTGGCACGTGAGACCGGCGACATACTCGTCCCGGCAGCCGGAGACGAGATCGGCGAGCTTCCCGTGAGCAAGGCGGTGCTTTCACTGGTTACCGAAGTTGAGGCCGGGACCGTACCGCTCGACGCGGTTTATGCGAATCTGAAGGCGACACCGTTCGGACTCGTACGTGAGGCTCAGCACCTCGTGCTTGCAGCTCTGGCGGCTGATCGCAGGCTTGAATTCGTTACGTCAAAGGGCGATCGCATCAATCGACGTTCGCTGGACCTCGCGATCATCTGGGATGACGTAGTCGGCGTTGCGGCACCGCTTGAGATGCCGTTCTCAGCGAGCCGGCTGATCTACTGGGCATCGAAGTTTGTCGGGGACAACGAGCTTACGAATTTGGATGCTGAGAAGGATCGGAACCTCGTGATGGCGGCGTTCAGCGAATGGGTTCAGGAGTGGCACAAGTTCGCGATAATCGAACGGTTCAATGATATTCCGGCGGACGCGTTGACGTTGAAGATCTGGAAGCACGCGGCGCTGACGTCGAAAACGCTGGGTGGATTGGTTGACAATATGGAGGCGGCGGGCCGCGGAACGATTTCGATCGAGGAATGCCTCCATCGAATCGGTGAGATCTTTTCGGATTCGGAAGAGCATTTTCTGGCGAGCCAGGCGTCGCTTGCGGTCGTGGAGAGCTTTGTCGAGGGCTATCCGGAACGCGAGAAGGTGCGAACCTATATTGCTCAGTGCGGGCCGTTCGCTCCTGAACCATTGAGTCAGCTCCGGCTGAACCTTGCGACTTTGATCCGCAGCGGTGCCGATAGTCCGAGTTCCACGTCGAATATGGAACTCAACTACGCCTGGAACAAGTTTTTCAGGCAATACGCCGAGATATACGCTGACCGGCATGACCAGGTCATGAGATCGCACGGGCTTCAGTCGCAACTCAACGATATTATGCGGAGCGACAGCTGGTGGGAATATCAGAATATTAAGGATTTGCCATATTACGAAGGCTCGATTCGCGCGGCGGCCGATGCGTCTATTCGGCGGTTCAACTCGCTCGACTGCGGATTCGATGTCCGGGAAGCTCTTGTAGAAACGCCGTCGTGTATGTGCGGTTTTTCTGTTCAGTCGGCAGATCAGGTGGAGAAACTCCCCGAAAGACTTATGCGTACGCTTTCGGCCGGTTCGGCGTCGTTCCGTCAGAATCTGCTAAGTGATTCGGACGAACTCACCGCCCAGCTTGGGCTTCTCTCAAAGGAGTCGACGTCTGCCATCGAGGCGAATGCGGCGAAAGAGCTTTCCCAACGCTTTCGGGACAATGACTTATCGGAATTCACTGAGGCTCAGCTTTTCATACTTCGCCGGCTACGCCGTCCGCGATCGGCTGAACGCGATGTCGACGCAGTGGAACGCCCTCCCATAAGTTCGCGTCAAGATCAGACGGCCGACGTCCCCGCTCTTGTCGAAGTGTAAGAGCGTAAACCGCTAAGATTTGGTAATCCTTCCGTTTAGGTTATCTTTACCTAATGAAATCCGTTGCAATCGTGGGAGTTGGCCGCGTCGGAGGCGCGCTGGCTATCGCCTGTTCGAAGGCCGGATTGCCTGTGACCGAGCTTGTTTATAGGTCTCCGGATCTGGCCGCGAAGATCGCTGATCACATCACGCCGTCACCTGCATTATCCGCTTCAGAACAGAGCACACCGATCACAGCCGACATTGTCATTATTGCAACGCGCGATCCTGAGATCGCGCAGGCGGCCGAGATAATATCAGATCGGCTACGACCCGGGCAGATCGTTCTGCACACAAGCGGATCGTTAACGTCATCTGCACTTTCCGGGCTTGCGGGCCGTGTGGTCGAGATAGGTTCGATGCATCCGCTGCTTGCGATCAGTGATCCAATCGCCGGCGCAGCGAGTTTTGCGGGTTCATTCTTCTGTCTGGAAGGGACGACGGCAGCGGTTGGGGCCGGCGAACGAATCGCTTCGCAGCTTGGGGCTCGATCTTTTACCGTTGAGGCAGAATTTAAGGCACTTTATCACGCGTCGGCGGTGATGACAGCCGGCCACTTTGTCGCGCTGTTTGATGCTGCCACTAGAATGCTGGAACAGTGCGGACTTGATGACCAAACCGCCCGCGATGTGTTGCTGCCGTTGGCCGAGAGCACTTTGAACAATCTCAAACATTATCCCTCGGAGGCCGCATTGACTGGCCCGTATGCCCGTTTCGACGAAGGCGCGGTCGAGCGGCACCTTGAATCCTTTGCCGAGGTGATGGACAAAAGCATTCTTTCGATCTATCTAGAGCTAGCGTTGCACTCGCTTACGATCGCGGAAAAGCTCTCGCCGGACGGGGCAGTGGTCGAGCGGGTCCGTTCGCGGCTTTCTATAGCTAAAGAAAGTTTGAGGTGATAAAATAGAGGGAAATATGTCGGGCGAAGCGAAGGGTTTTACAAAAGAACGAGAAATATTTTCAGAGCACATTCAGCAGGCAGGGCTGCGCAGAACCGCTCAACGCGAACTAATCCTGGACATCTTTTTGCGTACTGAGGAACACCTAACTAGTGAAGATCTTTATTGGTTGGTGCACAAGGAAGATCCGAGCGTCGGACACACGACCGTGTACAGGACATTGAAGTTACTGACCGAAGCGGGACTCGCACGTGAGGTCAGGTTCGGAGACAACAAGACATATTATGAGCATCATTACGATCATGAACATCATGATCATATGATCTGCACCGAATGCGGTTTGGTGATCGAGTTCTTTTCCGAAGAGATCGAATCGCTTCAAGATCAGATGGCGGCTCAGTTCGGTTTCGAACTGTCGCATCACAGCTTACGGATGTGGGGGCTGTGTTCGGAATGCAAGACGAAATCGAGGGAAACGGAGCAAGCACCTTCGGGAGCACAACCGAAGGTCAAGGTACGGTCGGTCATGGGGACGTAATGGTTATGGACGAAGCACATGTCAGGTTCGAGAGGGAAGATCACGAAGGGGTAGTGCCGGTAGGCACCTACCTGGTCGATGCAGCGCGGCGGTTTGGGATTAGATTTAAAGATGAATGCATCGATGAGACCTGTGACCACAAATGCGCGGTCGAGATCGTCTCGGGAGCCGACCACCTTTCGGTAAGAACGCAGGCCGAGACTGAATTCTTTGATAAACATGGCGGCAACCCTATGAGGCGGCTGGCGTGTCAAACAAAAATAGCAACACCCGGGGAGATCGTAATAATGACCGACGAAACAAAGAAGGAAGCAGCGGAAACCGAAGAAGAGACAGAGGCGGAGAGGGCGGAACGTTACAAGAAGGAGTTCGCTGAAATGCCTCTGGAGAGGAAGATCGCCGATCTCGTTCGTTTTGAGGCGATGACGCTGAGTGAAACGTTTACATTCGTGATGAACTCGCCCTTTAAGGTTGGTGAGAAGTTGCTTGATGTTCTGGCAGAGTTTGGGTTTAAAAAAGAAGAGACCGAACGGGCGACGGCACGGCCGGCCGAGCATCGCGATGAGCCGAAAGCTGAAACGAACGGCACGGGCGCGAAAGAAGCTTCGGTTGTCGAATCCGTAAGCGATAACGGAGCCGAATCCAAATAAATTGAGCGATAACAAGCTACAAAAGAACGTTCCTGGTGCGATAAAGGAGAAGGGTCAGTATCTGCTGGCTTTTGGAATTATCGCGTCGATGCTTGTTGTGGCGAATATTCCAATCTTCGTTGTTTTCTTTTTCGGCGTGTTTGCGTATTTGCTTTTGAAGATGTTCTCCACGGCCTCGCGGAACGAAGTGCGGGAGATCTTCGAGTTTTACCTTTCCGCCAACGAGATGCTTCGTGAAGATGAGCGTAAGTGGTACGGGTTTGAGATCAACGATACGATCAGCCGCGGCGAGTCGATCGTTCGAAATATGTCGGCCGTCCCGCCTTTGGTCTACTTTGCATTGGGTGCTCTTTATAACAAGGTCGGCGATCATAAGGCGGCGGTGAACAATTTGGCAAATGTGGTCGAGAACCCGAGCGCGGATGAATCGGCGTATGCGTTCCCGACGCCGGAGCTACGGAATTATGTGAAGATCCTGCGAAAGATCGAGCGAGAGCCGGCCGACGCTCCGCTTACTTCGGCTGCGATCCGTGCCCTTGAACGTGCACGTCGGTTGCGGGGTAAGGCGCTATTGGAAGAAAGCCGAACGAAGTTTGCGACGGAGATCCCGATTCAGAAGCTTGAGGCAGCCGACGAGCGTAATATCGCTGAGATCGATGTCGAGCGACTTGTGAACGAAGCGGAAGAAGAAGTGAGAGTTCTTTTTGAGAAGAACGGACGTGACCGCGTCAGCATCACCGAAAACGAGCCGGTCGTGAAGCGTAACGGGAACGCGCGAACTAACAAAAAGTCGGACGACGATCCGTTCGCAGATCGCAAGCCGATCTCAGAGGTGCTGCACGATATCTACGACAAGAACGTTCAATAACCCGCCTATCTCAACCCAAAAAACTTTCGAAGAGCTGAAATAACGCTCTTGTCCTGAACACCCGGAACGCTCTCGCCTTTTCCTGCCGGTTTATGCTCCAAGAGCTTTCGCCGCTCATCGATGATTTCGCTCACACTTTCCATCAACTGCGGGTTCGATTCGAATATCGGCTTCAACGCGCGTTTACCGATCTCCAGAACCTCAGCCTCTTCTTCTACGACAACGGTCGCCGAGCGTGGCTGACCCGTTAAAAGGCTCATTTCACCAAAGAAATCGTTTGCTCTGAGCTGGTTAATAGTGTGGTGCATGTCGTCGCTTACCTCGAGCTGTACCTTAACTGAACCGCGCATCAGAACGAACATCGACCCGCCTTGCTGGCCCTTGCGGACGATCGCTTCGCCGGGAGCATATATGCGGCGCGTGGAGGCCCGGGCGACCGCGTCAAGCTCTTCTTCAGAAAGCGGTTCGAAGAACGGCACATGGCTGAGGTAATCGGCCGTCGCGTCAACGTACTCCTCTGCAGTAACGTCTGCGGGCTTTTCTTCGATATGGATCGTGCGAGTCGGGAATGCGAAGTCTATCTTTTCGCGGGCAAAGACATACCAGATCCTTTGCCGGATCAACGCGTCGGTCTCGTTGTGACGTTGATAGTCGTCGCACCAGTACTTAACCTCCCAGTCGATACCGCTATCCGCGAGGTCCCTAATGCGTACGATCGGACGCTTCTTTGAGGATACGTTCTCGACCTGACGAACGGCTTCGCGGACGACCTGCGATGTCTTCGAAGGGGAATTGCTGTAAAGCGTGTTGAACGTTACGATCCGGGCATTGAGATTATCTTTCGGTGCCACCTCGATGGTCTCGCGACCGAGGACAGAGTTGCTGATCACCATCAGCTTGTTTTGAAACGTCCGCATCTTAACTCCGCGCCACGAGACGCTTTCGACAACGCCCGTACCCTGATTGGTGATCGAAACGACGTCGCCGACCTGAAACGGCTGGTCTGCCTGAAGCGCGATGCCGGCAAAAAGATTGCCGAGCGTGTCTTGCAGCGCGAGGCCCACAACAATGCCCAGGATCGTAGAACCCGTGAACAGCGGGGCAAGCTGCACGTTCGGGTACTGGCTCTGAAATATAATAAAGAACGCGACGATGTAGATGATGATCGACAGAACCGTGCGAACGAGCGACGATATCTCGTTCTGCGATGCGTTGCGTAGTGCGGTGTGAAAGACCAGAAAGCTTATGTACCGAACCACCGCGACGATCAGCGTCATCCAGAGCAGCACTTTCAGGATGTGAAACAGGTTGACGATCAGCTCGATCGTTGTCGCCGTCAGCATTCCCGTCTCGCTACCGTCGAGACGCGCGGCTTTTCCTTCGGGAGTTATCGCGATCTCCAACTCGGCCAGCAGCCAGCCGTTCAGAATTGTCTCGATGAATGGGAGGAGGACGAGGATGAGCGTTGAGCCGCCGGCCAAGACGACGAATATAAGACTTTTCCTATTGAATGATGCCTGCGGCATAGTGCGAACGAACTAGAACAGATCAGCGATCGAATAGGCGATCAACAGGAGGGAGAGGGCGGAAACGACCGCGGCGATCAGGATAGCGAGGATGTTAAAAGCACGCGAGTTCGTGTGCTCGCCCATTATCTCCTTATTATTGGCTAACTTTACGATCGCGACAAGTATGATCGGCAGCAGCAGGCCGTTGACCATCTGCGTAAAGATCAGCAGCCGGATCTGCGGGATGCCGGGGATCATCGCAATGATGCCGCCGAAGATGACGAGGGCCGTGAAGATGCCTAGAAAGATCGGAGCTTCCCTGAAAGACCGCGACAGTCCCTTTTCGAAACCGAGAGCTTCACTCATCGAATACGCCGTAGCAAGCGGCAGCACGCCCATCGCGAGCATTGCGGCGCCCAGCAGGCCGACGGCGAACAGATATTTGGCGTACGTTCCAACGACGGGAACGAGAGCCTCGGCGGCGTCCGCTGCGGATTCGAGTTCGGTTATCCCTGTGCCGTGAAGCGTGGCGCCGGTCGCGATCACGATGAACGCAGCGATTACCACTGCGAACGTCGTCCCCACGATCACGTCGACGCGGACGAGCGGCAGGTCGTCCTTGTCCAGCCCTTTCTCGACGACGGATGACTGTACATAGACCTGCATGAACGGCGTGATGGTCGTGCCGATAAGCGCGATCAGCATGAACAGATATGCCGTGTCCATCGTGAACGTCGGTGTTACAAAACCTCTGCCAACCTCGCCCCAGTCGGGGCCAGCGAGGAACGCCGCGAGGATGTAGCCGAAAAATACGAGCGACATCGCCAGAAAAACGCGCTCGACACGCTTTTGCGTGCCCTTGACGACCAACCACCAGACAAGCACCGACGCAATGGGCACGGCGATCAGGCGCGAAACGCCAAAAAGCTCGGCGGCCTGTGCAATGCCGACGAACTCCGAGACGATCACACCGGTGTTGGCGACGAGCAGCGCAAGCATCACGACCACCGTCCACCTGACGCCGAACTGCTCGCGAATGAGATCGGCAAGTCCCTGGCCCGTGACGACACCCATTCTGACGCACATTTCCTGCACCACCAACAAGCTCAGCAGCATCGGAATAAAGGCCCACAGAAGGGTAAAGCCGAACCCCGCGCCGATGGAGGAATATGTCGCGATTCCGCTGGCGTCATTGCCCGCGTTGGCGGCGATGATGCCCGGGCCAAGGACCGCGAGGTAAGCGAAAAGGCGGTAATCAGAAAGGGTGCGGCCGGAACGCGGGATGCGGCGGCGAAAGTCGCGCAAGATGTTCTTGGGTGATATGCGTGATAAAAACATTGCTTCGCCGGTCGCCTTCGCTCATCTTCGTAGTTCGATAAATAACGGGAACTATTGAATATAACCCTTTTGCGTCGAAAGTTGAAAACATCGTTTCTGCTCCACGGCCCTAGCTTGGTGCTCATCATAAAGTTTTGATAAAGTTCTGTTATGCCAATCCTCAAACTCAGAAGAATAATTTGTAGCTGGACGGTCATTGTCCTTGTCCTCACAACGCTTTCGCCGGGTGCAGCATTCGCTGCCACGCGCGAGCCGGTCCGTGCAAAGAACGGAATGGTCGCGTCGCAGCATGTGCTTGCGTCGCAGATAGGTGTGGACGTTATGAAGAAGGGCGGCAACGCCATTGACGCCGCGATCGCGGTCGGGATCGCCCTTGCGGTGGTATATCCGGAGGCCGGCAACATCGGCGGCGGCGGGTTTATGGTGATCCGCAAACGTGACGGATCGACCCATGCCATCGATTACCGCGAGATGGCGCCCGCGGCGGCGCATCGCGACCTTTTTGTTGACAGCGAGGGCAATGTAATTCGCGGCGAGGGCGGTTCCACGGTGGGGTATCGCGCGTCGGGCGTACCGGGAACGCTTGCGGGATTTGATCTGGCGCACAAGAAATACGGGTCGGGCAAGATCGCGTGGAGAGACCTTGTCGAACCGGCGCGAAAGTTGGCTGAGGACGGCTATATGCTGTCACACCGCCTAGCGAACCTTTTCGTGGCGTACAAAGACACGCTATCGAAATACCCGGAGAGCAATCGCATATTCCTCCGCGACGGCAACCACTTCAAAGAGGGCGACACGCTGAAACAGCCGGAGCTTGCACAGACGCTCGAACGCGTTCGCGACAACGGTGCGACGGAGTTCTACACGGGCAAGACGGCCGAGCTTATCGCGGCGGACATGAAGGCGAACAACGGCCTGATCACGATGGAGGACCTGAAGAATTACGTGGCGAAAGAACGCGAGCCGATCCGCGGGCGGTATCGCGGGCACGAGATCATCTCGATGCCGCCACCGAGTTCGGGCGGGATCGTGATGATGCAGGTGCTGAAGATGCTGGAACCGCACGACATTCGTGCGATGCAGCACAACTCTGCGGCGAAATATCACCTTTACACAGAGGCGTCGCGTCGTGCGTTCGCGGACCGGGCGGAATATATGGCCGATCCTGACTTTGCCGACGTGCCGATCGCCAACCTGATGAACGAGACGTACCTGAACGCACGCCGCGCGACCATCGACATGAAGAAAGCGACGCCGAGCACGGCGGTAAAGTTCGGTGAATTTGCGGCGGCGAAAGAGGGAACCGAGACGACGCACTACACCGTCGTCGACGCGGACGGCACGATGGTGTCGAACACCTACACCATCAACGACCTGTACGGGTCGCGCGTCACGATCAAGGGCACCGGCATTCTGATGAACGACGAGATGGACGATTTTGCCGCGCGGCCGGGCACGCCGAACCTTTTCGGGCTGGTGCAGGGCGAGCGGAACAAGGTGGAGGGCGGCAAGCGTCCGCTTTCGTCAATGACGCCAACGATCGTATTGCGAAAGGACGGCTCTGTGTGGTTCGCCGTTGGAGCACGCGGCGGCCCGCGCATCATCTCTGCCGTTATTCAGACGGTCATCAACGTCATCGACCACGAAATGAACATCCAGCAGGCGATAGACTCGCCGCGCGTCCATCATCAGTGGCTGCCTGATCAGATAATGTACGAAAGGTACGGAATGTCGCCCGACACGATGAGCATTCTCACGGGTATGGGGCACAAGTTTGTGCCGCAGCCGGGCAACATCGCACAGGCGACGGGCATTATGATCGCAGAAGATGGAACCAAGCTTGGGGCGATAGACGGACGGGGCGACGGGGAAGCGGTCGGTTACTGATCTGTCACTGGTCGGGGTCGCGTTCCAGTAAACGCGTGGTCTTTTCGGTAACGCTGCCGGGGGTACGCTGGAGTTCGTTGGTGTCTAACCACTTGCCGGTGTCCGGGGGAGTATAAGAGTCTGCGGGGATCGTCGATTCCTGCAGCTCTTTGTGCGCCGGGGCTCTGCCGAACGCACGTTTCATGGTGTCCGAGGTCTGTTCCTCAAGGCTGATCGCTCCGGGAATGTTCGATTCGAACATCAACGCATACGCCATCCGCAAGACTCCGCCGACAGTGAGTAGGAGCATGGAGATGAACACTGCGAATGGTTCCGCATTCAGAAAGATCGAGATCATGGCGATAAGCGGCACGATCAGGAACGCGGAAAGAAATATGAACAGCCCCTTAAAAATACCGCGGCGCATGGGCGTCTGGCCGATCCGCGTGGTCGCACCGGGAACTATGCCGTTGTTATCAACGACCTGCGCGATGCCCGTGAGTAAAAACCCACAGCGCGAACAAAATCTTGTGTCATCGGCGGCCTGTTGTTGGCCGCATTTTGGACAATGCATTCGGTTATCGATCCTCTTCTTTCTTTAGGAGTTTGGTCGTTCCCTCGGTGACGCTGCCGGGGGGTGCGAGGTCGCCGGTGTCCTGGGCCTGCCAGGCACCCTGCGGCGAAGTGTAAACGTCTGCGGGGATGCTCTGCTGCGGAGGCAGCGCGTTGCGGCCGCTGTTACCGGCAAGCCCGGGCTGCTGGGGCGGCGGATGATGTA
The DNA here is from genome assembly GCA_041751195.1 of Pyrinomonadaceae bacterium. Taxonomy (GTDB): domain Bacteria; phylum Acidobacteriota; class Blastocatellia; order Pyrinomonadales; family Pyrinomonadaceae; genus OLB17. The sequence goes on along the minus strand of JBGSXX010000023.1, from coordinate 56,056 downwards.
CGAACTGCCGCGGGAGTGATCTTTCCGGCTGCAGAATAACGAGCGACAATATCAACAGCATCAACCCGCCGAAAATGCCCACGATCGCCGAGAACCCCGCCATTATCTCCACGTCCAAAATGCCGCTTATCGGCGTCAGGATAAGCACAAAGAACAAGAACCACATCACGCTGAACACCACGCCGTTCTTTCGCGTCAGCCAGCTTTTCGAAGACTGCTGGTAAAGCTCTTCTAGCTGGGGCAGGTAACCGCCGTTCGCCAAAACCTCGGCGACCGTTCCCATCGGGAACCCGCAGCGCGAGCAAAATTTTATTTCTTGTGACACCTGCAGTTGGCCACATCTGGGACAGTGCATTAGATCCTCCGGACACCGCTAGGCAATTACCACCAAATCTAACGAATTCTTACACGAAAAGTTTCGCATTGCAAAAATCGGGTCATTCGGCGGGGCCGGCGTGCGGCGGGCTAAGCTCAAGGCACATCACCGCACGGGCGTGATGCTTTTCGGCAGATAAAAGGCATTGCAGCAGCAGCGAAAAGATGCTCATCATGCCGTCGGGCGTGGCAATGTCGCGCTGCAGATCGTCGTCACTCTTAAGGAACGCAAAGCCCCGGTCGCGTGCGGCGGCAACCTCGGCGAGATACTCCGCAATGCGGTGCTTTGTCGAAAGCTGTTCGGGCAGCGTCCATTCAAAAGGGTCGTCCCACAGCTGCGACGTCAGCCCGCCGAACGCCTGCTCCACCGCCGCCGCCGAACGCACCAACGATTCGCCAAACGAACACCCGCCCGCACCAACCACACGGTAAAGTCCAACATCCGGCGCCCCCGCCAACCCCGCACCCCAACGCTCCTCCAACCCCGCAAACCGCCCCCGCAACTGCTCAATATAAAAGCCCATACCGTCCCTCACGCCGATCTTATGCTTTTGTATCGGGCCGAACTCGCTCCCGCCCATTTTGCAGATCAAGCGCCTGAAACTCACAACTTCTGGTATTGTACTGGTTCATTGGAAATCTGGTTAAAGCCACTGCGTACATATAGGATCAGAAGAGCGAGCACAATAAAAGCTAGAAGGAAATCAGTGTACGAGTAGTAAACCAAAGCCGGGGAATATTCTCCTATCCATGCAGGCCAAGTTTCCAGACTAGCTTCGTAAGTTCGAAACGATATCAACACCAGCGAAAGTAAGATGAGCAATTCAAGAAAAAGCGTTATAAAGTTTCGCCGGAAAAGGCTTAGGAAAAGGAGAGCCAGGAAAGAACAACCAGCAGCAAAGTGAAAAACCGCCAGGATTTCGAACATGTTGACGCCGGGACCACTCGCATTCTTGGTCCACGACTTTTCATATCCGGCCGCAAGTGCGAAATACAAAAGATACAGCAAAACGGAAAGAATGAACCCCAAACCTTGAAGCCATCTGGTTATTCTCACATCAAGAAGAGAACTCTTAGTTGATTGTACTTCCATCATACAAAGCTGCCGGTTCGTGCTGACGTTTGGCGTGTCCGGGTCTTTGATGCGCGGGGGGTTGGTTGTGGTAGCACCGTCCGGCGTTGCGGCAACCCCGCCCTCGGCAGCGTAACCCAACGCGACCACGAAGAACCCCGCCTCTTCGCCGACCGCCTCCGCCGCTCTTATCGTGAATCGCCCGAGGTTACCGGCTGTAATTCTGGAGAAATCCAGTCTCCCAGGGACACCGCCTAGGACGACAATGTTGTGACAGGTCTAAACTGGCGCCACCTCGAGCTCGCAGAGCGGAACTTCATCATCGATTTTCGAATAGATTCCGTATTCTCTATATCTTTTTACGCGATCAATGATAGTTGGTTGCCCCACTACTTTCACCTCGGCACAATTCTCTAAATAGTTAAGTACATCTCTCAGCGAGTCTCCTCGGTTACGGCAATTGACGGACCTAAAAACTCTCATTTGACCGTTTTCCAAGACCATAATATGACTGAATGAGAACATCGTCGCCAATGGAGCAAAATGATAGACATGCCCGTCGATTAAATTCACACAATTTCCCGGCGGTTTTTCCTTGCTAAAGGGCTCCATTAAATCGAAAACAAAAAATCCCCTGGGTTGGTCGTTCTCCACGCCAAAGCCAGCAGAGAAAATCGTTTTGTACTCCGGAATAGAATCTTCGAGAACTTTCGCCATCGCTAACAGTGTGTCCGCTCGCTTGTAACGACGATCCGGGTTGGCAGGACAAGATTCGACGCTCTCGCTGGCGTCAGGTAGTCGCAAATCTTGAGCGAATAGGCTCCCGCATCCTATAAGGAGGAGTAGCGACGTCAAGCAGGCCAGCCGCCACTTTGCGCTTTTTACTAGCGGACCTAACAGCCTTGAAATCTTCGATAATTCCATTTCTAACAATGCTTTTTCAAAAAGAGAAGTCTGGGCGCAATCTGCTGTTGTGGTAGCACCGCCCGGCATCGCGGCAACCCCGCCCTCGGCATCCAAACCAAACGCGACCACGAAGAAGCCCGCCTCTTCGCCGACCGCCTCCGCTACAAGCTTAAAACCGACCGCAATCTCTCATACGCTCGCGATCAAGTTGAAAACGCTACCTCGCCAAAATCGCAGAATCGCAAGCCTGACACCGGATTTCACAGTGCCCTTCATTTCAAGTGGAAGTGTGCTAACTCGATCGAACTTTCCTTGAGAATATTCTTCACTTCGTCTCCATGTGAAGGGCTGCAATGAATGATTGTGACGAGGCTCCGGTTTTTTTGTTGATGTTCCTCTGCTGCCTGAACCAACATCGCAATCAAGTCCCGAAAATGGGCTGGGTTTTGTAGTAGGCGTTCAGTTTCCGTAATGACCAGTATCATCATGTCGCCAACCAGCCATTGTAAATCGCTAAGGCATTCATCGAGGGCGTCCCAGTTCTCGCCAAAGTAGTATGGGAACTGAAGCGCGGCGGAAACTTCATCAAACATCGAGAGCGGAGAAGTCATTTTATGCGCCCGCAAGAACCGTAGGGTCGAGGATGTAGTATTCTCCACCCCCCAGCCCCAATCGGTTATTTCGCCAATGCCTGTTTCAACGAAGATGACCCGCCGATCTTTCGATGATTCAGGCGGTAAAATAATGTTCATAAAGTCACTTTCTCGTGGAAGGTTTTGTAATGGTCCTTCGTAGGATAAACCGGTGTCACGTCTGCTATTTTGCGAATTCGCGTAGGGGCGTCTGCTGGCGTTTGCCGTGTCCAGGTATGTGTGATGCGCGGGGGGTGCGCCCGGCGTCGCGGCAACCCCGCCCTCGGCGGCCAAACCCAGCGCGACCACGAAGAAGCCCGCCCCTTCGCCGACGGCCTCCGCCGCTACGTCCTCCCCAGCATCGAAGACGAACTCAGCGATCTTTAACCCTCGCCCCAATTTCACATGTCGAGCACGAGAGTTACGACGTACTTAAGAAGGCTAACTCTGCTGGCACAATTCGACAGACAGGGATGCACGGTTAGAATCAACGAACCCCCGCCACACTTCCAAGCCTTCGAAGACACTCTCTGCAGTCTGCCCATAAGTGATTGCCAGAGTGTAGTCTGGAGAAGCGACCATATCTTTCTTATCAAAACTATATTGAGAGCGTTTCGTGTATGATTTGCCGGGTTTGAGGACAAGGAACTCGGGCTCGACGTATCGGCCGCGATGTCCTCTGGTCGATAATGCACCACCACTACCTCCCGTGGGTGTATTTAAAGACCATACCAGACTCGTTCGAACACCGATCATGTCCGTATCAACGACGATCGGGCCCTTACTAACATTCTTCAGCCTAACAGCAAACTTTAAAGAGTCTCCAATGCATACCTTCTTGGCGTCTAACTTGATCGTCAACTTCAGCGGACTCTTCTCCTTATCTTGCCCGTAAATGGTCACGTTGCAGCTAACGAGAATCAAAGCTAAAAATATAAGAACTTTCATAAAGTGATGGCGGTGACTGGACTCAGACATCCCGAGTAACTACATTTCCTATCTCCTTGCGACCGAACCGCAGGCTTCTTTTCCACCAGTCCTTTCGCGAAAGCAAGCCCGCAATCGGCTTAGTGCGTCGTGGGTTTTGCTGGCGTTTGGCGTGTCTGGGTCTGTGATGCGCGGGGGGTTGGTTGCGGTAGCATCGCCCGGCGTCGCAGCAACCCCGCCCTCGGCGGCCAAACCCAACGCGACCAAGAAGAAGCCCGCCTCCTCCGCCGCTCCGTCGTCCCCAGCATCGAGGACGAACTCAGCAACCTTAAACCTTAGCGTCGTTCAGATCTCAGGCCAGGCACCCGAGCCGGTTATTACTCTCACGTCGTCATATTCTGTCACCGTCCTAATTTCCACCGCCGTCCCACACGGCGACAAATCGCTCACCATTTTTCGGGTACACAGATCTGACTAGAATTCGCGGCAAAATTGACAATCCCGGAAACTCGCCCTCGTACATAAATCTCTGCCTGCCCGCCCCCCTTAACCCGTTGACCAACCGCAACCACCGTATTAGGACCAGCGCGTCTGAACAATAGAGCTTTTTCGAACCCACTGATTCTCGCCGCCATCACGGATTTGGTTCCATCCTCCGAACCCGGTCGCAATATTATTATTAGATACGCAGTTTCATCTTTTGAATTCTGAAAATCGATAAGTGCTCTATCCAGAACGATCTTAAGGTGCTCGCAACTTGAGGGGCGAGTCCCCCTCTCCGACGAGTCAATATCTGTTCTCTGCGAAACTGTAATTACAGTACTAAATAAAATTATGACGAGCGATACGTTCAATTTCACACAGTCACGGTAAATTTTCATTGATCCGGTCCCCTTTTTAAGAAATCTTGCGTCTTGTTCCCGTCGCTGAGTTTGTTTTGCTGCATCGGGGAATTCGGCGTGTCCGGGTATGTGATGCGCGGGGGGTTGTTTGTGGTAGCATCGCCCGGCGTCGCGGCAACCCCGCCCTCGGCAGCCAAACTCAACGCGACCACGAAGAACCCCGCCTCTTCGCCAACCACCTCGCTGCTCCGTCCTCCCCAGCACCGATGACGAACTCAGCGACCTTTAACCTCCGCCCCCCTTTCTGACCGGCTGGCGCCTTGAGTTGAACCGCGTCAATTCCCAGCGGCCGTTGCCAAGCTGCATCGAGGTGACGGCACCGGCGGCGTTGAACGAGAAGTGTTGTGCGTAGTTCCACACGCCTCCCTGCGACGTGCAATCCGCATCTGTCCCCCGCACCGCGTCCATGCACTTCGCACTCTGCACGATCTCAAGATCGCCGTTGTTGTCGAGAATGGTTTTTACCTTGCGGCCGGATGGATACGTTTGCTCAACCATCGCACCAGCCAAATTATAAGCGTAACCGGTCGTGTGAGCCGTGCCGTCGGTCGTCTGTTTATGAGCCTTCACTCTTCCAAGAATATCAAACTCTGTGTACTCCGTGGTGGAAATACTGCTCGCCACCTTTGTCAGCCAAACACCTCACTCCCGCCGTCCCCATGACGCCCTCCGACGACAACCTCCGAGACCTGATTACTTGAAAGAAACGTCGAATGTGGGCGTCTGATCAACGCGGTCTCGTGAACGCGGAAACTCCAACTTAGACCGGCGCCAATTTAGGGAGGTTTTACACAGCGTTAACTTCACAAACCGAATTCTCCCATCCATAAACAGTGATCAAGTCCCGCGAGTATTCAATCTCCAGTATTCCTTGAGATGGCCCGCGTGCGGATACATTAACACTCTCATTGACCTCGAGTTTTTTTTCATCTCCCCACGGCTCCAAGCGAAACAAAACCCCTCGGCCCGAACTGTTCGTCACCATAATTGTTAATTCTATATTTTCCATATCATTTACTTAGCAGATCAACGGCTCGCTGCATGAACTCAGATCTACCCTGCGCACTTGGATTGTTTGGTACACGCTTGGCTTCATTAAGATAAAAGTCGCGCCACTTCTCGGCCATTGTTCGCGTGACTCCCATTCGCTGCAATTCGCCTTTTGTTAACGTTTGAATCCTCGACCGGGCTGCTGAATTTCCCGTTCCCCATCCAATCTGTCCGTTTAAACCGGTGTCACGTCTGCTATTCTGCGATATTTGCGTCATCGTCTGTGAAAGCGCGTCCGGCATCGCGGCAACCCCGCCCTCGGCGGTCATCGCCTAACATTAGAGATTTTACATCAGGTACGGGGAAATGGTGTATGAATATATGGGCGATCAGGCAGGAGTTTACCGCCCGTCTGCTATAGTTTAGTGCGTCTCTGCTATCGTTTATTGCGTCTCTGCTATTGTTTATTGCGTCTCTGCTATTGTTTACTGCCTCTCAGCTATAGTTTATTGCCTCTCTGCTATAGTTTATTGCCCCTCTGCTATAGCTTGCGGCTCGTCTGCCATAACAGATCGGCAAAATTCTCTGCATTGGTTATCGCCGACGGGTAAATTCCGAGCGCGCATGGATGGCCTATTCGGCGTAAATACGCGCGAAAACCCTTGCGAAAACAATTTTCGCGATCCCGCAAATCACGGCGTTTCAACCACTTACCGAGGGCAAAAAAACTTCTTTAAACTTGTTGAATTTTTCTCTTGCGTTTTTCTGGAATATTCTGCTAATCTCATTTTTGTTCGACGCCCGTCGAATGCTCTGCCCGCCAGAGCCGAACCCCTTCGGAGCACCTCGTGCACTCCCATAAGGACCCTCAGTATCTTCTTCCGCGGCGACCCTTGGCTGCAATATATAAAACCCTCCTTGCAAGCAATTTAATGCACGACTTCCACGGAGCGCGAAACGAGTTATGAGTAACTTCAAGTTTAAGAAATTTCCGGAGAAGGCTCCGGATCAGAACGCGTTGTTTCAGGGTTGGAAACTGAAACTTCCTACTTATCAGACCGCGCTGGGCCTTTCGGCTGCGGACGTGGCACGGCAGGCTGCTGACGCCGACATCTTTAGCTACATGCTTAACTATAAGACGTACCTTAAAGATTCGGTTGATGCTTACGCCGCGTGGCAGCGGTCAATGCTGAAAGGCGATATGGCCGCGTCGCCGGTTCCGCCGGTGTTCGAGCAGGTAACTCTGCCCGAAGCTCACTTTGGCGGGATCGTCACTCGTGGACGCCTGCTTGATCAGCGGATGAAGAAAGCCACGGGCTTTACCGAGCAGATCGGTGAGGACCTTGGACTGCTCATCGCGAACCCGTCACCGCCTTCGCCGGAGACGTTCACGGCTAAGATCACGCTTACGGCACTAAAGAACGGTGGCGTTAGTGCGAAATTCCTCAAGAACGGCTTCCCGGCGATGCGTTTGGAATGGAAGCTCGTTGGTGATGCGGTCTGGCAGTATGCGGGTTTCTTTACCAGCTCGCCTGCCATCCATCCGGGTGAAGGCGATGCCAGGTTCGTTCCCCAGATACGCCAGTATCGCGGGATCATGGTGGACAAGAACGCCGAGATCGGCCACTACTCGCCGATCATGACGATCGTTACGACACCGTAGCAGACTTACGGCGGTGGGGTTCTCTCCTTCCCCGTTCGGAACCGCCGTAATTAGAAAGACGCCGCAGTCACCCGGCGGGGGGTGCCTGCGGCGTTTTTGTTTTAAATGGCCGGGGAGGGAAAGGCGCAGCCATTCCGCACATCGGTGGGCGTGGCCCGGGAGGGAATGCGAACGGTTGATGAGTATGAAGTTTCTTCCTGTCGCTGAAGGCGACCGATATTAAAGCCCGGGGTGGAGGCCGCCGCAACCCCGGGATAGGTGGTAAATGGTTGTTGGTCCCTGAAGGGGACCGAGACGATCTTGCGAATTTATTCGTCCCCTACAGGGACGGGATCATGATGCCCGGCTCTCCCGGGGTTCCGCAAAGCCTGCACCCCGGGCTTTATTATATGTCCCTTTCAGGGACCGGGCGGAAAGGCGTAGCCATTCCGCACATCGGGGGCGTAGCCCATGGGAAGATATGTTGATCTCGCGGAAAGGCGTAGCCATTCCGCACACCGGTGGGCGTGGCCCAAAGAAGGGGGCCCTGAGGGCTCTGGATGGGTGCTCATTTGTTGGGGCGGGCGGGGTTTGTTAATCTCGGAAGTGATATGTCAATAACATTTGATCTTCCTTCGTTGGAAATTGAGGAGTATCGGCTTGCGAATGGGTTGCGGGTGGTGCTGAACCGGGAGCCGGCGGTGCCTGTGGTGGCGTTGGCGGTTTATTACGACGTTGGATCGCGTAATGAGCGCGAGGGGCGTACGGGGTTTGCTCATTTGTTTGAGCATATGATGTTTCAGGGTTCGGCGAATGTGCCGAAGGCGGGGCATTTTCAATACATAATGAAGGCCGGCGGGACGATGAACGGGACTACCTCGAGCGAGCGGACGAATTATTATGAGACGGTGCCTGCAAATCAGCTTCCGTTGGCACTGTGGCTGGAATCGGACCGTATGCGGTCGTTGGCGGTGACGCAAGAGAACCTGGACAACCAACGCGAGGCGGTCAAGGAAGAGAAGCGGCTGCGTTATGACAACCAGCCATACGGGCAGATCTTCGACATTATCTCGTCGATGATCTATAAGAACTTCGCGAACTCGCATTCGACGATCGGGTCGATGGAGGACCTGGACGACGCCACTGTTGATGACGTGCAGGAGTTCTTTCGCGTGTATTATGCGCCGAATAATGCTGTGCTGACGCTTTCGGGGGCGTTTGAGACGGATACGGCGAAGGAGCTGATCGAAAAGTATTTTGGCGATATACCTTCGCAGCCGGCGCCGCCGTCGATAGATGTGGCGGAACCCGAAGAGGTCGCGGACGATTACCGCGAATGGCACGACCCCCTCGCTCCGCTGCCGGCGTTCCTGCTCGGGTGGAAGATCCCGCCGCGGCGTACGCCCGACTTTAACGCGCTTTATCTGGCAGGGAAGCTGTTGTATGACGGCGACAGCTCGCGTTTGTATCAGAAGCTGGTTAAAGGGGATGAGTCGGTGGTGCAGCTGTTTGGATTTACCGATGAGCGGCGTGGGCCGTCGAGCATTTTCGTTGGTGCGATACCAAAGCCGGAAGAGGACCTGAGCGTGATAAGGGCCGCGATCATGCACGAGATAGAGATGGTTGCCGCACACGGGCCTACGACCGAAGAGATGCAGAAACTGCACAACCAGATGATAAACGACACCGCACGCGGGCGGCAGGCGTCGATGCATAGGGCACAACACATAGCGGAATATGCGTTGTATGACGGCGATCCGACGCTTATTAACACCGAGCTTGAAGAGCTGTTGGCCGTAACGCCGGATCAGATCCGCCGAAGCGTGTCGAAATATTTGAATACGGAGAACCGTTCGCTGTTAGAGGTTGTGCCGGGCGGCGCGGGTGAATAGAGGGTGGGCGGCAGAGCGCCGCAGCAAATTATATAAATGACAGAAGCTAGCAAAAGTATGGTGCCGGAGCCTTTGGAAGAGGTTCCGTTTGAGATCGCATCGGCGTTTAGGACCACATTGTCGAACGGGCTGCGTGTCGTGATGCTCGCGGACGGCCGCGTGCCGCTGGTGTCGTACCGGTTGGTGTTCATGGCCGGCGATGCGAACGATCCGGCGGAACACATCGGGGTGACGTCCGCGATGACGGCGTTGATGACCGAGGGGACAGAGGCTTATTCGAGCCGCGAGCTGTCGGAAAAGATCGAACGGCTGGGAGCTTCGCTTTCTGCGAGTTCGAATGACGATTTTACGTTCGTCGCGGCGTCGGCTCTTTCTATATATAACACCGACATCCTTGAGCTGTTGGAAGAGGTGGTGTTCAAGCCCACGTTCCCCGAGAACGAGTTGGACCTTTATCGCCGCAATACGCTCGAACATCTGAAGTATCAGCGTTCGCAGCCGAACTTTTTGGTGTCTGAACAGGTCAATCGCGTGCTTTACGGCAAGCATCCGTATTCGGTCACGTCGCCGACGCCCGAACACGTCACGAGTTTGACACGTGAGCAGCTTGAGGCCGCCCGCGAGAGCGTCTTTCTGCCTAACAACGCGATCCTGTTCGTTGTTGGCGACGTGCAGAAGGACGAGGTGCTGTTGGAGATAGAAGAGCGCTTTGGCGATTGGGAGCCGGGGGACCGGCATGTGCACGATTATCCGACGCCGCCCGAACGCAGCGAGCGGACGCTGACGATCGTTGACCGGCCGGGGTCGGCACAGGCCAACATCTCGCTCGGTGACATCCTGGTACAGAGGAATCATCCGGACTATTTCCCGCTGCTGTTGATGAATCAGGTACTCGGTGCGGGGGCTTCGTCGCGGATCTTTATGAACCTGCGCGAAGAGAAGGGTTATACCTATGGCGCGTACTCGCGTCTGGACACGAAGCGGCACGCAGGGAACTTTGAGGCTACGGCAGAGGTTCGGACCGCGGTCACGGGCGATTCGTTAAAGGAGCTTTTTTACGAACTCGAGCGGATAAGGAACGAGGACGTGCTGGAGGAGGAACTCGACGACGCGAAGAACTTCCTTACGGGTGTGTTTCCGATCCGCGCCGAGACGCAGGAGGGGCTTGCGGGGTTGATAGTGAGCCAGGAGATCTACGGGCTGCCGCATGACTACCTCGAGACGTATCGTGAGAACGTGTCGGCGGTTACTGCCGCGGACGTGCGGCGTGTCGCCGAGAAATATGTGAGGCCGGACAAGCTGGCGATGGTCATCGTTGGCGACGCCGGCGAGATCGTTAAGCAGGCAGAGGGTTATACGAGCAACATTGAGATATTTAATAAGAACGGACGGCCGAAAGGCGAGGGGAGTAAAGCGATGGATGGTGAAACAGCGAACGTGAGCGGTGCGTGGACGTTGGAGCTCGACTTTCAGGGGCAGAACATGGCGGTCGAGATGACGCTTAGCCAGGAAGGCGAGAAGGTTACCGGCGAGCTTAAGACGATGCTCGGCACCGGGAAGATCGACGACGGCCGCATTGACGGCAATGCCGTGACCGCGGTCGCTCGGACCGAGATCCAGGGGGAGACTGCCGAGTTTCAGATCAATGCGGAGGTTGACGGAGATTCGATGTCGGGCACTGTGAACGTGCCGATGCTGGGCGCGGCGCTTGATTTTGTCGGCAAGCGAAAGGCCGCGGGGGCCGAAGCGGCGTAACGGGTAGTTAATCTTCGAGTTTGGAAACGTGGGCGGCGACGATCTGGTATCGGCCGTCCATTTTCGTCAGGATCATCATGTGCTGGTCGATCTGCGTCGTTTCGGACACACGCGGGCGGACGCGGAACATATAGACGGCGGTGTCGCCGAACTCGACGACGATCTCGCTGTCGAGGATCAGCTCCTGCTCCGGACGCGACGCGGTCGCAAGCGTTCGTACGAGCGGGCTATTGTCGCCGGAGACCTCGCCGTCGGCGTTCGTCAGGACGAAGGTTGGGTGAAAGTGGTCGCGGACATTCGCATCGGGCTTTGAGAGCGCGTTGACGATGGCGGTGACTGCGGTCTCTGTATCCGGCCGCGCACGCGTGATGGGAATGCGGCGGTCGCGGATGGACGCCGTCGCGGGATGCGGGCGAAGCCACGGCATCGACGAGCACTGGATCGTTGTCAGATGTCCGCCGGCCAGCCGCCAGACGCCGTCGCGGCGGGTCCAAAGGTCCGTCGCCTGATAGCGCGTGTGGCAATTGCTGCCGCGGTAACGCCAGCGGTCGTGCTTGAGGACGTTGACGATGGCAGTGTCGCCAAAGATGCGGATCGTGGGTTCGTCGAAGCTGTAGGAGAGCGTTTCGAAGTCGAGCTTTTTGCCTGATCTGAGCACGGCGGCGTCGTGATTCATTATCGCGATGAGCTGCTCGCGGGCGTTGAACACCGGCCGCGATCGCACGCCGAAATGATTTTCATCGTAGATGCGTTCGAAGGGTTCGGATCGCCGTGCGACGAAGGCCTCGCTGATCTCGGTCATCAGGCGGCGTATGGTTTCGGCGTCGGCGGGTTGCGGCGGTACGGTATCGGGCGGCGGATGCGATGCCGCGAGAGCTATTGTGGGAATCAATATGAGTAATGCTATGACTCCCTTCATAATTAGGGACCGCTGACCGTTCAGCCGGCGGTTCGGTGAAACTCGGTCTCGACTGCCCAATCTTCTTCGCCCTCAGGTGAGAGGTTGAACATCAGGTATTTGAAGCCGACGTCGGTGACTTCGAGCTCGGTTCGCCATCCCCAGTCCGGGTGGTCGGGAACTTTGTAATGGCCGAGTAGGTTAACGCGGCTGTCGCTTTCAAATTTGCCGGTGCAAGGCATCAGCACGTGGGCCGAGTGCCACGAATCGGACCAGACGGCGGTCGCTTCGTCGGACTTTGGATCGCCGTTGAGAATGAGAAGGCCGTTGTGCTGCTCGCCCTCGTATTCCCATGTGTACGAGATCTCAAGGCACTGGCCGTTAAGCCGTGGTCGAACGTTGGCCGTTGACGGCGACTCTTTCACGGGGTCCGGAAGCCATGACAAATTCAACCGGTTGGTTCCGGTCCATTCACCCGCGAGAGCCGCGAACTTTTCTGATACGCCCACAATTTACCTCGACAATGTATTTTTTGTTTGTCCGAAAGGATACCACAGATGCCGGATGGTGAGGAATTTTTTGAAGGGAGGGGTTTTGAGTTGCGAATCAAGGTGAGGTCGGCCCCGATTTCGCAGGCGGGGCCGTTCGCAACTCAAAACATTTGGAACGCGGGAGCGATCCGGTTAACTTGCCTGCTTCATCGGCACGTCGACGGCGACGTTTTGCAGATGATGGATCAGCGTCGATGCGGCGGTTCGCGAAAGCTCGTTGATGCGGCATTTCATCACACTGCGGCACTCGGTGTCGGCGTTGATGTTCCGCTCACGGGCCACCGCTCGGATCATGCCCATCTGTTTGGTCGTGATCATTTCGCCGATGGATAGGGCGATGGCGTTGTCGGGCTTTACTTCAGGCTCAGCGAAGCCCTTGGCGACCTCCGCCTCGGCGCGCTCGGCAAACTCGCCGTCGCGTTTGTAAAGCTCGCGGGCGATGCCGAATTTTACGGCGGCCCGCTTTAGTGCGTCGTGCTCCGCTTTCTTGATGCCGGTCTCGCTGCGTGCCGAGCCGGTGCCGATGCCCTCGCGCGTAACGCCGTCGATGGCGATCGCGACGGTCACAATGGTGATGTCGCCGATGGTGCGGATGTCCTTGATCGAATGGTTCCAGTTGGGCGCCGTTTCGTCTAGGATGTCGGCAACCGTGTGCCATTCGACATATTCGAACGTGAGGTTGTTGCCCTTTCGGTCACGTATTCCCTCGCGTCGATGCAGCTGTTCCGGTTCCAGATTCTTTCGGAGCTCTTTAAGAGTGGTCGAGAAACTGAAGACGTTGTTGCTATCCGCCGGCGGTGCAAACATCTCTCGCTGTTCGATCGTATCGTTATTTGTCTCAAGCATTTCTTTATTCATCTTTATACTCCTCGTTCGAATCTCCGTCCGATTCCGTCATGGTAAACACCGTGCGGGTGTGCCAGCTGTGAAACAGCGTACCATATCGATTTATTTGTTGCAAGGGTGAAACGAGGTGTTGCAATTAAAATATTCGTGTGTTATGTTTTACCCATGAAATGAGAAGTGCACCTATGACACTTACCAAATGGAGGCAAATCTAATGGCTTTTAAAGATGGCAACTTTGTAAATACGGTGGAACTCGGCAGGGCGATCAAGCGCCGGCGGGAGGAGCTGGGACTCAGTTTGCGAGACGTCGCTGATGTTACGCAGGTTTCCGCGTCGACGCTTTCGCGGATCGAGAACGGCACTGGCAAGCCGGATGCGGATAACATCGCGCGTTTGACGGGATGGCTTGATATGCCGATTGACCGGGTTATGCACAAGAGTGCGTCTGATTATGTGGAGCCGGTCATCTATTTTCCGCATGAGGCTACGCCGGAGATAGTTGAGGCTCACTTGCGTGCGGACAAGAATCTGAACGAAGACACGGCGAAGGCGTTGGCGGAGCTGTTCAGGGTCGCATATAAGCAGTTCAGCAAGCCGGGCAAGGATTAAAGGAATCTCACGTTTTTTACGCGTATAAGAACAGGAGCGAGAAAATGGAACAGGTCATCAGGCTTCAGCGGGTAGCAATGGAACGGGACGATAGGCAGTATTTCGCCATCGATACTACGTTCGTACTCTTCTTTCTAGCCGTGGATATCGGAATGTCGGTGCTGGCGGCCGACTTCGGCACTCTTTTAGCAGTTGCGACGCTGGCCATGTTCGTGGTGTTCCCGTATCTTCTGCCATTTAACGGCGAACGGCCTGCGTTTGGTGGTTGGGTGACAGGCCGATTGGCCATTGCCGGTGTGGCACTGGTCGCTGGGATACTGTTCAGCCAGGGCGTGGGCACGATCTTCCCCGAAGTGTTCAAATTCCTACCGCTTACGCTGTTAATGGTCGCTGCGATCGTCAGCTGCAGCGTTCAGTTTTATGGTATAATGAGGTTTCGTTTGGCGAGATAGGCAAAAGGCGTCGGACGACAAATAGACCGCAGGCGTTTCGGGACGTCTGCGGTCTTTTATTTTGCCGGAATGGCGGTGCGTGCGGGGGACAGTACGCTAAAAATCCGCTGGACTGACTCGTTAAGGTCTAGATACTGTTCGAGTAGGAGGGCTTGGGCTCCGTCGCACAGCGCCTCTTCCGGGTGCGGATGGACCTCCACTAACAATCCATCGACGCCGGCCGCGGCCGCGGCGCGGGCAAGCGGTTCCACCATGTAATTGTGGCCCGAGGCGTGAGAGGGATCGACGATGATCGGCAGATGCGTGACGCGTCGAAGCGCAGGGATGATCGAAATGTCGAGCGTATTTCGTGCGTGATCTGCGAAAGTGCGGATGCCTCGTTCGCAAAGGATCACGTTCTTATTACCTTCGGAAAGAATGTATTCGGCGGCAAGCAGGAACTCGTCAAGCGTTGCTGACAGGCCCCGTTTTAGCAAGATCGGCTTATCGATGCGGCCGACGTATTTTAGCAGCGAGAAGTTCTGCATATTTCGCGCGCCGATCTGGATGCAATCGCCGTATTTCGCGACAAGGTCAACGCCGCGCTCGTCCATCGCTTCGGTCACGATATTTAGCCCGAACTCCGAACGGACATCGGCAAGCATCTTAAGTCCTTCTTCGCCGATCCCTTGAAACGCATAAGGGGAAGTGCGCGGTTTGAAAGCTCCGCCGCGAAAAAATTGTGCACCGCTTTTCGCCACAACTTCGGCGGCAGCGAAAAGCTGCTCGCGAGTTTCGATGGCGCATGGGCCCGCGATCATTGCCAGGCTGCCGTCGCCGATTGTCGCGACACCCACCCGCACACCTTGCCGCGGCGATGCGATCTCAGAAACTGCGAGACGGTGGGGTTTTGTGACGCGAATTGCTTCGGCAACGCCCGGGAGATTCTCAAACTTGCCCGGATCGATCGCCCCCTTATTGCCTGTGATGGCAACAGCGGTGCGATGCGAACCGGGCATCGCACTGGCCGAAAACCCGAGTGAGGCCGCAACGCGCACGATTGCGTCGATCTGTTCGGCCGTCGCCTCGGGGTTCATTACTACGAGCATAAGAATGGGTTAGAACACGTCGGTAAGTATTAACTTTAGAAGCGAAAAGGCTTATTTGCAAACACGCGACGTAAAGCCGGGGGCCTGTTCGGGGCAGAAAAAACCGCCCACGTAAGCTGGGCGGAAAGTGGCTCTGATGGAGGATGCTGGACAATGCGCCAATTTGGTCAAAACCGAATCTGAAACGTTACGGATAGGGCCGCACGGCAGAGATACGAATTTAATAAAGTATTGGAACAGAGTCAGGCGTCTACAATGACTAGTTTTGTACCAAAAATCTGCCGGTGTGTCAATCACATTTTCTCAGGCACTTCGATACCTAAGGTGCTCAGAGCTCGGGTCAGCGAGTTTCGGGCATAATCAGCGACTACAATTAGCAGAGCGCGTTTTACAGGGTCTGTTTCCGGGATGATCTTATAGTTTCGATAGAACAGGTTAAAAGCTTTTGCGAGATTAAAAGTGTATTTCGCGAGGATCGCGGGTTCCGTGGCAGCCGCGGCTTGAGCGATGGTCTCATCGAGGCGAGCAGCGGTTAACATCATGGACCATATCCCGGTACCGGCCTCTGCCGCAAAGAAGGATGAAACTTTTTCGCGGTCCGCCAGGTGCGTGTGAGCGTCCTCGATCGTTTCGCTGTTGTCGGCGAGTTTGCGAAAGATCGAGTTCGCACGGACGGCAGAGTACTGACAAAAGACGCCGGTCTCACCTTCGAACGATAGGGCTTCTTTAAAATCGAAAACTATTACTGTCGTGCGGGTGAATTTGAGCAGGAAATAGCGCAGTGCACCCACAGCGATCTGATGCGATATCTTTTGCTTCTCGTCAGGTCCGGCGTCGGGATGACGGGCCTCGACCTCTTTGAGTGCGTTCTCTTCAAGCCGGTTCAACAGATCGTCCGCCTTCACGCCGAGGCCTTTGCGACCGCTCATTTCGATAAACGATCTGCTGCGGTCTTCATCGGAGATGGCGAAGCCCAATTCTTCGGCGGCGGCTGGGGACAGGGCGACCATCTCGTATGAAAGATGAACGCTGGCGGTCTCGCCTTTTTCCGGATAGATCGCCGACACGCCCTTTTTGACGACGTCTTGTGTATATGTCTGCCGCGTATCGATAACGTTATAGACCACGGATCCGTTGCCGAAGCCGGGCGATTGCGACGACTGAGCTTCGTCAGCCGTGGTCGTCCACACCTGCTTGCCGTCGGCGTAGGTGTGGAACGGCTTGTAGAGAAAATCCATCCCGAGGATGCCGAGCTTCCACATTTGATAGGCGATGTCTTTACCGGTATACGTCACCGTTCCATTCGATCGCACGAGGATCTTGTCTGCCTCGTGCTCATCGGTCCCGGAGTGTTCGGCGAAGGGCATTACCCAGCAGCCCGCGTGCTTTCCTTCGTTTTCCAGATGAATGACTCCGCGTTGCTTCATTTGCTCGAACGCCTTGTCCCAGAACTTCAGATGCAGTATTTCCGATTCGCGGGGAAGTAGGTCGTAGCGGATCGAGAATCGCTCCATCGTATTCACAATGCACTGGACGTTGCGTGTGGCGACGTAATCGGCCAGTTCGGCCGTGGGATTGCCGCCTTCTTCGATCAGGTGGAGAACATCCGCGCGATGCGATTTCAATTCTTCGTCGGATTGATATGCGATGCCGACTCGACTGTAAAGGTCCCAGCAAAAATAGTCGAACGTTTTTCCGTTTGCGGCCAGCTCGCTATCCAGCGCTCGAATACCTTGCAGGTCGAGTTTTTCAATATAGATGAACCCGACGACCACATCAGCGACCTGAACGCCGGTGTTATCGATGTAGTACTGCACCTCGACCTGTTTGCCACCTTGCTGCAGTATGCGGATGAACGTGTCGCCAAGTACTGCATTTCGGACGTGGCCGATGTGAGCGGCTTTGTTTGGGTTGACGGAAGTGTGTTCGACGCAGACTTTTTCACCTGCGGCTTGAGACGCAGATTTGGCGTCGAGGGAACCGAGAACGAATGAGCCCCGATCGAGAAAAACATTTAGGTAACCGGGTCCAGCGATCTCGATGCGGTCGATGAACTCGAGCAATTCGAGCTCGGAGCGAAAGGCTTCGGCTATAGCTCGCGGATTCTGCTTCTCGCCGGTGGTCTGCTTTATGAGCTTTGCGAGTTCGAAGGAAACGGGGAAGGCGAGGTCACCGAGTTCCGGCTTGGGCGGGACCTCAATAGCGATGCTCTCGGGCGTGATATTAAAGTGCTTTTGCGAGGCGGCTACGATCTGCTCACGCAAAGCTTCCTGAATCTCAGTAATGGTCATTCTGCTTCAATGTGTCGAATCACGTAAAGCAGTGATTATACAGGTGGGAGCGGAAAGCGTGCAAAAAGGTTCAGCGAATGCTTATGGTCAGCTTGTAGGTCGAAGATTTGCCGAGGTTGTCGACACAGATCGATTGATCGCCGGTTACCTCAATTCGCTCGGCATATTCTTTGAAGCCGCTTTCAAAAATGACGACCTTCCCGGTCGGCGAAGAGACGTAGGCTTCGAGCAACTGGCCGCGGCGCGCTCCTGCGACATAGCAGATGCGGCCCCCTGTCGGGACCCGGCCCGTAACCGTGGCGGATGATCGACCGCGTTCAAATCGTATGCGCCGTTCAGTGGTCGAAGCCATCGATACGAGTCCGGCAGAAACGACTATCGCGACCACTATAAGCCGGGTTAGATTGAAGGTTAATGAATTGGACATACGTTCACCCTATTAATGAACGCGTGAAGTTTCGCGAACGTGTATCACGGAGTTTTCTTTTTCACGGCGTGGGGCTAAACTTACCTTTTAATTTATATGAAAACGCTTTATTTTGATTGCTTTGCCGGCGCGAGCGGCGACATGATACTTGGGGCTTTGATGGGCCTCGGCGTCGACCGCGTAGAGTTTTTGAAGCAGCTGCGGCTGCTAGAAATTACGGACGACTGTATCTCGTTTGAGACGGTGGACAGGTCCGGGATCTCTGCGGTTAAGGTGAACGTTAACGTCCCGGTCGAAACGAAACATCGACACCTGCATCATATCGAAGAGATCATTAACTCTTCCGGACTCTCTGATAGCGTGAAAGCGCGTGCGTTATTAATATTTCAGAAACTGGCCGAGGCTGAGGCTAAGGTACATGGCATTGATGTTACGAAGGTTCACTTTCACGAGGTGGGGGCTTTAGATGCGATCATTGATATCGTTGGGGCGTGTATCGCGTTTGAAATGTTGGGAGTCGAGCAGTTCGGGTGCTCAAGAATACACGTTGGCAGCGGATTCGTTGAAATGGAGCACGGGAAATTTCCGGTGCCGCCGCCGGCTGTTGCGGAATTGTTAAAGGATGTTCCGATCTATTCGACGGAGATCGAAGGAGAGTTGATCACTCCGACGGGTGCGGCGATAATTAGTGCACTGTGTACTAGTTGCGGTGCAATACCTGAGATGCGAGTTGAGGTCACCGGATATGGAGCTGGTACGCGAACGTACGATAAGTTCCCGAACGTTTTGCGCTTGATGCTGGGTCAATCGGAAGCAGTGTCAACGGTCGGTGGGAAATTGGATCAGCTGGTGGTTTTGGAAGCCAATATAGACGATCAGTCTCCGCAGGTGACCGGTTTTGCTATGGAGCGAGCGTTTGAGCTTGGGGCGCTGGATTGCTGGCTCACACCGGTTTACATGAAGAAGAACCGTCCTGGTGTTGTGTTTTCGGTGCTATGCGAGCCTCAGGCTAAGGATAGGCTCATGGAAATGTTGTACACTGAAACGACAACGATCGGCATCAGGTGCTCCTCGATTGAACGAAACAGTCTTGAACGGGAAAGTGTAACGGTTCAAACGCAGTACGGTAGAATCGGTGTGAAATACGCTATCTTGTATGGCAAAACTGTTAATGTGATGCCTGAGTATGACGACGTGCGAAAGGCGGCGCTGGAGCGCGGCGTATCGTTTGACATGGTGAATTTAGCCGCGCGTACGGCGTTTGGCAGGCAAGCCAAGGCACAAGCTTAGATGGATATGGACGAGCAAAAACGGGGCACGGTAGATCGCGAAAAGATCGCGGCCGGCGTGCGCATGATGTTGGAGGGAATCGGCGAAGACCCGGACCGCGAGGGGTTGATCAAAACGCCCGAGCGGGTCGCGGATTTTTATGCGGAGCTTACGGAAGGGATATGGCAAGACCCCAGCGAGCATATCGTGCCGTTGCCGGGTGATTCCCATGACGAAATGGTGCTTGTGAAGGACATTTCAATTGCGTCGGTCTGTGAGCATCATCTTGCTCCGTTCGTTGGGAAGTGCCACATCGCCTATATCCCGAAGGAGGGCCGCATCGTTGGCCTGTCGAAGCTTGCGCGTATCGCCGAAATATTCTCGAGGCGGCTGCAGGTGCAGGAGCGGTTGACGCAGCAGATCGCGAATACTCTTTTCGATGGTTTAAATCCGCTAGGTGTGATGGTGGTGATCGAGGCGGAGCACACTTGTATGACGCTTCGCGGCGTAAAAAAGCCGGGGGCGATAACGATAACGTCGGCAGTGTTGGGCGGTTTCCGCAGCGATTCGCGCACAAGGGCCGAAGCGATGGCTCTTATAAAGGGGTGACGCGATACTTTAACTGTCGGGTTTCAGACAATTAACGACAAACTTTAACTATGAAAAAAGTACTAGTCCTATTCGTCGTCCTCTCGTTTCTCTCAACCGTTACCTTAGGTCAGAATTTTGAGTCCCGATTTGATGCCGCAAAGATGCGGGAACGCGTAAAGCGGATTTCAGCCGATGAGTTTGAGGGACGCGGCCCGGGCACGCCGGGGAGTGAAAAGGCGGCGGAATACATTGCAGGTCAAATGAAGGCCGCGGGGATCAGACCCGGTAACGGTTCAAGCTACTACCAGAACGTTAAGCTGGTGGGTTTTACCGTCAACCCTAACACTGAGTTGAAGGTGAGCGGCGGTAAGGGCGAACCGCGGTCGTTCAAATTCGGTGATCAGTACGTCGCCACCACCGGCGCTCAGCGGTCGAATGTTTCGGTCGATGCGGAACTAGTGTTTATGGGCTATGGGATCGATGCACCGCTTTATCGCTGGAATGATTACAGCGGCCCCGCGGAGGATTACCGCGGCAAGGTGCTGATGATAATGGTCAACGACCCGCCCGCGACTGCGGACGAGCCTGATCTTTTTGGCGGTCGAGCTCTCACATATTATGGACGGTGGACCTACAAGTACGAGGAGGCGGCCAGACGCGGTGCCGCAGGGGTTATCCTGATTCACACGGATGAATCGGCCGGGTATGGCTGGAACGTCGTGCGGACTTCGTTTGGGGGGCCACGCTCGGAGATCGCACGTGCAGCATCGGACAAGACGCCTTATCTCGATCTTATGTCGTGGGTGTCGGACGATACGGCGAAGGCGATGATGAGCTCTGCGGGGATTGATTTTGAGGGACTGCGTGCAAAGGCGAAGACCCGCGATTTTCGGCCGGTGAAAACCGGGTTGAAGGTAGCGATCGATCTGAAGACGCAGATGCGTACGTTCGAGTCACCGAACATTGTGGGGAAGATCGAAGGAAGCGACCCGAAACTGAAGGATGAGTACGTTCTTTATACGGCACATTGGGACCATTTGGGGGTGGGCGAGCCGGACGCGACGGGAGATCGCATTTATAACGGAGCTTATGATAATGCTTCGGGCGTGGCGGCAGTCATTGGCATTGGGGAGGTAATCGCGGCGATGAAAGGGTCTGAAGGGCCAAAGCGTTCGACATATATCTTGTTTCCCACGGCGGAAGAGCAGGGGTTACTCGGTGCTGAATACTTCGCCGCTAATCCGCTGATCCCGTTGAATAAGATCGCAGGGAATGTGAATATTGACGGCGTTAACTTCTTTGGACGTGTGCGTGACTTTTCGGCTCTAGGCTCCGAACGTTCAACGCTGAGGCCGATAGTTGAAGCGGTTGCGAAGGAAAGGAATCTGGCGTTGGAAGAAGATATGCGACCGGAGCAGGGATTCTTTTTCCGCTCCGATCATTTTCCGTTCGCGAAGGTCGGCGTGCCGGCTATTTCTCTGCGACACGGTGACGATTTTGTTAAGCCGCTGACGGGCGACGCTCTGACGTTCTTTCGTGATTATACGGCGAAGTACTATCATCAGGCCTCAGATCAGTACTATGACTGGTGGGACGTTGACGCGATGATCCAGCAGGCAGAACTCGGTTTGCTGCTGGGCCTCAGGATCGCAAATACTGAGCAAATGCCGCGATATCTTCCGACGGATGAGTTTTCGGCGGCGGACAAAAAGCGCATGGGCAACTAATCTTCGAAACATCGCAAAGGTGTAGCGTGTGGATAAATTCCGACTTACACGCTACACTTTTTCTTTTCAGAATGAACACTTTCTACATCACCACTCCCATCTATTACGCTAACAGCCTTCCTCACCTGGGGCACCTCTATACGACCATTGTTGCCGACGTTGTTCACCGCTATAAGGAACAGCGCGGGTTTGAGGTTTACTTCCTCACGGGCACGGACGAGCATGGCGTGAATATTCAGCGGGCGGCGGAGCGTGAAGGCCGAACGCCGAAGGATCAGGTCGACTTTATTGCGAGTGAGTTGAAAAAGATGTTCGCGGGGTTTGGCTTGACCCCCGAGTTCGGCGGTTATGACGTTTTTATGCGGACCACCGAGCCGTTTCATTATGAGGCGGTGCAGAATTTCTGGCGGCGGATGGCTGCAAACAAGACGCCGAAGGGCAGGGACAATATATATAAGGGGCACTACCAAGGTTGGTTCTGCGCTCCGTGCGCTGCTTACAAGTCGGATGAAGAGCTTTATACACCGGAGGGCACAGACGTTCCTCATTGTTTGGTGCATGAGAAGCCTCTAGATAGAGTGTCGGAGGAAAGCTATTTCTTTCGGCTTTCGGATTACGACGAGTATCTGCTCAAGACGATCGAAAACAATGCAGAATTAGTTCAACCATCTTCTCGACGAAACGAGGTTATCTCGTTTATAAAACGAGGGTTACAGGACCTTTCAATCAGTCGGGAAAGGAAGTCAGTTGCGTGGGGTGTGCCCGTCCCGGAAGATGACGATCACGTTATGTACGTGTGGGTCGACGCTCTTTCGAATTACATCACAGCGCTCGGATACGGTAGTGATCACGACCAGTCTCCGGGGTTCGAGAAGTTCTGGGGAAACGTGATGCATCTGGTCGGCAAGGATATCCTGCGTTTCCATACGATCTATTGGTTCTCATTCCTGAAGGCCGCGGATCTGCCGTTGCCGAATACGGTCTATGCACACGGCATGTGGCTAGACGCCGAGGGTCGGAAGATGGGAAAAACACTGGGGAACGTGGTAGATGTTCAAGTGTTACATCAGCATTTTCCGACCGACATTCTCCGTTATTTCCTGCTGCGGGAGATGGTCTTTGGACAGGATGGCAAGTTCGGTTATGAAAATCTCATAGAGCGGACGAATGCTGATCTCGCGAGCGGATTGGGGAACTTACTGAGCCGGACGATCTCGATGATCGGAAAGTACCGTGACGGTTTAATCCCGAGCGGCAAGATAGCGGAGGCGAACTATTTACTCGCACGGCGAGCAGGGATCGACCCTGACGGGCAGGATATCGTCTCGGCAATCGATCACGCGCAAGATGAGTTCGTGCGAAAGATGGACAGGTTTGAGTTTAGCCAGGCGCTTGAAACCGTGTGGACCGTGATCGCACGAACTGACAAGCTTATCTCCGATTCCAAGCCGTGGATCTTGGCGAAAGACGATACGCAGGCCGAGACGCTTAACGCAGTTTTGTACCGCTCCGCGGAGACGCTGCGGTGGCTTGCTGTGATGCTTTATCCGGTGGTGCCTGATTCGAGCGGGAAGATCTGGCGGCAGTTAGGGATGGACGGGTCGCCGGCGAATGCTGACCCGGCGAAGCTGGTATGGGGCGGACTGACGGCGGGGACTGCGACAGGCGCGAGCGAGGGAATCTTTCCGAGAATAGATAAGGTTAAAGTTATGAGTGAGATAAAGGATCAAACAGAAACGAGCGTGGATATGCCTGCACCGGCTTTACCAGTTACTCCCGCGAATGGGAGCGAAGAGGGGGGTGAAGAGCCGCACTACATCTCGATCGACGATTTTCTTAAAGTTGAATTGAGGGTCGGTGAGATCAAAGTGGCAGAACGGATACCGAAGGCCGACAAGCTCCTGCGTTTTGAGGTAGACCTGGGCGAAGCCGAGCCTCGACAGATACTTGCGGGACTTGCCGAATATTACGAACCGGAGAAACTTATCGGCCGAAGGGTAGTGGTCGTCGCGAACTTGAAACCCCGAAAAATGCGAGGCCTCGAATCACAAGGTATGATCTGCGCTGCCTCGCTGACGGAAGAAGACTCGCCCGCGATAGCGACGTTTTTGGAAGCTGTGGAGATCGGAGCGAGGTTGAAATGATTAGATACATTATGCTGGTGGCCTTGATGGTATTCCCGCTCGGTACATCATTTTCGCAGAAACCCCCGCCCACGCCCCGTTCCTCCCCGGTGACGATCCGAGGCGAGATAGTTTCGCGCCTGTATGAATCGGAATCTGGGGGCTTTAAGATCGCGTTCCCCTATACCCCACGCATCGAAACTACACCGATTGACGCAGTTTTTGGGAAATCGGAGATAACAACTTATACGCTTCCAACGGCGTTAGCCACATACGGTGTGGTCATCCTGGATTTTCCTACCGATCTGACCGATCTATTGGACTTGAATTATCGGTTTGATCAGCTGCGCGATGCACAGGCTGCTCAGATGAAGGCAAGGGTTATGTCGGACGCGGAATTGAACTTCGGAACAAGGTACGGCCGCGAATCCGTTATTGAAAGCGATTCAGTCACGATGTCGCTCCGTGCGATCGCTGCAGGGCCCCGCCTATTCGTCGTTTCGGTTGCAACGCCAGGCAGACTGAGTCAGCAGACGGGATCATCACTTGCAGGTAATCAAGCTAGAATAAAGCGCTTTTTTGACTCATTTGAAATTACGAAAGTTCCAGTCTCGGCACAGAAGCGGGTTGAGCTTCCAGAAGATTTTGGTTTGAGTTTCGGGGACAATAGCCTCCGTTCGGACTTTTTCGGCATTACTATGAGCTTGCCGGCCGGGTGGACGGTATTGAATAACACTCAGGTAGACGAATTTCTTGCTATCGGTCGGGATAGCGCGTTACGCGTCGGGAAAACGTCAGTCGAGCATTTCGCGCCGGGACGCATAAGAATGCTGACCATAGTGTCGAAGGGAGATCCTGAAGTTGAGATTTTACATGCGTCGATGACTTTCATGGCGGAACGTGTACCGTTTCCAACATTTCTCCCGAAACATCTTACGGATGCGTATGTAGCTAATTTTTTGTCGGACGCAGAAAAGGTTACCAAATCGTCTACTGACATTGTGTTGGGCGGGACTGATTTCGTTTGGGTTGAAACACACGATTCTTCGAGCGGTGCGTACAAACGGTTGTTCGTAACGAACCGTAAGGGAATCTCCTTTCAGGTAGTACTAACTTACATCGACCCTAAAGATCTTGCAGAGATGATGGTCTCAATGAATTCCCTCAAGTTTAATGGGGATTAAGGTTACCGATTGCATATAAGACTCGTAGATTCGCACTGCCATATTGACGGGGAGGCGTTCGATACTGACCGGGATGAGGTTGTTGAGCGCGCCGCGGCAGCGGGTGTCGGGGCGATGTTGAATGTGGGGACGGGTGACCCGCATTCGGACGATTTTCGGAAAGCGGTTGCGACGGCGGAGCGGTACGAGAACGTGTACGCGGCTGTTGGGGTGCATCCACATGACGCGAAGCTTTACGACGCCGAGGCGGAGCGGCATCTGACCGAACTTGCGGCATCGGCGAAGGTTGTTGCGTGGGGCGAGATCGGATTGGACTATTATTATGATCACAGTCCTCGCGAGGTGCAGCGTGAGGTATTCCGGCGGCAGATCATGAAGGCACGCGAACTTGATCTTCCGATCATCATCCATAGCCGCGATGCCGATGATGAGACCGTCGCGATCTTAAACGAGGAATGTTCTTACGACGGATTCCGCGGCGGGGTGATGCATTGCTTCGGCGGGACTCCGGAGATGGCGGAGGCGTTGATGCCTCTTGGGTTTTTTCTCTCGTTCGCGGGTAATGTGACTTTCAAGAAAGCGGAGAATCTTCGCGACGCAGCTCGGGTGGTTCCGCTCGAAAAGCTGCTTGTCGAGACGGATTGTCCGTTTCTGACGCCTGTGCCGTTTCGCGGAAAGCGGAATGAGCCGGCGATGGTCGTTCACACCGCCGAATTCCTCGCCGAGCTTTACGGGGTGGAATTTGGGACCCTAGCACAGCAGACCACTCACAATTTTTTCGAGCTCTTTCGGTTAGCGCCGCCCCCGGTTCCGACTAAGTAATTCTGTGAACTCGCCGCTCTGTGGCAGAATCTTTATATGGCAAAAGAGAATTCATTTGATATTGTTTCGAAAACCGATTACGCGGAAGTAGATAACGCGATCAATCAGACAACGAAAGAGGTTTCGCAGCGTTTCGATTTTAAGGGAAGTAAGGCTACGGTCGAACTTCAGGACAAAGACCTTCTTATGTCTGCGGAGGATGAAACGAAGCTGCGGAATATGAACGACATCCTGCAGGGCAAACTCGTAAAACGCGGCATTTCGTTAAAAGCACTAGATTACCAAAAGATCGAGCCCGCTGCCGGCGGAACCGTCCGGCAAGTCGTGAAGATCCAGCAGGGAATTCCGATCGAAAAGGCGAAAGAGGTGGTCAAGTACATCAAAGACGCGAAACTGAAGGTGCAAGCGTCGATCCAGGGAGAAACGGTTCGAGTTTCCGGCAAAGATCGCGACACACTTCAGGATGTCATCGCAAAGCTGAAGGCGAATGATTTCGGGATCGATATGCAGTTTGATAACTATCGGAGTAGTTAAAGATGGTACGTTCCTTACTGATTATTTGTACGCTTTTGGTTACGCTGTTCGAGTCCGGTAGCGCTCAGGACCTGAGACTCTTTGATTCGTTGGAGTTCGGAAAGACGACGACGGCGGAGCTGATCTCCGCGAAGGGTAAGCCGCGTAAGACGAGATACGAAAACCCGAAGAGGTTGTTGCCTGACGGATCATACTCAAGGGGTACAAGAATCGAATTCCTTGAATACCGCAAACTGAGCAACTGGAAAAAAGTCGAATTTGGTTTTGTGGACGGAAAGCTGATCTCTATCGAGTACTTACCCACAAACAAGACGCTCGAAGCTTCAAAGTTACCGGAACTTTTCGATAGGGACTTTGTATCGGTCGAAGGTTTTTCCAAATCAGTATCCTTGTCGGTATTCGAAGGACAGAAGGAGCCCACAGTCCCGAAAGTTTATGCCCCGATCTATTTCATGGTTTCCGCTACACCCGAAACGGTGATTATTTCGATGGTAAACAATGGAAGTTGGAAGGCGATGTTCAAGGACAGCTTCAACCTGCCTACCGTCAAGACATTTCCAGGGTTCATCGAGAACATAAAGCTGGTACAGCGAAAACCTGAGTAGATGAATAGATTTGCGCCAGTAAAGAATGAGCTATTCCCTGATGCCAAGGCTCGATCGATATTTGGGTTGATCAAGACGGAGATGGCTCTGGTCGAAGAAGAATTTGAGCGTCAGGCGCGTTCAAATATTCAGGTCATCAACTATTTGGCAGATTACTTGAGGGCGTCCGGTGGCAAACGCGTGCGGCCTGCCCTCCTTATTTTGTCCAACTATGTGGTTGGCGGCCGAGGTGGGTCGGACGAGGTCATCCGGCTTGCAACCGTGATGGAGATGCTGCACACCGCTACCCTCGTTCACGACGACATAATCGATAACGCAGACCTGCGACGGAATCGGTCCTCTATCAATTCGCGGTTCGGTAATCAAACCGCAGTGCTGATGGGCGACTGGCTCTATATGTCGGCTTTCGAGACGTCGCTGCGTGAAAGGTCGCTCGAGATTTTGGACATTCTTACTAAGCTGACGCGGAAGATGACCGAGGGCGAGTTGATCCAACTCACGATGCTCGGGAATATCAGTATCGCTCGCGACGAATACTTCGACATTCTCAAACGCAAAACCGCGTACCTATTTGCCGGCTGCAGCGAGATCGGTGCGATCCTAGCGGGCGCCGATCGAACCGAGCAGGCAGCGATGCGTGACTATGGAATGAACCTCGGCATTGCGTTTCAACTTGCCGACGACCTGCTTGATATCACTGCTGACCGTGATTCTCTCGGCAAAGCGGCCGGGGCGGATCTGCTGGAAGGGAAGGTGACACTTCCGCTAATTGCCCTAGTGGAAAAGGCCCCGTCAGTTAAACCATTACTTGAGGAAATTATGCTTTCCGGCGTCTTTGAAGACGAGGAGAAGGAGGCGATCTCTGAGACTATGGCAGAACATAATGTCGTCGATGAGGTAAGAAAGGTAGCCGCAGAGTACGCAAATGCCGCGAGAAAAAGTCTTGATGTTTTTGTGAAAACCGAGTATCGTACAGCATTGGACGAGATCCCGTCCTTTGTTATCGGTAGAAGCAACTGACCACACCATTGCCGCTTCTTCACCAAGTTCAACATGTTAGACAAGAACCTTATCGAGACACTTGAGCAAAGTCTTCATCAGACGCGCAATGCTCAGAATCGGCTGATCGCACGGCTTCGCGAGATCGAAGGCGAGGCGGAACATCTGCGCGAAGAGTTGAGAGTTCTTGAAAACATGGCCACGCAGACAGAATCGGCGATTGACAGCCTGCTGGTTTCGATGCGGTCCGGCAGCCGGTCATTTGAAAGCGAGCGGCCGAGGCTCGTTGAGAATTCGGAGCGTGATCCGGTTCCGCCTCGCCCCCGGAATACCGCTTTCGACATCAATTCGGAACCCGAGCTGCCAAGCCGAAAACCCTCAAGCTCGAGGGGAACGGTCAGTTATCTTCATCAGAGCCGCGTTCCGACCCGGACAACCAACCCCGAAGCCGTGAGTCATCGGTTCGCCGACAGAACAATTACGCAGGCGTGCACCTTGCTGCTGCGTGAATCGGGCCGTCCGCTTCACGTTAACGAGCTTTATAATCTGCTCGTCGCCGGTGGGATGCAGTTTAAGGGCAATAACCCTACCATCTCAATCGCAGTTTCCCTCAATCGCAACCGTCGGTTCCGAAAGGTCGAACCCGGCACTTTCGACTTAGTGATTCGCGAGGCATCGCAGCGAGCGTCCTAGTTTCACGCCGTCTAATAACTCCTTTAATTCGTTCTGATTGCCGTAGATTTCCTTCGACAAATATGCCGAGGGCGACTATAATCGTCTGAATAATTTAATCGCGCAGCCGCATGTCGCTAACCTAAATGTTCCAAAAACTATCGATCTTTGTTGCCTTTGCCTTTTTTCTTTTTGCACCCCTTTCGGCGGACGGTCAAAAAGTCCGACTCCGTTCGCAGATCACGCCAAACTGCGGTTCTGCCAGCGACCTGCGATTCGCCGACATCTACGCGGACGGGAACCTGGCCGTGATGGGCAGTTTCTCATGCCGCGGAGCGTTCATTTTCGACGTGTCGAACCCGGACGATCCCGTGCTCCTTTCGTGGTATAACCCCGGCAATAACCAGCAGTTTTTGGAAGCGATCGTGGTCGGCAACCGCGGTTATTTCGGCAGCGGCAACGGCGGGGGAGTGCATATCGTAGACCTGACAAACCCGACCAAACCAACCCTTCTCGGGGTCGTCAATTCGTCTAACGGGAACGGCTATAACTCCATTCACGAGATGATGGTCCATGGTTACAACGGTGTCGCGTACCTGATTCAGAACTCGAACTTCACATCGCAAAAGCTGATCAAGATCATTAACGTGAGCGAGCCGGCCACGCCCGTTCATATTCACGACCTTGCGGTGACCGAGGTAAATTGGGTTCACGCGATGCACATCCGCGGGGAGCGAATGTACACGTCGGGCTGGGGTAGTGGCACCAGCCGGGCAAAGACGGAGATCTATGACATCAGCAACCTGGGGATGCAAATGCCTACACTTCTCGGGTCGATAATAGACCCTAGCGGTGCGGTCACAGCCGGCAATAATATGCATAGCAGCTGGACCAGCGAAGATGGTCGGTATTTGTATAGTGCGCGAGAGGTTACCAACAGCAACGGAGCTCACCCCGGTGACCTTCGCGTTTATGACGTTCTTGATCCTGCCAACCCGATGCTGATCAAAAGGATCGGAATGGCCGACCTCCAACTCAACGCCGTAACCCCGCACAACCCTGTCGTGATGGGCAACAAACTGTATGTGTCGTGGTATCAGGCTGGATTGCAGGTGTTCGACATAACAAACCCGGAAGACCCGAAACACATTGGTCAATACGACACCTACCAGCGAGCATTCGCGCCGAGTGAAGCCGAAGACGTCGCCGCAGCAGACGAGCCGTGGGACGTAATGTGCGGCCGCGACAGCATGCAGAACCCGCTGCCAACGACATACAACGGGGCGTGGGCCGTGTTCCCGTTCCTTGGGGAGGACAGGGTGCTGATCGGAGATCTCACGTCGGGCCTCATAACCGTGGACGTAACTGAAGCGAGTTCACCACTGAAAAATCAGGTGTCAGATTTTGACGGCGACGGGATCACCGACCACGCAGTTTACAACCCTTCAACAGGGATGTGGTACGCAGAGCGAAGTTCGGATCAGCAGCTTGTCACCAGACATTGGGGTATTGAGGGCGACATTATCGTTCCCGGAGATTTTGACGGCGATGGTAAATCGGATTTCGCGATCTGGCGTCCCTCGACCGGCCGTTGGTGGGTCTGGTACGAATCCGGCGGGATTCATTCGTTCCATTGGGGCGTGGAGGGTGACATCCCGGTCCCGGCGGACTACGATGCTGACGGGAAGACGGATTTCGCGATCTGGCGGCCCTCCACCGGTATGTGGTGGGTTGCTAGCAGTACCCTCGGTATTCAGGCTATGCATTGGGGTGTTGCGGGCGATATTCCCATCACGGGAGATTATGACGGAGACGGCAAGGCGGATTTCGGTATTTGGCGCCCATCGACAGGCATGTGGTGGATCATGCGTAGTTCTTCGTCGATTCCGATCAACAGGCATTGGGGAGAAGTCGGGGACATGCCGGTCGCTGCGGACTTCAATGGCGATGGAAGGACGGACGTTGCGATCTGGCGGCCCTCGTCCGGGATGTGGTGGATCATTTTTGATAATTTTGATATATGGGCACGACATTTCGGGATAGAAGGCGATGTGCCGATCCCTGCGGATTTTGACGGAGATGGAAAAGCTGATATCTCGGTGTTTCGCCCCTCCACAAACGTCTGGTATCGCTTGAACAGCGGCGACGGTGCATTTATCGGTAGGGAGTTTGGCGCCGCAGGCGATATTCCATCGCCGGCGTCGAGTCAGCCGCAGTGACATAGATCGCTGCCGACAGATCTGAACTATGAAATTAGTGATGACGATCGGCAGCGGTACACTCGCGGGCCGGCAGTATTCGCTCGAATCCGGGTTTCTAACGATCGGACGGGCAGAATCGTGCTCGGTTCGCTTTGATCCGAAGATCGAACGCATCGCCTCTAAACAACACGCCTACATCGAAGCCAGACCTGACGGCTTTTACATAACAGACAACAACAGTACGAACGGCACGCTGGTAAATGGAACCCGTGTTACCGCTTCGAAGCTGCAACCGGGCGACAAGATCCGATTTGGCCGCGAAGGGTTAGACGCGTCTGTCGAGATCGTGGAAAGTTCGCGGGCCACGGAAGCTGAGGCGCCAGCTCGGCTACCCTCTCTCAACGACTCTTTCGCCTACATGGGTGTCGGGGGAGGGGACGTTGTTTCGGCTGAGTCGGATATGTCGGCCGGGAAGGTCCTATTGTATATCGGGCTGACGGCAACTATCCTTTTGATGGCGTTCCTCGCGGCGTTGCTTGCGGCGGTGACGGCGTTCAATCTTGGGCCAACGGCTGCATTGATCGCAACCGTTGTCGCATTCGTCCCTGCGCTGCTTTATGTACTGCCGCTAATGTGGCTAGACCGTTACGACCCTGAACCGTTATGGCTGCTGGCGTTGGCATTCGCGTGGGGAGCGGTAATTTCGATCTTTTTTTCGGGGATCGTCAATGATTGGGTGGGTACCAATGCGGGGGAGTTTGCAGCTTATGTGATCTCGGCGCCGGTGTTTGAGGAAAGCTTTAAGGGTATCGGGATCCTGCTCATTCTACTATTCTTTCGCAAATATTTCGACGATATTCTCGACGGGATCGTGTTCGGCGGTGTAATCGCCTTGGGAT
Organism: Pyrinomonadaceae bacterium; assembly: GCA_041751195.1. Classification (GTDB taxonomy): domain Bacteria; phylum Acidobacteriota; class Blastocatellia; order Pyrinomonadales; family Pyrinomonadaceae; genus OLB17. Next base: position 24,174 of record JBGSXX010000023.1, on the reverse strand, counting down.
TCGCTACCGTCGAGAACGTGATGTACTACGGCGAGAACCTGGTTAAAGACGGGTGGAATGGCTTATTGCTCGTTTTCGTTCTACGCGGTGTTTTCTCACCGTTCATCCACGTTTTTTTCACATCGATGACCGGCATCGGGTGCGGAATCGCTCGGGAGACGCACAATCGATTTCTCAAACTCCTGGCTCCGGTCGTGGGCTACATTTTTGCGGTTGTGCTGCATGCCCTTTGGAATTTTATTGCCGTTGCCGGGGGAGTGATTCTGGAAGGCTATGGGCTTGTGTGGGCTTGCGAGTACGTCCCCATCCTGAGCGGCACGGTTTACCAAAGCGATCGCGGGCTTTGCGCATTTGGAATAATGTATATCCTTTTGCAAGTTCCGCTGTTCCTGACGCTTGTAGCGTTCGCAATGTTCATCATGAGACGGCAGAACCGCATTTTGAAAGATATGCTTGCGATCGATGTCGCTCGCGGGCTTGTGCCAGCAGAGCATTTGAAGATCGCGACGTCTGCATTCCGGTCGACGGCTTGGCGGATCGGCGGCATCTTTGCGAGCAAGTACAACAGCCGCCGCAGGTACCTTCGGGCCCTCGGGAAACTTGGGCTCAGCTACTGGCACATTCAGCGAGCGCGGGACGCCAGCGGGCAGACCGCAAGCTTTACGCAAAATCCGATACTACGTGCAGAAGTTCTGAAATGGCGGGACAAAGTATAACGGGCTACCAGAGATCGGTAGCCCTTAGGAGTTGAATGGTGGGTCGTGCAGGGATCGAACCTGCGACCCGCGGATTAAGAGTCCGCTGCTCTACCGACTGAGCTAACGACCCGAATTGGTGATTATACCAATAGCTTTTCTCGCATGTAAAGCGGTCAACGACGCCGCGCGTTCGAGCAAAATATTGACGGCGTCGCGTTCATAATCTGGAAGCTTTCCCCTAAAATAGATAATTCGCGACCGAACTCCAACTGACTCCGTCGCGCAACTCGCAATGAAAGAATGCCCAAAATGTGAGAGCTGCTATCCCGACGAAGTGACAGTTTGTCCGCAGGATCAGACTCAAACAAAGTACGCGCTGGCGGGGACCCAGTTGTTAGCGGATCGCTATCTGCTGCAACGGCGACTCGGAAAGGGCGCGATGGGGAACGTTTATGTTGCCAACGACAACAAATTCTCGAATCGAAAAGTTGCGATCAAAACCGTTCGTGAAGACATTCTGAGCAGCGATAGTCTCCAAGAAGGCGAGGCGATCGCAAGGTTTGAGCGTGAAGCTCAGGCGGCTGCGTCAATTCAACACCCCAATACCGTTAGTGTCACGGATTTTGGTGAAACGGTGGACGGCGTATTTTACCTGGTTATGGAGTACGTCGAGGGAGAAACGCTTCATCGCCTGTTGCGGCGGGAAGGAACGTTGTCGATCGGACGTTCCGTCCGGCTCCTCCGACAGATAGCGGACGGCGTCGGTGCCGCTCATGAGATCGGCATTCTGCATCGCGACCTCAAGCCGGCGAACATCTTCATCATGCAGAAGGGGAAGGGCGACGGGTTCGTGAAGGTCGGCGACTTTGGGCTTGCAAAGATAACGAATCAGACCTACACGGACATCAGTTCGAACGCGACTCCGTCGTCCCGGGGAATAATTGGGACGCCAGAGTTCATGGCACCCGAGCAGATGCAACCGGAAGTCGGCGTGGATACGCGCGCAGACATTTATGCGCTAGGTACTATCGCCTATCTTATGCTGGGGGGCAAGACGCCATTTGCCGGTGACATGATGCAGTTGGTGATGCAGAAGATCATGCACAAACCCGCACCGCTTTCCGAGCTTCGATCGGATCTGCCTTCGCCAGTCGAATCGGTGATAATGCGGTCGCTTGCTATCGAGGCGCATGAGCGGCACGCAACGGTAGACGAATGGATCGGCGACCTTGAGGATGCTGCCGAGAACGTGAGGGAATCAAAACCGACGGGCGGCACGCGGCTGGTTATAATGGGGCCAAACGGTGCCGAGGTCTATGTTGACGATGAGCGGAAGGGCAGCATCGGCAGTTCGGGTCGGGTCGTTTTGTCGGGGATCCCGACGGGCGAGCACGTGCTGCGGGTTTCGCGTGCAGGCGAGCGTGACGACGAGCGCGTAATTGAGATCAGAGAAGGCACGGCTGAACAGGTGATCCAGGCGCAGCTGAGAGAAGTCCGCGGAGGCAGCAGTCAGCCGTCGCCATCACAGGGCAGCAGCGCGGGCCGTCAGAGCCTGATCCCCGGGGTGGTCGCGTGTACAAACTGTCGATCGCGATTTGCAGAAGGCGCCAAGTTTTGCGGGAAGTGCGGTAATAGGTCATTCGTGCTCGTAGCGCCGGGCCATATGCCGAACACCTTTCCGTGTCCCAGATGTTCGGTGCCTCTGCTGCTCGATTCAAAGTTCTGCGGCAGATGCGGGATGAACATCACCCCGGCCCAGCGGGCCAAAGCTCAACCAGCACCTGCATTTCCGTCCGCCACCATGGCGCCGGCCCAAGCGGAACGTGTCTGTCGCAAGTGCGGCAGCGTTTTTGCCGCGCACATCAAATTTTGCGGACGCTGCGGCAGCGGATTAGGCTAGGCCGGGCAAAATCTGCGCTTCCAATACCCATCCCGGGCAAAAATACGTATAATGTTCGAGTTGCTCCCTCATACCCAGTCTACTCAACAGGAAGAAACAGATGAAAGTTTGCCCGACTTGCCGCAAGACGTACCCCGACGATGGCCTGAATTTCTGCCTTGATGACGGAACAGTGCTCGCGTTTGCGGCCAACGAGCAGCCGGAAACCGTGATGATGCCTCCGCCGGCGGTTACCAATCCTGCGGCCCCGCGCATGCAGACGAGCTGGGACGCTCAACCGCAATACACAATGCAGCCCCCGGCGAAATCCTCCGGTGCCTGGAAGTGGGTCGTGGGGATAATGGGCCTCCTCGTACTTTTCTGCGGCGGTGGTTTTGTTGGATTGATGGGACTCGGGATCTATATGGCGGAGAACGAGAACGCCAATTTGACAGAAGCCAGCAACACGGCGCCGGATGCGAAAAAGACACTTGATACTTCGCGAAGCGCAGCGCTGACCGTTCCGCTTCAAGGGTGGGTGCAAACAGATACGACTTGGGGAACGACTGAGTATTCCAATGGTGAGCTGATTGTCGCGTCGAAAAGCAATGATTCGTATTATGCACTGACCGCGTCTGAGAACTTCGCTATGACCGGAAGCTCAACACGTGTCAGCGTAAGGAACGCAGACGATGCTCCAACGTCAATGGGCATCGGGCTGGTGTTTCACAGTAACCCGAAGCCGCTGCAACAGGGATACGCGTTCCTGATCGACACTACTCGAAAGCGTTTTCGTGTCGTAAGGCATTACCCGAAGAACGAGGCGACGATCGTAAAATGGACAAATTCCTCTGCCATTAAAGACGGAACAGTGGAAAACATTCTCGAGGTGCGCGACCGCGATAACAATATCGACCTGTATATAAACGGCGAAAAAGTTTCGTCCATCCGAAACGCATACGGCTACAAAGACGGTGTCCCCGGCATCTATACCGGCAACGGGATACGCGCGGCATTTTCGAAGCTCGAGATACGAAAATAACCATCCCTATGAAACGATGCCCGCGTTGCGGCAAGACGTATACAGATCAGGACATCAACTTTTGCCTGAATGACGGTGAGTTACTGTCGCGAATAGTGGACGATGAGCCGGTGACACGGCTGCAATATTCTGAAGAACCCCCGCCCACGGTCATGATGGATCAGACTCGCGTCACGAATCCGATCACGTGGCCGGAGGCCGCGGCTCCGGTGGCCCAATATCAGCCGCCTCGTCCGCTCCAGAATACTCCCAATTTTCAATTGAACCGGATGGGCTCGGTTGATCAGACCCTTCCCACCATTTCCCTGATACTCGGACTTGCGTCGCTGCTATTCGTTTGCTGTTTTGGGGGGTTCTATTTTGGTTTGCCCGCGGCGGTCCTGGGGTTCATAGGTCACAAGAACGCGACTCGAGATCCGTCCAGATATGGGGGTGCCGGGCTAGGAATCGCAGGTATCGTGATTGGGATAATCACGTTTCTGATCGCAATGCTCCACATAATTTTCGCTGTATTGGCGTGAAACTAGCTATTTCTCTATACTTTAGTAAATGCGCGTAACATTGCACGTCGTTGCCGGACCGCAAACCGGCCGCGAATTTACATTTGACCAGCACGACACGTTTCTGATCGGGCGTAGTGAGGATGCGCAGTTTTGCCTTCCGCACGATCGGTTCTTTTCGCGTAACCACTGCATTATCGAGATCGCGCCGCCGCAGTGTTTTCTCCGCGACCTCGGTTCGACGAACGGAACTTTCGTAAACGGGATCAGGGTAGAGACCGCGCATCTCAAGCACGGTGACCGGATCCAAGGTGGCGAAACCGTTTTGGAGGTCGAGGTCAGGAGTGACAATGTTGAGGTTAACGCCGCCGGCGTACGGTCAGGCGAGATGACCGAACCCTCGCTGATCACTATCGCGTGCTTGAATTGCGGAACGCCTTCGAAGGCAGAGGCCTCAAGGCCCGACGCAAAGCTTTCGTACGTGTGCGATGATTGCCGCGAAAAATTGCGAAAGAATCCGCAGCCGATCCCGAATTATCAGATGATGCGGGTGCTGGGACAGGGCGGGATGGGTAGCGTGATGCTCGCACGCTCCACGAAAGACGGAAGCGCGGTTGCGGTGAAGACTCTGCTGCCGGAGGTTGCGGTCAGCGATCAGTCGCTAAAACGGTTTATGCGCGAGATCGAGGTCGCCGCTTCGCTACAGCATCCTAACATCGTCAGCTATATTGAACATGGTTCGCATAACGGCATCGTTTACCTGGTAACCGAGTACATAAGCGGAATGGATGCGTCGCGGTTGGCAAAGAAGCGTGGCGGAAAGCTGAACTATAAAGAGGTCACTAAGATAATCGAACAGACGCTGGCTGCTCTCGATTTCGCCCATAATAAGGGGTTCGTCCACCGTGACATTAAAGAGCAGAATATCCTGGTCGACGGCAACTACCCGAACTATATTGCGAAGTTGACAGACTTTGGTCTATCGAAAAGCTATAAACAGACGGGTATGAGCGGCGTGACGATGGTTGGTGACGTGGCGGGCACTATCGCATATATGCCCCCGGAACAGGTGCGTGACTTCAAGGAGGTTCGGCCGCCATCGGATATCTATGCGATCGGGATGACCGCTTACAGTCTTTTAACCGGTGCACATGCGCTCGACATAAGCCCGAACGCAGGAATTTCTGAAACCGTGAAGGCGATCTTTGAGAAGCCGATCATTCCGATCGCTAATCGCGTGCCCGATATTCCACTCCGCGTTTCTGCGGTTTTTGAGACCGCTCTTGCCAAGCAGCCCGAGCTGAGGTGGCGTACTGCAGGCGAGATGAGAGAAGCACTTCTTCGGGCGGACTCCGAGTTTTCCTGATCAACTTTCTTCCGTATCGGCCAAGTAGTGCAGACCAGCGGTTATCCCGATCAAGACCCATAGGTGTCGGGCGTTCTCAAGCGATCCGACAAGTCCCTGCACGAGAAACCCTGCTACAAAAGCAACTCCAAAACCCACGCGTAAGATCGAACGCAGATCTTCATTCTGCCGCCACGGCAGTGTAACTTTGATCACCCAACCGCAAAGCAGCGAGAACGAAAGAACTCCGAAGATACCCGCTTGACCCGCGATATTTAGCCACGTTTGATGGGCATCGGTGAAAAGATGCCGCGTTCCCGACGGCGATACGAAAGGCACGTAGCAGACGCCGAGGCCAAGCCCCTTTCCGAATATCGGATAATCGACAAACGTTTGGAAAGAATCCTGCCATGCGAGAAGCCGAAGGCTGGGGTCTATTCGCTCGCCGATAAAGGTGAAGAAATAGGGCGACGTCTCTGTTGGACGGAACGAGAACGACGCGGCCGCAACGAACGTGATGGCCGCGAGGATGCCCAAAGCTGCGGACATGTACGCAAGTCGCGGCCGTGAGTCTCGAAATCGAATCGCAAACCATAATCCCAATCCCAGCAAAGCCCCGCCTATTCCGGGCGTGATGGTGAACGCGATCGCTACGGCGTGAACAAACAAAGCAAATGTCGAAACGCCGCTAGATATGAGGCGGGCCCGAAGAGCGGTCAGCACCAAAACGAAGCTGACGGTTAGATAGCTGCAAAGCATCGCCGGGTAGAAAAACGTCGACTGGATCCGTGGGTAGGGCCCTGGGATGAGGGAGCCGTAGTGATGAAGAAAGGGTGATACGAGAAATGAATCGGGCGCAACGTAGAAGCCGGCGATAGCAAATACCCCGATAAGTGAGACCAGGGTTCCTGTCGCGATCCAAACAAGAACGAGAAGCTTGATCGTGCCGAGGCACCTGGTCGCACCCGCAAAGATGATCGCGAGACCAACCAAGTAGGCCTCGCCTGACAGCTTCAGGATACTGAAACTCGGGGATAGAGAAAACAGAGCTGAAGCTGTGAGGGAAGCGAGGTATAGCACCAAGATCAAGTAGAAAGCGGATCGATCGAGCCTGACGCGCTGCCTTGCGAATTCTATAGCGAAGGCGGTAGCAGCGGTTAGAAACAGAATCTCGGTGCCTTGGATCCGGAATCCCCGGAAGTTATAGTTCGGCCACATAAAGCCGAGCGATGCGACGGTCAACACTAGAAGCACTACTAGAGGTTTATTTTGAGGCATCTCAGTTAAAGTGCATTCTAGACAATATTCTGGTGATACATTCGAATATACCCGTAAATAATGTAAGTTATAGGGTTTGTGTTACCTTACGTATTGTTCGAGGGTTGTCAGCATCCAGGCCCTTGGCAGCTGACAAGTGCGCGGCAAAAAGTTGGGCCGGAATGATAAATGGAATGGGGGCGAGCAACTCGGGAATCTCAGCGGGCAACATGATCGAGCGAGAAGACATATTTGCAACGTCAGGATCGTTTGTGATCGAGAGGGTCTCAGCATGAAGTGCTCGCAGGCTCGCCAACAACTCGAAGTCTCCGACGCTTGTCACGCCGACGGGGCTGAAGACGGTCACCGGAAACCGCCGCTCAATCAGTGCCATCGGGCCGTGCTGAAAATCAGCAGATGAAAACCGTTCCGCGACCACATAGCAGGTCTCCATTAACTTTAAGCCAAGCTCAAATGCGTTGCCGTAGTTAAGTCCGCGTCCCAAGACTACACAGTTTTCCATGAAAACGTAACGCTCAGCGAGATCCCGAACCTCGTCATCTAGCTCAAGCGCTTGATCAGCTAACTCTGCTATGTGCCTATATTCAAACGGTTGCGCTCCTAAAGCCTCCGCGATGAGATAGAACAGCATCATTTGGCCAGTGTATGTCTTCGTGGCTGCAACCGAGATCTCGGGGCCGGCGTTTATAAGGAGCGTTTCATCTGCAACTTCGGCAATTCTCGAGTCGGAATCGTTGGTAAATGCTAGGGTGAGAGCTCCGGCCTTTCCAGCGGTTTCTAGAAACTGGTTGATGTCAGAGCCCCGGCCCGATTGCGATACCCCAATTACAAGTGCGTTGCGAAGTTTGAGCTCCACGCCGTAAAGCGTAGCCACGGACGGTGCCGCGAGCGAGACGGGGATGCCGGTTGTCAGTTCGAGAAGGTAGCGTCCAAACAATGCCGCATTATCTGAGCTGCCCCTTGCGACTAAGACAATCAGATCGATCTGTTTGCTGGACAAGTGAGTTTTTAGACTAGCCAGGACGCCAGCATTCTCATCACCGATCCGTTCTAAAATAGAGGGCTGTTCCGCTATCTCCTGCAACATCAATGACATAAGAGTATTATGTTAAGCCTCGACTTCAGTTTCGAGCACTATATCGTCGTCCTGCTCGGGTTTGGCGTTTAACTGTCGCAGAACCGAATTTATAACACCACCCAGCAGCAGCACGATGCTTGTAAGGTATAACCAAAGCATCAAGATGATGACGGCCCCGAGCGAACCATACGTACGGTTATAGGTGTTGAAATAGGTGAGGTAAAGCCGAAATCCACCGGTGAGCAATATCCACAAAACGATCGCAACGATCGCACCGAAGCTGATTATTTCCCATCGCCGCGTGCGATGATCGGGCAGCAAATTGTAAACAAGCTCACAAGCTAGAAGCATTACGATAATGATCGCCGCCCATTGTATGATCCCTAAAATGATCCGGGAATAGACTTGGATGCCGACCTCGGCCATCGCGATCTGCACGAGCTGCCAGCCGTAGAAGACAATTCCCAGCGCAAATACGAGCAAGATAACTGAGAGAAACGTGTACCCCAGCGATTTGAGTTTCAACGTCCACCATCGTCGCCGCTCACTGAGTTCATAGACCGCATTCAACGAGTCGCGAATACTGTCCATGCCGATCGACGCCGACCACAGCGCCACGAGCAGACCGAAAGTCAGCTTACCGCCGGTGCTGCCCTCGACAATTTCGTTCAGAGTAGTTCGGACGAGATCAAAGGCAGAAGAGGGCATTATCTGCCGAAGGTAGTTAAGGATCTCACGCCTAAGATCGTCGGTGGATTCGAGCACGAGGCCGAAGAGGCTAATCAGGAAAAAAAGGAGCGGGAAAAGTGAAAAGGAAAAGAAGAAGGCTACCTGGGCCGCTCGACCGAGTACGTCAGTGTCGAAGAATTTGTCGTACAAGCAGCTGAAAAACTCCTTCCACGTGAAGTCTCCGAAGATTAAGATTGATCGCAATTCCAGTTTCATTTACCGCAATAGACCCGTGGAACGCGGCGGCTGATCCCACATGTGATCTCGTACGATATAGTATCACCCCGACCGGCGAGGTCTCCCGCGGTGATCGAATGCTCGCCCGCGGAGCCGATGAGGATCACTTCGTCGCCGGCTGCCGGTTCCGTGATATCGGTCACGTCGATCATTAGCCAGTCCATCGAGACGCGACCGATTACCCGTGCGAGATGCCCATGAATCAGCACCTGACCTCGGTTCGAAAGCGAGCGAGGATAACCATCGGCATAGCCAACGGGGACGGCGGCGACAATAGTGTCGCGGTTCGCCGTAAACGTCCGGCTGTAGCCCACGGATGAGCCGCGGGGCAGACGCCTTACGTACGCGATCTTCGACCGTAGCGTCATCACCGGCTTGAGGTGTGGAGTGTCGATCCCTTTCGGCAGGACGTCGTCGCCGAGGCCGTAGAGTATTCCGCCGATACGAATCAAATTTCCCCGCGAGTCGGGATGTGCAACAGCGCCCGGGGAATTGGCCAGGTCAAAGTAGGTGGGAGTATGGCCGCTGCGGCGAAGTGTCTGCGCGGCTTCGTAGAATCGGGCGATCTGTTCTTGAGTGAATGACGTTTCCTTAAGGTTGTCGGCGGACGCGAAATGGGTCATCACTCCGGATAATTTTATGTTGGCGAGCTTGCGAGTCGCTAGGCCGAAGGCCTCAACGTCGGCGGGCAGGATACCGATGCGCCCCATGCCGGTGTCGATCTTTAGATGGAAGTCTGCAGTACGGCTAAGTTTTGAAGCGGCACTATCCAGCTCTTGGGCTTGATCCAGGCTGCATAAGACGGGAGTGATGTTTGTCTCGATAAACGCAGCAGCCTGTCCCGGCCATACCCCCCCGAAGCAGAGGATCGGAAGGGTGATGCCGTGTGATCGGAGTTCCAACCCTTCTTCCAGCGTGGCGACGCCAAGCCAATCGACGCCCTCTTGCTGAAGCCGTGAAGCGCATTTCACTGCACCATGGCTGTAAGCGTCAGCTTTCACTACTGCCATGAAGCTAACATCGCCGCCTACGAATTTTTTTATTGAATGAAAGTTGTAGGCAAGGGCATCGAGGTCGATCTCGGCCCAGGTCGGTCGTTGTTCGTTCGGCGGAAGCTCAGTTGGCATGTGAAATCGAAACTTAACGTGTGGCTTTACCTTTTTACGACTCTAGAAGTTACCTGAGGTGTCGGCAGCCCGACAGTTAAAGTGAAACTACAACGGAATGTTGCCGTGCTTTTTCGGCGGATTAGTGTCGCGCTTGTTCTCAAGTAACCTCAAGGCCCGAATAAGCTTTAGCCGCGTCTCTGCCGGTTCAATGACCTCGTCGATAAAGCCTCGCTCTGCGGCAATGTACGGATTAGCAAGCTTCTCTTGAAACTCCGCGACCTTTGCGGCCCGTATCTCAGCGGGATCGTCGGCAGTGTTCAGCTCTTTGCGGTAGAGCAGTCCGACAGCTCCCTCGGCACCCATGACGGCGATCTCGGCGGTGGGGTATGCGAAGTTCACATCGGTGCGTATATGCTTGGACGACATCACACAATATGCCCCGCCGTACGCCTTGCGCGTGATCACCGTGATCTTTGGCACCGTTGCTTCGGCAAATGCATAAAGCAGTTTCGCACCATGCCGGATTATGCCGTTGTGTTCTTGGTTAACTCCTGGTAAGAAGCCGGGAACGTCTTCAAAGGTGATCAACGGGATGTTGAAGCAGTCGCAAAATCGGACAAATCGAGCCGCTTTGATCGACGCATCGATGTCGAGCACGCCGGCAAGGAATGCAGGCTGATTCGCGACGATGCCCACCGAATAGCCCCCGAGACGTGCGAACCCGACGACGATATTGGCAGCAAAATGCTCTTGCACTTCAAAGAAATATCCGTCATCAACTACCTTTGTGACGATGTCGCGGATGTCGTAAGGCTGATTTGGAGATTCGGGAACGGCGGAATTTAGCGTTTCGTCTGTGCGATTATCCGGGTCCTCGGTCGCTACGAAAGGCGGCTGCTCCATGTTGTTTGACGGCACAAACGAGAGAAGCTCGCGAGTAAGTTGAAGCGCGTGCTCGTCTGAATCGGCCGCGAAGTGGGCGACGCCTGACGTGGAGTTATGCGTCATCGCCCCGCCAAGCTCATCTTTTGTCACCTCTTCGTGCGTAACGGTCTTGATCACATCGGGGCCGGTGATGAACATATACGAGCTGTCCTTCACCATGATGTTAAAGTCCGTGATCGCCGGCGAATAGACGGCCCCGCCGGCACAGGGGCCCATGATGCAACTGATCTGCGGCACGACGCCGCTCGCGAGCGTATTGCGCAGAAAGATGTCCGCATAGCCCCCGAGGGACATCACGCCTTCTTGAATGCGAGCCCCGCCGGAGTCGTTCAAGCCGATGACAGGCAATCCCGTTTTCATCGCAAGGTCCATGATCTTGCAAATCTTTTGTGCGTGCGTTTCCGAAAGGGAGCCACCAAATACCGTGAAATCCTGTGCGAAGACGAACACGCCGCGGCCGCCAATCGTGCCGTGGCCGGTCACGACACCGTCCCCGGCGATACGTTGTTTCTCGAGTCCAAAGTCATGCGAACGATGCTTAACGAACTTATCAAACTCTTCGAAGGTTCCTTCGTCCAGCAAGAACTCGATCCGCTCTCGGGCGGTCATCTTGTTTGCGGCTCGCTGCTTTTCAAGCCTTTCAGCGCCGCCGCCTTCTTCTGCAAGACGTGAACGTTCTTTGAGTAACTCCAGTTTGCTTTTAGCTCGCGTTTCGGGTTTCATAAATGACCAGTTTAACTACTTTGCGTTATGATTCAAGCGTTTAGGGCGGTAAACATGAGTGTATGACTGAATTTCAGCGGATCGAAAGCCGAAGCAATCATAATATCAAGTTCGCACGAAGCGTTCGCGACGGGCAAGAAGCCGGATCGATCTTCATTGAAGGGAAGCGGCTTGCGGAAGAAGCACTCGAAGCCGCGCTCCGTGTTCGCATGTTCTTCGTAACGCCGTCCAAGCTCGACGAAATGCACGCAAGAATCGAAGTGATCGCCGCCGATGGCTGCGAGGTTTTTGTGCTGCCAGAGAAAACTTTTGAAGCGATCGCTGATACGAAGAACCCGCAGGGGATAGCTCTTATCGCGGAGCGACCTGCGAGTCGGCGTCCGACCGTGTCGAGCGCTGGACTCGCAGTTTACCTTCACGAGGTAAACAACCCCAATAACCTAGGAGCGGTGATACGCTCAGCTGAGGCCGCGGGGGCGGCGGGGCTGATAGCTTCTGTAAGGTCCGCCGACCCCTTCTCCTCGAAGGCTTTGCGAGGGGCAATGGGATCGGCGTTTCGCCTTCCGATCTGGACCAACGCGGGAGGGAATGAAGTATTTGACTGGGCATCTGAACTGGGTCTTGTCCCAACGGCGATAGATGTGAGCGGGGAGACGAGCTACACAGATGTTGATTGGGAACGCCCGCGTTTATTGATGTTTGGGTCCGAAGCTCATGGATTACCTGAAGAAATCTTAGGGCGATCTGGCGTGGAAAAGATTACGATCCCAATGGCCGGAGAGGTTGAAAGCTTAAACCTCGCAGTGTCGGCGGCGGTGGTGATGTTTGAGGCCCGCCGCCAACAAATGCTCAAAAATTAGCTGGCGGCGAGGTGACAGGTGCCGTGTCACTCGCAAATGGGACATTAGCGTTCGCTCCCGCGGTATTTGAGTTGGCATCTGCCGGTTGGCCGGGCGTCAGCACTTCACGGCGAAACGCATCGACTGCAGCGGGATTTTCGACCAGCCCTAGTGCAATCGCGATGTCCGTTTCCAGCGTCTTGCGGTCTCGGGGGTCGACATCGCCGATCTTTTCTTTCGCTAGCTGGAACTGGCGGCGAGCCTCGGGCACACGACCGGTGAGCAGCAGGGCTCGACCCAGGTAATAGAAATCAACTGCATCCTGCGGAGTTGACGCGTTAGTCACTGCCCACGCCTCCGGGTTCTCATCAACTCTTCGGCGAGATTCCTCGTAGGAGGAAAGCGCGATGTCACTGCTTTGCGGCGTGATTACCGCCGGGGCCGGGGATTCGATGGGGTTGTTGACATGCCACAAGTAGTAGCCCGCAACGCCTAGAATACTGCCCAGTATGAGCCACACAAATGCTGAAAGTATCTTGCTGCCAGCACTTGAGCCCGCAACCTCAGGTCCTGCATTAACCCGAGAGTCGCTCCCGAACATGTTGAAGTTATCATTGGACGCCGCGCTGCTCGCCGATCCAGCTGCGGCGGCGGTAGCTACCGGGACCGGTTCGCGGGGTGCAACCGGGATATCGACATGAGCCGAGTCGAAATCATCTATCTCCGTTACACCGGAAACCGGTTCATCGCTTAACGTTTCATCCACTGGATGAGCGTCCTCTACGTACGAGACGTCGTCTACCGGTTCGTCCTCACCTTGCATCAGGTAGGCGCTGTCGTCCGTGTGGTCGTCCGTCGCGGGTGCGTCGAATGGGGTTCGGATATTAGCGATCGTCTCTTCTTCGTCAAACTCATCGCGTTCGTCAGCGACCACGGGAGGCGAATCGCCGGCGGCGATCGGGTGAGCGATCTTTACGACAACGGCGGTCAGGTTGTCTTCGGCGCCGCGTTGAAAGCAGATCTCTCGCATCTGATCGCAAAGCATGTTCGGACTCATCCCCGTGGTCAGGAGGTCGCCGATCTCTTCGTCTTCGATATGACGCGTGATCCCGTCGGAGCAGATAAGAAACATCGTCCCCGGTTCGACCATTATCGTTTTTAGATCGACCTCAACGGCGGATTCTGCACCAAGGGCGCGGCTGATAACGTTACGGCTGGGGTGGTTTTGCGCCTGCTGAGCCGTCATTCGACCCGCGCGAACCTCTTCTTCTACAACGGAATGGTCGTTGGTTTCGCGTCTGAGTTCGCCATGAGGGTCGACTCTGTAAACGCGCGAATCGCCGACGTGGGCGATGGTTGCCACATTGCCGGAGACGTGAAGAGCGGCGATAGTCGTCGCCATTGATGCGAGCTGCGGAAGGTCGGTCGCCATCTGATGGATGGCCGTGTTTGCACGATCGATCGCGACGAGCAGGATCTCTTCGGGGTCGACCGTGTCGGCGTAGTTCACAAACGCTTCGCCGAGGATCTCCATGGCCATCTGCGACGCGACATCGCCCGCCTGGGCGCCGCCAACGCCGTCGGCAACTGCGAAGAGGCCTTTTCCGGGTAATTCCAGATAGGAATCTTCGTTCTCGGGCCGCTTATCGCTTAAGCCCCGGTCTGTTACTGCCGCCGATTCGAACTCAAAGTTATTGTTCATCGCTTCATCCTCAAAGCGGTGCAGAGAGCTCCCGCAAACCTCACGCAAATAGGCATTTATCAAGAACGGTTAAGGAAGATCCTTAACTTCCTCGGGTTGAATGTCGCAGGCATTTCGGTGAGAGAAAGCCATTAACATGCCGAGCATTATAAAGCTGGTGATCAAAGAAAAGCCGCCGTGGCTCACAAACGGGAGGGTGATTCCGGTCATCGGCAACGCACGCGTTATACCGCCCATATTGACCAACGCCTGAAAACCGATGAAGGCCGCCAGGCCGATCGAGCAAAGTTTGGTGAACATATCGCGGGCGTCCAAAGCCGTTCTAACGCCCGCACTTACAAAGACGATCAGGGCAAAGGTTATCAACAAACCTCCAAAAAGTCCAAGTTCCTCGCCGAGTGCGGCGAAGATATAATCGGAGTCCGCAACTGGGATCAATTCGGGGTATCCCAGCCCCAGACCGCGGCCGGTCGTGCCGCCGCTTGCGATGCCGTAAGTTGCCTGCGCCGGTTGAAATGCAAGGATGTCGAACCATGCGTCGACGTTGATCGTCCGCTCAAGGTTCGGGTCCTGTTCGATCAGCGCCGGCAGCCCCGGATCGCGCTGCACCAGTCGTTTGAAGTAGGCATCATAATCAGACTTCCACCATTCTGTCTCGGGCGGCGGCGGCGAGAATCCATCGAGCCACAGGTGAAAGCGCTGCTGGATGCGATCCGGCAGAACCTTCTTCACAGGGGACGCGACAGTCGACAGCAGTGGTACGTTGCGTTGAGTATTCTCCGGCAACGCACTAACCACCAGCACTGCGGCGACGAAGAGCACGCTGCCGACGAGTACGAAACGCTGCGAGAACCGGCGAACCGCGATAAGGTAAAGCGTTGCGTAAACACCGCTGAAAACCATCATCTGCCCGAAATCTTTCAGCACAAAGAACGGGAAAAAGGGAAGCGACGCCATGAATATCAGCGGCAGAACATCCTTAGCCCGCGGAAGGCCCCAATAGGTGCGGGCGAGATTTTTGTAGAGCGCGGCTAGTATCGCCGCGAAGCCGATGAGGAATGGGATCTTGGCAAGCTCCCATGGTGTCATGTTACCAATGGATTTACCCGCCTGCGAGGTGATGGCTGCGATGATCAACGGCACCAGCGTGAGTAGAACAATGAGGAACCCATTCTGCTGCAGCAGTTCGAGTACGCGTTCGCGGCGTATCAAGAACAGCGCGCCAATCAGCCCTGCAATGCCCAGCAACGGCGTGATGGTCTTGCCAGAGAAAGCGACTGCCATTACAGTCTCGTCAGATGGGCGCGGCGTCAATTCCGAAAGGTCAACGGGTGCGGGTTCCGTCGCCGGCAGGCCCATCATCCGCTTCTTTTCTGCGGAATAATTCTCCTGCACATAGTGCATCTGAAGCGTGCGGATCTTGGCCTGTCGAGCCTCGGCCTTGTCTTGCCGCGAGATGTATTCGGGGTCGGTGAATAGACGGTATTGAACAGTGAGGCCGATCGAGAACAGCAGCACGGCGGTCGTATACAGCGTCCAGTTACCGCGGTAACCACCGAATTTCTTGAGAAAGAGCGGCACCACAGCGAGAATTGAGAGAAGCAGAATGTTTCGGACGGCCGACGGATATGATGTTTCAAAGCCGCGGATGAGCCCGCCGTAATAAATGGAATAGTGCGAGATGGCCGTCACGATGACGATCAGTACAAGGATAAAGAAATGTGACGACGTTCTGTTCTTCACGTTCTATCTACGCTTGGCCGGGGCAGGTTTTGCCGATGCAGGCGGCTTTGCTTTCGGCTTATATTCATCGCCGAGCAGGCCGAGTTCGCGTGCCTTTAATATAAGGTCCGCAGCCATCGGAGCTGCCGTGCGTGAACCATATCCGCCGCCTTCGACAACGACGGCTATCGCAAGTCGCGGCCGTTCGAGCGGTGCGATGCTGATAAACCAGCTATCCGAACGGCGGTACATCATCGGAGCATCGTAATCGACCCATTCGCCTTCGGCGTTGCGGCGTTTTTTCTTCTGCGTGCGGAGCTTGCCGGTCTTCTCGTCGTATAAAAGCGTTTCCTTCTCAGCGGTGCCGGTCTTGCCGCCGGTGCGGATGCCGGTGCCCGAAAGACGCGACGCGATAACTGTCCCCGTTCCGCCGGGCTCTTCGGTCACGGTGGACATTATCTGGCGGACGGCGGCTGCCTGCTGCGGCGAAAGCACTTGCGAGAACATCTCAGGCGGATGATCAAGCTCGATCCGAGGCTTCATCAGCTTGCCTTCCATATTGCCCGGCACGGCGGCGATCATCGCCATCTGGAGCGGCGTCATCTGCCCGGCATAGCCCTGTCCCATGCCCTCAAGCCCTATGTCGAAGGCGGAGATCTCGGGCCCCGTGACCATAGTCGAACGCTGCGGCGCCATCGCATTTGAGATAGCCGAAGTGCTTGCGGCGAACACCTGAGGGAAGAATCCCTGCACCAACGCCTCGGCGGGCGTTTCAACCGGTGCGATCCCCATCTGCAAAGCGGTCTCGCGTAAACGCTCACGTCCCAGGCCGATGGCCAGTTGTGCGAAATACTGATTGCTCGAAACCTTGAACGCCGTCGTAATATCCTTCGGTTGGCAACCGCCACTGCACGCACCGCTGACGGCACCGCCGGCGGTTCGCGTTTGCGTCGAATCAACGATCGGCAGGCTAGTGCGTGTAGGGCGGAAACCGTCGGCGAAGCTCGGGAAAACTGCGTTCTGCCGATTCGCGCGGAATGCTGAGATCACCGTGAAAAGCTTGAACGTCGAACCGGGAACGTAAAACTCGCGCGTCGAGCGGTTCAGCAGCGGCTTGTCCTTTTTGTTCCCCTCAAGTTCGAGATAGGTCTCGAGGTTCTGTGCTTCGGCGAGGTTGAAGGACGGGTTCGAATACATCGCGAGGATGTCCCCAGTTTGCGGGTCAAGCACGACGATCGACCCGCTGCGGCCCTCAAGCTGCTTTGCAACGAACGCCTGCAGGTCGCGATGAATGGTCACGCGAACGTCGCGGTTTTCTTCCTCAGGCCGACGAATGCGGGTAAGCACCTCCCACGCCTCGGGCATTGGCTCAAACCCACGTGTGTAGAGCGTGCGTTCGAGGCCCGGCGTGCCGCGTTCGGTTCCGAGCAGGTGTGCCATCTCCTTTTCGAGGGCGTAGGATCGAATCACGGTGCCGTCGCCGTCCACTTTGTAATAGGCGAGGGCGCTGCCGAGTTCGCCGCTGCGGTCAAGCATCCACCCGCGCAGGTTCGCAGCAGCGACGCGGCGGTTACGCAAGTCCTTGTAAGCCAAAGCCTGAAATTGCTCGTTCGCGTCGCCGGCGAAGTACACCCAGTAAACCTGAAAGCCGAATACCGCCATCGCGAGAACGACAAACACGCCCTGCCAGATGCGTATGCTTCGATTCGCGACGGTCTGCGTCAGGCGACGTTTCACCTCGCGCGGCAGGTCGTGTTCGAAAAGGAACTTCGGTCGCTTAAAGTTGTCGATAAACGTGAGGAATAGAAAGCCGATCAGGACGCCGATAGCGATGATATAGAGGATGCTCAGCCCCGCGGGTGTGCGTTCCAAAACTTGCCCGCCGAAAAGGTATTCGGGGCGAAGCTTGTCCCAGTCGATTTGCAGCAGAGCGAAAAGCATAAAATGCAGCAGCGGCGGAGAGCTATTCGTCGGCAGCGGCAGGCGATTCGGGTTCGTCAGCGGCGATATCGAACCTTACGCCGATCGCGCCGAACTTGATCCTGTCTCCCTCGCCCAACTCTATCGCCTTCCCATATGAGATACGCTCGCCGTTGATGAATGTTCCGTTGGTAGAGCCCGTGTCGGCGACTACCAGACGCCGGTCGGCGTTCATCATAAGCGTCGCGTGAAACTTAGATATTGAGATGTCGTCGATCGCCAAATCGTTCTCTTTCGTTCGCCCCACGCTGACCCGTGTGCCCCGTGCAAAACGCAGGCGACGCGTCAACTCTTGTCCGTTCACCGAAAACGTAGCGACGGCATCAACCGTGGCAGAGGCGACCGCCGTACCTTCGTCATCCAAAGCAGGTTCGTCGCCGTCGGTGGCGGCCGAAACGTTTATCGCAGTCTCGGCTTCGTCCTCAGAGAATTTCTCAAAGCTGACCAGCAGCTTAACCCCGGACGTAAAATAATCCGGCCTTATCTCAACGTTGAGCGGAGCCTTGGTGTAATAGTGTCGGTCGTTGATGTGATCGACCGCGGCGGTCAGGAACTCGTGCCGAAGCTTTTCCAACGCTTCCTCTGAGTCGGTCGAGAACTTGTCCCACTGCATCCGCAGCCCGATGTTGTGCGGGACGAACTTGCGCTGGCCGCCGTTCGTCCGTGCCTCGGCGTCGAGCAGCTCCTTCATCTTCTCGATCAACTGGCTGGTCGCCAAACTGCTCGATGGTTTCCACCCTCGCCCCGTCAAACGGTCAAAGATGTCGCCGATGCGCGTGAGCGCACCTTGCACGAACCAATCGGCCGACATCGTTTTCTGTTTTGGCGAAGCGTTTTCGGGCATCAAATAGATTAACGGCGGTGGAGCCGATTTGTTGCCATTCTATCTAAAGCGGGGAGCAATTCAAAACAAATTCGACGTCGGCGGGCGTAATGTCTTTTCCGAACTTTACCGTTATAATGTCGTAAGTATTTACGAAGTGTGTCTCTCCGGTTACGGTTCCCAATGCGATGCGTGAGCTTTCTTTAGATAACTGCAGGCTGGACAAACGTTACGACGTTGAGCGTCAACTCGGCCGCGGCAGTTATGCCGAGATCTTTGTCGCACGCGACACGCTGGCGTCGCCGCACTCGCCGCACCATAATGTCGTCATCAAGGCGCTTAATGTCTTTCTTCAAGATGATCTCGACCCCGAGCTTGAACGCACCCTTGTCGAAAACTTTCAGAACGAAGCAATAGCGCTCGACCGCGTACGCCACCCTAACATCATCAGCCGCCTCGGCCACGGCACCGCCCGCGACCTGGAAGGAACGATGTTCCACTATCTCGTGCTCGAATACCTTGAGGGCGGCGACTTGCACAAGGCTTGGCGGGAACGGACGATCACGCCCAAGACGGCGCTCGGTTATATCGAGCAGGTATGTGCGGGGCTGCGGCACGCGCACCGGCACGACATCATCCACCGTGATATCAAACCGCAGAACCTTTTGCTTAATAAGGACCGAAGCGTGGTGAAGATCGCCGATTTTGGCGTCGCACGCGTTCACCAATCTGATGCCCCCATCACGCGCGTCGGCACCAACATCTATGCACCGCCCGAGCACAGCCCGCTTGCCGTTGGTGCGGGCGCGGATGAGGGCAGCGGACGGCTGACGCCTGCGGCCGACATTTATTCGCTGGCGAAGACGGCGTACACGCTGATGACCGGCGAGGCCCCGCGTTTCTATGCCAACAACCCTATCACCGACCTGCCGATCTCAGTTCGCAACGAGGAATGGGCCGATCCGCTGAAGCGCGTGCTGAACAAAGCGACGCTGGACGAACCCGGTGAGCGTCACCAGACGATAGATGAATTTTGGGCCGATCTCGAAGAGGTCCGACGGCTGATCGCCGAGGCTGAGACGACGACGCACGTTCGACCGCGGATCGACGAACTGCCGCAGCCGAGCGTGTCGAAGGGCTATTCGCCGCTTGCGCCGCAGGAGCCGAGATTTAACACCTCGCGCGAACTAAAGCTTCCGGGCCGCCGAGCGAGCGTCGTGACCGCTCCGCTTCGTGCGCACGCGTTGCCCCGGCGTGACCCCGCACCGCCCGTTTACCGGCCCATGCCGCGGGTAGAGGACCACTGGCCGACTCCGCAGCCGAATCCCCAGCCACTCGAGCAATCGTCGCCAGCACCCGTGTTCGTCGAGCCGGTCCCCGCACCGCCCGTACGCAAAAAGCGCGGCGTGCTTCGCAAGCTTGCGACATTCGCGGTGCTGCTGGTGCTGTTCGCGGGCGTGCTTTACGGAACGTCGGTGTACCTACGCGGTATCGGCGTTCTGCCGCAGGTTACGAACCCGTTCGCATCGGCGCGTTTTGGCACGACGAACACGGACGTCAACCTGCGTCCCGGGCCGTCGGCCAACAACGAACCGCTCGGGGTGGTCACGCGAAACTCCCGCGTGCGGATTGTAAGTATCGAAAATAACTGGTATCAAGTTGATGTCGTGCAGCAGGGCCGCGAACGCAGCACGCCGCTGACGACGACGCGCGGCTGGCTTAGCGGCCGCTATGTGGACCTTGAGGGCGAATAGGAGCGAGAGAGGAAGGGAATTTGAGCATACTCGACAAAGTTAGACGATGGATCGACGGCGAAACGGCCGAGCTTGTACTGGAAGAGGCGGCACGCGACGCCCAGGTGAAACCGCGGAGCGATGCCGAGGAGTTCATTGTAAAGATAGCCCGCGCGGTCGAGGCGGTAATGCAGAAAGAGATCCTCCCGCTGCCCCAGGGCACGACGATCATCCCAACGGAGTACACGATCTTTTTGAGCGCCGACGACGACAAGGACTGGCAGGGGATAAAACGCCGCGGGCTGGAACAGGGGCTCTATCACATCCTTGCCGAGCGTGCGAAAGAGATCGCCGGCAAGAAAAAGCTGGAGACAAAATCGTTCGTGCTCGAGCTCCGCGTTGACGGAACGCTGGAACGCGGCGAGGTCCGCGTGCAGCACAGTTGGGAAGAAAGCTCGAGCAACAAGACCGGCGTTCTAGCCCGGCCCAAACCAAAGCAACCCGCCCAAACTGCGCCGCCCGCTCAACCGCCCGCGCAGACGCAGCGGCGGGCAAACCCTTCGTCTCCGCTTTCGGGTTCCGAGCGGCCGTATTCGCCGCCGACCCATCAACAGGCGCCGAACTTCACACAATATAAACCCGCGTCGCAATCGCCGCCGACGACCGGCAGCATCCCTCGTGCGGTCGCGATGCCGTCAGAGGAAGAAGAGGTGATGACCACCGTACGCAAACGCGTGCAGGAACTTTACCGGCTTGAGATCTGGCAGGGCGGAGTTCGGCAGAACGTTGTTCCCATCTTTAACAAAGAGACCACCGTCGGACGCGGTTCCAAGTCAAAACCCGTCGACATCCCCCTCGCCGGCGACGCCGAGATCAGCCGCCGACACCTTCTCATCATCACCGACGGCGTCGGTGCCTTCTGGATAATCAACGAAGGCCGCAACCCCGCCGTCATCGGCCAATACGAACTCCCCATCGGCCAACGCGTCCCCCTGACCCCCGGCACCAACCTAAACGTCGGCAGCTACATCCTCCGCATTCAGAAAGTCTAGGAACCCGAAGAATGAGCCCGTCCCTAAGGGAACGGGCTCCGCCGTAAAATCTGTTACGGAGTCGTAACAACCGTCAGTATCGGAGACCACTGGCTGACCGGGAGGTTCTTCTCGATCATAACGCCGCGGTACTCGCGCACCTGGGGAGCGGGGGCTTGGTCCGCCTCGTGTTCCAGAATGGCGGGCGAAGCGGTGTAAACTCCGGCGGGCCTCCAGATCGTATCGCCGGCCGGACGCCATTCCATACGGATGGCCTCAAAACCGGACCTGACCCATTTGCCCTGGACGTGGCCGCCCGACAGAGCCTTGAGCGTGACCTTCGGAACGAACGATTCCGGCGTAGGCGGCGACGGATAAGCGACGAGTATGCCGAAAGCTTCGCCGATTATGTTCGTAAACGCCGGCGCACGGCGTATGCGCTGCTGTGCTGCACGTCCGCGGGCGACGATGCCGCCAAGGGTCGCCTCAGGCGTATTGACCGCAACGAACGGCGGTGCTGCCGGCAATTCCTCGGGAGCGCCCCAGATCATCGCACGACGCCACGCCGCGTACGAAGCAATGCTGTCTTCGACCACCTGCTGAATGCTCACCAGATAGGCAAAGTTATCCGTGTCCGCAGCCAAGTCTGCGATCTCTTGAGCCGAAAACCCAAGCGAGGTGCCATAGGTCGGCATATACTCTTTTCGGGTCTGTAAGTGATTGTTGATCTCCGGAAGTCGGTCCGGAAAAGGTTTTACCTGATATTTAATTCTCATTATTTTAGCTACAACTCCGTGGAAGGCGCGCACAAGTATTCCGAGGAGGGGTGCGATCAGTAGATCTTGTTAGAAGTGGATTGTTATGAACCTGTGAGGAGGGCGCTGCCAAGCTCCAAAAGGCGGGGATCTCCTGTCAGGAGAGCCGGGCACGTCGCCCGACAAAAATAATTATAAAACCATCCTTCGAAAAAAATCAAGAGAGAAGTTTACAGATGTGTAACACTACCGCGATGTGTTTAACTCACGTGAACACAGATAGTTGCGAGACGTTTGTCCGCTCCCTGCAGCGGGAACGCGAAAAATATTTTTGGGCATTTCGTTTCAGATCGGTGCTAATGAGACAGTTGCGCATGGCCGTATCACGACTGCGAGATGACCGTCTCACAGTTACGAGATGACCATCTGGCAGTTACTAGATGGCGTCTAGCAGTTACTAGATGGCGTCTGGCAGTACGAGATGATCATCTCGGGGTTGCCATTTAGCATCTCGGAGTCGCCAAAGCCATCCGCTCTTCTTAAGCTCCGTAGGTGCAGACAGTTTGTAGTAGCCCGTAAACCTATTCCCCTCTTAAGCTCCGTAGGAGCGGCCGAAGTGTCGCCCCTACGGGGCTCAATTCACTATCGGGGCACCTTTCTAAAAACATATGGCTCCCCGCAGACGGATCTAACTACCCAAACCCCAACTAGCCAACCCCGATCCCCCAATTTCCCTGCACCATTTCCCCGCACCTGATGTAAAATCTAGATAAAAGGCGATGACCACCGAGGGCGGGTTTTCTGCGACGCCTGACGGTGCTACCGCAATCAACCTATAAAAAATAAAATATCGCAGAATCGCATACCTGACACCGGTCGATTCTGCAAATCGAATAAGCTGTATAAGCTGACTCCTGAAAAACCGGGAATACAAATCTACACGGAGAAACCCTTAAAATGAAGCTGAATCTTCTGGTCTTACTGTTCTTTTTCGCTATGTTGTCAATCAGGGCCTCTGCACAAGGTGAAGGCCCGCAGGTTGTTCAGGCATATTCAGCTATCTATCCAACTGTTGCTGTTGCTGCGCGAGCGAGCGGCAGCGTTATCGTTGAAGCGGAAGTTGATTCCAGCGGCAAGGTTACGTCGGCGCGGACCGTAGAAGGAATCCGGCTTTTAGGTGCGGCGGCCGAGAAAAGCGCTCGGCGCTGGATATTCACTCCCGAAGATGCAAAAACGAGAACGGTCCGCCTTACTTTCACTTTCAAACTTATGCCGGACGATGCTCCCGCCGACGAGTTGTTGCCCATCTTTATGCCGCCTCATCAGATTGAGGTTAGGCGGGCACTGCCTAAAGTGACTGATAGTCCGAATATTGACCCACCGTTGCCGCGTAAGAAAAAACCTTGACGTACGAGGCGTGGGGAATGTTCACTTCTTTTGCTGGGTGCTTTCCAAAACGGTGTCGAGGAATTGGAGGACGAACTTTTGCTTTTCGCGGGGGAGGAGCTTGACCTGCTCGAACTTTCGTTGCAGCTGCGAGTCGTGGTTCGGTCTACCGCGGGACTTTCGAGTGGCGGTGAGGACTTCGGCGGCGATGTACTACGATTGCACGTCGCAGGCAGGCGTGTGGAACTACGCGCAGCACTTCTCGTTCAACGCCGCCGGTGCCGTCACCTCAATGCAGCTTGGCAACGGTCGCTGGGAATCGACGCAGTTCAACTCAATGCTCCAGCCCAGTCAGAAGGGGGGGGCGGAGGTTAAAGGTCGCTGAGTTCGTCTTCGATGCTGGGGAGGACGGAGCGGCGGAGACGGTCGGCGAAGAGGCGGGCTTCTTCGTGGTCGCGTTGGGTTTGGCCGCCAAGGGCGGGGTTGCCGCAATGCCGGACGGTGCTACCGCAACCAACCTATAAAAAATAGAATATCGCAGAATCGCATACCTGACACCGGTCGATTCATACTGCGCGGTCCGACACCAATCAACCCTTCATTGTTTGTTCCAACACCGAAGTAATGAGGCACGAAAAAC
>JBGSXX010000022.1:0-14304 GCA_041751195.1 Pyrinomonadaceae bacterium | reverse complement strand
CACGTATGCCTCAGCCTTGAACTTGGTGTGCGGCGTGATCGAGCCCGGCTTTGCGATGACCTGTCCGCGTTCGATCTCTTTTCGCTCAACACCGCGGAGCAGCAGCCCGACGTTGTCGCCCGCCATTCCCGAATCAAGCAGCTTCTTGAACATCTCGACGCCTGTAACGACCGAGTTGCGTGTGTCTTTGATGCCCACGATCTCTACCGGTTCGTTGACGTTGATCTGTCCGCGTTCGATCCTTCCCGTGGCAACAGTTCCGCGGCCCTGGATCGTGAAGATGTCCTCGACCGGCATCAGGAACGGCTTGTCCATTTCGCGTGCGGGGGTCGGGATGTAGTCATCCACGGCCTGCATCAGCTCATCGATCTTTCCTTCCCACGCTGCGTCGCCTTCGAGTGCTTTGAGTGCCGAACCCTGAACAACAGGAATGTCATCTCCCGGGAACTCATAGCTCGACAGAAGCTCACGGATCTCCATCTCAACCAGTTCGAGCAACTCGGCGTCATCGACCATATCGACCTTGTTCATGAACACGACCATCGAAGGCACACCCACCTGACGTGCGAGCAGGATGTGTTCACGCGTCTGCGGCATCGGGCCGTCAGTCGATGCGACCACCAGGATAGCTCCGTCCATCTGTGCCGCTCCAGTGATCATGTTCTTCACATAGTCAGCGTGGCCCGGGCAGTCAACGTGTGCATAGTGGCGGTTAGCCGTCTCATACTCAACGTGTGCCGTCGCGATTGTGATACCACGCGCTTTCTCTTCCGGTGCGTTGTCGATCGAATCAAATGCTCGCACGATCATCTTCGGGTTGTGCTTTGACATCACCTTAGTGATCGCCGCCGTCAACGTCGTCTTACCATGATCAACGTGCCCGATCGTCCCTATATTCACATGCGGCTTACTGCGGTCGAATTTTTCCTTACTCATTCTTTATATGCCTCGAAATTAATTTATCTTTAACTAAAGCTGCTCAATAACTCATGGAGCCCAAGGCGGGATTTGAACCCGCGACCTCATCCTTACCAAGGATGCGCTCTACCCCTGAGCTACTTGGGCAAACTCAGAAAATAAGAATGGAGCGGGAGACGAGACTCGAACTCGCGACATTCAGCTTGGAAGGCTGACGCTCTACCAACTGAGCTACTCCCGCTCATGGTGCATGGGGTAGGATTCGAACCTACGTACGGCTCTCGCCGGCCGGGTTTACAGCCCGGTGCCATTAACCACTCGACCACCCATGCAGTCATTTTCACCTATGCCTTACCGGCTTTTTGAGCCAATTAGCAAATTTCCAATATTAACCAAGACCTGCAAGACTTGCAAGCTCTCAGCGTGCTTTTTCTATTTTTCTCCCGATCTGGGATGAAACTTTTCGTACGCGGCCTTAAGGTGGGCGTCCGTCATGTGCGTGTAGATCTGCGTTGTCGAAATATCAGCGTGCCCCAACATCTGCTGAACTGATCGGATATCTGCGCTATTTTGAACCAGATGCGTCGCAAACGTATGCCGTAGAGTATGCGGCGAAACGCCCTCAAACCCGCAGGCGGCCCCGTAACTTTTGATCATCTTATGTATCTGCTGCCGGTTCATCGGCCGTCCCGCGGGCGTGACAAACAAGTTCTCGACCCCAACGTTCTCGATTTTCGCCCGCCCGGCGAGATAACTCTTTACCCACTCAACCGCGCTTTCGCCCACCGGAACCCGACGCGTCTTGCTTCCCTTACCCGTGCAGGTCACGATTCCCGCATCCGTATCAACATCCCGCACTCGCAGGTCCACAACCTCTGAAACCCGCAACCCGCATGCGTACATCAATTCAACAATCGCCCGATCCCGCAGCCCCGTCTCCGTCGATACATCCGGCTGCCGCAAAAACTCCTCGATCTCGGCACTATTTAAGAATCGCGGCAGATATTGCGACTTCTTCAACGTCGCAAGCTCTTCCGCCGGGTTCGTCTCCGCGTGTCCCTCTGTCATCAGGAACTTAAAGAACCCCCGCGCCGCGCTGATCAGACGCAGCTTCGAACTCTCCGCAAGCCCCGTATAAGAAAGATCCATAAGCCACTCGCGAAGGTCCTGCGTAGTCAACTCTAGCAACCTAACACCATTCTTCTCCGCCCACACCGCGAGCTTCCCAAGATCCCGCCCATAAGCCTCCAAAGAGTTCTTCGCGAGCCCCTTCTCAACCCGAACATAAGCCAAATACTCGCGAACAAGATCCCTTGCCATGGTCCCATTCTATCACGCCTCTACCCGGATGATTCCGCGAGGGATGGAAGCCGAAGGCCATCGTAACGGGACAGAGAGCTGCCCAGAATGAGCAGCTCTCTGTAGGTTTTGTGCAAGTGGGAAGGGTCGACTATTTGTCAGCTATCAGCATCGCAAGGATGTTCGCGTGAGTACCTTGGCACCCTAAAACGCTGAGCTAAGATAAAGGACGCCGAAGCGTCCATTGGGGGTTCCGAACTTGGTTGTCGAACGTGAACGGGCGCGAGCGAATGTCGGCCGCCAGATCGGTTGGTTGCTACGGCCTTGTGATAACCGTATAGACAGGTGAATATTCTCCGACGGGGACGTCGTTCTTGAGAAGACGGCCTCGATAGTTCAGCATCTCGGGACGCTGTCGGAGGTTCGCGGGAAGCTGCTGGGCGATGGTCGCGCGGGTGAAGTCACCAAGGTGGATCCATTCGGCTTCGTCAACCAGCTTGTATTCCAAACGAAGGCCCGTCTGTTTCTTCTTACCGTACTTCGTGATCACGATGCCGTCGGGCTCGGACTGGAAGCGAAGGCTCGGGATGAGAACAATATCCGGGCTCGGTCCGGGATTGATAACGATCAGGCCCAGGTCGTCACCGATCTGCTCAGTGAAACCGGGCGACGCCTCGATCCGCCGAACCAGGAGAAGAACCCAGCGAATCATTCCACGCATACCTGCCTCGGGCAGGTTGCAGCTCGGAAGTACCGGCGGGGTCGGCTCGGACCCTAACGCACCCTTCATCATCTGCTGCTTATAGCGGAAGTATGAGTCTACCGCGTCTTTCAACTGAGCTGTGTAGTTGACCAGGTAGGTAAAATTTGCCGCGATTGCCGCGAGCATTGCGAGATCTGCAGCGGAAACACCCAAGCCGGCGCTGTATTGCGGGAGTTTCTCGGAGAGATTGTTTAGGAAGAGAGACCATTTGGCCTCTGACGTTGGTTTAGCTTTGATAGCCATAACGATGAAATTTATACTCCTTAGTATTTTTTTTGAACTATAAGGTAGGCGTTCGGAGTGCCCTTATGACTAATACTAGTAAATTTCCATAGAAATGTCAACAATGTTGTACATCTTTTGTTGAGTTTTATCCCTTATTTTATAAGTCATTGTATTGCAAGCACTTAGATCACAGGCTCAACGCCGCTCACGCCCGAATTTCGGTTAAACGCCTGGAAAGTCGATCAATTCAGCTACAGAAAAAACTCGTACAGCCCGAGAAAAAACTGCGCATTCAGAGAAAAAAGTCGCGCAGCCATAGAAAAAAACTGCACAGCCAGAGAAAAAAGTTGCGCAGCCATAGAAAAAAATTGCACAGCCAGAGAAAAAGACTGCGCAGCCAGAGAAAAAACCTGCGCAGCCAGAGAAAAAAACTGCACAGCCAGAGAAAAAAGCCGCGGACTATGACAGAAAAGGTGCGGTCCGTAAGATTTCAGCACGCATTTCCTGAACCTGTTGTAAAATCTCTAATGTAAGGCGATGACCCCCGACGGCGGGGCTGCCGCGATGCCGGGCGGTGCTACCACAACCAACCTTCTGCGCATCACAGACCCGGACACGCCGCACGCCAGCAACCGTATCGCGAATCGCAGACATGACATTAGTTTTATGTGCTTCATCCCGCAACGATCTCCTTTACGGCTACTGATTCGCAGCCGGGAAAGATTAAATTTGCATAAGCGTGAGGGTAATTTCCCTCGGCCGCTGATCGCACAATGTATCAAGCGGCGGTAACGGTTTAGAGACATACTTTAGATAAATTAGTACATAACGTGAATAAATATTATGGAAATAAATAGATTTGCGAGTCGGGAGACTCAGATTAAAACAAACAATCCGGCAAATCTGGAACGATTGAGTTTCCAAAGCCTTTTAAGGCTCCTAATTCGTGGAATTACGCTTGTATTAATCGCGGATTTTCTGATGGCGACATTATCAACTACCTATTTCCGTGCAATGATGGGTATAATCCCGACCAACTATGGATGGGACGTCCTTTTTCGAATGGCCTCGACCATCGTTTTGCCGTTAATCCTAACCGTTGAAAGCCTTCGCAAAGGGGTTCCATCGGGCAAACAATCGATCCTGATTTTGGATTTTGTATTGACGGCGATCTGGTTCTGTTTTTTCTGGGGTAGCGTTCTTTACGCATTCGTGAACTCGTCGATTATCTAAATCGGGTGCGACGGTGCTCCAAGGATTCTGACGTCTTAACGACGGTGAAAGATCGTGAAGTTCAACTTCGATGTTGGGGAGGACGGAGCGGCGGAGGCGGTCGGCGAAGAGGCGGGCTTATTCGTGTTCGCGTTGGGTTTGGCTGCCGAGGGCGGGGTTGCCGCGATGCCGAGCGGTGCCACCACAACCAACCCCCCGCGCATCACAGATTTCGGCGAGTGTAGCGTAGAGTTCTGGTTGATTGTCGGCCTTGGGGCACGTCAGGCACTATCAAGTTGGGGGGTAGCGATCACCCGACGTCTTGTAGAGAGAATTGCATGGGCAACGTTCAAGATGGAGCAAATCGATTACAACTTGAAGAGCCGAATAGAAGAGGGTTATTTTGCCTGGGGGCATTGCGAATGGAAAAGTTACAAGGATCTGACCTGATTACCGTAATCCTTTGGCGAGGGTTGATTCTTTCATCGGTCGGAGGAACGGCCTCGATGATTCATCGTGAGATCACAGGGGATTATACCGCGTGGGTATGGGTCATGTCTTATGCGCTAGGTGGTGCCTTATCGCTACTGTATAGATCGAGCCGGGACGATAGCTTAACGCGGGCCGTTTATGTTTTTTTCGGATTGTACCTCGGCCTGATCGTGGTGTTTGCCATGAGACTTCGAGAGTATCTCGGTATCGAGAGTATTTACCTCTTCTTCACGGCCATCGTCACGCCGTTGGGAATCGCGGGGATGTTCATACTTTTCCTAATCGTCCGACAGCGATCCTAAATATCCGGCTCCGGCTCAGCCAACCAGCCAGGCGGCGAAGTTTTGCCATAGTTCGGTGCCGCCGAAGATGAGTCGCAGTGGGTGTGATGCGATGAGGAGGACGGTGCCGATGGCGAAGATCTTGTTTAGCCGGCGGTTGTACCAGGTGTCGAACGCGAGCAGGCCGAGCAGGATTGCGTCTGGGAACCCGTAGAACCAGAGCGGGCCGAGCGATTGGAGCGATTCGATCGGGATGCGGGCGATCGCGGGCGGGAGGAGCGTGATGACGGTGAGCAGCATCAGGCGCTTATGGTTCGCGGCCTTTTTGCGGTAGTAAACTGCGGCGCCAAAAAAGAGCACGAACATCACCAGATCTCCGAGCGGGACGATAAGGAATACGAGGTTCGGAATGTCCGGTGGTGCCGATGGCGTCCCGACGCGAGCCGCTGTGATCGACGTAAAATAACCCACGATCACGAGTAAAGCTGCGAGTGCGATGCCGGCGATGCCGAGCTGCATGTGCAGCTTTACGCGTTTGCTCGAGATGAGAAAGACCTGCGTGACAAAGAGCATCACCCATGCCGTCATCGTTATGCCGTGAAGGTGGACGAGCGTTGAGATCTCGTGCGACGTGACGATGCCCCGCAGGTAATAGGTGCGGGCAAAACCGGCGAAGGTAAGCAGGACAAATCCTATCGCGACAAGCGCGTAAATGCGGCGATCGATATTCCGGTTCGGAGCGGATGCTGTCGGGTCCATAAAATTTTCTTCCTTAGGGCGGCGGGTGCAAATGTTTCGCGAAAATAATACACGCATTTGTCCGCGCGTTCAAAACGCGAATTAGCGGTCGCATTCCCTCTTGGTTTATACTTGCGAACAAAAGCTGACTACTCCTCAAATACAAAATATATGAAAAAGTTACTGCTGTTGTGGGTCGTTCTCGTTTCGGTTTCGGCGGCGTATGGGCAGGAGCGAATGCTCACGGTCGATGATATTTTTCATCCCGAAATGAGCAAGCGCGTTGCGTTTGGCGGTAGCCCTTCGCGGCTGGTGTGGGCACCGGACGGGCGGTCTTTCAAGATGGTCCGCGAAGGGCGGCTGGTCAGGGTGGACGCCGCGACCGGCAATGAGGTGCGGCCCTATTACGACACGCAGCGATTTGTGAATGCGCTTTCGACTGTGGCGGGGATCGGTGCACGCGAGGCGGATAGGTTGGCGAATTCGATCGCGCTGAGATTTAGCGAGGATGAATCGGCGATTTTGCTGGACCATGCGAACGACATATGGGTATATGACGTACGCGGCGGGTCGTTGAAGCGGCTGACAAATACGCCAGAGCGCGAGCTTGAGGCGGATTTTAGCCCCGACGGCAGATGGGTCAGCTTTGTACGTGAGAACAACCTTTATGTGACAGAGATCGCATCCGGCGAGACACGGCAGTTGACGCGCGACGGCAGCGTGACCGTGCACAACGGTATTCTCGTTTGGGTTTATGAAGAGGAGCTTTACGGACGCGGCCGCCGGCGCGGTTATTGGTGGTCGCCGGATTCGAGCAGGATCGCATTTTTGCGGCTGGATGATGCTCCGGTGCCCAAGTTCGTGGTAACCAACGACGCGGTGCAGCCGCAGGTTATCGAGTCCGTGAACTATCCGAAGGCGGGCGACCCGAACCCGCTCGTGCGGATAGGCATCGCGGATATTTCGCGTACCAGCGTGATTCCGAGCCCGGGGCGGATACCCGTGATCGGCGACCGTTTACCGGCGAGCGTGCAGCGGATCGGCGATGCGGTGCAGTTCGTGGATCTGAGCCGATATCAGCCCGACGACGTGCTCATTGGCCGCGTGGCGTGGGCGCCGGATAGCCGCAACGTCATCTTTCAGGCACTCAACCGCGAGCAGACGTTCCTGGACATAAACTCGGCAGGGCTCGACGGCAAAACGCAGAAGCTTTTCACCGAAACGACGCCGGCATGGGTCGAGGTTTATGACAACCCCGCGTTTTTGAAGGACGGCTCTGCGATCTGGCAATCGGCGCGGAATGGGTGGAAGCACCTTTATCATTATGACCGCGGCGGAAAGCTGATAAGGCAATTGACGGACGGCGACTGGGAGGTGCGCAGTTTTCATGGGATAGACGAGGCTTCGGGTTTTGCGTACTTTTCGGCGACGAAAGATAGTCACATCGCCGAGAACATCTACCGCGTACCGCTTAAGGGCGGTGAGATACAGCGGCTGACGACGGGCGATGGGTCGCACTCGGCGTCGTTCAACTCAGATTTTACGATGTTCGTTCACGGATGGAGCGACGTTAATAATCCGCAGCAGCAGCGGCTCATGAAGGCCGACGGCAGTTTGACGCGGGTGATCAACGACAACCCGGTTCCGGTGCTGAAGGAATTCAAGCTGGGCACGCCCGAGTTTATGACCGTCAAGACGCGCGATGGGTTCGAGATGGAGGCGATGATGATTAGGCCGCCGGATTTTGACCCGTCGAAGAAATATCCGGTGCTGCAATATACGTACGCAGGGCCGCACGCACCGGCGGTGCGCGATAGCTGGGGCGCAAACCGATATATGTGGCACCAGATGATGGCGCAAAAAGGTTACATCATCTGGATCTGCGACAACCGCACGGCGAGTGGGAAGGGCGAGGAGTCCGTCTGGCCCCTTTATAAGACGATGGGGCCGCTGGAGTTGCGCGACATCGAGGATGGGGTGAATTATCTGAAGTCGTTGCCGTATGTTGACGGCGAGCGCATCGGCATTTGGGGCTGGAGCTACGGTGGTTTTACGACGAGCTTTGCGATGACGCACAGCAAGCTGTTTAAGGCCGGGATCGCCGGCGGTTCGGTAACAGATTGGCGGCTGTATGATTCGATCTACACCGAGCGTTACATGTCGACACCGCAGAAGAACCCGGAAGGGTACGACAGAACGTCAGTGCTGAACGCGGCGAAGAATCTGCACGGCCGGATATTGCTAATACACGGGATGATCGACGAGAACGTGCACCAGCAGAACACAGTGCGGCTAATGAATGAGCTGCAGAAGCACGGCCACCAGTTCGCCTTTATGCTCTACCCCGGCCAACGCCACGGCATCGTAAACCCCGCCCAGCAGCACCATATGTACACGATGATGACGGAGTTTATTGAGAGGAATTTGTGACGGTGGTCACTGTTCCGCGGGCCGCTATCGGAAGTGCGGAAATTAATTGCGGGATCAGCGGGTCCAGGTCTTGTCGCCTGTTGCTAACAGCGTACAAGACAACAACAGCGATATCGTAAACTGGCAGATTTTGCTGAAAAGAGAGGTTTCGATCGACAGTGACGAAACGTCAAATTCACTCGCGGCAAGTTTCATCAACTCGCCGTTCTTTATTCCCGCCCATCCCCTTTCGAGATTGAAACGACCTCTTGTTTCATGGGCCTATTCTAATCCATTTGTGCGACCACCGGTAGCTTTCTATTCTCCGCTTCGATCAACTACGACATCAGGAAACTCCTGTGCAAGCTGCTGTGGGTCCGCGGCATCAATCGCCCCGCGGACGGGTTTGGTGCCGACGTTGGGTTTGAAGTTTCCGTCTTCATCGTAGAGCCGGCGATACTGGGCCGTGTTGCGGATGATGCCCTGTACGTAACCGCGCGTTTCGCGGAAAGGGATGGCCTCAACGTATTCGTCCATTTCGGTTGGCAGTGTGCGGCTCCATGTGGTGACGCGTCCGGGCCCGGCGTTGTAGGCGACGGCCATGAATTCGACTCGGCCAAACCGCGTAAGCTGATCGCGCATATAGCCGGTTCCCAGTTCGATATTGAGCGCCGGTTGATACAGGGCGTTCGCTGATGAGAGATCCGCCGCAACGCCGTACTTTCGAGCCACCAGCCGAGCCGTGGGCAGCAAAAGCTGCATGAGGCCGTACGCGTTCGCGCTCGATCGCGCCCGGGCGTCGAAAACGGATTCTTGTCGGATGAGGCCCGCGACCTGGTATATATCAAGGTTGCGGACCTTTGCCCAATGTTTGATCTGATCCCACGCGATGTGCGGGTAGAATATGTCCCATTCGTCGCGGCCCATTTCTTCGGGGAACATCTGTGCGTAATCCGGATAGCTCTTCGCAAGTGCGAGCAGGGCAGCGACGTTGTTGCCCTTCATGCGGTGATGCTTTGCGAGCGACAGGTTGATCTTTGGCGAATTCTGGGCGGTCCGCTGGGCGTCTTGCAATTCTTCGATCGACCAATCAAAGAGGCCGATCGTGCTGAGCTGGTCGCTTTTCTGTGCCGTTGCAAGTTCCCGAGGGCCGGCGGTTTCGGGGGCGACGATGATCGTGCGCAGATTGGCGGCCGCCTGCGGCGTCATCGAGTCGGCGGCGAAACTGGGTGCGCTTTGACACTGGCCGCGACCGCGGAGAGACGTTAGCCGTTCGAAGCCAATGTGGCCGTACCAGTTTGCGGAATAGCGATAGACTAGGGCGTCGTAGAGTGCACATGCGTCGGCTATGCGTCCGGCCCGTTCGGCGTTGCGGGCGGCCCAATACCCTGCCCTGCCGCGGTTGCTCGAATCTTTATCGGCGTAGCGGGCGAGATGTTCTGTGAGCAGATCGGCAGCTCGGGCGTGATTTTTTGCTTCGTGCTCCAGCCATGCGAGTTCAAACTGCGCACCTGCCACCTCGACGGCACGAGGGTAGGCGGTTAGTGCTGTTCGAAGGAAATAAACCTCCTCGCCCTTGTTCCGCGCATCGCGGGCGGAGTAGCCGGCATCGACCCAAGCTTTGGGCGTTAGAGCACTCGCGGGAAAGCGTTCGCGCATTTGCTCGGCGGTCTGGCGGGCCTGGGGCCAAGCACGGTTGCGGGCGTACGCCGTCGTCAATTCATAAAACGCCTGCACCTTTTCCTCGGCTGAGAGGGGGATGGCGTTGAATGCAGTTTGGGCATCGTTCGGTCGCTTTGCGTTCGCGGCGGAGATCAGCCGGTTCAACTGAACGGCGGGCGTCGCGACAGCCGGGAATGCCGTAACGAGTTCGTTATATGCAGTTATCGCGTCGGCGTGGTTACGGAGGGCGAATAGACGTGCGGCGCGTGCCTCGGCTTCTTCAGCGTTTGTGGGGGTCAGAGGCTGACCAAGGGCTGTAAGCTTTTCACCGGCTTCTTTCGATGCAGGAGTGCCCGCGCCGGTAAAATATGCGTTGCGGTAAAAGCGCAATGCGGTCGCCTGTTCGCCTGAGGCTTCGTGAGCTTTCGCCGTCCAGAGCATCGCGCGGGCCGAGCGGTCGCCGACCATCTGAGCGAGGGCTTCGGGTACGGATGCGTGACGGCCTGAGCTGATAGCCGATGACGCCCACATAAAGCGCGCCTCGGATGCGCGGAGCGAATCCGGAAACTGGCGAATCAAATCATCGAACGCCTGCATCGCTGCGGGATGATCGCCCGCGTTCTGCAACGCCTGGCCGCGGAGCCAGAGGGCGTAATCCCCCACGGCCGTGAGCCTCGCAAACTCGTCTCCGCTAAGCATTTCGGCCGCACCACGGAAATCTTTGTTTTCGAAACGGATGCGGGCCCGCAAAAGCTTTGCCAGTGCGCCGGTCTCGGTGCCGGCGAAACGGCGTTCGATGTCGGCGACGACAGACTCCGCAGGTAGGCGCCCGTTCGCCGTCACGTCACGCAGCGACCGAAGAGCATCCTCAGCCGGCCGAGGCTGCGCATCGCAGCTTACTGTCAATGAAATGAGAACAGCGGATGTTAGAAAGATTAAAGAAAACAGCTTATATGACATTTGATCGAGCCCCCGAATTGTTATGATGCCGGAATGTTAGAGGATTTTGTCTAGCGGAAAAAGCTTCCCATTAACCAATTATTGTACTAGTATACCAGAACCTTCTCTCCGCGGGATAGTTCAACATTTTCAACCTTTATATATGCGATTGTATATGCGATCTACCTTTATCGTTTTGGCCCTTCTCGCTCTTAACTTAGGTGCTCTTGCACAGAACCCCACCCCCACGCCTACTGCGGCCGAACAGGATGATGCCGTAGTAAAGATCTCTACTAACCTCGTTCAGATCGATGTCGCTGTAACGGACCGACGCGGCAACGCGATTCGTGATCTGCGGCTCGAGGAGATAGAAATCTATGAGAATGGCGTAAAACAAACCCCGAGCAGTTTTTCATTTATCTCGCGCCTCCGTGAGCGAGAGGAGGGTTCCGGAACGAGGCCTTTCGAGAACATGCCTATAGCACCTGTAAGACCGGAACAAGTAAGACGGTCAATTGCGCTCGTGGTCGATGATCTAACGCTGTCGTTTGAAAGCACGCATTTTGTACGGCGAGCGCTTAGGAAGTTCGTTAACGAGCAGATGCAACCTGGTGACTTGGTCGCGATCATCCGGACTGGATCAGGGATTGGCGCACTTCAGCAGTTCACGACCGACAAGCGCCAATTGCACGCCGCTATCGATAGGGTACGCTGGAACGCTTCAGGCTCGGGTTCAATGGGAGCCTTTGCTGCGATCGAAAGGAAGATGGAGACAGGGGAGCCGGAGCAAGAGCCGGCAGCCGGAGAACGTACGAGAGAGGGTGTAGACCGCGAATTTCAGGATTTTAGGGAAAGTGTCTTCGCGACGGGCACACTCGGAGCCGTCAATTACATCGTCCGAGGCATGCAGGAACTTCCGGGTCGAAAGTCCATCATGCTTCTATCAGACGGATTCTCACTTTTCTCGACTGACGCATTAGGTTTCAAGGAATCGGGAAGGGTAATGAGATCCTTGCAGCAACTCGTTGACCTCGCGAACCGCGCCTCGGTGGTCGTCTACACGATGGATGCCAGAGGAGTTCAGGTAACAGGTTACACCGCGGCCGACAATACATCAGGTCGCAGTGCAGAAGAGATGGAGAACGAGATCTCGAGTAGAAAGGATAAGCTATTCGACTCACAAGCAGGGCTTCAGTATCTCGCCCGCCAGACCGGCGGGTTTGCGATTATTAACAACAATGACCTTGCAGGAGGAATACGGAAGATCTTGGATGACCAGAGCTATTACTTGATCGGCTATGTCCCTGATGACGAGACGTTCGATCGTAAAAACAGACGGTTCAACGCACTCGAAGTAAAGGTGACGCGGCCGGGCGTCCAAGTTCGCCATCGCAGTGGGTTTTTTGGGCTAAGCGAGGAGTTCCGGGCTCAGCCTGAAATGACCGGAGAACAGAAACTGCTGCATGCACTTTCATCGCCATTCACTTCGAACGAGATCACCGTCCGACTGAATGCACTTTTCGGTAGCGACGAAAGATCGGGGGCATTCATCAGATCGCTCCTTCACATTGATACGCGTGATCTCACCTTTGTTGATGACTCTGACGGCAGCAAAAAAGGTGTCTTTGAAATAATCGCGGTAGGTTTCGGAGATAATGGGCAACCGATAGAGCAGATCGCAAAATCGTACACCGTTAATTTGAACGATGAAATGTATCGGCTGTTTCTCGAAAAAGGAATTGTCTACGACCTATCCTTTCCGATCAAAAAAGCAGGTGCTTACCAGCTTCGGATTGCGATTAGAGATACAAAATCAAACCATGTTGGTTCTGCAAATCAGTTTGTCGAGGTTCCCAATCTTAAAGATAACCGCTTAACGCTTACCGGCCTCGTTCTTGAAAGTCTTCGATTTGAGACTTGGAGACTATTGCAGAGTTCTGCCGGTCCGATCAAGAAAGACAGCGACCCACTTATCGACACCTCGTTGCGGCGGTTCAAACGAGGGAATGTCCTGACTTACGGCCTTACTATTCATAATGCTATTTCGAGTGGGCGCTCTAAGCCTGATCTTACCTCGGTGACAAGGTTATTTTATGATGGGAAACTCGTATATACAGGAAGTGCCATCCCGGTGATTATTGAGGGGCAAAAGGCACCGAAAGCAATTGCATTTACCGCCGCTCTGAGTCTTGGCCTTGAGATGCAGGTGGGCGACTATCTGATGGAGGTCGCAATAACCGATAACAATGTAAAAGGAAGTCGAAGGGTCGCCACTCAATATGTGGAATTTGAACTCGTAGAGTAACAGCTCATACTCGTGGATAGAGATTCTTCAGCAGTGTACCCGGGTTTTCGTGTTTTCAAAACTCCCATACCCTCATTCCTCTCCAACATAGAAGCGATCAACGAGGCGGTAGTTGCACCGCCCCTCGCGACGTAAGATATTGTACGTATGAAGATAAAAGCCATAGAGCTAACTGAGATCAAGTTGCCGCTTGTTCACTTTTTTGAGACGAGTTTTGGGCGAACTTATGAGCGGCGGATCATTTTGGTGCGGGTTGAGGACGCGGACGGAGCCGAGGGCTGGGGCGAGATCACCTGCGGTGAAGGGCCGGGTTATTCGGACGAGTGGACGGACTCCGCGTGGGTCACGGCGGAGCGAATCCTCGCCCCGATGATTGTCGGCAAAGAGGTCGATTCGGCGGCGGATGTTTGGGGCCTGATGAAATGGGCACGCGGGCACCGCATGGCGAAATCGGGCATCGAGACCGCGTGCTGGGACCTTGAGGCGAAGAATCTGGGAGTGCCGCTGTGGCGGCATCTGGGCGGGGTCAATCGAGTGATCGAATGCGGAGTTTCGATTGGGATACAAGATTCGGTCGAGCAGCTTTTGGAGAAGATTCGCGTTGAGCTTGAGGCTGGGTACAAACGCATCAAGATCAAGATCTCGCCCAACTGGGATTACGATGTGATCAAGGCGGTGCGTGCGGAATTTGGCGACATTCTGCTGATGGGCGATGCGAACTCTGCATATACCCTGGACGACATTGATTTGCTCCGCAGTTTGGACGAATTCGATCTGATGATGCTCGAACAGCCGCTGCCGTATGACGACATCATCGATCACGCGAAGCTGCAGCGTGAGATCAGGACACCGCTCTGCCTTGACGAGCCGATCAAATCGCCGGAGGATGCGCGAAAGGCGATCGAACTTGGTTCAGGCAAGATCATCAATCTAAAGAACGGCCGAGTCGGCGGGCACTCGCAGTCGACGATGGTCGAGGAGATCTGCCGCGAAGCCGAAATGCCCGTCTGGTGCGGCGGCATGCTGGAAAGCGGCATCGGCCGCGCCCACAACATCGCCAT
>JBGSXX010000021.1:0-43104 GCA_041751195.1 Pyrinomonadaceae bacterium | reverse complement strand
TCGACGAATCAATAAGCGCGTAACACTTAATTTCTCCGTCGACAATCTTCTTGATAAACGCTATTACGAGACACAAAACTTTTTCGAATCGAGAACTTGTCCGAGCTGTGAAACTCTCGAACGTATTCACGCAACGCCCGGATACCCGATCACGTTCAATGTCGGCATCACATGGACGATGGGGGCCAAAAGATAAACTCCCTTCTGCGTTGTTGGCCCAACCGTTTCGTCGGGTCCGGGCGGGACGTAGTTTGCTAATCTCTTTTTTTTGTTTGGCGGGCGGTGGGCGGTTGACGGGGTTGGGCTTGTTTTGGTACTTTATTTATCGCTACTGCTCCTGGTAGCGATCGTGGTGCAAAGCGTGAGGACTTGCATCACAAAACAGCCGGGCGGCTATGGGAAACGCTCCGGTTTTTCGGGCAGAGAGAGAGGCACCACGTTGCGCGGTGCCTCTTTTTTTATTTTGACGGGTGCCTGGGTTCCCGGAAAATATTGACCGTTTTTGATTACTCTGATAATCTTTCCGCGCCTGCGATCCGGCAGGCTCGTGGTGTTTTTCAAAATTGTGCACCACACTCATGACGGAGCGATGTGAAGGGAACTCCGCCATAGATCGAGAGACAGGGTACCCCTTGTCTCTCTTTTTTTGTGCGCGGGCGTCGGCTTGCGGTCGGGCGGCGCGCAAAAAAGTCGAGGAAGGGTTGTTATTCCCACCTCGTAATTCCCCCTTGTTCTGTGTGTTTGCAGGCGATTGTTCAAAATCCGAAAATCCCAATTAGGGTAGCAAAGATCTTGAACTCGTTCAGGCTCTTAAAGAGTTTCAATGTATTTAAAGCTTATCGCATTTCAGGCGTCGCGTCTGTACCTTTAAACATTCCCCACAATATTTAGTTCGCGCGACGCCCTCGTCTACTACATATCGGGCCCAACATCACTGTTCACCCCAATTAGCCCACGTCGCCCAACCCCCGGCGACCCGCCCGCACATCGATTCTCATCATCAACCCCTATGTGCGTTAACACACCCACGCCCACACGACCCCCACTAAGTTGTCGCGCCGGTCCGTCTGCAGCGATGCTGGGGGCATTGGGGAAAAGCAGTGCCTTTCCGGGTGGCGGCCAGACACTTGGGGCTGTGCCCCCGTATTTGGTGATGCGTACGGTGCCTTAAGTCGAGCGGCCCGTGAAAAATACGGCAGCGAAGCTGCAAATTCGTTAGAAGGTCCAGACGTAAAGGCGTAGCCATTCCGCAAACCGGTGGGCATAGCCCAAACCGACACTCGTCCCTCGTCATTCATCCCTCCTTCCGGACAAACCGGGGCCAGATCGCCACGATCCCGATCCAAAACCCCACATTCCGAGTTCAGATCGCCACGATTTGGGTTCAGAACGTCACGACTCCGCCTCCGAACGTCACGATCTGGGATTTCGACGACCTGGTCTGAGTTCCGAGCGACACGTTCCGGGTTTGGAATGACACGTTCCGCCTCAAAGCGGCACGTTCCCGCTTCAGATCGAGTCGTTTGAGGTTCAGAACGTCACGTTCTATCTCAGAACGTGACGTTTGGGGTTCAGAACGAGGCGTCCGGGGTTCAGAATGGGGCGTTTTAACCTGAAACGGGACGTCAAGTGTTCAAAACGGGTGGTCAAAAGTGCAGAACAGGTGGCTATCGGTTCAGAACGGGTCGTTTTCTTCTGAAACGGGACGTCATGGGTTCGGAACGGGGGGTCAACAGTTCGGAACGGGCCGCTCAGATTTCAGATCGTGACGTTCTAGCTTCAGATCGTGACGTTCTGGGTCCAGATCCTGACGTTCTGGTTTCAGATCCTGACGTTTCGATGAATTCCAACGCGGAATTCTGTCCGAAATAATGAAAAAACATCGTCTGTTTTATCCGAAGAAATGGAGAAATAGTGCCAGTTTTACTGGGTGAACAAAAATATGGCCGGCCCTGATATTTTCTGTTGACAAAACTCTTTGTGCTTGGTTAAACTCCTAAATGCCGCTCGCAAAAGCGGCCGTGACTAGCACCCGGTTTAACCGCTGTTAGCGCGATTTTAGATAGTAGGAGGAAAATGCATATGTCTACATATAAGCCCTATCCGGACACGGAAGCGGCAAGACTTTGGTATATGCAAAATATGAGAGCCAAGCTTCAAAGCGTTGCTACGCAAGTTGGCGTCTCACCCGCTGAGGTTGCACAGCAAGCAGCGGACACAGAAAACTACGAGTATCTGGTTAGCATTGTTAACCAAACTCGTATAACCAAGGAGGCACTCTCGGAATTTAAGCGCGTTATGCTTACAGGACCGGCAGGGCTGACTCCTGAT
The DNA here is from genome assembly GCA_041751195.1 of Pyrinomonadaceae bacterium. Taxonomy (GTDB): domain Bacteria; phylum Acidobacteriota; class Blastocatellia; order Pyrinomonadales; family Pyrinomonadaceae; genus OLB17. The sequence continues at coordinate 40,773 of JBGSXX010000021.1, read as the reverse complement.
CCGCCCACGTTTGAGCAATGCGCTCTGCCGGAGGCAGGCTCATCGGGCATCGTCACCCGGAACCGGGAGCTTTCAATGCGAATCAAGAAGTCGGCAGGGTTCAACGACACGATCGGCGAACTTTTCGATATGATCGTGATGAATCCGCAGCCTGAACCGGAAGGCGAAGTGGTACCCAAGGTCAGGGTTGACGTCGAAGACGGCGGCAAGCTGATCGCTAAGTACACAAGAGGCAAGTTCGACGGCGCACATGTTTACATTCGTCGTCCGGGCGAAGCCGAGTACACTTCAATGGGCAACTTCCCGGCTTCACCAGCGGTGATAGAGGTCAAAAATCCGACCAACGCACCTGAGGTGATAGAGGTAAGGATAAAGCTTTTGAAAGGCAACGTTCCTGCGAGCAGCTTTTCACCAGCTTTTACGGTCATAACGCGTCCGTAGCTGCCTTCTCCTAGATATTTGTTGGTTCCCACGAAGATTCGCCCACGCACACCGCGTACGATCTCTCCGTAATCCTACAAAGATCTAACCCCTTTTAACTTACAATTGAATAACAATTGACGCCCCCGCTGCGCCTTGATGTCGCCGGGGGCGTCGGTTATTTTGATTTTCGATTTTCGATTTGCGATTGGACGGGCCGCCGTAAAACAGAACGCCGCAGGCATTTGGTGAGAGGTGCCTGCGGCGTTCGCTTTTGTGATGGGTTCGGGAAAAGCAGCCGGCCTTCTGATGTTCTTAATCGTTCTCGGATTCTGCCGGTTGTTTCTTAACTGTTTTGTTACCAAAGTGTCCGAGAATGGCGAGAACGATCACCGTTAGAACCGTACCGATCAGTGCCAAGGCTATTTCTCCCAGACCTACCGCCACGCCAATGGCCGCTGTCATCCAGATCCCGGCTGCCGTGGTCAAGCCTTGAATATCACGTTCCTCGTTAAGCTTGAGAATTGTACCGGCACCGAGAAAGCCGATCCCCGTAACAATTCCTTGTATAACGCGTGACAGCCCATCGGAATCCATGCCGGAACCGAGGCAAGCTAAAACAACCAGGCAGGTGCCGAGCGTCACCAGAATGTGCGTCCGCAACCCTGCTTCCTTGCCGGCTTTTTCCCGCTCATAACCGATAACGGCCCCAAGCAGTATCGCCGCCAGCAACCTTATAATGACGCGAACAAGTTCCCCATGATCAGGTATTCCAAAATTAAGCTCCGCCCAAAGGACTTCCATGTCGTTCCCCTTGATGCCTACGACAAATATTAAAACCCGGGGTGGAAGGCCACAGAAACCCCGGGATCGTTCGCAACCTTAGCTGCGCGTTCTTCTTAACAGCCCGATAATAACTGCGACCAGCTCGGCGGGTTCGAAAGGCTTGGCGACGTGGGTGTCGAAACCGGCCTCGATAGCTTCAAGCCGGTCGCTGGCCCTTGCATGGGCCGTTAGCGCGATCGCGGGGATGTTCGTTGATGGTATCTCCGCCGCCCCCAGACGCAGTTGCCGGATGAGCGAGTATCCATCCTCCCCGGGCATTTCAATATCGCTTATCAACAGATCGATATCCGTCCCCGCCATCTTGGCCAAGCCGTCAGAAGCATTTGCGGCGGTCGTAACCTTTGCACCATAGAACCCAAGCATTGCCCGCATCATCTCGCGCGCGTCCGCTTCGTCCTCGACCACCAAAATACTGATCCCGGCAAGGGCGGTGCTTGCACCGAGAGCTTCCGGCCGCGGATCTTCCGGTTCTGCAATTGGATGGCGACGAACCCCGCGGGACGTCAGATCAAGCAGAGGCTCAGTAGTAATGATCGTGGGGAGCTTGAGCGTGAACACAGACCCCTTGCCGGCGCCCTCGCTCGCAACATGTGCGCTGCCGCCGTGCAGCTCAACCAAATGCCTTACGATGGATAGCCCCAGCCCGAGCCCGCCGAAATTGCGCGTCTTGGAACCATCTGCCTGGCGGAACCGATCAAAAACAAATGGGAGGAAGTCCGGTTCGATCCCGATCCCCGTATCGCTGACGACGACCTCGACGTGCGAATTCACCCGCTCAAGCCGGACCTGCACCCTTCCGCCTTTCGGTGTAAATTTGATCGCGTTGGCAAGCAGGTTCCAGATAGCTTGCTGTAAGCGCTCGGCGTCGCCCGCAACCACCCCGGCCATTGGGTCGATCACCGTCTGAAGCCTTACTGCCTTGTTGTCTGCAGCCGGACGCAGCGAGTCGATGGCTGATGTGATGATGTCAGCGATCTCAACAGGGCGCACATCAAGCCGCAGCTTGCCGGTAACAATCCGCGACACATCCAGAAGGTCGTCGATCAGCTGATTTTGCGATCGAGCCGTTCGCTCAATTGTTTCTAACCCTTTATTCAACCTCTCAGGGTCAGGGTTGGAAGTTCGCAGCATCTGCGACCAACCTAAAATAACGTTGAGCGGTGTTCGCAGCTCGTGCGAAACGGTCGCGAGAAACTCATCTTTCAGGCGGCTTGCCTCCGCTATCTCCTGATACAACCGGCGGCTTTCCTCCTCAGCCCGACGACGGTCAAAGATCTCACGGTTAAGTTCATCGATCTTAGTTGTCAGCAGGGTAAACTGGCGGTCGGCTTTTTCTTTGGCCCTAAGCCGCATAAAGATCATCGCAGGCTGAGAATTGCCGTTATACGTAGACTGTGGGATCACGGCCCCTTCGCACCGAAACTCCAGGGTATTGTCGTCAGATGCGGCCGCAAATTCCATCGCCCCCAGGACCATTTGGCGGCTGCGGGCGCAATTTTCCAGATAGTGAGTGAGTTTGTCCGGGCGCGTGAGGCAGAGGTCAAAAAGGCTTCGACCGACGCAATCTGTCGATTGCCATCCCGCCGCTTTGCACAGCTGGGGGCTTGCGAACAACACCTGACCGTCACTTCTGACGATCATGGTGGGTTCGGGAAAGATCTTTGCTAACTGTGAGGCGTCGCTGAGTTCCAGAGGTTAGTCGCCTCCTTTTACATATTCGCGTCCGATGGCGGCCTCCGATTCCTCTGTCGGCGCAAGGTGGATGGTCACTATGCAGCGGCCGTCGCCTTCGGCAATTGTCTCGTCCAAAACTACCTTTGCGTAGCCAAGATTTTCAGCCGCGATCGAGCCGAAAACATTCGAGGTCATCATGCACATTGCCGGCCGGTCTAACACCTTTTCAGCGAAGGGGCAGACAGTGTTGTGAAACACGATCTTGTCTTCGTTCTCCTCCGCTACCGAAAAGTTTCCCTGGATGCGCGCTTTCAGGTCCACAAGGGCTTCTGCAACCTGCCGCCGGTCAAGCTTGTCCGTCTGAAGCGCTTCTTTGTACTGGTTGTTTATTTCGCGGCCCATGTTCTGGCCGACCACGCTGACAAAGCCCGACGCTTCGTCCAGCCCGACGATATCCTGCAAGGTCCCGGAAAGCTCGCGGATCAACGTTCTCAGGAACACATCGCGCTCAAGCGGCACGTCCAGACCGTCAAAACCCGTCGATATCATTACACGTTCCATTTTGTCCTCCATATTCGGTATCGTGGGCTCCTGTAATCTTACGATTCATCGCACGGTTGGGCAAGGTTTAAGGTCATCTCCGTCTTCGGGCTGCGCCCGTCGATGTGCGGAAAGGCTTTGCCATTCCGTGGACAGCCATACACTTGGGGCTATGCCCCCGTATTTGGTGTTGCGTACGATGCCTTAAGTCGAGCGGCCCGTGAAAAATACGGCAGCGAAGCTGCATATTCGTTTGAAGGTCCAGACGGAAAGGCGCAGCCATTCCGCAAACCGGTGGGCATAGACCAAGCCGACACCCGTCCCTCGTCATTCAGCCCTTCTTCCGGACAAACCGGGCCTGTTAGATATTGGGGGCGGTGTAGGTTAGGCGGGCTTGGTCGGAGAAGAGGGTTTCGCGGGTGTAGAAGGTTAGGGGGTAGTCTTTGTCGAAGCGGTTGGTGACGGCGGCGGCGAGGATTGGGAGGTCGGTCGTGGCGTTGTGGGCGGTGAATTCATCGATGGTGTTCATCCAGAAGATGGTTATGGTTTCGTGATAGGGATTTTCGACTGTGAGGTTGACGCCGAAGCCCGTTGTGAGCAGGTTCAGAATGCCGGCACGCATCTTTTCGTCAGCCGCCGGGCGGCCGAGGGTTTTAATGTAATAGAGCGCGACGATAATGTGCTCGCGGTGCTTCCATTCGTCGCGGCTTATGGTTGCCGATTCGAACTCGGCGACCAGCCGCAGGATGTCGTCGGTCGTTTCGTAGGTTCGCATGGTTCGATCTCCTCAGATAAAAATAAAAAAACGGAACGAAGGGAAGTGTTCCCATCGTTCCATCTTTTGAATAGACGCTTTCCGCAGCCGCGGCGGGCCATCGGGTTTATTTAACGTTACGCCGCGATCTGTACGCGTTCCTGTTCGATGTCATCCATGAACAGATATTTGCGCCACTCGGGCCGCGATTCTGCATAATGGCACAGCAACACGTGGTCGAGCCCGAGCCGCAGCAGCTTTTGCGACGTAAGCAGTGGCATACGCGCCTGTTCGGGCGTACGGTTGCCCTTTCGCTGGTTACATCGGACGCATGCCGTCACAAGGTTGGCAGGCGTGCTTTCGCCGCCCTGTGCCCGCGGCAGAATATGGTCGAGCGTCAGGTCTTTTGCATGGCGATGCTCTCCGCAATATTGGCAGCGGTAGCGGTCGCGGATGTAAACGCGTGCACGCTTCATCGTCGTCTCGCGGCGATTGCGTCTTACATTAATATAATGACGCAAACGGATCACCGACGGGACGGCAAACGTGGTTGAGGGGGAACGCAGAACGTTGTCGCCGTCGTTCTCTTCGATAAAGACGGCGCCCCGAAACCAAAGGCATACGGCCCGCGCCACACCAACGGTGCCAAGCGGTTCGTACGAAAAGTTCAATAGTAATACTCTTCCGGTTAGCAAACTTCTACTCCTCCTTCTTAGTTATTTTAAATGTAATATCAAACATAGCTTTTAGGCAAGCACAATATATTGGCACGTAACTTTCTTGTTAGTCGATATGTAGGCTTGAATCCCGCCTCAAACGTATTTTGCGCGTACGGCAGGCGTAATCTTGATTACGCTTTGCAGTTCTCTGATACACGGTCCGCGACCATCTTTCAACAATTTAGGGCGGCACTGCGCTTGCACCTCCAGAAATCAGGAAACAGGACAACATTGTTTGCAAACTCCCCAAAGGACGCGGAGTTTGTCCGGTCATGAATAATGGAGGTACTTCGCATAATGCATAAAAAGATTGTTCTATCATTCGCTGCCGTGTTGTTCGCGGCAGCCGTAGTTATTGGGATCAACGCCGGTGGATCTGCAAGCGCTACCGGCTCCGGAATGCCGACGCCAACGCCGACCCCAACGCCTGATCCGTGGGCGACGCCGACGCCGAGTCCGTATCCGACACCGGTTGACCCGTTGGCGACACCAACGCCGACGCCGGACCCGGATGATCCGACGGACATGCCGACACCAACTCCGACTCCGGTAGAACCGGTGCCGACGCCTGATCCGATACCGACGCCTGTCGACCCGGCTCCGACGCCTGAGCCTGTACCGACGCCGATCGATCCGCTTCCGAGCCCGGAACCGATTCCGTCGCCGATGGATCCGCCGGCTACACCGCAACCAGTGCCGACACCAAGGTAGGCTACGGCAGAGGTTGTTTATCAAGGGCGGGCGCCGATGCCCGCCCTTTTCTTGTCTCTGCAGCGTGTTGTGCTATCGTTGGCAGGATGACTTCGCCGCTTGACGCATTTATTCCGCAGCCCGACGTTCGGGAACGGTTTGAGAAGAACGTGAACGCATCCGCGGATGTTGTTATGCGGACGGCGTATGAGTTTGATATGCAGTCGGTTTGGCTGATCCGGGCGATAATCAATACGCGTAAGTTGGTGCTTGGGGGCACACGGGACGAACGCAGGTCTATGGGCTTAGTTGAAGAGACCCGCAAGCTCGGATGGGGAACCTTGGTGGAAGAGCCCGGCCAGCTGCTGGTTTCCGGCGCCAGTTGCCAGCCTTGGTTCGGCGACGTTAAGTTCACGGCGATCCCCGCCGATGAATTTGCCGCATATAGCGAACCCGATCAGGTCAAGATCGCATGGACACTCGAGACGACCGAAATATCACCCGGCGTGACGCAGTTTGTGCACGAGGTCCGAGCCGTCGCGACTGACGACGAAGCTCGCACAAAATTCCTCCGCTACTGGCGATGGGCGCGGTTTGGAATTGTTGCTATCCGGTGGCTATTGCTGCCCGCGATAAAGAAACGGGCGGAGAGCCTGGCGGTAGCGAAGCTGGGCAGTTAGCGCGATGTCAGGACGCTGAGGCCGTTTAGACACCAAAGAAATGCTCAAAGAAAAGTCCATTTGCCATCAGGAGAAGAAACGCGATTAGGGCTAACACGAAGGACCAGATCGCTCGATTCCAAAATCCTATCCAAACACTATCACGGGTGAAAAAGAGACCGATAAACAGAACAATCAAGCCAATAGTAACGGCATATTGAGCGTCATCATCAGAAATGTCGAAACTGGTGATTACGAAATAGGCGGCGACGATTGCAAGGCCCGTCAAGACCAATGCATAAATCATGCCCCGCGAAGTAAGTGGCATTCGCGGATTTGTTTCGGGTTCTTCCATGGATCGGGCTAGCTGACACAATATGCCATAAGACGTTGTGAGGTTCAAAGTGCAGGCTTTGGTAGACCTATGATGACCTGCACTTTGAACTTTACCCCTTAACACAAATGACCTGCTTTAGCTCGGCTACGACCTCGACGAGGTCGTGCTGGGCACGCATCACTTCCTCGATGTCTTTGTAGGCACCGGGGATCTCGTCGACGACGCCTTTGTCCTTTCGGCATTCGACGCCGGCGGTCTGTGCTTTCAGGTCATCGATCGAGTACTTCACCTTCGCTTTGGTACGCGACATCTTTCGGCCGGCACCGTGCGAACACGAGTTGAAGGATTCCGGGTTTCCGCGGCCCTTGATGATGAAAGACTTTGCTCCCATCGAACCCGGGATGATGCCGAAACGGCCCTCTTCGGCGTTGATCGCACCCTTGCGGGTAACGTAAACCTTGTCGCCGAAGTGTTCCTCGATCGAAACGTAGTTGTGATGGCAGTTGACCGTGATCTCAGGACGGAATTCGCGCTGGTCGTTGAACATTCGGTTGAATGACTTGAGCAGGCGCTTCATCATGATCTCACGGTTCTTCATTGCGTATTGCTGGGCCCAGTCGAGGTCGTGCCAATAGGCGCGAAACTCGTCAGTGCCCTGTATGAAGTACGCAAGGTCCGGCGACGGAAGCTCGTTGAGGCGGTGCAGCGACTTTGCGGTCGCGATGTGCCGCTCTGCGAGTTCCTTGCCGATGTTGCGTGAGCCGGAGTGCAGCATGAGCCAGACGTTGTCCTCGGTATCGAGGCAGACCTCGATAAAGTGGTTGCCGCCGCCAAGGGTTCCGAGCTGGATCATCGCCTTTCGCTTGCGGTCCTGCACGCCTTTGTGGAGATCGTCGAAAGATTCCCAGCCATCCCAACGCGAGGCTTCGTCGACCGATTCCTTATAGGCGTTGAAGCCTGTCGGGATCGCTCGTTCGATCTCGTGTCTGAACTCTGCCATCTTGCGGTCAAGGATGCCGCTCTTGAACGGCGTTTTGACCGCCATCATTCCGCAGCCAATATCCACACCGACGGTGGCGGGGATCACTGCATCTTTGGTAGCGATGACCGAGCCGACCATCGAACCTTTGCCGAGATGGGCGTCGGGCATAAGCGCGACGTGCTTGTAAAGACAAGGCAGACGCGAGACGTTGCGGAGCATCGACTCCTCTTCATGAGCGAGCCCGTGGGTCACCCAAGAAAGGACGTCAGCGTGCGCTCCGCTAATGTTTAGTTTGTTATAAGGCATTTTATTATTCCTCCTGTTGAAATGGACGACAAGAGTGAAATGACATACGCGATGGGAATCGAACCCACTTCTCCGGCACTTCTGCCGGCGCATTGCTCAAACTGCTACGCGTCATTTTCAGTGTTGGATGTAGTCATTTCGGCATTCGTCCGAAAGATTAAATTGGCGACAAGTTTCGGCGAGAGATCCGCCCCGTAGCGGGACGGGCGAGGTTCGAACTCGCTATACCTTAAAAGGTAGTTACCATGTACTCCCGACCAGCATTCGCCAAGTTGTTGATTCAGATGGCATTGAATGATAAATTCGTTCAATGTCAAAAATGTATAGCTCCAGGCGTTTTCAAAAAGTTTTCACGATTGGATTGCTGTTGCTGTTTATCCCCGGCATTTCCGCTGTAGGGATCGCCGAGACGTTTGAAAATGCCAGGTTTGAGATGCCTGCGTCGTGCTCTCCTTTGGATACCGAGGTGAGAAAGTTGCAGCCGTTTCCACACCTTGGACAAATTAGATAAGGCCGGATCATACCCGACCCTATCTTCTATAACTCAACCTTTTCGATCACACCGACCCAGTGACCGTCCTCAAGATTCCCGGCAGCGAACTCAGATACGAGTGTAAACACCTGATCCGAAAATCCACCGACGTTGAGAATGTCGCGGCGTTCCTGTGCCTGCGTGTGGGCATAAGGCTGAATATCGATGCACACGAGTTTAGCATCGCCGTTACGCGACTTGAACTCGTTCCATTGCCTCATGGTCTCCGTTCCGCTATTCCAGCCGCGGGTCGAATCAACCCACGATTCGTTATCCGAAACGTAGATCACAACGTCACCCTTGGCCTTACGACGGTTCAGCTCGTAGAGCGGAGCCGAGCAATTCGTTCCGCCCGACGGCAGAGTCGCTAGGAACTTTGCGTTGGTCATGACCGAATCTCGCGGATTCAGCCGTGCCTCGACAACGCCGTCCGAGAACGGAATAACCTCCGCCGTCGGATTCTTTCGCAAGATCGCCGCTGCGAATAGAGCAGCGACATCCAGGCACGTTACATGAGACGTCGATCCCTTTCGGTATCCCGTCGCGGGCGAGTGCATTGAACCTGAGATATCAGGAAAGATGTAAACCTTTCCGTCGATCAGAGGGACGTTTTCCGTCGCGATCTCCATCGCATCCTGCAGAGCCTCGGTGATCTCACGCGGGATTCCCTTATTTGCACCTGCCGCAATGAAGGCCGACATAAGCTGGAAAGGAAAGACGCGTGCACGCTTCACTGCCTGGCGGTCCCGCAGACGGTCAGCGACGATCTTTACCATCGCTTCGTCGGCGAAGACCCCGTGACGCTGAAACGTGTTCAGATTCATCCGGGTCATCTGCCACGGAGCGTTTCGGGCGATCTCGGTCCATTCTTTGGCACCAAGCGGCAACGCCGTCAGCATCTGAAACGGAACATTCGGCACCTCAGTAGAATCGCCAGCCTTGAACCGCTCGAACTTTTTCACAATCTCGGGCAGTCTGTCGGCGTCGATATCTCGGCCGAGAAAGTAGCCAAAGAGTGCTTCGCGTTCGGCGTCACTCGGCTTCGGGTGGACCATCTTCAGGATGTCAGCGATCGACGGCGTCTGCCCGACAGACTGTTTGAAGATCTGCTCCGTACCGCGCTTCTCGAACCACTCGCGGACCATCCGTTTTGGCAGGGAACCGAGCGATTTTCGCCTCACCACGCCCGAACGCATAATCTGCACAAAGTTTCGAAGCATCTTGCCGTTGTCGACAACGCGAGGGAAAGCACTTTCAAACAGCGCCTTATCGCGCGAGGAAAGAACCGCCAGCAGGAACGCCGGCATGTCCTTCATGGAACCTTTTTCACGCGCGAATACCGCGAGTTTTGCAATGAATTCAGCATCAACCTCGTTGGCGAGTTCGAGCACTTTGTCGAGCTGCTCGCGAGCATCTGCGTAGAACGTGTGATTGAAACAACCGGTGGCCGCATACTGGGCCAACGCGGCTTTCGGCGAAAGCTTGTATGCCAGACCGCCCGCCTCGTTTACGGTGTCGGCCTTTGGCGACAGCATTCCAACAATAGTTTTGAACAAGTTTTTGTTCGCCATAATTTCCTCCTGTAATGAGCGGGTGACATAAAAAGCAGCGACAAGGTGTCGATGAAACATTCGCCGCTCTATCCATTTGAGCTACACCGCGCTGACGCGCAGCGACCGGATTCGAACCGGCATCAGGCGGGTTATGAGCCATGTAGTTCCATCTGTATTCGCAGCGTTGTTGAGAACGGCGACAAGGTTCGAAAAGACACTGATCGTGCTCTACCTGGCTGAGCTACGCACGGATCGCTCCGTGCGGCCGGATTTGAACCGGCGACCCGTCCGTGACAGGGATGTAGTCTTTTCAGCATTCGCCGAACGTTGGCTGACGGGGCGGGGTTCGAACCCGCGGCATCCGGCTTAACAGGCCGACACTCTTCCGGCTGAGTTACCCGTCAAAATAGTGGTTGCGGCGGGAGGATTTGAACCTCCGACCCAAGGTTTATGAGACCTTTGCTCTTCCGCTGAGCTACGCCGCCGAATTTGGCCGATCGGGTGGGATTTGAACCCACGATCCCTCGCTTAAAAGGCGAGTGCCTTGACCGGGCTTGGCTACCGATCGGGGTGGCAAACGCGGTGCGGCTGTGCGTTGACGGATGCGTTTCGGGAAATGGTTCCTTGCGAACCGGATGTGAATTCCGAAGGGCATCCTGGCACGACCGCACTTGGCGTTTGTTGGGGTAAGACTTTGAATTGGGTCATTACCGGCCGCTTCATCGACGAAGCGGCCGGGGCGACGGTGAGAGGTCTAGTGGATGGTGGCGGTCAGGGCTTTTAATAGCGGCTGAATCGCCTCGCGATCATCAATGGAAGTCGCTTCGATCTCGATCGCCGCTTTTACGGCGTTGATGACCTCGGCAAGTTTGGTGATCTTGTGGAGGCTGTTTTCGCGGGATTCTTTCGTACTCATGCAGAATTCGAAAGAGATCTCGTCGAAACAGTCGGCGAGCTTTAGCTCTATCTGCCCCCATTTCCACCCGTCCTCATAGCAGTCGGAATAGCCGCGGGTGTCTTCGACTACTCCGATCACGTATGCCCTCATGTCAGTTCGTTTGTTCAGGAACGCCCGTTCCCGAACGTGAAATTGCTTGCTCATTTTCTTTTCCTCGAAATAAATATTGCTGAAAAGTGTGTCGTGGCACATGCGACTGCGTTCAGCGAACTAGGAAAAGCTGAACGCTCACGTCGCAAGCCCATGTTTGAAAGATCGGTGTGTATTTACGTACATCTGTTTTCTCCTTTATTGGTTCAATTGGCGGACGCTCTTGGTATCGCACCAAGCTCTTCGGCTCTTCAGGCCGACGCTGATCTATCTCAGCTACACGTCCGGGGTTGGTGGCGGGACCGAACGGACTCGAACCGTCATCGTCTTCGTAGACAGCGAAGTGCATAAGCCTTTCTGCCACGGTCCCTTTCGAATTGGGTGGAACGGCGGGATTTGAACCCGCATCTGCCTCAGTCACAGTGAGGTGCTTTGTCGGTTAAGCTAAGTTCCACATAAAAATTGGAGCGGGTGATCGGATTTGAACCGATGATGATCGGTTTTGCAGACCGACGCCTTGGCCGCTTGGCTACACCCGCGGGTTGGTACACGCGGAAGGATTTGAACCTTCATCAACTTGTTTCTAAGACAAGCGCCTCTGCCGATTGGGCTACGCGTGCAAAGTGGTCCGGGCAGCAGGATTTGAACCTGCGAACACTTGATTCCAAATCAAGCCCGTATAGCCTCTGTGGAACGCCCGGCAAAATCTGGCTTCGGGGAAAGGGATCGAACCTCTATTTCCTGGTTCAGAGCCAGGCGTCCTGCCGGTTAGACGACCCCGAAAAAAGTTTGGAGGAGACGAAAGGACTCGAACCTTTACCCTTCTCGTTCGTAGCGAGATGCTCTGATCCATTGAGCTACGCCTCCTTGGAAGTGAAAAGGGAAGAGTGACGAGTGATGAGTTTGAAAGCCTCGTCACTGACCACTTTTCCCTATTCACTGTTGAACGTCTATTCAGTTTTCAAACATCCAAAATAAAAGGAGCGGCTACGTGCCGGGCTTTCAATATCCCGGGCGTAACCGCTCCTAAAAACGTCTGCGAATTGTTAGTTCGCTATTTCGATGTTTCGGGAGCGGGAACGCCGCTCCCGCTGTGTTAAGTCTGTTGCTGAACGCGACCGAGATCGCGTTGATTCTTGTGATCTATGCTTTCGATTGCTATGCACGCAAACGTATTCATAGCCCATCCGGGCAGCACTAACGTGCCGGCCGGCATGCCTGCGAAAGGTCTGGGTGAGTATGTCGAAAGTCGAGTCATCGCTATTTCCTCAAAAAAATATGTCGCCAAAATCCGCGACAGGATGAGAGTTTTAGCATGGTTCAAAATCGCTTGTCAAGCGTTTTCTGAAAAAAAGTTTGTAGCGGGTAGAATGTCTTAGAAGTGACGATAGCCTTTTGCCGTGAGCTGAAGGTTCTTGCCATGAGCCCTAAGCTCAATTAAATCAGCGTTTGCGGTGAGCTCGCCAATTCGGATGAACGTGGGCTTTGTGAAGCCGGAAATTTTTTTCGCCGGGACGGTGATGAGCAGCTCAAAATCTTCGCCGCCGTGGAGCGCGAGTTCGAGTGATTGATCGGCTGTTAGGCCGAGGGCCGCGATGGCAGGATCGATGGGAAGTAGATCGGCATCGATGGCGGCACCGACCCCACTTGCAGTGCAGATATGGGCAAGATCGGACGAAAGGCCGTCGCTAATGTCGATCATGGCGGAAGCTCCGAGAGTTCGAGCCAGTTCGCCCGCGTGAACTCTGGGGGAGGGGCGAAGCTGGCGGCGTAGGAGCTGTTCTTGGAGGGGGTTCGTCGACGGTTGACGGGTTCCCGCTTGCAACGATCTCAGTCCGGCTGCGGCCCCGCCGAGCGGGCCGGTGACGAAGATTGCGTCGCCCGGGCGTGCCGTTGAACGGAGGACGGCTCCGGCCTTCGGCACCTCGCCCGCGACGATGGAGTCGATGACGAGTTTGACGGGCGATCGGGAAATATCCCCGCCGACGAGTTCAACGCCGTATTCCGAGCCGAGTTTGTGCCAGCCGTCGTAGAATATGTCGAGGAAACTCTTCTCCCACAGATTTTGGGGGATCGCGATGGAGAGCATTGCCCATTTTGGAGTCGCGCCCATTGCGGCGATGTCAGAAAGTGAAACGGCGAGGGTTTTGTGGCCGAGATGTCCAGCCGTCGTCCAATGGAGCCGGAAATCGATCTCTTCGACGAGCATATCGGCGGTTATGACAAGTTCCGTTTCGTCGTCCTTTGGGAGAACGGCGCAGTCATCACCGACACGGTTCAGGCCGTGCTTTTTCTTAAGGTGATGTATTAGCTCGAATTCGTTCAAGGTATAACTTTATTGACAACAAGTTTAATAAAATCATACAATAACCGCTAGTTTACTTACGTCTAACTTTAACACCTCTAATAACCCGATGGCACAAACGGCTGTAGCAATACCTGAGAAAATTTATTTCAAGATCGGCGAAGTTTGCGAACTCGTCGGGGTGCAGGCGCACGTGCTGCGTTACTGGGAGACGGAGTTTCCTCAACTGGCGCCGCAGAAGAACCGTTCGGGTCAAAGGAGTTATAGGCGTCGGGATGTTGAGATCTCGTTGAGGATAAAAGAGCTGCTTTACGACGAGCTTTATACCATCGCGGGGGCGCGAAAGAAGCTACAGAATGAGATCAGGGAAACGCCGAAGCTCAAGATCGTTAAGTCGGAAAAGGCTGATGAAAGGGTAGAAACTTCTAATGAGCCCAGGGGTTTATTTGATGACGCCTCGGATGAGATCGGTGAACTGGAATTGCCCGCCGAAGAGACGAAGCAGCGTGAGACTGCGCCGGCGATGTCGGCGGAAAGCAGCGAGGCGTTAAAGGCTCTGGCCGAGCACCTTTTAGAGCTTCGCGAGATCTTGAAGGCAAACCGTTCTCAGCAGTGAGCCCTTGCACACCGTGGTTGACAAATTCAGACCGTAAACCTAAGCTAAAAATTCGACTTTTCGGGACGTAGCGCAGTCTGGTAGCGCGTTCGCTTGGGGTGCGAGAGGTCGTGAGTTCAAATCTCGCCGTCCCGACCAAAATAACGCTCTTGTCTTTTGGGACAAGGGCGTTTTTATTTTGCCGCGATGTCTATATTCGGGGAATCGGACACCGGAGGTGCTGGGTAGATCTTGGCCCGAAAACGTTCGGCCACATAGTGATTAACGAAAACCACACCCGCGAATCCGGTACAAAGAAAAATAGCTAAAAATGGTCCGAGAAAAGCGGATCCTGATGGGAGGTTATTGGCTTGTTGGAAGTCGATCGCTGCGGATCCGAGCCAAAAGAACTTGGCCACGACAAAAACGGCAAAAAACGCGAATGTTGCCGAGAATGCCCAGGGTTCTTCGGTCTTTGCGAACACAATGTTTGCGTTGAAAAGCAGGATGACCGTGGCGATCCAAAGCCCCACCCAGCCTAAGGAAGACCAGAACTCGTAACCTGCAAACGCGTCGGCCGGAGCTCCGATGCTCGCTAGCCAGCTCCAAGCGTAGTACATAAAGAACGCGAGGATCGCGGCGAAAATGGCGAGCGTAGCGAAATAGGTCTTTTTCCACATATCAGCGGGCTCTAACGGTCATGTACAGATTCTGCCCTTTTCGTGATATCAGCAGAAGGAGCGGCTTTTCGCCGGCGGCCGCGGTTATTGATTCGACGGCCTCGGGAGTTGTTACGACTTGTCGGTTGACCTCAAGCAGTACGTCGCCCCGTGCGATGCCGGCGTCGGCTGCGACTGACGCTTGCTCTACGTCAGTGACGAGAAGACCTTCGGTGCCTTCGGGCACGTTGAACTGCCGCGCCATCTGGGCGGTGAGCGGCTGAAGTGTCAGTCCGAGGCGGCCGCTGCGTCCTGGTGTTTCTGCTCCGGGTGCTTCACCTTGAGGATTGCCTGCAGCCGTTTCTTCTGAATCGAATTCACCCAGAGTCGCGGTCAATTCCTGAGTTGCACCGTCGCGGAGTATGGTCAGACGTACCTCGGTTCCGGGAATCGACCCGGCAACGCGGTTTCGCAGAACATTGCCGTCATCAACTTTTTCGCCGTTGATTGCTGTGATGATGTCGCCGCGACGAACGCCAGCTCTTTCCGCTGCACTGCCGGGCTGAACATTGCTAACGATGACGCCGGCGGCATCGGGCAGATCGAGAGCTCGAGCGGTGTCGCCAGTGATGTTCTGAATATTCACCCCTAGCATTCCGCGGCGGACGCGGCCTTCGGTGAGAAGCTGTTCGAGAACGCTGCGAGCCATGTTGGAGGGTATCGAAAAACCGATACCGATGTTGCCGCCGGAGGTTGAAAGGATCTGTGAGTTGATCCCGATAAGTTCGGCGCTTAGGTTGACGAGTGCCCCACCCGAGTTTCCGCGGTTGATCGGGGCGTCCGTCTGTAGGAAGTCTTCAAAGCTGCCGTCACTCAGGCCGGTGCGGCGACCTTTTGCGGAAATGATCCCGGCGGTCACCGTCTGGCCGATGCCAAGCGGATTACCGATGGCGAGCACGATATCGCCCACCCGAACTGTGTCAGAGTTTCCGAGCGTCAAAAAGGGAAGGTTCTGTGCGTCGATCTTAAGAACCGCAAGATCGCTCGGGCGGTCGATGCCTACGAGCTTTGCTTCGAAATTCCGGTTGTCGTTTGTCAGGACGGTGATACGTTGCGCGCCTTCGATCACGTGGGCGTTCGTCATGATGGTGCCGTCAGCACTGACGATGACGCCGGATCCCATACCGCGTTCGACCGGCGGTCGCTGGCCCTGCCGGGGCATCGGGAACTGGCGGAAGAAATCTTCGGGTGTCATTGGGCCGGGCTGGGGAGCTTCGGTCTGAGGCGGTCGAATAGACGCCTCCGCCTCGATTCGAACGACTGCGGCCGACGTGCGTTCGACAACGTCCGCATACGATGTGCGAACACCGTCAACTACTAGGGGTGCCGGCGGGGGTGCCTCGGTAGGGACGTTGACGGCATCGTCAGAGCCGAAGAGGCCGGTCTGGCATCCGGCTCCGGTAACAACAGATAGCAAAACTAGAGCGAAAATAAACTTGTAACTGGCCATTGGAACAACTCCCGAAATCGAAATAGAATAGGTTCTATCGTAACACGACGACGACGAATTATAGTTACGTTTACAGATGGGCGATTGTTCGATCAGGTTGCTAGGCGGAGCGTGCGACCCGGGGAAGATCTTTGGCGAAGATGTAAGCTAGCGATTTATATACAAGCTTGGCGCAAAGGAAGGCGGGCGAGTCAAAACTTGGAACGTACGAATACTCGACTAGGTCCATTCCTACGACATTTTTCTTTTCGCCGAGGCGGCGTAGAAGGGCGAGAGTTTCATACCAGCCGAGTCCGCCGGGTTCGGGTGTGCCGGTGGTGGGAACGAGAGATGGGTCGAGACCATCTATGTCGATGGTGAGATAGACATTGTCCGTCAGCGAATCTACCGCCTGATCTATCCAGTCGGTGCGGCCTGCGATATCGCGCGCCCAAAATATCTTTGTCGGCAGACCGGTTTCTAGTTCACGGGCTTCCTCTGCGGAGATCGATCGAATGCCGACCTGCACTGACGGAATTTTAAGATCTTTGACGACGCGGGCCATGATGGAGGCATGCGAATGCGGGGTCCCGTCGTAGGTGTCGCGAAGATCCGCATGAGCGTCGATCTGAAGCACGCTGAGGTCGTGAAATTTTTCCGCGTGGGCACGAATCACCGGGGCCGAGACGCTATGTTCGCCCCCCAACATACAAAGGAAGCGATCGTCGTCGGCGAGCAGTTCGCGGGTGCGTTCGTACAAGCCGTCCATCATCGCATCGGGTGTGGCACGCGGCTCGAAAACGGGGAGGGTGTGTATGCCGACCTTGAAGAGTTCGGTGTCGGTCTCGTCGTCGTAAAGTTCAAGATTGCGCGAGGCATCTACGATCGCCATCGCACCGGCTCCGGTTCCGGTTCCGTAGGACACGGTGCCTTCGTATGAGACAGGCCAAACTCGGACGCGGGAGGATTCAAAGGACGAATATTCCTCTTCGTCAATACCGCCGAAGTTCATTGGAAGTGCAGAGCTTTCTGACATGGATTTAAAATACGAACGGCGCCCCAAAGCGGACGCCGTTCACAGCTTTTTCTAAGGCACTTCGATCGTTAGGTCTTTGCCTGAGAAGCTGAAGTTCGGCCGCTTTCGACCCTTCATGAACTTGGCTGCCGTCTGTGACAAGGCCGTGATGATCATCGGAAGTGCGATCGATGGATCTGCCGGAACATATGCTGTCGTTGCGCCTTTGTGCAGTTTGCCGAATGTGTCGGTGTGATTTCCGCTGAATGACGGTGTGCGGATATCTAGCGGCACAGAATCCGTTGTGATCGAGATCGCGTATTTGTGACCGCGCGGCGTCGTCCGTGTGATGTACGACGAAAGTTCAGCCATGTTGACGATGTTCTGGCTCTGAGTACTGCCGAGTGTGATGATGGCCGAATTTCGCGTTTTTTGTGCGATCTGCATCATCTCCATCGTGTCGCCGGTGGTGTCGAACATTAACTGATGCTTCTTCTCGAACCGTGCTCGGGCGAGGCCTACGGAAAGCGGTGAACTCAGAATATCGGGGCAGTAAATCGGGATTCGCGATTTGAATGCGGCGGTCATTATGCCGTCTTCATGGGCGATCTCCGCAAGTTCACGGCCCATAAGATGAAGGAATTCGCGGACTGAGTAGGGACGGCTCTGTTCGAGTTGGTTGATGACGCTGCCCACCCATTCGTCGGCTTCGTGATACTCGTCGCGGCTTGCGAGCATGTCGCCGGTGCGGACGACATCGTTGGAAAGTAGTTCCTCATCGTTCATGCTCGGGTGAGCCTGATAGTGATTGCGGCCGAGCGTTTCGTGGATGTCGTGAAACAAGACCGTGCCGGACATCACGATGACATCGACGAATCGGTTCTTAATCACGTATGCAAGCAAGCGACGCATCCCGGACGGGATTAGGTTTCCTGATCCGCAGAGATAGATCGTCGAGTTGTCGTCGAGCATGTCGAGCCAGATGCGGTGTGCCTCGGCTAGTTGTTTTGCACCAAATCCGGCGCCTTCCATCTTTTCGAGCAGGCCCGCGACTGAACGATCGCGGTCGATCGGTACAGGACGGGTCGGGACGGTCAAAAACTTTGAAGCTTTTGTTTTCTTTTGAGCTACCATAACGTTAATAAAATGAACAATAAGCCGATAGTTCTTTACTCGGTGCCATTTGGCGACAAGTAGGTATAGCTATCGGCCTGACTTTCGTAAAATTCTATAAGGCCATTACCTTCTTTGGTCGAAAGGTCTCCGTCTTTAATGCGCTTCATCACCAAACGGCGAAAGTTGTCGCGCAACTGGACGGTGTCAAAACGCACGACCTCAAGCGCATCGGCGAGGGTCGCCCCGTTGATGACCTTTTTAATAATGTGGCCGTCTTCGCCAATAAATATATGTGCTTCGTGAGGGACGCCAAACAAATTATGATTGTTCCCCATCACCTCTTGATAAGCTCCGACGAGCATTATTGCTAAATAATACGGCTCGCTACGTGAGAGCTTATGCAATTCAAGCACTGGTTTTACATCGTGAAGGTCCACGAATGTATCAACGATCCCATCCGAATCACACGTAATATCACATAGCGTAGCATATTCCGTGGGCTTTTTGTTGAGTTTATGTATTGGAATGATAGGAAATAACTGTTCGAGGGCCCAGTTGTCCGGCATTGACCTAAAGACGGAGAAATTTGCCAGGTATTTCGCACACATCAGGCGGCGAAGGTCGTCGAATTCTTCGGAGACGTATTTCTTCTGCTGAGCGAATTGATCGGCCTTTTCGCATACGTCCCAGAAAAGAACCTCGCCTTTACCCTTATCTTCCAGCGTGATCAGGCCAAGATTGAACATTGTGAAAAGTTCTTCGCGATGTTCGAGGGCGTCGTGGTAATACTCGCGGTAATTTTTGCTATTGATCGATTCGCGAAGGTCGTGAAGTTCTTTAACGACCTGGGGGTCGTCTTCGCCCATCATCAAAGGGTCGATGTCTTCTACTACCGTTTCAATCTCATCCTGGACGTTAGTGACCAGGATCGCATGATACGCCGAGAGATAGCGGCCTGATTCCTGAATGATGGTGGGATGCGGGACGTTCTCGTCATTGCACACCATTTTGATGACGTAAATTACGTCGTTGGCGAACTCTTGAGCGTTGTAGTTTGCGGAGGATTCGAATGAGGTTCGCGAGCCGTCGTAATCAACGGCCATGCCGCCTCCGACGTCGAGATATTCGATGGGAATACCCATCTGCCGTATCTTCGAATATGTGCGCGCGGCTTCTTTCATCGCATTCTTGATGCGTTTGATATCTGTAAGCTGGGAGCCGATGTGGAAGTGGAGGAGCTTTAGCATATCGATCCGCCCTGCTTCCTGGAGCTGGCGGATGATATCGAGGATCTCGGTTGTCGTCAGGCCAAATTTTGCCGCTTCACCGCCGGATTTTTCCCATTTGCCGGATCCTTTCGAGTAAAGCTTCACGCGGACGCCAAGCATCGGGAGGACTGCATCCGGATTCTCAGCTGTGATCTCTTCGATAAGGCTGAATGTGTGGCGGAGTTCGCTCATCTTTTCGATGACGATGACGACGTTCTTTCCAGCCGAGGCACCTGCGAATGCGAGCTTCAGAAAATCACGGTCCTTGAAACCGTTCAGCACTAGGAGGCTGTCTTTGGATTGGTCAAGTGCAAGGGCAGCGTAGAGCTCCGCTTTTGAGCCTGCCTCAAGGCCGAAATCATATCGTGAACCTTCGCGCAGATACTCTTCGATCACGGCGCGGTTCTGGTTCACCTTCATCGGATAGACACAGAGGTGGCTTCCTTCGTACTCGAACTCTTTGATCGATTTCTTGAACGCGTTGTGAAGCTTTCGGATCTGGCCGAAAAGAAGCTGAGGGAAACGCAGGAGAACAGGGGTGTTGATATCGCGTTTTCGGAGGTCGCTGATGACCTCGAAAACATCGGCCGTTAAGTTTTCGTTCTCAGGAGCGTGAACGACGAGGTTTCCTTTTCGATTGACCCCGAAGTAACCAGCCCCCCAATTATCTATTCCGTATGTTTCGCGTGTCTGCTCTATTATCGAACTCAAATTAATCTTCTCCGGGGGCGTCGCCCTTGGAACTGTCCGCAATAAAAACTCCAAGTGTAATAAAAATGTAGCAAAAAACAAAAGGGGTCACAACTGAAAAGATTTTTCCGGGATTCGCATCTTTTAGGTTGGCATACGCTTTGCAATCACCCTTCACGAGGGCCGGGATCTCACCGGTGGAAAACGTGAAAACGTCCTATTTATAACAGTTGCAAAAAGGAGCGCCGTAGATAGCGGCGCGATTACTATCAAAAAGTGGTGACAAAAAGTGTCAGGTCGGTCATTTTGATCAACATGTAGGAATCTTAGATATGAAAAGCGAAAGCGGATTTTCACTTATAGAGCTTTTATTAGTTGTCGTGATCGTGGGATTGATCGCGGCACTCGCGATCCCGTCGCTGCAGCGGGGCATCACGGCCGCCGAGAACGGAACAGCCTTTTCGACAATGCGAACGATCTCTTCGGAACAGGTGGGATTTTTTGTTAAGAACAATCGATTTGGCCGCGTGACGGAGATCAACGATGCGCTCAATGGCGGCGTTGGGACGACCGCCGTAGATCGGGTGATCCGAGGCCGGTTCACTTTTGAGATGAATCCGATCGCTCCGACGGATGAGGAGTTGCGAAACGAGTTTACCGTAGTCGCGACCAGCTCACTCACTCACGGGGAGATATATAAATACGAGCTGAATCAGACCGGCGTAATCACTCAGGTGCTTCCGTAACCGCTGCTCAATATTAACCTCGCCAGACAAGGGCCCTCCATGAACGTATTTGAAGATCTCGTAGAAGAACTGAAAGAAGAGAACCTGCTCGAAGACACGGTGTTGGACATGATCAACGCCGCTTCGGCTGTTTCGGCGGCACCGGTATCGGATGAATTCGCGGTTCCGATGGCGATGGCGGCGGAGGACGCGACGCTGTCCGTTGGTCAAGGTGAAGACCCGAATGCGCCTGCGATCGAGGCACATGCGGATCCGCGTGAGTTCTTTCGGAAACGGGCGATGGAAGAGGTGTCGAGCCTTCAAATGGTTGAGCACGTCCTTTCCGGCGTGGAACGCGAGCATATGAAGGTTGCGCCGATCCCGTTCAACGACCTCCAGGTTAAAAAGGCTCTCCATACATTTCTAAACGTTTCGGAAGGAATTGGTTCGCCGGAGCACGTTGAAGCGGAATATGAACTGATGGAGCGCACCCAGGCGTGGTCCACTGCGTTGGCAGAGCGGGACGCGAACATCACTGTCGCAAACGTGCGGCGATTCTGTGAGAATTCAAGGCCGGCGTTGAGTTCACAGGCGTTGATGTCTCTGGCACGGTTTTATCGAAACTCACCTTTTTCGGAATCAGTACGCGGAAAGTTTGATTTTGTGATGACACGATTGTTTTCGCGCGAATCGGAAGAACACAAACGCCGGTTATTGTTCGGCCACGCGGACATGATCGGCCACATCACGACGCTTTACGCTAATTGGTCGAGCATTTCGCTGCACGCTGGGGAAGATGCAGCCGGTGAAATTGCTGCGGCAACTGCTAAGTTCAAGGTATTGATCGACGAGGCCGAACTTGCATCGCGATTTGGTGAACTGATCGAAGCGGACCTGTTCAACCGGATCCGCGATTTTAAGGAAGAGCTAGGCGAGTTGTTTTATGCTGCGGACGTTTTGGCTGCGGCTATCGACTGCAACATCCGTCTCGGAAATCGTTATGTTGATCTGGTGCAGCAGGAACGGGAGACAAGCGGGGCCGCGAACGTCGAGGAGAAATACGGATTTACGTACGATCAGTTGGTCTCAAATGCTGCCGGAAAGACGCTGCTGCTCGTTGATCTGCTGAGGAACGGCGAAGAGGAGTACGACAATTCACGTCCGATGCCGAAGCCGGTGACGGCGAAAGCGGTTAGCGTCCCAGAAAAGGAGTTTGCGTTCTCGTTTGACCTTTTCAGCGTCAATCGATGGCTGCTCGCAGTTGTGGTTATCGCTTTAATGCTGTCGGGCGGTGTTTACGTCTGGGCAGAAAAATATGCGGGCACGTCCTCGAGCGTGAATACCGCTAAGGAGTTCGAGATCAGTGATGCGGAATTAAAACAGCACATACTGAAGGCTCGGACGACGAGCGAAACGGTATATGGCGTCATCCAGCCGACGTATGATGCACTGGATGACGATCGAAAAAAAGAATATGTGCAGAAAGTTCTCGAGTTTGCGCAAAACAAGGGATACAAAAAGGTCAATCTTTTGAACGGCCAGGGAAGAACGGTTGCATACGCGAACGGTGAGCAACTGGAACTTTTTACACCCTAACTAATTGATCATAACCAGGTTGAAGGAAGGCGGGCGTTGGGCCGCCTTTTTTCTTTGAAAAAACGCATAGAATCGCCGTTTTTATAAGCATCTCCAAAACGTGTTGTTAAACACGACAACTTTATTTTCCGACAAATTTATTGCAATTCTCATTTGGATTTGAGTAAATAGAGATACCCTGGTTTTCATTTACCCGAGAACAAATCCGACAATTTAGCTTCCCCTTGAATTATGCAAGAATTCTCAGATCAACTGCCTTCTGACATCAAGCGCTATCCTATGGTCCCGATACGCGATGTTGTAATTTTCCCGTTCACGAAAGTAGCATTTAAGATCGGCCGACCGAGCAGCGTTAGAGCTTTGGAGCAGGCAATGACCGGTGAGCGCGATATCTTTCTTGCTACGCAGCATGATGCGACCATTGATGAGCCGAACGCAGACCAAATCTACAACGTCGGCACTCTCGGGCGAATACTACAAGCACAGCGGCAGGAGAATGGGCAGATCAAGGTGGTGGTCGAGGGCCGTGAGCGAGGCGAATCGGTCAAGGTTGAGCAGGACGACGACGGAATGTTCTACGCGTATGTTCGTCGGGTGACGTCGACAGATGAGTCGGGGTACCGGACGGACGGGTTGCTACAAAAAATACATACGCTCGTAGAACAGTTTTTGCGAGTTGCACCTGATGCTTACACCGATGCATTGCACGCGAGCTTGCGGGGAATTTCTGCGGGGCAGATCGCGGACGCAATGTCGTCGCATTTGCGGATCGGCGTCGAGGAGAAGCAGGACCTATTGGAAACGTTTTCGGTTTCGGAGAGGTTAGGCAAGCTGATAGAAGTTCTTGAGCATGAGATCGATAAGAGGAATCTCGATCGCACGATTCATTCGCGAACCAAGAAGCAGATGGACAAGCATCAGCGCGAATACTATCTGAACGAGCAGATCAAGGCTATACATAAGGAACTCGGGCGAAAGGATGAAAAGGCCGAACTCGAGGACCTAAAGAAAAAGGTTGACGAGGTCGGTATGACCGAGGAGGCTCGGGACAAAGCTCTGCAAGAAATATCCCGGCTTGAAGCAATGCCACCGATGTCGGCGGAGAGCACAGTTTCGCGGACCTATCTGGATTGGCTCATCAATGTCCCTTGGAAAGAGCGCTCGGTAGAGATCGATGATCTCAATACCGCTGAAGAGACACTGAATGAGGACCATTACGGGCTAGAGAAGATCAAAGAGCGCATTCTCGAGTTTTTAGCGGTTAGGCAACTGGTTCGCAATCCTAAAGGCACAATACTTTGCTTCGTTGGACCTCCGGGCGTAGGTAAAACCTCGCTGGGCAAATCGATCGCAGCTGCCACCGGGCGCAAGTTCATGCGGCTCGCTCTGGGCGGCGTCCATGACGAAGCGGAGATCCGCGGGCATCGGCGCACCTACATTGGAGCGTTGCCCGGACAGATCGTGCAGTTGATGAAGCGAGCCGGGACCGTTAATCCAGTGATATTGCTGGATGAGGTAGATAAGCTGGGTCGGGATTTCCGGGGCGATCCGAGTGCGGCGTTGCTTGAGGTTTTGGATCCGGAACAGAACAACACGTTTCGCGATCATTACCTGGATGTGGACTACGACCTCTCGAATGTGTTCTTTATCGCAACAGCAAACGTGCTTCATACGATCCCGCCGGCGTTGCAGGACAGGCTTGAGATCTTGAGCTTATCCGGTTATACGGAACGGGAAAAGGTTGAGATCGCGAAGCGGCACCTCGTGACAAAGCAATGTGAAAGCTCGGGCATCGAAGAAGATGTCGTGAAATTTACCGACGAAGGAATCCTGGAGATCATCCGGCATTACACACGAGAGGCAGGAGTGCGAAATCTTGAGCGCGAGATCGGTTCGTGTCTTCGGAAGATAGCGAGAAAGTATGTTGCGTCGGAATTGAAGGAAGAGTTTCGCGTAGTGGTGGACGCTGAGAAGGCACGCGAGCTGCTCGGTACGACGCGATTCCGCAAGCAGGACATCGCCCGAAAGAGCGAGATCGGATTAGTAAACGGCCTTGCGTGGACGGAGGTCGGGGGCGACGTGCTTCAAGTAGAGGCGACGCTTGTACCCGGCAAGGGTGACGTAACGTTGACTGGCAAGCTCGGCGAGGTGATGCAGGAGTCGGCTCGGGCGGCACTCACATGCGTTAGAACGCGTGCAGATGAACTCGGGATCGACCCGGCTATCTTTCGCGAAAAGGATCTGCACATACACGTGCCCGAGGGAGCAATACCCAAGGACGGGCCTAGTGCGGGAATCACGATCGCTGCCGCGATGGTGTCTGCGATGACCCGACGGCTGGCTCGGCACGACGTGGCGATGACAGGCGAGATCACGCTGAGAGGGAAGGTCCTTCCGATCGGCGGGGTTAAAGAAAAGCTTTTAGCGGCCCATCGGTTTGGGCTGAAAACGATCATCCTTTCTAAGGAAAATGAAAAGGATCTTGCAGACGTGCCGGAGGAGGTCCGCAACGACCTGAACATCATCACGATCGAAATGATCGACGAGGTACTAAAGGTCGCGATCGAGCCGGGTCGAATTGAGGAACCGATCGCGGTGCCGCAATTGTGGACACCGGATGCCGCGTCGCCTGAGATCACGACTTCGATCGAGTAGGAAATCTCCTAATGCGTGACTAACTAGCGGACTTCTAGCTGTGGCCCACCAGACGGAGACTGGGTGTCGCCGGGATTCGTTCAATGATTTTTCGCGAGCCCTTGTTCAGAGATTCCTCTGGCAATTGCTAGTTAGGATTGTCGCTCCCCACCCGTAGATCTATAATCTCCACAATGAAAATCGTAACAGCGGAGTTTGTAAAAAGCGCGTATGAGAGGCTACATTGGCCGACCGAAAACTATGGTGAAATATCATTTCTGGGCAGATCGAATGTAGGGAAGTCTTCGCTGTTGAACTCGCTTTTGCAACGTAAGGGGCTCGCGAGGACGTCGAACACGCCAGGCCGCACGCAAAGCATTAACTTTTTTCTGGTGAATTCGCAGTTCTATTTTGTCGACCTACCCGGCTATGGATATGCACGCGTGTCGAAAGCAATGCGTGCCGATTGGGGAAAGATGGCAGAGGATTACCTGCGAGACCGCGAGCAGCTGGTGCTGTCGATTCAACTGGTTGATTCGCGTCACGAACCGACAGATCTGGATAGGCAACTAAACGATTGGCTAATTTATAACGAAAAGCCCCACTTGGTTGTAGCTACGAAAGCAGACAAACTTTCGGCGAACAAACTATTCAAACAGTTGAAAGTAGTAACGGAAGCGATGCCGCAGAGCAAGGTGGTGGCCTACTCAAGTGTTACGGGAAAGGGCAGAGATGACGTTTGGAGCGAGATCGGAATCGCTCTTAAAAAAAATGCTCGAAACCAGTTGCTTTATTAATTTAATTATAGTAATAGTTTAACTATCCCGAAAACTCGTGGCCGGTGAAACAGTTCGACTCGTTTCACGAAATACTACATACATATCCATACTAATTTTTCTCCACCTTTCAGCGTTCATATTGGATGGCATCATTTCTTGCCGAAATATCCTTTGACACGGTAAACCGGTGAAAATAATAACTTTTCGAATCAAATCAACTTCAAACTAATGGCTACAAAAACCACTCCAACCCGCCGAACGAAGTCTGCCGCAGACGACGAAGCGAACGAAACAGAAGAGAACGACCTCCTCGACGAGAAAGCGGAAAACGCTGAAAAAACCGAAAAGGCATCGTCCAACGGAACGCCCGAAAACGGCGAATTACTGAACCTAGCGAACCTCAAGGATCTTTCGATCAGCGAGCTGACAGGGATCGCGAAAGAAATGGGCATTGAGGGCGCGACCGGGCTGCGCAAACAAGAGCTGATCTTCAAGGTCCTTGCGGCTCAGACAGAGAAGAGCGGCCTGATTTTTTCGGAAGGTGTGCTGGAAACGCTTCCCGATGGCTTCGGCTTTTTGCGGGCTCCTGAATATAACTACCTTCCCGGTCCCGATGACATTTACGTGAGTCCGTCGCAGATCCGCAAATTTGATTTACGCACAGGCGACACTGTATCCGGCCAGATCAGGCCGCCGAAGGAAGGCGAACGTTACTTTGCATTGATCAAGGTTGAGGCGATCAACTTCGAGGCGCCTGAGACTTCGCGCGAAAAGATCTTCTTTGACAACCTGACCCCGCTTTATCCGGATGAACAGCTGCGGATGGAGGTCGGCCCGGAGAATATTTCCGCTCGAGTGATCGATCTTGTAACGCCGATCGGTAAAGGCCAGCGTGCCTTGATCGTGGCTCCGCCGCGAACGGGTAAGACCGTACTGCTGCAGACGATCGCGAATTCGATCACGGAGAATCATCCGGAAACGACTCTGATCGTGCTGCTGATCGACGAGCGGCCGGAAGAAGTTACGGATATGCAGCGATCGGTCAATGGCGAGGTGATTTCTTCCACGTTTGACGAACCGCCAACACGCCACGTTCAGGTGGCCGACATGGTTATCGAGAAGGCGAAGCGGCTGGTCGAGCACAAACGCGATGTCGTGATCTTGCTCGACTCGATCACGCGTCTGGCTCGAGCCCACAACGCGGTCGTGCCGCCGTCGGGTAAGATCCTTTCGGGTGGTATCGATTCGAATGCACTGCAAAGGCCGAAGCGGTTCTTTGGTGCCGCTAGAAACATTGAGGAAGGCGGTTCGCTGACGATCATTGCTACAGCGCTGATCGATACGGGTTCGAGAATGGACGACGTTATCTTTGAGGAGTTCAAGGGAACGGGTAACTCGGAAATTCATCTTGATCGAAGGCTTTCGGACAAGCGTTTGTTCCCGTCGATCGACCTGCAGCGTTCGGGTACGCGTAAGGAAGAACTGCTTTTGAGCAAGGAAGACCTGAACCGTATCTGGGTTATGCGTCGAGTGCTTAATCCGCTTTCGCCGGTCGAGCAGATGGAAGTGGTCCTCGAGCGTCTCGGTAAGACGAAGACGAACGCGGAGTTCCTTGCTTCGATGCAGACTTAGTCGGGATATACAGTTCTGAAATAGTAGTAGCCAGTGAGCGGGTGGCGGTTTTTAGAAGAACGTGTGAAACTTCTTCTGGAAATCAGCCACCTGCCGCTGACTACTTTTTTTATGCGAATTGCCGTAATTTCTGCTGAGGCGGTGCCATATTCCAAGACGGGAGGGCTTGGGGATGTGGCGGGAGCGTTGCCGAAGGCCTTAAAGGCAGTCGGGGTAGACGCACTTTTAATTACTCCGTGTTACTGGCAAACGAAGGGCGAAATTCTGTGGGACGTGGCCGTCGATGATCTGTGGGTCGAATGGAAAGGTGGGGTGTATCACGCGAAAGCCTTTTATAGCGAGGCCAATGGGTCGCCGACTTTTTTGATCGATGCTCCGTCGCTTTTTCACCGAGATTCGATCTATGGATTTCGCGAAGATCATGAGCGGTTTGCGTTCTTCAACAGGGCGGCACTTACGTTGCTGCGGCGAGTCGGGGCGGCTCCCGACATCATTCATTTGAACGATTGGCATTGTGGATTCGCCGCGGTGGATTTGGCTGAGCTACGCCTTCGGGACCCTTATTGGGCCCGAACGCGGACCGTGTTTTCCATTCACAATATGGCGTATCAGGGCGTGTTTGCGATGGGTGAGTTGCCGAGGCTGGGGTTTACTTCGGCTGCATCGCAAAATGCGTTTGCGCATAAAGGCGCGGCTTCGGCGATGAAGGCAGGGCTTGCTACGGCAGATGTGCTTTCGACGGTTTCGCCGACTTACGCTCGTGAAATTCAAGGGTCGGAAGAAGGATACGGCCTGGACTGGCTGCTGCGGGAGCGGTCGGGGCGGCTTGTGGGAATTACGAATGGAGTTGATTACGACGAGTGGAATCCGGAGACGGATACTGAAATAGCTGCGAATTATTCCGCAGAGGACTTATCCGGGAAGGCCGAATGCAAACGCGATCTCTTACAAAGATTCGGGCTTTCAGCGGATCCCGAGCGGCCTATCATCGGAAGCGTCACGCGGCTGACGGCACAGAAGGGAATTGAGTTGATAATCGGAGCAGCGGGCGATCTGTTGGCGAGTGGTGCCGCGATAATCTCGCTCGGTTCGGGTGAAGAAGAGTACGAAGCGTTTTGGCAGCGGCTTCGTGATCATGCTCCCGATCGTGTGGGCATCTACACAGGCTATAGCGAATCGCTGGCCCATAAGATCGAAGCGGGCGCGGATATGTTCCTCATGCCGTCGAAATTTGAACCGTGCGGGCTGAACCAGATGTATTCGCTGAGATATGGGACGGTGCCGATCGTGCGCGCGGTTGGTGGGCTGGACGATACGGTGCAGGAGTTCGACCCGGTGACCGGGACGGGGAACGGATTTAAGTTCGGGCCATTCCGGGCGGATAAGCTCAGCGAAAAGGTCTACGAGGCGATATTTGCCTATGCGGACAAGCACCGTTGGTCGAGAATAATGCGGAATGGGATGCTCGCCGACAATTCCTGGGAGAATGCCGCACGCCGGTATGTTGATCTCTACCGCTCGACGCTCGCTTTGTAATCCTCTTCAGCCAGGTGCCGCCGCTGTAAACGTCTGGTAAAATGGCGCTTACCCAAAGATATGATAATAGTGATAATCGGTGCCCAGTGGGGCGATGAAGGGAAGGGAAAGGTCGTTGATCTTTTGGCGGACCGCTTTGATGTGATCGCCCGGTATCAGGGCGGACACAATGCGGGGCACAGTGTTTATGTCGGTGAACGTGCATTCGTGCTGCGGCTGCTGCCGTCGGGCATAATCCATCCTGACAAGACGTGTGTTCTTGGCAACGGTATGGTTATCGAGCCGAAGGCGTTTTTCGAAGAGATCGATCAGATCGCTGAGCAGGGAGTTGAGGTTTCGCCCGAGCGGCTTAAGGTTTCAAGCCGTGCTCATTTGATCATGCCCTATCACAAGGCACTTGATCATACGTCTGAGGAACGGCTTGGGAATGAGAAGATCGGTACGACGCTGCGGGGCATCGGCCCAGCGTATGAGGACAAGGCCGGGCGTCGCGGGATAAGGGTCGCGGATGCTCTGTCGTCGGAGCTATTGAAGCTGAGAGTAGAGCGGAACCTTGAAGAGGCTAATCGAATCATTGTTCTGTTTGGGAATCAGCCGCTGCGTTCGGATGAGATCCTAGAGGAAATGACGCCTCTGATCGAGCGTCTTAGACCTTTTGTTACTGAAACTTCGCATTTCTTAGCCGAGGCGAAGAAGGCGAATAAAAAGATTCTGCTTGAGGGTGCGCAGGCGACCCTGTTGGATGTGGATCACGGGACATACCCGTATGTGACGTCGTCGAATCCGACGGCTGGTGGGGCGTCGGTCGGTGCTGGGATCCCGCCGCATCACATCTCGGGCGTGCTCGGTATCGTGCGGACATATGCAACGCGAGTTGGCGAAGGGCCGTTCCCGACGGAGATGCTAGATGCTGAGGAAGGAATCGCACATCTGATCCGGGAACGCGGGAACGAGTATGGTTCGGTGACGAAACGTCCGCGGCGGTGCGGATGGTTTGATGCCGTTTCGACTCGCTACGCAGCGGAGCTGAACGGGTTTGATTCGATAGCGTTGACGAAGCTGGATGTGCTGGACGAGCTTGATGAGATCAAGGTTTGCGTCGGTTATGACATAAACGGCGGCACGACGAATACGATCCCGGCGGCATCGAGTCATTTGCGACAGATCAAGCCGGTATATGAAACGCTGCCGGGGTGGAAGGCGGACACTGTGGGCACGACGGAGTTTGCGAAGTTGCCTGAGAACGCACAGCGCTATGTGAATTTTTTGTCGGAGCAGATAGGCGTTGAGATAGGGCTGATATCTACCGGGCCGGAGCGTGATCAGACCATCATCATCGACGGGTCCATGATGGACGGGTGGTTCAGGTAAGTTCGCGATCTCGATTTTGCAAAACCGAGCGTTCGTTGTAATATTTTTGTTTGTGGTCCGATAGCTCAGTTGGTAGAGCAAATGGCTTTTAACCATTGGGTCCCTGGTTCGAGTCCAGGTCGGATCACCATTCGTTATTCGGTCAAAGACATCCGCGCGGATGTCTTTTCCTTTTTAAATCAAGTGGCTTCCGCAGACCCTTCACTTGATTTCGCTACGGGTAGGCTCCAGCCGCGGCGAATTGCGATGAGGCGTATTGCGAAACAGAAGATGGCGCCGATGATCGCGGTTGCAATGGGCGAATACCCGAGTGCGTTACCAATCACGACCACGACGGCACCTGCGAGAGCCGCTACGGCATAGAATTCGGATCGCAGGACCGCAGGAATTTCGTTGACGAGTAGATCTCGAATCATCCCGCCACCGATTCCCGTAAGCATCCCCAGCAGTGCGGCCATGACAGGATTCAGCCCGTATCCAAGCGCCTTTTGCGTGCCGACTACAGCGAAGACCGCCAGCCCTGCGGCGTCGAATATCAGCACAATGTTGTTGAGACGCGGCGGCCGCCCGCTTCGATAGATCCAGAACAAGACCAGCAGTCCTGCTAAAAGGGAGACGGCGAGATAGCGTCCGTCGCTGATCGCTGCCGGAGGGACCGCACCGATCAGCAGGTCCCGCATGATCCCGCCCGCACTTGCCGCCGCGAACGAAAGAACCAGCACACCGAACAGATCGAGACGGACGCGAATTCCGGCAACCGCTCCGCTCAAAGCAAACACGAACGTGCCGACCAGATCTAAGGTCGACAGCGTTCCGGCGGCATACTCCTTGAACTGGGTTAGAGCGGCTATCGCCTCGTCACTTGCGGCAAGTTGTAACAAATTCTACTATCTCCGAGCGAGAGGCGCACCAAAAGTGAATTCTACATCCAACCGATCTGTTTCAGGCTGTGAACGTCGTTCCAGATCTTGGTCATATGCCGGATCTTGTCACCGTCGAAATGCATAGCGTAAACGTACTCGGCCTCGACCTTTTTGCCGGAGGCAGGAACCGGGCCGCCGTCGTCAGTGTGAGTCGCCTTAAATAGCCCGTAGCCCAAGGCAATGCTACGCTCTTCGTCAACGGCAAAGGCGCGCACATCGTACGACGTGTCGGGCGCGGGCGTAAATATCCCCTTTAACCATTCGGTGTATGCCTCGAGCGTTTTGACCTCTGCGAGAGCGTCGGCCTGTGCCGAAAAGCTCGCGTCCGAGTGGCAGTACTGGCGGCATTCTTCCCAACCCTTGCCTGACTCGCAGGCATTGAAAAACTTCTCAGCGGTTTCCCTGATAGAACTCATTTATTATCCTCCGTAAATCTAGTATTGAAATCCGCCGGGATGCTCGCTGGGAACACGGAAGGAGTTTCGTCATCGGCAGAGCCGACAGTGTATACCACAACCATTCAGTTCTCAACCAATTGGTAGCCTCAGTTTGGTTTAGCTGTGGATGCGCGTCTCGCGCTCCAGGTGTCTTCGGCGTTGCCGCCGAATGACACCGTCCCGCTGATGGTGTCACCATCGACCTTTCCGGTGAAATGCAGGGGAAGGTCACGGCCGTTGTAATTTACGGTGTAAGAGAATGAAATGTCGGCACCCTTGATGGTCCCCTTGAGAGGGACATCGCCGGCGGTGCGTTTTACAGTGCCGGTAAGCTTTTCACCATCGATCTCGAAGATCAGACCGAAGGGCCTTGCACCGCCGGGTGTGTTCATTGATGCGACCCATTCGCCCGCAACCGACGAAGTTTGAGCGGCAGCTTCTCCTGAGAATGCGAACAAACAACAGAGAGCAAAGAGTGAGACAGATAGAGCTTTTTTCATGGTGTGGTTCCTCTGGCGGTATCATACGCGATTAGGGGCGAACGACGCTACAGGCTACAACCTTGCAGTATTCATTTAGCCTCGCTACAAATATAATGATTTCCATCCATATGACCCGTACCGCAGTCATCGCCCTCTTGCTGATATCGCTTTCTTGTTCGAACGTTCGAACGGGGTCGGCCGTTGACACTGACGCCCCGAGGAAGATCGTGTGGGCGTGGGAGCGGGCGGAGGATCTGCAGTTCGTGCCGGCGGGGGTCGGGGTCGCGTATCTGGCGCAGACGCTGACGCTGACCGGAGACGATGTGCAATTCAGGCCGCGGCGGCAACCGTTGGAGGTGAATAACGGCACCTACCTGATAGCGGTCACGCGTATCGAAACGCTCAAGGAGACCGAACGTCGGCCGCTTTACAGCGAGAGCCAGATCGAGCAGATCGTTGACCTGATCGTAAAGAATTCAGACCGCCCCGGCGTTCGTGGGGTGCAGATCGATTTCGACGTGGTCGTGTCCGAACGCGGGTTCTATCGCGAACTGATGAAACATCTGCGTGAGCGTTTGCCTGAAGAGCGGACGCTAACGATGACGGCGTTGGCGTCGTGGTGTTTCGAGGACGGATGGCTGGAAGAGTTCCCGGTGGCGGACGTTGTCCCGATGGCGTTTGTGATGGGTGCGGATTCGGAACGCGTGCGGGCGTTCCTTGCCCGGGGTGACGACTGGCCGCAGCCGCTTTGCCGGCAGAGTTATGGGATATCAACAGACGAACCGCCGCTCTCGGGGCTTAAGCCCGAGCGGCGGCGGTATTACTTCAAGCGTGAAGCGTGGACGCGATCGGATCTGAAGACGATCGACGAACGCTGATCAATCCTCGAACTGCTTCTTCAAACTTTCCGTGTACGGCGCACGAGCGACACCTTTCTCCGTGATGATCGCGGTCACCAGATCGTTCGGCGTGACGTCGAATGCGTAATTGCTGATACCGATGCCGTCGGGTGAGAGCTGAATGTCCTTCATGTGCGAGATCTCGCGGCGGTCGCGTTCTTCGATGGGGATATCGTCGCCCGAGGCGCAGTTCATATCGATGGTCGAAAGCGGTGCTGCGACATAGAAGGGGATGCCATGGCGTCGCGCGAGTACAGCAACCATATAGGTACCGATCTTATTCGCCACGTCGCCGTTGGCAGCGATGCGATCGGAACCGACAACGACCGCCTGAACTTCGCCGCGTTTCATCATATGGCCGCTCATGTTGTCCGTGATGAGCGTGACGGGGATGTCGTCCTGCAAAAGTTCCCATGCCGTCAGCCGCGAGCCTTGTAGGTAAGGCCGCGTCTCATCGGCGATCACGCGAACGACCTTTCCCTGATCGACCGCACCACGGATGACGCCGAGCGCGGTTCCCCACACGCCGCCGGTGGCAAGAGCGCCGGCATTACAGTGCGTCAACACCGTCGAATCGTTCTCGATAAGCTCGCCGCCGAATTGGGCGATGAGCCGCTGCGATTCGATATCTTCATCATGGATCGCCTTTGCATCCTCAACCAGACTCTGCTTTAAGTCACTGACCGAAAGTCCCTCGTCACGCGCGGCGGCGAAGGTTCGTTTCATTCGGTCGATGGCCCAAAAGAGGTTGATCGCGGTCGGACGCGTGGCGCCGAGAACCTCGCAGATGTATTCGAGCTCTTCTTCAAGATCGGCGACGGCGGTGCCGACGAACTGTTTCGCACCCAACGCAACGCCGTACGCTGCGGAAACGCCGATCGCGGGGGCACCGCGTACTACCATGTCTCGGATGCCGTCCGCGACCTCGTTATAGCTGCGGAGCATCAACCATTTCTCTTCCATCGGCAACAGCCGCTGATCGAGCATTGCGACGCCTTCGTCGGTCCATTTCACGGGAATGATGTTTAGTTTCATATATAAAAGGGAAATCTTACGCAAAATAGCCCTGCGAGACAAACCGGCGGACAGAAACCATATCCCGCTACTCATTCACGCCGACAAAGCACCATATGGGATAGAAAACCCGTTCACAAACGACCTTGCCTCGCAGAAGTCTATTATCGACACCACTTCACTCAATGGCACGGCCTGTGCAGAGTACATAGCGATAGTCGCCGAAAGCGGGGCTCGAAATTGTTCGAAAAGGGGAACCAAATGAATTTACAAAGTATTAAGAAGATCGGACTGACGGCTGTTTTCGGCGGCGCATTGCTCGTCGGTCTCGGAACTGAGGTGGATGGTCAGCGACGCGGCAACGATCGCGACCGCCATGATCGCGGAGACTACCACGACCGAAATGACCGCGGCCGTAATAACAGCGATCGCGAACGTCAACGGGCGATCCAACAGCGTCAGATCGCGCAGCAGCGTGCTATCCGGCAACGCCAGGCCGCACAGCAGCGTGCGATCATGCAGCGACAGGCAGCTCAGCGTCAGCGACAGATCGCACACCAGCGTGCAATTCAACAGCGTCAGATGGCGCAGCAGAACCGCTATCGCGTGAACCGCGGCGGGCGCTATTACGAAACCTCACAGCGTGGCGTAGACATTCTTCGTCAGGCAGTTCAGCAGGGTTATCAGCAGGGCTACGAGCAGGCGATGAATGATCGCCGATACGGACGCGGCGGCAGCTACCAGGGCAATAACGTATATCGCAGCGGCAACTACGGCTATGACTCATACGTCGACCGTGGTCAGTATCAGCATTATTTCCAACAGGGATTTGAGCGTGGATACTCGGACGGCTACAACGAGCAGCAGCGGTACGGCCAGCGTCAGGGCAACACGATGAACATCCTGGGAACGATCCTGAGCGGCATCCTTAACTTGCAGCGGTTCTAAACGAACGCCACAACTTGCTCCCACACGACACAGTGTCTGCGATAATCAAATCGGAATCGCAGGCACTGTGCCGCGCTTATATGGTTAATTTACGATATAACTGTCGCGGGCGCGGATAACGAGGTTCGGACGGTTGACGCGCACGCGGATCTGGCGGCGTTCGCCTGATGAGCCCGTGTCAGATGGGATAAACCCGATGTAATATTGCCGGCGAAGCTCTTCGGCTATGTTTTGGAATGCGGTGGTAAGGCCTGCGGCGGTGCGAAGCGGTTCAAATATGCGGCCGCCCGTGTAGGCGGAAAGGTCTTCGAGGTATTTACGGCCGACGGCATACTCGGCTGCGGTGGTGCCGGCCGGTGCCTGGCTTTCGGGGTACGGCCAGTTAGACCCGCGGACCCCGCGGCTGGTCTCAAGAAAAGTATTGTAATAAACAGGGAACACCGGAGTGTCAGATTCCTCGGCAAAGTCGAGCGTAGTGTCAAACGTTGCGCGGCGCGAGGTCGTGTCAACGCCGTCGGTGAACAGCACGATGGCCTTGCGTCCCTGCACTCCGGCAAGATGCCGCCGCAGCGACTCGTCAACGGCGTCATAGAGCGATGTGCCGGCGCCAAACCGTGCCTTACGGATCGCCCGTTCGATGCGTCGACGGTCACGCGTGGCGGTGGTGTGCACTCTAATACGCTGGTCAAACTCGACAACGATAACGCTGTCCTGTGGTTTTAGCTGATCAACGAACGCGATGGCGGCGGTGTGGATGTCTTCCATCCGATAGGCTGCCGACGGGCTGGTGTCTATCAGCATCAGTACCGTAAAAGGCGCCTCAGACGTGCCGAAGTACGCTATTTCCTGCTCTTCGCCCTGATCAAGTATCGTAAAGTTCTCTCTGCCGAGGTTGGGCATATAAAGCCCGTTGCGGTCATAGACCGAGACGGGAACGGAGACAAGCCGCGTGTCCACACGGATGATCTCGCCTTCCTCGCTTTCCACATTGCCAGCGTCCGTGCCCCCGCGGCTGACGCCCATACCACCCGCATCAACGCTGCGAAACCCTGCCGTCGGACGCGCGGGCCGTTTCGGCAGCGGCTTCGATTCCGAATACACCGGTGCCTTTGCCACGCTCTCGGCCGCGGCCGGCTGCGGCCTTTCTATACGCCGCCCCGACTGCCCCAACCCGGGCACAGCCATAACAATAACCAAAAATGAAACCGCGAAAATGCCTTTCATTACGTCGAAGATCAGAAGGTTTCCCCAATTATAATAAAAAGCCCGCAGTTTCGCGAATATTTGGCGAATATCGCCTCGTGGCGCAGTATTGACCTTCGCTATATTCTGTTACGGTTGTTGTTAATGCTAAGAGCAAAAGCGTCGATCAGAATCATGGGTGACTTAGACATTGACGAGATATCGAAAGACCTCGGCCTAGCACCATCGTATACACATCGAAAGGGGGAGGTCGATCGGCTCGGAGATAAGTTCGACTCCGACATTTGGATCCTTAGTTCGCCGCATTCCCGCGACGCCTCGCTCGAAGAACATATCGATTGGCTATGCGATCAGTTCACGGGTAAAGCTACGATCATCGAAACTCTCCAAGCCAACGCGAAGGTCGACATGTTCTGTGGGATCACATCTCCGGAACAGTCCGGTTTCTCCGTAAGCGCCGTCGCTCTCTCGAAGCTGGCTGCTCTAGGAATACAACTGGAAGTTTCTTTGATCTTGCTTGAGTCTGACTGATTGCGACCCAGCCCCCATTCGGTGCCACACCCTCACCATTCTTTGTCCGCATCGGCCTACGACCATCAAGCATCGCGGATCTGGCGCTCAGTATTTACTCTCGAAGTTCTTAAATTCCTCTTCTAGTTTCCATTGGAGGCGGGCTTTTTCGCTGGTGGAGAGAAACTGGCGGCACTGGTTGGAAGTTGAGTTTCGTAAGGGGAAGTCGCCGGCGCATTGTGGGGTGGGGGTGAAGGTTCGGGCGTCGGCCCAGAGGCTGGCTCCGGGCAAGAACGCGTACTGAAGGCTGTTGCGCGCCATTGTCTTGAGCTGGCCGTACCGCAGTCCGTGCTCCACGGCCGCTTTCAAAAACTCTTGCGAGAGCTCAGAACGCGAGACGCCTTCGTCATCGGTCCCCAGCGCCACCGGCACCCCGTACTGCAGATACGTAGTGAGCGGGTGTCGCTCTTTCCTGATCCCGAGGATCGTGTCGTTGCTGGTCAGACAGACCTCGACCAATATGTTCCGGCGTGCCATCTCCTTAAGCAGGCCATACGGGTCGTCCTCGTTCATAACGGAAACCCCATGCCCTATCCGTTGGGCGTGGCCTTTCATGATCGAATCGCGTATGTGGAATGTGAGCCCCTCAGGTGGTACCAGCCCGGGAACAAGTTCGCCTGCATGGAGCGTGATGTTCGCCTTCGGGTACAGGGGCCGGAGAAAGTTGAGCATCTCCATATGCGTGGTGAAGTTCTGCATGGAGAGCATCGAGTCTTCGGGCTGAACCATGTTTATCGCCACCACCTTGGAGCTCGGATCATTAGCAAGAGCAAGCCCGGTCACCATCTGCGCGAATACCTGCCCGATCGGCGCGCCGCGGCCAACCTGTGCGATGTACCGAATGGTCACATCACAGCCCGGGTCCGCCTGAGCCGTGCCACACCTCAACACTTTGTCCTTTTCCGCCTCTGCTTCGCGCAACGCCTTAACGCCGTCGGCGGCCGCCGCGTCGATCCCATTGCTCTTAAGCTTCGCTACGGTTCCCGCCGGGTCCCCGTCCCAGCCGACCTTCTGCCCTATCAGGCTTGACGCGCGCCCGTCCGGGGTCAGCATCAGCTCAAGATAGAGCACGCGCCCTCTTGCGGCGCGGGCGGCAACCTCGGCCAGCATCCGCCCCGTATGCCCGAGGGTAGCGGGACCAAATCTCCCGAACGAGCCAAAGAACTGTTCGTACCCGCTATTGCCCGAATAGCGCAGGTTGCGCATTGACCAGGCGTCTATCAGCTTTGCGTACAGCCTCTGATCAGCGAGCGCCGAACGCACCGGGATCCGGCCGGCAGCCTGGTCGCATGGCGGCTGTGACAGAACAGTCGTCGCCTCGATGACGCATAGCCCCTTCTCGGCAGCCCATTCTATATATGACTCGGCGTAGATCGCACCTGACAGGTGACTATGCAGATCGGCGCCCTTTGGCATGCTCCTAAGGAAAGCAAGCATCTGAGGCGGCGATCTGCGGATGGATTCGAAATAGCGATCGGTGGCGAGCGTTTGATCGCGAACGGCTTTTGCGGCCCGTGCACCCTGCGCGTCCACGCCCGGTGCATAGATCAACCCGAGCGCAAGGGCCATCAACGCACTTACAACGGCAGCCCGCAACCTCGGAACCCTGCCGGCCGGAAACGCATGCCTAACGAATATGTTGGTAAGAACGGGCAGCAAACGAGACATTGATCGACCTCCGATTTAGTGTGCTGCAGGAGATTGCCGAGTCGTGCGTGCTGTGCAGCGGCCAGATCATGGCCGCCGCACACTGCGGGGATATTATGCCCGCCCCGAATTGCAGTCAAGCCATTTTTTCGAATAACGCAGCGGTTAGGATTTGAGTTTCTGCTGACATCTTTCCGTCGCGTTCAATGTTCGAAGTTCAGTCCGGCGAAGCGCGGAGAGCAAAACATTTTTTCATTAGTCGAAGACTATGATATGATGACGGAAAATTTCAGTTAATTTCGCGAATACATAGTTTCGAAAACTAGTGTTTCTCCATCTCTTGTCTTTGTATGTAACGGCCGGGGTTTTTACCCCTTTTTTACTTTATCGGAGGAAACAAAACTATGTGTATCAAGAACGTTTTTTCAGCGGTTGTGTTGATCGCTATGTGTGCATTTGCGTCTGCGGCTCAATGTAGCGACGCAGATAGAGCCGCCCTAGAGCAGTTTGACAGAACCTGGGGACAGCATTCGCAAAAAGGCAACCGAGCAGAACTCGAGCGAATTTACGCTGATGATTATGCGGAAATTGGTCTGTTAGAAATTGCCGCACGCAAAAATGACGCGATCGAAAGTGCGGTGAGCGATGCGGCCAACCCAAACCCGCCCAACGTTAGTTTCGATACGTACCTGATTACCTGCACGCCGAACACTGCCGTGATCACGCATCGCAACATAGCCAAAGACATGATCGACGGAAAGCAAGCTACTTTCTATTCGCGGTCGATTCACGTTTTGGAAAAACGCGACGGTCGCTGGCAGGTCGTCAGTAACGCCGGACATCCGATGGTTGGCGATTTTTTAACTGCTTGGAATATGCAAATGGACGGTGTTCAGGCGTTCCAGCGTCGTGACGCTAAATGGTTTGAAGAACATATGGCAGACAACTATATGGACATCGGACCTAGCGGGGAAGTGATGAATAAATCTCAGTGGCTCGCTGCTCTGCGGGATAACAAAGCCAGGTATGACGATATCCAAGTTTCGGATATGAACATCAGAACTGAGGGTGACACCGCTGTCATAACCGGAATCTACAGCATAAAGGGCCAGACGCCCGACAACAGACCGCTGAATCAAAAGATGCGTTTCACCCGCACGATGGTAAAAAAAGACGGGCAGTGGCAGGCGATTGCAGCTCAAGTGAGCATGATTCCAACGCAAGTGGCCGTACAGTAAGCCACTCCCAACCGGCAAAATATTGAAAGCATCTCTGC
Source organism: Pyrinomonadaceae bacterium (assembly GCA_041751195.1). Taxonomy (GTDB): domain Bacteria; phylum Acidobacteriota; class Blastocatellia; order Pyrinomonadales; family Pyrinomonadaceae; genus OLB17. Next base: position 904 of record JBGSXX010000021.1, on the reverse strand, counting down.
CGCCGTTGATATTAAATCGGCGCCGGCGGGGATGCTGGCGTTCTACTCGTCAAACCACTAGAGCCGCTTGCGGAAGAAGATCTCACCAACCCCGCCTTCGTTGATGCCCGAGATAATGCCGCACTCTTCAAACCCTACATGTCGATGCCACATCTGCGGCTCAGCTTCATCTGCCTGAGACGAGCTGTACAGGAATGTGTGCCCCCGCTCACGCAAGAACCATTCTACAAATGTAAGAAGAGCCTTACCGACCCCTCGGCGCCGGTGCTCAGGCAGGACGCGGATCAATTCGATAAAGGGAACCTTAGACCAGAGATACTCAAGGCGCACATATCCGACCGGGCTGCCGTCCAATTCGGCAACGACGACCTCCTGCCATTCGATCTTACGGCGCACAACTTCGGGAAGAACGTATTCATCCTGCCGCACGAACTCAAGGTCGTCCGTGCCGGCAAAGCGTGTTACGAGATTCCCTAGCGGCATGCATGTTTTATACTCCAATTCCAAGCAGCCGCCTAACGCCCAAACCATGCCTCACGCAAGCAAACGCGCGGCACGTCCCACGGAACATCTCAAGAACTTTATCTGCACTCATCCGAAAGACGATCGCCCCAACCAAAAACCATTTTGCCCAAACCCCCGATCAATGCTACATTTCCCGGCATCTTTTGCATCTTTTGTCCGATGGGTGCGTTGATACAGTCGAGAATTCGAAAACAACAAAAGGAGATCTAGGATATGACTAAGACGATATTTGGCATCATTGCACTTCTGGTTGCCGCGGCATTTTATTGGAGCACAGCTTCGACATCGCAAGTCAATGCCCAGCGGAGCGCAGCCGACCAGGCAGAAACTTCAAGATGGGAGTACTGTTCAGTCGTGGTCAACAACGCCCGCCGTAGTG
>JBGSXX010000020.1:0-122090 GCA_041751195.1 Pyrinomonadaceae bacterium | reverse complement strand
CGGCGGCACTTGCCGGCGTGGCAAATCCACTGGCGGCGAGGCGGCGGCACCTGCCGGGACGGCGGCGGCACTTGCCGGCGTGGCAAATCCGGTGTCGGCGTGGCGTTTCCATGTGGCGGCGAGGCGTTTCCATGTGGCGGCGAGGACTTTCCATCCGTCGGCGAGGCGTTTCCAGCTGTCAGCGGGGTAAATCCATGTGTCGGCGAGGCGTTGGCAGGCGGCGCCGAGGTGGATTCTATTGGTAAATGGCAAGAAAAAAGCCGCGGACACCTCAAATACCCGCGGCTTTCTCTGTTGTCGAGACGGTACTAGTTCATTCCCAGGCTTTTCATGAGGAAGCCGTAGATGTCGACTTGCTCTTCGATCTGCTTGGCGGTGGGTTTGCCGGCGCCGTGGCCCGCTTTTGTCTCGATGCGGATCAGGATCGGGGCGTCGCCGCCCTGGGCTGCCTGCATCGCGGCTGCGTATTTGAAGCTGTGCGCAGGGAATACGCGGTCGTCGGTGTCGGCGGTGGTGACGAGCGTCGGCGGATACTTCGTGCCTTCTTTGATGTTGTGAAGTGGTGAGTAGGCATAGAGCGCCTTGAACTCCTCTTCGTTGTCGGGCGAGCCGTAATCAGAGGTCCATGCCCAGCCGATGGTGAATTTGGTGAAACGGACCATGTCCATCACGCCGACCGCGGGGAGAGCAGCCCCGAAGAGTTCGGGACGCTGATTGAGCACTGCACCGACGAGCAGTCCGCCATTGGAACCGCCCTGGATCGCGAGGCGCTTGCTCGATGTGTACTTGTTTGCGATCAGCCATTCGCCGGCGGCGATGAAGTCATCGAAGACGTTCTGCTTATTCAGCTTGGCACCTTGCTCCCACCACGTCTTTCCGTACTCGTTGCCGCCGCGGAGGTTCGCCACCGCATAGACGCCGCCCATTTCGAGCCAGGGAATACGCGCGACCGAGAAGCCGGGCGTCATCGCAACGTTGAAACCGCCGTAGCCATAAAGCAGAGTGGGGTTGTTGCCGTCGAGCTTGATGCCTTTTTTGTGGATGAGGAACATCGGCACCTTGGTACCATCCTTGCTCGGGTAGAAGACCTGCTTGACCTCAAAGTCGTTCGGCTGGAATTTCACCTTAGCCTCGCGGAACAGCGTGCTGCGGCCGGTTTTCATATCGTAACGATAGATCGTCGGCGGCGCGTTGTAGCTGGAATAAGTGTAAAAGGTGTCGGAATCGTGCCGCTTGCCGTTAAATCCGCCGGCAGTGCCGATGCCCGGAAGGTTAACATCGCGTACGTGCTTGCCGGCGGTGTCCACGATGCGGATCTGCGTGTAAGCGTCCTTGAGATAGTTAAGGACAAGCTGATTGTTCAGGAACTGGGCCCCGCGGAGCATGTCGCGAGATTCGGGAACGAGGTCGACGAACTTCGGCTCACGCTCGGCGACGTTGACCGTCACAACCTTGCCCATCGGCGCGTCGCGGTCGGTCTGAAAGTAGAACTTTTCGTCATCGTTGCCGAGGAATCCGTACGAATAGTCGAGAGTTTCTACAAGCGGCGTGACCTTCGCGTCGGGCTTTGACAGGTCCTTGAAATAGACCATGTTCATCCGCTGGGTTCCCTGCCCGACGCTGATGATCAGCCAGCGACCGTCTTCGGAAACACGCCCGCCGACGAAGTACTCTGGGTTGTCGGGACGCTCATAGACGACCTTGTCTTCGGACTGCGGCGTGCCGAGTTTGTGGAAGTAGAGCTTTTGATAGAAATTTTGGCTGCGGAGTTCCGCTCCCTCCTCCGCATCGGGGAAACGGCTGTAGAAAAAGCCTGAGCTGTCTTTAAGCCAAGAGACGCCGCCCTGCCGATTCGGCCGCAGCGTGTCACTGAGATGCTCGCCGGTCTCGGTGTTCATCAAACGCCACTCGGTGCGATCTGAACCCGAACGAGCGACGCCATATCCCCAGAACTTACCGTCGTCGCTGAAGGACTGGCCGCTGAGCGCGGCGGTGCCGTCTTCGGAAAGCTTGTTGGGATCGAAGAAAAGTTTGCCCGGCTTTTCAGGATCGTCGGTGACGTACATCACGCTCTGGTTCTGGAGTCCGTCGTTGCGGGAATAGTAGTACTTGCTGCCGATCTTGAACGGTGCGGAAACGCGTTCGTAATCCCAAAGCTCTGTCATACGCTTGCGGAGTTGGTTGCGTTGCGTTATCGAGCCCAGGTAGGAATCGGTGAGGTCGTTCTGCGCGGCTATCCACTGCTGCATCTCGTCGGAACCGGTCTCCTCCATCCAGCGATAGGGGTCAGCGACCTTGACGCCGTGGAAAGTGTCGACCTGATCAGAGCGGCGAGCCTGCGGGTACTTGAACCCGGTCTGCGCCGGCAGCGACGTCGAAAAAAGCGCGAAAAGAGTGAAAAGGAAAATTGAGCGTTTAAACATAATGTGCGGCACCTCTGTCGAATGGATTTACCGACATTATAGTGCCGCACGAAGCTTTATCAAAACTGGGCGGGCTTAGAAGACCGGCAGTTCGGCCTCAGATAGCTGGCCGGCGGCATGTTCGTAGTTACCGATAGCGGAGCCTTCGGGCAGGAACGGCCTGCGTTCGTAGAGCAGCGTTTCGGTTTCAGTAAGATCTTTCGGCTTGGCGAGCAGATACCCCTGGCCGTAGTCACAGCCCAGGTTTCGGAGCACCGCGAGCTGCGTCTCGGTCTCGATCCCTTCGGCGATGACGCGCATTTTCAAGTTTTTCGCCAGCGAAATGATGGTCTGCAGAATGCCGGAGTTCTCGCCGTGCTCGCCGACGCGGTTCACGAAGGTTCGGTCGATCTTTAGCGTATCGAACGGCAGTCGGTGCAGATAGCTGAGGCTCGAGTAACCCGTGCCGAAATCGTCGATGCTCAACTGCACCCCCGTACGTTTTAGCTCCTGCAGCACGTTGATCGTGTTCTCCGCATTTTCCATCGCTGTGCTCTCAGTGATCTCAAGCTTGAGCGTGTGCGGTGCGAGGCCCGAACTTTCGATAGCGGACTCGACGTCGTAGATGAGATCTTCGTTGGACAGATGTTTGCCCGAGATATTAACGCTGACCATCAGATCGCGATACTCGGGTGCTATCTTTTGCCACTTCACTAGCTGACGGGTTGTCTCGTGAAGTATCCAGACCGTGATCGGCTGGATGAGCCCGGATTGTTCCGCGATCGGGATGAACTTCGTCGGCGGGATCATCCCTTGCTCGTGATGGTGCCAACGGAGCAGGGCTTCAAAGCCGATCAAGCGACCGTCGTTGATGTCGACGATCGGCTGATAATGCATCGCCAACTCATTCCGCTCGATCGCATGTCGGAGGTCCGTTTCGAAACGCACCCGCTCGAGGAAGCGGTGTCGGAGCTCTTTGGTAAACACGGCCGGGCCTTCGTTCAACTCCTTGGCATAGTGCATCGCGATATCGGCGTCGCGAAGGATCTCTTCGGGCGACTCATACTCAGCATCGCACGGAGCAATGCCGATATTGACGTCTATTGTGATCTTGTTGCCGCTGAGCGAAAAGGGCTGGGTGATGTTCTGGTAAATTCGGCGTGCGACTTTATGAGCCTGACCGGCGGTGTCGACGTTGCGCAGGATGATGGCGAATTCGTCTCCGCCGATGCGTGCGGCGACATCGTCGGCGTGAAGCATACGGGCAAAGCGTTTCGCTGCGATGGTCAGAACCTTATCGCCGATGGTATGCCCCAGGGTGTCGTTGATGTTCTTGAAGCTGCGGACATCGAGGAATAGGACCTGAAATCGTTTGGAGGGGTCTGCTTTATACTCGTCGATCAAATTTCGCAGGATGTCGCCGAGGAATTTGCGATTGGCCAAGCCCGTCAGTGAATCATAGAGTGCCGCATATTGGAGATCTTTTTCGCTCTTGCGCAGTGCATCGTTGGCTCGTGCCTCTTTCTCGAGTGATCTGGTGAGCTCCTGGGCATAGCTCTCGGCCTCACGTCGACGCTGCCGTTCGGTCTCGGCCTTCTGTCGCTCAGCTTCCTCGACTGATGCGATCGCCTCGGTTATCTCAGTGATCGACTGGCGGTAGTTAAGGTAGGCGATCGCGACAGCCGCGAACGCGATGGCGGCGGTGATGATGTCGCCATAGGTGATCAGCTTATAAACCAAGCCGGCGAGCCCAGCGCCTACGATCTGGGTCATAGAACTGGAGAAACAGTCTTTGCGCCAGATCTCCCAGAAATTTGAGCCGTCCGTTAATGTCTGGAACAGAGCTGCCAACGTAGAAGAGGTTAGGAACTGGGCGAGGGCGAGGATGCCGAGCAGCGAGATGAGGTGCTGCGTTTGAAGAGGGTCAAACTGTACTCCCGCGACGATCGGAATCGCCATCCAAATGGCGAAGGTCAACGAGGTGTATATTGCGTTGATCGAGACGTTCGTCGGCACCATCATCTTGCCGAACGGAAAGCCTTGGCTGCGGAGGTACATGCAGCTCGCGAGCATTTCGACCGCGGCGAGGATGATCGCAGCCCATCCGCCGTAAAGCAGGAATGTCAAGAAGATCAGGGCATCTGAAAAGCTGATCGCGAACTTTAACCGCGGGAGCGTCAGCGTCATTCGCGGTGCGACTAATACGCTTATCGCAAGCAATGCGAGGTAGCCCCAGCCGAGCTTTGCCGGCTCCAACTGAAAAACGGAGACAGCAATGCACACGGCTCCGCCGGTGATGGCGAGAGCCTTCACAAGCGTCGCGATCTTATCTCGGACGATCGCCGATGCAATTTGCGTTTCAGTTGTATTCATCAAAAGCGAGTTTTTGACTAAGGGTGAAGGAGGGCGGATGAATCCGCCTCTAAAAGTCTAACACTGCTTCGGAAGATAAAGCTAGTAAAAAGTGGGGAGAAGGGCGTTAAATTGTATACCTTATAACCATTTATACATGTATACCCACTATCCAATCTTGTAACTCGTTGATGTCGCGATACTTACGCGTTCATCGCTTCTAGGTGTTACCTAACTATCCACCTTTCTTTAGGCTACGAACGCGGGCGAATCTATCACAACAACCACCTGTAACTATTGTCACGACACAGCTTAGGCATCCCTATGACCTTAGGAAAACGCCGTGGCACGCTCGTTGTATTGGTAAGAGCAGCACGAGGCGGAAAGCCTCAGACTTCAAAACCCTTAGGAGAAAATAAAATGAGAAACCTTAGAAACTTTTTTACTGCTGCTGTGATGGTTACCATGCTCGCGTTCGGAACCACCTTTGTTAATGCCGGAATTATCATCCGCGGCCGCGATGGCGGAGACGGAGATGATCTCAGGTCAAAAGCTAACGATCCCTGCGTGACCAAGGTCGACACGAAAGGAACGATCAACGACGGCATCATCATCCGCGGCTTTGGCATTATCATCCGCGGCTTCACGGGCATCATCATACGTGGCCTGAACGAAGAGCCGAAAGTTAATTGCGGAATCATCATCCGCGGATAGTCCCACACTACTTCATCCCGCACCGCGACGGCCCGTTCGAAAGAATGGGCCGTTGACGTTTTAAACGTGCTGTTTTTGATACCGGGGAGACATCCGTCGGAGCGTTTCGATCGCTTCGGGCACTATCTCGAGAGCGTGATCGACTTCCTGAATTGTGTTGAACCTGCCGAAACTGAAGCGGATCGCTCCGCGGGCGGATTCGTCGTCACGGCCGAGTGCCCTAATAATGGGCGACGGTTCTAGCGAGCCGGACGAACACGCGGAACCTGTGGAAACGGCTATGCCTTGCATGTCGAGGTTGATGAGCAGGCCTTCGCCCTCGATGCCGGTGAACGAGATGTTAGAGATGCCTGGAAGGCGTTTCTCGGCATCGCCATTTCTGGTTGTTCCGGATACGGTTTCGAAAATGCCGTCCTCAAACTTGGTTCGCAGCGCGAGAAGGTGATCGTGGGTATCGTTTATCTCAAGCTTGGCGATCTCTGCGGCTTTGCCGAAAGCTACGGCGAGGTGGACCGGTTCGGTGCCGCCGCGGCGTCCGCGTTCCTGACGGCCGCCGAGGTTCTGAGGATGAAGCCGAACGCCGCGACGTGTGTAGAGACAGCCGATTCCTTTTGGCGCGTTGATCTTGTGGGCTGACAGCGATAATAGATCGCAGGCGATCTCATTGACGTCCACCGAGATCTTGCCGGCAGCCTGCACGGCGTCGGTGTGAAACCAGATCTTATGGCCCGACTCTCGAAGTTGACGGATGTGGCGGCCGATCTCAGCTACCGGCTGGATCGTTCCGATCTCGTTGTTTGCCATCATGATCGATACAAGAGCCGTTTCGGGCCGGATCGCTTTCGTGACGTCGGCTACATCGACAAGGCCGTCGGGGCTCACGGGGACGTAGGTCGCTTCTATCCCGATGGACTCGAGGTCTTCGAATACGTTGCTGACGGCGGGATGTTCGATCGTGGTGCAGATGATATGCAGCGGCTGTTGGGGCGACTTTCGACGGATCGATTCGACCAGGCCGCGAATGGCCAGGTTGTTGGCCTCTGTTCCGCCGGAGGTGAAGGTGATCTCGTTGGGCGACGCGGCGATAAGGTCAGCCACCTGCTGACGGGCGCGGTCAACGGCGGCGCGTGTTTCCTGGCCGAAATTGTGGATGCTGGAAGCGTTGCCGAATTTTTCGGTCAGATAGGGCATCATCGCTTCCACAACGTCCGGGTGTACAGGGGTGGTGGCCGCGTTATCGAAGTAGATACGGCGAAACATCTTTTAATTGTAGCGTGGATCGGAAGGTCGGGGGTAGACGGCGTCGATTATTTAGGCGCTCGGGCGGAGTTGATCTCGCCGACGAAGTTGTACATCTGGTCATCGAAGATCTCGATGACCTGGGTCGGTGTTCCGAATAGATAGCTTTTGTGGCTGACGCTTAGAACGTAAAGATCGCCGGAGGGGATATTGTCGAACCGGTAGTAGCCGAAGCTTGAGGTATAAGCGACGCGGGTGACATTCTCGTTGTCAGTGAGCGTTAGACGAGCGTGGCTGATCGGGCGGCCTTTAGCGTTTGTGACGCGGCCGATAACGGTGTGTGATACGTGCTTGGTTGCGACCGCGGGAAACGCCGATGCGGTGACCGGCGGAACACCGACGGACAAAATGATTGCTGCACAGATCGTCAAAATTGTTACGCTTCGCATGGACATCGGTGGCGCAGAGCCGGGGGATATCTGTCTAAATTATTGAGACGGTTACTCAAACGACGAAATCGTAACACATTCCAGTTTTTACGCAAAGAGTAATTTGGAGAACGGTCGCGGACGCGGAAGTTTCCCAAAATCAGGTAAATGCGATAAATTGAAACCTGTTGAATTGCGCCCGCATCAAAGGCGGCAGGCAGTTTAACAGAGGATCATAAATGGATTTTACAACACGAGAAATTTTTAAGAGATACGCAGGGTTGGTGCTGGGTCGGCCGATGTCGCCGGTGTTTTTGAACATCCTGGTAACTAGCGTTTGTGATATGCGGTGCACGCACTGCTTCTTTACGGAGGAGTTGGATGACCGTCCGCGAAAGAAACTGCAGATGAAGACGGACGAGATCGCGAGAATATCAGAGACGCTGGGTGGGAACCTGGGCGTGCTGGTACTTGCGGGCGGTGAACCGTTTACCCGAAAGGATCTGCCAGAGATCGTAAAGGCATTCTACGAGAATAATAAGTTGGACTCGGTATATTTGATGTCGAATGGGCAGATCCATCCGCGGATATTTCCGGACGTTACACGGATAATGGATGAGTGTCCAGATTTGAATGTGACGGTTGCGCTTGGCATCGACGGAATGAAAGAGGCGCACGAGAAGATTCGTCGCAAGGAAGGCAGCTGGGACAAGGCCATTCATACGGCTCGGACGCTGCAGCAGATGAAGAATGAGCAATATCCGCAGCTTGATATTCAGACTTGCACGTGCGTGATGCGTTCGAACGAAGACACGATCTTCGACTGGTATGACTTTCTGAAATACGACCTGAAGCCGGACAAGGTGAACATTAATTATATTCGTCCGCCATCGGCTGATCCGACGGAGCTGGAGTTCGACCATCGGCGGTATGCGGAGCTTTCGCAGATGATCTTGCAGGATTCTAAATCGGCGGCGCTTAAGAATAGCTACGGCGGAAAGTCGGGGATGTTCAAGGCGGCGGTCGATATTTATATGCATGACCTGATCGCGAAGACGAAGGAAACGAACGAGGCACAGCTGACGTGTTATGCGGGCAGCGCGGGCGCTGTTATCTATGATAACGGAGTGCTTTCGTCATGTGAGAACAAGGCTGATGTGTTGAACCTGCGTGATTATGATTGGAATTTCCAGTCGGCGTGGGGTACGGACCTGATGAAGGCCCGTCGCAAGGAAGCCGCGGCCGGTTGCCATTGCACGCATGAGTCGAACTGTTACTATCCGTCGCTTCCGTTCAATCCGGGGCATTTGATCAAGATCAAAAAGCTGGAAAGGCAGATGAAAAAGGCGGCGAAATCGGGCGCTTTTGCGATCGGACGCGAGGTCGCGCTTGATCGATAAGGCTGAAGCGATGCAGCAGAATACGCCAAAGATACTGATCATCTCGTCAGACACGGGCGGTGGACACAGGTCCGCCGCTCAAGCTTTGGCTGTAGGACTGCAGAAATTTTGGCATGGCGAATCGGTCGCGGTTCGGATAATGAAAGCGGTCGAAGATTCGCATCAGGTCACGGATCGGCTCGTGTCCGTTTATAACTGGCTGCTGCGGCACAAGCAGGGCTGGATGAAGTATCTGTATTGGGCGGTGAATCGTTTTCGGCCTGAAACGCGTGAGTTTTTCCATAAACGGTGTATCGGTTTTCTACATGATTCTTTTGAGAAGTGGTGCCCGCATATCGTGGTGAGCGTTCATCCTCTGACGCAGCATATTTTCGGACGCGTGCTTCGCGAGCTGAATCTGCAAGATCAAATACCACTGGTTACGGTGGTGACGGACCCGTGTTATGGGTTTTGGAAGGGCTGGGCTTGCGACGACGTTTCGCTGTATTTAGTAGCGAATGAGGATGCTCAGCGGCAACTGATAGATTACGGAGTTTCACCGCACAAGATAAAGATCTCGGGGCTGCCGGTCGATCCCAAGTTTTGTGAGGTTGATGAGCGTGCGGCTCAGGACGCTCGGCGGGCGTTTGGATTGGACCCCGATAAGTTCACGGTCTTTGTCAATGCAGGGTGGGTCGGCGGCGGTAATATTCCGGCGATCTTTAAGGAGCTGGTACGTGGTGAGCTAGATGTGCAGGCAATCTTTCTTGCCGGCAAGAATGAGAAGCTGCGAGCCGAAGCGGAAGAGATGGCGAAGTCCGCTCGATTCCCTGTTAAGGTGATCGGCTATTCCGATGAGATCGAAAAGCTGATGCAGTCTGCAAATGTAATGGTTTCGAAGCTTGGCGGGCTGACGACCTTTGAGGCTCTCTCGTGCCGCCTGCCGATCATTGCGGATACGACCACGCCGCCGATGCCGCAGGAAGCTGGGACGGTGAGCCTGATAGAACGTCACGGTGCGGGTATTATGCTGCAGCGGTCGAGCGACATCGTGCCGATCATCAGATCGCTAACCACCGACCCGGAACGATATCGACTCTTGAAAGCGGCCACTTTTACAATGACAAATCCTGATTCGACCGAGCACATAATTCGTGAGATCCGCGCACTTCTTCCGCCCCAGATGCAGGCTTCGGCAGTAGAAGCCGCCGCTGCTTAACTAGGATTTATATTGTTTAGACTTGTCACAGCCCGCCGATTTATTTAACCTTTTCTTTGCTTCTCGAACAATCGTATGGAGATCTTGAATTGAGTCTTTTACTTGAAGGGAAACGTGCGTTCGTGTCCGGTGGAACGCGGGGTATCGGTGCGGCGATATGTGAGGTGTTTGCCCGCGAGGGTGCCGACGTCGCTTTTAACTATTATTCGAGCGACGACCTCGCTGAAGAAGTTAAGCAGAAGATCGAGGCACACGGCCGTCGGGCACTTAGTTTTAAGGTATCTGTGACGGACCGCTTTGGGATGAAAGCGATAGCACGGGAAATACGTGACGCGTGGGGTTCGATCAACGTACTGGTAAATAATGCCGCGGTAAACAAGCCGGATAACTTTGCTACAACGACAGATAAGAGCTGGGACTGGGTGGTGGACACCAATGTTAACAGCCTTTTTGCCGTGACGAAGCCCTTTTATAAACAGATGATCCGCGAGCGGGTAGGGGCGATCCTTAATATCACTTCGGTCGGGGCGATCCGGAGTTTGCCCACGTCTGTGCATTACGCGACGTCAAAGGCGGCGATGATCGGCTTCACAAAATGCTTGTCGCGAGAAGCCGCGAACTTCAATATTTCGGTGAATGCCATCGCGGCGGGGATCTTTGATACTGATCTCGGAAACACCCTGCCGGAAAGGCTATTGCAGATGCATGATTTTTGGGTTTCGAAGGGGCGTTCGGGCCAGCCGAACGAATTAGCAGAATATGCCGCATTTCTTTGCAGTGATCGCAATAGTTTTATGAACGGCGAGGTAGTGATCGTCGACGGCGGGGCCGTGACCTAAACGATACATTTGCACCGAGTTACAAGCCGGACGGGTCGTTGCCCCTCCGGCTTTTCTGCGCGATCCAGGTACGTAAATGAAAATGAATGTCAATTCTATCTGTTGGAAATAAACGGTTTAGCTTGACGAATGTGATAGCGAATAGTAATATTACCTTACGCTTCGAAGAGCGGGGGGAAGTTATTATGGCGAGAGAAGAACTAGTAGAGAATCTTAACCGGGCGCTTAGTTTTGAGTTGGCCGGAGTTATTCAGTATTCACAGCACAGCTATCTGGTGACGGGACCGGACCGGCAGGTGTTTAAGGGTTGGTTTCGCGACCAAGCAGAAGAGGCTCAGGATCATGCTGAGACGTTGGGCGACAAGATAGTTGCATTGGGCGGCGTACCCGGTGTTGAGCCGGCCGTCATCCGGCAGTCGGTCGATCTCAAAGAAATGCTGAAGCAGGACCTTGAACTTGAACGTGATGCAATGGAAGCTTACATGGCAGCTTGGGCATCGTGCGATGACGCGGACATGCCGCAGAAGTTTTGGCTTGAAGAGCAGATCGCTCAGGAGCAGATGCACATTGAGGAGCTGGAGAAGCTGACGAACGAACGTCGTGCAAGATCGGGCTCGGAACGGATCGTACTTCGCGAAGTAAGCTAAGTATCAATTAACGCAAATAAAAAAAGCCGCTTCATTCTGCGTGAAGCGGCTTTTCACATTGGAGGAAAGAGTCAGCTAGAGTAATGAGGAAACTCAAGCACGTTGCTCTGCTCTGTCAGAACACCAGCGTCTGCCGCCTGCCTTTTAAGCTTTAAACGGGCCGCCGTTACCAACCGGTGAAGTTCGTCGAGCGACGCCGCGTCAAGACTCATCGTCTTTTGCGGGCACCAGCCGAGTTCATCGACCCAGTTGGAAAGCCTGATAGTTGCTTCACCACTATCAACTGAGACGTCGATCCGTTTATCATCCGCGAAGGCCGGAGCAAATTTTAATGCTGTGTTCGAATTCATAGAGCGTACGAAATTGAAAGCCAATTTCAATAAGGATTTTAAACCAAGAAACCGATCCCGTCAACTTCTTAGACGCGAAGTCGGACAGGATCAGGAAATATCGACAAATTGCAGGTCTACTTAGGCCCGGCTTTCCACTCTTTCACCATTCCCTCAACCATATCAACAAAGTTCGGATTCGTGGGCGGAGTTGAAGAGCGGCCGAATGCAACGGCCTTTTCGCCAAGGGCGATGGCTTCGGCGGTCTTGCCCTGCTCTTTGAGGAGACGGGCTTTCCAATACATGCTTCCGAAATTCTCGCGGGCCGCAAGAGCCGCATCGACGTTCGTCATTGCCTCGGCATGATGAGTGTTCAGCTTGTTGAGGACGACATAGCTCGTGAACTGGTTTTGCAGCGGGATGCGTTCAGCTCCCGTTTTCGAGGCAAGCTCATTGCGTATCTGAGTCAGCATCCGCCCGTGAAGGTCGCCGATGCCCACGGTGAACGGAACAGCGAGATTTTCCCAACGAAGCGTGATGGTGACAACGTCGGCCTTGGGGTCGTCGAATGAGTACGTCAGAGCTTCGGTGAAATCGACCTTTTTCGGCTGAACGGTCGCGCGGACTGCATCCTGCTTCGCGTCGTAGCTGAAGCTTCCCCACTGGCCCTCGTCGTTGTTGAAGATGAGCGTCCAATCTTTAGCGGTCGGGATGACGTGAAAGCTGTACTTCCCTGCTTTGAGTTGGTTGCCGTTGATCGTAACGTCGCGTGAAAACTCGAACAGCGTCGCTTCGTTGGCACCCGCACGCCAGACCTCGTCATAAGGCACAAGACCGCCCCAGATCGAGCGGGCCCTCACGTTGGGCCGGTGATAGATTATCGAGATCTTTGTATCGCCAACGGTCTGTGCGATCTCTTGGCGCTGGCTTTCGCGCGGGAGCGTGACTCCCTGTGCCGCAGCGGCGACGGCAAAAAGCATGATCGAACCTGCAAGTAACGTAAGCTTCCTCATTTTTCTAGTTTCTCCTTGGCCCGCTGGATGAACACCTTGATCATCTCAGTGACCTTTTTCGTCATTTCGCTGCTGATTATCGATTCGCCCGCAAGGCCGGCCAGGAAGTGCAGCTCGCGTGCAGATCTTCGCCGAAGTTCGACCATCTGTGAGAAATGCACCTGCGTCGTATCACGTGCTTTCTCAATGAACTCGGCGGAGAACCGCAGAAAGTTCTGCGTCTCTTCCCCCACCGGGAACCACTCGATCCGCTCTTCGGAATTCTCAACAAGCTCGACAGCAAACTTTTGCATCATTGAACCCACCACGGGGATCTCGGCCTCTATCTTCCAATGGGCGACGCCTTTGGCGTCCGTGTGAATGCTGGCGATGCCCGGCATTAGCTCTGCGAAATTGGTAATGTCCGCGAAGAATTCGCGAACCTTTTCGACGTTTGACTTTAACTCAATATCGTCGCTGTACCCTGCTTTTACTGTGAACATACACTGCAAGCCCCCTTATTAATTGGCCAAGACCGCGTTAAAGAACGGCCGCGTGGCCGAACGGAATATCCCGCGGAAAAATGGATCTTCGGCAAAGAGCGTGACACGCCCGCCGCCGACCGATTCGCCGATCACGTACGCGGTGCCGCGCAGCAGCGGCTCAGTGTTGCCTTCCCAGACGAACCCTGAGACCGTGAGCGGCCGCGACGCGTTGGCGTCAAATATCAGTGCGTTCGTTCCTTCCTTAGAATACCTGAAGAAATATCCGCTCGCCAACAAGACCGGCAGTTCATTTTGCGGCAAACCATAGTTGAGGTATGTAGTGCGGTCTACAGTTGCACGCATGATGGAACCGGGGAGCGCGACGGGCACTTTGTTGGCGTCGCCTGAGGGCGAGGCGATGGGCGGCAGCTCGGGGGCGATGCCGTCGTCTTTGTCGGTGCGCCAATCGGCCGGGTTCGGAGTGCTGTCCGGTGCGGGCGAGGGCGATGCGGACGGCGAGGGCGTCGAATCATCGTCTTCGCTGCCGACCATGCGGGATGATGTGAGGTTCACGTCCTTTAACGCGGCGAACACCGATGCCCCGCGAACGGTCACGAGATTCCCGCCATTCGACACCCAATCTTTGAGACGCGTCACGCCGGGTGTGCCGAGCGTGCTCATATAGCCGCCGGGCGAGCCGTTGGGCATGATGAGCACGTTGTAATCGCGGAGCGCGCCGCCGCGGATAGCGTTCATCGAGAGCATCGTGAATTTAACGCCGTATTTATCAAGCGTCCACCAGATCGAACCAAACGATGTGAGATCGACCGGGTCTTCGGTCGCCATCGCGATCTTTGGTGCGGTTAGGGGGACGACCGCTTCGCCGCCCACGCCTGTGTCGCCGACGTCCGGATAGCCTGTGTTCGCGGCCGTCACGTTTACGCCGAGTTCGCGGGCGAGGCGGGCGACGGCCTCGTGCACCGTTTCTTCGTTACGCGTGACCCGAACGACGAATGTGCCGATCGGCCAGTTGCGGCCGGCGGCGTTTAGCTGGCGTGTCGCCTGGTTGACGCGAAAACCCTCCTGCAGGAGCCGGATGACCATCGGGCCGGTCGAGTCGGTCTCGTACGGGATGATGTACGCCGCGGTCGCACGTCCGTTAACGCCGCCGCATTTCGCGTTCTCCAGATACTCATCGGTGACCGGGGTTCCCGGGACCGCACCGGTATCAGACGTCCAGTAAGCGTCCAGCCCAAAGGCCAGCGGCAGCGACCACGCGGTTATGTCGTAAAAGCCGTACTCCTCCTTCGGCTGATTCTTGCCACGCATCTGGTTGCGGCGAAAGCGTGCCATGTTGTCGTCGACGAAAGCTTTGTCCTGCGGCGTGTCGGGTTCGAGAATGGTTTTGATCAGCACCCGCTGCGGCTGGTTGAGGTCGATGACATAGGACCCGGCCGGAAAGCTTCGCGACGCTGCCGTCCCGTTCCGGTCCATATAGCTGCGGGCCGTGGAGGAGTTGAACGCGGACGAGGTGACGTTGACCTCGATCTTGCTGCGGCGGAGCACCTCTATCAGCTCGGCAGCTTTCACGCGGTCTTTCTGCGGCGAGATGACGATGCGTTTGAGCGGTTCGCGGGCGTGATCGTTCATCGCCTTTACGCGAAAGTCGTAAAACTCACGAACTCGCGCCTGCCGATTGGCCGCGGTCGTTTCGAGCGTGGTCATCGACGCGACGTAATGCTTTGCGATCGACGAACGAAACGTAGCGATGGTGCCGTCGTCGCGTTCCCAACGCAGGCCCTTAAATCCGCCGCCGTCCGTTTCGTATGTCATCGCGATCGCGCCGTTCAGGGCGGGGTACATATCCCAGTAACCGGGATAGAACGCGTCAAAGATGTCGCGGACGTAATAGTCCCAGCCAAGCGCGTCGAACGCGCGGGCGTTCGCACGGCCAAACATCTCCTGCCATTTGTTCGTTTCGGGCTGCGGCAGATTTGGGTTTATCGGCAAAGCGACGGGCGGGAAAAAGTACTGCGACGTTTGGCCGTGGTGATCGACGGCGACGTGCGGGTTCCATTCCAAATACGCCGACTGCATGTTCCGCGTTTCTTTCTGCGTCATCGCCAGGGTGTCGCGGTTCAGGTCAAAGCGGTAACGGTTGAACCGGCCAAAGATGCTCCAGGGTTCGCGGTGTTCGAGTGCAGCACGGTTCGCATCGCCCATCGCAACAGAGTTGTACCACGTGGCAAAGCGTTCGTGGCCGTCGGGGTTTTCGCCGGTGAGCACAAGCGTGACGGTGTTGTTAAGGACATCGAGCGTCGCGGGTTCGTTCGACGCCGCAAGCTGATAGATCACCTGCATAAACGCCTCGAACGACGACGATTCGTTGCCGTGAATGGTGTAAGCCATCCACGCGATGGCGGGCGTATTCGCGGCGATCGACGCTGCCTCAGACGCGCTCGTGCGTCGCGGGTCGGCGAGCCGTGCGGCGTTTGCGCGGATCTCGTCGATGCGGGCGATGTTCTCGGGCGAAGAGATCGCGACGAGATATTGCATCCGATGTTCGTACGTCGTGCCGATCTCATAGATCTTCACCCGGTCGGGTGCGGCGGCGGCGATCGCCTTTACGACCTGCTCCATCTGGGCATAGGTGGTGTGGTGCGTGCCCACGTTGTAACGCAAAATGCTCTGCGGCTGGGGCACGTTCTCGCGATAAGGCCCGCGCGAATAGAAGTCGTAATTCTCGTCTTCTTGTGCGAACGCGGGAAGCGCGAACGCGGCAAATAGCACGGCGGCGATCAAAAGCGATGTTCGTTTCATCTTATATGTTTGCGGTCGAAGAAATTGTTGCCGGACACGCCGGCGCATTCGGTGCGTTGGGGAGGAGCCGTTTACGGCTGCGATTTTCGTTTACATTTGCTGTAAAGATATTAAACTTAAACAGATAAAACGTAAAAAGACGATGGAAAGTTTTGACGTCCACGAAAATTGCCCCCGCTGTCTGCTGCCCGGCCTTAAGACCTGGGCCGAGTTAACCGCTGAAGAACAATTCCTCGCCGTACGCCTGCCCGCCTCCGCCGAATTCACCCCCGAACAACGCAAAAAGCACCGCTTCTGCACGCGGTGCTGGTACGAGGTTTCCGAGGCCGGCGAGATTCAGACGTGATTACTCAGCGTCCTTGTACATCAGAAACGATCCTCCATCTGACCCGTCTTCTAGTGGCTGCAACGTAAACTTCTACTTGGCTCCGTATTCCTCGTCCGTGACAGGCCTGAGCCAATTGACCTGCGATTCGCCCTTGAAGTTTGTGATCACGACATGCGTCATTGAGCTGTCCGGCGAGGCGCCGTGCCAGTGTTCGATGTCCGGGTCGCAGAGGACCACGTCACCTTTGTTCAGAGGGCGCACCGGTTTTCCTTCTTCTTGGTAGAGCCCGACGCCGTCGGTCACCAGAATGGTTTGGCCGGCCGGATGTGTGTGCCAGAATGCACGGGCACCTGGCTCGAAAGTCACGCTGGCGACCGAGAAGTTGTTGTTCGCGTTCTTCGGGGCGAGCGGGTGAACGTAGACCGTTCCCGTGAAAGTATCCGGTGGGGCCTGATCGCCTCGCGGAAACGGGTTGCCGCTGCTGGTTTGGGCGTTGGAGCCGGTCTTATTACTTTGGTTTCTTTGAGAGTTCTGCATTCTCGTCTGCTCGGATGCGGCGGGTTGTGGGTTCCCGCATGCCGCCGCGAAAACCGCGGCGCAGATTGTCATTAAGGTTGTGATCTTGTTCATATTTACTCCTTGGCCGATCGATCTAATTCGAATGTGACCGTTACGTTTCCTTTTCCCACCGCGGCTTCGAGCCCGGTCGGGTCTTCTATACGTCCGAGTTTGGTGTAGCTATAGGATGTCGGGAACGACTTGTAGAAAAGCACGACTGTGTTTTCGCCCCAGAGCATCAAATCGCCATTGTTGATCGTTTTGGGGTTTGAAGCGTCTGAAGGCAACGATTCGGCAAGGTCAAACTTTTTCTCGTTGCCGTTCAACTCTTCCATGTCCAGCGTCAGTGGCAACATCGCTTTGAGCGCCGAAGCCGCGGGATTATCGTAGAGAGTCGCTTGGAAAGCCTTTGATCCGATGGTTATCTTCATCCTTGTTCCCTTTGCGGTGACGTCGACATTTGAGCCGGTGGCGTTGTTGACGGCCGCAACGTTTGTTCCGGTCGTAGAAGTCGCATGGCCGCATCCGACAGCCGGCAACAAGACCACGGCCATTACCATCCGCGATAGAAAACGAATATTCTGCATATAGAAACGAAAACTATCTCCTGCGGTCATTCTGCCGCAGGTGCTTGAGTGGCCTGCCAGACGACCATTCGCCAACCCTTACCTATTTTTACCCACAACTCCGTGAAGGCAACTCGGACGTCAATGTCCTGACCGCCGACTGTCACAACGATCCGGCATACGCCTGAAACGATGCCGGTCTTATCATGAATCCTGATCTGGCGTTCTTCGTCGGTGAGCGATTTGTATTGATACCGCTTAGTCCTTACCGCGTCGAGAAACTGCTCCTTCGTCTCGACCGTCCCGTCCGGGTGCATGAAAGTCAGGTCATCTGTCATCATTGAGTCTAACGCTCCTGCGTCACCCGCAAGCGTTGCCGCGAGTCGTCTCTCGTGGGCCGCGAGCACTTCCTTTTCACTGTTGCCGGCGGCCGACGCGCCGGTCACGAAAAGCAGCAGCGATACCACAAACACCTTGCTGGTTA
Organism: Pyrinomonadaceae bacterium; assembly: GCA_041751195.1. Classification (GTDB taxonomy): domain Bacteria; phylum Acidobacteriota; class Blastocatellia; order Pyrinomonadales; family Pyrinomonadaceae; genus OLB17. Next base: position 104,309 of record JBGSXX010000020.1, on the reverse strand, counting down.
CGGTCGCTATCAGACTCAAAGAATTCATATTAATTCACCTCGATTCTTTCATTTTGTATTAGTAGTCCCAGCCGATCTGGGCCATCTGGATTGCGTTCATGCGTCCGCCGTAAATCTCGATCCGCTCGAAGCCTGTTTCGATCTCCCGAAGGTCCGCGGCGCTCAGTTGAACCTTGGAGGCACCCAAGTTCTCGCGCAGGTGATCAAGCTTGGTGGTACCCGGAATCGAAACGATAAATGGTTTCTGGGCCATCAGCCACGCGAGCGAAATCTGAGCAGGCGTCGCGCCCCCTTTCTTCTTGCCAAATTCCCTCAGAAAGTCGATGATGGGCTGATTGTTCCTCATTACGATCGGAGAAAAGCGTGGGAACATTGCACGGAGATCGTTCTTTGGATCAAAAGTCGCTTGCACATCTACACTCATCGTCCCGGGAAGGAAGCCTTGTCCTAACGGTCCCCACGGTACGAACCCGATACCCAACTCTTCACAAGCCTGAAGCACGCCGTTACGTTCCACGCTTCGCTCGATGAGCGAGTATTCCGTCTGGATGGCGGCAACCGGCTGCACCGCGTGGGCCCGACGAATGGTCCTGGCACTGGGCTCGGATAATCCGAAGTGCTTTACCTTACCGGCCTTGATAAGGTCCTTGACCGTTCCGGCGACGTCCTCGATCGGGACATTGGGGTCGACGCGGTGTTGATAAAGGAGATCTATACGGTCGGTATTGAGACGCTTAAGCATTCCGTCGACGGTCTCACGAATATGTTCCGGTCGGCTGTCCAGACCGATCGTGCCGTCGATCTTGAAGCCGAACTTCGTCGCGATAACCACGTTATCCCGGACGGAAGCTAAGGCCTCGCCGAGCAATTCCTCGTTCTTGTAAGGGCCGTAGACTTCAGCGGTGTCAAAGAAGGTAATGCCCTGGTCGTAGGCTGATCTGATAACCGCGATGCCGTGCTTCGTTTCTACCCCCGGCCCGTACGTGCCGCTGAGAGTCATGCACCCAAAGCCAAGTTCCGATACTTCCAGGCCGCCAAGTTTACGTGTTTTCATAGTGTTTGATCGATCTGTCGATTGTCCTGCCGCGATACTTCCTCGGGCCGTAATTCCGAGGGCCAAGGCTGCACCCGCTGCGGCTGCTCCCGCAGTTTTCAGGAAGTCGCGCCGGCTTGGTGTCGTTCCGGCTCCCTCGCGTTCATACATAGATTCGTTATTCATCTCTGTTTCTCCTTACCGGTCTTAGGCTATTGCTGAGATCCTACCGATCATTCTCCGGTGATTTAACGGCGATCAGTGCGTCTTTGTTAATACTATTTTGATGTAAACGGGAATCTGAGGGATATAACGAAGCTTGCGTATCCTTGGACGATCCTCTTACATTTGCGAAAAAAATGTCCAATGACCGTGCGGGTCATGTATTGTATGAACGTAGGGGGCAAAGAATATGCGAGATCAGGAGAGCATTGGCGCGAGTATAGGTGAGATCGTAGAGCGACTGTCAAAAGTTGTGCCGGTAGACGGTGTTATAAATGTGGCCCAGGGCTTTTTGGTCAGCCGGGTGTCAACCCCCAGGGAGACCGCCCGCGGATTGTATCAACCGGCGTTCTGCTTCGTTGCGCAGGGAGCAAAGGAGGCTCAGCTCGGCGATGAAATATTCCGATTCGACCCTAACCACTACATGATATATACGGTGGATCTGCCGCTGATCTACCGCGTCGCCGAGGCGACTCCGGAACATCCTTACCTCGGTTTCAGTCTCACTTTAGACCCGGCGATCGTCGCCGCAGTGATGGTGGAATCCGGCATAAAGATCAGAAAGAGTGACGCAAGCGCAAAGGCGATGGATGTGAACCGTGTCGATGTGGAATTGCTGGATGCGGTTGTGCGGCTCGTGCGGTTGACCGACGACCCTCGCGGGTGGAAGGTGCTGGCGCCACTGATAACCCGCGAGATCATCTATCGATTATTGGATGGCGGTCAAGGCCCGCGCTTAGCTCACCTGCTTTCCTTCGGCGACACAGAGCGTATATCGAAAGCAGTTGCTTATCTGCGTGAGCATTACGACGAACCCGTAAAGATGGACGAGATCGCGCAGGAGTTGGGGATGAGCGTTTCTCGCTTCCATCACCATTTCAAAAGCGTCACGGCTATGAGCCCGCTTCAGTATCAGAAAAACATTCGTCTGCAGGAGGCACGTAGTCTCATGTTAAACGAAGACCTCGACGCCGCGAGCGCAGGTTTTCGCGTCGGCTATGAGGACCCTTCATACTTCAGCCGAGATTACAAAAAACATTTCGGTGCACCGCCGCAGCGCGACATCGCTAAACTTCGCGCTTGACGCCCATCTGAACGCGCGGGGCTGCCTGCTGCCCGGCCTCAAAACCTGGGCCAGCTAACCGCCGAAGAACAATTCCTCGCCGCACGCCTGCCCATGGTCATACTCCGTCACCGTTTACCCGGCGTCTGCGTGAAGGATCACGGCGTTTGAGTGAAGGTTCACGGCGTTTGCGTGAAGGTTCACGGTGTTTGCGTGAAGGTTCACGGCGTTCGCGTGAAGGTTCACGGCGTTTGCGTGAAGGTTCACGGTGTTCGCGTGAAGGTTCACGGCGTTTGCGTGAAAGTGCACGCGTGCATTGTTCCAGTACACACGGGGCGCGAGAACGACGATGATTTGTGTGTTTTTGTGGTTACGGTCTTGCTGGATCAGGGGTTGACTGAATACACATAAACACACCCAAAACAAAACCTCCGCCCGTCGCTGCTAAGAGCTCGACGGGCGGAGGTTTTTTGTACGCGGGCATAGCCCGAAGAAGCGCGCTTGGCGGCCTTGGGACTAGTCCTTTGGCTCGGGTGGCGTCGGAGCCAGTTTCTTTAATTCGATACCGGTGTCCAGCCGCATTACCGACCCTCCCCTCTCGATACAGAACTTTGTTGTTGCGGCCAGTGCAGGGTCGAAGGCGACGAAGCACTTGTCGGATGTGGGGTAGTATCTCGTTGACGGCGGCGAAAGTATGGGCCCAAGGTCACCTATCGTTCCCTCGGGTGTCCAAAGATACTCTCGGTAAGTTGTGCCGCGTTCGAAGTCGATCGCGACAACGGTTGTGCCTACATAAGCACGGCGGCTGGAAGGGATGGTACCCAAAACCCGCGTTCGCACGTATTCGCCGTGGGCCTCATGCCGCTTCTTCCAGAATAATGCTTCAAAATCACCCAGCCGTTCCACCGTCATATCCGGCCCAAACATTTTCAGTAAAGACTCGTATTTCCGCGTTCGGCTGTTTTCGACGGCCTCTGCCGTGCGCGCATTCAACGCGTCAAGTTTCGCTTCTCTTTCCCATTGGCGGCTCGTGATGAACGAGAATGCTTCCTGGCCTTCGCCCCGCAGCTCCAGGAACGAGTCCTTAGCCTCTACAATTAGAGATGCGCCCGAACCCGCTCGATATTTTCCCTCGTATTCCGAAAGCTTTTTGGCAGCGATCGGAGTGACCCGCGGCGGCATCTCGACCTTTTCTCCGGCCAGAATGCGTTCGACAGCCGGCACCGGATAGACGGGGTCGTGAAATTCGGAAACATTAGAGGCATAGATGATCAAGCGGCGGTCGTCCTTGTGCCATCTGACCGCAAAGTTCTCGATCCCGTCGCCGCCCAGGTGCCAGATCAAGGTTTGCCCGGAGGGCTGCTTCCCGACGTACCATCCGTAAGAGTAATAAAGAGGATGGCCGGAGTTGCGATAGTTCGCAATAGCCAGTTGGTGCGGATGGAAGAACTTTTCCTTAGCCTCTTTGCTCAACACCTTCCCTTGCTCCAGGGCGATCATCCATTTGTGCATGTCGCCAATCGTGGAATAGACGCCGCCATTGCCCAGCAGGTTCCAAAGGTCGCCGTCGAGCGCAGCTTTTCTCTCGGTCCTTTCCGAATCGACGCCACCCCGGTAACCCCGGGCCATACGTTTTTCCGATTCTTGCGGAAAGAAGTATCCGGTGGAGTTCATTCCGGCCGGCCGAAAAAGACGCTCTCGCGAGAACGCATCAATGCTCTTACCGGAAACGATCTCTACGATAGCCGCCGCCAGACTGTAGCCCGCGTTTGAGTAAGCATGACGCTCTCCGGGCGAGCTCTGCAGCTCCTCCGACATCGCTCGTTTGATGATCTCGTCACGCGACACCTTTTCATAGTCGCCGCCGTAGCCCCCAGCAAGCCCTGCGGTATGGGTCAACAAGTGGTGAATGGTGATCCCCGCTTTGTCTTCGGGTACGTTCTGAAAGTATTTCGAGATCGGATCGGTTACGCGGAGTTTGCCGTCAGATTCAAGTGCAAGGATGGCGGCGCCTGTGAACTGCTTTGTGACGGAGCCTGTGCCAAAGATCGTGTCGCTGCTGGCAGGGACTTTGTTGCGTCGGTCTGCGAGACCGTGATAGCTCTCGGCCAACACTTTACCGTCTTTCACCACCAGCATTGCCCCGGAGAACCCAAAGCCCTCGAGCCGCGACAGATAGGTGCGGATCTGCAGGTTTAAGCTTTCGTCCCTTGCCGACGACGATTTGGTCTGAGCCACTGCCGGCATCGAAACCCCAACTATAAGAAGTGCGGAATAGATTGTTCGAATCATTCTCGGTCTAACGTTATATCGCTTTATATGTTTCATTGCAGAGAGAAAGTGTGCGCATGCATCGGACCGTCTACTTGCGTTCGACGTGCCCCGATCTGTGATGCGCGAAGGCCTCGTCACGATAGCACGGCCCCGTGGGGGGGCGCGCGGACTGGCCTGCCGGTCGTGTTTGCGACCGGAGACTCTGGTCGTTGGCTGTTTTGGAAAGGTTGAGCGGGGCGTCGTCCGTTATTGTCCCTGGCCCCTTTTGGTAGAAGGTTCGGAAGTCTCTGCGTTCCCGTCCTCACCATTACGTTCTAAATCGGTGATCTCATCTGGATTCACGTCTTTGTAGATCTTGTAAACGTACGGAGATTCCAGGATCCGTTTCTCGACGAACGCCTTTTGCTCGTTGGTTGCCTGAGACTCGAAGTAGATCTCTCCGCCCTCATAGTCGCCGATCACAACCTTAACAACGGACCTTATCCCCGGGAGCAGACCAGGGCTCTTGCCATTAGGGACAGAGTCTGCGATCACGGTTCGCATAAAATCGTGAACTTGCTTCTGATCTGTTCCTTTTTTGAGAACGTAAACAAGCTTCGCACGGATGTCCGGACTCGTCTCAATGGCCCAGTCGTCTTTTTGCGCACCGCAACCTTGAAGTAGCAATGCGGAGCTGAAACACACTGTGAAAAAGATGGAACGCGTCATTGATATCTACGCTTTGATCCGCTTCTTGTTGGCGTAGCCTTTCTTGGTCATTGTTTTGATGAGTTCGCTGGCGAGTCCGCCTTTGGCTGCGGCAGTTTCCCCGCCAAAGAGCCCGCCATAGACGTGGCCGTCGACCTTTTGCGCGAAAAGGATCATCCCCGTTTCGGCGTCCGCGACCTCAACATTAGCAACCAACTTCGTGCGGCCCGCACCGAGGCCAATTAAATAACGTGCGGCCCGGTTGCCCTTCGAATATTTGGTAACGACGCCGGTGATCTTTACACGGCGAGCCGGTGCCGTCTGTGCGGCAGTATCGGTCGAGGGAAAGACCTGTTCAAATCGGCGCGATCGATTAAAGTGGAGGACCATATAGCCCATCAACTCGGTGACTTCGTTGTCAGGGAAATCGACACCTTCAGCTACGGTGAAGCGTTCGATCTCAACGATCGTATAGGGGGCACTGTTCTGAGCTTCAGCGCTGATAACGAATAAACAAATGAACGCGGCGAACAACAGTTGGGAAAATCTTTTCATTTCGTGGTAATTCCTTTTTTTATTTTAGAGGTATGCGGGAGGCAGCAGACGGCTGCCGAGTGGCACCTATGGTAGCAAGAACGGGCCTCTGGCGTCAACAAATGTCCGCTGATCGACGCCGATACATCTACGGATAGGGACGGAACCGTCTCACATGCCGCTGACTTCTTTAAGGCTGCGGGAGATGTGTCGGGCTAGGTTGTCGGCTAGGGATCCCCATGAGGTGGTTTCGCCGGCAGCGAGGACGGCGCCGGAGCGGCGGTCGAAGATGCGGTAAACATATCGGTGCGTGATCCACGAACCGGAGACAAATCCTATTTCAACGAAGAGGTCTGCCTCTTCTTTATACCGCAGGATCGTGAGGTTCCGCGCCTTGAAGTCGGCATTCTTGAGCAGTGCTTTTTCGAGGTTCTGACGCGACGGGTTGGCAGAAGATTTGTGAAACGCGATGGTTTTTGCACGGGCAAGTGCTTCGCGCGGGTCAACGATCGCGGACGTCGAACCGGGCTCTGCGGCTTCGGCTTCAGCGGCTTCAGCGATGCGGGTTTCGGCGTCTCGCGGCGGGATCCCGGGCAATCGGGCCTCAGCCCGCTGCATCATCAGCCGTATGACCTCGTCCTCAACCCCCGCGTTCTTCAACTCAATTAGTGCGCCCGTGCTCGTGTCGAACCGATTCGCCGTCGACCCGATCTTAGCGGTGATTATATCGGTTGAGAGCCCCGCCTTGGTCATGTCGACCACTGACGAATTCGTCAGTATCTCCGACTGTCCCGAAACCCCAACCGCCAATCCCAGAACAACTGCCGCAACAAACGTTTTCAACATACGCTCCGAATTCTACCCCCAAACATCCGCGACGGTCAATAAAATCTGCTTTCCCCTACTGCCCCGCACGTGTTACCTAGTTGACGCAGATGGTGGTACGGAGGTCGCGGTAGAACTCTTTTCAGCTGATGGGGGCATAAATTTGTTGCAACTGGTCGGCACCGGAGGCGCTGTAGATATCCTGTAAGAAGGCAAAGCCGAAGATAAGGGTACCGACCCGTCTAAGCATCCAACGCATTGTCGAGCATTCTAAGCATCATGCGGATCTGCGGAGCTGTGAAGGGTTTCGGGAGAAAGACCTTCACGCCTGCGGCAATACTGTCACTCCACACTTTCGGATCTTCCTCCGCCGTGACCATCGCAATGGGTATGTGCTGAAGCCTTTTATCCGTTTTAGCGTACTGAATCAAGCCGAGGCCGTTCAAATGCGGCATGGCCATATCGAGGATCATAGCCGTGAAACCCACGTCATCCTTCAAAAGATCGAACGCCTCTCGCCCGTCATGAGCGCAAACCACCTCGTAACCATGTATCTCGATCGAAGCTTTGAGCATTTCGAGCGTCATCGGGTCGTCATCCGCGATAAGGATGCGGGGCACTTCTCGTTGCGATTTGATTTCGGCCAGTTGGGCACCCTCTTCGCGCAGCATTTGCTGGGCGTTAAGGCCGCCGTGGGCCGCGACGACCTCCATTAGCAGCCGTTCATTTTGCCTTGTGAGATCAGTGAACCTTACCTCGAATCCGATGGGGTACTCCTGGGAGCTGACGTTACCCAGCAGCGTCACCCAGACGCCGGACGGCAACCGCACGTTAAGATGGATGGTCTCGCCAAGCACTTCTTGCCCCATGCTTTCAACGAAACAGCCCTCCATACTGATCTGGCCGACACGTGCGTCGAATTTGCCCGCAGAGCCGTGCCACACGACATCGAGCGTGACAAAAACGTTTTCATCTTTCTGTGATGCAATTCCGACGTTCATAATTAAATCTCTCCTTTCTGACGCTGGCCCCTTATCGAGACCAATATCGCTCTTACTTTTTCGTATTCACGTTCGAGGATCGCCGCTAATTCAGCAGCGTTCGCCGGGCCATTCGACCTTTCGATTCTGGCACCAAGCTCAGCCACCGCTCCCGCTCCAATATTCCCCGCACTGCCCTTTAGATCATGTCCCTGACGAACGATCTCAGCCATGTCGCCTTCGCTGGCCGCATTCTTTAGACTTACGATGCTTGCGGAACTGCGAGACAAAAACAGGTCGATGAGCTTTATGACGAGATCCGGCTCGCCCTGCTGCTGCAGTTCGGCGTAACTTGAGAGCACAGTCCGGTCGAGCACCTCGGAGCCGGTCTCATCTGACAGTTCTTCAGGCCATTCCGTGGGCTCCGCCGTCCACGCATCCAGCATTTTTCGAAGGGCATCTATCTTGACGGGCTTGCTCAGGTAATCATCCATGCCCGCAGCGATGCATTTCTCTCGGTCGCCTTCGAGCGCATGAGCTGTTACTGCCACGATCGTAGTATGCCGGTCTTCGCCCTCAAATATACGGATCTCAGCCGTCGCCTCGGAACCGTCTTTTTCCGGCATCTGGTAATCCATTAAGATGATGTCGTACTGGTGTCGCTTGGCGGCATCCACAGCCTGCTGGCCGTTGTTCACAAAATCGGCCGTGTACCCCAGCGAACGCAGCTGGTTGCGCGCGACCTCCATATTTATTTCATTGTCCTCTGCAACAAGAATGCGAAGATTAGATACCGGGCGATCATCGGCCTTGGCGGCGAGCGAGTTAAGGTGCAGAGCTTCGATGATGCCCTTTGTCGCCGAGGCGCCCCCTCCCTTGCCGTTCATGACCTTGAGGAGGCAGTCCTGGATCTGAGACTGCCTTACCGGCTTCTGCAAAAATTCCTCAATGCCGATCTCACGGGCCGTCTCGCTGTGTTCGCTCTTTCCAAAGGACGAGATCAGAATCAGTTTCAAATGCGAAAGCTCCGGGATCGTCTTAATGGTTCGGGCGAGGTCAAAACCATCCATCTCGGGCATCATCAAATCGAGTATTACGAAATCGAACGCATGAGGCGAATGGCTTAATAACTCAAGAGCCTCGGCACCGGAGGCCACGGCTTCTGCTGATATCCCCCACGCCGTCGTTTGATGGAGCAGAATGTGTCTGTTGGTATCCTTGTCGTCGACGATAAGCACACGGGCGCCAGCCAAGCCCGTGCTCGGCGGCAGAACCGAACTCTCAAGATCGACATTTTGTTTTTCAAAGCGAATAGTGAAGCTAAAGACCGAACCTTCGCCAAGTTTGCTCTTCAGTTCAATATCGCCGCCCATCAGTTCGACCAACTTTTTTGAGATCGCCAGGCCGAGGCCCGTTCCGCCGTACTTGCGAGTGGTCGTGCCGTCGGCTTGCACAAAGGCTCGAAAGAGCTTTTGCTGCGACTCATCGGAAATGCCTATCCCCGTATCTTTAATCTCGAAACGAACGCTCGCGTGCGTCGGAGTTTCAGACGTCTGAGTGACGTCGATGATTACCTCGCCATTCTCCGTGAACTTGACCGCATTGCCGATGAGGTTCGTGAGTATCTGCTGCAGCCGCCCCGGGTCGCCCCGCAAGCCGATCGTTAAGTCAGAATGTACGAGGGCTGCGATCTCGACACCCTTCGCCTGTGCTCGCCCGGCAAACATCTCGACCGGCACCTCGACGGCCTCGCGCAGGTCAAAGTCGATCGTTTCAAATCGCATTTGCCCGGCCTCGATCTTTGAAAAGTCTAGGATCTCATCTATGATTCGAAGCAACGAGTCTGCGCTTGACGCGATCGTCTGCGTAAACTCCCTTTGCTGACCTGATAGCTCGGTTTCGAGCAAAAGTTCCGTCATGCCCACCACGCCGTTCATAGGGGTTCGGATCTCATGGCTCATGTTTGCGAGAAATTCCGATTTCAGGCGGGCAGACTCGAGTGCAGCGTCACGCGTTTCATGCAGTTCGGCCTCCATACGGCGCCGCTCGGTAATGTCGTGTGCAACGGCAAACACAAGCTGATCTGCCTCGGACCAATACGACGTCCAAATGACATCGACTAACGAGCCGTCTTTATGGACGTATCGATTCTCGAAGGTCAAGGTGCTCTCCCCCCCGGTGATCTTGTTATGCTGCGTTGACGTGCGCGATATGTCGGCCGGAGCCACGTAATCTATAAACCTGCTTCCGATCAGTTCGTCAGGACGGTATCCCCACAGGCGGAAACACGCCGGATTGATGTCGATGAACCTTCCGTCATCGTCGATCGTGCAGATCACGTCCAGTGCATTCTCGATCATCGCGCTTTCGCGCTTCGCCGCCTCTGAAAGCGCACGCTCGATTCGTTTACCGTGAATCGACTGTGCAAGGTAGGCTCCTACGGCCGCGAGTAGGTCGAGGCTCCTTTCGCTATACGCCCCTTCGTCGGTGTAGTGCTGAAGGACCATGACGCCCATTGTTCCCGCAGGCGACCTAAGGGGAATGCCGACCCAAACAGCAGGCGGCGCACCGGACATTTTGAGTTCTCCTTCGCGGACGAGTCGTTCTATCACGTCTTTCGTCATCAGAGTCGGACGGCTGCGTCCGAAAACAAACTCACTCATCCCCTTGCCCATCATCTGGGTCAGTCCGTCATGACCGTCGTGTTCGTCGGCGTAAAAAGGGACTTCGGCAAGTTGGCCATCTGAGTCGTAAAAAGCAACGTAAAAATTTGCAGCGTAAATCGCCTTACTTAGCGCATCCCGTACGGCTGAGAGCAAATCCGTCAGATCAGCAGTAGTCGAAATTGCCAGAAGGGTCTCGGTAACAACCCGCCGCTCGCTCTCCGCTCGCTTCTGTTCGGTAATGTCGTGGAAATTGAACACGGCGCCGACGATCACGCCATCCCGCAAGATCGGAGCCGAAGTGCACGAAAGTGCGACCCTCGTGCCGTCGCGACGAATGAATAACGCATCTGCCAGATGGCACGTGTTTCCCTTGATCAAAACATTCAGAAGCGGACAACGCTCCCGGGGTACGGCAATGCCTCCAGGGGTTTCGTAATTAACTATGTCGTGGACGTTCTTACCCAGCAGGTCATCCTCGGTCCAACCGAGGATCCTCTCCGATGCGGGGTTCATAAAAGTAACGCGTCCCTCGATATCTAGGGCGTAAATACCTTCACCAATGATGGCACCGATAAGATCGCTTTGGATCCGATGATCTTGGGTGCTCTGGAATCTTTCGATCGCATGTCGGATCGATCGCTCTAGCGACGCGGCGGACATGCGCCCCTTAACTAGGAAATCGGCTGCGCCCGCTTTCATCGCCTTTATGTCCAGCTCATACTCTTCGGAGCCTGAGAGCAGTATCATCGGGGCCTTGAACCCATCTGCTTGTGCCTCGCCGATCAGCTCAAGACCGGTAACTGCGCCGAGACGATGATCTACCAGGCATACATCAAACCTGCTCTCTGCTATCGCTGCCTTTGCCTCCTCGTATGTGGGAACCCAACGGGTTTCGATCGCATATGTAGCAATATCCGCGAGAAGCTCGCGGATCAGTATGGAATCCTCTTGGTCGTCCTCGACTAACATCACGTTAAGAGCTTTTGCAGTCATAAGATCCTACTGTCGGATAAGTTCGGGTTCCGCCGGAAGCTCGACAATTTCGAACCAATACTTGGTCAATGTTTTCATTACGTCAGCGAGAGCGCTAAATGACACGGGTTTGGTGATGAATGAGTTCACTCCAAGATCATAAGTTCGGTAGATGTCCTCCTCCGCAATAGAAGTGGTCAGAACAACTATTGGAATGCGACGGAGCTCGGGATGGGCCTTGATCTCTTTGAGAGCTTCGCGTCCGTCCATTTTGGGCATATTCAGATCCAATAAGATCAGGCCGGGTCGCGGTGCTCGGATCGCGCTTGCATACACGCCACGGCACAAGAGGTAGTCCATCAGGTCTTCGCCGTCGACAACGAAGCGAATTTCGTTCGCAAGGCGATTCTCTTCCAGGGCGTCCTTCGCCAGTGAACGGTCATCAGCGTCGTCGTCGGCGATCAAAATCACGACGGCTTTTCTAAAAGTATTCATTGATTATTTCCTCTTCGTGATGCACGGGCAGATCGACGGTGAACGTGGTACCCCTTTCCGGCACGGACTCTGCACTGATCGTACCTCCATGCCTCTCGGTGATCTTTCGGCAAACGGCTAGCCCGATTCCCGTACCGTCATATTCCGAACGGCCATGCAAACGCTGGAACATCTTAAATATACGATCGACGTATTTCGGCTCGAAACCAATTCCGTTGTCCTCGACGATCAGCTTGTAATTGTCAGAAGTGCCCCCAAGCCCGTCGGGGGCCGGCCGGTTTGGTTCTACTCGGCCGCTGATCTTTACGATCGGCGGAACGCCCGCTCGTCCGAATTTCAGGGCGTTTCCGATCAGATTCTGTATTAGCTGCCGCATTTGCGTTTGATCAGCATCGATAGTTCCAAGGTCCCCGATCTCGACGCGTCCTTTTGTGGTCTCGATACGCGTTTCAAGATCGGATAGCACCCCTAACGCAACGAGGCGGAGGTCAACCGGTTCAAATGGCTTCGCCGTGATCGTGACACGCGCAAACGTCATCAGGTCATTGATGAGGATCTGCATCCGGCTGGCGGCATCCTGCATGCGCTCAAGGTAGCCAAGGCCATCATCGCCAAGATCTTCACCGCATTTGTTCTTCAGTCGATCGCCGAAGGCCTGGATCTTGCGCAAGGGTTCCTGGAGATCATGCGAGGCGACCGAAGCAAAATCCTGCAATTCGGCGTTACTGCGCTTTAGCTGCACAGCGAAATTCCGCAGCTCATCCTCTGACCGCTTCCTGGCAGTGATGTCGTGAGCAACAGCAAACATCAGCTGTTCGTCCTCAGACCAATGCGACGTCCACATAAGGCTAATGATGGATCCGTCCTTGTGCCTGTAGCGGCTCTCAAACCCCGTCAATTCCCGGCCGAACATATTACCCGCCGCCGAGTCGATGGTCTTTTGGACATCCTCAGCAACGACCAGAGCCAGATACGATCCGCCGATTAATTCCTTTGGATCGTAGCCCCACATTTTTAGGGAGGCCGGATTCATGCTGACGAAGTTGCCGTCAGCGTCGATCGTGCAGATCACCTCGGGCGCATTGCGGATGACCGCAAGTTCGCGCTCGGTGGCGGCCGCCAATGCGAGGTCAACCCGCTTGCGCTCCGTGATGTCAAAACGAATGGAAATGTACTGGTATGGCTCGTTGTTGGCGTCTAAAAGAGGCACAATTGTCGTATCGACCCAGAAGATCGAACCGTCTTTTGCGCGGTTTTCCATGTCGCCCCGCCACGTTTTGCCTTCTTGGATGGTTGTCCACAAATCGCGTATGAATTGTTTTGAATGACGGCCAGAGCTGACTATTCGATGATCCTGCCCGCGCAGTTCCGCGCGGTCGAATCCGGAGATCTCGCAAAATTTATCATTCACATATGTGATGCATCCGCGATGGTCAGTGATTGCGACGAGCGCCGATTCGTCGATCGCATACTTGATGTCTTTGATCTCTTTGACCAGCTGCTGATTTCGGGTGTCGTCAACCGGTTCTGCCTGGATCGCAGTCAGGGCTGATAGCGACCTGTTAGAGCCGATAGCTGTCCCGTGATGGGCTTGATCGGCTTTTCCAGACAATGATGGCGTAGGGCGCTTTCCAGTCAATGTATACATATGTGGAGGAAGGAAGATGGGGTTCGTTTTGCAACGCTCGAATGAAAGGTGATCACGGTCCTCTGCACGGACCACGGTCGACTAATTTTGAACAGCAACTTTACGACCGCTCACAATTGCCAGATTTCCTAGCATTTCAAACATTGCCATGCACTGACTCATAGAAAGCGGGCGTTTCGCCCCACCGTATCCGAACATGTGGGTAGATTCTACGCCGGAGATTGGGGCCGTGCCTGAAGGATGAGTTGAGACACATTCACTGCGGTTGTGTTTCTGCGCTTGTCACTCTTCACTTGTTTACGATCCGATCGAACGCTTCGCGAATGTTCAAGCGGTGTTGGGTCAGGGTTTGGAGGAGGGTGTCGGATGAGGGAAGGTCCATGCGGCGGGCGATGGTTGTTAGAGCGGCGGGGTTGGCGTTGGGGAGTCGGGTCGTGCGGCCTACGGTTAGGCGGAGGTTGTGGTCGAGTTCGGCGAGGAAGTTGTAGCCGGCGGTGAGCGCGTGTAGCTGGTCGGCGGTGAGGGAACCGGCGTGGCCGAGGCGTTCGAGCGTGTCGGCGGTGGAGCGGTTCTCGGCCGTGTCGGGGAGGTTGTCGCGGAGCTGCAGATATCGGACGGCGAAGTAGATGTCGAGCATGCCGCCTTCGCCATATTTGATGTCGATGCTGCGGGAACTGCGGCGGTCGATGCGCCGTTGTTCGAGGCTGAGGCGGATGCGGCGGGTTTCGGCGGCGAGTTCGGCGGGGTCGATCTCGGCTGCGCGCTGGTGAATGAGGTTGCGGATCTCGGTTTCGACGGCTGCGGCGAGTTCGGGTGGGCCGGCAACGCCGCGAAGTTTGACGAATGCGAGCAGTTCCCAGATCGCGGCGGAGGTGCTGATATATTCCGCGAACGCGGCGCGGCCGATGACATTGGCACCCTGGCTGCCGTAGGGGCGCAAGCGAAGATCCACGCGGTAGAGGCTGCCGTCGCGGGTCATGGCTGAGAGGGTGTTGACGAAGATCTCGACGGCACGCGAGTAAAATTGCGCCGGAGTCATGTCGTCCGGGAACTCGTCGGCCACGTCGCCGTGAACGACGACGAGATCGAGGTCGGAGTCGTAATCCATTGACCCGCCGCCGAGTTTCCCAAGTGCCATTACGGCTAGGGCGAGTTCCCCGCTCCATTCGGGCCGGCGGCGACGCATCTCGTTGGCGGTGATGTCGAGCGCGGCAGCGATGGCGGCTTCGGCGAGTTCGGCCTGCAGGCGTTTAGATTCTATGGAGTTGATCTCAGATGCCGCGTCGAGTGCGACGATGCCGAGTAGGATCTCTGACCACGAGCGGCGGAGCTCGGAAAGCTCATTCTTAAGGTTGTCGGCGTCGTTTACAGCTTCGGTGAGGCGGGGCTTGTAGCCGCCGGAAAGCGATTCGGCCTTGATCTGTTCAATCCGTTCCCCTGCTGCCGGGCGGGCAGCGAGCATTTCGGCGAGCCGGGGATATTGGGCGGCAAGTGTATTGATGCTCGTTGCTGTTCCTGTCGATCCGGGCTCGTCGTCGTCCGCGACGGTCGGAGGCAGCACGGGCTCGATTCCCTTTTCCGTTTCGCCCGCGGCGGACGGGTCGCCGAGTTCGCCGGCGAAGATACGTTCATAGACGCGATGGACGTTGTTGAGGTGGCGGTGCAGTTCGGCGTCGAAATGTGTGGCTTCGGCAAAGCCGTTGCGGCGTGCGAGGAGGGCGAGCCGCTCCGGCGCGCGGGGGACGGTGTGCGTTTGCAGACCGTGTTCCATCTGGAGCAGGTGCTCGACGCGGCGGAGGAATGCATAGGCGTCGGAAAGCTCGGTCAGCTCGGCCTCGGTCAGCAGGCGGCGGTCGGCAAGGCGGACGAGGATTATGAGCGTGTGCGGCGTGCGGAGCCACGGGTCGCGGCCGCCGTATGCAAGCTGCAGGGCCTGGGCGATGAACTCGATCTCGCGAATGCCGCCGCGGTCCAGTTTGACGTTGATGCCCTTTGCATTGATCTGCGAGGTGTCGATCTTTTGCTTTGATTCGCGAACGCCCTTGAGTGCGACAGCGACGGGGATGTCCGACGAGAATACCGACGCCTCAACCGCGAGCGCGAACGCACGATAGAGCCGGCCGGCGCCCGCGCTCGCACGCGAACGGATGAGCACCTGACGCTCCCACGCGGCAGCTTCGCCGGTGTAATAGCGGGTGGTGTCGGCGAGCGACATTGCCAACGGGCCAACTCGTCCGTGCGGGCGGAGCCGGAGGTCGACACGATATGCTGCGCCTTCACCGGTTTGTTTGCCGACAAGTGCAGTGACGGCTTCAGCCAATTTGATGAAGTATTCGCGGTTGGTGACACTGCCGCGGGTGCCGGTGTCGGAGGTGTTGCCCTCGCCGGAATAGATGAAGAGCAGGTCGATGTCGGATGCGTAATTGAGTTCGCGGGAACCGAGCTTGCCGAGCGAAACGATACAGATGTCAGCGGGCTTGCTGCGGCCCTTGTCGTCAACCTCGAGCGGCGTGCCGTAGCGGTTCTCGAGATCTTGGCGGGCGAGGCGAAGTGCGTGTTCGAGCACGGCGTCGGCAAGGTTTGAAAGCTCTTCGGTGATCTCGGCGATTGTCGCGAGGCGGCGGATGTCGCGAAGGAAAATACGCAAAAGCTCGCGTCGGCGAAAGCGCGCGAGCAGCACGTGCGGCTCGACCTGTGAGTTCGTCATGGAAAAGCGTGCGAGCGATTCGAGCAGCTCTGCCTTTCCGCGGACGACGGTGCTCACTCGTTTTCGTTCGAGCCACGTGATGTGGTCGGGGTGCTGCAGCAGCGTTGCTGCGAGGTGGGGGCTGTAGGATACGAGCGTCAGCACGTCTGAACGCAGAGCCCCTGCACGCGACAGCTTTTCGGCACGGCGGGGGTCTCGTTGGGCGAGGTCCTCAACGAATCGTTCGGCGGCTTCCGGGTCCGTTAGCCCGTCGGTCAATGTCTGCGGTGTCGTCATTTGCGAAACCGCATTGTATCAATTCCGTATTTTTTTATCTTGTAGTTGAGGATGCGCTGAGTGGTGCCGAGCGCCTTTGCGGCCTTTGTCGCGTTGCCTTTTGTGGATTTGAGCGCGTCTTGGATCATCCCGCGTTCAAAGGCGGCGACGGCTGATTCGAGCGAAAGATCGGTGACGGTGCCGGTCACCTCAGCAGTTTGCAGCGTTGCGGGCAGGTGGTGGCCGTGGATCACGTTTGAGTCGCACATCAGCACGGCGCGTTCGATGGCGTTCTCGAGCTCGCGGACGTTGCCGGGAAAGTGATAGCTCATCAGCATATCGATCGCGGGGGTGGAGATGCGGCGAACGCGTTTCCCGTGCTCCTCTTCATACTTTTCGAGGAAGTGTTCGGCAAGCAGAAGGATGTCAGATTTGCGTTCTCGAAGCGGCGGGAGGTGAATGGTGAAAACGTTGAGGCGGTAATAGAGGTCTTCGCGAAAGTCGCCGCGAGTTATGGCCTCTTCTAGGTTCTTGTTCGTAGCGGTAATGAGGCGGATGTTCGCCTTGATCGTTTCTGTGCCGCCTACGCGTTGAAACTCGCGCTCTTGCAGGACGCGGAGCAACTTTACCTGCGTTTGCGGGGGAATGTCGCCAATCTCGTCCAAGAAAAGCGTGCCGCCGTCGGCGAGTTCAAAGCGGCCTTTTTTCGTGCGATCGGCACCGGTGAACGCGCCCTTTTCGTGGCCGAAGAGTTCCGATTCGATAAGCGTTTCGGGCAGTGCGGCACAGTTTATCTTTATGAATGGACGCTTGCTGCGGAGACTGTTGTAGTGGATGGCGTTCGCGATCATCTCTTTGCCCGTGCCGCTTTCGCCCCGAAGCAGGACGGTCGCGTTGGACTTTGCCACCTGCGTGACCTGTTCGTAAACGTGCTTGATGGCGTTCGAGTTACCGATGATGTGCGAGAAGTCGTACTTCTCTTTCAGCTCAAGCTTGAGGTGGATGTTCTCTTCGCGAAGCTGGCGGCGCTCGCCGCGAACCGCGTTCTCGACGCGAAGGGATTGCGCGATGAGCGCAGCGACCACGGCGTGGATCTTCCTAACGCGGTCGAGTTTTGCGGGGTTGTCCTTAGCTTCTATAGCGGCCCCGACGAGTCCGAACTTGGTTTTGCCCAGGGCTACGGGAACAGCGTGGATGACGATCCCCTCTTCGACATGTTCAAGCTGCGTAATGTCCGCCGGCTCGCCGTTTTCGATGACGTCAGCGAGCGGTGAGCGGTCGGCGTGGGCTTCGAGTCGACGGAATGCTGCGGGCGACAAGCCGGCAGCCGCGGCGATCGAGAGGCTGTCTGCGTCGGCCAACATGACGAAGGAATGATGAAGCGCAAGGCGTTCGTTCAGCAGCTCGAGGAGCACTCGCAGGTTCCCGCGAACGTCACCGGCCCGGCCGAGTACCTCCGCGGCCTCTGCAACCAAGCCGATCATATCCATGCCACTGCTCATTTCAATATCTTGTTTATCGATACTTTGATCCGGGCGACCTAAAATGAGCTAAGGATGGACGGTAATTTTTCGACTGATTATCTGTATCGAGTCGACGTACCCGGGGAAGATTCCTCGATTGTTGATCTCATCCCACTTTTTCTTTGTGGGTGAGAGCCGTTTCGAGAGAAACCCTTTCGTAAGATTCTCGTTGTTATTGTTAACGGAGTTGGAAACGACGGAACGGTCGTTGATGCCTATACGAAGATAATAGAATGGCCCTTCTTCCAGTTTGTGATCACTGGTGCGGCTAAAATCTTTCATCGGGGGGAGCTTTCGGCCAAAGGCCCACCGGAATGTTCGCAACTCGTCACCGAAGATTGGCTCGAGATCATTGGGCGAGAGAAATGGGTTGTCGTTCACAAACGGACTTGGGAGCGTGGCATTCACCGCGACTAAGTTCTCCTTCGAGAAAAACAGTTTAACCTCATCAAATCCTCCTAACTTCTTATATGTGAGCCTTCGCAATGTCTTTTCGGTAGCATGAGGGGTGAACCAGTGTTTGAACCAGCTAACCCCCTCTAGGCGGGCATTCTCTCTGTCCGAATGTGGCTGACCCAAAACGGAGGTTGTGTCTGCGACCGTGGCGTCGTCAAGCTCAAGCCCCTGAAATGAAGCGGGGCCAATGTCACTGAAAGGAGTTTGAGCTGCCGCTGTAAACGTGAAAACGACGACTGCAAATGCAACCACAATAGTTCGAATCATTGTAACCTCCGAGGCATACAGGCTGTGCAACAATCAATTGTCGCATAACTCCGTTCAGTTGGAGAAGGGCTTGATGATTAACACTTGCCGCACCAGTATTGTATGATTTAAGGTATGCAATTTCGTCTCATAAGTGAGAATCGTCCTACGGGCGATCAGCCTACCGCTATCGAACAGCTTGTTGCTGGGCTGAACTCGGGTGACAAGGATCAGGTTTTGCTTGGCATCACGGGCAGTGGTAAGACATTTACGATCGCTAATGTTATCGAGCGGGTTAACCGGCCGGCTCTGGTGCTGGCGCATAATAAGACGCTGGCGGCGCAGCTTTATCAAGAGTTCAAGACGTTCTTCCCGGATAATGCGGTTGAGTATTTCGTCTCGTATTACGACTATTACCAGCCTGAGGCGTACGTTCCGGCGTCGGACCTATATATAGAAAAAGAAGCGACGATCAATGATGAGATCGACCGGCTGCGGCTCTCGGCGACGCGAGCGCTGTTTGAGAGGCGTGACGTGATCGTGGTGGCGTCTGTGTCGTGCATCTACGGGCTTGGCGATCCCGATGCTTATTTTGGGATGCTCGTATTTATTGAGCCGGGGATGACGCTGAAGCGCGAAGACTTTCTGAAAAAACTGGTCGAGCTGCAGTATGAGCGGGTCAATGTCGATTTTGACCGCGGGACGTTTCGCGTGCGCGGTGATGTGGTCGAGATCTATCCGAGCTATCAGGACATCGCTTATCGGGTGGAGTTTTGGGGTGATGAGGTCGATTCGGTGTCATCGATCGATCCGCTGATGGGCGAGGTGATCGAGAAGTTTACTTCGCGGGTTCCGATATATCCGAAAACTCACTACGTGATGTCAAAGCAGACGATAAAGCGTGCCGTTCAGACGATCCGCGAAGAGTTGGACCAGCACGAAGAATTTCTGGTGAACGAAGGCAATATCGTGGAGGCGCAGCGGCTGCATCAGCGAACGATGTACGACCTTGAGATGATCAAGGAGATGGGGTTTTGCCGCGGGATCGAGAATTATTCGCGGCACCTGACCGGCAAACCGCCTGGCTCGCCGCCGCCGACGCTGCTCGATTATTTGCCGAGCAATGCGTTGATGATCATTGACGAATCGCACCAAACCATCCCGCAGCTTGGGGCGATGTTCAAGGGCGACCAGTCGCGTAAGGGGACGTTGGTGGAATATGGCTTTCGGCTGCCGAGTGCGAAGGATAATCGGCCGCTGAACTTTGAAGAATTTGAATCGCGGATCGGCCAGACGATCTACGTATCGGCGACGCCCGGCTCGTATGAATTGAACCGGACTCAAGGTGAGGTGATCGAACAGATAATTCGCCCGACGGGATTGCTTGACCCACTTGTCGAGGTGCGGCCGGTGCGCGGGCAGATCGACGATCTGCTCGAAGAATGCCGGCTTCGAGCGGAGCGTAACGAGCGTGTCTTGGTGACGACGCTGACCAAGCGGATGGCAGAAAACCTCAGCGAATATTTTGCCGAAGTGGGTGTGCGCGTGACTTATCTGCACAGCGACATTCTCACGCTTGACCGCATCAAGATCTTGCGTGACCTGCGACGTGGTGAGTTTGATGTGCTGGTGGGCATCAACCTGCTGCGTGAGGGCTTGGACCTGCCGGAAGTGTCGCTCGTCGCGATACTTGATGCGGATAAAGAAGGGTTTTTGCGGTCGGAGCGTTCGCTGATCCAGACCATGGGACGGGCCGCCCGGAACTCGGGCGGCATCGCAATACTCTATGCCGACAAGATCACGAAGTCGATGCAGACGGCGATCGAAGAGACGCAAAGGCGGCGCGCGATTCAGGAGGAATACAACCGCGAGCACGGCATAACGCCGACGACCATTATCAAAGCGATCGACGCTACGCTTGTTACCGCTTACGAGGCCGATTATTTCAAGGTGCCGCTGGACCTCGATTCGGTCGAGGAGTATTCGCCCAAGCAGCTTAAGCAAACCATCGATCAGCTCGAGGCCGATATGCGGCACGCGGCGAAGGAAATGAAATTCGAACGTGCGGCGGAACTTCGCGACAAGCTCAGATATCTTCGTGACCGCGAGCTGGCAGTAAGATAAGCGCTCAAACGCTCTCCGGCTTTACGCCTTCCGGTTATCAAAGAAGGTCGGGCGGGGATTCTTGCGGGGATTCGCCCGGCTGTATTCGATTTGTTTTGCTCGCATTTCTAGTTCCTTTTGCTTCTGCATACGGCGCTGTTCGCCGGTCGGGGGCGGTGCTCCCCGCTCGCCCCAGTAATATCTCACCGTGATGAAGATGAGCGTCCCGCTGCCGAGGATGGTAAGCAGCAGCACAAGGAATAACATCCACGCGAGATTGCTCATACTGGCATTATATAGGCGCGCAAATCGGGATGGAATCTGGGCCGAGGCGAAGTTAAATTGGCTGGATCGCCGGGAATGCGATAGGATTTTCGTATTCTTTATATGAAAGAGCTTTGGACAGTTTGGCACCGGCTGCGTGAATCGATGTGGTTCATACCGGGACTGATGCTGGCCACCGCATTGATCCTTGCCCTTGGCCTGATCGCGATCGACAACCGGGTTGAGCGCGATGTGCTGTTGGAATATTCGCTGCTCTTTGGACTGGGATCTGACGGCTCGCGGGGTATGTTGACGGCGATCGCCTCATCAATGCTGACGGTCGCGGCGTTGGCTTTCACTTTGACGCTGAACGCTGTTGCTCAGGCCTCAAGTCAATATTCGCCGCGGGTCATCCGCAACTATCTCGGTGACGAGGGCAACCAGTTCGTCTTTGGCTATTTCGTTTCGGTTTTCGCCTACTGCCTTGTCGTGCTGCGTACTATCCGCGGCGGCGACGAAGACCAGTTCATTCCGTCGATAGCAGTGTTTGTCGGCCTGCTGCTCGCACTGGGCGGTGTCATCGTACTCATATACTTTATCCGCCACATCGCGGTGTCGCTGCAGGTGACGAACATCGTGGCCGAGATCGCAGACGACACTCGAACGGCGATCGACAACATTTATCCCGAAGACCTCGGCGAGCCGGTTGAGGGTACGCTGCTGGTCGAGAAAGTGCTGGAGAAGATAGGTGAGCGGCAATGGATAGACGTCGCCGCGGAGTCGTCGGGCTATGTCCAGTCAATCGATACCGAGGGGCTCGGCGAGTTCGCGCGAAAGCACAAGCTGATAATGAAAGTGGACGTGGCGGTCGGCGATTTTGTCGCTCAGGGGTCGGAGATCGCCTACTTTACGGCGGAGATCTCGGACGTATGGAACAGCCAGATCGACAAGGAGATCGCGGATGAGGTTATCGACTTCGTGACCATCAACCGTCATCGCACGATCGAACAGGACATCGGGTTTGGCATCCGGCAATTGGTTGACATTGCGCTGAAAGCGTTGTCGCCGGGGGTGAATGATACGACGACGGCGATAAATGCGATCGATCGGTTAGGCGAGCTGATCGGGCTATTGGCTCGACGAGAGATCCCGTCGAACGTTCGGACGGTCGATGAGAAAGCTTACCTTCTTACTCGATCTCCGGATTTTGAAGATCACGTCGAGTACGCGTTTGATGAGGTAAGGATAAGCGGTACGGGCAATATCTCGGTGTTTTTTAGATTGATCGACGCATTGACACATGCTGCGGGTGCGACTGATACGGATTCGCGTCGCCGTGTGTTGTTTCACCAGATGGAACTGACAGCGGACTTTGCAGAGCGGACGCTCGAGACCGAATACGAAAAGGCAAAGTTCAGAAAGCATCTCATCAAAAAGCGAGGTGAGATCAGTGACCGCGGATCACGAGAAGCTTGAGTCCAATGGGTGAGATGTTCTTCGACAATTGGTTCAGTGTGCTGCGTGTCGTGATCGTGGGCGGTTTGGCGTATGGCGCGTTGATCGCCGTGCTCCGAGTTTCCGGCAAACGAACCCTATCGAAATGGAACGCCTTCGATTTTGTCGTCACGATCGCGCTGGGATCGATACTAGCCACCATTGTTCTGTCTAAAGATGTGCGATTGGTTGAAGGCATCACGGCATTTGCTCTGCTGGTCGGGCTTCAGTTTATACTCACATGGATAGCCGTACGGTCTCATAAAGCCGATAAGCTATTCAAATCTTCGCCGACGCTGCTGCTGAGGCGAGGGAAATTTATCGACGAGAAAATGCTAGCAACGCGGGTGACAGAATCGGAAGTGCTCGCGGCGGTTAGGGCGTCCGGCTCGGCCTCTCTCAAAGATATCGAAGCGGTGGTTTTGGAAACGGACGGGAGCTTTAGTGTCGTGAGGTCATCGACGGGCAAAGATCCCGACTCGCTGAAGGACGTAGACGGATATAGCGAATGAGTATGCAGACGAAAACGCAGCCTGAAGAATTGATCGATTACCTGACCGATGCCAGCAATATGCCGGGGGGGCACGCTGACCGTGTCGTTTTTCCGGAAACTGTCGCGGATGTGGCGGCAGCGTTACGGGATGCGAACGATGCCGGCGTACCTGTGACGGTGGCGGGGGCACGGACGGGGACTGTAGGTGGTGCAATCCCGTTTGGCGGTGTTGTTATCTCGATGGGACGGATGAATCGTATCGTTTCGATCGACCGAGAAGCGATGACCGCGACGGTCGAACCCGGGGTTGTGCTGGCCGATCTGACGAGGGCGGTTGACGCTGAGGGCCTATTTTATCCGCCGGACCCGACTGAATGGAGCTGTCAGGTGGGCGGAACGGTCGCGACGAACGCATCGGGAGCGCGAAGTTTTAAGTACGGCTCCACACGTGAATTCGTGATGGGATTGACGGTTGTGCTTGCGGACGGCGACATCGTGGACTTGAGCCGCGGCGAAAACCTGTCGAATGAGAACGGTTCGATCGAACTCACAACTCGCGGCGGGCGGACGATCACGGTTCGTGGCGCAACCTATAAACGCCCGGACGTCCGTAAGAATGTTTCAGGATTTTTCAACGCTCGTCCGCTCGATGTGATCGATCTTTTTATTGGGAGCGAAGGGACCTTGGGGGTAATAACTGAAATAAGACTCAGTCTGCTGCCGAAATCGGAGTCGTTCTTTTCCGGAATCGTTTTTTTTGCACGGCACGACGATCTTTTGGCGTTCGTCGAAGATGCTAAGGCTATGTCGTTTGCGAATCGTGAACAAGGCAGTGTCGGATTGGGAGCATCACTTATCGAATATTTTGACGACCGCTCCCTATCGTTTATTCATGAGCGATTTCCCGAAACTCCGTCCGGAATGGCCGGTTCCATCTTCTTTGAACAAGAGACGACGGCTGAAACTGAAGATACGCTTTTTGAGGAGTGGAACGGGCTGCTCGAAAAGCACAACGCTGATCTCGACGGATCCTGGTTCACCACGACCGAGCAGGACCGCGAAAAGATGCGTGCGTTCAGGCATGCGTTGCCGGTCGCAGTTAACGAACGCGTCGGTCGCAATCGTCAAAAAAAGATCGGCACGGACATGGCGGTGCCCGACACGACTTTTGCGGGATTTCTCAAATTTCAAAAGCAGATGCTCGATGCGAGCGGCATCGATTACGTCGTCTTTGGCCACATCGGCGATTGTCATTTGCACGCAAATTTACTGCCGAAGAATGACGAAGAGGCTGAGCGCTCGCGGCATATTTATGGCCGTTTTGTCGCACAGGCGATCATGGTCGGCGGGACCGTGTCGGCTGAGCACGGCATCGGTAAGCTCAAGGCCAAGTATCTCTATGTGATGATGGGCGAGCGTTATCTGAATGAAATGGCGGAGATCAAGCGAGCGTTCGACCCAAAAGGGATCCTCGGCCGCGGCAATCTGCTGCACGCGGGTCACCTGCAATAAAGCTATTCGACCGGTGCCCGTGCGGTGATCGGCAGGTCGACGATCATCGGCCTGTGATCAGAGATGCGGTCCTCCACTATCTCAGTCAGAGCCCTCAACGTACGTCCGTGGTGCGGTGCAAAAAGCTGCGAATCGCTGGGTTTGCGCGCCGTTCGGTCTGCGTCGGCGGGTTTAACAAAAATCCAATCGAGCTTCTGCTTACCGATGATCTTGATCGGCCGTTTGACGGTATAGGTCGTGATGAAGCCCTTCGTGCCGCGTTCGTTCGAGTTTGACAACGTGTTGCCACGTCTCCCGGTTGATCTTTCGCGGTCGCCCCTCATATCAAATCCTCCGCCGTCGTCAAACCTGAAATCGCGCAAGGTCGAAAAGAACTTACGCTCGGGATTCGGCGATATGAACGGAATGTGTTTCACAGTGGGATCAGCATGGCTGCGTCCGAACGACACGGCGGCCATGGCAAGGTCTTCGATCATCCCGACGCCTAACGCGTATTTCGCTCCGCGTTTGAGCCAGAATGTCGGGTTGCCGATGCGCTTTCTGATCTCACGGCCAAATGTCGTCGGCGTCATGTCCTGGCCGGTGGTATTCATATCGCCGGCGAGTATGACGGGATTGCGGATCGGCTTTATCGCAGCGAGAACTTCTTTGAGCTGAAGGACGCGGTTCGCGGGCTTGGTCCGATTTTCCAGGTGCGTTGCAACGACGGTTGCGCGGCCAGTAGGGATCCGCTCATGGATGACGTCAGCGATAAGCATCGCACGTCCGCCGCGCCGAACTTCGCGCAGTGTCTTTTGGAGGAATATTCGCTTGGAGGCTTGCTGCTTCGCCGTCTCAAGGACGCCGGGGCCTTTAAGCTCGCTGATGTACCAATCGTACGGCTGCGATTCGAAGGGGACCAGTCGAACGTTTTCGAGCGGAAAGCGGCTGAGTACCGCCATGCCGTGCAGCCCCTTATACTGAGAACGATCGGGCCGCAGTGCGTCGATCAGCTCCTGCTCCTCAGAATCCGGGCTGTCCGGTTCGGTCCCGTAAAGGATCGGGCTGAGTTCCACAAACTGAAGCCCGAACGCGTAATTCATACCCAGTTTCGACGCCAGGTCGGCAACGATATTTCGATATCCCGAACGCTTCATCCCCCAGTCGACCTCATTCAAAACGATGACGTCTGCCATTCGCAATGCCGTCGCCTCTTCCATCACCTGTTCGCGTTTTTCCGATCCGATGGGATATTCTTCGGGGTCGAGCAAAGCCTCAAAAGCCGCAGGGTCTGCGAAGATCGCCTCAATCGCATCATATTCCAGGCCGCGTTCTATGTTCCAGAAGGCAAATCGCAGGAACTCGCCTGTGTGCGGCGATCTTGCGAATGAGCCGTGCGGCGCCCCGTTGTTCGAAATGAACGGGGTCGTCAGCAGTCGGTTAAGTTTGAGCTCAAGCTCCGCGTCCGGTTCCCGTTCGGAGTAGAGCCTGACGAGTTCCGGATAGGTGAGAAGCTGGGGGCCCGAGGTGTTGGCAAACGCCGACGGCACCAGGAAGACGACAAGAAGGACGGCTGCGACGAGCGATCGACGATGCAATGATATGAGGGGGTGAAACATAGAGGCCGCGAAACTAATATCTTAACCGACTCGACTGTGCAGAGCGAAACCAGCCCGAACTAACCTTTTCTCTATAGGTTTTGTGGAATATCTCGGGTCGCATCCGAGCGTCCTTCGCAAGATAGAGGCGGCCACCCGCGCCGGCGACCACCTCATCTAGTTGGTCGAGCAGCTCAAACACCCTCTTGTTAACGCGAAAATCGAGGGCCAGAGTGTATCCCTCCATCGGAAAACTCATAACAGCATCAACGTTTGCCTTGCCGAAAAGTTTCAGCACGGCAAGGAATGAGCCTTCGCCCGACTCGGCAACTCGGGCTAGAACCTCGTCGATAGCGTCGCGGCTGACAGCTTCGGGCACGACGAATTGATACTGAACGAACCCGGGCCTTCCGTAGATGCGATTCCAGTTGCGTATGCTGTCGAGCGGATAGAAGAACGGGTCGTAATGAACAAAACTCGAGGCTTTGGCCTGCAGTTGTCGGTGGTAATAGAACATGTTAAACGCTCTCACCGAGAACCGGTTCAGTGTGATAGCGGGAAGATCGAACGGCACGACGAGCCGCTGCGGTCGGGAGTTGCGGAGCTTATCGGGTTTCAAACGCTCCGGCAGGTCGGCGGCCGTGCAATGCTCGCCGGTCATTAACAGCGACCTTCCGCGACGCGTGCCCTTGGCGAGGCAGTCGATCCATGCGACCGAATACGTCGCGGAAGAATTTTCTTCAAAAAGCCGCATAGCTTCGGCGAGGTCTTTCGCCTTTAAGGAACGTTGAGAAATGAATGATGTTTCGATCCGCTTGAGCCGGACGCGGGCGGAAAGGATGATTCCGGTTAGTCCCATACCGCCGCACGTCGCGCGGAAAACCTCCGAATTCTCTTCCCTCGAGCAGAGATGCACCTCGCCGTTCTCGGTCAGGAGGCGAAAGCTTTCAACGTGGTTTGTAAAGGTTCCTTCGCTGTGATGGTTCTTGCCGTGTACGTCAGCCGCGATCGCGCCGCCGACGGTGATGAACTTGGTACCGGGCGAGACCGGGAGGAACATCCCGAGCGGGACGATGCGTTCAAGGATGGTCGAAAGCAGTGTGCCGGCTTCGCATTCGATGAGCAGCTCGCCTTCGTCGATGGAGGTGATGCGGTCGAGTTTGCGTGTCGATACGACTCGTTCCCCAAGCGACGCGTCGCCGTACGACCGTCCGTTACCGCGGGCGATGACGCCTTCAGCGAGCGCAGCATGCACGTCTTTCACTGAACTCGGCTCGCTCACGTCAGCTTCGACCGCCGGGTAATTCCCCCAGTTTGTCAGCCTCTTATAATGCATAGAGGAACACTGCGAAGGATGCTAGCCAGAGGCCGATCATCAGTTGGATCATGCGGTCTTTTAGCAGGATTAGAGTCGGCGAGCCGCTCGCTTGCTCGACTATTGCGATCTGCAGATACCTCAGGATGCCGATGATGACGAAGATCGCGGTCAGGTAAACGTATTCAGAGTGCATCCGCTGAACGACCTCGTCGGACACGGTGTACATTATGTAGCAGACGATGGTGGTCACCGAGAGGACCACCAGCGAAGTGTCTACAAAACCGATGGTGTATCCGTCAAGGGATCGGCGAAGACCGTTATTTTCGACATTGAGCATCAGATCATCGCGGCGTTTACCGAGAGCGAGACACGACGCGAGCAGGAACGTCATGAGGATGAGCCATTTCGAAACGGGAACATCTGCCGCAACTCCGCCGCCGATCACCCTTAGGACGAAACCGATGGCGATGACGGAGATGTCGATAATGGAGATGTGCTTAAGGTAAGAGCTGTAGAGCAGATTCAACCAAAAATAAATACCGACGACAACGAGAAATGTCACGTTGACCAGTGCCGCAAAGACCGCTGCAAGGATCACAAATGCAGCGAATATTAAGAGTGCGTTGCGAACGGAAACCGTGCCGGCGGCGATCGGACGAAGTCGTTTGACCTCGTGGCGACGGTCGTTCTCACGATCAAAAATATCGTTGATGATATAGACAGAGCTGGCCGCAAAACAGAACGAGAGAAACGCAAACCAGAGTGTGCCGTCAGAAAGCAGCAGCCCGAACCGTGCCGCAAAGAACGCAGGTATCAGGACAAAGGTGTTCTTTATCCATTGATAGGGACGGATCAATTTGAGGTATTCTTTCAAGCTGGTTCTAGCAATGTTAAGCAATTTCGGACGGAATTTGAACCGCCGATCAGATCTAACTTGACCCAGGCCCAAGATCCGACTTTGCGTAGATCCGGATCCAGACGGCTGCGGCTGCAAAGAACAGGACGAACATCCCATACCCGGTCGTGCCAACGTAGAGGCTCGGGGTTCCTGCCCAGAGCGCATACAGAATTGCAGTCGCGACCAAGATGAATGCCTGAACGATCGCGGCGTTGCGAAAAAATATGACGAGCCGACCCGAACTGCCGCGGAGCGCAAGTCCTCCGGTCAAAAGCAAAGCAGATACCGGAATCAATATTGATGCGAAGGGCAGAACCGACTCGAGTTCGGCTACTTTTGCCTTTGGCACGAAGTATGGCGAAAACGCGGGTGGGTCATAGATCCAGAAACTCAGGGTCAACGCGAGCACTGTCGCTGCCGCGACGGCCGAATACTTGATGGCTTTGCCCCAGCCCGCGTTGCGAACCAGTATCGAGAATAGCAGGGGGAATACGAATGCAAAGTTTGAACGGGACGAAAGCGCGATCCCAACAAAAACGGCCGAGGCGAAACGCTCCCATTTTCGGGCTTTGGGTCTAGAGACGGCTACGTACATCCACCACATGGCCAGAAGAACGTAGATGGAATTCGAGACGTAATCACCGCCGGACGCTAGCCCCTGCCAAACGCTCGGGCTCAGGGCGACCAGTAAGATCAGAAACGCGAGCGCGTAACGGGAATCTTCGACTACCCTGCGCATTATCAATAACAAGGCCCCGAGCCAAAAAACGTTTTGAAGGGCGATCAGATTCGCGACAACGAAAGGTATCGCCAGGAGCACAGCACCGGGCATCGGTGATAACGCATTTCCGAGATATGTTCGCGCGTAGTAGGGGTAACGTCCCCCGATCAGTTCCGTCGCTGCAAGAATTAAAGCGTCGTCGGCATCGCTGCCCGGGCCGAACCGGCCCGAATTGGCCAAGTGATAACTGACAAGTGCCGCTGCTGTGAGAACGACAAAAAAGGCTGCTGCAACGATGTCAGCCGTCCGTTCTGAGACGCGTTCCGTGAGGGTCGGGATCAGAAGGAAAATCGCCGCGAAAACAGCGGCGAACGTAAACAGTGTATAGCCGACGGCCCCGGGCCAACCGAAATACCTGCATACGGTGTCAAGCGAGGCAAACGCCAGCACCGCTGCAAGTGCGATAACAAAGCGCAGTTCAGGCGGAGGCCGTTGAGTCATCTATAGATTTAGAAATGGAAAAGAGAAAAGATTAAAGCCGGAACACGCCATCGGCATTCCGGCTTTTCGTTTGCTACCGGTCACCGCGTCCAATGACCAGACGCAACAGAACTAAAAGGAGGATGGCACCGATAATGGACATTATCCAGCCGGCTGCATAATCAGCACCCCCCCACAAGGATGAACCGATGAAGGTCCCGAGAAAGGCTCCGGCGATGCCGACCACGATCGTTAGCAGAAAACCTAATGCTCCGTCCGGCAGTGCTTCCTTACCGGGCAGCAGGAAACGTGCTATAACGCCGACGATCATTCCGACTATAATTGTTCCGATCCATGAAAACATAGTTCTTCTCCTTTTCTTTGAAATTGAACGACGGGATGTCTATTTGTACTACAACCCATCGGATTTAACAATCGCGAACGTGGCGGCATTTAGACATGCGTCTTGCGATGAGCCAACATTCGCAAAAGGCCGTTTATCGCGAGATGCAAGATCATGTAACATACGATCGCTACGATGATCGGCAGTGCGAGTGTGAAACCTTCTGCTGTTGTGGGGCTCGCAACGATCCCGCGAAACGGCGCGTAGAAGGGGTCAGTAACGGTTTTGATGAACTGTACAAAGCCGGCACTTTCCCTCGCTGCAAATAGTTCGAGCAAAAGTCTTATCGTAAGAACGCTATAGATCAGGAAGAAAATATAATCGACCACCTGTGAAACGCGGGCTGCGACCCTACCTCGCTCCACTTCGTGCTCCGTCTCGACGACGTCATCAACTGCCCGCTCCTTCATTCCCGCAGCGACGCCGGCTACGCGTTCCGCCTGACTCGGTTCGTAACGATCTGCCCGGGCCGCGATCTCGCCGCCCACATCCGCTTGAACGGTTGATTTGACCGCTTCGTAGTTTGCGGCACGCTGAGCTTCATCAATCTCGAGTTTGTCGTCAGTCATCGTTTCCGTCCCCCTGTTCTATATGAGTCTTAGTTTCTTCGTTTCCGGCCGGCGTGTCTTCGTAGTCCATCGCCCCGGCATTGTCTCTCTCGTCGGGATCGCCTTTCGATTCATCGCCTCGTAAGATACGCCGTTTAATTTCGTCCCTGCTCGCTGTGCCCGATTCACGCGCGATCTCATCGATAGAAAGATCGTTGTCTTTTTCGTCCTGCATCTGATTTCTCCTTGAGTTATACGAATTCCGCAGTAAACAGTGCAAAGCATATGCCACTTGATCCGACCCGTGGCCCGTATGGTTTTGTTACACATTGCAGCGGAGATTTGCAGCGCTCCGAACGGCTAACCTTTGTAGTTCTTTGTTTTAGGGCGTTGAGGAGTGGCCGTGTTATGGCACTCCGTTTGCAGATACGATGACGAAGTGAGTTATTAGGTTATCAAGCAACAGGAGGAGTTTTTCATGTCAGAAGAAAATTCAACAGGTAATAATCTGATCTGGGCGATCGCGATGATCATCATCGTAGCAATCATCGCAGGAGCATTCTATTACGGAGGGTTTCTCGGCGGTACGGATCGAAAAGAAATAGACGTCGAGGTCAAGGTCCCGAGCGTTTCGAACAGCTAGGACATTTCGATCAGCAACAAATAAAGCCCCGTCGGATATGGCGGGGCTTTATTATTGAAATCCGAGGCGTGTCAGATCCTTTCTTCCAGATTGTGGCGTTTGATCATTCCGTAAAGACGAGGCCTATACAAACCCAGGAGGTTTGCCGCCGCCTGTTTGTTCCCGCGGGTGCGTTTTAGCGCCGCAAGCACAACACCGCTCTCGATGTGTCCGAACACGTCCTGCTGATCCGAGTTTTCATCAGGCTCGGGAAGCTTGTCGACTATGAGCTTGCCGATCTCCTCAAACAAGACGTCGCCCTCTTCGAACGACGGCAAAGCTGCGGTGGCCCCGTTCGTCGTGACACCGGCCGCAACCGGGGCGTCCGGCGAGTAGGGGACCTCAGGCACGGTGAACGTGGCCGTCCCGGTTAACGGTGGGTCACTTTCGTCGTGCTGAATATCCATCCGCTCGATCTTGCCGGACTTGCTTAGGAGCACGGCTCGTTCGATGACATTTTGCAGTTCACGTACGTTACCGCGCCAGCTGTAATTCAGCATCTGGTCATATGCGGATTGTGCGAACGACACATTGGGACGTTTGTACTTTTCTGAATAGACCTGTAAGAAATGTTCGGCGAGCATCGGGACGTCTTCCATCCTTTCTCTCAACGGAGGAATGGTGATCTCAATCGTGTTGATCCGGTAATAGAGATCCTCGCGAAGATCGCCATTTTTGATAGCCTCAAACGGGCTGCGGTTGGTCGCGCTGATGAGCCTGAAATCTGCTTCCTGCGGCTTGTCGCTGCCAACCCTATAAAAGACCTTTTCTTGCAAAACACGGAGAAGCTTTGGCTGAAGATCGATCGGCATTTCACCGATCTCATCCAGCAACAGGCTGCCGCCTTGTGCCTGGCCAATGAATCCCGTCTTGTCCGCGTTAGCCCCCGTAAAGGATCCCTTAGTATGGCCAAAGAGCTGCGACTCGATAAGATCTTTCGGCAACGCGGAACAATTCACCTTTACAAATGGTTTGTCGGAGCGATGGCTCTTGTAGTGAATGGCGTTGGCGATAACTTCTTTACCGGTTCCTGATTCGCCCAATATCAGGATGTTAGCGTCAGAACTCGCGACGTTTTCGATGATCTCGTAGATATTCTGCATCGCACGCGCACCGCCAATGATGCCCTCGTACGATGTCTTGCTCGATAGCCGGCCGCGCAGTTCTTTGATCTCAGCGGCTTGCCGGGCATTGATTATCGACTGCTTTTTTGTCTCGACCGCATTTCGAATGACGACCACGAGCTTTTCAAAGTCGACCGGCTTCGTTATGTAATCGAAAGCTCCAACCTGGATCGCCTCGACGGCTTTCTCCGTCGAAATATCTCCCGTAACGACGATGATCTCCGTTTCGGGCGAGATAAGCTTGGACTGTTTAACCATCTCAATGCCGTTGATGTCGGGCATATTGAGGTCCGTCAGGATCACGTCAAAATCCGAGGATTTCGCATGTTCCAATCCCTTCGCGCCCGTTTCGGCCGTCGTGACTTCAAAGTTCTCTGACTTCAACTGGTAACTGAACAGCTCAAGAGTGACCTTGTCGTCATCGATTACCAGAGCTCTATTTGGCATATTTGCGTCTCCGATTTTGGAAGAATTGTGGCTTTCTACAATTGTATCAAACGAATACACTTTTGCCACGAGTATTCGTCGTTGCGGCCTATATTTCTTGGCGGACGAGATCGATGACTTCGCCCGCAGTACTGGTGCCTAACGGCGACGGCCAATGAGGAGGCCGAGGGCGAGGCCGACGATTCCCGCGATCGCCAAGCTCATCTCGGGGCGTTCGCCCACGCGATTAGTGAGATTCCTTCGCGTTTCCGAAAGATCAAAGTCCCGAACGTAATCGGACGATCGCTCGAGCGACTCCGCCGCCTTATGTCCGAAGTAGTTGATCTTCTCGATCGCGTTGTGCGCGACCTCATTCACGCGGTCGGCTTTGTCGTTCAAAACATGCTGGGCGGCGTCTGCTTTTTCGTGAACTACATCCGCGGCACCGGCGAACTTGTCAGCCACAGTTTCTTTCAGTGGTGCACCCGAATTTATCGTTTCAGCCGCGTCACTCTCGAAACTATTGGGCGCGATCGCGATGTTGCCTGCTCCGAAGTTTCCCTGCTGAGATTTGGTTCCTTGCATAAGTATGATTTCTCCGTAATTTAATTGGTCGGTATTATCATCGCAAAGGTCGTGCCAGTTCCCGTTGTCATGGACTAAATATTGGAAACAGGAGGCTTTCGATGTTCGGAGTTCGACTAAAATATTGCATGCGTAATGATTCAATACACAGTTGGATTGTAGTGCTCGTCCTTAATTTTAGCTGCAACGGGGATCTCTCAGGCTGTACTGCTTTGATGCGGGATGGAACAGTTCCCCATTTTTCGCGAGGCGGGCTAAGTCTCATATTCGCATTGTTTAGCGAGGATTCTCGGATTACGGCACGCCGATTGAATAGTACTGCAGCGAGGTAGTAAACACTTTCGATCTTAGGGGGATATAATTTATGTTAGAGACAATTATCGTTATAGTACTGGTGCTTTGGTTGATCGGACTGATCGCGGGACAAACTTTTGGCGGAATACTGCACACACTGCTTTTGGTAGCACTTGTTGTATTCGTTATCAGGTTGTTGACCGGCCGCAGAGCGGTGTAAACCATTTGAATACGCAATATAGCCATCATCGTGCAGAGGTTTCTGCACGATGATGTTAAAATAGCCTCGTTACAGAACTTTTGTATCGAGGTTTTCTTGATAGGTGGCAGAACGTAGCAGCAGACAATGAACGAACCTCCTGAAAATTCCCATCAAACGGCTCCGACACTAATTCCCGGCGACGTTGTCAAACGATTGTTCGACCTGTCGGGCATTTTGGACGCTGACGGTAAGATAGTGGAGTTAAAGGGTTCGCTCTTCGATAAGACTTCGGTTGAACCGGGATTACTTACCGGTAACCAGTTTTCCCAGACAGTTTTCTGGCAGTCTTCCGAAAATAACGCACGTGTGGTGACAGCGGCCGTTCAGGAAGCGTCTCAGGGAAAAGAGGTCCGTAGGGTTCTCGACTTTCGGCTCAATGCCAAGGAGCATGTCCCGATCGAGTTGTTCGTGATCCCCTCGGAGGGGGCGAGCGATCCCGTTTCCCTGTTTGTGTTCGGCAGATCGATCAAGGCGGAAAAAACGATGATCGATCATCCGCAGATCAACAGTGACCGGTTGCTTTTGGCAGCGGAAAACGCCGAGATCGGACTCTGGTACTGGGACTTTATCGAGAACAAGATATTTTCGACCCCACGCTGCAACGAGCTTTTAGGCCTGCCGCCGTATGAGATGGTCTCATATGAGGCACTTATGGATGTAGTTCACCCCGATGACAGGGGATACGTAGAAGAGTTTCTAAATGAATCCCGCGTTTCGGGGACCAGGTATGAGGAAGAGTTCAGGGTCGTTTACCCGGACGCCACGGTTGATTGGATCTCGGTCGAAGGAAAATCGACGCTCACAGATGCGAACGAACCGGGCGAGATGATGGGGATCCTTCGAAAGGTGACGGAGGAAAAGCGAGCGGCATCGGATCTAGCGAAAGTTTACGATCGCGAAAAACGTGCACGTGATGAAGCGGTCGAAGCGAATCGCGCGAAAGATTTTTTTCTCGCATTTGTCTCGCACGAGTTGAGGGCCCCGCTTAATGCGATCCTCGGATGGTCAAAGATTCTCTTGACCAAAGAGGTTGATGACGCCACTCGGAAGAACGCTCTTGAAACGATAGAACGCAGCGCCAGGGTCCAGGCGAAACTGATAAATGATCTTGTTGATTCCGCACGGGTTGCATCGGGCAAACTGAGGCTGGAATATCGTCCGACAAATCTTGCTGATCTGATCAACGGCTCATGTCAGGCTCTCAGCCCGGCAGCGGACGCACGGAACATTGACCTGAGATTTACGAGCGAAGACAAAGAAGTTGTTGTGTTTGGCGACGCGAGCCGGCTACAGCAGGTGTTTGGGAACATCATTTCGAACGCGATAAAGTTCACGCCAGAAAATGGCCGCGTTCACGTCAACATGCGCGTTGAAAATAAGCAGGCAATCACCGAGGTTGTGGACAATGGGCAGGGCATTACGTCCGACGTGATGCCTAATATATTTCGCCAGTTCTCACAAGGCAATCCGGCGGCGGGGAAGAACAGCACCGGACTAGGCCTAGGGCTGTCGATAGCCAAAGTGCTTGCGGAACGGCACGGCGGTTCGATAAGTGCGGAAAGCGACGGTTCCGATATGGGTTCGAAATTCACGGTCCGACTTCCGCTTACAAAACCTCCCGCAAAAGCTGCTCCTGACACGGTGCCTGCGATGACCGCGTCGCTGTTCGCTCTAAAAGGCCAGTTTGTGATGGTGGTGGAGGACGATCCGGATTCGCGTGAAGTGCTCCAGCTATTTTTGGAAAGTCATGGAGCCAGGGTGAAAAGCGCTACGGACGGACGGTCTGCCCGCAAGCTGCTAGCAGACGCCGCTGACGAGCTTCCTGATGTCATCATTTCGGATCTTGCGATGCCGGAAGAGGATGGTTATTCACTGGTCGCGAACATTCGTAATCTTCCGGAAAAACAGGGCGGAAAGATCCCTGCGATCGCGCTGAGCGCATTTGCGACCGCGGAAAGCCGCGACCGGGCATTCAAAGCGGGATTTCAAAAATACTTGACCAAACCGTACGAACCCGACACGTTGATCGCTGAGATACAGGGGCTAGTGAACAAGAACTCAGAAAACGGCGATCATTCGTGAACGCCGTTTTCTGAGTTGATCGATGAGCTTATCCGCGCCCGTTGCGTGTAAGCTTGCTTGCACGTTCGACGAGGTTGAGCAATTCGCCGCGGCTTCCCTGCACATCACCGCCCATGGCCATTCGTGCAAGCGACGCTGCGGACGGAAATGCGGCCTGTCCTTTATATCTCGAATCACGAAGAAGCAATCCGAACTGAGCCACTGACGCCGCAAGCTTCATATTTGGTGAAGCGGCTTCGATATCTGTCGAGCCATCCGGTACTCCGATCGTCAACAGCTTGCTTACCTCTTGGTCGGGTTCTTTGTAACGGAGTTTTACGGTTGCCATCTCGTTAGTGAAAGCTCCTTTTGGCTCGCGAACTTCGGAGTATTTGAGCTCGATGCCGGCGTTGTCGACCTTAACTCCTGCCGGGACGATCTCATATAGTGCAGTCACCGAGTGACCCGCGCCGATCTCGCCCGCGTCCTTTTTGTCGTCTTCAAAGTCTTCGGTTGCCAGCATCCTATTTTCGTATCCGATCAATCTGTAGCCGGCGACCTTCGCTGGATTGAACTCGACTTGGATCTTTACGTCCTTTGCGATCGTGTACAGCGTGCCGGCGACCTGGGTTCCCAAAGCTCGGCGAGCCTCGTCGCTGCTGTCGATGTACGCATAGTGGCCGTTGCCTTTGTTCGAAAGCTTTTCCATCATCGAATCGTTCAAATTGCCGCGGCCAAAACCGAGCACGGAAAGGAAAACTCCGGACTTCCGTTTTGCTTCTATCAGATCGACGAGCGCATCGTCGCTCTTTGCCCCAACATTGAAGTCGCCGTCGGTAGCGAGGATCACACGATTGTTGCCGCCGGGTATGAAGTTGTTTGCGGCCACCGTGTAGGCGAGTTCGATTCCCTGCCCGCCGTTCGTGGAACCGCCGGCCTCGAGTCCGCTCAAGGCGGCGATGATGTCGCCTTTGCGTGAGACTGGGGTTGAGGGCAATACCAGCCCGCTGCTGCCAGCGTAAACAACGATCGCGATCCTATCGTTTGGTTTCAGCTGATCGACCATCATTGTGAGGCCCGACTTAAGAAGCGGAAGCTTGTCGGGTGAGTTCATCGAGCCCGAAACGTCGAGCAAGAAAACAAGATTAGCGGTCGGAGTTTGCTCGAGTGAAACTTTCTTCCCTTGAAGGCCGATCTTGAGAATCTGATGCTGAGAATTCCATGGGCATGACGCAGTTTCGGTCATCACCGAGAACGGGACATCGCCCATTGGCTGCGGGTATTCGTAGTCGAAGTAATTGATCATCTCTTCGATACGCACTGCGTCCTTCGGCGGCAGTTGGCCATCGGTGATGAACCGTCGGACGTTGGCGTAGGAGGCCGTGTCTACGTCGATCGAAAAGGTCGATAACGGCGCACGCAATGTTTCTAAGAACGGGTTTTCCGTGATCTCGGCGTAGCGGTCGCCGGCCTTACCGAGCTGCCCACCGTGTGCGTCAGTTTCAAGCGCCACCGGCGCGAGGCGGGCGTCCATGGCCATATTCGCAGACGCATTCGCCGTACCAGGCAATCGGACAGTAGCGTTCGAATTAGAAGCCGACTCACGCATGTTGGTGTCGCCGCATCCCGTTATCATCACTGCCGCGAAAGCGACATAAGCAATAGCGCGAACCTGAATAGAAGCTGAACTTTTCATAATTCCTCCGTTTAAACTAGAAAACTCACACTCGCACTGGAATCAGAACGAGTGTGAGCCTTATACCTTGCACGAAAGAAGAATTTATTTCATCGATCTTGAGCCGTGAGAGAAAAGTACCTGCGATGGCTCTGAAAACGCGACGGCTGCACCGTGTCGCAAATTGGGCATGTGCGACACCGCGAATTCGGAATAGTAGTTTGCCGATGGGTCGAGCGGCATCGCCTCCAGCTCGGTCTCAAGCTCGATGATCGCAAACCGATCGCCCTGAAACGCTGCACGTACGATGTTGTCGCTGCTGTATCGAGTATTCGCGGGACCTTCGACGGTGCCAGTGCGGTGGGTGACGTACAGGCTGCGGGGCGGAGCGCCGAACCCGTTCCACCGAACCGTTATCCGCGAAAGAAGGATCTTGCGATCGAGGTCATATTGAACTCCTAACACTTCAAAGGTCAGCGGCTTATCGGCATTTTGCAGATGAGTCCAACACGAAGTGGGTTCAGGTTGGAGGTAAGCGGGAACGCCGGCGAAATAGGCATAGGCCGCAACGGTAACAATTACGATCAAATTATAAAGTGCAAAACCTGCTAGATGTTTTTTCATGGACATACCTCCCCTTTACATATAGAACGGCGAACTTGCGGACACTTGCGACTCAGCAATGAGATTGCCTAAGCATCTCACGTTTGAATGACAACAAAGTGTCATTTTGCATACCGCCGGATCGTGTTTTGGGTTTGGCGAGGGTGGGCGCGATGTCAGACCTGGCGGATCCACTTCCACACTTCGGGGAGGGTAGCGCGTTTGCCGTACATGAGCATCCCGACACGGTATACTCGCGAGGCGAGCCAGACGAGACCGGTGATAGCGACGGCGTTTACGGCAACGGCGAGAAGGATATGCCAGAATGGCGGCATCTCTGCCAGGATCCGCACGGGCATGGTGATAGGTGCAAAGAACGGAGCGATGGACGCCCAAAATGAGAGCGTGCTGTTCGGGTCACGCATGACGGCAAAGCTGAGGTAGAAGCCGATGAGCAGAATCATGATCGGCGGGAACGCGAACTGGCCGCCTTCTTGAACCGATGTGACCATCGAGCCTATCAGTGCGAAGATCGCCGCATAGGTGAAAAATCCAACCAGGAAGAAAACGAGGAAATAAACGATCATCAGCGGCGTTATCTGCGGCACAGATGCGACCAGAGGGGCGAGGTCGGATCTAAACGCCAGAAAGCTGATGAGCACGGCTGCAGTCAGGACCCAGATGCCGAGTTGAGTAAGACCCGCCATACCGACACCGACGAGCTTGCCCATCATCAGCTCGAATGGGCGGGCGGATGAGAAGAGAATCTCGGCGATCCGCGTTTCTTTTTCTTCAACAACCGCGCCAAGAATCGCCTGTCCGTATATGGCAAGGGTGATGTAGATCATCAGGCCGATAATCAGCGACGCGATCATAATGCCGCCGGAGTCTTTTTCTTCGCCCTGGTCGTCTATCCCCTTGGCGTCGAAATTGACGCTGCCGCTAAGCTGAGCAAGCCGTTCCTCGCTGATATCGGCGTTTGCCAGGCGTTGTGAACGCACGGCACGGTTGAGAGCATCGCGAAATGTGTCGTTCGTGATGATGTCGCCGGCCCTTCGTGAGCGGAATTCGAATCGCGCGCCCTCGGCATCTATATCCGGCGGTATGATTAGAAAAGCGTCGATCTCGCCGCGCGTGATCATGCCCGTAAGTTCTGCCCTAACAGTCTCGGGTTCGCGCCCGGCCGAATCAAACTCAGTAAAAAGAAAGCTGTCCTGAAACTGTTCGGACGTGCGCCGGAGCTGCTCGCTCTGATCGCCGGACATGTTCGTTACAGATTCGCGAGCTGCGTTGCGGGCACGGTCTGCGATCCGCTCTGCCGAGAGATTATCGCGTAGACGAGGCGTTATCTGGCCGGTCGGGTCGACTATGGCGATGCGTGTAGGTTCGCCCTTTATCGAAAAAATGACCGCGGGAACGACGGCGAAACCGACCGCAAGCAGCGGCAGCATCATCGTGCCGATCAGGAATGACCATTTCAGGACGACCTTTTTATATTCGTGTTTTACTATCGCCAGAAATTTCGTCATAACTTACGCTTCTGCTGTACCTCGCACTTTCTCGATAAAGATATCGTTCAGGCTCGGCTCTGTGCGTTCGAATTTTGAAACGATCACACCCGAATCGACCATTCGGCGGAGGACGTTCTGAGGATCGACGCCTTCGGCAAGGTGCAGTTCTTGTTCATCGGAGTGGGTCACGACGCGTTCGATCATGGACGGATCGGCGAGTATCGCGTCGGCATTGGTTCCGCGGAAGGCGATCAGATTCTGGCCGTAGCTCTCTTTGATCTCGCGCAGGCTGCCTGAAACGACCTTTTTACCACGGTTGATGAGCACAATGTCATGGCACAGGCGTTCGGCCGTCTCCATTAGATGCGTCGAGAAAATGATCGTCTTATCGCGCGTCTTGAATTCGGCGAGTACGTCGATCATGAACTCGACGTTGATGGGATCGAGACCGGAGAACGGTTCATCGAGGATAAGAAGATCGGGGTCGTGCAGCACGGTCGAGATGAACTGGACCTTCTGCTGCATACCTTTTGAAAGGTCGGTCGTTTTTTTCTTTTTCCACTCGCTGAGGCCCATTCGATCGAGCCATTTGTCGATGCGCTCTTCTGCCACGGAACCCGGAACGTCTTTCAGCGCGGCAAAGTACTTAAGCTGATCGACAACCTTCATTTTCTTGTAAAGGCCGCGTTCTTCGGGCAGGTAACCGATCCGGTTTTGCATCTTGTGCGAGATGCCTTGGCCGAATAGCTTGATCGAACCTTCGTCAGGGATGGTGATGCCAACAATCATTCGGATCGTTGTGGTCTTGCCGGCGCCGTTCGGACCGAGGAAGCCGAAGATGCGTCCGGCCTTTACATCGAACGAGAGGTCCTCGACGGCGTGGAACTCACCGAAGCGCTTATTCACGGTGGTTATCTGTAAGGAGATGTCGGGGTTTGAGGTATCGGGCATCCTTTTATTCTGCTAACTTAATTCGTCGGACCGTTCAAGTATGCGCTCGACCTGCAGATCGCCAAAGCCGTAAACGCCGGCGCGTTTTTGGAACTCTGGGAAAATCGAGTCGATGTCAGCGTGTCCGGAGGCCTTCAATTCGGCTACGAGCTGCGCCGGTCGCGTCTCGATATCTGCAGCCGCATCGGCGACCTCTTTTAGGAACGGCAACGCCGCAGACCGATGCTCGCCGAGTTCGCGAAGCGTTCCGGAATCTCTATTTCGAAACGCCTGCCAGAGTCTGCTTGCCACTGATGTGTCTTCCTTGCTTATCGGAGTTCGGGCATCGAAACATTCGAGCAGCCTGTCGGCATCGTGATCGGCGAAACCTTTCCAGACGTCGTCCGGTGATAGGTCGGCGGGAGCGACGCGATAGATGCTGGCCGCACTTCTGTTTAGCAGATCGAGGCAGAACCACATGTTAGCCTGGCAGAACAGCTCGAATTCGAACCAGAGG
Source organism: Pyrinomonadaceae bacterium (assembly GCA_041751195.1). Classification (GTDB taxonomy): domain Bacteria; phylum Acidobacteriota; class Blastocatellia; order Pyrinomonadales; family Pyrinomonadaceae; genus OLB17. Next base: position 63,242 of record JBGSXX010000020.1, on the reverse strand, counting down.
TTGATCTCGTCCCCGGCGGTGAGTTCGAGGAGCTGCTCGATCTCGCGGGCAAACGTTTCTTGATATTCGATCGGGTCGCCGCCGTGCTCCAGCATCAGGAAATTTGCGCGACGCTCCCAAAACTCGTCGAGTGTCTCTCCGCCAAGATCACCAACGACCATACATTCGCGAAAGACGACGATTTTGCCGCCAATGGCCGTTTCGGCGAATTGGCCGGAAAGCGAATCTCCCGGAAGAACGTGGACGATCATAACGTGATGATAACAGAGTAGAGGATGGACAGACACACACCGGCGTAAACACCGGCGACGATGTCATCGGCGCATACGCCCAGCCCGGCAGGCAAGTTCTGAAGCGAATCTATCGGGTATGGCTTCCAAATGTCGAAAAGGCGAAACAGCAGAAAGCCCGCAAGGATCAAAGGCCACGAGAATGTGAACGGAATGAACATGAACGTGATGAGCTGGCCCATTACCTCATCAACAACCGCGTGCGACGGGTCTTTCGTGCCGAAGATACGGGTTACGCGCGTCGATGCCCAGATCCCTGCGAGACAAAAGATAACGAAAAGGGTCGTGATGATCGAGACGGTCCAGCCGGCGATCTGAGCCTCCGTCCATCCGCCCATCGCAAGATCTGCCGCGTAATGACCGGCGATGACGGCGGCGAGCAGATAAATTATTACGCCGACAGCGGAGCCCCATGTGCCGGGAGCGATCGGAAGAAAGCCGACGCCGAAGGTGCCGACCGCGATCGAGATCTTATCGAGGATGCCGTGGACGCCGCCCGGGTGTCGCTCGAGTTCGCGCTCCTCGACCTTCGCGGAGTGTTCGACCAGTTCATCGTAATCGGCCATATTTAGAATTCGATGCCCTGCTGGGCGAAGATGCCCGCGTGGAAGGGGTGCTTGACCTCTTTCATTTCGGTTACGAGGTCAGCCGCTTCGACAAGCTCGAGCGGGGCGTTTCGCCCTGTCAGGATCAGATGCAGGTGCGGCTGTTCGGCTCGGATTTCGCTGATCTCTTGAATCACCTTCTCCACATCGAGGAATTTGTAATCCAGCACGTAAACCATCTCATCGAATATCAGCAGGTCGTATTCTTTTGAACGCATCTTTTCAACACATAACGCCCACGTTTCTTCGGAGGTACGGATGTCTTGAGCCGGATCTTTCGTGTCCCAGGTAAAGCCGTCACCCATGGTGTAATATTCGATTCCGAGTTGCTCCAGCGATTCGTGTTCGCCGTAGCGGTCGGTTTTCGATTTCATGAACTGGATGAAGCAGCATTTTAACCCGCGGCCGGCGGCGCGGATCAAAACACCAAGAGCCGCAGTGGTCTTTCCTTTACCGTCGCCGGTGTTGACCATCAGCAGCCCTTTTGTATTCTCGCGATAATCTTCGCGTCGCCATTTGTAAGGCTTTTCTTTTTTTTCACCCATTATGATTCGAGGAAATGATCAGGCCATGTTTGGGGCGTCCGTAATAAAGTCCGGATCAGCACGATTGACTGCGGCACGGAGAGCTTCGACGATCGCGCTTTCGAGTTCATCCCAGTCGCCTTCGACCGTCAGGCCCGCAGCATTACGATGACCGCCGCCACCGAACTGCTCGGCGACGCGTGCGACGTTGATGCTGCCCTTGGAGCGAAGGCTCACGCGATAACGTCCTTCGCCGACCTCGCGCATGTAAGAAACAGCAAGGATGTCGCGAGCCGCGAGCGGAATGTTCACGAATCCGTTATTGTCGCCATCAACCGCCCCGGCCTGTTCTCGCATCTTCAGTGTTTGCCGCATCCACGCAATCCGACCCGTCTCGTCGTCGCGTTTGACCGTATCGAGCACCTGTCGCATTAGCTCAATGCGCGACCAAGGGTAGCTGTTGTATACGGCTTCTGACACTTGTGCCGGTTTCACACCGACCTTGACGAGCTCTGATGCGACCTTGAGAGTGCGATCTGTAGTGTTGGAAAAGTGGAATGAACCGGTGTCGGTCACGAGTGCCATATAGACGCACTCCGCGATCTCTTTGGTAACGCGGCCGCCGATGGCTTTGCAGAGATTGTAGATCATCTCGCCAACCGCCGATGCGGTGGAGTCGATCCAATTAATGGTACCGAAATGTTCGCTGGTCGCGTGGTGGTCGATGTTGACGGTGAACTGACGGTCGAGCCCTTGAATGCCGGGGCGCGTTAGGTCAGAACATTCGATGACGAATATGGCGTCGTAATCGGTGTCGATCTGGCCGATGTCGCGGATCTCGTTGGCGCCGGGCAGGCTTTGATACGCGACAGGTATCTCGCCGTGCACGATGACCTCGGCCTCTTTGCCGAGCGACCTCAACAGCCAGCACAGGCCCAGCGATGACCCGACACCGTCTCCGTCCGGTTTGATGTGGGTCGTGATACCGAACTTGTTCTTGGTTTCAATTAACTCAACTACTTGACTTAACACGCTTGGGCAAAGATCCTGCCGGGCCTACTCGTCCTCGGGGGTTTCTTCAATTTCCGTCCTTTCGCTTAATTCACCTTGTGCAGACAGATCGTTAAGTATATTTCCGATCCGAGCCGCATTCTCTTCGGCCGTGTCACGGGCAAAATGCAGATGGGGCGCGTGGCGTAAACTTAAATTCATCGCCACCTGCTGCCTGACAAAGACCGATGCGTTTTGCAGGGCTTTTAACGCCGCCTTGATCTCGTCTTCGCTGCCGCCAACCAGCACAAAGACCTTTGCATCTCTGAGGTCAGGTGCGACCGTCACATCGGTCACGGTTACCGCCACCAGCCGCGGGTCGGTCAGTTCAAATCCGACGACCTCGGCTATCTCTTCTTTCAGGGCTTCCGCCAATCTCTCCGGCCGACGCATATAATTAAAGTTCGGTTGCGGCGATCCTTTCAATTACAAATGCTTCAATTTCATCGTTGACCTTGATGTCGTTGAAATTGACCAGGCTGATGCCGCACTCAAACCCCTGCTTGACCTCATTCGTATCTTCCTTGAACCGCTTGAGTGACGCGATATCGCCTTCCCAGGCGACGACGCCGTCACGGATAATGCGTGCACGGGCCTGTCGCCGGATGAGTCCGTCGGTAACGCGGCAGCCGGCGATCATACCGACACGCGAGACCTTGAACGTTTCCTGAACCAGAGCCTTGCCAAGGATGACCTCTTTCTCGATAGCGTCAAGCATGCCGATCATCGCGGCCTTGATCTCTTCCTCGACCTTGTAAATGATGGAGTGAAGCCGAATATCGACCTCTTCCTGCTTTGCGACCTCAGATGCACGAGCCTCGGGACGCACGTTGAACCCGATGATAACGACCGCGGTCGATGCATCGCCGGCCTGGGTTGCCGAGGCAAGCAGCACGTCTGATTCTGCGATCGCACCGACGCCCGCTCTGATGACGCGGACTTTGACCTTTTCGGTCGAAAGCTTTTCGAGGGTTCCGCGAAGCACTTCCACCGAGCCCTGTACGTCTGCTTTGAGGATGATGAGAAGCTCTTTGACCTCTGCCAGACCGAGCGATTCGATACCACGCTTTGTCGTCTTGAGCATCGCGACCTGACGTGCCTGCATCTGCCGCTGGCCCGCTATGGTTTGTGCCCGATCGATGTCGGAAACCACCTGGAACGTGTCGCCTGCCTGAGGGACACCTTGCAGGCCGAGAATTTCAACCGGTGTTGCCGGCGGCGCATCGTCAACCTGTTCTCCGCGGTCAGAAAACATGGCCCTGACCTTTCCATAAAATTGTCCGACGATAAACGGATCGCCGACCCGCAGGGTTCCCTGCTGAACGAGCGCGGTTGCCACGGCACCGCGGCCCTTGTCTAACTTGGCCTCAAGCACTACACCGGACGCTCGCCGCGTCGGGCTCGCCTTAAGGTCAAGGATGTCGGCCTGGAGCAGAACCGTTTCAAGAAGCGTGTCGATACCCTGACGCGTGATCGCAGAAACCTCAACCATTTCGGTATCACCGCCCCAATCGATTGGCTGAATGCCCAGTCCAGCAAGCCCCGTCTTAACCTTGTCAGGATTCGCACCCGGGCGGTCTATCTTATTAATGGCGACGATGATTGGGACACCTGCAGCCTTTGAGTGCTCGACAGCCTCGATGGTCTGGGGCATGACGCCGTCGTCAGCGGCGACGACGAGGATAACAATGTCAGTAGATTTCGCACCACGGGCACGCATCATCGTAAACGCTTCGTGGCCCGGTGTGTCGAGGAATACTACGCGACGCTCTTCGTCGGGATTCTCGGAATTAGGCACGAACACGCTATACGCACCGATGTGCTGCGTGATTCCGCCTGCTTCGCCTTCCGCAACATTTGCCGACCGAATCGAATCGAGCAGTGAAGTTTTTCCGTGGTCGACGTGACCCATCACTGTAATGACCGGCGGACGCGGCAGTTCCGCATCGTCTGCATCGGCAGCGATCAGCTCTTCGAACTCTTGCTCGATGACCATTTCCTCGAAAGGAACAAAGCTGATGTCGTAGCCAAAATCGAGACCCATCTCGGTCGCCATAGCGTCGCCGATGGGTTGATTCAATGTAGCAAAGACACCGCGTTTGATAAGAAGCTGCACAATGTCGCGCGGCGTGATGCCAAGTGCTTCCGCAAATTCACGGACCGTTGCGCCTTCTGTAAGTCGCAAAGGCTTGAGCTGCTCTTCGTCGCGAGGGCCGACCTGGTCGAGAACACGCTCCTCGATAGTACGCTTGCGCGGCAGATCGGCGTCGCGATCGGCAAATTTACCCCTCGCATCGGCCCCCTTGCGCCCGCGTCCGCCCGAACGGCCGGGCCGTCGTCGGTTATCCGCCGGCGGCGTGTAATTCATCTGCGGCGTTGCAGTTTCGCCCGGGGTCCCACGTAGATCGGTTCGTCGGCCGCGAGCATCGCGAGCGACGTTGAGCTTGCCGGTCTTGGTCGGAGATTCGGAAACAACACGCTCGCCGGGTTTTACGCCCTTTTCGATCGCATCGCGCGTAAGCGTAAGCTGCTTGATCTGTGTGCCGGTAGGCCGAAAGACACGGGGGCCCTTAGCAGGAGCTTCGACTTCGGCAGGCGCATCATCAGTGACCTCGGGTGCGATCTCCGCCTCTTCTTCGGTCGGAACTTCGACCTCGGGTTCATCGGCCGGGGCCTCATCAGCAGCCGGCTCCTCTTCGACTAATTTCTTCTTGAGGACCTTATTGACCTTCCGGGCCGATTTGGCGGGTTCAGCCGGCGAATCGGTTTCCACCTGCGGAGCGGCTACGACCTCGTCAGTCTCAGGTTCCGCGGCTGGCGGGGCCTCGATCACCGCTTCTTCGGCCTCAACCGGCTCTTCAGCTTTCGTTGCCTTGGCCGCTTTTTTGATCACCTTGATCTTCCGCTGAGGTGCCGTTTCGGCTTTCGGAAAATATTTCTGGCGCACTTTGTCGGCCAACTCGGCACTGACCGAGTTGGACGGCACGCTAATGTCTGCACCCTCGCGGCGCAGATCTTCCATCACGCGTTTCGTGTCCTGCTTTACCTCACGCGCGAGGTCGTAGACTCTGATTTTCTTACCGATCGGCATACGTTATCTGTTCCTAAACAAAGCCTCGAAGGCTTTTCTCTCGTTCGATCTAAGGACCTGTTTGATCGAACGATTGAACGTCCGATCAAATATGATGTTCGCCGTTATTTCTCAACATCGGCTTCGTCACCATCGCTTTCTTCGTTCAAATTTTCGTCAGGGGCCGTCGCGGCCTGCGGCACATCGATCACAGCGTCGGGCGATTCCGGAGCTTCCTCTCCGGAAACGTCTACCTGCTCCGTCGCAGCATCCGTCGCGATCCCTTCGTCGAGATCACCGAGCATTGCCGGAACTTCCGGATCCATTTCAGGGGCCGCGTCGCCTTCACCTTCGCTTTCGGCGGTGGGGGCTTCTTCTGTCTCCGCGTTCTCTACTGTATCGGCGGCAGCGGCATCTTCTGATTCCGAAGTATCTTCGGCAGGTGACTCGTCCGTCGTTTCGGCAGATACGGATGCTGCTGAGAGATCGTCGAGGTCAGCGTCAGTCGCAGCAACATCAGCCGATGCAACTTCTGCCGTCTCTGAATCTTCCGCTTCCGGTGCTTCCATGCCCGCGTCTTTTGCGTCGACCACAGCTTTGGCGGAAGCGATGATGCTCTCGGCCTCATCCACGCTAACGTCAAGAATTTCGCAGATCTCGTCAACCGTCGCCTGAGCCAGACGCTCAACGTCCGCGATGCCTTTTTCACTAAGCACCTCTGCGTGAACCGGCGATACACTCTCGAGGGCCGTAAGGGGAACAGCTTCTCCAGAAGCCATCATCTGACCCATCTGCTGAGCGATCTCCTTCTTGAGAACTTCTTCGCTGACAATATCGATATCCCACCCGACCAGCCGCGTGGCAAGCCGCACGTTCTGTCCTTTCTTACCGATGGCAAGGCTCAGCTGATCTTCGCCGACTATCACCGCCATCTTGCGGTTTTCGATATCGGTGATGCGAACCTGCGAGACCTTTGCGGGGGACAATGCATTCGCGGCAAAGACCGACGGCTCGTCAGACCATTCGATAATGTCGATCTTTTCGCCACGCAATTCCTTGATGATCGATTGGACTCGCGATCCCTTCATACCGACGCAGGCGCCGACCGGATCGACATCCTTTTCGTTCGAGGTAACCGCGATCTTCGCACGGTCACCCGGCTCGCGAACAGCGGATTTGATGACCACGGTCTCATCGTAGATCTCAGGCACTTCCATCTCGAACAGACGCTTGATCAGTTCAGAGGATGCACGTGAAACGACGATCTGCTGCCCTTTCTGTTCTTTGGACACATCGATGATCGCGACCCTAATACGTTCGCCCTGATTCCAGATCTCGCCTCGCGACTGTTCCTTGCGCGGCAGAATGGCTTCGAGGTTGTTGCCGAGATCAACGACGACATCCCCACGTTCGAACCGCTTGATGGTGCCGTTGATAAGCTCGCCCTTCTTGTCGATGTATTCGTCGTAGATCTTTTCGCGGATCGCCTCGCGAACCTTCTGAACGAGGATCTGTTTCGCCGTTTGTGCGGCGATGCGCCCCATCTCTTCGGTCGGCAGCGGGATCAGAAGCATGTCACCAAGTTCGATCTCGTCACCTGCAAGTTCTTGCGCCTCTTCCAGAGAAAGTTCCGATGAAGGATTTTCGACAACATCGACAACGGTCTTGTTGACCGAGATCTCGATCATTCCCTCTTCATTGTTCCAGTCGACCTCAATGCTTTCGCCGGTCTTGTCGTGAGCTTTGAACTGCTTTCGGGCGGCAGCCTTTACGGCATCCTTCATAGCCTCGATCACCATATCGCGATCGAGCCCCTGCTCATTGCACAAAACTTCGATACTTTGCCCAATTGACGACGTCATTTTAACCATTGGCTTCACTGCTCACCCGCTGTATCTTTATTATTCTTTTGTCCCTTTTTCAGTTCCTCATCAAAATCGACGACCAGGTTTGCCTTTGAAACCGCCGAGAATGGAATAGAAACCGACCCTGAAATGTTATCGGTAAACTTGATGTTTTCGCCTTCGACCGCCTCGATCGATCCTGCGAAATTACGTTGGCCGTTCAGAGGCCCGTTCAGTTTTAATCTTGCACGCTGGCCGGCAAACCTTTCAAAGTCTGCGACGCTATATAGTCCTCGTTCGATACCGGGTGACGAAACCTCAAGCGTGTATGCCATCGGGATCGTGTCTTCGGCGTCCATCACGGATTCGATCTTGCTCGAAACTTTTGAGCAATCATCGAGAGTAACCCCGCCGGGCTTATCGATGAACACGCGAACTATCGGGCTTCGTTTTGAACCGACGATCTCGACATGCACGATCTCTTGGTCCGAGCCGGCCACAACTTCGTCGGCGATCTCTCTGACCCGCCCTGTAAATTCGCCGCTTTCCATCGACCACCTACCGCAAAATAAAATAGTGGGCACAAGTCCCACTACTCAGGTACAACGCATCGTAGCAAACGAGTATTATAACCCCAAGCTACATTTTGGGCAAGGGCAAATTACATGTTGCTTTTGATGCGTCCCATTATAGTGTTTATCTCGCTTACAGTTGCTTCGATCCTTTCAAGTCTATCGGCTGCAGGCTTTGCGGCGAACTCTTCCATCATGATCTGCGCTTCGCGCAAGCTGGCCAGCAACTTGTTCGATTCTTTCTGAACTATCTGGTTCTTATCCGGTGCACCGGCCAATGTACGTTTGGCCTCGGCGATTCCCCAGTGCGTGAGTTTTACAACATGCTTCCGATCGGTCTCGGTTACCCAGCTCTCGCCTATAAGATACCCCGAGATGCTGTCGATGCTCGGGAGAAAGCCCTCGCGCTTTAATACATCTGTAAGGTCTACCTTTGCAGAATCCTTGCCGCCTGCTTCGTCATAAAGCTTCGCCAAAACTTTGTGATAGACGTCCATATAGTTGCTGTTTGACTTTAACGGATCTGAGTTACGCTTCAAGATCGAGGGCGAGCCGTGCGGCACCCAAGATGCCTGCGTTGTCGCCCAATCGGGACCGGACAAGTTTAACACGTTCCGCCGGTTGTTGAAACGCTCTTAATTTAATTTGACGCCGCGTTTCCTCGATGAACAAATCCCAGGCCTGTGCCACTCCGCCGCCGATGCTTATCACCTCAGGGTTCAGCATGTTAACCACGCCGCCGAGGGCGATGCCGAGATAAAAGCCGGCCGTCTGAAATATCTGTGTCGCGGCTACGTCTCCGCCGAGCGCGCTGTCGTAGATGCTCTCGGCTGTCATGCGTTCGCCGGACCCGCTTTCGCCGCCGCCGCTCTCTTCCTCAGCCATCCTTATAATGGCTGTTGCCGAGGCATATTGCTCGACACAGCCTCGACTTCCGCACTCGCAAGGAACGCCGAAAGGCTCGACACAGATGTGACCGATCTCGCCGGCAGTCCCGTTCGCGCCGGTGTAAAGCTTGCCGTCCAAAATAATCCCGCCGCCGACACCAGTACCGAGCGTGACGCAGATGCCGTTATTCACGCCGGCGAGAGCGCCCAGCCAACGCTCACCGACAGCGGCGGCGTTGGCATCATTTTCAAGTATCGTCGGCAACCCGATCTTTGTCTGAATTAGCTCGGCGAGACGCAACCCATTGAGTGCCGGGATGTTCGGCGAGGCTGTGACGCTTCCCGCTTCCTGATCGATGACGGCCGGCGCCGATAGCCCGAACACATAAACTTGCCCGCCCGCTTTGTGGATCAACGACGATGCTTGATCAACAATAAAGTCAGCTAGTTCATCAGGCTGGGGGCGGTTCGGGGTGTTTTGCTGATCGCGAGCGACGATCTTGCCGCCGCTGTTGACAACGGCGATCCTAAAATTTGTACCGCCGAGGTCGGCAGCGAGCACAAGTTTTTCCATCTGCTATCTCGCAGGCCGCTGGCCTTCCGGAACGTTCCTATACACATCTTCAAATTTCGCGTATCCGTCGGCGATCACGGTCGTCATCAAGTTCTCGCGGTTCACGGCCACGACCTCCAGCAGCATGGCAGGAACTTCGGCGCTGATAGCGTCGTTTCGGAAACTTTGCGTCTCGAGCAGCTCTTTGCGGGCGAGTTTAATGGCGGCCTCGACCGCTGCTGATGCGAGCGGAATGATCGCTTTGTAGACGGTCATCGACTGTTTGCCCTCGGCGATGTTTTGCAAAGCGTCGATCTGAGCGTCTTGGCCGGTCACGAGGACTCTACCGGCGAGGCCCTTTTTCTCGAGCGCTGAAATGACGCCGCCAGCCATTCCGTCGTTTGAGACGACGATGGCCTGAACGTCATCGTTGAATTTGGTAAGTGTGTTTTCGACGAAGTTGAGTGCGAGATCGTTCTTCCAATCGGTGATGTGCTGCTCTGCGATTATCTTAACGTCGCCGCGGTCGATGGCGGGCTGCAGAATCGCCAACTGCTCTTTCTTCATAATATGAGCGTTGTTATCCGTGGACGCCCCGTAAACCATTATGTAGTTCCCCGTTGGCACTTGTTCAAGTGCGTATTCGGCCATCCGCCGCCCGATGACGGGAACTTGATGGGATATATAAAGATCGATGTTGGGCGAATTTACGAGGCGGTCGTAACTGATCACGGGGACGCTCTGCGCTTTTGCCTTCTCCACCATCGCTGCCGCCTCGGTCGCCTCTTGCGGCGCAATGACCAGAACGTCAATGCCTTTGGTCAAGAGATTTTCGACATCGTTGGCTTGGCGGCTGGAGTTGTTGTCGGCGACGGTGATGATGCACTCCACGTTCATCTTTTCGCAGTGAGCTTTGAATGCGTCGTGGTCGCGCTGCCATCGCTCTTCGCGAACGGTCGCCATAGCGAAGCCGATGCGAACGCGGTCAGCCGATGTTCCGTTCGGGACGGGGTCGCCCGGGTTTGTGCAGCCGGCCGCGGCTACAACCGCGGCGATCATTAATAGAAGTCTTTTCATATAGGTAAGTAAGCCTTTGGAATTAAAGCAAAATTAAGCGGTTGGGGCAATCTTACGGCAGCAGTCAGATCTGCCGCAGCACGGAGCACCCGTGAGCGAAAGATTTTGAAAAAAGCCTTTGAAATGACGGCCCCGTATGGTATAAGTATTTACTAACTTTACGTTTAGCAGTCTTTGTTCTATCTTTGAATTCGGTTCGGCGTTTATACGACGCAGGAAGTGTTTTCGTTGACATAGCCGCCGGATTCGTGTAAAACATTGAGAGGCTTGATTTTTTGAGCGACACAGCTCAACAGCCATTGACAACATTGTTTTGATCAATATTTGATAAGCGAGCTCGCTCTGTCAGAATCGGTCGTTTTGGCTCAGACCGACGAAGGAAGATCCGGTATTTCCTAAAGTGACAGATCATTCATAAATTGAGACCGGCGGGGTTAAACGCCTCGTTTAACGGTTTGCAATGCTTATTACTAGATCAGCTGCGACAGTCTCTTTCCGCGTCATTGCTCACATGTGCGGTGGCGGCTAGGAATTGCGACCCCTAAACCTTATTGCTGACTTGCAATTAGGGTGAAAGGTCATTATCATTTTCGATTGTCTCACAGGAGGAATTTAATTAAATGCTCGGCAACAACAGTTTTCGTAAACTCATAAGTTCATTCACCGCGATAGCCGTTCTCTGCGTATCTTCGATGGTTGCCCTCGCGGCTCCCCAGGATGGTACCGCTGAGATAACGGTTTCGGGGCAGGTAACCGTAAACGGCCAGACCGCCGTTTCTAACTCGACTATCGTCTCAGGTAGTACGATCGTGACTGGTCCGGGCTCAAGCGCTTCGGTCAGCCTTGGCCGCAATGGCCGCGTCGAAGTAATGGAAAATTCGAATATGATTCTGAATTTTTCAGCGGCCGGTATCGTCGGTGTTCTTTCGTCAGGTAAATCACGCGTATCAAACTCCGCCGGTGTCCCGACAACCATCGCGACCAGCAATGCTACGGTGATCGCAGATTCGGGTCAGGCTAACAGCTTTTTGATCGAGATAGAATGTGCTCACGCACATATTGACGTCACCTCTGGTTTGGTGACCGTTCGCGAAGGCGGCAATGATCAGCAGGTTGCAGCAGGTTCGTCGGCTACGGCCGGAAACCCTGCTCAGACAGGTTGTGAACCGTGTCTCCGTCCGGGTTCCGCTCCGCCCGTCCGCTTTGGCGGTTGGTGGGTGTGGCTGCTCGCGGCTGGTGTTGCGGGTGCAGCGATTCTTATCGGCACGCGTGACAACAAAACGCGTCCGGGTGGCGGAACCGTGGTTGTCAGTCCGGTTCGCTAATTGCAATCCTTCGGGAATTTAACGTAATATCGTAATGCGGGTCATGTTCAAATATGGCCCGCATTACTTTGTTTAGAATCATATATTTCGCCTTATTTTACTGATCTCATTATTTATTATGCATATCGCTGTGATTGGAACCGGATACGTAGGCTTGGTTACCGGTGCCTGTTTTGCTGAGTTTGGGGTCGATGTAACGTGTGTTGATGTTGATGAAACGAAGATAGAAAAGCTCAAGAACGGCGGCATTCCGATCTACGAACCAGGTCTCGATACGATCGTTGAAAAGAACGCTAAGGCCGGACGCCTTCGGTTCACGACAGACATAAAGAGCGCGGTCGAAGAGGCTCTGGTGATCTTTCTCGCAGTTGGGACCCCGCCCCGCTCAGACGGTTCGCCCGACATGAGCTTTTATCAGCAGGCTGCGAAAGACGTGGCTCAGGCGATGAACGGCTATAAGGTTCTCGTTACAAAGTCGACAGTGCCTGTGGGGACCGGCAAGTGGCTGAGCGAGTTCGTCAAAGAGCATCTGGCAGTTCCGACACATTTCGGCGTCGCTTCAAACCCCGAATTCCTTCGCGAGGGTGCTGCAATCCAGGATTTTATGCGACCGGACCGGGTCGTTATCGGCAGCAATGACGAAGATGCGATCGCGATAATGAAGGATCTTTACCGGCCTTTATACCTGATCGAGACGCCGATCGTTATTACCTCGCTTGAGGCCGCTGAGTTGATCAAATACGCAGCGAACGCATTCCTGGCTACCAAGATCACATTTATCAACGAGATCGCGAATTTGTGCGATGCCATCGGCTGCGATGTTCACGACGTTGCACGCGGCATGGGGATGGACAACCGCATCGGACGTAAGTTCCTACACCCGGGACCGGGTTACGGAGGATCTTGTTTTCCGAAGGATACACGGGCACTTACGACAGTTGCTGATCAGTTCGGCGTTGAGACGCGGATCGTGGATGCAGTCATCGAGGCAAACGACCGCCAGCGTGACACAATGATCGCAAAGATCGAAAAGCTGGCAGGTGACGTAAAGGGCAAGCAGATCGGCATGCTCGGACTGTCGTTCAAACCGGAAACCGATGATATGCGGGAATCGCCGGCGATCGATATCATCCGTGCACTGCTCGACCGTGGTGCGTCGATCAAAGCGTTTGACCCCGTGGCAATGCACGAAGCTAAGGAATGCATCGAAGGGATCGATTTTGCGACAGACGAATACGATGCCATCGACGGTGCGGACGTTCTTGTGATCGTCACGGAGTGGAACCAGTTTCGGGCGCTTGATATGGAACGCGTTAAGTCGCTGCTCAAAGAGCCGAAAATCGCTGATCTTCGAAATGTTTATGAGCCGGACGATATGCGGGCTCTCGGTTTTGATTACGTAGGGGTTGGACGGTAGGAAATCTCACATGGAGACATCAAAGGTATTGGTTACTGGCGGGGCGGGGTTTATCGGGTCGAATCTCGCAGACGAACTCCTAAAGCGTGGTCACAAGGTTACGATCATCGATAATCTTGTGACAGGGTTTAAGGAGAACCTCGACGAGATCAGCGGTGATTTTGAGTTTGTCGAAGGCGATCTCAACGACGATGCTGCGCTTGGTAAGGCTTTGAGTGGCGTCGAATACGTGTTTCATCAGGCGGCCCTTCCAAGCGTTCCCCGTTCCGTAGCTGATCCGCTCGAAACGCATACGGCATGTGTGAATGCTACCCTGAATCTTCTGATCAAGGCTCGTGATGCAGGCGTAAAACGTGTTGTTTACGCTGCATCCAGCTCAGCATACGGCGACCAGCCGACACTGCCGAAGGATGAGTCGATGCGGCCGGACCCGCTATCGCCCTATGCAGCCGCCAAGCTGGCGGGCGAGCATTATTGCCGGGTGTTTCATGAGGTTTACGGGCTGGAGACAGTGTGTCTGAGATATTTCAATGTCTTTGGCCCGCGACAGGATCCTTCGTCCACGTATTCCGGAGTGATCTCACGTTTTATAAGCTCAGTGATGAAGGGCGAAACGCCGGTGATCTATGGCGACGGCGAGCAGAGTCGTGACTTTACGTTCATCGCGAATGTCGTCGCAGCAAACATTGCCGCGGCATCGTCGAGCACGGCCGCGGGCCGCGTGATCAATGCTGCCAACGGCGAACGCGTTTCGCTCAATGAGCTTTTGACCATTCTCTCTAAGATAGCCGAACGGGACGATGTAAAGGCGGATTATCAGCCGGAGCGCACGGGAGACGTTAAACACTCGCAAGCGGACAACTCGTTAGCCGTTGAACATCTCGGATATGAAAAGCTTGTAGGACTAGAGGAAGGCCTGCGCAAAACGATCAACTGGTGGAAGACCAGCCGATTCGCTTCGTAAGTGATTTAGTTTTATTCAGCCGCAGCAAGTGCGAACACGTCATCGGCTACCGGTGAATTGACGAGGATCTCGCGGGCTCTGAAGTTCGCGTAAACGGTCATCGTTCCGATGTCGAAGCGCTGGACGTAACGCTCTGGCACCGTCACCCCTTCAACAACTTTCACGCGATCGATCTCCACAGAGGTCGTCACGTTTCGGCCCTGCATTTGATAAACCGAATCATAAGCCTTGATCTGGTTGGTTTTAGGGTCGAGATAGAAATCTGTATAGAACGCCTCGGGTGAGGTTAGACGGAATCCGACACGCTTCTTCTTTCCTTCGGGTAATGCGGTAACGATGAACCCCTGCTGGCCGATCATCGGCAGCATCGGAAATCCCAGTCTGTTCACAGGCGGGAGCGAGAAACCGCCCGGGACTGTTGATGACGTCTGCTTCCCGTCAAACACCTGCGTTAGGGGCTGAAACGGGTTCGTAATATCGATCCGGTACTTTTCGCCCGAGAAGATAGTCGCGAAGGTTCCTGCCATCGGAAAATTTCCCGTGTTTACTTCGACTGAGCCCCTAATGATGAGGGTGCGCATATTTCGCACCTTGTCTCCGCCGTGTGCATCGACCGCAAGCTGAGCTAGCTTACGCTCGGCGACAAAGCGCTCGTCGGCCGCCGGGGCCTGTGCAGTTGCAAGAACTGACGCACTGAGTACCAGAGCGACCATCATCCAAAACTTAGTTTTCATCAATTTATCCTCAAGTCGAAAAAGAGAAAGAGGCGAAGCCCGATCACGAGCTCCGCCACAATTATATTAGGCTGTTCGGACTATTACCAGCTAAATCGTGCCGAAAGCTCAACACGCCTGTTCGCCGAACCACCGCCACCGCCAAACCCCCAGCCGCCGCCGGTCGAGGTGTATTCACCGAAACGTGACGACGAAAGATTGCCTACGGGCGGATTGAAGTTCACGGTATTGAACACGTTCTGGATGTTCAGGCCGACCGTTAGGTTGTACGGTGCTCGTCCGCCGCCGCCAAACCCGCCGCCGCCTCGCATCCCGCCTCCGCCGCGTCCGCCGCGTCCAACAGGTATACCACCGGTCGGAGGGGCTCCGGTCTGACCGGTCGTTGCACCGCCCGCAGGTTCGGGCGATGAACCGAAACCGAACGTTTTGTTAAACCGCAGGTTGGTGGTGAAAGACATTGGCCCTCGTCCGAAGTTACGGGGGATGATCGCGTTAGGATCTTCGCCCGCGACATCACAATACGAGTAGTTTAAGCCTAGCTCATCACAACGGGCGCCGAGTTCGCCAAAGGTCGGACGCTCCGTGAAGATGCCGTCGCTGTTCGCGTCGATGCCGCGCGTGAGATTGAACGGTCGCCCGGAATTAATGTTGACAAACGGGCTGGCCGAAACGCCCCAGGGCAGGTTTATGTTACCGCCGATGGTAAAGAAGTGGCGAATATCGAATGACGCACGCCCATACTCATCCGCGAGTTCATAACTGTATGCCGGGAAGCTGCCCGCACCATCGGTGTCGTTATTCGCGAACCCGAGGCGGTAGTTACCAAAGAGGCTCACACGCTGGTGCAGATTCGACCGGAAGTTAACCATCAGCTGATTCTGATCTGCACGGCCCGTCGACTCATATTCGTAAATATCACCCTGGCCCGGGAATGGACGCGGTGCTTCAAAGCAATTCATCTGCTCAGGGCAGATCGGAGCATTAACGTTGCGAATTCGAAGCACATCATATGTTCGAGCACCGATATAGAACACCGAAACGTTAGAACGCATTGGCAGTTGCCGCTCGACCCCGAGTGCGATCTGCGCCGTGTACGGCGATTTGAGGTCCGGTGAGATCTGCCGGATCGTATTTGCCTGCGGTAGTGCTGCGAGAACATCAGCAGCTGTCGGGACATTTGTAACGCCGTCAACTGTGAATACGGGCTGTGACAGCAACGCAAGAGCTGCAGCACGCCTGTCCGGATCCGGGTCATTTGGGTTAACGATCAGGTTGAGCTGGTTCGTGCCGTTAAAGCGAAGTGCCTGCAAAGTGAGGTTTTCGCTAAAACGGTTGTAGAAAAGTCCGAAACCGCCCCGGATGACCGTCTTCGGTGCTCGTGCCCCCCCGGCACCCGGTGCCCAAGCGACTGAGAATCTCGGGGCGAAGTTCATGTTATCACTGATGTTCGTCTGGTTCTCATACCGTAGCCCGAAACTCAATGTTAAACCTGGGTTGATTCGCCAATCGTCCGTAATGAAAAGCCCATAATCTACTCTCGTAACATCGATTTCGGGCGTTCCCGTCGTTATCGTGAACTGCAGAGGGATTGCATTGCCGAGGATCGCCTGGCGGTAGCTGTCGAGGTTGAGGAACGAAAAGCTCCCCCCGAAGTTGTTTTCTGACCGGTCACGGATGCTGATCCTTGCGATCTTCCCGCCGAACTTGAGCGAATGTTGAGCTGAGGACCCCACGACCATCGTCGTGTAGTTTTGGATCTCAAGATAGTTCCGTTTGTCGAATCCGAAGCCGAGCGTCGCTCCGCCGCCGACAAATGCTGACCCCACGCTGATCGCGGGAATGGAGTTGTCGCCGATGCGTTCTCGATCTTCCCATTCGTACTGGAACCGGGTCTCATTGATGGTCGTTGGATTGAGGATCGCTGTGTGCGTAATGCGGAATTCGTGACCCGTACTGCTGCTTTCAAACGCCCGCGAGGGTAACGTGAGTCCACCGATACCCTGATTCTCCGAGCGCGAACGCGTAAAGCTATAGCGAAACACAAGGGTGTGATCGTTGTTGATCGCATAGTCGAAACGCGGGCTGATCGACAACCGTCGCGTCGGGACCTGTATTTCCTGCTGAAACGGAATCTCGTTTAGATTTGGATCAAGAATAAGAGCGTTGATGACCGAGTTGCTGTCGATCTCACGGTTACTGATGTCCAGGAAGAACGAAGAGCGGCCCTTTTGTATCGGGCCCGAAATATTACCGCCGTAAAAGCGGGTCTGGCCTGGTGCACGGTTCAGTGCGAAAGGATTCCTCGAATTCAACCGTGAATCATTAAAATTAAAGAACGCGCTTCCACGCCACTGATCTGAACCCGGACGGGTCAAGATCTCGATACGGCCAAAGCCGAGCCGGTCGTATTCGGCAGAGAAGGGATTCTGATTGATGCGGATCTCGCGGATCGCTTCGCGCGGGGGCAAGCGGCCGCCCGTAAAGCCGTCAATGTAGATCTGGCCGCCGTCCGGGCCTGATGACGGACCTGCTAATGCTTGCAATGCGGCCTCAAGCTCATCCGGATCATCCGGCAGAGCCTCTAGGTCCGCACCACGAAGCACCGTTGCTCCGAGGTTCGAATCCGGATCAACCGAAACGCCCTCGTTGGTTAGAACGTCGACCTGCTCTTCCTGAAGTTCAACCTGCAGGGGAACAAAAAGCTCGGTCGCCTGGTTGGCCGTTACGTCCACCTCTGTGTTGTCGTACAGTCCAAAATTCTCAGCAAAGACCTTCACGTTATAGCGGCCGGGGGCGAGCCCCGAAACCGTAAAATTGCCCGTGGCGTTCGACGTGGTCGTACGCTCGCGGCCCGTCGAATCTACGACCGTTACGGTCGCACCGACGATCACCGCTCCAAAGGAGTCCTGTACCTGGCCGGTAATACTGCCCGGTGTTTGCGCAAGGGCTAATGTGCCCAATGCTGCAACAGCAAACGCTGTCAATATAAGTGCCTTAATTCGTTTCATAACAATCCGCCTAAAGTATAAGTATTAAAAATGGCCCGACCCGTTAAATACCAGCGGAGGCCCAATAGATCAATTACCCGGGAAATCGAACCCGTCCAGCCCTGGGATATTGAAACTTCCCGTCCTGTCTCCGCGTCCGCCGCCCCCTGCCGCTGCTGCCATCTGTGCGGCCCGGATGAAAGGCTCGACGCCTGCGACCAGCTTTATCGCTGTGATGCGTTCACCGTTTGCTTTCTTAGAACTTGAAACTGCAACCATCTCGCCGACCTTCAGATCAGCAACGGTAACCTGAGGAAGCCGTTCGAACATATCGTCAATGCCGCCGCGGGCTCCCATGCCGGGACGCGCGCCGGGGCCGGCCTGACCGCCTTGTCCCGGTTGCTGTGCGCCCGCTGCAGGTGCTTGTCCGCCCGGCCGCGCTCCGGCACCTGGGCCACCCGGCCGAGCGCCTCTGGGCGCGCCAGCTTCCATAGCCTGCATTCCAGCCATCCGCTGCGCCATCTCCGCCGGGAAAGTTCTAAGTTCAGAACTCTTGCCGATCGCGACAACGATATCGTTCTTAGTATTCAGATCGGTTATCGTGATCTCGCGGCGTTCAACATCGACGGCCTTCACCGTGCCGGCAACAGTTTGAAACGCTCCGCTGACGATCTCTTCAGCTGCAAAGCTCTGGCCATCGGCACTGCGATCGCCTAGTGCTCTGATCATATCTCCAACATTTACATCGGAGATCGAACCCACGATCGCTTCGCTATACTGCACGGAGTCGGGTGCGTATCTCTTGAAAACAGCTGTGTCCTTCGGATTGATCACGATATTGGTAGAACCCGCCATTCCGCGAACCTCGACCGTTACCTGCTGCGTATCGGGATTTACAGCGGCCACTCGGCCCGAGATACCGCGAGTCGCCCATTTAGCTGTCTCAGCCGCGTTTCTTTGTGCGATGTCCGACTGGGTCATGATGTAGACCGCTCGAGCCGGCACTGACTTTTGGTCGTTTGACGGCACTCCTGAGACGATCACCCTGTCACCGACGCCGATGTCAGATAATTCAGCATCGACCGCGGTGGTCAGAGAAGGTTTCGCAGGGTCGACCCGTTTGTATGCGGTTCTGTCCGAAAGTTCGGCAAGAATCTCACCGTTGGCCGTTTTCAGCTTAAGGCTAGATCCATCGACTGTAACAACGTCGCCGGTAATGAGCGACGCCTTGATAGCCGTTTCATTTTGAGCCTGAACAAACGTAAGTGAGCCGATGATGAGTATGAAAGCAAAGTTATAAAGATTTCGCATGATTTCCCTTTGTACAAACTAACTGATTTATACGCGCACAGCGACACAAAGTTGCCGTAAGTATCATAAGACGTAATTATCTAACAGCAGGTTTGAATTTTAATGTAAAGTTTTGTAAAAAGAACGACTTAGCACTTATGTAGTGCGCCAGCGATCGGAAGGCCGAACGGTGACGACGAGGCCGATGCCGGCGGAGAATAGCGCCAGCAAACCAAGCGTCCACAGGTAAGGAATTGAAAGGAGGACAGTCCAGAACACAACCCCCAGAAGAATCGCGACCGCCTCTGACCGGCCTTTTAGAAGCTTTTTCTGCAGCAGTTTACCGGCACTAACCTGGAGAGCTACGCGGCCAAAGAGGTATGCCAGCATCATCAAAGCGAACGCCATTAAACCGATCAGCGCCGAGACATAATCAGGCAAGAATCCTAATCCGACCGATACACCTATCGTGGTCAGGATCATCGCCGCCAGCCCTAACCCGATGACTTTGGTTGGAGATAGGTGAAAGCGAGCGATCGCACGGCTAACGGCCCCGGGTGCGATCGTTGCAAAAGCGAGTGTAACAAGGAACCAGAATAGAACGGAGAGGATGCGTTGAGCAACAAAAGCTAGCGTCCACTGCGGTGCCAGTAACTGCGTCGGGTTTTGAGCCAGCCCACGTAGCTCTTCTTCGAACGCGCCGATCATGATAGTTTCTTTGCCCTCGGCCCTGAGCGGAGAGGAGGATTCCGCCTTATATTCGCCTCCGAACACAATAACGGCGCCACCGATGTATGCATCCTGCATCTGGGTCACCGTCCCGCCGATCACTGCAACGTCGCCTTCGACACGGCCCTCAACAATAACGTCGCCGCCCCATACGAAGACCTCTTTAGCGTGTTTCTTGATAACGACGGTTTTGGAAAATGCGATAACCTGCATTTCCGGCGCATCCTCGACCGTCAGTGTATTGCCGTCTGCAGAGGTGGATATCTGCGCCGTCAACGGACTGGCGAATACTGCTAGAAATGCAGTAACGATGAAAGAGCAAAGCGCGAGTCGCTTACTGAAAGATCTTTGTTTCGGGATTCGCTGCACTTTTGATCAACCCTCTGCCTTCGCAATCAATCTGTTACGAAAACCGGCGGCGGCAATAAATAGGATCATCGCTATGACCACGGTTCCGATCAGGGGTGCAGGCCCCTCGGATGTCGCGCCCGATACGATGGAACGCACGATCACTACTGTTCCAAACGAGATATTGAAGAGCAGATGACCGAACGCAGTTCCAACGGCGGCGACACCCTCGAAAACTTTTACAAGCCACTGCAGCACACCGCTGTTCGGCCCAATGGCCGCCGTCGCAAACAGACCGAGCACTACACAGATTGCCGCTGCGGTCATCAACTCACGTCCGCCTCTGACACCGGCTACCCGGCTTTCAGCGTTCGTGACAACGACGCGAGTGAAATCTGCCGGCATTTCAAAATTGTTCTGGCTTTTTAGTGAGAGATCTAATTCGCGAAGGAACTGCTTTTGGGCGTTGAGCTCCGCAACGCAAATCGGGCACCCGGCAAGGTGAGCATCGAGTTCGGCTTCCGCATCAGCTGTGAGTTCGCCATCCACGTATGCCGCTACTTCGGCTCGCGGACACGATTCGTCATTTGAAGATACAAAACTGCTCATCATCTTCGCCGTCGAAATAGAAATGAATGTGTTAGGGAGCTGTGATCCCGCGATCGGTAAGTATCTCCCGCATCATCTCTCTTGCTCGGAACAATCGGTTCTTTACGGTTCCAAGCGGCAGGCCCGTTACGCTTGCGATCTCGTCGTAGCTTAGGTCTTGTGAGTGCCTAAGCAATATAAGGTCGCGATAAGCAGCGGGCAAGCATTTCACCACTGATTCGATCTCGGTCCGCCACTCGCTTCGCTCGCGGTCTTGCTCGGGCGAAGGCAGCGGACTTTCGATCTGCAGTTGATACGTTCCATCTGCATTCTCGGTTTCAATACTCTGAAGATTTGCGGAATTTCGACGCATGTGGTCGATAGCGGCGTTGTGTGCAATACGATACAGCCAGGTCGAGAACTTGTAATCGGAGCTGTATTTATCGAGCGAGTTGTAAAGCTTAATGAAGACTTCCTGCGAAACGTCGAGGGCGGCGTCGTAATCGCTAAGCATCCGGAACACGTATGCCGTGATCGGTCGCTGATAGCGGGTGACGAGTTCCTCAAAGCGGTCGTCACGGCCTTCGATCGCTCCGGCAACAAGTTGGATGTCGGAAAGATCTTTGACCGCGGACGCTATCGCTAGTTGAAATCCCATAAGGTTGTAAAAATGAGAACGAAAACGCGGTGCGAAAAGTTCCCGGACTATTGCCAGCCGAGCCGTGCAAGGCCGCCTGGTGCCGCCAGGTCATCAAACCGCAGATTGCCGGGGAATGCAAAGCCCACATCTTCAGGCCGCATTACCCGCAGTGCACGTCCGAGAGCTTCCGATGATATGTCTTTGATCGCGTCTGGCACAAGATCGCTACCCACGAGCAAAAGCTTATCAAGCAAGCCCGTCTCTTCCGCAGCGAACCGGTCGTTGTAGAACATTAACAGGCGGTAGATCTCGTCGTTTCGCTCTTCGACCTTACATGTCACAGACCTTACCACGTTCGGTTCGCCGTCGCGAACGAGGACTGCGGTGAACCCATCTGATTGCGAGCTGATCAACATCGAATCGCCGCTGCCGTCCTTGCCGAGAAGCCAGTTCGATTCGCTGACAGCCCGTGGCAGGATCAATCCCGCCTTCCAACCTAATGTCTCAAAAACAGTTTCGAACTCATCGACCACCGAAAGCTTCACGGCGGTCGCAAAATAACGGTCTTTGCCGTCGCGGTCAGATGCGATCTTGGTGCGATTAACGCGCATCTCGCCGGCGGGTGAGCCAAAAGTCTGTTCCGCCTTCCAGTCAAGTACCTCGCTGATATCGGAACCCTTTGAGGTAGCACTGTCGAGAGTAAGGATGGCGCTTCGAGCGGTATTCGCAGGGAGTGATACTGACCAGTTCTTTTGCTTGAGAAGGCCCGCCGATGCCACCGCCTCTTCGAGCATTACCTGCAACTCACGCGAACTCGCTACGTTGCTGCCAAAGAAATCAGGCGTTATAAGATTAACGGGCAGTTCGACTGTTGCCGCCTGCTTGATCGAAAATACACCGCCGCTACGCTGGAGCGACATTGCAGTCACCGCATCTTTCTCGATACCGATCGCGGCTTTCGGATATGTTGGTTGTGTTAAGGCTGAAAACATTACGTTCAATAATCGCGGTAAGACTTCCCTTCCGAGTCACTCCCCTCCGAAGTGCTCTTAACGTCGGTCAGGCCCTGTTCGCCGTCGCTTGAGAGCGGGTCTTCGCCAATCACCTCGTCCCACTCGGTCTTTTCCGTGATCGGATCAACCGGGCGTTCGCGGAGGTATCGATCGGTCACTAGATCGTCAAGCGATCCGGGCAGCCGTCCTTTGTCCGCGGCGTACTGATCGATCGCTCGCCGCATCTGCCACAGATTCTCTTTGAGAACGGTCTCACGTGCATGCTGTACGCTCCGCTGATATGTTGGGAGTGCGACAGAGAGCAGGATGATCATTATGAACATCGCGATCATCAGCTCAAGAAGCGAAAACCCCGTCGAGCGGTTTCTCCGTGAAGTCACCTTACCAATCACTATACTTTTCACCATTCAGGGCCGTTCCGTCCGACGCCGACCGCACGTCAAAAACATTGATGTTGTCCCAACTCGTCTGGCCACCGTCCTGATAGGATGACCGCAGTTGCCAGTTGGTTTCGCCTGTCATCGGGTCAACCGGAAGTTCGCGAAGATAGCGTTTGATCACCTCTTCAGTCGTGTTTAGATCGGTCGCCTGAATTGTGTCGCGTCCAAGGCCGCGGCCCGATTGAACATTTAGCCCCCGCGGCTTAACGCGAACGCCCTCGACCAGTACATCCAGGCTGGGCGGAAACCGGTCGATGTTCTCGGTATCAAAGATCGTGCAGTCGTCAATGACCACGCGGCTTCGCGGGTCGGCCGGCACTGAAGCTCCGCCGCCCCTAATGGTTGGGTTACCGGTCGTAACTGCACCTTGCGGACACGCGCCCAGGGTGTCGCGTTTGAATTCGTCGATCGCCCCGCGAATTTGTCTGAGCGATTCGCGCAAACGCGTCTCGCGCTGACGTATAACCGCATTTTGCGCCAACGGAATGGTGCCCATTACAAAGACGGCGAGAACCGTCAAGGTAACGACCAGTTCAAAGAGGGTAAATCCACCTTTGCTGCCCGTGTTGCCTTTCTTGATAACTCGCTGCCCTTGGTTCATTAAGTAGTATTAAAAATTGAGCGAAAAGTTTCGGCCGTTCGCCCCGAGGAAATTCAGCACGTCGCGCTCGAGCGTTAACACCGGTACGCCGATCGACAATGCTTCGATCTCGACATAAGCGATTATTCCGGACGTCCCAAAAACCTCGGTGGTCTCGGGTGAAAGCGACACGAACATCTTTCCGTTTTGATTGAGGAAAGGCGTTACAATGTTGCCTGCGGAACGAGTTCCGAAAACTTCGCCAAATGTGACATCACGCACTCTCAACCTATCCGGATCATATTTCAGCCCGAGAACCGCCGATCGAAAAGGAGCGCTCGCTTCGATCCTGACCGGGATCTTTAGCCGCTGGCCAGCCTTAAGCTCAGGCAGTTCACCGGGCAATGCCACCGAGGCTGTCGGGGCTGCCGGTCTATCTGCCGTGCCGTTAGCTTCAGCGGGCTCGGCCGGCGCCGCCAGTGTATTGAGCGGTGACGGCGGCAGCGGAACGAGAAGGTCCGAGGTTTTAGTTATCTCAACATTTCGGACGCTCGAATCGATCGGACGTAAATTAACGCCTGTGCCGTTTTGCGGAATTCCTATCTGCGAATTGGCTGACGGCTGCTCGTTTGTCACGGCCGCCTGCTGCGTTTCAGCTCCGCCCCGGACATAGGCCGGAGCCTCAACCGCTTGATCAGGAAGCTGAACGGACGCGGCCGTCGGAAGGCGTCGGACTGATGCTAGATATTCTTCGCGTTCTTCTTGTATGACCATTGCCTCAAGCGAACCGCTTGTCGGAACAGCGATACTGCCGGTGGGCAATTCAACTTCGTCCTCCGGCAAAATAGCAGGAGCCCGGATAACACGAGGTGTGATTGCGATAACAATGTCTACCTGGCGGTTGTCACGGGTAGGTGCCGTGAACAGCCTGCCGAGGATCGGGATCAGCCCAACCAGCGGCAAACCGGTACGTCCGCGTGATTCAACATCCTGCGCAACGCTTGCGAGGAGCAAGGTCTTGTTATTCTGAACGCGCGCCGTTCCCGTGATCTTTCTTTCGGTAAAGGTCGGCGTAAGGGTCTGAGCTCCGGACACGTCTTTTGACTCAATGTCCATTGCCACCTGAACGTCGTGGTTCGGGAATACGATCGGTTTGAATTTTAACGTAAGTCCGACCTGCTCATAATTGATCACATCGCCGATAAAGTTGTTTCCCTGCCCGGGATTGGTATTTCCGACCGGGGCGAACGAGGCCGTTCGAACCGGGACCCGCTGTCCGATACGTGCAGACGAATCTTCGTTATTGAAGGCATGGATCTGAGTCGAAGCCAGTAGTCGGGTGTTATTTTTTGACTGCAGCGCCTGGATCGTACTGATCGGCAAGCCGATGGCGATACTTGTGAGATCGAGTCCCGGGAACGGGATGCCCGACGTGATCGGACCGGTCGAACCGGATCGTGCATATGGGAAGCCTACGCCGCCGAGATTCAGTAGCGTGCCGGTCGCACCGCCCGTGCCTATCTGGTTGCCAAACTGCATCAGATCGGTCTTGTTTACCTCATAGATCGCGACGTCCATCACGACCTCCGCCCGATCCTTATCCAGCGATGAGATCAGCCGCCCGATCAGTCGCACGTTCTCTTCGGTGTCGCGAACGGTAAGGCTGTTGGTCGAGGGATCTTCCAGAACGATGGTCTGGCTCCGGCCGGGTTGTGCGGGAATGGCGGTTTGAACGATGGTTTTTACATCTTTCGGATTCGCGTTCGCAAGGTAGAACGTTCTAAGCACAAGCTGCTGAAAATTTGCACGCCTGTTGCCGCTCGCTACCAGGATGGTACGCGGGCCGACCCGCTGAAAGAACAGGTTCTCTTGCAAAAATATGTAATCGAGCGCCTTAGCGGCTGTTACAGCTTGCAGATCGATACGAACAATACGGCCCTCAAGCCGCGATTCCACGTCGAAAAGAACGTTCAGGTCGAGCGATTTCGCAAGATCTTTGACGATCTGCTGCAGCGGGATCCCGCTCGGGAACGGCACGCTCCTAAGAACCTCGAGCTTTTGCGGCATTCTAAAACCGGAAGCGTCAGGCTGATTCGAGGCTCCGGTCTGAACAAGCCTCACATCAGTCGATGGCGTCGTAACGCCATTAGCCTTCTGCAGATCTTCCTGAAGCCGCACCATTCGAGCCATCTCGCTGCGTGCCAGCTCATTGACCGGATCGAAGGCGTAAGCCTTTCTGAACGCGATATACGCACCTTGATAATCTTTCTCATCAGCCAGCGCCTTGCCCCGGCGCATAAACATCTGCGAAGCGTTGAAAAGCGATCGACGCAAGTGAAGCTGATATTCCGGATTTTTGGGGCTGCCCGACACGGCTAAGGCAAACGCCTCAGCCGCGAGGTCCCACTCCTCGGCGTCCGCATGCTTCATCCCGATGTTGAACTGCTTTTTAGCGTCGCCCTTTTGGGCCAGCACAGTAGCCGGCGAAAGTAACGAAAGCACGATAAAAAGCGAAAGTGCGATGCGTATATATGCTGAACTTTTCATATTTCTAAAAGAGATCCGGTCGTTGGAGATTGGCCCGACAAACGGAATACACGTCTCAAACGAGGCAAAGTTTCAAATGTTTTTCAAGGTGTCGGAGGATAATTGGGCGCCATTCAGATTTTCGTCTTAAACACCGAAAAACGCAAGCGTT
The DNA here is from genome assembly GCA_041751195.1 of Pyrinomonadaceae bacterium. Classification (GTDB taxonomy): domain Bacteria; phylum Acidobacteriota; class Blastocatellia; order Pyrinomonadales; family Pyrinomonadaceae; genus OLB17. Next base: position 37,017 of record JBGSXX010000020.1, on the reverse strand, counting down.
TTTGTTCAAAATGACTCAGTTTAATGCCTTTCGACGATGCGATCCAACGCCCTCCGGCTGATGGTTCCGATCACGATGACAGAGATCACCGTTGCGATAATCCCTAAACCGATAAACCATGAGTCTGCAGGGTTATCGAGGCTGAACTCGGCGAGCCCCGCGCCGGTCATGACGACCGCCAGCGACCGGGGAAACATCCCGGCAAAGGTTCCGATAGCATATGAATCGAGCCGGACGCGTGCCGACGCCATAATAAAATTCGTCAAAGCGAACGGCATTATGATCGACGCACGCACGAGAAAGATGACGGTCGTCGTCCGCCACCAGTCGCGTTTCACGAGTTCATGGTAGATCGCGTCGGCTTTCGGGTGTTGTTCAGCAACGTTTGGGAGCTTGTCACCAACGATCCGCGAGTGTATCAGAAAGGAGATGATCGCCGAGCCTACGACCCCCGCGATGAGTACTGCCATACCGGCGTAAAGCCCGAAAGCCCAGCCACCAACGATGCCAATGACGTTAGTGGGTAAAAGCGCTAAGCCGCAAAAGATGAGCACGCCCATCAGATAGAGCGGCAACCCGACCTCCCAGTTCTGCCGAAGCCACAGACTGAGCGGATAAGCGAAGACAAGAAGGACGCCGGCACCCAGCAGCGGCAAAAAGGCAGTTACGACCGCGATCGGCCCCAATTTCCCGAATTGAGTGATTCGCCCCCGCCATTTGTCGATGATCTCTCCCATTAAGCCTTTAACAACTGTCGCCTCAAATAATCCATCGCGGCGGAACTCGCCCGCCACCTTATCAGGTACCGGTCGCCCGGAAGCATGAGTTGAATGCTTTTGACCCGATCCTTGCCCGCATATCCGATGAAGACGGTCCCGACCGGTTTCTCTTCGCTGCCGCCGTCGGGCCCGGCGATGCCGGTGATCGAAACAGCGTGGTCGCTCGCCGTTCGATCCCTCATTCCGCGTGCCATCTCTTCTGCGGTCGCGGCACTAACTGCCCCGTGTTGGTCGAGTGTTTCGTTAGATACGTTTAAGGTGCGTACCTTTGCTTCGTTTGCGTAGGTGACTGCGCCTTCCATAAAGTACGCGGACGAGCCGGGCACCTCGGTTATGCGTCGGGCGACCATGCCGCCCGTGCAGCTCTCAGCGAGCGAGAGCGTTTCATTACGCGAACGCAGGAGCTTGCCTACGACCTCTTCCAGCGATTCGCCCTTCGTTGAAAAGACGGCGGGTCCGAGAGCGGCGGCGATCTTGTCGGCGGCGTTCTCAAGAATTGCGTCGGCCTGCTGCTCCGTTTCCGCTCGCGCTGCGAGACGGACCTCGACCTCGCTTTTGTTGAACAGGATCGAGGTCTCGAGCCCGTCGATGGAGCGGTATATGTCAGCGACAGCGGCATCAACGGCTGATTCACCCATCCCGGATACTTTGATAATGCGACGGCGAGCGATCACGGCACCGGGCCTGTCCGACAAATGCGGAAAGACGTGGTCGTCGAACATCGGTTTGAGTTCTCGGGGCGGTCCCGGCAGGATGACGATCGTCTTCCCATTCGATTCAAACAGCATCCCGACCGCAGAGCCGTTGGGGTTGGGCAGTACACGCGAACCTTCAACAATAAAGGCCTGCCGCTTATTTATCTCAGGCATGTCGCGGCCCCAGCGACGGAAACGCTCTCGCAGATCGGCTTCGATCTCGTCGCGATATTCCAACTCGCGATCGAGTGCCCTTGCCGCGACTCGACGCGTTATGTCGTCTTCGGTCGGTCCGAGCCCGCCTGTCATCACGACGACTTCGCAGCGCTTCAGCGCGTCTCGTATGGCCTCCTCAAGACGCGCCTCATCGTCCCCGACCACCGTTTTGAGCATCACGTCGATGCCGACGGCGTTAAGGCGTTCGGTCAGCCACAGGCTGTTAGTGTCGATCTTGTCGGGGGTGAGCAATTCCGAACCGACGGCGATGATCTCGGCTGTCAGCATCGATTAATCGGCGTAAATCTCGACGATTGGCTTGCCTTCGGCGTTGATGTACGCACGGTACATCCCCTCGGAATTGAACGAGATCCCCATGTTGCCGAAGCGGTCGATCGCAATGATTCCGCCGTCGCCGCCGAGGTCTTGCAGCTTTTTCTTAATGACCATGTCGGAAGCGTGCTGGATCGGCAACCCGCGATATTCTATAAGCGAACAAATGTCGCGTGCGATGGTCAGGCGGATGAAGTATTCGCCCCAGCCGGTGGCGGAAACTGCGCAGCTTGCGTTGTTCGCATAGGTGCCAGCGCCAATGATCGGCACGTCGCCGACGCGTCCGAATCGTTTGTTGGTCATGCCGCCGGTCGAGGTACCGGCTGAGATATTACCGTCCTTATCGAGAGCTACGGCTCCGACCGTGCCGAAGCGATTTTCCGGCTTACCGTTTTCGAGCGTATTTCCCTGTTCCTTTTCGCGTTTGAGAATACGCTGAAGGCCGTCCCACCGATCCTGCGTCCAGAAATATTTCTCGTCTACGATTTCAAGCTTCTGCTCAGCGGCGAATTTCTCGGCGCCATCGCCGATCATCATCACGTGCTCCGACTTTTCCATCACCGCGCGTGCCAGCGAGATCGGATTCTTAACGCGGCGAAGACCGGCGACGGCTCCGGCATTCTGCGTCTTGCCATCCATGATCGAAGCGTCGAGTTCGTTCTTGCCCTCGTTAGTGAAGACTGCTCCCTTACCTGCATTGAAGAGGGGCGAATCTTCCATGATCTTGATCGCCGCTTCAATTGCATCGAGCCCGGAACGGCCCGCCTGCAGTGCTTTGTAGCCCGCCATCACGGCCTCTTCGAGCTTTGCACGGTATTCCTTTTCACGTTCGGGCGAGAGCGAGCCTCGGCGGATGACACCAGCGCCGCCGTGGATCATAAAGCCGAGCCGGGGATTTTGCGGGCCCTGCAGCTCTTTAATCTCACCAAAACTTGCTTTTTTTTGCCCTAGGGTTCCCACAGGCATCACGATGAAGGCTGCAAGCAGAAACAAAGCGTAGATTTTTTTCATTGAATTTTGCTCCGAGAATTTTGTCCTAGATTAGCATATAGATGGTCAGTCTGATGGCAGCCGAACGCCAAGTTCCTTCAGCTTAGAGCGAAGTAGTCCGTCGCGTTCCAGCTCTTCTGCCTCGAGCACGGCCCACGGAGAGATGCCGCTTTTTGGGTCGCGCACCATCGCGAGAAAATCATCCCATGTTACCCATCGGGTTTCTGCCACCTCGTCTGCTGCGGGTTTGGGTTCGCCATCCGCCACACCAACGTACACCGGGCAGATCTCGTTTTCCACGATGCCGTTAAGCTCGGCACAGTACCGAAAATCGGGCAGAGCCGGAACGAGGCTGGCGATCAGCATGCCAAGTTCGTCCTTGACGCGTCGCTTTACGGCAGCGTCTGTTTCTTCATGCAGCATCGGGTGCCCGCAGCATGAATTTGACCAAACGCCGGGCCAGGTCTTTTTGGAATGCGCACGCTGCTGCAGAAGAAGCTCGCCTTGCTTATTGAACAAGAAGACGGAGAATGCCCGATGCAGAGCGGTTTCGCTGTGGTGAGCAGCTAGCTTTCGTTCCGTGCCGATGGGGCGGTCCTCGTCATCGACATAGATAACGATGTCGTTGAACCCGTAGAAGCCTGTGCGATAGATGAGCACCAGCGCAGCAAGTAGCGCGATCCCGATGAGCGCCGCGAGCCACATTCCGCCGAAAAATGCGATCATCGTCCAGAAAAGCACTATCGCGACCGCACTGCTCATCAGTTGGACGGGTACCGGCAGGAGCGGCAGGACGACATAGCGGAACGCCTCGATGATCGCAAGTCCGATCGCACCCGTCAGAAGCCAGCCTGCGAAATTCGACATCGGAACGCCGTAGAACACGCCGCCGTCCGGATATTGCCAGAAGTTAAGATAGACGGCACCGGGATCGAGCACGAGATCAAATGCCGTTAGCACGAGTGTGCCTGCACCGATTCGAAGCGGAACGTTCGACGTGAATTGTGCCGCGGCTGCCCAGGCGCCGATCGCCAACGGCGTCCAAGCGAACGCCACAGTCCAAGGAACGTACCCGAAGAGTTTGAATCCGAGATGCTCGGAATACGCGAAGTGCCCGTATGGAAAGCCGGTTGTGATCGCGGCGGTTTCGACGGCAAGGGCGTAGAGTCCTAGCAAGGCGAAAAGGCCGATCGCGGCCCGAGTTCCGAGCCAATATGTTGCTGCCCAAAAAGTTGGGAGCGCAAATAGCAGCACGTTGAACGCCGAAACATAATGCGACCCCGGCGGCAGCTCGACGTTCACCATAAAGAACGCGGCGATGGCCGATATGACGGCGATCGCTGCAAAGACATAAGCTTGTTTTCTGAGGTCGTTCACTAAGCTATACTCGTCCAAATGCCGCAGTTACCGTTTCTCATTGCCATCAGCCGTCCCCGGTTCTGGATCTACCTGTTTGGCCCCTTTTTGGTCGGCACCGCTGCGGCCGCGTTTGCAGTAACGGAGTTCTATTCGATCGAATTCGTTCTGTTCGCTATTTATTTCCTCTTGCCCGCCAACCTGCTCGTCTATGGCATTAACGACATTTTCGATTATGAGACCGACAGGCTCAACCCCAAGAAAGCGGGTTACGAACTTTTGGTCACTCCCGATCGGCGACATATGCTTTTTGCAGCGATCGCGTTCGTAAATGTGCCGTTTCTGATCGCCGCCTTCTACTTCTCAGCACTAGCCGGGGCCGTGATGCTCGGCTTTTGGTTCCTCTCGATCTTTTACTCTGCTCCGCCGATACGGGCGAAGGCGATCCCGATCTTAGATTCTGGATTCAACGTGCTTTACGTTATGCCGGGCGTATTTGCGTTCGTCCTTTTCGCAAACTCATTTCCCGCCGTAAACCTGATAATTGCTGCAGGCCTCTGGACGATGGCGATGCATGCATTTTCTGCGGTGCCAGACATAGAACCGGATAGGACGGCATGTGTTGCAACGGTCGCAACGCTGCTCGGCAAAACTGGAACGATCGGCTTCTGCCTCTTGCTTTACATCGCTGCGGCGGCTCTCGCGTTTCCATTTCTTGGAACAACCGCGATAGGGCTTGGAACTATATACGCTACCCTTATGATCTCTTCGCTGCTTACGAAAACCGGCGGTTCCCTTTTTAGGGTTTATCGCGCGTTTCCTATCGTCAACGCGGCCGCCGGGTTTGTTCTGTTTTGGGCAGCTGTGTATCTAAACCCGGCTTTAAACTGATGACAGCGGCTCGGCAGTTGTGATGCCGTGCACTCGCTTGTAAACAAGTTCCGCGCTTATCAGGCAGATCTGCGTGCCGATCCCGGGGTTAGTTCCAGCACCGACGTAAAATAGATTCTCGACTTTCTTCGACACATTCTTCGGGCGGAAGATCGCGGTTTGCCAAAGCGTATGGGCCAGTCCGAGCGCCGTTCCCTTGAGGGCGTTGTAGTCGGTTGCGAAATCATCGACTGTATAGATCCGGCGATACTCGACCTTTTCGCGCAATCCGGGGATTCCCATGTCGCGTTCTATCACGTCGAGAATGCGGTCGGCGTACTTCTGCCTCGCCGCTTGGTCCATCTTCAACCCGGAGGCGATCGGCACCAGCACGAACAGGTTCTCTTTACCCTCGGGCGCAACTTCGTGATCGGTCACGCTGGGAGCGCAGATGTAGAGCGACGGTTCGAGCGGCAGCTTGGGGTCCTTGTAGATGTCATCGAAGTTCTTCCGCCAGTCCTCGCTGAACAGCAGGTTATGGTGAACGAGCTGCGGCAGCCGCTCCTTCACGCCCAGGTACATAATGAAGGCCGACGGCGCCATGGTCCGCTTATTCCAGTATTTTTCAGAATAGGTCTGCCATTTGGCGTCGAGCATCCGCGTTTCAGTAAACCACATGTCGGCGTTTGAGATGACGATATCGGCCTTGATCTGAGTGCCATCCTCTAGCTCAACGCCTGTAGCGCGGCCGCCATCGACGTTGATCGTCGCGACCGGTGCATTCGTTCGCAGCTCGGCTCCGTTCTTTTCGGCAATGCGGGCGAGTGCCTTTATCAATTCGTAGAACCCGCCGCGCGGATAGAAAACGCCTTGGTTGAAGTCCATGTGTGACATCAGGTTATAAAGCGCCGGAGCTTCGTAAGGTGACGTGCCGAGGAATACCATCGTATACTCCATCACCTGCTGCAACTTTCGGGTTTTGAAGAACCGTGAAACGAAGGCGTGCATTTTCGAGAAGACCGAAAGCTTTTGCCCCTCCGTCATCACCCTTCGATTGAAAAAATCGAAGACCGTGTCGTAATTCTTATACATGAAATGCTGCGTGGCGACATCGTATTGATACTCCGACTGTTTCAGATATTGCCGCAGCTTATCACCCGCGCCGGGCTCGATCGAATCGAACAGGGCAACGTCGGTTTCGAGATCCGAGGTTATCTCGAGTTGTTGCGGGTCATTGCGGAAAAAGATGCGGTACGACGGATCAAGCCGGATCAGATCGAGGTGGTCCTCGACCTTTTCGCCGACTAGCTCAAAGTAATGTTCGAACAGGTCGGGTGCCAAATACCACGATGGGCCCATGTCGAACCGGAACCCGTTAGCCTCGAATATGTTGGCACGGCCGCCAAGCCTGGCATTTTTTTCGAGTACGGTGACATCGTAACCTTTTTTTGCAAAGAGGCCTGCGGTTCCCAAGCCGCCAATTCCGCCGCCGATCACAACGACCTTTTTATTCATAGACCCCGGCGAGAGCTTTTAGGGAAAGCAATATTTTTTGCTGGCGATTTGTGCGTACGCGACCGGCGTAGACGTTGTAGTTTGCACGCTCGATCTCGGTGAGAATGGCTTTGTAAAGCACATAAGAGATCTTGACGGCGAGGCGGCCACGCCAGTTCAGCAGGCTGATGCCCGGCAGGGCTTCGCGGTACAGCTCGCGATTACGCTTGATCTGAAACTTCATAAATTCGACAAACCGATCATCGCGAATTTGGCCGGCAATGTCGTCGTTCGTCAGTCCAAATAGCCGTAGTTCATCCTGCGGCATATAGACGCGGCCGAGGTCGCGGTAGTCCTCTTCGATGTCGCGCAGAAAGTTGGTCAGCTGAAACGCGTACCCCAGCTTGATCGCATATTGATAGGCGTCTTCCGTTGAGTAGCCGACGATCTTTGTCACCATCAGACCGATAACGCCGGCGGAGCCGTACATATATCCTTCGAGCTCAGAATAATTTTCGTACGTGAACTTTTCTTCGTCCATGAACATCGATCGAAGAAACGCCTCGCCGATCTCCTGCTCGATGTCGTATCGTTTGAAGGTCTTGACGATGGCGTTCATTACCGGGTCGGTGGAACTGTTCGCCGCCATCGCGAGGCGCCATTTTGTACGCCACTGATCCAGCTTACGTACCGCCTCATCGTGATCATTGCAGTGGGGGTCGTCGACGATCTCGTCGGGAATTCGCGCGAACGCATACACGGCATAGATCGCATTTCTGACCTCTTTAGGAAAGAACTGCGTAGCGAAATAAAAACTGGTTCCGTAATGACGTGTGATCTCGCGGCACTGCTCAAACCCCGCGGCCTCTGCTTCACCCGTGTTAGTCCGTTTTAAATCAAGTAATCCGAGCATTGTCCCCCCGCGTTCGATTCGGATAGCGCTATAAGCGTCAGGACCGAATCCCGCTAACTTTCGATTCGCAGGGGCGCGCCACTCGGATTCAGCCTATGCGTCTATTGTACTTGCTCATTCAAAAAGTCTCTAACTTTTTTCATGTCGTCCCAGACATCGCGTTTTTTGTGGGGGTCACGAAGGAGATATGCAGGATGGAAGGTCGGCATCACTTTAACGCCGAAATATTCGTGGAACTCGCCCCGCAGCTTTGATATCGGGGTCTTGATCTGGAGCAGATTGTGGGCCGCCGTTGCGCCTAGGACTACGATTACCTTGGGTTTTACAACGTCGATCTCGCGAAGCAAAAAGGGGCGGCAAGCTGCGGTCTCGTCCGGCAGCGGGGCGCGGTTGCCAGGTGGGCGGCATCTGTTTATGTTGCCGATGAAGACATCATCACGCGTGAGCCCGATGCTTTCGATAATGCGAGTCAGAAGTTGGCCCGCCCGTCCGATAAACGGCACTCCTTGGGCATCCTCATCAGCCCCCGGTGCCTCGCCGACGAACATCAGTTTTGCGTTGAAATTGCCGGTGCTGTGGACGATCTGGGTGCGCCCGGTGTGCAGTGGACAGCGGACGCAGTTACCGATCTCTGCCCTTATTGTTTCAACGGTGTCATCGGCGACGATCTGTATCGGCTGGGTCACGGGCTGCGAAGCGAGTACGTTTGTATCTTTCATCTCGGTGGGCGTGCTTTCGTTCCGCAATGGCGTCGCGGGTCGCTTATTCGAGAGCGAGGGCAATGAACCCAGCCGCGAACTCCTCTTCTTATCAGCCACGCCGGCAGGCCTTGTTACGGCCTGCACGACCTCGGCCGGAACTTCGCGGATCACTTCTTCTGGTTCAGCCGGCGTCGCAACCATTGGCGTAGCGGGGTAAACGCCGTTCAAAACCGGCAGGTCGACATCGACGCCCGAAACGCCCAGTTCCTGCAAATAAATTACGTGCTCGCGGACATCTGCGATCAAGTTGGATAGTTCGCTATTGTGTCCCATTTTTGCCATTTATTGTGGTCCGGTTCCTGTCTTGCTTTGTCTTAATAAGTTGCCTCCACCTTTAGGTGGAGGACTACTTCAAGAAAACCCGCGGGCTTTAGCCCAAAATCGACCCTCAGTCTCTAAATCGATGAAACCCCGCGCGCAATAAAAACTCTTCGAACTCCTGACTAAACGACCTCGATCGATGATGCTCTTCTTGCTTAGCGATGTAACGGCGAACGCTTCCTAAATTTGCCTCACTGACAGATGTCACGAAATACTCGTTCTGCCATTCGAACCGCATTTTTGTGAGCTTGTTCTTGTTGATCCAGAAAGATGATTCCCCCTTGATGAGCTGCATCAACTTTTCGATAGTCTGGTCAACGCCCAGGGAAATGAGGCAGTGAACATGATCTGTATGCCCATTTATGAAATCGATGTGAATTCCTTTCATCTTAGCATTTTCGCGGATGTGGTGGAACACCTGCTGGCGAATGTCATCATTCAAATACGGGTGCCGGTCCTTTGTCGACCAGACGAAGTGGAGCCAAACTTTTATCCATGGCATAGGGTGAGGGTTAGGCTAAAGCCCGACGACTTTTTTTCAATTTAACCTCCACCTAAAGGTGGAGGCAATTTAATGTGAAGAAAGAGGCGATTAAACTTGTCGCAGCTTAACGACCTCGTCCAGTATCTTATCAGCGAGTTCGCGTTTTGGCATCAGAGGCAAGTCTAGTTGGCCGCCTGTGCGGGAGATTATGGTGGCGACGTTGGTGTCGGTATTGAAGCCGGCGCCTTCGGCGGTGATGTCATTGGCAACAACCATGTCTAGGCCCTTTTTTCCCAATTTGATGCGGGCGTAGGCGACCACTTCGTTCGTTTCGGCGGCGAAGCCGAGTACGAGCTGGCCGTTAGAGCGGCGCTTTGAAACCTCCGACAAAATATCCGGCGTTTTTTTTAGCTCCAGCGTAAGGCGGTCCTTGCCTTCTTTTTTGATCTTCGAGTCGGCAGCTTCAGCCGGAGCATAATCTGCAACCGCGGCCGCCCCGACGAACACGGTCGCGTCCGCCAGTTCTGCCATAACTGTGTCGAACATCTCTCGCGCTGAAACGCCTTGCAAAACTCTTATGCCGGGGGGCGGCCCCACGGTGGTTACGCCAGCTACGACGGTAACACTTGCGCCTCTCGCGGCCGCCGCTTCTGCCAGTGCAAATCCCATCTTGCCCGACGAGTGGTTAGAGATGAACCGAACGGGATCGATCGCCTCGCGCGTGCCGCCAACGGTGATCAAGAAACGCTCTTCCGCCAAGTCATTTGAAGTCGGAATGGGGAATGCGGAGTGCGGAATTCGTTCCTCAGAATCGAGCGTTCCACGCGACGTCAGGAGGGTCAAAGCTTGCGCCGCTATGTTCTCAACATCCTCAAGCTTACCTGTGCCAACGGTTTTGCATGCGAGTTCGCCTGCTACGGGTTCGACGAAGTGCACGCCGTCTTCTTTTAACCGAGCGATGTTGCGTTGGGTTGCGGGCTGCTCCCACATTGTGGTGTTCATCGCAGGGGCGACCATCACCGGTGAGGTGCAGGCGAGGTAGGTTGACGAGAGGAAGTCATCGGCCACGCCATTCGCGAACTTCGCGATAATATTCGCCGTCGCGGGCACGATCAGCAACAGGTCGATCTCTTGCGAAAAGTTGATATGAGCTATCGGGTCCGGATTCGCCGGGTCGTAATCGTCAACGATCACGTGCTTGTCCGTAAGCGCCCTAAACGTCAGCGGCTGCACAAACTCCGTCGCATGCCGCGTCATCGCGACCGAGACCTCACACCCCGCCTTCTGCAGCGCACGCATTACCTCCACAGCCTTGTAAGCTGCGATGCCGCCGCTAACGCCTAAACCTACGCGATATCTCTTCATATTCGTCCGCTTCCGCCAACGATTTTACATCAATCCCACCCAATATCTATGTTAGAATCACCTTACCCATCAGGAGGCTAACTCAATGAAACGGCACATCATCGGGCTCGGCACGTTTATCGCAGCCATCGCGATCGGCGCCTTTGCCGGCACGATGTGGTTGGCAGAACCACCCCGCACGGAGGTTCAACCAACCAAAGAACCGGCGGTCGAGATAATCGAAACGATTCCAGACACCCCCGTCATTGAGGATTTCATTCCTGAGTTTATCGGTCTCCCTGAAGAAACTGAGGAATGGTACCCGCCCTATAATGTTGGTCTGATCGACTTCTGGGCTAGCGACTACGACCTGTTCATGGAAGAGGACATTCTGGCTAAGCCCGGCGAGACCTGGCTAACTCTGACGCCGGGTCGCAACGGTTCGTTTAATTTCAAGCCCTCTAAGATTAAATTCACCAAGAAATTCAATGAACTAGGCTATCTTGAAGGTATCAAGCTCAGCTTCAACACCGGGCCGGTCGAGACTTTTGCGGTACGAGGGATTGAGGGCTTAAAAGCGGGGTCGGTTAGAACGCTTTTCCACGCCCCGCTCGAAGGTTCCGCTCAAGGCTCTGACCTTATGAAAGAAGGCTTTCGGAGCGAGTTCCAGTTGGGTGCAAGCACCACATATGTCTTGAGGGTATCGACCGGCGTAACTAAAGACGGTCACAAAAAGGGACTTCTCATCCTTGGCGACGGTCGAAGGGAGCAGATCATAGACCGTTCGCATATTTGGGAACAGATGGAATGGGATCTGGGACGATTGCTGTGGGTTGGCGATCTCAATGGCGACGGCAAGCTCGATCTTTATCTAGACAGAGGTTATGGCGAAGAGAAGGGTGGTACTGGGTTATTCCTTTCGAGTCCAGGCAAATCGCAGAACATTGTTGATCTCGCTGCCATATTCAGCCACACAGGCTGCTGACACGCAATTATGCAACGCACCGCCATCAATTCGATCGCATTCATCGCGGCTCTGGCCATTGGAGTAGCAGGTGGAACCTATGTCGTGTTTGATCGCGCATGGACCGAGCCTGTGATGCCGCAGGTGGCCGACGTTATAGTTCACGACCCGGAGGCAGATGGTTTTGTGCCGGAATTCAAAAACCTCCCGGATATCGAATACGTGTTAGGAACCAGAGGGCGGATCTTTGACATTTACGAAGACGCGATCTACCCGGACAGCGATCATATTGCCAAAAATCGTGAAGAGTGGTTCGTTCTGACGAAGAATGACGATGCATATTCTCTGAATAGGTCGCGGGCAGCGATTAGGCCCTCTTCCGGGCCCGGCTATTACGACGACGTGCCAAACGTCGAACTCTCTTTCCCGCTGAGCGGCGTGCAGCTATTCGCGGTTTGGGACATTCCAAGCCTTATGCCGGGGTCCGTAGATACGTTACATCTGGACGACGGGACAGAAGAATTCTATGAACAAGTTGCCCACGGCTATAGACGAGAATTCGTTCTAAACGGACAAACCTACATCCTGCGCACATCGCAGGGCCTTACCGTGAACGGAGACAAGGCGGCCGTAGTGGTGCTTGAACTGAATGGAAAAGCGCAGATCATCAAACAGGTTCACCACTGGTCAGAAGGGAGGAACCTTATCGGCAATCTGATTTGGGCCGGGGATCTTGACGGTGACGGAAAGCTCGACATTTACTTGAGAGAATTCGTGGAGAAATGTGGAAATTACGTTGAGCTTCATCTCTCGTCGCTTGCAAAGAACGGAGATCTCGTTGCCCTTGCCGCGCATTGACGTCGAAGCTTCACCGCCGCGGAGATTAAGTTCCTATGCATACGATACAAAAATCCGCCCTTGCGTTCCCTCTCCTGATCCTTCTCGCATTTGCGGGCGCGAGTAGCACAAACGCCGGCGACGGCCTTTTCATCTCTGGAACGGTTGTTGGATATCGGACGGCGTGCGTTAACGGCGCCCATGTACCGCAGATCAACTTCCAACTGCAGGCAAGGAATGACGGCTCAACACCTCTCATTCTTCTAAAACCCTCGCTAGATTTCGAAGTGCGGGTCTTTTTCGATCAGTCGAATTCCGCATTTTCCGGATTCCGATATAACCCCTCGCTCCCGGAACCGTTCGCTAAGGCAATGGAAGATGATTACGACCATATGGCTGTGTACATGAGTAATATCGATTTGCCAACGCCGCCTGCACGTGCGTCATTTGTCTTACAACCGGGAAGGTATTACGAATTCGAGCTGCCAGTCTGGATAAAAGAAGGATTTGATCTGCCGATTAGCCCAAACCCGGGCGGTTTCGGAGCAAAATGCGAAGGATCTCCGGGGCGTCCCATTCCCGAACATACCTCTTTACGGCTTCAACTCCGCATGTCGCCAAAAAAGCATGGCCAGTCGGAGAATTTCTTTAGAACGCTTCGCACCAAGTGGCAATCTACCGGAACCTTCCTTCTCGACAGCAACGGCGACGTCGTTTACCGAACCGAGAGCATCCTTCTGCCGAATCGATAGTTGCGCCTATGTCATCACCCGACATCATCTCCTCTAACACGATCTACAAGGGCAAGGTCTTCGACATTCGCGTGGATGAGGTTCGCGAGGGGGATGTTGAGTATAAGCGGGACATTGTGGTGCATGGGGGGAGTGCGGTTGTTATGCCGGTTTATGAGGACGGGACGGTGGGGCTTGTGCGGCAGTATCGGCATGCGGCGGGGGAGTATCTGCTTGAACTTTGCGCCGGCACGATCGATGACGGCGAAGGCCCGGAGGCCGCTGCCAACCGCGAGCTTCGCGAAGAGATCGGCGTCAACGCCGCCAGGCTTGAAAAGCTGTCGGAGTTTTACGTCTCGCCCGGTTTCCTTACCGAAAAGATGCATCTTTACCTGGCCACCGAACTCACGGAGGTTGGCCAGGCCCTCGAACCCGACGAGATTCTCACCATCGAACGCCATTCCATCCCCGCACTCCTCGAAATGGTCCGCACAGGCGACATCCGCGACGCAAAAACCATCATCGGCGTAACTCTTCTTGCCGCTCGATAGCCGCCGGGTCTGCTCATCTTCCTGTTTTCAAGATTTCCACACCGTACCTGAAAATCGCGACCGTGTGAATAGTTGGATCGACCTCGTCAACAACTGTTTATAGGGCGTGAGCAACTGCTGGAGGGGTGCTGGCAACTGCTGGAGGGGTGCTGGCAACCGCTGGCGGGGAGCTGGCAACTGATTGCGACCGTTTGCGTATTGTCGCGCGGTTCTGTTGTACAATCGCGGTCTATGAAAAAGCTTTCGCATTTTGACGAGGGGTCGGGGGCGACAATGGTTGATGTGTCGGCGAAGGCTGAGACACTGCGTGCGGCTCGCGCATCGGGGCGGGTGCTGTTGACGGCTGAGACGCTCGAGGCCCTGCAGTCGAATAAGGGGCCAAAAGGGGATCCGCTGGAGGTTGCACGCATCGCGGGGATAATGGCGGCGAAGCGGACGTCGGAACTTATTCCGCTTTGCCATGAGCTCAATCTGTCGAAGGTTGACGTGACGGCGGAGTATGCGGAATATGGCATCCGGCTCGGGGCTGAGGTCATCACAACTTCGCCGACCGGTGTTGAGATGGAAGCTCTCACGGCCGTTTCCGTCGCAGCCCTAACGGTTTATGATATGTGCAAGGCGGTCCAACGCGACATTGAGATCACGGACATCCGACTGGAATCGAAGACCGGCGGCAAGCACGACTTTGACCGCGGCAACCCTGCAAGCGACGCGTGAATCTTTATGGAACGCGAACTTTCGGGTAGAATAGACGTTATTATTTAGAGCACGAATCAAAAGGAGAGCAAGCGAATGAATTATAGAGTAGCCAAGGAAGCGGAACCCCAGTTCAAGTTATTGTTAATTGCGACGCTCGTCAGCATCGGGCTGTGGCTCGCGACGATCTACTTGCCGCTGCTGGGCTTGCTTGTTTATCCGCTGCAGCTCTTTGCGACGTTCGTTCATGAGGGCGGCCACGTGCTTGCGACTCTGCTAACCGGCAATTCCGTACAGAGCTTGACGGTGGCACCTGATACAAGCGGAGAGGTTTGGTCACAGGGGTCGGGATGGTTCTCACAACTGCTGATCTCTAGTGCGGGCTATCTCGGCACGACCGCCTTTGGCGCGGGCCTGCTCGCTTGGATGCGTTACGGATGGTCTTCGCGAATGGCGTTGTTCGTTTCGGCGGCCATCGTCGGCAGCCTGACCGTGCTTTTCGGCACCATCGCCCCGCTGTTTAATCTTCTTTCGACTGTAACCGTCGGCAGCATGTTCTTCACCATCGTTTCGGGTGCTGTGCTGACCGTCGGCCTCGCCGCGATCGCAAAATATGCGTCGCTCAAATGGGTCAACTTCTCGCTCGCGTTTCTCGCGGTGCAGTGTTTGCTCAACGCTATCTTCAGTCTGTTCGACCTTTTCATGGTCGCGACGCTGACGGACGGCCACTCTGACGCCGCAAATATGGCCGCCGCCACCGGCATACCGGCCGTCATCTGGGTGTTCATCTGGATGGGCATTTCGATATTGATGATCTCCGTCGGGCTGCGTGTTTATGCTGTCAGCAAACAGTCGAAGACCGATGACTCGCTTTTCGAAGACTAATTTATGAGAGCAATTCGTCTCGCGCTCTTTATCCTGATGGCGGCCTTCGCCGCTTCCGGACAACAGAAAACCGTGCCCGAACCGGCGGTCAAGATCCCGTTCGCCGAATCGCTGCAGGCCGTCGTTGTCCGCACTGATAACTGGACTGCGACCACGGGCAAGGCTCAGCTTTTCGAACGCAGCAGCCTTACTGCGAAGTGGAAAAAGTCGGGCAAAGAATTCCCTATCGTGGTGGGCCGTAGCGGCCTTGCATGGGGCATCGAATCGGCGCCGGAAGCCGCGGCCGCGTTCAAGAAAGAAGGCGACGGGAACGCTCCCGCCGGGATGTTCCCGCTTACGTTCGCGTTTGGTAGCTCAGACGCCGGACGTTCTGCCCTCCCTTATACAAGGCTCGAGAGCAGCACAGAGTGCGTTGACGACGCAGCATCGTCGCACTACAACACGATCGTCGATCGGATGAAGGTTGGCAGTTTAGATTGGAACTCTTCCGAAAAGATGCTCGAGGTTGGCGAAGAGTACGGCCTTGGCGTTTTCGTTTCTTACAACACTTATCCGGTACGCCGCGGCGACGGGTCGTGCATCTTCCTGCACGTCTGGAAGGACGCTGAGACGCCGACGAGCGGCTGCACCGCAATGGACCGAGCCGATCTCGAACGCGTTGTCGCCTGGCTCAACCCGGCCCGCAACCCTTATCTCGTCCAGCTCCCCCGTGACGAATATAAACGCTATCGCAAAGCATGGAATCTGCCGAAATTCTAAATACGCTGGCCGAGCTGCCGATCGGCGGGCGCCTTCTGTTTCGCTCTCGCACTACCTGGCGCGCCGCGTACGTCGTGCGGGTAACGGATGACGGTGTCGTGCTGTCTGTGTGTTCGCCCACGGGACGCAATTACCGTCTTCGCAGGCCACTAACGACGGCCGTTGAGCTTGACGGACCCATCCCGGTACTCAGCGGCGATATCATCGAACCGTGGCGTGATAACTTCGCCTGCTACGACAGCCGCTGGTGACCCACTTCCCTTCTTACACGACACACGGCAATCTGGTAAACTGAACTTTTGGCTTATGCCCGAGGTTCTGATCTATGCCGACCGCACGTCTCAAATCCGAAGAAGCTCTTCAAGTCCGCCGCGCCCGCGTCCACAATCTGAAGGACGTTTCTGTCTCGCTGCCGCACAATAAGCTGACAGTGATCACCGGCGTTTCCGGTTCCGGCAAATCGAGTCTCGCGTTCGACACGATCTATGCCGAGGGCCAGCGGCGTTTTGTCGAATCACTGTCGGCTTACGCCCGCCAGTTTCTTGAACGGATGGACAAGCCGGACGTTGACGAGATCACCGGCATCGCACCGGCTATCGCCATACGACAAAAGAACACGACGAAGAATCCGCGTTCGACCGTCGCGACGCAGACGGAGATCTATGATTATCTGCGGTTGCTGTACGCACGAGCGGGGCAGACGTTTTGCCACGTGTGCGGCAAGGAAGTGAAGAAAGACTCGCCCGAATCCGCGGCAGATGATGTACTCACCGAACTGGACGCGGGCACGCGATTCTACGTGCTCTTCCCTCTTCAGCCCGACGGTTCGATTGGCCTGCCCGCACGCGGCGAGGAGCCGAAGCAGCCCGTCGCTCCCGAGTTTCGGCAGTTCACCGTAAAAGGTTATCTGATCTCGCTGCTTCAACAGGGTTTCTCTCGGCTCTACCGCGAGGGCGAGGTTATCGAGATGACACAGCCGGAAGATTATCCGCATACAGATTTCTTTGAAACGTATGTATTGATCGACCGGTTAAAGGCCGACAGCGAGATCCGTCAGCGTCTGGTCGATTCGCTGGAGACGTGTTTTCGAGATGCACATTCGGCTGTGATCATGACGACGGACGGCCGACAACTTCGCTTTTCCGACCGCTTTCTGTGTAAGAATGACGACACGCTGTACGACGAACCGGAGCCGCAGCTTTTCAGCTTTAACTCGCCGTTCGGTGCATGCCCGACATGCCAGGGTTTCGGCAATACGATCGGCACCGATTATGACCTCGTCATCCCCAACCCGTTCCTGTCGATCAAAGAGGGTGTCGTTGACCCATTCACGCGCCCTCAGCATGAATGGGCACAGGACGAGTTGCTGAAATACGCACGCTCCGCCGGGATCGATATCAAGAAGCCTTACGCAGACCTCGACGATTATCAGCAGAACGCGATCATCAACGGCGACGACGGTTGGCGCGGGATCAAAGGCTTTTTTGAATGGCTGGAGACAAAGAAATATAAACTGCACGTTCGCGTTTTCCTCGGAAAGTATCGCGGTTACACAAAATGCCCGGATTGCGGCGGCCATCGGCTGCGGCAGGAAGCACGAGACGTCAAGATCGGCGGGCGGTCGCTGCCTGAGGTGCTCGATCTGTCGATCACGGATGCTCATGAGTTCTTCGAAAGGCTCGAACTCAGCCCGGAACGCGCGCAGATAGCTGACAAATTGCTGCTTGAGGTGCGGAGGCGGCTGAAGTTCCTGCTTGAGGTGGGGCTTGAGTATCTGACACTCAGCCGCTTGGCGTCGACGCTTTCGGGCGGGGAGGCACAGCGTATTCAGCTTGCGACGAATCTTGGGTCGCTGCTCGTGGGAACGCTTTACGTGCTTGATGAGCCGAGCATCGGGCTGCACCCGCGTGATAACGCACGGCTCATTCGCATTCTCGAAAACCTTCGCGACATCGGCAACACCCTGCTCGTCGTCGAGCACGACGAAGAGATGATGCGGTCCGCAGACCACATTATCGACATCGGCCCGTTTGCAGGCGAGTTTGGCGGGACGGTGGTTTTTGAGGGGACGTTCGACGAGCTTCTAAAGAGCGACAGTTCGTTGACGGCGAAGTACCTGAGGGGCGAGGCAGAGATCAAGATTCCCGCCAAGCGGCGCAAGATCGGAAGCGAGCGGCTTACCATTACCGGTGCTCGTGAACACAATCTTAAGAATGTAGATGTCGAGGTGCCGCTGGGCGTCTTTACATGCATCACGGGTGTCTCGGGTTCGGGCAAGTCCACGCTGGTCCACGATGTTATTTACAGCGGGCTGAGGCGGCAGCGCGGTGATAGAAGCATCTCTGTCGGCGTGTTTAAGGAGTTAACGGGCGGTGAGAACGTTGACGACATCATCCTCGTTGATCAATCGCCGATCGGGCGAACGCCGCGGTCCAATCCTGTTACTTATGTAAAGGGTTACGATGCGATCCGCGAGACCTTCGCGATGACGAACACGGCCCGTACAAAGCGCTTTCCCGCGTCAAAGTTCTCGTTCAACGTTCCGGGCGGCCGGTGCGAGACATGCCAGGGCAGCGGCGTGATCACGGTTGAGATGCAGTTCCTCGCAGATGTAGAACTAACGTGCGAAGACTGCCGCGGCACGCGTTTCAAAGAAGAGATACTGGAAGTTAGGTACAAAGGCAAGAACATTCACGAGGTCCTGCAGATGACGGTGCGCGAAGCGATCCTGCACTTCAAGGAAGTGACCAAGCTCGTAACGAGACTGAAGGTTCTTGAGGACGTGGGGCTGGGTTATCTTCGGCTCGGGCAGTCGGCCACGACTCTGTCGGGTGGCGAGGCCCAGCGCGTAAAGCTGGCGTCGCATCTTGCTCAGAAGACGAATGCAAAGACCCTTTTCATCTTTGACGAGCCAACGACCGGGCTCCATTTCGAGGACATCAACAAGCTGCTCGCGGCATTCCGCGCACTGCTCGACAACGGCGCAAGCGTGCTGGTGATCGAGCACAATATGGACGTGATCAAAACTGCCGACCACATCATCGACATGGGCCCCGAAGGCGGAGTCGGCGGCGGACACGTCGTGGCCGTCGGAACGCCGGAGCAGATCGCGAAGAGCAGCAAGTCTCACACGGGCATATACCTAAAGCCGCTACTGAAGAAAGCACGCTAGAAGTTTCGTCCGTCGCAATCTTTCAACTCGTCGGGACACTCACCGACCTGAACCCATTCGTAAAAATCGCGCGGGCTGCCCTCGATGGCGTAAAAGACCTTCCCTTTCTTGATCGTCTTGAACTGTGTAAGCGTCCCCTCGATGCTTGAAAACAATCCGCCGCCGCAGCTAGTGGTCGCCACACCGAGCTTTTCGTAAACGATCTTGTCGAAGTTTATAAATGCCGAGCCGCTCTTTATCTTGATGCTTTTCAAGATGCCGGTTGTTGATCCGGGATCGATAGAAACAAATCCGGCGGCCGCCTCTTCGGAAGTAACGCCTTTGAAGAGTTCGAGCAGCGCCGCTCGGGCTACGCCTTCAGTCCTCGGGATCGTACGGTTGACGGGCTTGACCGCCTGACAATCCATCAGCCCGGGGTCGGACTTTTCGTTCAGGAAGTAGAGCTTGACGGTCATCGTCTTACTCCGCTGCGTATACACCGGTGCCGCCGCCGCAAGTACGATAGCGGCTGTTAACAAACACGCGGAAGCTATTCTATAAAATCTAATCATCGCCAAATTTCTTTCGCCACTGAGGTGCGATCTGTTCCATCACTTTGCAATCACAATAACCGCCGTTCTTGCTCAGCCACGACGTAACCTTCGGAAAATCCAGACCCTCACGCATCATGTATTGCATCGCATACTGCAGCGAGTGATTGCACTCACCTTCAAACAGCTCGTCCTCGATGTGATCGATGAGACTGCTCATCGATTCGGCACCAGCCGGCAGCCGGTCGAGAAAAGCCTTTAGCTCCTCGCCGCTCATCTGCTCAAGGTTTTCTATCTCGCGTTTTTTAAAGATCGCCATATTGAGATTTTATCAGATGATCAGGGCTTTATATGCTCGGTCCAATGAAAGAGCCATGTCGCATAAGCGTTGGCGGCAATCGAGAATGATATCAATGCCCACTCAGCAACCGAGACCCGTTTCGGTGCACTCTCCAGCATTATCATAAACAGCCACGGCAGGCAGACGATCGCGTAACGATACGCGAATTGCCACCCGCCGGCGTTCCCGTGCATCCACAACACAATGCAGAGCACAAGGATGGCTGCCCATGAGAGGTACTTCAGCACACGGTCGCGGGAACCCTGCCGGGCCGCCAGCAGCACGAACGGGCTGCTGATAAGTATGGAAGCGCTGAATCCGTTCGGGATCGGGAATGGGAAATGGTTGCGGGTCTCCCAGAACTTGAACAGCATTTCATAGATCTGACCCGGGATGTACCACACCGAGAAAATGCCATATCGATACCACGGTTCGTCAAGCACCCCGGGGATCCGCGAATAGCCGAAATCGGTGAATGAATCGAACCGCACGTAGTTATAGATCAGCGTCGAAACGCCGAGGATGAAAGGCACAACGCAAAAAACTGCAACTCTCTTGATAGCTGCCTCGATAGAGCCCACTCGACTCTCGTCCCGCACCAACAACCACATCAAGATCGGCGCGACCAGCAGGACCTCGGTCCGGTTCCCGAATGCGAGAGCAAAGAACGCACCGGCGAGGAGCGGGCGTTTGTAGAAGACTGTGAAATAGATGGCTCCGAGTTGGCCGATGAGGGCAAAGCCGAGTGCGAGCTGCCACGCGCCGCCAAATGTGATGTTTGTCCACGTCCAGGTCCCGAAAAGAAACGCGGCCGTAAGCACATAGATGCGCGTTGCTGAAACGTCGTAACGTCGTGCGATCAGCATCATCAGCGCACAGGCGGACGCCGCAATGATGGCTATGATGAGAGACGAGGGCATATCGGTGATGAGACCGACGGCTTTAAACACCGCGAAAGGGATCATCGTCAGGACACTGCCGAGCGGAAAGACCGAGTAGTAAAGGCCGTCATATGGGACAAACTCGTTAAGCCAGGACGGCTGCGGCTCGTCAAAGCCAATCCGGCCCGTGAGCATATTCGCAGCGACTCGGAAGGTGTAATCGTAGAAGTGGTTCGCCTTTGGGTTGGAGAAAAAGTAGATAAGACCGGCGGCCAACGCGGAAAGCCCGATCGCCAAGTTTGAGACATGCGGCCGCGTAGGTGGGTGCTGCTCCTCTGCAGGGTTGGCAAATTCCTCTGTCATCTGCAGATCAGAATTGGAGATCAAATTCCGTAGATCTTGAGTTTAAATTCGTCGTTCGACGTGTAAATCTCAGCTCGCCGGCCCGAGATGCGTTCCGATTGTTTGAGGACCATGGGCAATCCGCCCTGCGGCACCGCTGCGCCATATTCTCGCCGCCCGAAAACTGCGGCGATCTGCGGGTTGAGCCGCATCGTGATCCCGTACCTGATCGCCCGGCCGCCAGGTGGCGTAAAACCCGTAGTGCGTCTCGCGTTTATGAACTCGATCGAATTGTCGAAGATGTTGATCCGACTGGTGATGTCTCGGAAGACAAAGTCTCGATGGACCAACAGGTTGGCGATCGCCTCGCGAACGGCGTAGATGTGATAGCGCGCCCGCGGAACGGCTATGGATTCTGTATGCTCTGCCGGACGCTTGGGACGATCCTTGATCAGGTCACAGTAACGGAGCAAAAAGTCCTTAATGTTCTCGTTTTGAAAGTGCAGATTGCCCGTCACCTTGCGGCTTTCAACAAGTTGGGCAGAGCCGTTGTCGCCCGAATAGCGTGCGACCGTGACCACAGATCGCGGGAACAACGCGTCAACGCGGTCAGATTTGCCGAAGAGCATGAGTGCGGCAACAGTCGGCATAAAATCATCGCCCGTACCCACGGCCATTAACAGGTCCTTTTTAAGAAAGTCGGACGTCTGATACAAGTTGGAGATCGGGCTCGAATCGTCATACGCTTTGGCGAACGTCCACAACAGCCCATCATCGAAATCTTGTTCAACAGCCGAGAACAGCGGAATATTCTCGTATCCCAGCGGCCTGATCTCGTCGAGCCACATCGAAAGCTGCTCACGTGAAACCTCACGCTTTTCGGCACCGAACCGCATGTAGAATCGCCCGTCGCGTGTGCGGTAGGGCCGCTTACGGGGTTCGACGTCTAGCGCAACGACACGCTTTCCGCTGTCGAATGCGATCGAATCGAGGATCGGGACAAGCGGCGGGACGATCTCGTCGCGGCAGATTCTTGCCAACTCCTCCATCACGCCTTCCGGATTCGCCACACCTTCTATCCGAAGCTGGTCGTTGATGCCAAAGATGATCGTGCCGCCGTTGGTGTTCGCAAGAGCGACGATCCCCTGGGTGATGCGTTCGGAGTTAGAAAGCTTTACCTTTAGTTCAAGATAGGTGTCTTCGCCGCCGCGAATCAGGCGCAAAAGTTCTGTGCGGGTCGTTAACTGAGCAGGCTGATTTAGAAGATACTCTTGGTGAGAACGGTCGGCCGGAGTGTCAAATCGCTGGCTGTGTCGGAATTTTCTTCGCGGCATAGGTTCCGGCGTGAAATTTTTGTCAAGACGGACCGCCTTGTCCGCCCGAGCGAACGGCTTGCTGCCGCTGCTGCTGGATTTAGTCTATTTGACCAGATTCTATTGAACCATTTCAGATAGAAAAAGTAAAAGAATCGCCCTTTGCGGCTGGTTTGTTATTTTCGGGTGTTTTAAGTTAATGTGAGGGTGTCGGGCGTCCCGGGTCCGTAACCTTTTTTCATAGAAGGCTCCCGCGAACGTGGGACAGCGAACATGTCAGAGTCGGAAACTATCACTGCGTACATCGGTTTGGGTTCGAACCTGGGCGACCGGGCCGGCAACCTGCTGCTGGGTGTGCGCGGCTTGATGGAGGCCAGCTTCCGGGTAACCAAGCTTTCGGCGATATACGAGACAGAGCCCGTGGGCGTTGACCATTCCGAAGCTTTCCTGAATATGGTGGCCGAGGTGCGTGCAGAGGCGATCACGCCTACCCAGATGATGGCCCGGATGCTTCGCATCGAATACCTGCTCGGCCGCCGCGATAAATCACAGAAAAAGCCGCGTACCATTGACCTAGATCTGCTTTTCTTTTCAAAGGTCGTTGCCACGACGCCTTTTCTCACCTTGCCGCACCCGCGGCTGCATTCAAGGAACTTCGTGCTCGTTCCGCTGGCTGAGATCGCACCCGAGATCGTTCATCCCGTCCTGCACAAAGACATCCGGGCGCTCCACGCCGAATCAACCGACACATCAGCCGTCAACCGCTGGCACCCCTCGCCGGAAGGCGGCCGCTCCGCCTCGAACAGCTAGACTTAAACTATTCAAAGGTCTATATTTATTGTGCATCTATGGCTTATCTCAAACCCGATAAACCCGAGAAAGTTTACGTTCCGGCCCTCGCGGCAGCCAAGGAAAAAGGTGAGAAGCTCGTGTGCCTTACCGCATATGATTACCCGACCGCCCGCATCGTTGATGAGGCCGGCGTCGACATAATTCTGGTCGGCGATAGCATGGGTAATGTGATCCACGGTTACGGCAACACGATTCCGGTATCGATGGAGGAGATACTATCTGCCACCAAGGCCGTCAAACGGGGCGCAAGCCGAGCGCTGCTCGTTGCCGATATGCCTTACGGCAGCTATCACACCGGCGATAACAAGGCGGTCCGCAACGCGCTCAAGTTGATGAAATACGGCGGGGCCGAGGCAGTCAAACTTGAGGGCGGCCGTAATCGAGTCGATCTTGTGAAACGGCTTGTCGACGAAGAGATCCCGGTCGTCGCACACGTCGGGCTTACGCCCCAGTCTGTGCACAAACTCGGCGGATATCGCGTGCAGGCGAAAACCGCCGAAACTGCTCAGATCTTGATCGAGGACGCTAAGGCTCTGGAAGACGCAGGTGCGTTCGCCATCGTGCTCGAACTCGTGCCGCGTGAGATCGCGGCGATCGTAACGAAAGAGCTGACGATCTCAACGATCGGCATCGGTGCCGGCAGCGAATGCGATATTCAAGTGCTTGTTTTGCATGATCTTATCGGGTTCACCTTCGGCCGCCAGCCGCGATTCGTCCGCCAGTACGCAAACGTCAGCGAGGTCATTACAAACGCGATCACGGCATGGATGACGGATGTGAAGAACGGCGATTACCCGGGCGAAGGCGAATCGTACGGGCTTCCCGATGACGTTCAACTCGGCGAGATCAAAGCAGCCACCCAAAGCTAGCAATATGGAGATCATCAACCGGCGTCAACGCATGGCCTCGATCGCGCGGAAGTTGCGGCGCGACGGGAAAACGGTTGCACTCGTGCCCACGATGGGCTCGCTTCACGAGGGGCATTTTGCGTTGATCAATCAGGCCCGACAGATGTCGGATGTTGTCATCGTTTCCATCTTCGTCAACCCCGCTCAGTTCAACGACCAAACGGACTTCGACCGCTATCCGCGCGACCTCACGGCAGATGCGGCGATGCTGGCTGATTACGAGGTCGACTATATCTTTGCCCCCGAACCGCAAGACATTTATGGCCCGGAATTCAAGACATTCGTTTACGTCGAGGATTTTGGCGAGGTGCTTGAGGGAGCCTCGCGTCCCGGGCATTTTCGCGGTGTTGCGACCATCGTCACGATCCTATTCAACACGGTGCGGCCCGATTTTGCGGTATTCGGGCAAAAGGATGCGCAGCAGCTTACGGTTATCCGGCGGCTTACGAAAGACCTCAATTACGACATCGAGATCATCGCAGTTCCCACTGTCCGCGAACCTTCGGGGCTGGCAATGTCATCGCGTAACGAGTTGCTTTCCAATGAAGACCGCGAAAAGGCCGCAGTGATCTACCGATCGCTTCAAGCTGCTGAAAACGCGTATCTTAACGGTGAACGAAATGCTTCGAAACTAACGCAAATAGTGGAGGACGCTCTGGCCGCAGAGCCTGCCGCGCGAGTTGATTATGTTTCGATCGTAGACCCCCAATCCCTTGCGCCGGTCGCTAAACTGCCGGATTCAGAGAGTTTAGTGGCGACCGCCGTCAGCTTTGGCAAGGTCCGCCTGATCGACAACATCGTGCTGAAGCCAAAGCAGTAACATGGCATCAAAGGTGCATCTAATCTAGGCAAGGATGCCCGAAGTGTATCCGGAATTATTATGAAAAGGCTTCATTCTACATTTTCAATACTCGCCATCGTTTTGGCGTTCGTTTTGACGTCGTCGGCTCAGACCAGGTTGACAGGTTTGGACGGCACGTCGGTAGCGATCGATCAGCAACGCGGCAAGGTCGTGATATTGGCCGTCGGCGCAAGCTGGCTGCCCCTCACGGCGAAGCAGGTCGAGTACACGAACATCCTGGCGAAGCGTTACGCAGGTAAGGACGTTGTGATCTATTTCGTCGCGACTGATTCGCAGACGCCGCGGTCACGCAACTTTGCCAGCAACGAAGACCTTGAGAAGTTCGCGACCTCGACCAAGCTTGCGGTTCCGGTCCTTCGCGATCCGGACGGCGCGGGAACGCTCAAGAAATATGGCATCGACCAGCTTCCTTCGTTCATCGTACTCGACAAGTCAGGCGTTCGCACCGTACCGCCCTTCGGCGGGATCGATCCGAAACATGACATCACCGTCAATATCTCAAAGACGGTCGACAGTCTTCTGTAAAGGGATAATCAAGTAACCTGAGAGCATGTTCCGCAAGGAGCATGCTCTTTTTACATTTCGGACGCGAGCCGATAGACCAGGTTCACGGGCAGACCGACGACGTTCCAATAATCGCCGCGGATGCCGCTAATGAAGAGAGCTGCCTGGGCCTGAACCGCATACGCGCCCGCCTTGTCCAATGGGTCGCCGTACTCCACCAAGAACTGCACGTCGTCCTCGGTCAGCTCGTTGAACTGCACCGACGTGCGCTCGACCGCCGCTTTCACCCTGTCGTCCCGTACAAGTGCGACGCCGGTCAGCACCTCGTGCTCGTTGCCGGAAAGCCGCCGCAGCATCGCCTTTGCATCTTCGATATCAATCGGCTTGCCGATGATCGAGCCGTCAAGCACGACCGTCGTATCGGCACCGAGTACGATCTGCCCGGCACGGCGGACGGCGACGGCCTGCGCCTTTGCTAGCGCCAGCCGGCTGACGTAATCCTGCGGGCTTTCGCCGGCGATCTCGCTTTCATCAACCTCAGTGACATCTTTTACGAAATCCCAGCCGACTGCATTAAGGATCTCGGCACGACGCGGGCTTCCGGAGGCAAGTATCAGTGGCGGCAGTTTGAACATATTACGTTTAGCTTTTCGTTTAGTCTCGTCTAAAATGTTAGATATTAAAGGATGTTCGGCCGATAACAAATGCAGGGGCTATTCTCGATAATCACAAAGCTCGGCAGCCAGGCCCCGCCGGGGGTGGATTTCAAACGGGCGCTTGTGCACGCCGCGTGGCGGCGGGTTGCGGGTGACGAGATCAACCAGCGTGCGATGATCGTCGACCTTTCGGACGGGGTACTGACCGTTGCAACGGTGTCGCCGGAATGGCAGGGCCAGCTTCGCGAGCTTGCACCGCAGATGCTCTATCGCGTGAACGCACTCATCGGCGGCAGCGGCGTTGACCGCATCGAATTCACGGTTGATGAGGCATCGGTACTCGCTTCGCTTAATGCGCCGGAGGAAAGCGAATCCGAGGACGCGGAGCCGTCGCCCGAGCTTGAAGAAGCAGCCGCGGCGATAAAGAACGACGAGCTTCGCGAAAGCTTTCTCGCAGCCGCCGCCAACAGCCTTGCACTCAAAGAAAAGCGTTATCTGGATAAGCGTTGATTCACAATGGACATACGAAAGATCGCAAAGCTTGCTCATCTTGAGATCACCGACGACGAGGTCGCTCTCTACACGCCCCAGATGGAGGGCATCGTGAGCTACATAGAGCAGCTTAATGAACTGGACACCGACGACGTCGAGCCGATGCTCGGAGGCCTGACAGCCGAGGGCGAAGCGACCGCGACGATCCGCGAAGACATTCCGCAGCCTTCGCTCGGGCAGGAAAAAGCGCTCGAACAGGCTCCTGCGTCGGCTGCCGGACACTTTCAGGTGCCGAAGGTGCTATGACGCTTTTCGCCCGCATCATAACAGCACTCGTCTGCTGTGCTTTTTTTGCAACGGCGTGCGGCAGCGTCCCGATCCTCGAACCGGCAGAGTGCGCCGAGGCTCGCGAGACCGTGCGGACGTTTTACTCGATGCACTTTGCCGGTGAGATGCGTTTCTCACCCGAGAACATCGAACGCAAGCTCGAATATCTTACGCCCGAATTCGCCGCATCGCTGCCGTCCGAAGAGAGCGAGGCCGATGTGTTCACTACGAACACCGACGACATCCCGCGGGCGTTCCGAGCCGGTGCGTGCTCGGCCGACGGCCCCGAGCGAGCAACCATTCGCGTCCTGCTCTTCTGGCGCGACGACGAAAGCAGCAAGCAGCAGCCCGTAAACATCGAGACGGTCTTACGCGGCGATCGATGGCTGATCAACAGCATCGCCCCAGCATCTTAAATGGAAATCAGAACAAACATCGAACGCAGCCTTGAAGCCGCGGAACGGCTCAACCCCGAACTCAACTCGTTCTTGAGCATTGAGCGTGAACACGCGCTCGAACGTGCCGAGGCGATCAGCCGCCTCGACAGCACGTCTCCGCTCAAAGGCTTTCCCATCGCAATCAAAGACAACATCTGCACCAAGGGCCTGCCGACCACTTGCGGCTCGCGCATCCTCGGCAATTACCGGGCGCAGTATGACGCCACCGCGATCGAACGGCTGCAGGCCGCGGGCGCGATCGTCATCGGCAAAACGAATATGGACGAGTTCGCTATGGGTTCGTCGAACGAGAATTCCGCATTCGGCCCCGCGAAAAACCCTTGGGACACCTCCCGCGTACCGGGAGGCAGTTCGGGTGGATCGGCGGTCGCCGTCGCATCCGGCGTCGTGCGTGCCGCGCTAGGGTCCGAGACGGGCGGCTCCGTACGCCAACCCGCGTCCCTGTGCGGCATCGTCGGCCTTAAACCGACGTACGGCCGCATCTCGCGGTTCGGGCTGGTCGCGTTCGCATCGTCGCTCGACAGCATCGGCATCTTCGGCCAGACAGCGAAAGACGTGGCAGACGTGCTGGGCACAATCGCCGGCCGCGACCCGCGCGACTCGACCTCCGCCGACGTCGAAGTCCCCGATTACGCAGCCTCGCTCGGTGCCGACATCGCCGGCAAGACCATCGGCGTTCCCCGATCGCTCTTTGCCGAAGGCCTCAACGATGAGGTCCGCACGTCCGTCGAGGCCGCCATCGACAATTTCCGAAACCTCGGTGCCAAGATAGTTGATGTCGAAGTGCCGCACGCCAAATACGGCATCGCCGTCTATTACATCATCGCCACGGCGGAGGCTTCGTCGAACCTCGCCCGCTATGACGGCGTGCGTTACGGCTTTCGTGCAGAGGATGCGCCGGCTCTGCGGCAGATGTATTCGAAAACCCGCGAAGAAGGTTTTGGCGAAGAGGTCAAGCGGCGAATAATGCTCGGCACCTACGTGCTCTCCAGCGGCTATTACGACGCCTATTACGCCAAAGCGCAAAAGGTCCGAGCCCTCGTCAAGCGCGATTACATCGCCGCTTTCACCCAGTGCGACGCGATTCTCACCCCGACGTCGCCCGACACCGCGTTCAAGCTCGGCGAACGCTCCGACGACCCGCTCGCCATGTATCTCAGCGACATCTACACCGTTTCCGCAAACCTCGCCGGAATCCCCGCCATCAGCGTCCCCTGCGGCATCTCCTCCGAAGGCCTCCCCATCGGCCTCCAGGTAATGGGCAACTTTTGGCAGGAACAACTCCTCCTTTCCCTCGCCCACACCTATCAATCCACCCACCCCCTAACCACCAAACCCAAACTCCACGCCGGATAGCCCCGCCGCTCGTTAGCCATGCCTCGCCAGTATCGCAGAATCGCAATCCTGACACCAGAGTTCATTCCTCGAAAGATATCTCACTGGTCGCGGCACTTTGATTCCGTATTGCCCGGAGGGTCGGTGTGAAATGTGATCTCGTCAACGTTCCCGTCTCGATCTACGTGAAAAGAAATGCCTCGTTCACGATATTCAAACAGCTCCCATGATCCTGTCGGAGATTCGAAGATCGGGACTCCATCAACATCGTCGATACATTTTTCAGAGTCATATTTAGTAATGACGTAATCCGGTCCGAAGTGTCGGATTACGGCCTCCCTAGACATGCTTTCAGGCCGAACACGTATCCACATGATAATGCCCCGTTTTCGATGAACACCCACTATAGAAGACCCGGCAAAATCCCCAACATTGTCGTAGAGAAAATCAATCGTGTCGGATACATCACTGTCTGTTTCCTTGTCCCATTTCTCGTATTCAGCATAATGCTCCGGTTTTCCGAATACGCGCAACATGTCCGTACGGGTCGAAGTCCCCATCGTCAGCCCCATATACGTCGCAGGCTTCCAATTCTGCTGAGTTTGAGTAGCTTGGGCATCAACTCTGAAGAAACTATTAAAATCGCCTGTGCAACCTACAGTGATCAACTGGCAGCACAAAATCAAGACTATATTTCTACTCAGAACGAACATATCTAATTTACCTCATTCCGGACACGGAGAGTTGAGAACTGCCTCTGGATCAAGTCTGTTCCCCCCCGGCTTGTCCTTTAATATCCAATGCACATGGGCTTGCATTCCAGAAAGATTAGCATTTCCCGTATTGCCAACGATGCCAATCTGGTCGCCTGCATTTACAACATTGGGACGTCCATCTGTCATCGAAGCGATCAGGCTGCCTGCCTGCATGTGAGCAAACTGACTTTCCATCCCGTTATCGTGTTTGATTATCACGGTTTGACCCATATTGCCACCAGCATTTCCAGAAAATGTAATCACACCCGAGAACGGAGCCAAAACCGGACTCTGATTGAGAACTCCGGCAAGATCCAAGGCTTCGTGCGGTCTACTGCCACGAGAATCATTAAACAATCCGCCACCACGGCTGTCGCTTCGAATATTTCCTGTGGCATTCGTCGGATCGCGACTGATTCCTGGCTGACCAGTTATCGGATTTATACCACAGTTATCGCCTTGCCTGGCATGCTCTTCTTCATGGGCAAAAGCGCCGCCGCCGCCGCCGCCACCGCCGCAAATACCCCCGGCACATCTTGTTCTTCGATCAACCTCCCATCGATAACCTTGACGATCATTAACCAGCGGTCCATATCGTCTCATTAGCCCGGGGATGTTCCAGTATTCATCGTCTCGCCGATTGTCGGCGCGGATGAATCCGGGGATCATACCTTGTGGAGTAACGTGCTGTGCCGGGGTTTGAGGTGGGCTCTCAACAAAGCCGTCAATGTGGTTCATGTAAGCGGCGGCGATGGTACAAGGTGCCGGCACGCCTATGTCCGGAAGCATGCATCCATGTTCGACTCGCGTGATATCCCCTGCGGATTTAAATTGAAGCATGCCCGCCGGAATGAGAATATCGTCCCAGTACGGATCACTAACTGCGATCTTGCCGCCGAGAGGTTCATATTCGATAGCGAGCGGGGAATCTTCAGCGTTTCCTCCGTAGTTTCCCGATGCGCCTATCTTGCTGTAGCTACCAGTGACGACATCCTCGTGTCGCCAAAAGACTCCGGGTGTGCTTGCGATCACTCGTTGTTCAGCCATCACGCTTGAACCGGCATACACGAGAGTGACCCTCTTTCCGGCGTTACCGTCAAGCTTTGTAATTACCTGCCCTCCAAGCACTGACGAACGGACGTAGAATTCAGTCGAGGTGCTCGTTCCCGAGTTCGTGTCCGGGAAAGTGTGAAACCAATCGTTCGTATCGACACGCTTCACTTGTCGTCCATCGCCATCGAAGGTCGTCGCGATCGTCTGTGTTTGATCGATGGAGGGAGCGGGCACCGCTTGATACCACCGCATTACGGTCTCGTGATTTCTGCCGGCCGCGTCGAACTTCCACCGTTCGTAGTTGTTGGATGTAGTTGTCTTATCCACAAGATTTCCCGACTTATCGTAGATCTCGTTTCCGCCTGTCTTGCGTCCATTCGTATAGGAGGCCGAGAACGACTTCTCAATTCCCCATATCTCGCTTGATCTGGAAGTCATGTCACCGAACGCATTGTAGGTAATCGCCTGCGTATACGGCTCTTCCATCTCCTCTTCGTTATTTAGCTTCTGCCCGGAGATGCTGGACACCAAACGCCCGACATGATCGAACTTGTAGTTCTGATCGAGGCCGGGATCAAGAAGATTGTTGACCTTCTTTACGGAGCCGTCCTTAAAGTATTCGTAGGTCGCTCGTCTGA
This sequence comes from Pyrinomonadaceae bacterium, assembly GCA_041751195.1. Classification (GTDB taxonomy): domain Bacteria; phylum Acidobacteriota; class Blastocatellia; order Pyrinomonadales; family Pyrinomonadaceae; genus OLB17. The sequence goes on along the minus strand of JBGSXX010000020.1, from coordinate 5,620 downwards.
CATAGCCACCGCCGAGGACGCTTGATGTCGCGTCGTACTCGACCGGACGAAGAGAGCTGTCGTACTCATAGGTGATGTTCGAACTGTCGCTGCTGCCGTAAGACATTTCCTTGACGCCCCCGAAGGCACGGAACTCGATGCCGCTTGCGTAGGTGGTGATGCCTGCATACGCCGAGCCGGTAACGCTCGTCGTCCGTGCCGCCTTATCGTGATTGTAGTTGATAACGTCACCGAACGGATCGGTAATGCTCTTGAGCTTGCCCGAGAGCTGGTAGGTATACGCAAGGGCAAAGTTGCCCGTAACGCCGGTGAATGTTTTTGTCTCGGAGGTTAGTCGAGACAGCGAATCGTATGCGTAGGTGGTCGTGCCGCTGCCGTCCTCCATGTAGGTGCGGCGGCCAAGATCGTCATATTCGAACTCGACATCGGGTGTGTCGGGAATGGCCGTATAGCTCGGCTGAGTGCTCGGCGGTGCGTAGCTGATACCCAGAAGCAAACGCCGCTTCTCCGCCATCATGGGGTTACCGTAGCTATAGGTCGTGACCGCTCCGCGAGGATCGGTGACTGTCGCAATGCTATCGTCTACGTTGTAGGTCCAACTCGTTTGCGTACCACTTTCGTCGTTCGGATCTTTCTGAGTCGAGGTTCTGCCGTGGCCGTCGAAGTTTGCGGTTGTGTCCTGATAGGTCGTGCTTGAGGTGTCGCCGGCGAACTGGCGGGCGAGCGTTACCTGGTCACGTCCGTTGTAAGTATTGAGCACGCTGCTGTAAACGGTGGTGCCGTCCCACTCGAACGTCTCGCTCTTGAACGTCCTCCCCAGAATATCCTCGTACACCTTCTGCTTGCGGCGTGCCGTTCCGGTCGTGTCGGTGCGGGGCACGCGTTCGCCCTCGATCGTCGTGACCATGCCGCCGGCGCAGCCGCAGCCTTCGTAGGTGATGAAGACGTCCGAGTCGTTATCGCTGAGTTGCGGGTCGCCGTCTGTGGCGATCTTGCGGATGACGCGGCCCATCCAGTCGTATCGCTGGTGCGACCACAAAAAGCCCCTCGTGGCGTCGTCGCCTGCGGGTTCCCAGTTGTTGTTAACCTCTGTGGGTACGCTTTGGCGTGTGACTCGGCCGAGGATGTCATATTCCACCAATGTAGCCGCCCAGCCGCCCGTGCTGCCGGGATGCTCCGAGCGGCTCATGCGTGTGCGGCCTGCGCCGTCGGACCAACTCTCGCTCATCACCTCGTCCGTCGCATCAGCACCGTTGCTGTTTATGTCAACAAGTGTCGCGAATGCCTTGCTCTGGATGCCGTTCGTCGGATACTCATAGCGTGTGTATGCACCGTTGTTCGCCACAGTCTCACGCAGCAGCCGTCCGATCGAGTCAAACTCCCGCTCCGTCGTCTTGCCAACGCTTTGGCCTGCCGGTGCAGGCGACTGTGCCCAGACGTTCGCTCCGATGTCGTAACGATACTTCACCGTCGAACTGTTATTCGCCGGGTCCGTCACGCTCGTCGGATACGCCCAAGTAGAAACGCCCGGGCTGCTGTTAAAGTTGTCCGCATACCCGATCTTCACCGTCCGCTCCATCGGGTCCGTCTGTGAGACTACGCCTCCCGCCGTATTGAACTTCTGCGAGGACGTCACAGCTTCGCCTGAGTTCGTCGGATACTCAACATTCCAACGCGTAGTGCTCGTCAGATTGCCGCGCCCCGCAATGAACGACGCCCCAAAGTTCGTGCCGTCATGCTGCACCGGCGAGATGTTCTGGCTCAATCCGCTGTCCCCGAACGTCCCTTCGTCATAGGCATACGTCATCTTCGAAACAAGGTTCAGCCCCGTCGATTCGCGGCCGTAGACCTCAACCTTCGCCGGCAGCGAGAACATCCGACGCGTCAGATAAGCACTTGAATCAACATACTCGGTCACGGCCTTCTTGAGCACCGTCGAAAGATCAGTGTCGTAAACAAGCACTTCCTTGACCCGGCCATACTGAGCGACCGTCGACGACGGCTCAAGATAATACTCCACCGTTGTCCGTTTCACATTCGCCGAATCGCCCACGCGGCTTTCAATGACCCTCGGATTCAGCGAAGCGTTCACACCTGTATTATCCTGCGTCCAGCTTGTCCACGTCCACCGTTTTCTTTCACTGCCGCTGCTCCCGTCCGCCCAATCTTCGGTCGCGATCGGCAAACCTTCCATCCATCCCGTCTCACCGACGAACGTCTTGGACACCGCATTATGCGGGTGCCCCGCCATCGCAACCTCTATCTTCGTTGCGGTCCCCGAGATACTCCCCGGCAGAGAATAAGGAGAATTCGGCGTGCGCGTGCTAGTCACCACCGTCTCCTGTTCCACGCCATATTGGTCGAGGTTGAAGTTCTCGACCCACGAAGCTGTCTGTGTAAATCTCGGCACGTCTGTCTGGTTCGATGCAGGAGATTGCAGATCGGTTCGAACGTGGTTAAGTTTGTGGTTGTCAGCCGCGTAGTTCTCGATCTTCCAAACCTGAGCGTAAGAGTTGTGATAGAACTTCGTGTGGCTCCCGTCTGAGTACGTCACCTTTTCGAGGACTTTCATTACGGTCTCGTTTGGCGGCCCGGTGACCGTAAGCCCGTCAAAATCAGTGTCGATCTCGACGGTCGTGTAGTTGAACGATGCCCAGGTGTGCGTTACGTTCGATCCCGCACCGTTCGTGCCCTTCCACGTCTGAGTTATCGTCGTCGGGTAAAGCTCAGTGTCATAGTTTACCGTGATCACACGTCCGAGGGTGTCGGTCACCGTCCGGAGTGCTCCATATTCGTCATGGTCGACAGCGATGTAGTTGCCGTTACGATCTTTTATCTCGGAAACGCGATAACCTCCGCCCGCCCACTCGTATGTCATCACCGTACCGTCCGTGCCGCGCAGCGTGATCGACACATCCTCTATCGGCTCGTTCGGATCCGGTGCACCCTGTGTCTGAAGGCGCAGATAAGATGAGTCGCTCGTTTCGAAAAACTCCGATACACCTATCTGTTTGAACTCAACACGTCCCCCCGATGGCGTGATCATGACAAATGCGAAGTATGGATCGCTTCCACCCCGGCCTGGAACGAAGTAAATTGGCTCGATGGTCGGAAAGCCGAAGCGGAACCCAGGGCTAATGTTGTCGTAGTTCGTGTCGAAATATATCTGAGCTCCTTCCTTTGTCCAGACAAGCGAGTTGTAGCTCATTCCAAATCCCGCGTTCAGGCCCGATCGGCCCGGCAACCCTGCCAGAGAAGTGCTCCAAGCAAAATTCTGCGAGTAGAGATCTATACCGCCCGTCGAGTTAACTGGTTCCAATCGCTCTTGTGCAAGTTTATACGACGCCAAGGTACCGCCGACCTGCTTTAAGAACGCAGAGGGCACCGCCGTATCACCAGCGGCGCCCAGGCCGTAGTTCACTACGGTCGAGGTGTTGCTATACTTGATGTGCCAGACGCCCGTCGTGGGGCGCCAAACTGCAAGATCTGCTTTGCCGTCGCCGTCATAATCACCCGGCACAGGTTGGTCGCCCCAACTTCCCCACGTATACGAGCTCCACGAGTTGAAGCCCGTAGAGCTTTCCATCACATACCATACTCCTGTGGACGGACGGTATACCGTGACATCGGTTTTGCCATCGCCGTCGTAGTCAGTGGGCACTGGCGTGTCCGAGGCGTATCCCCAAGTTCGCGTAAAGCTCCCCCCGCTGCTCAGTCGTATCCACCACACTCCCGTGGACGGACGAAACACGACCTTGTCGGCCATACTGTCGCCGTCATAGTTCCCGACGACAGGGATATCACCAGATTGTCCCCAATTCACCGTATAGCTGCCCGCCGTGCTCCCGCTGACATGCCAGACTCCGGTCGAGGGCCGCCACACTGCAAGGTCGGCCGTGCCGTCCCCGTCGTAATCCGCAGGAACGGGAATGTCGCCGCTCTGCCCCCACGTCGGCGTCAGCGTCGATCCATTCGAGCTAAGCTTGATCGTCCAGCTACCCCCATCGAACACTGCTAAATCCGTCTTTCCGTCGCCGTCAAAGTCTGCCGGCGCCGCTTTCGCTGACGACGAGCCCATCGCCACCGTCGTGATTGAACCACCGTTGCTGTTGCGAATGCTGTACTCCGTCAGCGATGAACGCCACCTTCCAACATCCGCCTTGCCGTCACCGTCAAAATCGAAATCGGTTATACCCGTCGGCTGAGAGTATCCAGTCATCGCTTCCGGTTCAGCCGCTTCCTCAATCGATCCCTCCGCCGATTCGGTTGTTATTGCCTCAGCATCGAGTCCGACACGGTCTTCGACAGGCGGTGCATTATATGTGCTGGTTTCAGCGTCACCGGCAACGCCTGCTATCGACGCGAGGCCGCTGACGGAAGACGAAAGAAAGTTCAATACATTGGAAAATGCTAACCGGCCTCCGCGATCTTCGTACGCTCCTTTGAACGGAACAGGCGGTTCGGCGGTGTGCGAGGGCAGTGCCGGGGGCGTCCGGACTGTCGCTGTGGCTCCTGCTGTTCCCTGAAGGATCAGACCGGGCAGCAGCAGCGATGTGATGGCAATAACGGTAAAAATGCGGTAACGAAATGCAAAAGACACGCGTGCAGATGGGGGATTTGTCATTTCAAGTTAGCTCCGGGCAAAAAGGCCAACAACGATGATCTCTGGTGCGAAGGGCGTCTTCCGCTAAGATCGGGCAGCGATCACAAGGACAGGATCGGAAAAAAGAATTGCACCCACCATACTCGAACCTTGTAGAACCTGTCAAGGTTTTCTGGTGAGCCCCCCGGGGCGAGTGCGTGACAAGGCATCCCGCGTATACCGGCCCCGCCACCTCTCGTTCCACCCACAGATCGCCCCGCCGCCCGCGCCCGACTCGGCAGCGCCGCAGGTCCCTTAGCCATCGTCCCGGAGGGTCGTGTAACGGCCCATGTCACGCGTGTCGGGCGCCTTGTAACGCGTGTCGGGCGCCTTGTAACGCGTGTCGGGCGCCTTGTAACGCGTGTCACGTCGCTTGTCACGTGTGTCACGTCGCTTGTCACGTGTGTCACGTCGCTTGTCACGCGTGTCACGTCGCTTGTCACGCGTGTCACGTCGCTTGTCACGCCTGTCACGTCGCTTGTCACGCGTGTCACGTTGCTTGTCACGCGTGACACGCCGTGTGAAAACGTTTTCCACAGGGTGGTAAAGTGCTTTAAGATCTCCGTGCAACTGAACGAAACATTGAGGGTTAGCAAGTTGACGAATGGATGTCGTGTATCACAGCAGTACAGGTGGATCTTTGGAGGCGGAGTTGATGCACCATTTTGGGGTAATGACGTGTACGCGTCTCGCCAAGAGGTCTGGTCAGGACGCTGTCGTTGGTGTTGTTGTCGTCCGGAGAGGGCGTCGAAGGGGAAAATGGAGTGGTTATTTCGAGGATCGCGAACGGCTCTTCGTCCCGGTGTGAATTTTTTTTCACGTCGAGCAAAATAACTATTGACAACGATGTTTGTCATCGTTTACATTTATTTTCGGCCCGGTCAACCGGTGCATATTTTAATTTCGTGCCGCTCCCACGTTAAGGAGCTAAATCTGTGAGAAATGTTGAAATTTCTCGGAACCCGGAGAAAGCGTTAT